>CANSEY010000004.1 GCA_947646015.1 uncultured Bacteroides sp. | reverse complement strand
TATTTGTTGTGATTTAAAAGAAATAGAAACCAGACAGAGTTTAAATTACACTCCCTATCGATTTGATTTCAGAATAACTACTTCCTATCATTTTAGTTGCTTTTTAATTGTCTAAAGGCAATCTCACGCTTTTTATAACATGCTCACAAACAGACTTTTTACTCTCTATCATTAATCTAACTTTTGTTTAACTTAATTGGATTATATGAAAAGAGCAACCAATGTGACAACTTGTTTACGCACACAAATCTCTTCTGATGATGCAACTTGTATCAACTGTGACATTTGTGTGCAATATTAATTTCATAAGTACGTGAGAAACATCTTAGTTATTATTGAAATATTTATTTTTTAGTATTATGAAAAACTTAACGATTATGCGAAGGCTGCTATGGCTGTCTTTTATTCCATTTTTCCTATGGTCCTGTGAGGATAAGATGGATGAACATTATGAGGTTCCCGGGTGGGTAAAAGGAAGCGCTTGGGAATTACTTTCGGATGAAAGCATGGACGGACAATTTTCCATGTTCCTTGAAGCAGCAGAACGTGCCGGTTATTATGAAATCATGAACGGTAGAGGATTAATGACCGTTATGGCACCGGACAACAATGCCTTTACTGCTTATCTGTCAGAACATAATTATTCGACAGTACAAGATGTTCCTACCAGGGAACTGAAAGAACTAATCGGATTCCACCTACTTTATTACTCTTATAATAAAGGTAGTATGGAAAATTTCCGTCCTGAAGGTGAAGAAGCCTACGATGAAGGCACTGAAATTCTTGATCCGGGATTATACTACAAATTCCGGACACGCAGTTCAGGGGAACCGACAAGAGAAGTTGATCCTTTAACAGGCAAATCAGTCACAGTTTATCATCTGGAACGATTTGTCCCAGTCTTTTCACATTATTTTTTCTCATCTAAGAAAATAGATGCAAAAAAGAATTACGAAGCTTTCTATCCTAATTCAACCTGGACCGGTAATGACGGATTTAATGTTTCGGAAGCATCTGTGAAAGAATATGGCTTAATAGCCAACAATGGCTACATCCACACGATCAACAAAGTTCTGGAACCTTTGGGATCTATTTACGACCAACTTAAATCTAATACAGAATACTCTGATTTTCTGGCTATGTATGACAAATTCTCCATCTATACGCCCAACGATGAACTTACCCAAAAATATGGTAGCGCATTGAACGCGGATACGTTATATTTGCATAGCCACAGATCTCCATTAGCTCCTATTGCAATGGAATGGTACAAATATGACTATCAACGCCTGGACACATTAGCTTATCGTGCGTATAGTTTATTTGCCCCCAATAATACGGCATTAAGTGAATTCTTCAATTCATACTGGAAAAACAGCGGTTATGCAGACTACAATTCTCTTGATCCGTTGATCCAGACTTTATTCCTTAATGAATATGTATATAGCGGTTCAGTTGCTTTTCCTGAAGAAATTGTTAATGGTACAGTTACTACCGCTTCGGGTACAAAATACAACTTTGACCCTTATGCATCGGATGTAAACAGAAAGATGTGTGTGAATGGCAGCTTTTACGGTTTAAGCAAGATACAGACTCCGATTCTTTTCAACTCCGTATCCGGTCCTGCTTTTCATGAAAAAAGATTCCTGAATTTCCTATATGCAATGAATAGCGCCAATCTGTTGAGTTCATTCGGAGCAGAAAACGAGAAATACACATTACTGATTCCAGACAACTCCGCATTCGAAGCAGACGGCATCTTCCTGAATTATTATGCTGAAGGAGGAAAACTGGAACAGAAACCCGAAGGAGAATGGGAAGCTGTTTCTTCTGACGAATTGCAACGCATCATACGAGCTCATACTGTAATGAGTGAGGAAGTAGAACTTAAAAAGCAGGGAACACAGATCATTCCTATTCAGTCCGCTTTCTGCTACTGGTTTGTAAAGGATGGAAAGATAACATGTAGTAATCATTTCAATGGTGTCCTGGAGCCGGGCAGTACCATTGACCCGTTTGTCGAATTTGAAGAAGTCACCAATAGCGGTAAACCATGGGCAAATGGAAAGACTTACACGTATAAAGCAAACGCTATATCCGGATTGTTTGAAGCTGAAACTGAGGACGGTCAGGGAAGCAGTCTGCAAAAAGCATTAGCTATCTGCCAGGATACACGTTATCCCTATTATTGCTTTGCCCAGTTGTTGAAACAAGCTGATATGATTTCCGGAGAAACAATAGCAGGACTGGCCGGTCGTACCATTGCTTTTATTCCGACCAATGAAACATTAAAGAATGCATTGGCAGGTAAAGAGATTCCCGGAGCAGACAAATTGATGGTCTATGAAGATGGCACATTAGGTTTAATCGATTCCGGCAATGGACTGACCAGTGACGAAAAGATTGAGCTAAAGAAATACATCAGTAATTATTTCCTTGTAGCCTCTTCTGTTCCTTCAGCTTGTTATCCGGGTTCGAAGATGGAAAACGGCGAATATGTCAATTACAGCGGAAATACAATTGTTTATAAAGATTTGGGGACTTCTCTCTCAATCCAACTTAAGGACGGTACCAAAGTAGTCCAAGTGTCTGGAAAATATAATTATTTCCCATTCTGTTATAACGACGGATGTTTCCATTTTATCGAATCTCTTCTTATGTAATTTGAATTTTAAGAATTATGAAGTTAACAAAATTATATTTTTCTGTAGTCATACTTCTTTGTACTGTAGGAGAAGTAGTGGCACAGACACAGCAGATTATCATCGGTAATGTGACGGAACTCTTTGGGAAAAGTGCAGAACCTTTGATTGGTGTTAATATTAATATTATGAACTCACAGGAACGTTCATTGGGAGGTACTGTTACCAACACGAACGGTCAGTACAAATTGGCTATTCCTGAAAAAGAGAAAGATCTGACTCTCGTGTTTTCTTATATTGGAATGAAAACAAAGAGAATAAAGTATACAGGACAAAAATCACTGAATGTCACAATGGAATCAACGTCTGAGGCAATAGGCCAGGTTGAGATTGTGGCTGAACGTAAAGACCGTAATGACTTGGGAGTAGGACTGAAAGAACAGACTTCTGCCACACAAAAAATTAATATGGAAGACCTGGTAGCTACCTCTCCTGTGACATCTGTCGAAGAAGTTTTGCAAGGACAATTAGGAGGTGTGGATATCACATTAAGTGGTGATCCGGGAGCAAAAAGTACTATATTTATTCGTGGTGCCAGTACATTAAATGCCTCTTCCGACCCTTTGATCGTTATTGACGGTGTGCCCTATTCAGATAGTAACACCAGTGATTTTGATTTTGCAACAGCCAATGAAGAAGACTTAGGAGCACTTCTGAACATTTCACCGAATGACATCGAATCGGTAGAAGTACTGAAGGACGCCTCAGCTACAGCTGTATGGGGAACCAAAGGAGCCAACGGTGTATTGATCATTACTACCAAAAAAGGATCAGTAGGTAAAACTCGTTTCTCTTTCTCTTCCAAGTGGACTGCTAAAGTAGAGCCCAAAACAATCCCGATGTTAAACGGAGACGAATATGTTGCCTTAATGCAGGATGCTATTTGGAACAGTGCCAATTATGTAGGTGTAAGCCAAGCATCCAATTACCTTCGTCTGTTATTCAATACACCGGAAATCGGAGATAATCCGGATTGGCAATATTATGATGAATACCATCAGAATACCGACTGGCTAGATTTAGTACGCCAAAATGCTTTATCTTCCGATAACAGTTTTTCTATGAGTGGAGGTGGTAACAGAGCAACATATCGTCTTTCTTTGGGCTATGCAACCGATGACGGAACAACAATCGGTACTTCAATGAATCGTTTTAACTCTACATTGCGTATTGATTATAATTTCTCGAAGAAATTGAGATTTGGCGCTAATGTTACCTATACTCAAACCGATAAAGATGCAAACTGGGCTACCACCGTTCGTTCTGAAGCCTTTAAAAAGATGCCTAATAAGTCACCTTATGTGATTGACGATGTAACTCATCTTCCACTGGATCAATATTTCACTCGCCAAACCACTGATTGGGAAGGCGTATTCAGTAGTAATGATGCAGGAAGTAATGCAACTAACTACAATCCGGTAGCTATGGCAAAAGAATCAAAGAATAATACACTTCAACGGGAAACCAGAGCTATCATTGATGCCAATTATAAAATACTACCAGGCTTCACTTACAGCGGTTATGTATCTATCAAAATGAATACATCCAAAAACACCAAATTCCTGCCACAATCTGTAACAGGTTCAGTTTGGATGAACGCTTTTGCCAATCAGGCTTATGATGGTATGTCCGAAAGTTTGTCTATACAAACTGAAAACAAGCTTCAGTTTATGAAAAACTGGAATGGTAAACACAATTTGATCACCAACCTGCGTTGGAATACCAGCCAGTCTACAAGTTCCAGCTACGCTAGTAAAACATCCGGAATGGCCTCGTCCGGGTTATCCGACCCAATAGTAGGAACATCTGTACAAAGCATGGGCTCAGGCGAATCCGAAGGTCGGAGCGTTTCAGGAATGGGAATGATCAACTATACATTGTTAGGACGTTATGTGTTCCAGGCATTGTTAAACATAGAAAGTAGTTCGGCAATGGGACGCAACCAACGTATGGGTTATTTCCCTGCATTTGGTGTAAACTGGAATATTCAGGACGAACCTTTCCTTGCTGCTGCAAAAGAAAAATGGTTGGATATGGCTAAAATACGTCTCAGTTATGGAGAAAGTGGAACTCCTCCTAAAGGTAACTCCGTTTATATGGGAGCATTTAAATCAACTGGAGATAATTATATGAATATGTCTTCCATTGCTCCAAGCCGTATGCAATTGGATCAATTAAAATGGGAATCTCTTAAGGAATATAATATCGGAGCTGATTTCGGTTTCTTACACAACCGTTTGAGATTTACTTTTGATTACTATTGGAGGGACAGAGAAGACATTTTAAACAAAAATTACAGAATACCTTCTACAACAGGATTTTCTAATATTGCCTACTTCAACTCGGGATCTACCAGAAACCAAGGATGGGAATTCCGCACAGACCTGGTTTTCTTTGAAAATAAAGATTGGCGCGTAAGCGGTTATTTTAATGTATCACGCAACAAGAATAAAATCACAGAACTACAGTCTGGTGTAACAGAAGGAATAAAGAATGCTGACGAAGTGAAAAATGGAGAATACGCATACATCACACAGGTTGGCCGTCCTATCGGTTCATTCTTCGGTTATCGTTATAAGGGCGTTTATCAGAATAAAGACGCTACTTATGCTCGAGATGCAGAAGGTAATGTCATGAATGACTTGAAAGGTAACCCCATTGTGATGAAAAACGGTTCCTATCTATGCTATCCCGGTGATGCAATGTATGAGGACATCAATCACGACGGTGTTATAAACAAATACGATATTGTTTACCTCGGTAATAGTCAACCTTTAGTAACCGGAGGTGGAGGAGTAACTGTCAAATACAAACAAGTGACTTTAAGTGCTTTCTTCCATGGACGTTTTGGACAATCTATCGTCAATATGGCTCGTATGAACAACGAATCCATGTATGGCTCAAGCAATCAAAGCAAAGCTGTACTTCGTCGTTGGAAGAACGAAGGGGATAATACGGATATACCTCGTGCTTTGTACAATGAAGGACGAAACTATCTGGGATCAGACCGCTTCGTAGAAAAAGCTTCTTTCGTACGTTTGAAATCAATGACTTTAAGTTACGGATTCCCAAGAAAGATCTGTAATAGATTTAATGTAAATTCATTAAGTGTATTCGTAACGGGATATAACTTGTTTACATGGACTAACTATACAGGACAGGACCCGGAAGTATCTACTAATAGTAGTAATCTGGCCATAGATACAGCTACGACCCCTGTCGCTAAGAGATTTTCTTTCGGTTTAAATATGAGTTTCTAATACTATTCAGATATGAAAAAGATATTAATATGTTTATTCGCTTTCGGGAGTTTACTTTGTGGCAGTTGTAGTGACTGGCTTGAAGTTTATCCTAAAAATGAGCAGATAACAGCTAATTATTGGAAAGCTAAAGAAGACGTAGAAGCGGTATTAGCTTCAGGATATTCATCTTTGCGTGCCTGTACCCGGACACTGGTTGATTGGGGAGAGTTACGAGGTGCTTCTATCTACGCCTACAGTGATACTAAAAAACAGAAATTGCAAAATTTCCAGATTACGGCTTCCGACGCTTTATGCAGTTGGGCATCCATATACAAAATATTGAATATGGCCAATTCTGTGATTAAATATGCACCGGAAGTACAAGCAAAAGATAAAACCTACATGGAAGTCACCATGAATTCACATTTATCCGAAGCTTATTTCTTACGCGGATTGTGCCATTTCTACTTAGTTCGCAACTTTAAGGAAGCTCCGATTGTGACAGAACCTTATGTAGACGATTCTGCTCCTTACGATATTGCAAAATCTTCAGAAGAAGATATAATCGCTCAGATTAAGTCGGACATTCAAACCGCACTGGATAGCGGAGCTGCTAAAGAGTTTTTTGAAGATGACCAATGGGAAGGTGCCAGTAAAGGACGTGCTACAAAATGGGCGTTGTACGCTTTGATGGCAGATGTCTGCTTATGGAGCGAAGATTACGACGGCTGTATAGAATATGCCAATCAGCTGATTAATGCGACAGCTACACGCCGCCCCGTATTCATGGCAGTTCCTGAACAGTGGATCACTATCTTTACTCAAGGAAACAGTAATGAATCCATCTTTGAGATCAATTGGGACGAAAAGAATTTTGCCCAACAGGAAGAAAACAAAGGGACCTCACCTTCTTACTACTTTACACTCAGCACTACCGCACCATATCTATATACAGAAGCCATGTGCGAAGATTTATATAATGAAAGTATCGAGAATGGCGCTGGTGATATTACCGCTTCCGTACGTGCTAAATGGGGAGCATATGCAGACTTGGATGCAACAGGAACAGCAGATAAAAAACAGTATTGCGTCTGGAAATACAAAGGATCGGAATATCAGGATTTAAGCCAGGTACGTCCGAATGACGATGCCAACTACATCATTTACCGTATGGCCGAAATCTTATTAATGAAAGCAGAAGCACTCATCTGGAAAGGCGCTGCCGGTTATGAAGAGGCATTGGAAATCATTAATAAAGTACGCAACCGTGCCCGGTTAAAGGACCTGGATTTAACTGCTGAATCTGCAACAGAAGAAGAAATGCTGCAAGCCGTACTGCATGAACGGAATATAGAATTTGCCGCAGAAGGAAAAAGATGGTATGACCTGGTTCGCTTCGGTAAAATGAAAAATTACAGGTATAAGGATTCATTTATTGAAATGATTGTAACCTACAATTCAACCGCCAACGTATCTTGGCTGCGTTCTGTATTGAGTAATGAATATGCTTGGTATCTGCCGATCAGTCAAAGTGAAATTGATGCCAATTTATTGTTAGTTCAAAATCCGTATTATGCGGGTGTAACCGATTAATTATATTGCTATGAAAAATTTGATTAGAATTTGTATATTGATCATTGTCGCTGCTGTTTATTCCTGCGACGATCCTTATAAGGATGAAACTTTTGCAGTATATGACATGCAACCCATTTCATCTTACCTGAGCACCCGTCCCGATGATTTTTCAGAATGGATTAAGGTTATGAAATATGCAGATATGTATAATGCAGTAAATCAAGCAACTGCCAAGTTAACCCTGTTCGCTCCTACCAATCAGGCTATGGAAGCTTTCTATCAGGAAAAGAAAGTTTCTTCGGTAGAAGAATTAGGAAAAGTCTATGTAAGACAACTCGTACAATACCATTTGGTGAATGATACGATCACATTGGAAGAATTTTCCAAAGGTGGAGAGTTGGAAGACAAGACTCTGTCCAATGATATACTGGAAGTAACCTTTAATGCAGATGATTCATCCGAAGGAGGATTCAACGCTATGTATATGAATGGAGAAGCGCACGTAAAAGAACTGGCGATACATACTTCCAACGGCTTTGTTTATGTATTGGATGATGTTATGCGTCCGATGGTTGAAAGTGTTTATCAGAAATTATTCGAGAACAATAAGAATAACATTCTTGCAGAAGCATTGAAACGAACCGGATGGCATGACACTTTGAATATCATTGCCGATACAATCACGATGCCCGACGGGACCAAACAGGAAGTACGACGGAACTATACTATATTGGGAGTGCCCGATGATGTTTTCCAAAGTAAAGGGATTTCTTCGTGTGACGATTTGGTAAAGAAGCTGGGAGCCGGCGAAGACTATGAGAATAAGAACAATGCACTAAACCGCTATGCAGCTTATCACATTCTGAACGGACGTTACAAGGTCGATAATCTCAAAAAGTTTGATGTAGATACAGTAGCCACTTGTAAGATATGGGGAACCGCTTGCGAAAATGCAGCTATTAAAATATCTCAGGAAGCAGATGACAATTATTACTTAAATTATGATGGCGGCAGTGAAATGAGAACCGTTTTCCGTGAAAGTGACTGCGACTATCAGACTAAGAACGGTTATATACAACAATTGGAAGGCCTGCTTCCTATTTGCAAGGATCTTAAGCCATTTATCATTTACTGGGACTTAGCCGACTATCCGGAAGTAGCCAACTATATTGGTTCTAACGGAGTAGATGGGCAGATTTTCCAACAAGAGATAGATGCAAAAGCAGAACCGTCAACAGAACTGAAGGATGCCAAACTGGCATGTTATGAATATAAAGTAGGTTCTCAAGGAATGCCGGTTAGTAACTTTGGAAACCTGGCCTACAGAACTCTGCGCAGTAATGCAAACTATGATAACCAGGATAAAACAAGAAGATTCTTACATGGTGATTTACTGACAGTTTCACTGGGTTATAAAGGATGGGTACAAATGAAATCTCCTGTTATGATTCCCGGAAAATATAAAGTGACCTTACGTTATTTTTATGCTAACAGTATGAAGAATTTCCGTTCCTACGGTAGTGGAAGTAATGGAGGACAAATAGATGTGGAATTCCCCGAAATGGAGAATGTAAGTTCTGTATCTTACCCTCTGTATTCCAGTCTTCCGAGTGACACAGACGCTAATGGCAATTATCTGGTAACTATGGGGTTATTTGATACAGTGTTATACGATGTAGTAGAAATCCCAGATATGAAGGAATATACGATGAGAATCACCTTAAATGATCCGGCGGCCAGTATTTCAAAAGACTTCCGTATCCAGGTCGATTATATTTTGTTTGAACCAATAAATTGAATCAGATTATGAAAGTATATAAATATATCTTATCCGCTGCAATCATATGGGGAGGATTGATGTCTTCTTGTACGGACGAATGGGATAACCATTACAATAAGCAAGCAGCTGTCATCAATAATGAGGAAATGACTATTGTGGACGCACCAGCTATTGAATATTTAGAGTCACAACAATCATATAGCTCTATATGCAATCTGTTTAAAGAGACAGGAATCTTTAAAGAAATGGAAGCTGCCGGAGTATCTTACACCCTTTTTGTCGTTGACAATACACTAATGACTACCGTGAGAAGCTCGGACGACGGCATCGACGAAGAGAAAGCCTACATGGCAAAAAGTCATATAACGACTGCCTCCCTTTCTCCAAATACCATCGAAGATGGTCAACGCCTGATGATGTGGAACGGAAAATATGTGATGATTAACAAAACAACATCAGAAGAAAACGGATCACAGGAAATTATTTTCAACAGCAATTGTAAAGTAAAGAAAGTAGTAAAGGTGAACAATGGTTATGTTTATGAATTAGACAACATTATTGTTACTCCTAAATCTTTGCTGGAAACCATAGAAGGGCTATCAGACCAATATTCCATATTCAAAAATGCAATTCTTTCAAGGAATGTGAAGACCTTTGACAGAAATAACAGTCTTAGTATTGGAGTAGATGAATCTGGAAATACAGTTTATGACTCTGTATTCACTGTAAAGAATCCCTACTTCCTGGATAAAGGTTTAGATTTAGCATCTGAAAGCAAGAAAATAACTGTTCTTATCCCATCTGATGAGTTAATTAAGAAAGCATTAGATGAAGGCAAAGCAAAACTAAAAAAATGGAAAATCGAACGTCCTGACTCAATCTTGGAGAACTGGTGTTTTCAGGCAATGTTTTTCAAAGATGTGGAATACGACGCCGAAGTTTTCAATGATCCGCAAAAACCGGACTTAACTTCCGCTTTTGGCAAACAATGGAGAACTACCGTCAATAAAGTAGACCTTGATAATCCAGTGAGAATGAGTAATGGTATTGCTTATTATGTCACTTCTCTGAAATTACCACAAAAAGACGTGTTAATATGGCGTTTTAAAGACCTGTTCAAATGGTTTAAATACATGGATCAAAACGACAAAGACAAATATTTTGCATGTTCAAATTTAGCTCCGTATGGTAGTGGCGGCCCCACACGCACTGAAGTAAAAGCATGGACACCCGGATACGGATGGCCGGAAATTAGCAATGAATATTTATGGTTAGTACGTCAAGACGCAAATAATCTGGAAACCATATTAGACTTTACTACATTTAAATTTGATTTACATAACGATAATACTTATGACATTGAACCATATATGATTCCTCCAGGTGAGTATACTCTTCATTTCGGAGTTGGAAAGAATTCAAATATGAAGAATGATTGCAGCATTTATGTTAACGACAAACTTGTAGGAACAATCGTAAGGTCCAAATGGAGTAGTTACTCTCATGACCGTGGAGGTGGAGGAGCTCCAGAGTTTTACCCGTCAAGTCTGAATAATAAATACGACAGAGACGGTGGAGAAGTCGGTGTATTTACAATTGAAGGAAATGAACCCGTGGAACTTCGTTTGAAGTTCGTGGCCACACACAATGGAGGAACAGCTTTTACTCCTGAACATTGGTGTATCCGCCCGACTGCAAATTGTTATTAATCTAGATAAGGAATGATATGAAAAATATAAAAAGAATGCTTGCAGTTGCATTACCATTGTTGTTTGCAACTTGCATGTACGGACAGAAAAACTACAAACTGACAGGTAAGATTATCTCTGCCACTAATACACCTATAGCAGATGCCGTAGTGTCTGTACAAGACACCTTGAATGCGACTACTAAAGCCGATGGGGAATTCACTTTCAAATTAAGAGATAAATCCGGAGTTATATCGGTTTGGGCGCCCGGCTATCTTCCCGTTCGGCAATTGCTGAACGGAAGAACGGAAGTGGTGATCATGATGATTTCAGACAATCAGTACAAACACAACGAACAGGTTGTACTACCCTTCCGGGGAGATAATACGGAGATTTCCGATTATACTGCTGCAACGAATATTGCAAAGAAGGATTTCCTGTTAGGAAGTGCTAAGATTGACCGGGCTTTGGCAGGACAAGTAGCAGGTTTACAAGTGAAACGCGGTAGCGGTATGCCGGGCGAAGGCAGTTATTATAATCTCCGGGGTATCCGTTCACTGACAGGTGACAACGCACCATTGATCGTAATCAATGGTGTACCCTACTTGCCGGACAAAAATGAATCACCGATCATCGGAGGCTTAACACGTGATATCTTTCAGGCATACAATATCAATGATATCCAGAACATCACAGTACTGAAGGGAGCAGAAGCCGCCATGTATGGTTCAATGGGATCGAACGGAGTTATTTTAATCCAGACAGATGGTGCCAGCTCCAACGACATGGAAACCAAAGTTAGTTATTACGGACAATACGGTGTAACCTGGAGTGACAAACGCATTCCTCTGCTGGGTGGAAAAGATTATTTGAACTACCTGACAGACGCGGGTATGACATATTATAGTGATATGGATAAATTCTATAGCAACTTTCCTTTCTTGAAAGATCCTAACAACCCATTGTATCTCAACACTTATAATAATCAAACAGACTGGCAGGATTTGATGTACAACACAGGGTATGCGACTGATCATCTTTTCCGTGTAGAAGGTGGTGACGAAATTGCCAAATATGACCTTTCGTTAGGATATTCCAAAGAAAACGGTCTATATGAAAGCACCAGTACAGAACGTTTCCATACCCAACTGAACGGTAATATCCTCGTAAGCAAGAAAGTGGATATCTTTGCCACTATCGGACTGGCTTACTTAAACGGACATTTTCAGGAACAAGGGATGAACATCAAAACCAACCCTATCCTGGCCGCCTATGCACAATCACCGGTACTAAGTCCGTACAACAAGGATAAGGATGGAAATATATTAAGTACGTATTCACCTTACTATTTCGGTAAATGTACAACCATGGATTTTGCAATAAGCAACCCATTGGCCATCGTCAATACGTTAGATGCGCACAACCGCCAATATGATTTAACTCTGAGAGCAGGTGTAAACTATACCCCACTGCCCGGATTGGTATTCACCGGATTGGTAGGAATGTACTATAACTATGATAATGAGTCTATGTTTATCCCCGGATTGACGGACAAAACAATCGTTCCCATATCAGACACTTATGGTACAGCAAACAACATGGTTCGTTCCGGTGTGGGTGAAACCAGCAATATGTATCTGAATCTGAGTGCGCGTTATTCTAAAATGTTCAATCGTATCCACCAGCTGAATGCCATCGCCGGTGCACAGATCCTCACCACCAAAAACGAGTTTGATGTGGGTGAAGGACGTAACACGGATAATGACTTTTATCAGACACTGGGCAATACACAAGCCGACGGACGTCGTTTTTATGGTTATTTGAATAAGTGGAACTGGATGAGCTATTACGGACATGCGGACTATACCTACAACAATCTGGTACAGGCATCTGTCAATGTATCAGTAGACGGAGCATCGTCTACAGGAACAAGTGCCAACCGTTTCTATGTGTATCCGTCAGCAGGGGTAACCTTGTTGGGCAAAGGCTGGAAGCCTCTTCAAAATTCAGAATGGATCAACAAGCTAAATGTACGTGCTGAATATAGTTTGACCGGTAATACCCGCTTCGCAAGCAACATGGGTACGTTCTATTACTCATCAGCCGCTTACCAGGATATCTCCGCCATTGCACGCGTCAATGTACCGAACACACATTTAAAGCCGGAAAAGAATGCTTCCCTTAATTTAGGACTGGATCTGTCATTGTTCCGTAACCGCTTAAATGTATCTTTTGATTATTTCAACAATAAGATCAGTGATATGATCTGTATGCAGCCTACATCGTCCATATACGGTTCCGCACCTTACTACGCTAATGTCGGCAAAATGGACAATAAAGGAGTGGAACTTTCCGTGCAAGCCTCATTGGTTCGCACCCGCGACTTCGAATGGATTGTAGGAGGTAATATCGCTCATTACGACGACAAGATCACTTCGTTGGGCGGTGAAGAAAGAATCATTAACGGAAACTGGATAACAGAAGTCGGAAAGTCGCCCTATCAGTTCTATGGATATCAGGTAGTAGGCGTATTCTCCACACAGGCAGAAGCTGAAGCTGCTAATTTAATGGCAGATAACGGTAACTATTTCCGGGGCGGAGATATGCATTATGTAGATCAGAATGGAGATCATAGAATCGACAGCAAAGACTGTGTCGCTCTAGGAAGTGCAGCTCCCGATTTCTTCGGAGGTTTCTATACTCAATTTAAATACAAAGGATTTGCACTTGGTGCCGAGTTTAGCTATTCTAAAGGCAATATGGCATACAATGCCGTACGAAATCAGCTGGAAGGCATGAATACGCTGGGCAACCAAAGTATCGCCGTACTGAATCGCTGGTCACTGGACGGACAAGTAACCGATATGCCACGCGTACAGCACAATGACCCTTATCGCAGTACTTCATTCTCTGAAAGATGGTTAGAAGACGCTTCTTATCTTCGGATGAAAAGCGTGACTTTGAGTTACAGTTTTGATAAAACCGTACTTAATTTCTTCCGTTCAGGTACCTTGTACGTATCAGGCGAAAACCTTTTGACAGCAACAAAATACCTGGGACTAGACCCGGAATTCTCTTACTCTTACAGTGAAATGTCTCAAGGACTGGATTATGCAAAGATGGTACAACCGAAATCTGTAAAATTTGGTGTTAATTTGAAATTCTAACGACAATGAAAAAGAATATACTATTAAAAAGCATGTTGTGTGGTATAGCCATGATGGGGCTTAGTGCCTGCTCCGACTTCTTTGAACCGGACAACAACACAATGCTGAAAGGAGATGACTATATAAAGGAAGCCAGTGAAATGTATGCAGGCTTTCTGGGAGTCGCAACGAAAATGCAGGCTATTGGCGACAAAGCCATTTACCTGACTGATTCCCGGGCTGAAATGATGATTCCTACTGACAGAGATGTCGACATGTATGCGTTATCCAATTATGAATCGGACCTGACAGGCAATAAATATGCCGATCCGGCCAAATATTATGATTTGATCATCTCATGCAACGATTATCTTCAGAAAATCTATGAATTCAAACAGGCACATCTCTACAGCATCGATATGGAGCACTACAAAGGATTAGTTGCCAGCACTGTAAGAGTAAAAGCATGGGTATACCTTACTATGGCGAAAATCTATAACGAAGTCGTTTGGTTTGATGATCCGATGCACGAAATGAAAGATTATTCCCAATATCCCAAACTGAACTTAGACCAGACAATAGCCAAATGTGTGGAATACCTGAAGACCGGATTTGACGGAGTTGACGGAAATCATACCATGCCATGGACAGAATGGATTGCCTCAGACAGTTCACTTTCAGCAGGTGACTATACCTATTGGGACCTTATGACCCCGGAATATTTCGCACTGGCTGCAGAACTCGCTTTATGGCAAGGAAGATGGCAAGATGTTGTCGACTTGATTTTGCCTAAAATGAATGAAGCGTTTGCCTCCGCTTCTAGTTACACCAAATGGATGTGCCAGGCCAACTACCATAACGCTTATTCAAAAGTGTTCAGAGGAGATAATCCTAATGGACAAGCAGCAGTTTCAGTAATCACGTATGAATACAAAAAGAACCAGACAAATGCAACCAAGCAGAATCTTTATTCCGCTCCTATCCTGAGACCATCAGAATTAGGCGTGGCACGTTATTCTGACAAGAATTTCAATCCGAACGCTTTCACTTCGGAAGATTCCCGTGACGGACGATTCAACACTCATTTCAGTCAGGATTCATATGGTAACTGGAGAATGCAGAAATGGAGTTACGCAGCCGATAACTTTATTTATATTTATCGTAACGTGGAACTTTACTTCATGCTGATCGAAGCATTCAACCATCTTCCCGACCGTTCTGAAGAAAGATATGTATTAATGAACGAAGGAGTGAGCAGCTATTATCCGGACGGAGGAGTTACTTATCCGGGATTCACCAATGACTGGACACGTGTAGGTGGTGCCGTCACACATGCTTATGCAGATACCGGTATGCGTGGAACATGGGGAGCATCCAGTACAAGCAAAGGTCTATTATGCCGTGACATGAAAAAAGAACCGGGTAATGAACGTCATAATGATATCGAACTCCTGAAAGAAATCTGTCTGGAAATGCCATGTGAAGGCAAAACGCTTCCGGTAATGATACGTATGGCAAAACGTTATAATGACCCTACTATCATCTCTGATTTAGTTTGTTCTAAATATAGCGAAGAAAATACAGCAATAGCTGCAAAAGTTCGTGCTAAGATCGAAAGTGGCGACTATTTTGTTCATTGGGACATTGATAGCACCTCTTCTACTCATTAATTAAATTATAGCTGGGGGTGACTAAAAAGTTGGTAGTATCTTTCTCTCGATGTACAAAGAGACTATTTTCGCCATTCTTATTGTCACTTGTCACCTTTTCAAGATAACCAGCTCATTATCAACACAAAGAAGGTGACAATAACCGGTGATAATAAAGGTGACAATAAAAAGTTTCAACTTTCTATTGTCACCTTTACCACATCCTCTTTACAGCTTAACCACCCGATACACCGTCCCTTTCTTCGTATGCTTGCAAGGTATCCCTTCCTTCTGAAGCAGCCTTCCGAAATGGTATGCCTTGCCGGAAGATAAAGCGATAGTCGTTCTTTTTTGCAGATAATCTAGTATTTCTACCGGAGACAGGAATTCCCCTTCCTTATCATCCCCGGCAACTTTGAAGTAGCGATAAAACAACTGGATAGCCGGCGGAGTCTGTTCAAACTCCCGATTCCCTTGTGTCAGGATAGCCTCATCCTTATCGTCAAACCAATATCGCTCTCCATGATAAATCTCGTACATAGCCTGTGCATACAACTGCTCATAATCTATCGGGCGAGCCGTATCAATCGTACCCGTCACCTCAACACACATAAAACGACGGCTGCCGGAGGGATCAGTCAACAGATCCTTCTGATTGCTGGTCGCTATGAACGAAGCATAACGCTGCAACTCCTGTATCGAATTGCCATACGGTTTGCGAAGATTGACGACCGGCTTTTGCAGAATATGCTTCAAGAAACCCTGCTGCGTCAAAGTAATCTGATCAAACTCATCAATATTGATCAGCGCAAAACGATTCAGATACATTTCCGCATCCCGCTTCCGGCCGAAGTCAATACTGTCGGTATAATATCCGCGAAGCCCCGGCGGTATCAGATCCCGGCAAAAGGTAGACTTACGTGTCCCTTGCGCACCTACCAGCAAAGGGGAAGTACTATTCGCATGCTGCCGATCATACCCACGCCAATGAGCTACCATGTTGAGGAACCAGCGATGGAAAAGCATTGTCCAATGCGGATTAGCACATGGCACACGGTCTGCCAGTTCCGTAATGCGGTCTTTTTTGTCCCAATTAGGAAGATGAAAAATAAATTCTTCCAATGGATTATAAACAGATACACGGTTTGAATGCAGATAACGGTCCACATCCCGGTCCCACACCGCAATACCCTCACTTTGCGCATCCAGCAGAATACTATTCTGCGCCCGTTTATCCAACGGACGGAAACGAAAATAGAATGAGCATCGTTCCCGGTATTCCACTTCACCTATCTGTGTATTATAGCGGAATTCATAACGCCGGTTCATGAACTCCTCTGTCTGCATATTGAGATATTGCTCTTTTGTCAGCCCGTTTTTCTTGCCGAAGCCTTTGCATTCCTGATACACATTGCCTATCATCTCGCGAACTAGCACAGACTGCTTCGAATGATAATACCGATGAATGGTCCTCCTCACCACCTCCTCTTCCGGAATACCGGAAAGGAAACAATTTTCCGCCAACCGAACTACCAGGGGCTGCAAATCATCATTCCGCCTCCACCCCTCTTCCATCGACTGAAAAGTCTTTCGCAAGGCAGCCTCATACATCAATGCCAACGCATCTTCCGTATCATATCCCGGAACAGCACGATTCAACGGAGACTTTTCCGGGGGCAGCTTCTCCTGATAATTCATTTCTTTCGGCATCCCGAAGGGCTGAGAAAGATAAAACGGCACGGAATTTTCACGATAGAAAGGTTCAGGATCATGACTCAGCCGTGAATATTGCTCCAAAACCGGCTCTTTCAACTGAATATCAAAGGGGATTTGCGGCTGATAACATTTCACCGCCAAACGATACGCATGTGCCTGAAAAATTTCAGCTTCTTCCTGCGTCTGCGGTAACGTACCGTCCGGACGAGTAAAAAGAGTCCATATCTTCACGGAATTTCCACTTGATCCCATATATGCAAACATAGTCTGCGGCAATTCAGCCGCTTTCTTCTTGACCATCTCCACTTCTACTTTTCCCGCCAACGGACCTACAGTCAGTTCCACGATGCCATTATATACTTTCATCCGCTTCACGCCATTCACACGTCCGAAAACGGCAGCAGGTATTACTTTGGGAAGTTTCCCGGCAAAACTGCAAGATTCTCCGGGTAAAACAAAATGCAGGGCTTGGCGCAATCCGGTCACCGGACGGGTCTTAATCTCTGTTTTTATCTTCTCTATCAACAAGTTAAAATCTAATACACTTAATGCTTCGACTCCATCTTTCTCCCTGATTTGTGTTATCTTCATTACTTTTCTTAAATATTTATGTATATCCCTCAAAGGTAGGCATAAAACAGACAGCAAACAACCTTTCTATTCATTATTATTACAGATTATTTATCCGCCTTTCCATTCTTTCGGAAGCTCCTTGAATTAATAGTAAATAAAACGTTCATTAAGTTGTTTAGAAGCTTAGATTAATGTATCTTTGTAGTGATAAGAAATCGTTTTACGTACATGGTCCCATCGGTCCACGTATGTGAACTATTGGGTTCACGTACATAGTCCGAACGGTTCACGTACGTGGAACGAAAACGTGAAACAGACAAAATATATTAGTCGAGCCTTGTCTACATGTTAAGGTTACTAGTGTTTGTACTAACACACGCGGTATCAATTGAGTAACAATCCTATTAACCAACAAAAAACAAGTGACGCTATGGCAGCAGATTATGACTTTCGGCGAAAACCGAATGAAAAGGGAGACGGAGAAGTACAGCCTCTGTATCCCCGAATTGTATCCAAAGGAACCATTGACAGCAAACGGTTATTTCGTGAAATAGCCGAAGCCTCTTCTTTCACCGAGGGAGATTTGGCAGGTATCATGGTAGCTTTTCAAGAGAAGGTATCCTATTATTTAAGTGAGGGGTATCATGTGAAACTGGGAGAAATCGGATATTTCTCCTCTAGTTTGAAAGCACGTCCGGTGATGGACAAGAAAGAGATCCGTTCGGTCTCTATCTCTTTCGACAACGTAAATTTCAGAGCTACTCCCTGGTTTCGACGACGTAGTTCGGGGACGGTGACCCGTGCCAAATTCGGATTTCAAGAATCATCAAACTTGCCGGAAGAGACACGCCGTTCCCGACTGGAAGCCTTTTTAGCAAAGAATCACTTCATCACTCGCAGAGAATACTCTCAGATTACGGGTTTATTAAAGGGAAAAGCACAACGGGAATTGAATCTTCTGGTAGAAAACGGAGTTCTTAACACTCGCGGATATGGGAACCGGGTGGTGTATTTAAAGCCTAATAATCAGTAGATTAAATCAGTAAAAGATACAATAAGGGTGATAATAGAAAAGAGGTTACTATTCTATTATCACCCTATTATCACCATCTATTGTCACCCTTTTTCCATTGATAATGAACCGGTTAGTTCTACAAAGTGACAAGTGACATTAAAAAGTATCATTAAACTCCAGTGTGTGACGCTCAATAACTTCTACCGAATCGAGCCCAAGCATATAGTCACCTTTGGCCGCCTCAATCATAGCTTTTTGTTCTTTCTGGAAGTAGACAGGGGCATCTTTACGTAAAGGTAAAATCTTTAGTTCCACCTTTTTGCCGACGAGATCTGCCATACGGACCCACATCTCCTTTCCATTCCAGAAGTTATCTGCTACAAGCCTGCCGTCAGCATACACACGGGCCACATCACCCCGATAATTTATACGGAGAAAAAGATTATCATAATTATTTATTCCAGATGTATCATAGTTAATAGTGTATACCGCAGCTTTTGCAAAGTCCTCTTCTACAGGTTGCGCAGCCACTGCCTGACGACCCATGGGGACAACACGGGGAGCATCCGCTTTTTTCACTTCCGTGACTGTGGCGGCAATGACAGGAGACTTTGTCCATACCTCCTCCACGATGCATGAATCACTCTTATACAGAATACCGCCATTCTTGGCATAAAGCAGTTTACCGTCAATTTTATAGGCAGTCTTTGCCTTTTCGTATGAGAGCACACAGACATTGAGCTTGCCCGCCTTCTGCTGCTTGTTAAGTTTACAAGTATAGACCTTGCCGTCAACGGAGATTTGAGGCTTTTTACCCTTTATTTCGATGAAATAGATAAGGTCATCCACTTTGCAGAACGGTTCTACAGCAGTCCAGTCAATGGTTGCACCCTCAGCCCGATAGTCTTTAAAAGTGACATGGGACGTCCCGCTCTCATTCTTGATACGCACATAGTCATTATAGAATTCGAAAGCACCCCGGCGAGCATAATGCCTGCTTAATGAGTCAACATTCATCTGCAAGAGTTCACTGCCCCAGTCTGTCAACATCTGATGGATAAAACGTCCTTCATGAAAGGGAGTCTCGAATACTTGTCCCACTTCGCCAAGAGGAGCCTGAAAATCATAGGTCATATGAGGCAGGTCATTATGATTAGTACCCGGAGAGGCTTGCGTTTCTCCCATAGTGTGGAGAGGATTGTATGGATTTGTGCCACCGTGATACATATAGTATCCCGGAAGATTGGAGCCACTACCCAGCTTGCATATAACCAGCGGCTTAAGCTCCTTTCCATTGATATTTATCCGACGATGATACGCCGGCATCATACCACCGCCCAACTCACAAGTAAAATAGGGATATGACAATTTTGAACTGAGAGAGGGGGAATCTTCCGACAATTCCTCCTTAGAGAATGTCTCTGTGGCAATAGCACTACTCATGCGTTTGTCTCTCATAATGAAAGCATCGGCATAACTGCCCGGCATATCCTCCAGTTTCCGGTCCCAGAATCCGTCGGCATAGTCACCATAAAGCGGCAACAGCTGCCCGAAAACCTCTTTTCCCCGAAGTGCAGGCCAACCGGTACGTGTATAGAACGGGACATCAAATCCCGCCTTCACAGCAATATTTTTCAATGCCTCCAGATAATCCCAAGGACCGCGACTTTCGTTCTCGATCTGCACGCCGACCACAGGACCGCCATCTTTCCACAAAAGTCCGTTAACCTGAGCAAAAATAGTATTATAAAGCTCCGTACAATCTTCAAGGAATCCGGGAGTACGGGCACGTATCTTATACTTAGGATTCTGCCCGGCTTTCTCATGTACCCATGAAGGAATTCCGCCTTGATACACTTCCCCATGACAGAAAGGACCAAGACGCAACACCAGCATCACATTTTCTTCTGCACAAATCCGGACGAAGCGGCGCAGGTTATGATTGCCGCTCCAGTTCCATTTTCCCTCTTCCGGTTCATGGTGAATCCAGAAGATATATGTAGAAATGATATTGATACCACCGGCCTTCATTTTGCGGATTTCCCGGCGCCATTCCGACTCCGGTACGCGGGAATAGTGAATCTCGCCCATGACGGGAATGATATGCTTGCCGTCAAGGATAAGCCCCTTGCTATCCACCAGAAGAGTTTTGCCTTCGGGTGTTGCAGATGTCCCAAACCGGAAAGTACCTTGTGCTGAAACCATTGACAACGACAGTACAAACATCAATAAAAATGTGATCTTCTTTTTCATGGTAATCTTTCAATTGTTAGTCTTTCAATTATTCAACTACCTTCCGATTCAAACGGAAAGTAGAGAGAACTTTCTTGCCGGAATAAATAGTCACAAGGAAGTTATAGTCCTCACCTTTTTCAAAATCAGCCTTTGTCGCAAAGCGGATGTCAGCTTTTTCATAGGGTTTCAAAGCAGGTACGGCAGCAGAAGCCACTTTGACCATTTTGCCTTCTTTCTTATACTCTATCTTGACCGAAGCCTTTTGTGAGCTAACTTGTCCGAAGTTCTGTACTTCAATATTCCCGTTCCAGCCTTTTTGCGATTCAGAGAATACAGGGGCACGTGCAGAAAGAATCGGTTCCACATAATCAACATACGGCAAACGCGCATATCCGTAAAGCATCTTTCCGTTTTTATATCTGCCTATCAATTTAGGAGCAAATTCTTTCTCTGTAATCCCATTTCCTTTTCCGTCGAAAGTAATGATCAGGTCATTTCCATCATTCTCTGTTTTCAATACTTTACTTCCTCTGCCATAATTCACTTCTTCGGAAGCGCCAAAACGCAAAGAGCTGATATCCATATCGGTTTGTGGATGAAAACCTTCTTCTGCCTGTACTTTCAGCCGGATAGTTTTCGTTCCAGCGGTAATGGGCTTATCATTCAACACTGTCAGCAATAGTCCCGGATTCAATGGAATACTGATATTCTTTGAACTGTGATTATCAAATGGCTTATCTTCATGTTTCAAAGTATCAATGACCGCAAAATTAGCCTGAATAGCACGGCCATACTTATCTTGATACATTTTCAGACGTTCATACTTGAACCAGCCTTCAGAATGTCCGTCCTCGTGTACGGCAACTCCCGGCATGTAGGCCTCTCCCGGATCAGTAACCCAATTGACTCCGTCCTTTGAACGAAGATAAAAGGCAATACGGCCCAACCAGTCATTGACAATCAGATGATACTGGATATGATCGCGCCAGATGACAGGGTCTTCAAACCGTCCTTTCACATCCGGATAAACACGACGGTCTGTCAATTGGTTATATTCCGACAAACCATCCCGGCTGATCCAGATTCCACCGCCACGACAGACCATTACATATGAACTGTCTTCCCGTTGGGCAAACGAAAGATTGGACAATCCTTCGATGATTCTACGATCGCGCGCATTGAAGTCGAATTTTCCATATTCCCATTTTCCGTTGATATCATCCGCAACATAACGTCCGTCTATGACATACAAAACATATCGCCCGTCTTTTGCCTGAAACATCTCCGGATTATGTCCTTTTCCGATGATATTAACCGGTTTGAACGGACCGGTCAGATTATCACTCACGGTATTGAACACCCATGAATTTCTCCACTCCATATGTCCTTTAGGAGAGGCTTCCAGCCATCCGCAAACCATCAGATGATATTTACCGTCTTCTCCTTTTCGGATATTTCCACCCCAATAGGACCAGACACGGTCTTCAATACCATTATCAACATAACGCGGACGCACATCGGAGGTTCCCCATGTGTCGGATGACAGTTGATTGCCTTTCATCGGCAGAAAACGATCCATAAACCGGGCACCTTTCACCAGTTGACTCCACTCTTTGGGACGTTCGCGTTCTGTTACTTGAGAGAAAGTGGCTTTACTCACAAGTAGCAACATTACCATTAATACTAATTTAAGATTTTTTCCGTACATGTTTTTCTTCTGTTAGTTAGTTTGATAGTTCGTTTGATTAATACTATTAGTATTACGACAAAAGTAAATCAATCCCTCATGAGTGAATGATAACAAACAGGGAAAAAGGTACGTAATGCTTTACGTAAATAATACGAACATATCATATCTGACAAAATGCTTGATACACTTTCAATAAATGCCAATAAAGTTTTAATGGCTTTATGAAAATGTAGCCTATTTAGTACAATACCTTTTTATCTGATCGCAAATCTGTTCCATCCCCTTGACTGAAGGATGGCCACTTTGTTTATCTATATTGTATAATTCAATGCAATCTATATCATAGTGTTTACAAATGGTTCTGACTGACTCATTAAATTCTTCTTTCAAATCGGAATTCAATAGAAAATAGATTTCGACATTAGGATAACGATCAATCATATGGTCGAGCATATAAGCCATAGCAGGACGAAACTGATACAAGTCCTCCTTTGCCCATCTTTCATATTTATATTCACCAAGCGGAGCACCTGCCCAACAGTCATTCGTTGCACCAAAAATAAAAATGATATCCGGACATCCCAGTTCATCCATACGAGTTATAAAGGAACGGTCGGAATAATCTGCTTTACGATATCCTGTATTACAAATAGTAGCTCCCGAAAAGGAATTATTAACACAAAGCCGATAATCATTTTCTCTGATCAATTGATGCCACCAAGTTTGACGTACAGAGACAACATCAGTCTTGTGTCTTGGAAGGGTATAATACCATATACTATTTGTATCAGGTTGCAGATAACCTTCAAATGTGGAATAGGAATCACCCAAAATAGAAACGGCTTTTTTACTTTGGGCAAAGTTGAAACTACTGCACAGGGTGATTATGAGCAAAAATACACAGAACTTTTTCATCTTTCGCTTATTACTTTTTATTATTTTTATCAATCAAAAATGGAACTGTCGGTACCCCCTCCAAGTTCACTAAATTAAGAGATGATAAACAACTACTTTGTCTTTATCATTTATATATGCTACGGTAAGGTGAAATCCTACTTCATCTCCCCTTTATTTAAAGTCACATTCTACCACTCTACACAGCAAGAACAAAAAAGATAATGCGTTGTAACATAAATAATCTTTTATTCATCATATTAAAATTAAAGAGGACTATTTTCTTTTAGATTAATATTGCAGCAGAAAACTCTCGGCAACTTTTAGAAAACGGTCATGTCCTTTACTGTTCAGATGCGCTGTATCAGTATTATTCTTGCTTTTCTGGAAATAGATTCTTCTGAAAGTATCATTATCGGCATAGATGCTTCCTTTTCTTGCGCAATCAAAAATAGGAATACTATAATTGCCGCAGACTTCAATCATAGCATCCACTACTTTTTCCGAGTCACTTCCTTTAAAGTTTTTGCAGTTCCAGCGGGTAAAGAAAAAGATTTTCGCTGTCGGATATTTCTCGACTAAGCCTTTGCACAGAATTTCCATTTTATCCTTGAAGTTATCAATACCTCCGATAGAATCCAGTTTAAATGCATCATTATGTCCGCCAATGACAATGACATAATCGAGGCTATCCGCCATCTCCGCATATCGCAGATACATCGCTTTTCCCCATCGCGGGCTGGAATAAGCTATGCTATTCCCATTCTTTCCATAATTAAAATACTCCATACCGTGCTTCTTTGCAAACTTATAATGCCATGTGTTCTCAAACGGCTCTTTATGATTTCTCACATAGCTGTCACCTATTACTCCGATCCGCTTGCCGTTAAGTTCGTCAGTAAGCGCTATACCAGTCTGTGCTTTCCCATCCAAAACGGACAACGCACAAACGATTAACAATAAAAAGATTTTTAAATGTGTCATCACTTTATGTATTTTTCATTTGCTAGCAAAGATAAGGGCAGTTGTAATGTCAGTACATGTAAATTCATACGTTTTCCTTTAAATTCATACACTTTTCATGCTTTAATCCGGTTTTTTACGCCCCAATTCTCCAAGAAACGGACGATTTTCCATCTTTCTATACTTATTTGCCATTGGAGCAAGTTACGACTTTGCATATCTTTGCCAAGAAAGTTATCCATTTCTACAAAAGACTACAAACGTATGAAAAAACATCTGATTGCCTGGGGCATTTTATCTACCATGTTTATGGCAAATACTTTTGCCCAGAAAGACATCGACCGTCCTATTATGGGATGGAGTTCATGGAACACCTATCATGTAAATATCAGTGAAGAGTTGATAAAACAGCAAGCTGACGCATTAATCAAACACGGACTGAAAGAGGCAGGCTACAACTATATCAATATAGATGACGGCTTCTTCGGGCATCGGGACGAAACGGGGAAAATGCATCCGCATCCCGACCGTTTTCCCAACGGAATGAAAGTGGTTTCAGACTATATCCATTCGCTGGGATTAAAAGCCGGAATTTACTCGGATGCAGGAGACAACACCTGCGGCTCTATCTACGACAACGACGCAAACGGAGTGGGCTCCGGACTATACGGCCATGAACAGCAGGATATGGATTTATATCTTAAAGAATGGAACTATGATTTTATCAAGATCGATTATTGTGGCGGACGCGAACTGGGGCTGGATGAAGAAAAGCGCTACAGCACGATTTGCCAGGCTATTGCCAATACAGGAAGAACGGATGTATCTATCAATATCTGCCGATGGGCTTTTCCCGGCACCTGGGCAAAACGACTGGCACGTTCCTGGCGTATCAGTCCTGATATCCGTCCCAGATGGAATTCAGTAAAAGGTATTATAGAAAAGAACTTATATCTTTCCGCCTATGCTACCGACGGACATTACAACGATATGGATATGCTAGAAATCGGGCGTGGACTGAAACCCAACGAAGAAGAAGTCCATTTTGGAATGTGGTGCATCATGAGTTCTCCCCTGCTGATCGGATGTGACATGAATACGATTCCCGACTTCTCATTGAAGCTACTGAAAAACAAAGAACTGATCGCACTGAATCAGGATGTATTAGGACTTCAGGCACACGTCGTTCAACATGAAAATGAAAGCTATGTACTGGTAAAGGACATCGAACGGAAACGCGGACTGACAAGAGCGGTAGCATTGTATAACCCTTCCGACCAGCCATGTGACTTTATCGTTCCTTTTGAAACCCTTGAACTGGGTGGTAACGTAAAAGTACGAGACTTAATCAAACAGAAGGATCTTGGAAAAATGAAAGAAGAAATACGGCAGACTGTTCAGCCACACAGCGTAATGATATGCAAAATGGAAGCCGAAAAACGACTGGAACCCGTATCTTATGAGGCTGAATGGGCATATCTTCCCTGCTACGACGATCTGGGAAAGAAATCCAAACCAATTGTTTATGTACCTGCCTCCGATTGTTCCGGCAGAATGAAAATATCCCGACTCGGTGGTCGGGAAGAGAACTTTGCCGAATGGAGCGAAGTATACAGCGAAAAGGGAGGTAACTATGAAATGACTATTTTCTACTCTTGCGACAAAAACCGCAAACTGGAAGTTTCTGTCAATGGGACGAAAACGGTCCTTAAAGATTTGAACAGCAACAATGAAGTGAAATCTGTGACGATCCCTGTCAGCTTAAAACAAGGTTACAATACGGTGCGAATGGGAAATAACTTCGGATGGGCACCGGACATCGACCGTTTTACAGTATCCAGACAATAAATTCCTCATAATATCAATTATAGAATGAACAAGAAATTTAGATGCTTACTGGTATCTCTGATTTTCACAGCAATGTGGAATGGGACTACCATACAAGCACAAGCTCCCCATCCCGAACGCATTTATCTTTCGGGAACAGGCATTGACAACACCAAGACCTGGGATTTTTTCTGTTCTGCGGGACAGAATAGTGGCAAATGGAAAAAGATCGAGGTTCCCTGTAACTGGGAACTACAGGGATTCGGAGAATATACATACGGTAGATGGTATACCATAAAAGGACAACGCCCCAGTGATGAAACCGGAACTTACCGCTATAAATTCGACGCCCCCAAATCATGGGCAGGGCAACGGGTAAAGATATTCTTTGACGGAGTGATGACTGATGCAGAAATCATGATAAACGGCAAGCCGGCAGGTGAGATGCATCAAGGAGGCTTCTATCGCTTCAATTATGATATTACCGAATTACTCAATCTTGGTAAAAAGAATCAGCTTGAAGTGAAAGTTGCCAAAGAATCAGCCAACAGATCGATCAATGCCGCCGAACGGAAAGCTGACTGGTGGTTGTTTGGCGGTATATACCGTCCTGTATGGTTGGAAGTTCTGCCACAGGTACACATGGAACATTTCGTACTAAATGCTGATCACCATGGGAAATTACAGACCGCCGTAGATATGGCAGGAGATGCCAAAGGACATGAAATCATCGTATCTGTCCGTTCATTAAAAGACGGGAAAACCGTATATACCTCCAACGGACAAACAACAATCACTCATCCAATCAATAACTCCGATAAGGAGCAGATGATTAGCGGTGAATGGGCAAGCATCATTCCCTGGTCTACAGAGAATCCCAATCTGTATGTAGCCAAATTGGAATTAAAGAATCCCGAAGGTAAAATCGTACAAACCAGAGAAACACGCATCGGTTTTCGTACTGTAGAGTTCTTCCCGCAAGACGGTGTATATTTGAACGGTACCAAACTAGTGGTCAAAGGAATCAACCGCCACTCATTTTCTGTAGACGGAGGGCGTACCACCAGTGCTGCATTAAGCCGAATGGATGCCCTGCTCATCAAAGAAATGAATATGAATGCTGTACGTTCGCACTACCCGCCCGATGAACATTTTCTTGATATGTGCGACTCACTGGGTCTTGTCTACATGGATGAACTGGCAGGCTGGCAAAACGGTTACGACTCTAAAGTCGGAGCAAAACTCGTAAAGGAGATGATTGAACGGGACGTTAACCACCCCTGCATCATTCTTTGGAGTAACGGAAACGAAGGCGGCTGGAATACACAAACCGATCCTTTGTTTGCCCAATATGACAGACTACAAAAACGACATATGGTACATCCCTGGGCCGACTTTAATGACTTGGATACGCATCACTATCCTACTTATCTGACAGGGGTAGCACGTTTCACCAATGGTTATAAAGTGTTCATGCCGACCGAATTTATGCACGCCATGTACGATCAGGGAGGAGGAGCCGGCCTGCGCGACTTTTGGGATCGCTGGTGTACCAATCCCTTGTTTGCAGGAGGGTTCATCTGGGTATATTGCGATGAGGCTCCCAAACGCAGTGATAAAGGAGGAATACTCGACTCTGACAAGTCCAATGCACCCGACGGAGTAGTAGGACCACGTCGAGAGAAAGAAGGAAGCTATTATGCCATCCGTGCACAATAGTCGCCTATCCAGTTGAAACCTCTTCTCATTACTAACCACTTCGACGGCCGTTTCCTCCTGACCAATGAATATACTTTTACCAATCTGAAAGATTGTCGTATGACTTATAAGGTTTTATCATGTGGCACTCCTCTCCAGGGAAACGCAGAAGCAGGAAAGGTGATTGTCGAAGGAAAAGTCCAACTTCCATCCATCAATCCGGGAGAAACAGGTACTGCCCGTTTTGAACTGCCCGATTCATTCCGGAAAGGTGATGTGCTCGAACTGGAGGCCTTTGATAGAGAAGGAAAAAGTATCTGTAACTGGACTTATCCGATTCATCTGGCAAAACAATATTTTGAACGTAACCTGGCGCAAACGACACTCACTCCTGCTCCTCAAAAAGCAGAAGCCCGACAAACGTCTGACGCCATCGAACTAAAGAGCAGCAAAGTCAGCATAACCTTCGATGCGGCAACCGGTATGATCCGTCACATTAAATCCGGTGAGACTGAGGTTCCATTCAAGGATGGTCCGGTAGCAGTAGGTATGAAGATGCGATATGAACCTTCGCTCAGCTATACTCGCCATTCCTCTGACGGCGCCATTTATTGTGCCAAATATAAAGGTGCGGCAGATTCCATTGTCTGGCGTCTGACAAACGAAGGTTTGCTCTATATGGATGCAATCTTATTAAATCGCGGTTCCGGTGGCGGTGGCTTCGACGATGCTTTCATGGATGCACAGGTTTTCAATCTCGGTCTTAGCTTCTCTTATCCGGAACAAAACTGTTCGGGTATGAAATGGATGGGACGCGGGCCATACAGGGTATGGAAAAACCGAATTCCAGGAACGAACTACAGTATCTGGCACAAAGATTATAACAACACCATTACCGGAGAAAGTTTTGAGAATCTGATATATCCTGAGTTCAAGGGTTACCATGCCAACCTCTATTGGGCTACACTGGAGGGCGAGAAGACTTCATTTACCGTTTATTCGCGTAATGACGGTACTTTCTTCCGGGTATTCACTCCCGAAGAACCGGCAGGACGGATAAAAGATACCATGCCTGCATTCCCAGAAGGTGATCTTTCATTCTTGCTCGATATTCCGGCTATCTGCTCGTTCAAGCCGATCGAGCAACAAGGTCCTAACAGTCAACCGGGAAATATCCGAATCAAATCGGGAGATGAAGGACTACATCTGAATCTGATGTTTGACTTCCGGTAATCCTGAGTAAAAACACTTAAAAATAAAGATAAAACGATGAACTGAAAATTGTTCTTGGAACTTAAGTTTGTTTGCGTCGTATCTATAGCATATAAATAAGGGGCTATTTGATTAAAACAGCCCCTCATTTATTATTTCATTTATTACTTAGTCGTCATCTTCTTTTCCGCGCTTTTCAGCCCTTTCAGAGAAGCCTTGATCTTCACATTTCCACTAGTCTGACTGGAACGTAATATAGCCATTACAAATCCTTGATGTAACTTCTTGTGGTTTCCTGAGAAAAGCTCATCTGTCATATGATCACCATTATCTACGGCAATCAGTCTGGCTTCACCTGAGACTTCAAACGTAACTTCACCTTCAGTAGCAGGTACCACCCGTCCTTTACTGTCAACAGCATATACCTTTACATACTGCAAATCCATTCCATCTGCTTTCCAGTCTGCATTCTCCAACTCCATTTTCAAAGCTTTCGCCTTGCCTGTCGTTTCCAACATATGACGAGCAACTTCTTTTCCATTGTTACGTGCAATCGCTATGATGTTTCCTCCTTTGCCATAAGGTATATTTTGCCAGTAAATCATATTGCGGCTTTGTATATCATCACGTTTATTCTTCTGAATACCTAAAGATTTCCCATTAACCAATAACTCCACTTCATCAGCATTTGTATAAGTGAACAGATTCTGCTTACTTCCTTCAGCTCTGTTCCAATGAGATGAAAGAGGCATACGACCTACTATGACATCATTCCATTCAATACTTTCTTTCTCACTATCGACTACTCCGATATGAACTAAAGGTTCATCACTGAAAGCACTCTTTATCAAATACGCTTGAGGATAGGGTTCCAAAGCATGATTAAAGAATGAATAATTCCACCCTTTTTTAGGCCAGCCGTTCGATTCTCCCCAGTATTCGATAGCTCCCCAATAGGCAAGTCCTACCATCTTATCCCGGTCCATACCGAAAAAAGGAGCAGTAAGTTCACTACTTGTTGCTTCACTCTGATAAACGATTAAATCGGGACAAGCTTCGAGATACTTCGCATAATCAGGATAACGATAATTGAAGCTGGCAACTTCAGTCACCGTAGACAATTCAGGAGGAAGAATTTTCTTATTGAAATCCGCATCTTTTCTGCTGATGGCACCAGCTCTCGATGGATACATAGCCACCGTTGTCTTTCGGGTAGAATCGTATCGCTTTACAAGCACATCGAAAATTCGATAAGTCGTAACACCCCAATCGCCGGTAGGAAATCCAGCCAGATCTTCCCGCATCTGCAATTCGTTGCCGATACTCCACATAATAACCGAAGGATGGTTTCTGTCGCGTTTAATCCATTCGGGAATCATCTTATACCACAATTGAGTAAAAGGAACCCGGCCACCCCAATATGATTTGTCGCTCCACTTATCAATCAATTCATCTACAATCAGAATACCATGTTTATCAGCCAACTCCATAAAGGATTTCGAATATGGATTATGTGATGTACGCACATGATTATAACCGAACTTCTTGAGCAATTCGAACTGCCGTTCAATAGCACGGTCGAATGCCGCTGCTCCTACAGCACCTAAGTCATGATGATTGGCAATACCCTTCAAGAATAGTTTCTTACCATTCAGTTTAAAGCCAAACTCCGGAGAGTATTCAAGTGTGCGAATACCAAATTTCTCAGTCACGTTGTCGATCACTTTTCCATCACGGACCAATGTTATTTCTGCTCTATAGAGATTCGGTGTTTCACAAGACCATAGCTGGGGATTGGAAACAGCAACTACCGGAAGCGGAACTTCAACAGTAGCCAGTTTATTTTTTTTAGGAGCCATTCCCTTTGTTTCCGTCACCAATTCACCTTTCGGAGAATATATTCTGGCATTGATTTCCACATCCAGCTGTTTCCCGGAAATACCTTCCACCTCAACCTGTACATTGATATCTGCACTTTGTTCCGTTATTTTAGGAGTAGAAATAAACACGCCATGACGGGCTATGGAAACATAGTCTTTAACCAGCAAATGGACATCCCGAAACAAACCTCCTCCCGTATACCAGCGTGATCCTCCTTTTTTGCCGGTAGAAGCACTGACAGCTACCACATTATCTGCATCATATCTTAGTAATTTAGTAATATCCGTTTCAAAGCCAATATACCCATAGTCTGTACCTCCTACTTTCTGACCGTTTACCCAGACATCACCTATTAACATAATTCCTTCAAAATCGAGTAATACCCGTTTTCCTTTCCATTCAGGATCGGCTTTAAATGTTTTACGATACCAACCGGTTCCCATCGCTTTAAAACCACGAGCTCCCCCTGCATCCTTATCCCACGGCTGTTCTATTTGAAAGTCATGAGGCAGATCCAGTACACGCCAGCTACTATCATCATAGTTTACAGAATAGGCATCTTTCAAGTCACCCGCATGAAATTTCCATCCGAAATTAAACAAGCGAGACAAACGCCCCTGCCCATCAGCATTTTGTGCAGCGAGCAAACCAAATTGAAGAGTCAATAAAGATAATAAAATCAGTTTTTTCATTTTGTGTATATTAATAGTTTCATGGTAGCACAAAGATAAGCCCAGTTTCAATATCAGTACATAGAAGTTTGTACATTTACATAGATTATTTATCGTTTATCACCCGTAAAACAAAAAAAGTCTCAAGTAGCGACAAACTACCTGAGACTTTTGTTTGAATATGATCAGTTACTTTTTATACAAGTCAGACCCTAAATAATAACCCAACTGCGTAGGTTGATTATATCCTATGTTTTGATTGAGGGCACTCATTTCATAGACATGATCACTCATCAGATAAGGAAATTTATAATCCGTCGGATACCAAGTCGTAAACAGGCGCAGTTCAGTCTGATCACTTGTTACCTGAATAATATCCTCACGCCAGTCTCCCCAGATGTCCGCATAGAAACAGGGATTACTTTTACTACTATTGATAGTAGTCACTTCATATCTATAAATAGTAAATACACGTTTTTCTTTGGGCGCATCAATCTTACTCCTGTCTAATAATTGACGATTCAATGAATTGGAGAACCATACTGCCATATTGTAAGACATACTGCTGGAACCGGCTCCATATCCGAGATCAGCTCCCGTACAGGAATGTGCATTGCCTTTATACCACCACATCTCGCAGCCCGGACTATCTGGATCAATATCGGCTACCAGGCAACGCCCCATATCTCCACTATACGGAAAATCCCAGATTGTCTCTCCCGTTCTCGCATCTCTCAAAGCAGCACCTACTTTAAAAGGACAAGCCTCAAAGCAAGACCAGATTTGCAGTCCTTTTCTTGACGGGTCAAACTTCCCCAAATGCAAGGCATCTCCATGTCCATGCCTGGAGTTCCACAAGCCTTTACCATTATGGTCTATACAACAACCTCCATATACAACTTCGTCACATCCGTCATCGTCTACATCTCCCACACTTAAACTATGATTTCCTTGTCCGGCATAATCACCGTGCACACCGTCCGAAGTATCGAATCGCCATCTCTTCTTTAACTCTTGGCCCTGAAAATCCCAGGCTTCCAATACCATCTTTCCATATACTCCACGACAAATCAGAATAGAGGGGGTAGTACCCGAAAAACATCCTACTCCTACACGATAACTGGCAGAACGTTTGTAATAGTTATCTCCCCAGTCTTCGCTTTTACCTAACGCGATATAATCAGTACGAGCCAACTCTCTTCCTGTCATACCATCCAATACCGACAGAAATTCCGGTCCGCCATGAATATGAGCCGAGCCTTCGACACGATAATCGACTTTACCATCCCCATCCGTATCTTTTATTTCTGTTCCATCTCCAAAGACAGTACCTTCTGCGGTACGAACCGCAATTTCACATTTTCCGTCACCATCAAAATCATAGACAGCAAAAGAGGTCAGATTACCCACCGGGACATTCGGCCCCAAAGCTACACGCCATAAGAACGAACCATCTAATTTATATGCTTCCAGCAGGGTAGTATGCCAAGGTCCCATCTGTACGGCTCCTGACTCATCCTCTTCGTCCTCTGTCGAGGAACTGCTTCTCAAAAGCCTTTTCAGTACAATCTCATAAACCCCATCTCCGTCCAGGTCACCGACACTGGCATCATTGGCATCATAATAATACTCTGAACTGATGCCTGTGGTACCGGCCAGCGGTATGGAAATATAGGGCAGTCCGGCCGATGCCTGTGCTGCCGTTATGGTATAAGTATCCAACGTTTCATCAGAACCGGCAAAACATAACCGATACGTATTATCCTTATTACGGTCGGCAGTTATATCCTGGAAGTTTGTCGACAAAGTAATCGGTTCTTCATTAAGTTTCACCTCTTCTTCATTACCGCTCTTCCGATAAAGGTCAAAGCCTGTAGAAGAATCATCGGTGGGAAACATACGCCAGCTCACCAATATCTTATTATTGTATTCGGGATAGTAAGAAGCATCTTTTCTTCCGTTAATCGAAGCCCACAATGCACGTTTCAAAGGAGGCTCGACCCGCTCTGCCGGAGGAGTCGGTTCAGGTTCATCACCATTCAACTGGATTTGATTGTCAGTACACGAAACTGTAAGCAACAAAATTGCTGCCAGAAAAAACAAGGCATTTTTCATTTTAAAAGAATTTAGTTAAACAAATAATGATCTGTAAGTTCACAAAAAACACATCGCTGATCTTTCACCAAGCTTCCATAAAAAGTGCACAACGCCGACACTTCGAAAAGTGTCCTTTTTATTTCAGATTAGTAGTTCAGCGATGGTCAAAAGTACAGAATCATCCACATTTTCAACTGGAATTATGTACAGTTTACATGTAAAAAAACAGGGATGAACTCAAAAACAAATTAAAGTTCATATATGAACTTTTTTGCTTAGTCTTTATTACCCTCCATTTGATAAGTTACATTCTTTTCTACCACATTTTCAACATTACTTACTTTCTTCACAAACTTCTTAACCGAACCGACCTTTACATCCTTTATCCGCACATTTTTCACAGGAAGTTCAGCATTTCCTTTCAGTTCATATACAGCGTCTGCCGATTCACAAGTTACTTTATCCATATAGATGCCATCGATACGAGTGATTCGCTTTTCATAAGTCGGGACTAAGTCCTTCCACTGATAAAGCACCTCCGTATCTATTTCAAGTACCCGCTGGGCTGTTCCGGATGCTACATTTTTCATATAGATATTCTCAATAAATCCTCCCCTACGATGATTTGTCTTCACAAAGAAAAGACGCATCACAGAATTGGGTGCTGTACAGTCATGCATATAGATATTCCGTATACCACCGGAGATCTCACTGCCGATGCCCAGTAAGGTATGTCCTTTCAATATCCGGCAGTTACGGATAACTATATTCTCGCAAGGTGTATTCAACCTCCATGCGTCCTGATTACGACCGGCTTTGATTACAACAGCATCGTCTCCCTGGTCAAAAGAACAGTCTTCGACCAGAAAGTTACGACTCATTTCAAAGTCAATACCATCATTATTGTGTCCATGTCCCCGCACATCCAAATTACGGACGATCCCTCCGTCACACATATAGAGGTGAATGGTCCAAAACGGACTCTCACGTATTTTAAATCCATCCAGCATCACATTCTTACAGCGATTGAAATGTATCAAATGCGGACGCAAATGATTTTCACCGATAGCCATCTGGCGTTCTATAACAGGTACATTGGTCGAAGCTTTGGTATACAATTCCTTCAAAGCTTGCAGATGGGGTGCAGGACGTTTAAACCATACTTTCCATGTTCCCATCTTCGGCTGTAATGTACCTTTACCGCTGATTGCCACATTTTCACATTCAAATGCATACAGTAGCGGTGAGTAATTATAGCACTCCAATCCCTCCCATGAGGTCATTACCGCCGGTAGATAGTCTTCCGGATTATCTGTAAAACTCAATACAGCATCTTCTTCTAAACAGAGGTTTATATTGCTTTTAAAGTGTACGGGTCCCGTCAGCCAAATGCCTGCCGGAACAACCACACGTCCACCGCCCGCTTTATTACATGCGTCAATAGCAGCAGCGATCGCTTTGGTATTATCAACTTCTCCACCCGGCACAGCACCAAAATCCGTAATCTTAAAATCCCGGTCCGGATAAATAAAGACTTTAATCGGTTGCATCGGAAAAGGAGCTTTTACTTTGACAGTTTTATAATTACCGCCCGCCATTACCGTAGCAACAGACAATAGCCCGAAACACATACATACCATCCATTTTAAAAAGTTCTGTTTCATTATCATCTCATATTAAAATTTGTCCAATCAATTTTATTTTTGAATTTTCAGTGTCACCTTAATCATACCGCCATACGGGTCGAAATCGAAAAGAACTTTATCGTCAGTGATCTGTACCGGCAATCTTCTTTTTCCTTGTTTCACAGTCACTTTCTTTATTTCCTTACCGGTAATCACCATTGTCAACGGTTCAACGAACAGTTCCTGATCCAACTTAAGTTCCGGAGTAATCAACAAGGTATTCTTTTTATTCACAACTTCCAGTTTAGTTTCCTCCCTTTCCTTGATATAAGAAACCACTTCACGGAATGTTCCTACCCATATTTCATTCTCTCTCGCTTTTACTTGATCCAGATGATCCCACAAACGTTGAGGATTGCGGAAAGCATCATAGCCATAGGTTAAACCATGTGTCATTCCTACTCCCCAGTCATTGGTTTCAATCAAGGTATTCACCCATTTTTCCAAATCCTTCAGAGTCGATTTACTCCCAATCGAACGCTGGTGAGTTCTCGTCCCCACACGATTCTGTACGGCAATTCTCCGTCCTTCCGCTTTTTTATTATTATTGGGATAGCAGAAAGTACGGGGCATTACACCTGTATTTGCAAAGATAGCACTATCATTCTTAAAAATATCCTCTTTTATCTCTTCGATAGGAAAACGTGCGAAGTTTTTATGCGCCCAGCCATGATTGGATATCTCATGCCCATTATCAGCCATTTCCTTAAGTTGAGGCCAAGTCATTCTTGTAGTGTCGGTAATGTTCTCGTTATCCTTATTTATATTAGAACCACAGACCCAGAATGTTCCCCGAAAACCTCTCTTTTCCAGTTGGGGAACAAGAAGTGTATAGTGTTCTGCCAGGCCATCGTCAAAAGTATAGCTGATAGCACAAGCTTTATCCTGTTTATATCTGGCTATTTGCACATTCCAGTCTGCTCCCGACAAATAGCCAATACTGATTAATAAACTTAAGATAAAGAGTGAAAATGTCTTCATCATTCTGTCGTTTTATTGGTTTATCTTCACATTATTCATCGTAAATGAATCTATTACACTCTGATCCACTTTTCCTTTCTTAGCCCGCACTGTGAGATTCTCAAAACAGAAATCAGACAACTTATATTGATCAGACTTCTTAACATTAAAGAATACATTACAATCAATGTCTATATTACGCATCGTAATGTTATTAGAATAAGAAAGGGGAGTATCTTTACGATCTTTCAAATCGTAAAACTGCGTCCAAGGAGCTATATTCAGACAATTCTGTACATTCCCTGTTATATCCTCTACCAGAATATACTCATATTTTTGCGGTGTATCCGGGCGCATCTTTAGAGTTAGAAGAGCACGTGCTCTATCTACCTTACAACGGCGGACAATCACATTCCGGCTAAGGATAGACTCACTACCACAAGTAAAGGCGCTATGACAGAATCCGTAGGTACAGTCTTCAATAATAATATCATAGTTTTCTCCATTATTGGCATCTTTATCTGCCCAAGGTCCTTTTCCCCCTTTCAGCGCTACCGCATCATCATTGACAGACATATAACAATTCTTTATCAGCACATTATTACAAACATCAAGGTCCACTGCATCCGTACTAGGAGCTTTTACAGGACTGGCAGGCGAAGTAATGCAAAGATTCAACAACTTCAAAAAACTGCATTTATAGAAATGAGTGCTCCAGAAAGGAGAATTCATAATTCTGATTCCCTCAATCTGAGTATTCTTACAGTTGGACAAATAAATAATGCGAGGACGCATTTCTTCCATATTGGTGCAATCCGGATTTATAGAACGCCGTAACCAAAATGACTTCCAGTACCGAAGCCCGTTTCCATTCAATGTTCCCTTTCCGGAAATTGTAAATCCATCCAGTCCGTCTGCATTTACCAAAGCCATGAAGTACTTTAAAGTCTGTCCCTCCATACGGGTCATTTTCACCGGAAAATGACTAATATCATCGCTTCCCTTTAATACTGCATCTTCTTCCAGATGTAAATGAGTATTGTTTTTAAAGAAAAGTGATCCGCTTAAGAAAGTACCTTTGGGAATAACTATAACTCCACCCCCATTCCGGGCAGCCAGATCAATTACTCCCTGTATCTTCTTTGTCTGCACCACCGTACTGTCGTTCGCTACTCCATAATCGGTTATGCTATATTTCTTTCCTAAAGCATTCACATTCACTTCCTTGTTTTCCCTGAACCATTCAGGGATTGCCTTGCCATCAGGAAAAACCTCCTGAGCCACCATTTGTGTACAACACAAAATCAATACTAATCCTACAATTTGTTTCATCACCTATTTATCTTTTTACACTTATCTATTATTAATCAATACCTTACATTGAAAACACCAGTACTCCTGCGGTTGGGATCTCTTCAGTTCCTACCAGCACCTTACTTCCCTCCGGTATGTCGAATGTATAAGAACGATCTGAATAATTCAGCACAATCCCCAGCCCGTTCCGGTATTCCACCGTTATTCCATAAGGCAAATTCATCACAGGAATCTGTAGCTGCGCATATAATTTCTTCAAGATATCCTTTTCCAACGTACCATTGTGGCTGTCAACTCCGACATATGTAACAGTGCCTTTACCCAGTTTTCGGAACGTGACAGCAGGACCACCTTCATAGAATTCATTGGCATACGTCGCCCAAACCTGCGAATCAGATGCGGGAATCAGTATTTCTCCCCATGTATTCCACTCATATTGCTTTCCATTCATGACAACAGTACCCGGATCTTCCGGTAACAGCAGATCATAAAAGTTCATTTCATTTCCCGTCAGAGGTGTGATCATAGAACCGAAAGGAGCTTCCGGCAAACGGCCATAACGGTCTTTCTGTGCTGTACGGCAGGTCAACACAAGATTACCACCATTTTTCACATAGGCAATCCATTTATTTACTAATTCCTTATCAGCCAGTTGGTAAGCAGGAGCTATCACCACAGGATACTCCGTCAACTCCTTCTGTTCGGAGACAAAATCAACGGGAGCACCAAATGACTTCAAAGTCCGGTAATACTTCTCTATATGTGCAAAAGTATCCCATGTACGGTTCTGTTTCTGCCGCTCGATGCTCCAGGAATTCTCGTGGTTGAAAAGGATAGCGGTACGACGTGCCAGATAGTCGGCAGGCTTCGTTTCGCGCGGAGCATAATGTTTCCGGAGTTCTCTTATCTCTTTTATAAAGGTTTCATATTCCCTTCCGCCGGGAGTGACGGTTACGCCGTCCGTTCCTACTATCCCATAATGATACTGCTCTGTGCCGTACAGCGGCTGGCGATAGCGATACGTACAGATAAAATCGCTTCCACCGGCAAATACACTCCACATCCACAGACGGACAGCTCCCGGAAGCGGTTGCGGATTAATGCTCCCCCAATTCACTTGTCCCGGTTGCAACTCCATCACGCCATACGTACCCTGTATAGGACGGAAGAAGTCATTCGCCCATGCAATACGCAACGGATTTCCTACCCGATATCCACGGCGTCCGATACCTTCGTTATCGCCATACACCATATAGCGTGTATAACTCTGGAAATCGAGTGCAGGACTACCGCCGATATGTCCTTCATCATAGTTGGGGATATAGTTGGTAGTAATCCACTGGTTCTTTGCATATTTTCTGATCAGCAGACATTGTTCATTCAGAAAATCATTGGTCTGCGCAGCGGCAAAACGACGATAATCCAGAATCTGATGATGATTCATAAACATCTGGACACGCTTAGGAAGAGTGATTTCATCAAAAGACGAATAAGCCTCACTCCAGAAAGCGGTTCCCCACGCGTCGTTCAGCAACTGAATGTTGTGATTGTATTTTGCACGGAGATAATCACGGAAAGCCTGTTCCGCTTTCGGATTATAGTCGAACTGTACGGCAGGTTCATTGTCGAGTTGCCATCCGACAATACGGGAATCATTGCCATAATGCTGTGCCAGTTTCTCGATCATCTTATACGATAATTCCCGATAGAGCGGCGAAGCAAATGAGGCATGCTGGCGGGCACCGTGATCGAGAACCGTACCATCTTCATTCTTCAACAGGATTTCGGGATACTTCCGGCTCATCCACACCGGGGGCGTGGCAGTCGAAGTACACATAATGACTTTCAGATCATATTTGGCAGCAAGAGCTACTGCTTTATCCAGCCAGGCAAAATCGTATCGTCCTTCTTCCGGCTCCAGCTGCGCCCATGCAAACTCCGCAAAGTGAGTAAACTCAAATCCCAGTTCATGCATCTTCTTGAAATCACGTTCCCACTGACTTTCATCCCAGTGTTCGGGATAATAATAAACTCCTGTCAATGTCAAGTCCTTATCGTTGAACCAGGAAGAAGTTTGTGCTTTTACAGATTGATGCTTCCGGTCATCTATCAGAGACTCTACGACGGAAGCATCTACCGCAAAGGCAGTCCCGTGGCGGATTCCCTTCGGAAACGAAACCTGATCGGATACATCTTCCCACGTTTCACCATGATCCAGCGAACGGACAGCTCCGTAACGATGATCACGATACTTATCAAAATACACATAAAGCGCATCACCCACAAAAAGAGGTGCCGGTCCTTCCGCCCAATATTTTCCGGTAATCGGGGCGGATACCTTTGTCGGAAAACCTTTGGCAATATTCTTCGTGCGTGTCACACGCAGGTTTTTCTCCGGAGGATTGGAGTTCTCGTTCTTGACGACCATGATCAGATCTCCCTGTGTCGGATCTTTCACGATAGCCGCGTCGATCACACTGAAATCGGGATTGAAAAACATCTTCGTCTTTGAGAAAGTACGAAAATCCTTCGTTGTAACATAGTACATACGATGGTTCAGCCCTTTTTCGCTTTCGCTGGTAGGCACTTCCTTGTGGCGTCCGGGGATGGTGGTCGCCCAAAAAATGTAATATGTTTCCGAAGGTTCGTCATAAAAGAGTTCCGGCGCCCAACAATTATGAGCTTCCGGCTCGTGCATCATCACGGGAATAGCCTGTTGCTCACTCCATTGAATCAAATCACGGGAAGAAGCATATCCAATGATCCGGTCCGTCCAACTGGAAGTCCAGACCATGTGAAATGTTCCGTCGGGAGCTTGGCATATACTGGGATCACGCATCAATTTATCTTTACCGACAGACGGAGCCAAAAAAGAGCGTCCGCCGTTCAAAGGAGTCCAGTTCAGCCCATCATAACTGTAGGCAAGATGCAGACCGTCCTTGCTGTCATTGATAAAATAAGAAAAGAGATAAGCAGTCTCACCTGCAAAGATTGTCATTACCGACCAAAGAGTTAAAGCCATCCAGGCAAATACTTTTTTCATGGTTCACTTTAAGATTAAAAAGTTTACTTCGCAAAGATATGGTATCCCCCAGAATTTCAGAAATGAATGATGATGGAGATATTATCATATTCATGTAGTTTCGTACACCAACCGCCATAAAAGCCGTTTTTGATACAATATTCTATGTATCTGTACATCTTTCTATTTTATAGATTACTCAAAAGCTCTACTTTAGCAGCAGATTTTTAAACGTAGTGGAAAACATATCAATTCTACATATCATGAAACAACTTTTAGTAAGTATTGCCATTGTATTCGCCTCTGTACTGACTGTAACAGGGCAAAACCACTCTTTCAGCCTATCCGGAAAATGGAATTTCCAGATAGACCGGGAAGATGCAGGGATGAAAGAACAATGGTTCAATAAATCGCTCGACGAGTCTATCAACTTACCCGGCTCCATGCCCGAAAAGCTGAAAGGGGACAATGTTACCGCACGTACCCAATGGACAGGAAGTTTATATGACAGTTCTTACTATTTCAATCCTTACATGGAGAAATACCGGATAGAAGGGAAAGTCAAATTACCTTTCTTCCTGACTCCCGACAAGCACTATGTAGGTGTCGCTTGGTATCAAAAGAAAGTGACAATTCCATCCGACTGGAAAGGGGAAAGAATTCTCCTCTTTCTGGAACGCCCACATATTGAAACAACCGTATGGGTAAACACGAAAGAAATCGGTATGCAAAACAGCCTTTGCGTTCCTCATGTATACGACCTGACCTCGGCCGTCACTCCCGGCAAGCCGTGCCGGATCACTATCCGGGTTGACAACCGGATTAAAGAGATCAATGTCGGTCCGGATTCACATAGCATCACCGACCAGACACAGGGCAACTGGAACGGAATCGTAGGTAAAATCGAACTGCAGACGACTCCCAAAGTCTATTTCAACGATATACAGGTATATCCTGATCTGAGCCATGGGAAAGCGCTGGTACGCATGAATGTAAAATCCTCTTCTTCTGCCAAAGGAGAAATAACACTTTCTGCCGAAAGCTTTAATACGGATACCCGCCACAACGTCCTCCCTGTTCAACAGACCTTCCGTATTCAGGCAGGAGATAACCGGGTAGAAATGGAACTACCGATGGGAAAAGACTTCCTGACATGGGATGAGTTCAATCCGGCACTCTACAAACTGACAGCCACGCTGAACAGCGGCAAGCAGTCCGAAAAGAAACAGGTACAGTTCGGTATGCGTGATTTCAAGATAGAAGGCAAATGGTTCTACGTCAACGGACGCAAGACAATGCTCCGGGGTACAGTGGAAAACTGCGATTTCCCGCTTACAGGTTATGCACCGATGGACGTAGCTTCCTGGGAACGGGTCTTCCGCATCTGCCGCAACTACGGATTAAACCATATGCGTTTCCACTCTTTCTGTCCACCGGAAGCAGCCTTCATCGCTGCCGATCTCGTTGGTTTTTATCTGCAACCCGAAGGTCCCAGCTGGCCTAATCACGGTCCGAGACTGGGCAACGGGCAGCCGATTGACAAATATCTGATGGACGAAACCATCGCTCTGACCAAAGAATACGGCAATTACGCCTCTTACTGCATGCTAGCCTGCGGCAATGAACCTTCGGGCCGTTGGGTACCTTGGGTAAGCAAATTCGTTGATTACTGGAAAGCGACCGACCCCCGCCATGTATATACAGGAGCTTCCGTAGGAGGCAGCTGGCAATGGCAGCCCCACAATCAATATCATGTGAAAGCCGGTGCACGCGGACTTAGCTGGGCAGGCTCGCAACCGGAAAGCATGTCCGACTACCGCGCCAAGATCGATTCCGTGAAGCAACCGTACGTTTCTCATGAGACGGGACAATGGTGTGCATTCCCGAATTTCAGCGAGATACGTAAATACACCGGAGTGAACAAGGCCAAGAACTTTGAAATCTTCCGTGATATCCTGAATGATAATCACATGGGCAGCATGGGGCACGACTTTATGATGGCTTCGGGCAAACTTCAGGCAATCTGCTACAAACACGAAATCGAGAAAACATTGCGTACACCCGACTATGCAGGATTCCAATTGCTGGCACTGAACGACTATTCCGGTCAGGGAACTGCATTAGTAGGTCTTCTGGATGTCTTCTTTGAAGAAAAAGGCTATATCAACGCAGATGAGTTCAGACGTTTCTGCAGCCCGACCGTTCCGCTGGCACGTATTCCTAAATTCGTATATACCAACGACGAGGCTTTCCATGCCGACATCGAAGTTTCCCATTTCGGAGCAGCCCCTCTGCAGGAAGCCAAAACGGTATACAGCATCAAGAATGAATATGGCAAAGTATACGCTCACGGCACTGTAGGCACTCAGAATATACCAGTCGGAAATCTTTGTCCGCTAGGAAGTGTAGACATGAAGCTAAGCGGAATCACTAAACCGCAGAAACTAAATATGGAAATTCGTATCGAAGGCAGCGATGCCGTCAATGACTGGGACTTCTGGGTATATCCCGCACAGGTAGAACTAGCTCAAGGCGACGTATATACCACCGATACACTGGACGCAAAAGCAATCTCCATCCTGCAAGAAGGAGGAAACGTATTGATCACGGCAGCCGGAAAAATCCAGTATGGCAAGGAAGTGAAACAATACTTCACTCCTGTATTTTGGAATACTTCCTGGTTCAAGATGCGTCCGCCTCATACCACAGGTATCTTCCTCAACGAATATCATCCGCTTTTCCGTGAATTCCCGACCGAATATCACAGCAACCTGCAATGGTGGGAACTGCTGAACAAAGCACAGGTCATGCAGTTTACCGGATTCCCGACCGAATTCCAACCGACCATCCAGAGCATAGACACCTGGTTTATCAACCGGAAAATCGGAATGTTATTCGAAGCCAACGTACTGAACGGCAAATTGATAATGACCAGCATGGACATCACTTCGAAACCGGAAAAACGGGTAGTTGCCCGGCAGATGCATAAAGCCATCCTTGACTATATGAACTCCGATGCTTTCCGCCCGACAGCGAATATCGCTCCGGAACTGATTCAGGAACTATTCACCAAAGTGGCGGGAGACGTGAAATCCTATACCAAAGATTCACCCGACGAACTAAAACCGAAAATAAATTAAACTAATTGATGACTGATATGAAAACAACATTTCTCGGACTTCTGCTGCTGACAGCAACAGCTATCAGCGCTCAGGAACAAGCCCGCACATTCCAACTGGCAGACGCCCCCCGCTACAGCGAGGAAACAGGTTACGGATATGACCTTGCACCCACTCCCGAAAAAGAGAGCAAAGCACCTTTCTTCTTTTCTGTCCGTGTACCGGACGGTAACTACAAAGTAACCGTACGCCTCGGAAGCAAGAAGCAGGCAGGTGTAACTACCGTACGAGGTGAATCACGCCGTCTTTTCATCGATAATCTGCCCACCAGGAAAGGGCAGTTCACAGAGGAGACATTTATCATCAACAAACGGAATCCACGCATATCCGACAAAGAATCGGTACGCATCAAACCCCGTGAAAAGACGAAACTGAACTGGGACGACAAACTGACACTGGAATTCAACGGTGACGCTCCCGTATGTCAGAGCATCAGTATCGAGCCTGCCGACCCATCTGTAATTACCGTATTCCTGTGCGGCAACAGTACGGTAGTCGATCAGGACAACGAGCCTTGGGCCAGCTGGGGACAAATGATTCCTCACTTCTTCGGCACCGATGTCTGTATCGCCAATTATGCCGAATCCGGCGAATCGGCAAATACCTTTATCGGAGCCAAACGACTGGCGAAGGCTTTAAGCCAGATCAAAAAAGGAGACTATCTCTTTATGGAGTTCGGTCACAACGACCAAAAGCAGAAAGGGCCGGGCAAAGGAGCTTACTACTCCTTCATGACCAGTCTGAAAACATTCATTGACGAAGCGCGTGCACGCGGAGCGCATCCGGTGCTTGTCACTCCTACCCAACGTCGTAGTTTCGACGCCAACGGACATATCCGCGACACACACGAAGACTATCCGGAAGCGATGCGCTGGCTGGCAGCCAAAGAGAATGTTCCCTTGATCGATCTCAATGAAATGACACGTACCCTGTACGAGGCGCTGGGACCGGACACTTCCAAACGTGCTTTCGTCCACTATCCGGCAGGAACGTATCCGGGACAGACCAGGAATTTTGCAGATAATACGCACTTTAATCCTTACGGTGCCTATCAGATCGCCCAATGCGTCATCGAAGGGATGAAGAAAGCCGTTCCCGAACTGGCGAAGCATCTGAAAATAGACCCGGCATACAATCCCGCACATCCGGACGATGTGAATACTTTCCACTGGAACGATTCACCGTTCACGGAAATAGAGAAACCGGATGGAAATTAAAAGAATCCTATACTAAAAGACTATATGAGAATTAAAAACCTCCTTCCCCTACTTCTGGCAGGCTCGTTGATGATAGCGTGCACTCCTGCCAAACAAGCCGGCAACAGCTTCGAATGGGGGCAGGTACCTCAGCAACCGGATTTATCGTGGGCAGACAGCGTAGGCAGCCGCCAACTTCCCGGAGACAAGATGATTATATCCGCCAATTCCTTTGGCGCAGTAGCAGACAGTACCGTACTCAGCACAGAGGCTATTCAGAAAGCAATCGACAGTTGCGCTGTCTCCGGCGGAGGAACGGTTGTCCTGCAACCGGGGTATTACCAGACAGGAGCCTTGTTTGTCAAAAGCGGCGTAAACCTGCAGATTGGCAAAGGGGTGACTCTGCTTGCCAGCCCCGACATCCACCATTATCCCGAATTCCGTTCGCGCATAGCAGGGATAGAGATGACATGGCCGGCAGCAGTGATCAACATTGTCGACGAGAAGAACGCTGCCATCAGCGGAGAAGGTACACTGGACTGCCGTGGAAAAGTCTTCTGGGATAAATACTGGGAAATGAGGAAAGAATACGAAGCCAGAGGGTTACGCTGGATAGTGGATTATGACTGCAAACGTGTACGGGGAATCCTCGTCGAACGCAGTTCGGACATCACACTGAGCGGTTTCACCCTGATGCGCACAGGATTCTGGGGATGTCAGATTCTCTATTCCGACTATTGTACCATAGACGGACTGACTATCAACAATAACATCGGCGGCCACGGCCCAAGCACGGACGGCATTGACATCGACTCCTCCTGCAACATACTGATCGAGAACTGTGACGTAGACTGCAACGACGACAATATTTGTATCAAATCGGGACGGGACGCGGACGGACTGCGTGTGAACCGTCCGACAGAGAATGTGGTAGTGCGCAACTGCACAGCCCGCAAAGGAGCGGGACTGATCACCTGCGGCAGCGAAACTTCCGGCAGCATCCGCAATGTATTAGGCTATGACCTTAAAGCTGTCGGCACATATACCGTGCTGCGACTGAAAAGTGCCATGAACCGTGGGGGAACTATTGAGAATATCTACATGACCCGTGTCAGCGCAGAAAATGTCCGTCAGGTATTGGCGGCGGATTTAAACTGGAATCCGAGCTACAGCTACAGCACTTTGCCCAAAGAATATGAGGGCAAGGAGATTCCGGAGCACTGGAAAGTGATGCTGACTCCGGTAGAACCACCCGAAAAAGGGTATCCGCGATTCCGTGACATATACCTCTCACAGGTAAAAGCGGAAAATGTAGATGAATTTATCTCCGCTTCGGGCTGGAATGATACATTGCGTCTGGAAAACTTCTATCTTTACGGCATCGAAGCGCAGACCAATAAACCGGGGAAAATCTGCTATACGAGAAACTTTAATCTATCGGAAATAACATTGGACGTCAAAGACAAAGATGCTATTGTATTAAAGGAAAATGAACAAAGTAATATCCACTTCGACTATGTTAAAACAACTACTGACCGTCGTACTGCTGGCAATCTGCCTCATTAACGTACAGGCGCAGCAACTGACTCCTCCCGCCGGAACTTTCCGTCTGGGTATATCGAAAGGAACCGACAGTCACTGGCTGGCTCCTCAGGAAAAAGTGAAAGGAATCGCTTTCCGGTGGAAAGCCCTGCCGGATACCCGCGGCTTTATTCTCGAAGTAGCGGTCACCTCCTTGCAGCAGGCCGACATCTTATTCTGGAGCTTCGGAGACTGTCAGCCGGACATGGATATAAACGTGTTCAGCGTAGAAGGACAAGCTTTCACCTGTTATTATGGTGAAAGTATGAAACTCCGCACCTTGCAGGCAGTTACTCCCACCGACGATATCCGTTTGAGTAACGGCCGTCAGGACAAGACTCCCCTCTTGCTTTATGAATCGGGGAAACGAACAGACCGTCCCGTCCTCGCAGGGCGCTGCCCGCTCGCAGCAAACAGTAAACTTTATTTCTGTTTCTACGAGCAAAATGCACGAGCAGATTATAATTATTTTATGTTGCCGGATCTTTTTGCTAAGATTGATGAACTTAAACATAGTAAAAAATGAATGGAGATACTATTGATTATCATTTAGCTCAAATCCATACAAAGATGAAAAGAATATATCTGTTACTCAGCCTACTGACCGGTTGCCTGTATATGCAGGCAGCAATCTATAACGTCAGAGACTTCGGAGCAAAAGCGGACGGAAAGGCGATTGACTCTCCCGCCATCAACCGTGCCATCGAAGCTGCCGCACAAGAAGGCGGAGGTACCGTATACCTGCCTGCCGGAGAATATGCCTGTTATTCTATCCGGCTGAAAAGTAATATCCACCTCTATCTGGAACAAGGCGCACGCATCATCGCAGCCTTTCCGGAAAAGGACAAAGGATACGACATGGCAGAACCCAATGAGCATAATAAATACCAGGACTTCGGTCACAGCCACTGGAAGAACTCCCTGATCTGGGGAATCGGTCTGGAAAACATCACCATCAGCGGTCCGGGACTGATCTACGGCAAAGGACTGACCCGCGAAGAAAGCCGCCTGCCGGGTGTAGGCAACAAAGCGATCAGCCTCAAGGATTGCCGGAATGTCACACTGAAAGACTTCTCCATGCTCCATTGCGGACACTTCGCCCTGCTAGCCACCGGTGTGGAACACCTCACCCTGCTCAATCTGAAAGTAGACACCAACCGTGACGGATTCGACATTGACTGCTGCCGCAACGTACGCATCAGCCAATGTACAGTTAACTCCCCATGGGACGATGCCATTGTTCTGAAAGCCTCTTATGCGCTGGGACGTTTCAAAGATACGGAGAACGTTACCATCAGCGACTGCTACGTCAGCGGCTTCGACAAGGGAAGCGTACTGGACGGCAGCTGGCAACTCGACGAACCACAGGCACCCGATCATGGATACCGCACCGGACGTATCAAGCTCGGCACGGAAAGCAGCGGAGGTTTCCGCAACATCGTCCTCACCAACTGTATCTTCGAACATTGTCGGGGACTGGCGCTCGAAACCGTAGACGGCGGTCATCTGGAAGACATCGTTATCAGCAATATCACCATGAGGGATATTGTCAACGCTCCTATCTTCCTTCGCCTGGGTGCGCGCATGCGCAGTCCGGAAGGGACACCCATAGGCACCATGAAGCGTATTCTGATCAGCGACATCAATGTATGGAACGCTGACAGCCGGTATTCTTCCATTATCAGCGGTGTCCCCGGTGCATCTATCGAAGATGTTACTTTCCGCAATATTCACCTATATTATAAAGGTGGATACAGCGAAGAAGATGGCAAGCGCACTCCACCCGAACAGGAGAAAGTATATCCCGAACCCTGGATGTTCGGTACGATTCCCGCCAAAGGATTTTATATCCGTCACGCAAAGAACATAACTTTCGACGGTGTCCGCTTCCACTTTGCACAGCCGGACGGACGTCCGCTCTTTGTGACCGACGACGCAGAAAACATTGAATACTATCATACACCCCAAGAATAATGAACAAGAAACAACTGATACTCCTCTGTATGCTCGCAGCAGGCGGAAGCATACAAGCGCAACAGTGGCCGGATGCTCCGGCAGAAGCCCGTCCCGGCACCAGATGGTGGTGGCTGGGAAGCGCTGTCGATGAAAAGAACCTGATTTACAATCTGGAAGAATACGCGCGTGCCGGCATGGGCGCCGTAGAAATCACTCCCATCTATGGTGTACAGGGCAATGACGCCAACGATATTCAGTTCCTTTCTCCCCGCTGGATGGAAGTCCTCAAACACACACAGGCGGAAGGAAAACGCACCGGCATCGAGATCGATATGAACACCGGAACGGGATGGCCCTTCGGAGGACCGGAAGTCAGCATCGAAGACGCGGCAAGCAAAGCCATCTTCCAGACTTATGATATAGAAGGAGGCCAGGAAATCGTGCAAGATATCAATGTGACAGACAAGAAGCAGCAACCTTATTCTGTCTTAAGCCGTGTGATGGCATACGACGAAAACGGACGCTGCATCAACCTTACTTCCCACGTCAGGAAAGACAAACTGGAATGGAAAGCCCCTGCCGGAAAATGGAAAGTGATAGCGCTGTATAACAGCAAGACACGTCAGAAAGTGAAACGTGCCGCCCCCGGAGGGGAAGGATACGTGATGAACCATCTTTCCAAGACTGCCGTCAAGAACTATCTCTCCCGATTTGACCGTGCTTTCAAAAGCAGCAAGACGAGTTATCCGCATACATTCTTCAACGACTCTTACGAAGTCTATCAGGCAGACTGGACAGAAGACTTTCTGGATCAGTTCGCCCGCAGACGGGGATATAAGTTGGAAGAACATTTTCCGGAGTTTCTGGATGAAAGCCGTCCGGAAGTCAGCCGCCGCATCGTATCCGACTATCGGGAGACGATCTCCGACTTATTGCTGGAGAACTTCACCCGTCAATGGACGGACTGGGCACACAAGAATGGCAGCATCACCCGTAATCAGGCACACGGATCGCCTGCCAACCTGATCGATGTCTACGCAGCCGTAGACATCCCCGAATGTGAAGGATTCGGTTTGTCCCAATTTCATATCAAAGGATTACGTCAGGATTCATTAACCAAAAAGAATGATTCGGACTTGTCGATGCTGAAATATGCCTCTTCTGCCGCACATATCGCCGGGAAGCCTTATACTTCTACCGAAACATTTACCTGGCTGACGGAGCATTTCCGCACTTCTTTGTCGCAATGCAAACCGGATATGGACCTGATGTTCGTCTCCGGCATTAATCATATGTTCTTTCACGGCACTCCTTATTCGCCGAAAGAAGCCGAATGGCCGGGATGGTTGTTTTACGCCTCTATCAATATGAACCCGACGAACAGTATCTGGCACGATGCCCCTTCGTTCTTCGATTATATCACCCGTTGCCAGAGTTTCCTGCAAATGGGTAAACCGGATAATGATTTCCTTATTTATCTGCCTGTCTATGATATGTGGGATGAGCAACCGGGACGTTTGCTGCTATTCAGCATTCATCACATGGCCAAGCTTGCTCCGAAATTTATAGATGCCATCCACCGTATCAATAACAGCGGATATGACGGAGACTATATCTCGGACAACTTTATCCGCAGCACCCGTTTCAAAGACGGACAGCTCATCACTTCCGGCGGAACCGGTTACAAAGCGCTGGTCGTACCCGCCGCCCATTTAATGCCGAATGACGTTCTGGCTCATCTACTGAAACTGGCACAACAGGGAGCCACTATCGTATTCCTCGAAAACTATCCGACGGACGTACCGGGATACAGTCAACTGGAACAGAAGCGCAAGACTTATCAGCAGACGCTGCAAAAGTTACCTTCCGTTTCATTCTCCGAAACAACGGTTACTCCGGTAGGCAAAGGCAAAATTATTACAGGTACGGATTATGCGCGTACTTTAGCAAGTTGTAATATTCCTCAGGAAGAAATGAAAACCAAGTTCGGACTGCAAGCCATCCGCAGGGTGAACGATAGCGGACACCATTACTTTATCTCTTCTCTCCAAGATAAAGGAGTGAATGATTGGGTGACACTGGGAACCAAAGCCGAAGCTGCTGCCTTCTTCAATCCCATGACCGGAGAATGCGGAGAAGCAAAGGTACGTCAGACCGGAGAACAGACACAAGTCTACCTCCAACTGAAATCCGGTGAATCGGTGATTTTGCAGACTTATCAACAGCCGCTGCAAGCTGCCCGGCCCTGGAACTATATTCAGGAACAACCGTTCAGCCTCAGCCTGGATCATGGCTGGAAACTACACTTCGCCGAAAGCGAACCGGAGATAAAGGGTACGTTCAATATCGACCGCCCTTGCTCATGGACAGGCATCGACCATCCGGCAGCCAAGGTTAACATGGGCAGCGGTGTTTATTCATTGGATATCGAATTGCCCGCTCTGCAAGCCGATGACTGGGTACTCGACTTGGGAGACGTACGCGAAAGTGCCCGTGTCCGGATCAACGGTCAGGAAGCGGGCTGCGCATGGGCAGTACCTTATCAGCTACGAGTAGGTCATCTGCTGAAATCAGGAAAAAACCACATCGAGATAGAAGTCACTAACCTCCCTGCCAACCGGATAGCCGAACTGGACAGGCAGGGAGTGCAGTGGCGCAAATTTAAAGAAATCAATATTGTCGATCTGAATTATCGTCCGGCCAACTATGGTCACTGGGCTCCCATGCCTTCGGGATTAAATAGCGAGGTCCGGCTGATTCCGGTAGATTATTTATCTTTCAAGACACACTAAAGTTATTATTTAAATCTACTTTCAGTTCAAGATAAGGCAATATAGTTCGGGCCTGACTAAAAAGTCAGTAGTATCTCCAATTCCCCTCCTTCCCGAAGGAGGAGAATAGAGATAGAACCGACTTTTTAGTCAGCCTCTTTTCAGCCTGTTATTTTAATCTATACCTGTTATTTTAATCTATAAATGAAATAGTCAGGCTAGTTCTTCTATGGCTGTAAAAGCCTGCTTTTAAAGTTTACGTATTTCTGCGTCCAAGGACAATGCACAAGACATTTCAAACAGGTACTGCATCCATATACATCAATTATATCATCTCTTGAGATTGTTGTATTCCAGGTGGTTCCTTTCAATACATTTCTTTCGCATATATCCCTACAAATGTTACAATTACCACACTTCGGGGAAATAGAGGCATACGATACAGTATCTAACGGGGCATCAGTCAAAACGGTACCAAGACATTGCGCTGCACCATATTCAGGAGTAATAAACAGATTGTTTTTCCCAATCCATCCTAATCCACTAAGTTGCGCTACTGTTTTGTGAGGTAAAACCGACTCCTTCGTTTCAAAATTAAACACTCCTTCTGCCAAAAGTCCCGCATCAGATTGTGAAAGAGCTTTATACCCTTTGCTGACAAGAAATTCAGCTAACTCGTCTGTTACTTCTCCCACTCTATTTTCAGTTTTCACATACTCATCTTCAAGAGCAGGTTTATAATCCGGATTATTAAATACATCTTTTACAAACTTCGGACTTATTGCGATTCCTATTAATATAGCACATGGCAAACCTCTATTCTGCCTATTGGTCAACTTGGATATATCTACGAAATGAACAAAATCGACCCTTGACTTTTTCAATTCATTCTCTATTTCTTTATTCATATTTCTTTCTTTTTGACAGGGAGATAAATATCTGTGATTAGTTCCGAAACCGGAGTTTTTTCGGGTGTATTGATATAAGTCTCAAAAGTAAATGGTTCTCGCAAGCTATAATCATTTGCAGGTAGCCAGTCAAGATAAATATAACGATATACCCTATTCAGTCCATGGTATAGTCCTTTAAAACGAAATATAGCATATTCACCCGCAGGAACTTCATAAATACCGAACCCCTTCGGAATTTTAAATGATTGTGGTAATGTTACTCCAACCATAAAACGACTTTGTTCTTCAGACGTGATAAAAGGATAATCAAGAGTCAGGCTCACATACTTACATCCTTTTGATAATAATTCATAGCTTTCAGAAAATTGTAGCACCTGTTTCCATAAAACAGAAAAGCTATGGCTGGCATGATGTGTTCTCTCTAATTTTAAATATGCAATCCGTGTATGAGGCACTCTTTCAATACTTGGTTCAATCTGTATTGGATTCTTGCCTTCAGAACAGGCATTTGAATGTCTTTTACGAAATTCAGGTATAGAGCAATTAAAGTAGTTTTTGAATGCCCTTGAAAGCGTATGTTTATTCTGATAATTGATTTGACTAAGAATCTCTGGGACACTTATATTGGTGGATATTAACTTAAAAGCAATGTACTCCAATCTTAATCGTTGGATGTAATTCCCAAGGCTATCACCGCAAACTGCTTTAAAAAGTCGGCGGAAATGATACTTGGAAATGCATACAATTTGGGATAACTTTTCAGAATCAAGGTCATCAAATAAATGACAGTTGATATATTCTTGAACTCTGATCACTAATTCGTATTGTATGTGAGCGGTATTAATTTTTTGCTTCCATCTTTTAATTTCAGGTAACCGTCTGGACATAATTTCTCTCAACTCCGACGAAGTATGGCGTATGCCGACTTCTTTATAGTATTCTTCGGGAAAAAGTCCCCAAAGGTAGATAAGATAATCCATTGAGAAGTCATACAGTTTAACTCCATTTTTCAGACAGTAATCACAATATTCCTCATTTTGGTCTGCCTTCAGATTGGTATAATCAATATCCAAAGGTATTCCGCAAGTCTGGCAATATTTTGTTTCAGAATTGATGTTCATAAGTTTTTTATTATTGAGTGCAAAGTTAACCAATATGTTATGCAAAAAGTTACCATAAATAGCCTTCTTTTGTTTTAATTTGCTTTTTATTGGTTCTGCATATCTCTCCACGTAATTTGAATGCGTTTTTGCTCTCATGCTCTAACAATTTGTCTGCATCCCTTTATTCATCGTTATTTCAGGTATGAGAGCAAGTGTGGTAGCAGGTATGAGAGCAAACGTTTGCTCTCATACCTGTCTTGTATCTATGTTGTCAATTCCATCCTAATTCTTCTCGTGCAAACTGCAATTATTATCTTCATCGCATTCGGTGGTTATTTCTGTATGTTTCCTCGGAGGAAATGCCAGTCCCTTTAAAAGGAACGGTCGTTTCCATTAAAAGGAACGCCCGTTCCCTCACCGGGAAACGACAGGTTCCATTATAAGAAATGATAGGAAGCATTAACTCATTTATTGATCAATAATACATGAGTTATCAGTCTTTAATACCTGATTTCTCAACTATTAATAGCTTAAAAATCAAACGTTAATAGTTGACACATCAGATATTAACATCCTGTATACCAAAAGATAACATTACAAAAACGATATTAATCAAGACGAGATAGAGTGAGAGCAACCGTTTGCTCTCATACTTGCCACCACGCTTGCTACCACCCCTAAAACATCGATGAATAAAGGGATACAGATGAATAGTTAGAGCATGAGAGCAAAACTGTTATCTAATTCCTTATGGTGCGAACAGAAAAAAGGGACTCTTTTTAAAAGAAAAAAAGAGAAATCACTGTTATGTGAGACACTGTCCACAAACTATTCGAAATTCTTTCGATAAGTACATCCATTTCTCCATTCCGAACATCCGTAAGCTGTCTTCCCTTTAATGATGGTTCCCTTACCACAAACCGGACACGGTTGTCCGACAAAAGTATCTGCATTACCGGTAGCCGGAGCAGAGGCAGGAACAGCAGCAGAAGGAGTCAGAGCAGGAGACGGAGAAGATGCAGGAACTTTCGGTTCTGCTTTCGCCTTCTTTTCTTTGGGAGCACTTGGTTTACGCTCACGCTTCTTAGGTTCTTTCTTTGCCTTTTCTTCCGTTTGGGCAACTGCCTCCTGAATAGTGATACGCCGGTTCGTATTATCTGAAAGTACGCTCATCACGATTTCAGATACCATTTGCTTCAGTTCTTCGAGGAATTGACGGGCATCGTAAGTCTTCTTTTCAATCTCACGTAGTTTCTTTTCCCATATACCGGTCAGTTCCGCAGATTTCAGCAATTCTTCGTGGATGATCTGTACCAGTTCCACTCCCGTAGGGGTGGCTATCAGGTTCTTTCTTTCCTTGCGGATATAGTTTCGCTTGAACAACGTCTCGATAATGGCGGCACGGGTAGACGGCCGGCCGATACCATTCTCCTTCAGAGCATCACGGAGTTCGTCATTATCCACCAACTTTCCGGCTGTTTCCATCGCACGAAGCAATGTTGCTTCCGTATAAGGTCTGGGCGGTTGCGTCCACTTCTCATTCAAGTCCGGAACATGAGGACCACTTTCCCCCTTGACAAAAGCAGGAAGTACATTTTCATCCTCTTCCTCTTTTTCTTCGGAAGTATCTTTCACATCTTTGGCAAAAACGACACGCCATCCCGGCTCCAGAATCTGTTTGCCGGTTACTTTAAATTCTATCTTGTCCACTTCGCCCATCACGGTAGTGGTAGAAATCTTACAATCGGGATAGAACACCGCTATAAAACGACGGGCTATCAGGTCATAGACACGACGTTCCATATCCGTCAGATTCTGTGCATAAACGCCTGTAGGGATAATGGCATGGTGATCTGTTACCTTCGAATTATCAAATACCTTTTTCGATTTAGGCAATGAAGCACCTGCCAAAGGAGCAGTCAGCACCTCATAGTCCCGAAGGCCTTTCAATATTCCGGGACACTTCGGATAAATATCGTCACTCAGGAAAGTGGTATCGACACGCGGATAAGTAGCCACTTTCTTTTCATAAAGCGACTGAATCAGCTTCAGCGTTTCATCAGCGGAATAGGCAAACTTCTTATTACACTCTACCTGAAGGGAAGTCAGGTCGAACAGACGCGGAGCATATTCCTTTCCATCCTTCTTGCCGACATTGGTGACAATGAACGGAAGGTCTTTTATGCGTTCCACCAGCGCTTCTCCCTCCTCCCGGTTGGCGATAGGGTCGATGCCGGGATTGTCTATCTTCTTCTTTCCGCCACTCTTTTCTTCTTCCGCAGCAATTTCTTCATCGCTTTTACGGATCAGAGCAGAAAAGGTGGTATCACGATAATTTGTTTTCAGTTCCCAGTATTGTTTCGGCTGGAAGTTGGCGATCTCCAGTTGGCGGTTGACAATCAATGCCAGCGTAGGAGTCTGCACACGGCCGATGGAAAGCACTTGTTTGTTCTGACCGTATTTGATAGTATAAAGACGGGTAGCATTCATTCCCAGCAACCAGTCGCCCATTGCACGGGAAAGTCCCGCTTCATACAGTGATTGAAAGTCGGACTGATCCTTTAGTTTGGCAAATCCTTCGCGGATAGCCTCTTCTGTCAGCGAAGAAATCCAAAGACGTTTCACCGGACAGCGGGCACCTGCCTTCTGCATCACCCAACGCTGGATCAATTCTCCTTCTTGGCCGGCATCACCGCAGTTGATAATTTCATCTGCATTCTGCATCAGTCCCTCGATAATGTGAAACTGCTTTTCGTAAGTAGGGTTCTCTATCAGCTTGATGCCGAACCGTGGTGGAATCATCGGTAAGCTACCCAAGTTCCATGATTTCCAGTTAGGGGTGTATTCATGCGGCTCTTTCAAGGTACAAAGATGACCGAATGTCCAGGTTACCTGGTATCCGTTTCCTTCTATATACCCTTCTTTTCTTGTATGAGCGCCGAGTACTTCGGCTATATCACGTGCTACAGACGGCTTTTCGGCTATGCAAACTATCATTTTTTCTCTTCTTGTTTTTATACTAACAGTCTACAAAGTTACATGATTATTTCTCACTGACCGCATAAAGACGAAAAAAACAGTAGCATGACTCATTTACGATAGCCCCCGTACAATGACTTTCGGGTCATCATACGAGGGCTTCCGGATATTACCAGTCTTTCTTAAACGCATAATAATCTGCTGCCGCCTTTCTAGTTTCCATATTGGAACTCCACATATAGGAACCGTCACCTATCATTTCCGGGTCGGGATTCATATCATACAGCATCATGGTGGCATACATCATTGTACCCACTACCACGCCTTCTTTTCCATAATCCATATATGGCATATCACCAAAAACATAGAATTTATTGTTGATCACCGTTTCTCCGTCGCACAACATCATCAACTTTTCATCGACTTCCATCATCTCATCTTCAGGCAATTCCATCATTTCCGGTATAAAGACCGAGGCATACTTTTCCATCGGTATACCAAGTATCGGTTTCAATTCCGCATCTGCGGCATAAGGATTCAAAAAGTCGGTGAGCGAGCTCCAAGCATAATCCAGATAGCCTCCGGCACGTATCCCTGCCTGTTCTTCACAAAGAGACTGAGTCGTTTCACGCGTATCGACCATCGTCAACAATTTGTCGGGCATGCCCGTTTTCAATGCTTTTATCAACTTAGCATACGAGGTATCGTTGACAGGGGATGCTCCTTCCTTTTCGTAGCCGGCTCCTTCATCCCACAAGTTCACCCCGTCCAGTTTGAAAGTGGCGACAGCGGCTTTCACCTGTGCGACAAAGTCATTGATCTGACCATCCGACAGATTGGCAAATCCCAGACCGGTACCTCCACCTTTGATTACCAGACAGACTTTCATTCCGGTCTGCCTCAACGGCTGAAGATAGCGTGCATTGTTTTTCAGGACATGCTCCATATCCAGCGTATACGTCAGCATGGCACGCCCTTGCGTCTGTGTCAGAAAAGCTGTGCGGACGTTTACTATATCTATGGTAGGACATCGCAGTACCAATTCTTCTGTCCACGGGTTAAAATAGAACTTGCTCACTGTAGATATATACTGGTCGGCTATCAGTGGATTCATGACTTCCGTATCTACATAAGCAACAGCCAAAAACTGCTTTCCTTCACGTGACGGAGGCACGATCGCAGAAATGATATATTCTATCTTTCCATACATTTCACCTGTCGCTACATCCGTAGCAAAAAATGGGAACAAAACATCCTCTCGCCCGAGATTTTCATTTTTAAAAAGGAGTTTAACTTTCGCAGACTGACGTTCACCGGCAGCAATAGTCACAGTCGTCTCACGCCCTCCGTTTATCAGGAAGTTATCGGCCAAAGGAATGGATATTCCCTCTATTGGATCGACAGCGTTGGCGGATACCGTCATATTATGCTCTTTCTTGAAATCTATTACATACTGCATGGCATACGGCGATACATATCCGCCTTCGTCCGGTTCCAGATAACGTTCATCCATTGCGATTTTCAGTGTCAGATCCTTTTCTGCCGGCTTGCTCAAAACAAAACAGACTTCATCTTCGACTCCTGCATCGGTCATACCCCGATTTTCTTGTTCCGAACTCCCCGCTATAAGTTGTATGATCGCATTTCCCGGCGAAGTGGTACTATTAAAATACCCCAAGCTTGTTACTGTTTCTTCCGGCACGGTCGACTTGTCGTGTCCGACATCGGGATTAAGCAGTGCAGCGTCTTCCTCACAAGCGGTCATCACCGACAGAAGTAACATTCCGACTCCTATATATGATAATATTCGTTTCATAATTATGTTGAGTTAATTAGGTTATTGTTCTTGATTCACTTTAGGCACTTCGATTCCGCTAGGCCATAGTTCCGCATCGGTCTTGGGATATGTCTCCACGTGCGTTGCATCTTTCCAGTAAGGAATCACTTTCGCATCATTTCCATTGCCTGTACGGTCGGCAATGGTCATTCCTGTGCCTTCGTCAAACTTCCAGTATGCACACAGGTTCGCTTCGGACTGCGGTTCGGGAATATCATACATATTCTTGTAGATTTCCTCCTGTGTCCGTGCTACCTTCCAGATACGGGCTTCGCAGATTTCTCCATCCAGATGACGGCTCGGATCACTCGACTCTCCGTAAGAACGTCCGAAGTAGAAATTGAAATCACCTCCGTTACCAAATTCATTATCCGCTGCCTTATCTCCCAGATTAAGAGTGGTCAGGTCGGACTTTCCATGATTGTTATCTATGTGCTGTAACTGTCCGTTTACATAGAAACAGATGGTCTTTGCTGCCAAATCCCATGTCAGGGCTATGTGATACCATTCTCCGGCCGTCAGTTGTTTGCGCTTGTCCTCACCGGGGAATTTGCCTACCGGCGTCTGCACTTGCAGCTGCTGGCGCGGGAAACTGGAATCACCAAAACGCATACATAAATATTGTTCGATTCCCATAATAGAGGAAATCTCTTTCTCAAACTGATTGACCCGAACGATTACTTCCATCGTAATAGCAGTCATATTATTTACCACATCGGCTGTCGGACTCCCCTTGTCGAATCCGGGAACAGCCACATATACATTTTTCAGATTGATGGCAGTAGTAATGGCACTCGACCGCCGGACCAGATAGTACATGGTACGAGAGCCGTTCATCAGTCCTACTTCATTCACTCCTTCGATAGTCAACGGACAAATATAGGTCGCGTCAATTTCCAGTTCATCCAGTCCGGTGAATTGGATAGCCGCTTCCGATGAAGTCGTTTTTCCTGCCGGAATGGTGACGGCTTCTGCTGTCAGCTTATAATGCCTGGCGGGCAATACTTCATACTGAGTATCATTCTTTGCATTGTACGCATCTGCCAGAGAAGGGTTTATCTGTAAGCGGACGGTTACGTCCACCCCAACCGGATAAGTCAGCTTGGCGGTAAACTTCTTGGTCTGCTCCGTCACTCTCCGGTTGAAAGTGAACGATTCTACATTACGAATCTCAGCCACACTAAGATATGCAGAATTATCAAACGGGGAATGATCACTATAATCCGTATTATCGCAGGCGGTAAAGAGCATTGTCCATACACAGCCTGTCAGTAAAAAGAGTTTTCTCATTGTTTCCTCCTTACTTTATTTACCCTTTGCGGGGTTCAGCTGCTGAATAAGCCCGCGGGTTTGTTTACAAATAATGTCACTGTTATAATAGTCAGTACCTACATCGTAGATACCCACTCCCGCCAGTGATCCTGCATTTTGGGCAAAATATGCCGCCCGATTCAGAGAAGAATGAACTGTCTTGTCATTGTCGGTCACTGTACGCCCGTGTACACTTCCCAGCATCAGACGTTCGGCGCTTACTCCCCAGTTCAAAGCATGATTGATGGCCATTTCCAGATCATAATCATCGGCGGCTGCGGAAACATCGACGATATAGTAATCGAATACGCTGCGCTGTGCTTCGGACACCAACAACGGAGTTCCTTCGAATATCAGCAGACAGTCTGTCTGCCCCAAAGCATCCGCCAATGTTTTCACCACAGACTCATCTACGGAAGATGCGGAAGCTAATGCCACACCGTCAAACGTTCCGGCACGTACGGCATCAATGGCAGCAGAGAGAGCAGCGTTCAGTCCTTCGGCAGCCGAAGCGTCAACATAATACAGTACCCGTGTTCCGTAGTCAGTACGTACCAGTTTCATATCTTCACGGTCGAACCCGGAAAGACGGCCGGCATTGCGCATGGATACCAGATCGATACTGTCCGGCAACGCACGCAGGAAGTCTTTCTCACTGGACGATACTTCCGGCGCATTGTCCAGCCGTGCATAGACCAGTGCGTGCTTGGCGGCCTTATACGCCCGCAGCTTCTGGGTATAAGCGGCATATTGCTCCGGATTCTGTTCCTTGAACCCGTTTATCTCACTATCATGAATTTCCATCTCCGTCCAGTCATCGCAACTGACAGGAACCATCAACAGAAAGACAGACAGCAAACACAGATTTAATATTGGTTTATATTTCATAATCTCATTGATTTAAGAGGTTCTATAAAGTTCATTATTAATTCCCCGAATGATTTTTCACGTCCCACCAAAGCCGTGTTCCGGCAGCATCGGGTCCGTTCAGCATTTGTACGGCTTGCCCGATGTAGGTCGGATTCGAGTTATACTCATCGGCCGGGAAAGGCAGGCGGCGGGGGCCTATAGTCACGTTAACGCTGTTGTTGGGATCTTTATTTTCCACCACAGGCAGCAGTTTGGGATACCCCGTACGACGGTGCTCAGCCCATGCTTCCACTCCGAGCGGAAAAATGGCAATCCACTTCTGAGTGATAATACGTTCCAGATTCTTTTCAAAGTTAGCGGCACCCGGTTCCCAGGCTATAGTAATAGTGCTTACGGCATCATGGCTGTATTCTCCCATCGGATCTACATAGTCAGCGGGAACTTTCTCATCATCTTTCACATACGCATCGGCTCCCGACGCTTTGCGCTCGTCAAATGATAAGGAGACTGCTTTCTCGTACAACGCCTGCGCTTCTCCGCCCATTGCCCAGCCACGTAATGCGCCTTCGGCACGAAGGAAAGTCACTTCGGCAGCATTCATCCACAGATAAGGGTCGGTGCTGCTGATGATCTGTTTGGAGTAAAGGTTAATCATATCATCTTTCTTTTTGGTGAAGATGCCGATGCGTACTCCATAGAAATCGTACACGTCCACCTTCTCGCCCTCCTGATCGACCGTTTGCACGCCCTTGACAAGCATCTTGTCCAGTCGGGGATCGTCGTAGCCTTTCATAATGGATACGAGGTCGGCACTGATACGGTAGTCACTCCAGTTATTGAACAGCAATTCGGAGCGATTCTCTGCCACGTGCAGCGCTGCATTATCATCGTTCGATTCTATGACGCCGGCGGCTACGGCAGCTTCTGCCACACGCTGCGCTTCCGCAGGTTTCACGTAGCTCATCCGCATGGCGATGCGCAGCTGCATGGAGTGCACGAATCTGCGCCATTTCGTTATATTTCCGTAGTAAAGGTCTTCCAGCTTGCGGAAAGCTTCGGACGAAAGGTCTTTATTTTCTTCCAGCACTTTGTCCGCTTCTTCGAGTTCTTTCAGCATCTGCGTGTACACCTGTTCCTGCGAATCGTAGGCTACCGCAAGGTCTTCACCTGAGTTATCATCACTCATCATGTTGGAGTAAGGAATCGGACCGTACATATCCGTCACCCGGTGCATGATACATACGCGAAGTACTTTTCCGAAAGCCAGCGCCACAGGGTCGTCCGTCTTGTTCAGCATATCGCGGTATTGCGGATACATCTCCGTGATAGGGTCGGCAAAAGGAGATTTGAGCCATCCCTGTTCGGGGTTGAAGGTCGAAAACTTCATCACCCAAGTATCTACGATGCCTTCCAGATAACCTCCGTAGGCTCCTCCTGCCATCGCATCCATAAATTGGTACAGGTGTTCACGGGTCGGGATCACCAGTCCCTGCATTCCTCTCAGTGTAGCGCCGACGATATGGTTCTCTCGCTGCATCTCTTCCGCATCCGCCTCGTATATGCTACGATTGATTTCACTGTCGAAACAGCCGCCCAAAGGCAGCATAAATACCGAAAGGATCATTATTTGAAAGTAATATATTCGTTTCATGCCAATCATAGTATTTAGAAGTTTATCTTAATGTTGAATCCTATATTCCGGGTACTCGGCATCATGAAGTAGTCGATTCCCTGATAATAGTTGTTCGTAGTAGCTACTGCTTCGGGGTCGAAAGGAGCTTTGCAGTAGATCATCCAGAGATTTTTGCCGACAAGGGAAACATTGACGTCACACACATTGCCCAGCCAACGGCGGGGGATGGTATAGCCGATACGTGCTTCCTGCAAGCGAAGATTGGTTGCACTGTAAGTATAGTAAGTAGGCAAACCGCTTTGCGACGCTACTACCGAATAAAAACCTTGCGGATTCACCCGGCTGCGTCCGTTGATCCATACTCCGCCCGCATCACGTGCGGCGGCAGAAGTCTCGGATACGCCGTAAAGGTCGAGATAAGCCTGTGTAGCCGAATAGGCGATGCCGCCCAGACGGGCTGTCAGCAGGAATCCTACATTGACGCCTTTGTAAGAGAAACTGTTGTTCCATGCCAGGTTCGCTTTGGGAAGTACACTGCCCAGTTTGATGTCACCGGCATTGTCTATCGCGGTCACATTGCCGTCATTGTCCACCAGTACATTGCCATTGATATCCCGTTTCAAGTCGGCATGAGTATAAAGGTCGCCCAATGTACCGCCTTCTTTCAGGATAAACTTCGCTTTTCCGAATCCGCGTCCTTCATCGGTTTTCAGTTCCAGTTTGTCGACGTTATATGTTTTTCCGCTTTCCGGGTGGATATAGTCTTTCACCAGTTCCACGATTTCATTCTTATTGGTCGAGAAGGTGAAACTGCTGTCCCATCCGAAGTCTCCCCAACGATGCCCGTAAGACAACATAGCCTCAAAACCGTAGTTACGCACGTATCCGGTCTGAACATACAGTTTGTCGTATCCCGAAGATACGGGGAGTTGCGGATCGAACGTCTGATTGTAGGTATTGGCATAATAGAACGATCCGCTTACTTTCAAATCTTTCCATAAAGTTGCATCCAGCCCTATTTCCCACGAATCGGTACGTTCGGGATAGAGCTTCCCGATGGGATAATGCGTCTGTGATTTCCAGTCCTGCTTGTTGGCGTCATAAGCATAGGTAGGATAAGTGAGGAAACGCGGATAGGGCGTACCAACGGAACTGAACGAACCGCGTACTTTGAGATAATCGATCCATTCCGGGAGTTTCACCATTTCGGAAATAACCGCCGAGAGTCCCACAGACGGATAAAAGAAAGACGCCTGCGGAGAATTGGTCAACTGGGATGCCCAGTCATTACGTCCGGTCAGAGTGAGGTAGAGCATACTCTTCCAGCCCACTTCCGCACTGGCAAAAACAGATTCCGTAGCTTCACGCCAGCCGACTTGCGTGGCACGTTTCTTGGCATTGTCCAAGTCATAAACATTGAAGAGATTCGGAATACCTGTATCCCGTATCGGACCGGCATAGCCCAGTTCCTTGCTGGTGACGCCGCTATAGCTGGCACCGATATTGGCAACGATGGTAAAGTCCTGAATACGTTTATTGATATTCACAAGAACGTCCGCATAAGTCTGCGAGTATTGCCCGTTGTTTACGGTGTAATGTCCCTGCGTGCTACCATCCGTCAATGTGGTGCTGGTGCTTGCATAGAGCTTGCCTTCATATTCGCTGTGAGTATTGTCTATACGCACTCGTCCGGCTACATTCAGCCAGTCAAGAATCTGATAACTCAGGCCTGCCGATGCCATATAACGCTTCTTATTGTTAAGCCGGAGATTGCGGTAAGCAATCCAGTAAGGATTCTGCATACGAAGATCGCCTTCGCCCTGTGGCCAGAACTGGACACTGATCTTTCGCGCCTCATCCCAGCGTTCGAAGTTCTTTATCAGCGAAAAGTCGTCCCCCCCGCGGGAAGAGATAAGCGGAAACCAGCGGATTGGAATACTGTCCCTGATTGGTCATATTCCGGTCATTCTGAAGAATATAACTGGCACTCACATCCAGTTTCATCTTATCATTCAGGAAACTGGTCGTATTGCGGAAAGTAAAATTATAACGGTTATACCGGTTGTTCGGAACCATCCCCGCCGAATTAACGGCTGCCGCCGAGAAGAAGGTCTGATTCTTGTCCGTACCGGTGGATAAAGTGACAGAGTTGGTATATACCGCACCCGTATCGAAGAAGTCCGTTGGTTCGTAACCGTTCTGAGCTGCCGGATTCAGCTTCGGTCCCCAACTGTAAATGCTGGAATTGCCGGCTTTGCCATTACTTCCCGTCCCGTAACGCCCTTGAAAATCGGGCATCTTAAAAGGATTCAGCCACTCAAAGCCGCTCGATACTCCTACCTGCAACTTACCGATTTCGCCCTTTTTCGTAGTAATCACAATGGCGCCATTCGCCGCATTGCTACCGTAAAGGGCAGCCGCAGCCGCTCCCGTCAACACGGAAATGCTCTCAATATCTTCCGGATTGATATCCGCAATTCCTTCACTGGCACCCTTTGAACCAAATTCCGTATCGCCTCCGCCTCCGAAATTGTACATCGGAATACCGTCGATGACGTACAAGGCATTACTGCTCTGCTCGATGGACTTCGTACCGCGCATCACGACTCTGCTGGCTCCACCGACTCCGGAAGAACTCGTATTAATCGTAACGCCCGCCACTTTACCGTTCAGACTATTAATGAAGTTTGCATCCTTTATCTGAGTCAGTTCATCGGACTTCACTTGCTGCACATTGTAACTCAACGCTTTCTGCTCGCGTTTGATACCAAGTGCCGTTACCACGACTTCACTTAGCAACTTGGCGTCCGAAGCCAGCTGAACATTATACGTATTCTGCACCCCCACCTTTACTGTTTGCGGAGCATAGCCTACATAAGTGATGCTGAGCGTACTCCCAACGGGGGCTTCAATTGTAAAGTTACCGTCCAGATTGGTGATCGCTCCGATGGTCGTACCTTCTACAAGTACGTTTACACCGATCAGAGGTTCGCCCTGCTCGTCCAGTACCTGTCCGGTGATCCGCTTGGCAGATACCGGTTCGGTTACTTTCTTTTCTTCCGGAACGATGATGACATATTTTCCTTTCAACTGGTAGGTATAGCCCGTACCTTTAAGGATTTCTTTCAGAGAGGTTTCCAAGGTCGCTTTTTCCAAAGCGAGATCAATGGAAGGCTTGTTGATCAACTGTGATTCATTGTAGCCGACAGACAATTTCGTCTGCTTCTCCACTTCTTTCAGTGCCTCGATGACGGATATATTTTTCTTATGAATCGTAATCCGTGCATGGTTGCCTTGAGAAAAAGCGGGGGTCGATAAAAGCAGGCAGCACAAAAAAAGCATAAATACTCGACTCATTGCCTGCTTATTTACTATAAATTCATAAATTTGCTGCATCTTCTTAGTATTAGTTTATACAGATATAGTTAGATTCTCGGATTTAGTAGCGTCTGGGTAACGCTAATAGTAAGAATTTTGATTTCACATCCGGAGGAAGCTGCAACCTTCTTCCGGATATTTTTTCAACATAGGCTTTCTGTTTTTCAAGGTTAATGAATCAGGTTTATTCAGTCAGATGACTCAGATAGCATTTGTCCCCCACAATCTTATACTCCAGATTTCCCGTCACACGGGCAATAATATCCAGTACCTCTTCTATCGATGCATTCGGTCCGAAGCTGAGATTGAACCGGTCTTCCCTCAAACTGCGGAAACTATACACAAAGGTATACGGATATTTGCGTTCCAGTCGGGTGAAAATCTCCTCCATCGTCATACTGCGGAATACAATTTCACCCCGATGCCAAGCCGTAACATCCTGCATATCGGGACGGAGCACACTGCCCGAACGGGTATGCTTGTTATATGCCAGCTGTTCGTTCGGTTCCAATATCTTCTGTTCTTTCTGATCGTTATACTCTACCAATACCTTTCCGGAAATTAATGTAGCCGTCACTTCTTCCTCTTCCGGATAAGCGGTCACATTAAATTCTGTTCCCAAGGCAGTAATCTGGAAGTCAGATGACTTCACGATAAAAGGATGTCGCTCGTCCCGCTTCACTTTAAAGTCTGCCTCGCCTACCAGATATACACAGCGTGTATCACCGGTAAATCGCTGGGGATAAAGCAAAGTGCTTCGGGAGTTGATCATCACCTGCGTGCCATCCGGCAAAGTAATATTCCTTGTCTCGGCAGTAGGGATATAAGCCTGCAATACGTCCGGTGCCTGCCGGTTCTGCACAGCCAGATAGACGGCAACCGAAGATACGGCGATCAGCAATGCTGCCGCCACTCTCCAAGCAACCAGTCGGGTATGAAGAGTACGAATCCGTCGTCTTGTACCGATTCCGGTCAATTTGTGCATCCGCTCCAAAGAATGCTGATAATCGGGCGTCGTTACCGATTCGGTATTTTCCCAAAGTTCATTCAGGGTCTGTTCTTTTTCATTGGTATGCTCTTCGTCAGTCAACCATGCACGAAAGTCCTGATCGACTTCTTTCGGGTAGTCGTGTTTTATGTAACGGCTGATAATATCGTGAATATAATTCTTCATAAAAGTATTTATTGGTTTATAGAAACGCTTACATAAATACCACTACTCAGAAAGGCAAACTACGGGAACAGAACGGGCAGTATAACAAACATTAACACTTTGCGCAGTTCTGTCAATGTCTTATAGATATGGTCTTCTACCGTGCGTACAGGGATTTGCAGTTTTTCGGCTATTTCTTTATGAGAAAGTCCTTCTATACGGCTCATCTCAAAAACCTGTTTCCGGCGGGGAGGCAACTGATTAAGTGCCAGTTCGACAAGCAGCACGATCTCTTTATAGTAAAGATTTTCGAGAAGGGAGGTGTCTTCATCGCACAGTTCACCGATTAATTGCGAACGGATGATATGACTTTCATACTCCTGTTCCACCTTTTGATGCTTGAACAGGTTGAAGATTTCATTTCGGGTAACTGTATAAAGATAACCTGTCATAGACTCCTGCCCCTGCCACAGATCGGGACGGGTCCACAACTTTAGAAAAATATTCTGAGCGATATCTTCCGCATCTTCCTCTGACTTAGTCAACAAGCGTGCAAAGTTCTTGACACGCGGGAAGTTGGCAGCATAAAATTGCTCAAAACGGGCATCCATGTCATTTGTCTTTTCATTCATTCGCTTAGTTTTTGCAATGAAGGGGTAGACAAATATAAGCAAATCTCAGCTATGACAAAGAATGCTGGAAAAAAGGTATCCCGTCCTGTCGGTCTGGTATAACCGAAGGGCGGGATAAACTATTATTTACAAGAAAAAACGTTGTGTTTATTCTTCATCCATCAGGATTTCCAGAATCTGGCAAGCAGCCTTCGCTACCGGAGTACCGGGACCGAAAATAGCAGCTACACCTGCCTTATACAGGAAGTCATAATCCTGTGCAGGGATAACACCGCCGGCAATTACCACGATATCTTCACGACCCAGCTTTTTCAGTTCTTCCATAATCTGCGGAATCAACGTCTTGTGTCCGGCAGCCAATGAAGAAACACCTACTACGTGAACGTCATTTTCTACAGCTTCACGGGCAGCTTCCGCCGGAGTCTGGAACAATGGTCCCATGTCTACGTCGAAGCCACAGTCTGCATAACCGGTTGCTACCACTTTGGCACCACGGTCGTGACCGTCCTGTCCCATCTTCGCAACCATAATACGAGGTTGACGTCCCTCTTTCTTAGCAAACTTCTCAGCCAGTTCACATGCACGCTTGAAGTCGCCATCGTTTTTACTTTCTGATGAATACACGCCTGATATTGTTCTAATTATTGCTTTATAACGTCCTACAACCTTTTCGCAAGCATAGGAGATTTCACCCAGCGTTGCACGAACACGAGCAGCTTCTACAGCCAGTTCCAGCAAGTTACCCTTACCGGTCTCCACGCATTCGGTGATGGCTGCCAGTGCTTTGTCCACTTCTGCCTGGTTACGTCCTTCTTTCAAACGTTTCAGGTTCTCGATCTGTTCAAGACGAACTGCCGTGTTATCAATCTCAAGGATATCAATCGGAGCTTCTTTTTCCAGACGATATTTGTTCACACCAACAATAGTCTGAGAACCGCTGTCGATACGGGCCTGCGTACGTGCAGCAGCTTCTTCGATACGCATCTTAGGAATACCGGTCTCGATAGCTTTCGCCATACCACCCAGTTTTTCTACTTCCTCGATACGTTCCCAAGCCTTGTGAGCCAGTTCGTTGGTCAGAGCTTCTACGTAGTAAGAACCGCCCCATGGGTCAACGTTCTTACAGATATAGGTTTCTTCCTGAATATAAATCTGAGTATTACGGGCAATACGTGCGGAGAAGTCTGTCGGTAGGGCAATAGCCTCATCCAGCGCATTGGTATGCAAAGACTGTGTATGTCCCAAAGCGGCAGCCATGGCTTCGATACAAGTACGTCCTACGTTATTGAACGGGTCTTGTTCTGTCAGCGACCAGCCGGAAGTCTGAGAGTGTGTACGCAATGCCAGTGATTTCGGATTCTTCGGATTGAATTGTTTTACAATCTTAGCCCACAACATACGGGCAGCACGCATCTTCGCGATTTCCATGAAGTGATTGGTACCAATCGCCCAGAAGAAAGACAGACGGGGAGCGAACGCATCGATATCGATACCTGCCGCTGTTCCGGCACGCAGATATTCCAGACCGTCGGCCAATGTATAAGCCAGCTCGATATCTGCCGTCGCACCTGCTTCCTGCATATGGTAACCGGAGATAGAGATGGAGTTGAACTTTGGCATCTTCTGCGAAGTATATTCGAAGATATCGGAAATAATCTTCATAGAGAATGCAGGCGGATAGATATAGGTATTACGCACCATGAACTCTTTCAGAATATCATTCTGGATAGTACCGGCCATTTCTTCGAGTTTAGCACCCTGTTCCAGACCTGCATTGATATAGAATGCCATAATCGGAAGTACCGCACCGTTCATCGTCATAGACACGGACATCTTGCTCAAAGGAATACCGTCGAACAATACTTTCATGTTTTCGAGTGAGCAGATAGATACACCAGCCTTACCTACGTCACCTACCACACGTTCGTGATCGGGGTCATAACCGCGGTGAGTAGCCAAGTCAAATGCTACGGACAAACCTTTCTGACCGGAAGCCAGGTTACGGCGATAGAAAGCATTTGATTCTTCGGCAGTAGAGAATCCGGCGTACTGACGGATAGTCCAGGGGCGAAGAGTGTACATCACTGAATACGGACCACGCAGATAAGGAGGAAGTCCGGCAGCATAGCCGAGGTGTTCCATTCCTTCGAGGTCCTCTTTTGTATAAACAGGCTTCACGTCAATGTGTTCCGGTGTATTCCAATCAGCGGAAATACCGTTAGCCTTTTGCCATTCAGCACCGTTAGCGGGCTGAAATGCAGCATATATATCTAAGTTTTTAAAATCTTTTCTCATCTTACTTCAATAGTTTGGCGTTAAACTCTTTCAAGGTATCCAATACGTTGACACGCACGTGGATGAAGTTCTCGATACCTGCTGCCTTCAGTTCATCCATACAGGCGGGAGCACCTGCTACGATAAACATAGCACGGCCGTCCAATGCTTTGAAAGCCGGCACCGCATATTCCGCATATTCGTCATCGCTTGAACAGAGAACTACAATGTCAGCTTTAGCAGCCATAGCAGCTTCTACTCCGGCTTCCACCGTTTCGAATCCGAGGTTGTCAATAACTTCATATCCGGCACAAGCGAGGAAGTTGCAAGAGTATTGCGCACGTGCCTGACGCATAGCCAGATTACCGATAGTCAGCATGAATGCTTTCGGACGTTTGCCGGAAGCTTCCGTTTCAAGACGCAACGCCTCAAATTCGCTGGCAGCACGGTCAAATACCAAAGTATCCACATCTTTCTCGCAAGTATGAGCATCACCTCCGCAGCAGCATTTAGCTTCTATCGGCTGTTTCTCGCCTGCTTTTTCATTGAAGTTCGGGAACTGGTTGGTACCCAGTAGCACTTCACGACGTTGAGCAACTGCCTTATGACGAGCCTTGTTGCTTTCGTTCACTGCTGCCTGAACTGTACCGGCTTTCAGTGCAGCATAGAAACCGCCTGCCTCTTCTACGGCAAGGAAGAGTTCCCACGCTTGTTTAGCGATAGACACTGTCAGGTTCTCGATATAATAAGAACCGGCAGCCGGGTCTATCACTTTATCAAAATGAGATTCTTCTTTCAGTAGCAACTGCTGGTTACGTGCAAGGCGTTCAGAGAATTCATCCGGAGTCGAATAGGTCTTATCGAACGGAACGACTGTCATTGAATCCACACCTGCCAATGCAGCACTCATCGCTTCAGTCTGTGTACGAAGCAAGTTCACATGAGCGTCAAACAAAGTAAGATTGAAAGTGGAAGTTTCGGCATGAACCGCCATCTTCGCAGCACAACGACATTCTCCATTAGCCCCCTTATTATCGCAATCACGCAAGCATTCAGGATGGTAAGAAGCTACAATGTTTGCCCACAGCATACGTGCTGCACGGAATTTTGCAATTTCAAGGAAGTAGTTGGAACTGATACCGAAGTTGAACTTAATTTTCTTGGCTACTGTAGCAGCAGGGATACCTGCGTCTGTCAGCTGGTTCATGTATTCATTACCCCATGCCAATGCATAACCCAGTTCCTGAGAAATGTAAGCTCCGGCATTATTCAGCGAGATTGCATTTACATTCAGTACACGATAGAAAGGAAGCGGTTGGATAGCTTCGATCAGGGCTTTGGCAGTTTGAACCATATCGCCTTTTTCTTTACCGCGAGTCAGCATCTTGTTAAAGAAGTCATAATTGACAGAACCTCTCAGTTTCTTCACATCATAATCCTTCTTCTGGAAATAAGCTACCAGCAGACCGGCCAATTCAACCACATGTCCCTGACAAGTAGAGAAGTTCAGTTCTACACATTCAGCCTGAATATCATTCAACAGTGTTTCAATGTATTCCGCATTGAGTTCCTTTGCTTTTACGTGGAAAGAAAGTGAGTCAACACCTTTGTTCAGAATATCCAGTGCTTTGGCATTGGCTTCCTTCGGGCATTCTACTTTGATTTCCTGACGAACCAACCACTCATTATTGTTCTTCTTGGTTCCTCTCAGATAAGGAAATTCTCCGGGAAGTGCATCTGTTGTTTTCAAACCCTCCAGATCTTCCATCCGGTAGAAAGGTTTCACTTTGAACCCTTCGTTTGTCTTCCAAACGAGCTTCTTCTCAAAATCAGCACCTTTCAAGTCGGCTGTAACCTTCTCCATCCATTGTTCGGTGGAGACAGGAGAAAAGTCTGAGAAGAGTTTTTCTTTTTTGTCTGCCATAGTTTATTTAAAATTAAAACAAGAATTAATATTGTCTTTATTTTTATTTGTCTCTTTCTAAATGTCAGTCGTTCGACTTGCAAATATAATTAATAAGTTCGAACGATTCTTCTTTTTAGAAAAAATTCGCACTACAGGTTACAGAGAGAAAATGAAGAATGATAAACTAAGAATGAAGAATCTCCGTGCAACTTAAGGCTAAACGAAGCAAATTCTTCATTCTTCATTTTTAGTTCTCCTTTTATTTGATTAGCTCCGATGTAATGAGTAATTTTGCACCCGTTTTTAGAAGAACATTATAAAAACTACTAATATTTATGGATTGGTTACAAAGTTTATTGTGGGACCCTAGCTCTGTGGCACACATTGTATTCCTCTACGCTTTTGTAGTGGCAGCCGGTGTGTATCTCGGTAAAATAAAGATATTCGGAGTATCTTTGGGAGTCACTTTTGTTTTGTTTGCCGGCATCCTAATGGGACATTTCGGCTTCACAGCCGATACACACATCCTACATTTCATCCGAGAATTCGGATTGATCTTGTTCGTATTCTGTATCGGTCTTCAGGTGGGGCCATCGTTCTTCTCTTCTTTCAAAAAGGGGGGAATGACATTGAACCTGTTGGCTGTAGGCATCGTAGTGTTAAATATTGCTGTTGCATTGGGGCTTTATTACCTCTGGAACGGTCGTGTGGAACTGCCGATGATGGTAGGTATCCTCTACGGAGCTGTGACGAACACTCCGGGACTTGGTGCCGCCAATGAGGCCCTAAACCAGTTGAGCTACAACGGACCGCAGATTGCACTGGGTTATGCCTGTGCGTATCCGCTGGGTGTGGTAGGTATCATCGGTTCTATCATCGCTATCCGTTACATCTTCCGCGTCAATATGACCAAAGAGGAAGAGAGCCTGAAAACTCAGAGCGGAGACGCGCACCACAAGCCGCACATGATGAGCCTTGAGGTACGCAATGAGTCTATCAGCGGAAAAACACTGATTGAAATCAAAGAATTTCTGGGACGCAACTTTGTTTGCTCCCGTATCCGTCACGAAGGACACGTAAGTATTCCGAACCACGAAACGATATTCAATATGGGCGACCAGCTGTTTATTGTCTGTTCGGAAGAAGATGCTCCCGCCATCACCGTATTTATCGGAAAAGAAGTCGAACTGGACTGGGAGAAGCAGGATCTTCCGATGGTTTCCCGCCGTATTCTGGTTACTAAACCGGAAATTAACGGAAAAACGCTCGGTTCCATGCACTTCCGTAGTATGTATGGTGTCAACGTGACCCGTGTCAACCGTTCCGGTATGGACCTGTTCGCTGATCCGAACCTGATATTGCAGGTAGGTGACCGCGTAATGGTAGTAGGTCAGCAAGATGCGGTAGAGCGTGTAGCTGGTGTTTTGGGTAACCAACTGAAACGTCTGGACACACCGAATATCGTTACTATCTTCGTAGGTATCTTCTTAGGTATTCTTTTAGGAAGTCTTCCGATTGCATTCCCCGGTATGCCGACTCCTCTGAAATTAGGTTTGGCTGGTGGTCCGCTGGTGGTAGCTATCCTGATCGGACGTTTCGGACACAAACTTCATTTGGTGACTTACACCACAATGAGTGCCAACCTGATGCTGCGCGAAATCGGTATTGTGCTATTCCTTGCCAGTGTAGGTATAGATGCGGGTGCCAACTTCGTACAAACAGTTGTAGAAGGCGACGGCTTACTGTATGTAGGCTGTGGTTTCCTGATCACTGTCATCCCGTTGCTTATCATCGGTGCAATTGCAAGACTATATTATAAGGTAAACTACTTCACTCTGATGGGATTGATAGCCGGTAGTAATACGGACCCTCCCGCATTGGCTTATGCCAATCAGGTGACATCCAGTGATGCTCCGGCAGTAGGATATTCTACAGTTTATCCGTTATCTATGTTCCTTCGTATCCTGACGGGACAGATGATATTACTGGCGATGATGTAAAGCGAACTTAATTAAATAAATAAAGCCGGCTAAATTCTTTCTGAATTAGGCCGGCTTTATTATTATCGGGATTTTGTTTTCTTCTTCAATTACATTCCAATCTGTAGCTTTTTAGCCACAAACTCTTCCACAAACCGAACCGTCTCTTCAATTCCCAAAGAAGAGGAATCAACACACAAATGATAAGTAGCCGCTGCTCCCCATGTCTTATAACTGTAGTAATTATAATACTCCGAACGTCTCTTATCCGCTTTTTCTATCATCTCTTCCGCAGCTTCCTCATCAATACGATGCATCTGACACAACCGTGCGATACGATCTTCTTTAGTAGCCGAGATAAAGACATTTGCACAACGGGGATGTTCCCGTAAAATATAGTCGGCACAACGCCCGACGAACACACAGGATTTTTCTGCCGCCAGACGACGGATGACATCACTCTGCACCTTAAATAAAGCATCATTGCTCAGACAGTTGGTACATGGCATTGCCCCTTCACTGATGAAAGGAAAACGCATACCGAACAGTCCGCCGATAATGCCTTGCGAGGCCTTTTCATCTGCTTTTTCGAAGAACTCCTTACATAAGCCGCTCTCTTCGGAAGCCAGGTTGATCAGTTCCTTATCATAAAAGTCGATTCCCAAACGGGCTGCCAACTTCTCTCCTATTTCTTTTCCGCCGCTACCTAACTGGCGACCGATATTGATAACATAATTACCGCTCATAGTACATTTTGTTTTATGGTTTGATAGCAAACATACGACTTTTTTCTAAAAGATGCACCATTATACAAAAGTTATATTTAAAAGAAACTATCGGAAAGCATCCTTTTTCATATATACTCTGCCAATAATACATCTACATGGCACAGGAGTCCGGCTGTCACCCGCCTATTTTTTCTTCTTACCCCACTTGGGGGTTATACCGATAAAGAACTCGAAGTTAATTCCCGGCATCGGACGAGATAATACTGAAAGATACTCTTCGTCAAAGAGATTATTGACTGTCCCTTTTAAGGATAAATCCGCCCAACGGAGTGAGAATCCTTTTTCAAGGGTCACGTTGCTCATAAGATAGGGTGGAAGATGTCCCGTATAGGATACAGCATTACTCGTCATTGTATAACGTTCGCTATAGTAACACCATTTATAAAGAAGCCCCCAACTGCGATATGTCAGCCTGCCTGATAACGTAGCTGAATATTCGGGTATGTATGGCAACTGCTTCCCTACTGACTGGTCAGCCTTGCTCGTAGGCTCACCTTCATGAATAGAAGGAGTCCACGCAAATGTTCCATTTAATCCAAGCTTCCATGCTTTATCAATCGCAACTGCATAATCAGCCTGTACTTCCACGCCATAGGCGTGTACTTTTTTAAGATTAACGGGTGAATAAAATCCCTTCGACGTAGGTAGCCAAATAATCCAGTCGTTTATATGTTGATCGAACCAAGAAGCCGAGCCGGATAATGTATAAACATTATCCTTACCCACAGAAAACGACAGCCCCGTTTCATAAGTAAATCCACTTTCATTATTCAATGCCGGATTGCCACCCGGCAAAAAATAAAGGTCATTCAATGTCGGAAAACGATAATTACGGGTAATAGAAGCCTTTGCCATTATATTGCCTCTTTTAGAAAGAACATAATCTACAAAAAAGGCAGGAATAACCGGTGCCCATTTAGTCCCGAACATTTCTCCCCGAAGGACCAATGACATACCCAACCGATTGACCGGCTGCCATTTCAATGAGACATTGCCCGACAACTCAACACGCCCTTTATCAAAATAAACAATAGAATCATTCTTCCTTCCCTGACCATACTTATCGTTCTTATTATCATCTCTATTCAGATCTTTATCCAAACTATTCACCAAATGCTGATGAGCCGACACACCCGCCGTTAAAAGGAGTTTATCTGAGAAAAAATACTCTCCATCCAACTGTCCGTAGAAAGTATTAACTTTACTACGTGAACGGGTCATTGTAGCCATTATACCATTTCCCAAATCCCGCTTATAGTCGTATGCCAACCATGTATGCACATAACCTCCCCTTGCCGATACTTTCCAGTTTTCACGCGTATGATCCCATGATAAAACACTTCGCAGTGTATGTTCCCGTTGTCGGTTCTCGAAATCCATAAGATCACCCTGATCGGTCGTCAGTAATGCCAGTTCACGGTTAGAATCAGTATACCACGCATTCAGTCCGAAGCGATCACCTTTATCCGTATTGTAATATACCTCCTGTAAAATGTGCAGATCTTTGTATGCACCACTACGATTACGTTCTATGGGATAATACTGTTCGATTATATTATATTTATCATCATAAATATTCTCTTTCTTATCATGATTACGATATTTATAATCATTGGGCGACGACTGATAGACCGCCCGCGTCGAGATCTGCCAATGTTTATCTCCATACTTCAATTGCAGAAACTCATCGAAGGTACTAAATGAACCGATACCTTGAACATATTGCATTCCGAAGCCTTCTTGATGAGCAGGCACTGTAGATAATTTCACCAATCCTCCCAAACCACCACCAGCCATATTCACCGATGAAGTGCCATGCAGCAAAGAAGCGTCATCTATAAAATAAGATGGAATCATCGAAAAGTCAGTCATCCCCAACATTGGATTGTTGATACGCATACCGTTCCATGTTACCTGTGTATGCGAAGCAGACGTTCCCCGAAATGATACAGTAGAAAGCGTGGCACGTCCGTAGCTTTTTACAAAAATAGAAGAATTGAAAGTGAGTATATCCGCCATTGACAAGGCTATATTCTCCTTAAGCACAAGTGAATCAAATCTGGTCTGCTGTACGCCTATATCTTTCATCGGGCGCTTTCCTAAAATTTCCACTTCACGAATGACAACTCCCTTTTCCGCCCAATTCTTATTGTCGCTGCTGTGTTGTTGTCCACTCATTATAGATGGAAGTAATAAAAGAACTCCTACAAACTGCACTAATAATATATTTCTCCTCATATTCTTCTCTACCGATTACTTCCAACAAAATGCTCCGGGAATAATCCCTACATAAAACTCATCCACAAGTTCCCCATCTTTCGTATAGCGATAAATCATCCCCTGTTGCTGATAGTCAATAGCATCAGCCACATAGACATCTCCATTCTTCGGACTAACCGTCAGACCATAATACTTCGTATCACGATACTTGAGGAAAGGACGTACGGGGACACGCTCCGCATCAACAGACATACGCCAAATATCTTTGTTAATCCAGTAAAGTTCATCACCCGCACCATTAAGCTGTACTTCCGAAGGAGCATCTCCTAACTGAAACTTAAATTGTTTCTCTATCTTGAATGTTTCGGCATCAATGCGATAAAGTGATGGTTCTTCATATCCGTAAGGACTGCCTTCATACCCTCCGTCAGTAATTGTCCATAATTTGTAGTTCTTATCCATCACCAGTGAAGTTGGCTGTATCCCTACTTCAAGTTGATCTACTACCTGATCAGTTGTAGTATCTATTTTCAATATACGCTTTTGATAAGACCAGCAATTCACATACACATATTTGCCATATTGTACCATCTGTTCTGTTGAGCCTGTTTCCATCGTCATATCTGGACATTCGATATATCCGGTTATCTGATAAGTTTTGGGATTGACAATGAAAATACGATAATCCCAAATCTGTGTGACATAGGCTTTTTCGTCCGAAATAAAATGAATGTAGCGTGGAGAAGTAAGTCCCGTAATGCGTCCCACTTCCTTAAATGTATTAATATCAATGGCAAAAATGACGTGAGAGTTGTTTACTACCACCCAACCGACATCATTACGAATAGTCATTGACTGTGCTACATCTCCCAACTTCATCGCATTAGCCCGATAGAATACTTCATTTTCTACCGTTTTCGTTTCCGGGTCATAATAAGATAAGGTAGCATTACCATACTGAAAGTTCCCTTCATTGGTAATGAAAAGACCGTCTCCCGTAGCTGAGAAATCCTCCATCTCACCATAATCCCATTTCATACACCCGACAAAAGCCGTCAGACAGAAGACAATAAATAAAACAGATAGTAAAATACGTTTCATAATTAAAAGTGAGAAAAGGTTATTAACTAACTTGTCGCATCACTCATTAGACATCTGCCAGCAAATTATAATTTGCGACAAACATCAAACATAGCATTTGTACCGACCGGTTGAATGAGGAATCAATTGAATATAGGAATGAACTATACCAGTTGATTTCTACCCGAAACCCGCGGGTATAAATCTGCAGCGGCAAGGCAGGTCTTCTGACTCGTCCCCGTTTATCACGCCTTCCCAGTGATGTCACCAGTGGCAAAGAATGTGATAAACTCATCTCCCGAAAGAGAGGACTTACAGCAGCAGGTACTGTCCCGGATTTACACCGGATTCCCTTTTCATCGTTTTGGAAGGTTAGACAATTCCAAATACGAACCTTGCGGGTGCAAAGATACTATAATTATATTTCACGCCTCACTTCTCCCCTGTCTTTTTTATCAAGAACAAAAGATTAAAGACTTCTTCAAATTAGCACATTATGAGCAAGCAGATGAAAAAGAGAAAAGTTTGCCCTCTGTTCCTTCCTATCTTTCGGATAAAAACCGGATGACTCATCAAAAAGAGGAAGAATGTCTATTTTCACAAAAGCGGCTTAATATCAAAACCATCAATTTTCAATCATTTTAGCCTAGATTACAAGAATATGCAAGCAACAGCAAACAAAAGAAACTATATCTACGATATTTTATCATAAACTAAGCATCCATATCAAAAGAGCAAACAGCACAAAAAAGCATAATAACGTACAAAATAAGATTGCTTCTTAACCGAATTAACATTGCTTTATAAGCAAACTAAGATTGGTTTTAAACCAAACTGACCTTCCTTTAAAACCAAGCCCGCCTTCCTTTAAAAGAAAATCAACCTACTTGGTCGGCAAAAGCTGCATATATAACCATTTTTCCTGCATAACGGCCTCCGCTTTCCGCATATTCTTGCATATAAGTAATCCATTTTTCTCCTATTTCAAGTATTTAGCTTCTATTTTCCCAATAGAAAATCTTAAAAACAGAACATTTGGAGATGGTGTCACTATACCATCGGCATAGTGACACTATCCTGCAAGTATGGTGACACTATCAGAGAGAGATAGTGTCACCATATCCAATTCCTCCTTTCCCGCCCCCGACAACGTAATAAAAATTAATTAGTTAAAATAGACATATTATATAAAAAGATAACTATCTTTGCGGTCAAGAAGTTGGTTCTTCGTCGCTATAATAAGTTGTATTTCATTCGATTAAGATATAACAAAAGCTATCGAAGATTAAAAGGGAATGCCGTGTGAATCGGCAACAGTATCCGCTGCTGTATTTTCCCGTACTGCCCTTGAAGGACAGTACAGTTTGTAGCAATTTGTCACTGGATGTTTTCTCTGGGAAGGCGCTGCAAATAAGGGAATAAGTCAGAAGACCTACCTCCTTTCGGTTGGATTTTACTCCTGCGGCATACGGGAGGTAGTTCGTTGTCTTTTCCACAGGCGCTTACCATGTGCGGACGGAAGAGGCTTCTTCTATATTTATACTTACCGGGATACTGACTGCCCAGCGTAAAATCCATTATCATTCCTGTTTGCAAACTAATTAAAAGTATGCTTATGATAAATGGATTTTTAAAAACAATCGCTAGCTTATTAATGCTATGTACTGTCGTGTCTTTCGCCTCCTGCCGGAACGACGGTGATGATGAAGAATTGGGTGGCGGGACAACAGGTCAACCACCGGTAATTACCTTCGACAACGGTACGGGAATCTACACAGTAAAGATTATGAAAAGCATCACAATCACTCCCCTAGTGAACGATGCCACCGATCCTGTATATACATGGAAAGACGAGAAAGGTAAAATAGTATGTACAGACCTCTCATACACCTATTCACCTAAAGCGGAAGGAGAAGTATATTTCAAATTCCGCGTGGACGCCAAGAATGGTTATGCCGAAGAAGAACTACGGGTAGATGTAGTGGAAAAAATGATACCTTCCGTATCATTGATTCCCGCCTACTCTACCTATATGGGAAAGAGTGTAACCCTCGAATCTTCCGTAAATTTCACTGAAGGAGCGAAGTACGAATGGGTGTCCATTGACGAAAGCGGTAAAACCAAAGAAACGGTCGGAACCGAAGCTACCTATACGTTTACCCCCACCGAAGAAGGACAATTCAGTTTCAAACTTACGGTTACCAACGAAGACGGTAGCGGGAATGCGTCGACTTCCGTACTGGTATCACCTGAGCCAGTGATGAATATAACCTTCAGCAGTAATCAACTAACCGTCCCCAAAGGTCGTGCTGCCTGTATAGCTCCCGTCATTACGGATACAACAACCCATGCAACCTACGTGTGGGAAGTAGACGAAGTAATGCAACAGGGAGAAACTGGCCCCACTTTTACCTTCACTCCACCAACAACCGGAAGCTATGTGGTAAAAGTAACCGGAACAGATGGCGACATAATAAAAAGTGCTATCCAGACCGTAGTCTGCCTGCCGTCTGATGAAGCCAAATACTACCGCGCACCGTCAGCTGGTAGTTCGGACAGTAAAGTGAAAGTATACCACCTACGCCCTGCTCCGGGACAATTCATAGCACAGATTTCCGGACAGACCGAAGAAGAAGCCTGTCGTTACGCTGAGACTCGCATGAATGTACAAAACAATTATGTGTCTCTGGGTGCATGGGGAGGATATATCATCGTGGGATTCGACCACAGCGTATACAACAAACCCGATGTTAGCAGCAACGGAGGATATGACTTCTCTATCATAGGCAATCCCTTCGACGGTAGTTCCGAACCGGGTATCGTCTACGTCATGCAGGACGAAAACGGAGACGGACTGCCCAATGACACTTGGTACGAACTACGTGGCAGCGAAACCGGAAAGGCGGAAACCTATCAACACTATGCCGTCACTTACTACCGCCCGCCTACACACAATATGCCCCTGCAATGGATCGACAACCGGGGAAACTCCGGCTCCATCGACCTCAATCCTAACTTTCCGTTATGGATAAAGGAAAACAACTATACTTTATACGGTACCCGCCTGAAGCGAAATACAACCCGGACACCGGGCGGAATCTGGCGCAATGAATCCTATCCGTGGGGATATGCGGACAACTGGGGAGAAGATATTCTCGCCGAGGGCGACAATCACGATGCCGCACCCGTAGGCAACGCCTTCAAGATAGAAAACGCCATGTATCCCGACGGCACTCCGGTCAAGTTGCAATACATCGACTTCATCAAGGTGCAGACCGGCATACAATCCGTAGCAGGAGCCATCGGAGAGTTGTCTACCGAAGTATTCGGCTTCGTCGATTATAAGATGAGCGAAGCTCCTTCAAAGATAGATTAATAATCATTCATTATAAATTCACTTAATTTTTTAGACAATGAGAAAAGTAAATTACTGGAAAACCCTGTTAGTGGTTTTATGTACCGGATGCATCTTTGCAGCATGTGGCGACGACGACGATGAAAACCCGTTCACCGGAGTAGACAACAACTTCCTTAGTTTTTCACTGGAAAGCAATGAAAACGTATGGAAAGCGACGATTATAGACAATGAGATCACCGTAACGGTTCCCGAAGGAACTTCGCTCGATGGCGCGCAAGCCAGCTATACCCTTAGCGAGCAGGCAACTGTTAACCCCAATCCTTCTTCCGTTACCGCCTGGGGCGAAGAGCAACAATTCACAGTAACTTCCTACAACGGAACTACGCGTACCTATAAATATACAGTACGCTACTCCGCTGTAAGTGAAATCGGCACATTCATACTTAATTCGCAAGCTGATGTAGACGCTTTAGCCGACCACCATGTCACGGTTATCGAAGGCAGTCTGAGCATAGCTACAGTAGAAAATACAGAAGACCCCGTGATTAATCTGAACGGATTGGCAAAGATTACCGAAGTAATGGACGACATCACTATCGGGCAATACTATAAAGGTGAAAACCTTGCCGGACTGGCTAAACTGGAAAAGGTGGGAAGTATCAGCATGAGAAACAATAGCTCACTGACCGAGTTTGCACTCCCAAACTTGCTTTCTATCCGTGGAGAACTATTCATAGCAAACCCGGCAGAAAACAACATCACTTCTATAAAATGCCCGCAACTAACTACAATTCTAAAACAATGCTATATCCAAGCTCCCAACCTGAAAAGCTTAAATCTCAATTCGCTCGAAAGCATTCCGGGAAAAGGAGATAACAGTGATGGAGATGGTACATTCTCTCTTTATGGTAGCCAGCTTGTTTCATTAGATTTGCCGGTCTTAAAGCAGGTAGGAAAAAAGTTCACTCTATCGTTGGGAACAAAACATCCGGAACTCACCCAAATTAATCTACCGGAACTTATCTCCTGTAAAGAAGTATCTATTGGTTATGCAGATAAGTTAGAAACAATCAGTCTTCCCAAATTATCCACTCTTTCTTCTTTTAGCATTACTTCTTGTGCCAAATTTTCGAAGTTGAACGAAACCATTGCACCGTTCAATTTGGAAAAGCTAAGTGTATCACATTGTCGAAGCGTAACGGAATTGGATGCAAGTCAAAAAGACATCAACAGTATTTCTATCACTTATGTTGACAATAATTTCGTTCTAAAAGGAAAAGAAGAAATGGGAAGCTATGCATTCACAGGATATCAATTACCCAAAACAGAAGGAATCTCTACTTTTGCCAGTCTCACGGTTACCACTCCGCTTACTAATGTAGAAATTTCCGGTATTAAACAAGTTACAGGGGAATTAAGTTTCCAAGCTACAGCAAATGTGACATTGGAGTCAGTGAGTATGCCTGATTTAGAAACTGTAGGTAAATTCGCTACTGGAAATGACAATAAAAGATGCAACTTTCCTAAACTTACAAGAGTGACTGAAAGGTTATATATAAATATAGAAAAAACTGTAACCGACCTCTCTTATTTAAATTTTAAGAGTTTAGAGTCTGTAGAGTTTTTAGAAATGTATGGCAGCAGAAATACCAACATTACATCACTTGAAGACCTTTTGCCCAAATTAAAATCGTCAAATCGTATAAGTATTAGACTATTCACAGCTCTATACGATTTTAGTCTATTCAAAGATATCGCAGATGCAATGACAGAAGACGCCCAATGGTACGTACGTACTTGTGGTCCCGGAACAGTAACATTACAACAGATGAAAGAATCAGCAACCGGTGATTTTACACCGGCTAATTAATCACTTAATAAATTACAATTATGAAAAAGAGCATTTTTTTCTTAGCAGCCAGTGCTATTATGTTTGCAATGGGCAGTTGTACTAATGATGTGTTGGACAATGTCCAGCAAGTAGACAGTTCACTTCCGCAGACACGTGCTACAGCGAGTAATGACTGGACGTATGCGTATGTACTTAGCGAAGGTACATGGCATGTAGCTCCTCCCTCATCTCCGGGAAGCATTGTTCGCTATGATAACAATTGGACGAAAAAGTCTACCCTAGAAATTGGAGACACAGGCAACGACTTGATTCAATACGGATCAAAACTCTATTGTGCAGTAAGTGGTCACGACCTTACAGCAGATAATGGAGGAATATGGGTACTGAATGCCAAGACCGGTCAACTTCTCACACCCCAAATGAAACAATACGATGATGAAAAAACCGGGCACAAAGCTATGCCAAGACACTTGGCTGCTGCCAATGGAAAAGTATATATCAGCTTTTATTCAGGGGCAGTGATGTCTATCGACACCATGAATTATGCTAAAGTTAACTACCTAGAACTGGATGCGACCTATTCAGAAGGAATCTGTGTAGGTAAAGACAACAAAATATATGTCTGCAATTCAGGCAATACTGATGACACCCAAGCTGGTGAAGGAACAACTATTTCCGTATTGCCACTTACCCTTGACGATGAAACTCAAATTACCGTTCCTAAAAATCCTAAGTTGATAGCAGCCTATTCAGCTAATAAGATGTACTTTAACGTACTGGGTGACGGAGGTATGCACTCTGCATTGTACAAATTCAATCCAACTACACCCAATGTAGCTCCAACATTAGTTACAGAAAAAGCAGGTGGATTTGCAATCGGCAGTCAATATCTTTATACAGCAGATATTGATTGGAACACAACTGACTATAAGACTATCATGCAAAAAGTACAATTATCGAATGATGTTACCAGTGATTTCACAGATGATCCCGGATATATGTTCGGTTTCAGCGTAACAGTCAATCCGTTCAACGGAGATGTATGCTTCGGTCAATCAATGGGAGACGCATTGTATGTTTATGACTCCGCAGGAGGTGATTACCTAGATATGGTAAATACCGGCACAGCCAACGTGAACGCTGTAGTCTTCGTCAAATAACTTTCCGCATCAATACTGAAAAGTTAGATTCAATCCATTCACCTCCCAGCGAAACTTTCTTGTAAGGGAGGTGATTTTTCTTCTTTTTTACTACTTTTGTCCTCAGATAAAAACATCCGTATGAAATTTAAATCCATTATTTCAACTATCACGCTATTATGCCTCCTTTTTTTGGCAAGCTGCGTATACAATAAAAAAACTTCTTTGGAAGCATTCAAGCAAGACGTATACACGCCCGAATATGCTACCGGATTCAAGATACTTGGCGCAAAGAATGCCCAAAGCACCTTGATACAAGTATCCAACCCGTGGCAAGGAGCCAAAAATGTAACAATGTCCTACTTCATCTCCCGCAATGGTGAGCTCCCCCCCACAGGATTCACCGGACCGACCATCCCTGCCGGAGCCCAACGCATCGTATGTATGTCTTCCTCCTACATCGCCATGCTCGACGCCGTGGGACAAGTGGACCGCATCGTCGCCGTATCCGGCATCAACTACATAGCCAATCCCTACATCCTCGCCCACAAAGATTCTATCAAAGATATGGGTCCCGAGATGAACTACGAACTTTTGCTGGGACTGAAACCGGACGTCGTACTGCTATATGGTATCGGAGATGCCCAGACTGCCGTAACGGACAAACTGAAAGAGCTAGCCATCCCCTACATGTACGTAGGAGAATATCTGGAAGAGTCACCGCTTGGCAAAGCCGAATGGCTGGTTGCCCTCTCCGAACTGACAGACAGCCGTGACAAAGGCATCGATGTATTCAGGGAAATCCCCAAACGCTATCAGGCACTGAAAGACCTCACCGCATCCGTAGAGCAACGCCCTACCGTGATGTTCAACACCCCGTGGAACGACAGCTGGGTGATGCCTTCCACCCAGAGCTACATGGTACAACTGGTCACTGACGCAGGAGCCGACTATATATACAAGGAGAACACCTCCAACAGCTCCGCCCCCATCGGCCTGGAAACTGCCTACGGACTGATACAAAAAGCAGACTATTGGATCAATGTAGGCACGGCATCCACACTGGACGAACTGAAAAACATGAATCCCAAGTTTGCCGATGCCAAATCTGTTCGTGATAAAACTGTTTATAACAACAACCTGCGGATAACCGCCACAGGAGGCAATGACTACTGGGAATCGGCAGTCGTACGGCCTGACGTCGTATTGCGTGATCTGATTCATATCTTTCATCCCGAACTTATATCCGACTCAACCTATTATTACAGACACCTGGAATGAAGCAACCTCGTAGGCACACCACTCTTTTATTCATCACTCTGGGAATAATCGCCGTAGTCTTATTATTAATAGATATGGCGACAGGGGACACTTATATCCCCATCCCCAAAGTATGGGCCGTACTGACCGGAGGCGAATGCGACGAGATGACACGCAACATTCTTCTCTCCATCCGCTTTATACGGGTAGTAGTAGCAGGGTTGATAGGTATCGCCTTGTCGGTCAGCGGCCTGCAAATGCAGACCGTTTTCCAGAATCCGTTGGCAGACCCTTATCTGCTGGGAGTCAGTTCCGGTGCGGGACTCGGAGTGGCGTTGTTTATATTAGGTGCCCCATTGCTAGGCTGGGCAGATTTCCCACTTTTGCAATCCGCCGGCATCGTAGGTTCGGGCTGGATAGGGACCGCCGTCATCTTGCTGGGCGTAGCCATCATCAGCCGAAAAGTAAAGAATATACTGGGCGTACTGATCATGGGAGTCATGATAGGCTACGTAGCGGGAGCCATCATCCAGATATTGCAGTATCTAAGTTCGGCGGAACAACTGAAAATGTTCACCCTGTGGTCAATGGGATCGCTCAGCCACATCACAGCCGGACAGCTGTCTATCATGATACCGGTTGTGTGCATAGGTCTGCTGCTCTCCGTAGCCTGCATCAAGTCACTGAACCTGCTCTTGCTTGGCGAAAACTACGCACGCACGATGGGCATGAGCATCAAACGCTCGCGGACGCTTGTCTTCATCTCTACAGCACTGCTGACAGGAACAGTCACCGCCTTTTGCGGCCCCGTAGGATTCATCGGACTGGCAGTGCCGCACATCACCCGGCTGCTGTTTGATAACGCCGACCACCGGATACTGATGCCGGGCACCATGCTGACAGGACTTATCGCCATGCTGATATGCGACATCATCGCCAAGAAATTCCTGCTGCCGGTGAATTGTATCACCGCACTGCTGGGAGTTCCGGTTATTTTATGGGTAATAGGTAAAAACTTGCGTATATTCAAATGATTCAACTCAAAGACCTGACACTGGGATACGAACAGCGTACGCTGCTGGAAAAAGTCTCCGCCCACATCACGGGAGGACAACTCGTCGCACTGCTCGGCAGAAACGGCACAGGAAAAAGTACACTGCTGCGTGCCGTCATGGGACTGGAAAAGCCCCAAAACGGAGAAATTATCCTACACGGGAACAACATCGCTTCACTGAAACCGGAAGAACTGGCACGGAACATCAGCTTCGTCACCACCGACAAAGTGCGCATTGCCAACCTGCGATGCAGAGACGTCGTCGCACTGGGACGTGCTCCCTATACCAACTGGCTCGGTCAGCTGCAAGGAGAAGACAAGGAGAAGGTGGACAACGCCATGCACCTGGTAGGCATGGACAGCTATGCGGAAAAGACGATGGACAAAATGTCCGACGGAGAATGCCAACGCATCATGATAGCCCGTGCCCTTGCACAGGACACTCCTGTCATCCTGCTCGACGAACCTACCGCCTTCCTTGACTTGCCCAACCGCTACGAACTCTGTCTGCTTCTCCGGAAGCTGACGCAAAAGGAAGGAAAGTGTATCCTGTTTTCCACACACGACCTGGACATCGCTCTCTCACTTTGCGACACAATCATGCTGATTGATAATCCTCAACTCTACAGCCTGCCTACCAATGAGATGATAACGAGCGGACATATAGAAAGACTGTTCCATAATGAGTCGGTAACATTCGACGCACAAGCCATGAAAATAAGAATCAGATAAATATCCCATATCCTGATTAAACAAAAACAAGCATGACAGGCGGAAATTATCAAATGATAATTTTAATCTCCTTCCATCCATCTACCTTTGCAGATGTTTTCAACAAACTAAAAATAAAAAGTTATGAAAGATAGTATTGATTTCGGTAGTATGGACATCTCCATGTTGTTTCGTAAGTTATTAGTTCCTACGGTACTGGGAATGGTATTCTCAGCTATATTCGTTATTACAGACGGCATATTCGTAGGTAAGGGAATAGGCAGTGACGCCCTAGCTGCCGTCAATATAACAGCTCCACTTTTTATGATCGCAACAGGCATCGGACTGATGTTCGGAGTCGGAGGCTCAGTAGTCGCTTCCATCTATCTGTCTCAAGGTAAACGCAAGGCGGCAAATATCAACATTACTCAGGCTCTTGTATTCGCTACGTTCATCGTATTAGTGATGTCTGCTTTATGTTTTTGCTTCGTAGGGCCATTGGGATGCTTACTCGGAAGTTCAGACAGATTATTGCCTCTTGTCATAGAATATATGATCTGGTATCTACCCTTCCTCGTATTCTATGAGTTATTGAGCACAGGCATGTTTTTCATCCGGCTGGACGGATCTCCCAATTATGCCATGATGTGCAATGCCATCGCAGCTATATTCAATATTATATTCGACTATATTTTCATCTTTGAATTTGGCTGGGGAATGATGGGTGCTGCCTTTGCCACCAGCCTGGGAACAGTAGTAGGTGGATTGATGACTGTAATCTATCTTACGCGGTTCTCCCGCAACATTCATTTGCATCGCATCAAGCTAAGTTTGAAAAGCCTGATGCTAACGCTCCGTAACGGTGGCTATATGATAAAACTGGGAACTTCCGCTTTCATCAGTGAGGCTTCCATCGCCTGTATGATGTTTTTAGGGAATTATGTCTTTATCCATCATCTCGGAGAAGACGGAGTAGCTGCGTTCAGCATTGCCTGCTACTTCTTCCCCATCATCTTTATGGTGTACAATGCCATCGCACAATCCGCACAGCCGATTATCAGCTATAATTTCGGTGCCGGGCAACCGGATCGGGTTCGAAAAGCCCTGCATCTTGCCATCCGTACAGCTTTAATTTGCGGAATCAGCTTTTTCATCATCACGTTTCTATGCCGTCAGAATATTGTTTCGTTGTTCATTGACCGAAGCTGTCCGGCCTTTGATATTGCGGTCAATGGCATTCCTTATTTTGGGGTTGGATTCATATTTTTTGCCGCCAATATGATAGGCATCGGCTATTACCAGAGCATCGGACGAGGTCAACGAGCCACCATCATCACTCTTCTGCGGGGAGTGGTATTCATGCTGATCGGATTCTTTGTACTTCCACTTGTTTTAGGAGTACCGGGAATATGGTTGGCTGTTCCGTTGGCAGAATTGTTAACGACTCTCTATATTATCGGAATTTATTTCAAAGATCGCTTCATGGTCCACCGACTATGAGTATATTTGCAACATGGATGCATTCATTAAAAAACTCTGCGACAAATATAAAGTATTGGAAAGTGACGTACAGACCTTACTAGGCTGTATGGAGGAAGTACATTTCAAAAAGAGAGACCTCATTGTACGCGAAGGGACAAAGAACAGCAACCTTTATTTTATAAAAACGGGAATATGGCGGGCATATTACCACAAAGACGGAGCAGATGCCACCATCTAGTTCGCTTCAGACGGAGAAGCAGCTTTCTCCGTCTAGGGATATGCAGACAATGCTTATTCACTGATTAATATTGAAGCAATGTGCGACAGTGTAGCCTACAGTATATCCCGCGCAACCTTGAATCAATTATATCATTCTTCCATCGGACTAGCCAATCTGGGACTGCGGCTGATGGATCACCAGCTTCTTCTGCAAGAAAACTGGCTCATCAACTCCGGCAGTCCACGAGCGAAGGAACGTTACCTGACTCTTATCAAGGAGACTCCGGAACTGTTGCAATATGTGCCTTTAAAGTACATTGCATCTTATCTGTGGATAACACCGCAGTCGCTGAGCAGGATTCGGGCATCCTTATAATCTTCACTTTTTTATGAGTATAAGATCAAATATTTCTCTCAAACTCAAGTGAATAAATAAAACTATCCGCACGATAATATCCTATATTCCATTCCAACGGACACCCTTCGGGATCATAAACAAACCTTTTACGCACCAAAATTGGATCTCCGACCTTTATCTCAAGCTTACCAGCAATGTACTTGTCAGCCAGCCTGGCACTAATATCTTCTTTAGAAACTTTTGCAATAGCATGATAATCTCTTTCCAATATCTCATAAAGAGGTCTGGAGAAATCCTCACTTCCTGTTAAACCTATTTTAGGATTAAAATAGGATATAAAGTACACGAAAGGGTATTCTTGATTTCCACGTAAACGCTCTAACTTCAGTATTCTTTTTACATCAGGAGCATTAAAAAAAAGGGCTATATCATCTGTAGGCTTTGTCCAGCTAACATGAAGTTCATAATTCATTGGTACAATTCCCAAAGTTTTCATTTCCTGTGTGAAACTCATCCAATTCTGAGCTTTGGAACATACAGCTGAATTTACAACAACTGTACCTACTCCCTTTTTCCTCATCAGCAATCCTTCGTTCACAAGGTTATTAATCGCCTGTCTCAAGGTATTACGAGATATGCCCAATTGTTTAGACAAATCAATTTCATTTGGAAGCATTTTACCTTGTTTATATTCCTCCCCTTTGATAATAGTCCTCAACTGTTCTTCTATCTGAAGATAAAGGGGGATTGCGCTGTTATGGTTAACTAATATCTTCATGATTAACTTTTTTACAAAGATAAAAATAAAAATAAAAACAGGCAATACTTTTTGTTCTTTTCAAGAAAAAGAATACATTTGCAAATGTTTATATGTTCAGACATACTAATTAATTAAATCATAATAACTATGAAGTATTATTTGGGAATAGACATAGGTGGTACACATATAAAAGGTGGAATCGTCAACCTTCTAACGAATGACATTCATCAAAACATACTATCTCACGAAGAACTGAATGCCACAGATTCAACATCAAGCATCATTACGAAAGTCGGAAAAGTTATTACTGACATTCAAGCCTATATGCCCCTATCTAAATTAGGCGGAATCGGTATAGCCATGCCCGGTCCTTGCGACTATGCCAAAGGTATAGTTGCCATTTATGGTGTGCCAAAGTTTCAGTCACTTTTCGGTCTTAACCTTAAAGAAGAAATTAAAAAAGTATCTGACCTGAATACTGTTTTCATAAATGACGCATCCGCTTATGCCCTTGGAGAGTATTATGCAGGAGCAGCAAAAGACACAAGTAGAAGCATTATAGTCACAATCGGCACCGGACTTGGAAGTACATTTCTTGAAAATGATACTGTTTTGAACGAACTGACAGAAGGAATACCTGAACATGGATATCTCTACAACATACCTTACCGAGACGGAATGGCAGATGACTTTTTTTCGACAAGATGGTTTGTAAATACATGGAATATGCTATTTCCAGATAAAAAGGTAACTGGCGTAAAAGAAATCGCACTACGCGCTTCGAACGGAGACAATAATGCACAGTCATTATTTGAAAACTTCGCTTCAAATTTCGTAGAATTCATAACCCCATTCCTGCTAAATTTTAAACCGGAGAAACTTATTATAGGAGGAAATATAGCGAAAGCTTCTGACTTCTTTTTAGATAATATTCAGTTTCAATTAAAGAAACTCAATTTAATCACTAAAATAGATATCTGTAAATTATGGGATATGTCGCCATTAATCGGATCTGCTATTTACACAAGCAACATACTTGAAAATATGGAAAATACAAAAGAGAAAAGACACACACAGCAATTTATTGCACCTACTAACTCTACTGCCACCTCATCAGGAGAATATGATATATACCCGGCATTTCCATTGGGAAAAGGCAAAATTGGGAAAGGTATAAACCAACTAGCTGACTGGATAGAAAAGCATTCCCAAATAAAAATAGATGGTTATATTGGAGTCTTTTGGGATGAATTAATCATTAAGTTAGGAGAAGAACTCAGAAAAAGAGGAAAGAATGTGCGATTCTTTCATTCCAGTGTAGCAATGAAAGATCCACAGACTATTGAAAAAATGATTGCTCCTTATCTTGGAGGAGATAATCCGTTATTCGGCACCATTACTGATAAGCATTTGGTTAATTGGTTTGATGAAAATAAGCTTAATTCCATACAACCTGACCCGGAAGCAGATTTAAATATATTTATAGGTACAGGAGCAGCCCTATCTCAATGGAAAGCTCCCCTGATTTATATTGATATTCCTAAAAATGAGATTCAGTTTAGAATGCGCGCCGGAGCCATCAATAATTTAGGATTAGATTATCGAAAAGACAATCAACAGGCTTACAAACAACTATATTTTGTAGACTGGATTGTTCTTAATAAGCACAAAAAGCAATGCCTGCCTCTGATTGACCTACTTATTGACGGACAAAGAGAATGGGATGAACTATTAATGATTTCAGGAAATGACCTACGAGAAGGATTGCACAAAATGAGCCGCAATTTCTTCAGAGTTCGTCCATGGTTCGAGCCTGGCGCCTGGGGAGGACAATGGATGAAAAATCATATTCAAGGATTAAATAAAGAAGTAAATAATCTGGCATGGTCTTTTGAACTGATGGTACTTGAAAACGGACTAATGCTGGAGAGTGACGGATATCGGCTTGAAGTATCTTTCGATTTTCTTATGTATAGTGATTATCAGAATATATTAGGAGAATGTTCGGAAACATTTAAGTACGATTTCCCGATACGTTTCGACTTTCTAGACACCTTTGACGGAGATAATCTTTCTATCCAATGCCATCCACGCCCCCGATATATACAAGAGCATTTTAACATGCCATTCACCCAAGATGAGACATATTACATATTGGATTGTAAAAACTCGCCATGTGTATATTTAGGCTTTCAAGACAACATCGTCCCTGAGGAATTCCAATATACCTTGGAACGAAGTCAACAAAAAGCAACGAAGGTAGAGATAGAAAGGTTTGTTCAAAAACACCAAGCTAAAAAGCACGATTTCTTTCTTATTCCCAATGGCACCATACATGCTTCAGGAAAAGATTGCGTGGTATTGGAAATAAGTAGCGCACCCTATATTTTCACATTTAAAATGTACGACTGGATACGCATGGGATTAGACGGGAAACCACGACCTCTAAACATTCAACACGGAATGAATAATCTATATTTTGAAAGAAAAGGGGAAAAAGTAATCCAGGAATTGATATGCCATCCATATATCATGAAAGAAAATCAGGAGTGTACTATAGAGCATCTACCTACTCATAAAGAGCATTTTTATGATGTATATCGTTACACCTTCAAAGACCGTATTCAAATGAATACAGAAAATACATGCCATGTATGTATGATAGTAGAAGGAGACTCCGTTTGCATTGAAACAGAGGACGGCATGAAACAACGCTTTAATTATGCAGAGACTTTTGTCATCCCTGCTGCTGCCCGATCATATACAATCATAAATGAAAATCCCGACAAAAGAATAATGTTGGTAAAAGCCTTTGTAAAAAAAGAAGTTACTTTGAAATAATGTCTTAATAAAAACATCTTATCCAACTACTATGAAACGAACTATTGTACAAATTATCTTTTTCATATATTGTATTGCGAATGTATATCCACAATACAGCACAATCTGGCAACTTGGCAAAACAGATAATTCATCCAAGGAGTTTGCCTTAGCACCGGATGGAAAAGATCGATTTATTATCTCCGGATTTGGGGATAATAAAAAATATTTTTATGCAGGCGAACACACACCGGCCGATTTTCCATACATTATACCGGGGCCTACTGCTGAATGGGCTGGCTCATCTTACTGGGCAGGACAATGCAGGATACAACTTCCTATTTTAATAAAACTATCCGATGTCAATCCGCTAAAGAAATATCAATGGAATATTTTTATAGAGAATGTAGAATACGAAGACTGTATGTTCTTAAGACTGGAAGTCAACGGAAAGAATTACGATTCTCCTATAAAGCCTGGCACCAAACAGCTAACATATTCAATACAGCCCGGAATTCTAAAGAAAGGGTACAACAAGATTGTAATGCAGTTATTCAACGGTAAATCCCTAACTTTTGACGCCATTTGCCTAAACGGACCTCAAGAGACACAAATCAATAAGATAGGTGATACTCCTATTATTTCAATGAAAATGGCTGATTATGAATTAGAACAAGGGAAAACAAGAACACAGCCTCTTCTACTGAAAACTATAACTAAAAAATCCGGAACACTTAAAATACAAATCAACCAAAAGAAGATATTCAAACAAGTAGAAGAAGGAGAGAATATCTACGAAATTCCAACCGGAAAACTTAAAGACCAGTCTAAAATCAAAGTTAAAATATCAACAGAAGGACAAACAGTAGCAACTCAAGAATTTATCCGTAGTAACCAGCAACTACGCAGATCAATTGATTATGTTGATCAGTTTGCTGGTTCCAGTGGTTCACGATGGATGATAGGCCCCGGACCATGGATGCCATTTGGAATGGTAAAATTTATGCCCGATAACGAAGATGCCCATTGGAAAGCAGGATATGAATATAACGTTGAAAACATAATGGGATTCAGCCACATTCACGAATGGACAATGACAGGACTCTTAATGATGCCAACTACGGGAGATTTAAAAATACAACCCGGAACAGAAAAACAGCCGGACTATGGGTATCGCTCCCGAATTAATAAGAAAACCGAAACAGCCCGAATCGGTTATTATTCTGTTAATCTTACAGATTATAATATCCAAGCAGAATTAACAGCAACTACCCGCAGTTCCCTTCAGCGATACACATTCAACAAAGTAGAGCAGCCACGAATACTAGTTGACTTTTTCTTTCCAGCAGAATACGACTGGAATTTAGATGATGTATACGTAAAAAAAGTATCTGACACAGAAATAGAGGGATGGACCTTGAACGATTGCCGGTCAACAGGATACCATGGAGTACAAAGATATAAATTACATTTTGTCATGCAGTTTGATAAGCCATTCAAAACAATGAATGGCTGGATACGAAACAAAGTATATAGCCAAATTGAACAGCTACATAAATCAAACATGAAGTCCCGACAGGTATTTACAGTCGAAAATAACAGTCAAGACAAACTGGACGCAGGAATCTTCCTCGACTTTAACCTTAACACTGGTGATGATGTTATGGTAAGGACAGGTATTTCATTAGTAAGCATTGATAACGCACGGCTAAATCTGGAAGAAGAAATAGCGAGACCATTCGGATGGAATTTTGATAAAGTTGTCACCAATCAACAAGATACCTGGGAAACACTTTTCCAAAGAGTCAGTATCACAACAGACAATTACCTCTTAAAGCAAAAATTCTACACCAATCTTTACCGTTCTATCAGTCCACGGACCATCTGGAATGATGTAAATGGGGAATGGATAGATATGAACGGTAACAAAGCTCTTATAGACAAGCCAGGTAAAAGCGTATATGGAGGTGATTCTGCTTGGGGAATGCATTGGACATTAGGTCCATTTTATAATCTTCTCTATCCGGAGTACATGTCCAATTGGATTTACACTTACGAGCAGTTCTATCGTCGTGGCGGCTGGCTTCCCAATGGTAATCCCGGTATGAAATATTTCAGAGTCATGATAGGCAATCCTGCTTTGCCATTGATAGTCTCCGGCTATCAACATGGAATTCGTGACTTCGACAGTCAACTCATGTATCGGGCATTAATTCACCAACAAACAGCCACTATGATAAACTATCCCGGAGGAGGACAAGTCGGTAACGAAAGTTATCCCGATTATATAACCAAAGGTTATGTACCTCTATACGATGACGCATGGGATTGGAATTCTCCGCATTATCAATCATACGTTTCCAATACAATGGAATACTCATATCAAGACTATTGCGCTGCTCAATATTTTGACGCTCTTAATAAAAAAGATGACTTCAATACATTTATGAAACGTTCTGATAACTGGAAAAACATATTCGACCCATCAACCGGATATGTACGCCCCCGACGTCCCAACGGAGAGTGGATCGAAAACACCAACCCATATCATGCTCCCGGATTTTGCGAAGGCAGCGCTTGGCAATTCACCTGGTACGTTCCTCATGATGTAAAAAGCCTCATCAATTTAATAGGAGAGCGTCAATTCATCGACCGGCTGAATGCCGGATTTGCAACATCCGAAAAAGTAAGCTTCAATGCTTTAGGAGATAATATGGGAGCTTATCCTATTAATCATGGGAATGAAACAAATATGCAGGCAGCTTACCTCTTCTCTTATACCAGTGAGCCGTGGCACACCCAGAAATGGGCACGTGCTATACAAGAAAAATATTATGGAATGGGTCCCCGAGACGCCTATCCGGGAGACGAAGATCAAGGCCAAATGAGTTCTTGGTACATCTTAAGCAGCATAGGACTTTTCCAAATGGATGGCGGTTGCAGCAAAGATCCTGTATGGTTACTGGGGAGTCCGCGATTTGACCGGGTAGAAATTCTGTTAGACAACACCTATTACTCTGGAAAAAAACTTATCATAAAAGCAGAAAATGTATCCAAAGACAATTGTTACATTCAATATGTAAGATTCAATAACAAGCGCCTTAGTAATAACTATATAGAATGGAGTAAACTCAAAAAAGGAGGAACACTTCATTTCATTATGGGTGACCGACCAAATCCAAATGCATTTAAATAAATAAACACATATGAAAAATAAAAGTAAGATACTACCAGTTCTTTTTGGTTTCTTTATTATGGGGTTCTGTGACTTAGTAGGAGTATCAGTCACCTATGCGAAAGATTATTTCAGTTGGAGCGAAACCCAAGCCGGTTTCCTGCCATCAATGGTATTTATATGGTTTTTACTCATCTCTATTCCGATTTCTATCTGGATGGACAAGAAAGGTAGAAAAACAATATCACTGATAGGACTTTTATCTACTTTTATTGGAATGTTACTTCCATTACTTACATTCACACAGACAGCCTGTTATATCGCCTTTGCACTTTTAGGCATAGGAAATACCATCCTTCAAGTGTCACTTAATCCTTTATTAACCAATGTTATCGCTGAAGGAAAATTATCAAGCATTATGACAGCCGGACAATTCATCAAAGCACTATCTTCTTTTGTAGGACCTATAGTGGCCGGATTCTGCTCTGTTTATTTCAACAACTGGATATTAATGTTTCCCATATTCGCCGCCATTACTCTAATTTCCGGAATCTGGTTATTTTTCACTCCAATAAATGAGAAAGACGACAAAAGATTAACATCCAGTTTCTATCAAGTTATTTCTCTCCTGAAAAATAAAACCATCTGCCTTTTATTCGGAGGCATCATTTGTATTGTTGGCTTAGATGTAGGAATGAATGTATTTACCCCAAAACTTTTAATTGAAAATGCAGAGTTGACTAAAGAAATCGCAAGTTATGGTACAAGCTGGTATTTTGCCGCTCGCACTTTGGGGACCTTATGTGGTGTAATTCTATTAGCAAAGTTTTCCGAAATTTATTATTATCGGATCAATATGTTCATTGTATTAATAGCTTTGTCCTGCATTTATTGGATACATTCTCAATATATTATTTTGTTATTAGTATGCATTATAGCCTTTGCAATGTCTAGCATATTTGCCGTCATCTACTCGCTAGCCTTGCATACATTACCCTATAAAACCAACGAAATATCAGGACTCATGATAACTGGGATATCCGGTGGCTCCATCATTCCTCCTCTCATGGGAGTTTGCGCAGATTATACCGAAAGCCAATCAGGCTCCATCCTTGTCATGCTAATTTGTGTAATCTATCTAATTTTATGTTCGTTTCATAAATTTAAAACCATACACACAAAGCCGCATTAACATTTATTCTCAAAACAACCATTCATATATAAATTTATATTAAATAAATAAATCTTTCTAGTTTTCCTGCTTTAAATATATATATTTGCAATATGTATATACATATAGACATTATATAATACATATATCATAAGCAATTAATACTATGTAGATTAAAATATACAGCCTTTATATACAAGAAATCACATTAAATCTAATATAAAACCCTTATGACTTACTTTTTAAAATCACAGAGTATGAAGAAGCTTTTATGCAACTTACCACGCTTCGTATTATGGATAGCTTTCCTTCTAATCATTGAAAGCTATGTAACCTTGCAAGCTCAAACCAGTAGTAGTAACAACTCATCCAAAGCAATATCAGGGAAAATTGTGGATGAAACAGATTTGCCTATTGCAGGAGCTACTGTACAGGTGAAAGGATCAACAAAAGGAGCCATTTCGGATATAGATGGCTTATTTACTATTTCATCCGAACCAGGCTCTATTTTGATTTTCTCATTTTTAGGATACCAATCTATTGAATACAAGATAGATAAAGTACCTCAAACCATTAAACTTTTGCCAAAGGTAGATGAATTGGATGAAGTTACTGTGGTTGGTTTTGCTAAACAGAAAAAAGAAAGTGTGATTGGAGCAATATCAACCTTAAAACCTGAAAGATTAAAAATTCCAACCAGTAATCTGACTCAAGCCTTAGGTGGTAATGTTGCCGGAATTATATCTTACCAGTTGTCCGGTGAACCTGGAAATGACAATGTGGAATTCTTTATTCGCGGTGTGACAACTTTTGGTTACTCTAAAAGTCCACTGATATTAATCGATAATATCGAATCATCTACTACTGATCTTTCCAGACTGTCCGCAGATGACATTGCTGCTTTCTCTATAATGAAAGATGCAACAGCAACTGCCATTTATGGTGCACGCGGAGCTAATGGAGTCATTTTGATTACTACCAAGCAAGGCAAACCCGGTAAGGTAAAAATTAGTGCCAGAGTGGAAGGTTCATTGTCAGCACCTACAAAAAGAATAGACATGGTAGATCCTATCAGCTATATGAAATACCACAATGAAGCTGTACTCACACGTAATCCGTTAGCTGTCCGGCCTCATACCGATGAGAAAATAGCATCAACAAAAGCCGGCAAAAATCCCTATGTATATCCGGCGGTAGACTGGTACAATGAATTATTTAATGATAATGTATTTAATTCACGTGCCAACATCAATATGAGCGGAGGTAGTGAAACTGCCAGATATTATGTTTCTTTAGGCATATCGGATGACAATGGTATCATGAAGGTAGATAAACGAAACAATTATAACAGTAACATTGATTTAAAAAAAATCTATGTACGTTCTAACATTGATATTGATGTGACCAAGACGACTACATTTTCTGTAAAATTCAGTGGCAATTTTGATGATTATACCGGTCCTATTGTAAGCGGCAATGATCTATACCGAAGAGCAATGGCAACAAGTCCTGTTTTATTCCCCAAATATTATATGCCTGATGAAAATCATACATCTACTTCACATATTTTATTTGGTAACGCAGGTGATGGTAATTACATCAATCCCTATGCGGAAATGATACGTGGTTACAAACAATACACCAATTCGGTTATTTCTGCCCAGGCGGAATTAAATCAGAAATTAGATTTTATAACTCCAGGACTTAGTATCAAAGTCTTCGCAAGTACTACCCGAAATTCATACAGCGGACAACAACGTTCTACTTCACCCTTTTATTATTCAATCAGCTATTATGATAAACTAACCGACACATATACTTTAAGGGAGCTGAACCCTAATGGTGGACGGGAAGATTTGGATTATACAGCAGAAGGGAATCAAGTCAGCAGTTCGTATTATTATGAAGCATCTCTCAACTACAACCGTACGTTCCGGGAAAAGCATAATATCACCGGATTATTAGTAGGAGTTCTGAGAGAGAATAAGAGCGGAGGCGCAAGTTCGATACAGACATCTTTACCAGCCCGTAACATTGGATTATCAGGTCGTTTTACATACGCATACGACGGACGATATTTTGCTGAAGCAAACTTTGGTTACAATGGTTCCGAAAGATTTGCCAAAAATGAACGATTCGGACTCTTTCCTTCGATAGGAGCAGGCTGGATGATCTCCGAAGAAAAGTTTTGGAATCAAGACCTTAAGAATATTATCAATAAACTGAAACTAAAAGGAACTTACGGTTTGGTAGGTAACGACAATATTGGTGCATGGAATGACAGATTCTTTTATATGTCCGAGGTAAATCTAAACGGTAGTGGTGCAAATTTCAGTTGGGGACAAGATTTTGAACGGAATGTCGGTACTATCGACATGATACGCTATCGAAATGACAAAATCAAATGGGAAATTGCTCAAAAAATGAATTTAGGTCTCGAAGTTGGGCTATTTAATATATTTGACATACAATTCGATTACTTCACCGAATATCGAAAAAACATCTTTGGCGAACGCCAAACCATCCCGTATGAAATGGGATTCAGTGCACCTCTTTATGCTAATAAAGGAGAAGCTTCTTCACATGGATTCGAAGTGCAGGTAGATGCCAACCACGCTTTCAATAAAAACTTCTGGTTAGGAGTGCGTGGCAATTTCACTTATGCAACAGGCAAATATGAGCATGTAGAAGAACCCTATCGTCCTTACCCTTGGCTTAGTCATATTGGAAAACGTATTAATCAGACTTATGGATTAATAGCGGAAAGACTGTTCATTGATGAAGAAGATATTGCAAATTCACCTGTTCAGACATATGGTGAATATATGCCCGGTGACATAAAATACAAAGATGTAAATAATGACGGAATAATTAATGATGAAGATATTGTTCCAATAGGAATTTCCTCTTCTCCAGAAATTGTATACGGCTTCGGAGTGTCGATGGGATACAAGAATTTTGATATTTCTTGTTTCTTTCAAGGAGCAGCGAGATCTTCTTTCTTTATTAATTCCAAAGCAACAAATCCTTTCATGCAAATGGATTTCGGAGGAAATAACCTCAATGGTATGATGCAAGCATATGCGGATGATTACTGGTCTGAATCGAATCGTAATATATACGCTACTTTCCCAAGATTGTCAACTACTGACATTGCAAACAATAACAGAAACAGTACATGGTGGTTACGCGACGGTTCTTACTTGCGTTTAAAATCAGTCGAAATCGGATATACATTACCTAAAAGGCTGACCAGCCATCTAGGTATGTCCAATTTGAGAATCTATGCCAGCGGACTAAATCTTTTCGCATGGAATCGTTTTAAATTATGGGATGTAGAACAAGGAAACGACGGAATGCAATATCCTATTCAGGCAGTTTACAATTTTGGTATTAACTTAAGCTTCTGATTACATTATGAAATACAAACATTTATTCACTAGTACATTATTGGCGATATTAATCACATCCTGCAACTATCTTGATATCGTGCCGGATAATATCGCAACGCTTGAAATGGCATTCAACACTCGGGCTAATGCTGAAAAATATTTAGCCACCTGCTATAACTTCGTACCTGCAGCAGCCAATCTTGATCACAACTCCGGCCTCATCTGCGGTGGAGAAATGTGGTATCTGAAACCAGAGTCCCACTACTATAAAAATATAACCTCATTCAACATTGCACGTGGTATGCAAAACTCTAACGACCCCTTACTAAATTACTGGGATGGAGGTCAGGGAGGCTACAACATATTCAGAGGAATCCATGAATGCAATATTTTTATAGACAACATCGATCGCGTACCTGACATGCGTATGGAAGAGAAAAATAAATGGAAAGCCGAAGTGATGACTCTGAAAGCATATTATATTTATTATCTCATGTTGCACTATGGGCCCATTCCTTTACTTAAAGAGAACATCAGCGTAGAAGCAGACTTAGATATGATGCAACTGGAGAGAGAAACGATTAATGATATCGTCACTTATACAACTGATTTATTGGATGAAGCCATGAACATCCCTTCCGGATTAACATTCAATGTGACTTCTCCACGCACGGAATTAGGGCGTATCACATTACCTATTGCGAAAGCAATCAAGGCTAAATTACTAATACTGGCTGCCAGTCCTTTATTCAACGGCAATACGATGTATGCTGAATTTGTCAATTCAGAAGGGATACCTTTCTTCGACCAAGAGTATAAAAAGGAAAAATGGGAGGCGGCAGCCGCAGCGTGCCTGGATGCCATCAACACTGCCCACGAAGCCGGAGCTTCTTTATACAAATTTGATGAGAAGCTAAATTATACTCCTTCATCAACTTTACAACAAGAGTTGACACTACGCAACACAATTACCGGTCGTTTCAATTCTGAAATAATATGGGCATTAGGTTCCAATGCAACAGATGGAATACAGAATCTATGCCAAGCGCATTTAACCAGCTATTCATTGGGGAACAGAATGATTCGTAGTTGCTCACAACTTGTGCCGTCATTAGAAATTGTAGAACAATTCTATACAGCGAACGGAGTCCCGATGGATGAGGATAAAGATTATGAATATGAAAACAGATATAAACTGACAACAACTCCAGAAGATGATCCTATTCATTTTACACCAAACTACACAACTATCAAGATGCATTTAAACAGAGAGCCTCGTTTTTATGCCTATATTGGTTTTGATGGTGGAAAATGGTTCTCCATCGAATGCTGTAACGACAATGAAACGAGCTCCTATCCTATCAAATCAAAGAAAGGAGATATTGCCGGCGTTTCAGACGAACTATATTCACCGACAGGTTATTTCACAAAGAAATTGGTTAGTTATCAAAACGTAAACACCAGTGCGACCAATATCAATTACGTATATTCTTTCCCGATTATTCGCCTGTCCGATCTATACCTGCTATATGCAGAAGCTCTCAACGAGCTTAATGAAACTCCGACTACAGATGTATACTACTATGTACAACAGGTCAGGAATAAAGCCGGTCTGGATGAAGGAGGTTCTTTGGTAAATACATGGCGTAATCATTCCAACCGCCCGGATAAGCCAACCACCCAAAGAGGAATGCGTGAAATTATACAGAAAGAGCGAATGATAGAGCTTGCATTCGAAGGCCATCGTTACCATGATGTACGCAGATGGAAGTTAGGCTCTACATATCTGAATACTCAGATAAAAGGCTGGTCGGTATTAGAGCAGGACCCGGAGTACTTTTATAATGCACGAGTTCTCTTCACGAGAAAATTCATGCCAAGAGATTATTTATGGCCTATTAAGACAAATTCTATCAACAGAAATCCGAAACTTGTTCAGAATCCTCAATGGTAACTTTTAACATAAAAATGACAAAGATGAAAAATATAGCTTTTATACTTTTAATACTTGCAGCAGTTTGTTTTGCAAACTGCGCCGGTGATTACGAGGCCGAACCACGCGGTACGAATGATGGAAAAGCTCCGGCACCGATTACTAATATATCGGTGAAGAATGTAAACGGAGGAGCTATTATTAAATATACTCCTTCCGATGATGTCGATTTATTATACGTCAAAGCTATCTTCACTAATACCCGCGGAGAACAGCATGAAGTAAGATCTTCCATGTATGTAGATTCTTTGGTAATAGAAGGGCTGGGGGATACACAAAAGAGAGAGGTCAAACTTTACTCTGTAGACCGCCACGAAAACTATTCCACACCGGCTATCGTGACTATTGAGCCTCTGACTCCTGCAGTCGTTCAGACACAAGAATCATTAAAAGTGACTGAAAGTTTTGGAGGTTTCTTCCTCGATTTCAATAATGCAGCAAGAAGTGCATTATCTTTCTACATTTACAAATGGGTAGATGAGCACAATGAATACGAGATCCATGACGTATACTCCTCACAACAGGAAGAAGGCCGCCTGACTATAAAAGGCTTAGAACATAAATTATTGAAATTAGCCATCTTCGTTAGGGATAAATGGGAAAACACTTCCGACACATTGTATGCCGAAATTACTCCTTGGAAAGAAAGCTTATTAGATAAAACAAAATTCCAACTTGTCAAAGTTATGGATGATGTCAGCTGGGATTACCACGAAGGTTATCATTCCCGTCTATGGGACGGGCAAATAGGTGGATGGAACTGGGGACATACCGAATACCCGATACCTTTCCCGCATGCCTTCAGTATTGATTTGAATGTCAATGTACGTCTCAGCCAATTCCAATTCTGGCAACGTCTGGACAGCCAAGACTTATTATATGCCCATGGAGCTCCCAAGTACTTCAAATTATATGGCTGCGAAGAGGGTAAAGATTTGCAGAATCCGGATAACTGGGTGGTATTATTTGATGGAGAAATGAAGAAACCATCCGGCGGGGCATTTGGTGATGCGCTTACTCAGGAAGATATTGAGGAAGCCCAAAGAGGCCATGTATTTACCCTCAACCAAGATGTACCATTCATTCGCTACTTCCGGTTCCAGAGTTTAATGTCATGGTCGGGAATGGAAACATCAGTTATGTCAGAAATCACTCTTTGGGGAGATATCCAAGGTGAAGAATAACCTTATAAAATAGCCAGAAATGAAAAAAGTAATATATATAATAACTACTATTCTCCTGTGTATGACCTCCTGCACAGATATTCATGATACCTATTCTGAATATATCAAAGACGGAGAACAAATTTATGTAGGAAAGCTGGCGGATGTAAAAATACATCCGGGATTTCAGCGCATGATGATAACGGGGTCTATGAAATATCTAGCCACAGCAAAGACTTGCATAATAGAACTTGTAGGTTACGACAAGGTTTTCACAACAGACATTGACAGAACGCAACCTGAATTCAGTTATGAAATCAAAGATGTGGAAGAAGGCAACTATTACGTTAAAATAACCACAAAGGATAAAGAAGGTAATACCTCACTATCCGAAACCTACAATGTAGATGTATACGGAACGGAGCACATAGCGACTTATTATCCCAAGCGAATTACCGATATACAATTCGTCATTGCCGACAACTCGCTCAACTTAATTTGGAATCAGGCAGACAATGTGGTGGAAGCAATAGTTAAGTACTATGATTCAAATGAGCAACTACTAACTTTAACAGTGAAAGGAGATGCTGCTTCAACCAATTTACCTGATTGGAAAGCTACTTCTATATTAACAGTAGAAACACGAATCCTACCCAGCGAAACAGCATTGGATATCGTATCCCTGCCCATTTCAGAATACACTTTGCCCGACGATCCGATTGTAGAAATCCCCAGAACTAACTTTGCCAACGCAAATATGCCTTCAGATGTTGTAAACGGTTATGGCGGTTCAGTAGAAAAGTTATGGAACAATGATACATGGAATTATGACAGCGGTTATCATGCCAGCGATAATCAAGGAGTTCCTCATCATCTGACCATTGACATGGGACTTACAGCAACGATTACCGAATGCGAACTGTTCTTTACCGGATATGAAAGAACAGACTGGATGCCTCGATTATTCCAAATATGGGGAATTGAAGATGTAGAAGACCTGGAAAGCCATGAACCGGATGTTCCATCTATAAACCCGGCTTGGGAAGAAAGTGCGAAAGCAAAAGGATGGAAACAGCTGACTACAAAAAACATTTCTGTTTCCGGTTGGCAACCCAGTATTAAGTTCGCCTGCGATAAAGAACACGAAAATATAAGATACATCAGATACCGTATTGTAGAATCACTCTCAGCTCCACACGTAGGAATGGGGGCCTATGGTTCCGCCAGCGAAATCAAGTTCTGGGGTAAAAAGGTTAGTTTGTTACAGTGATAACAGTTGAATTTGTTTTTGCATAGGAGTGTATACAAAAAAAGAATGATACATTCCTATGTAAAAAACAAATTTGTATCTTGAATCCAAAAGACCGAAAGTTAATATGAAAAGAGTACCATTGAGTTTATTCACGTTTTTATTCCTCCTATCCGGATTATGTGCAGCACCTACCAAGACTGTCTGGCAAATCGGGGAGAAAAATCATAGTGCCAGTGAGTTGGCATTGTCCCCTGACAAATACAAAGAGTTTTTGGCAAACGATTTTGGTTGGGAGGACAGGTTTTATATCATTGGATTGTCTTCCCCTCAAAAAGATTTTCCTTATGTTCTGCCGGGGCCTGCCGATCATTGGGGAGGAACAAGTTATACTGCCGGTATACGGACTCATGTTTTAAACATACTCTTTGGTATGAAGGAAGTTCCCGAAACGGACTCATGGAAATTAATCATAGACCTATTAGATACTCACCACGAATTTCCGGCACTATTTAAAATAACGATCAACGGAAAATCATGGAAATATGCCCTTCCCAAAGGAAGTGGAAAATCAATAGACGGTGACTATTCACAAATCAAACCGCATACGATCGAAATTCCTCTGAACTCCGGAGTGATCAGAAAAGGAAGCAACTCCATCGCGCTTACAAGTCTCGAAGGCTCATGGATTCTCTTCGATGATATCAGACTTATGGGGCCGGATAATGCTGAACTAAATGAAGTCAACAAATCCGTTTATCTCCGGGATGTTAAAGCTGCGGACTTTCAAACCACCAGTCCTGTAGCCCAACCACTATTAGTAGACATAGAACATCTTTCCGGGCATCCTCTCCTTGAAGTGAAAGTAGATGGAAAAAAGATACTGGAACAACGTTTGGAAAAAGGAAGATACATACTAGAAGCTCCGATGCCAGTTGTCAAGTCTCCCAAGACAAGCCATTACATCATATCCGCCGATGGTGCAATCTTAGATAAAGGAATGATCAGACGCGCACCTCACAATACAATCACACTGGCCGATTACATCGATACACGAATGGGAACTGCGCACTCCCGTTGGATGATAGCACCAGGTCCGTGGATGCCATTCAGCATGGTCAAATTAAGTCCGGACAATCAGGATAGCGGTTGGCAATCGGGATATGATCCTTCATTCGAGAGCATAGGTACGTTTAGCCACATACACGAATGGACCATGGCGGGTCTGGGCATCATGCCTGCCAACGGTCCTTTAAAAACGGAGATAGGCAGCCAGTCTTCCTTAGTCAAAGATGCCAATTCGTATCGTTCAGCCATCGACAAAACAAGTGAAGAAACGAAAGTCGGATATTATAAAGTAGACTTGACCGATTATCAAATCAAGGCGGAACTGACTGCCACCTCCCGGTGTGGTTTTCAGCGTTATACATATCCGCAAGATAAGGATGCCCGTGTCATGATCGACCTGAAAATCCCTAGTGAATACGATTACCAAATTGTTGAAGGAAGTATAAAGCAAACAGGAGCACGACGGATCGAAGGATTCAGCAAGCAGCTATCCAAAAATGTATGGTCGGCGGATGCGGATCAGAACTATACAATTTATTTCGTGATTGAATTCAATAAAGATATCAAGAAATTTGGAGGATGGCACGATCATACTTTATGGGAAACAGATACTATGACAGCCAGCTACCCTCAGCGATTCGGCTGTTATGCCGAATTTGATACTACCGATTATCCGGAAGTTATGGTACGTTCCGGAATATCTTATGTAGATATGGCAGGGGCTTCCAACAATCTTTCCAATGAGATAACGGAACCATTCGGGTGGAATTTTGAAGCTGTACGCAAACATCAGTCGGATAGTTGGAATAATATTTTAAACAGAGTCCGGATATACAGCAACGATTATCGGGAAAAGGTAAGATTTTACACCAATTTATACCGTGCTTTCTGCCGGAATACTTTCAGTGATGCAGACCGCAGATGGGTGGATGCAGCAGGCAACATTCAAAAGCTGGACGACCCGGATGCTGTCGCTTTGGGATGCGATGCCTTCTGGAATACTTTTTGGAATCTGAATCAGGTATGGAATCTGATTGCTCCCGAGTGGTCATCCAGATGGGTAAAATCGCAGTTGGCTATGTATGACGCCAACGGATGGCTGGCAAAAGGCCCCAGCGGAATGAAATACATACCTGTAATGGTGGCCGAACATGAGATTCCCCTTTTAGTAAGTACTTACCAAATGGGAATACGGAATTACGATGCAGAAAAAATGTTCCGGGCAATCGTAAAGATGCAAACTACCCCAGCTCAACGTGTAGCCAATGGGTTTGCCGGCAACAGAGATTTGGAAACTTATCTGCAACATCAATATGTACCTGCCGACAAAGGACGTTTTTCTAACACATTAGAATACTCTTATGACGACTGGACAGTCTCTCAACTAGCAAAAGCACTGGGAAAAGAGGAATATTACCGAACATTCTCCAACAGAGGCAACTGGTGGAAAAACGCAATCAACCCGGCGACAGGTTATGCCCAAATGCGCTACAGCAATGGAGAATGGGAAAAGAACTTTGATCCGTTCAAATCAGGAGCTAACCATCATTATGTAGAGGGAAACGCCTGGCAACTTACTTTTTTTGTACCTCAGAACGTTCCCGCACTCACCGAAATTATCGGTAAAGAGCTCTTCATCGACCGGCTGTCATGGGGATTCAAAGCCAGTGAGCCATGGAGGTATAATGCCCCGGGAGACCAGTATTGGGACTTTCCAGTAGTACAAGGTAACCAGCAATCCATGCACTTCGCCTTTCTATTCAACTGGGCAGGCCAACCGTGGCAAACGCAACGGTGGAGCCGTTCCATTATCGACCGCTATTATGGCTTTGACACATCAAATGCCTATTTGGGAGACGAAGACCAAGGACAAATGAGCGCTTGGTTTGTCATGGCTGCATTGGGATTATTCCAGACGGACGGAGGTTGTAACGCAGAACCTGTTTATGAACTGGGGAGTCCTCTGTTTGAAAAAATAAAAATAGATTTGAGAAAACATTTCGGTAGAGGAAAGCAATTTATCATCAAAGCTAGCAATACTTCGCGGGAAAATAAGTACATCCAGTCCGCCAAACTAAACGGCAAGAAGTTGAACTCTTTTAAGTTTCCGGCAAAAGAACTGCTCAAAGGCGGCACATTGGAACTTGAAATGGGAGATCGTCCGAATAAAAATTGGGGAATCAAATAACATCATAAAAAAAATAGTAACAAATGAAAAAGATCCTACTCAGTCTTATCACAGCAGCCATTTTATTATCATGTCAGTCATCACATGACACATCACACAAGTATACAGCCATCACTCCGGGAGTAGAATGGCTCGACACCAACAACGAGAAAATAAATGCTCACGGAGGCGGTATATTATATCACGAGGGAATTTACTACTGGTATGGCGAATGTAAAAGTGATTCCACTTACTGGAATCCCAATGTTCCCGGTTGGGAATGTTATCGTACGGAAGCCGGTGGAGTAAATTGTTACTCTTCCAAGGACCTTCTCAACTGGAAATATGAAGGACTCGTTCTCCAACCGGAAATGTCTGACACACAATCCGATCTCCATCCTTCCAAAGTGCTGGAGAGACCTAAAGTTATATACAATGACAAAACCAAGAAATTTGTAATGTGGCTGCACGTGGACAGTGACGACTACAATAAAGCTGCTGCCGGAGTCGCTGTTTCCGATTCACCGACTGGTGTTTTCACCTATCTGGGTTCGATGCACCCGAACGGGCAAATCAGCCGGGACATGACCCTATTCAAAGATGACGACGGCAAAGCTTATCATATCTACTCTTCCGAACAGAATTCTACATTATATATCAGTTTGCTGTCCGACGATTACCTGAAACCTTCCGGCACTTTCACACGCAATTTCGCAGGTAAATTCCGGGAAGCCCCTGCTGTGTTCAAACACAACGGACTATACTACGTCATCAGTTCGGGATGTACCGGCTGGAGTCCCAATGAAGCGGAATATGCAGTGGCTACCCAAATTTTAGGACCATGGACCGTAAAAGGAAATCCTTGTGTAGGAAAAGATGCCGACAAAACCTTCTATGGACAAAGTACCCATGTACTGCCGATTCAAGGAAAGAAAGACGCATACATAGCCATGTTTGACAAATGGAATAAAACAGACCTAATTCACTCAACCTATATCTGGTTGCCTATACAGTTCCGTGAAGACGGAAGCATGGCTATTCAATGGCTGGATAGCTGGTCACCTGATACATACGAATTCTAATTAAGATATAGCAACGGCATATCATTTTCTAAAAGGAACTCACATGAGAAAGATAAAAATTAAAGAAATCGTTTGTATCATCGGATTGTTGGGAACTCTCACAGCTCATTCTCAAAATACAGTCTGGCAAATAGGAAACAAAGATAAATCCGCCAAAGAGTTCAAGTTCTATAAAAACGATTATCGGAACTACATCAATGATGTTTATCTATACGAAGTAGGGAGAAATCATTCTGCTGATTTTCCTTACTTTCTGCCGGGGCCTAGTGATGCCTGGGCAGGTGGCATATCAGGGCAGGCTGTTATTGGCTTTTCATTGGCCGAAGCTCCTTCTCCGACAACCCAAATACAACTACGACTTCTATTTGCAGAAACTCATCCTTCCTCACCTCCCCGACTGGAGGTGAGGCTCAACAGGTTCGAGAAATCCATCCAAACACCCGAAGGCACAAATCCAGAATATCTGAACACAAAAGAAACAGCTTCAAAAGAGTTATCCGTCACACTTGACATTCCGGCTGATGAGTTCAGAGCAGGAAACAACACACTCACGATCCAAAACATATCAGGTAGTTGGGTAGCATTCGACCAGATAAAGCTGACATCTGACTCTCCTCTGCAAACAAACAATCTTACGACCAAAGCCAGTCTCGTATCTTCCGCCTTCTCTCCTGTATTGGTGGTCGGAAAGAAAAAAGAACTGAGACAGCCGGTCAAAATAAAAGCAGTCAACTGGCATCATAAAAAGAGACCGGTGGAACTGCAAGTCGGTAATTTCCCACCGGAAAGATACGTATTGTCCCCCGGAATAAATAACATTGAGACATCCATTCCGGAAGTCACCGCTCCATGTGAGTTACCGATCATACTGAAAGAACAAGGAAAAACCGTCAGCAAAATCAATGAAAAGGCAACTCCTGTCAAGAAATGGACGGTATATCTCGTTCAGCATACTCACACAGATATAGGCTACACCAAACCTCAAACCGAAATCCTGTCGGAACATCTCCGGTATATAGATTATGCCATTGAATACTGCGAACAAACAAAAGACTACACAAATGATGCGAAGTTCAGATGGACCTGCGAATCGGCATGGGCTGTAGACGAGTATTTGAAAAACAGACCGGAAGAACAAGTGAACAAACTAAAAAAATACATTGCCGAAGGACAAATAGAAGTTGCTTCCATGTATTTCAATATGTCGGAGATTGTAGACGAAAACTCTTTCAAGACTTTCCTTCAGCCTGTCAAAGAATTCAGAAAACATGGAATTCCCTCTGCGCTGGCCATGCAGAATGACGTCAACGGAATTGCATGGTGTCTGGCAGATTATCTGCCGGACCTCGGGATAAAATACCTGTGGATGGGAGAACACCATTACAAATCGCAGGTTCCGTTTAATATGCCGACTGTCTTCCAATGGGAATCTCCGTCAGGTAAACCGATCCTGACTTACCGTGCCGACCATTATAATACTGGCAATTTCTGGGGAATAGAGCAGGGAGACATTCAAAAGACAGAACCGAAGTTACTACATTATTTATCAGAACTGGAGCGTAAGCATTATCCGTTTGATGCAGTAGGCGTACAATACTCCGGTTATTTCACGGATAATTCACCGCCCTCCATCATTGAATGCAAACTCATCAGAGAATGGAATGAAAAGTACGCATATCCTAAGCTACGAAGTGCCACTGCATCCGAATTTATGGATTATGTAACGGAGCGATACGGGGATAAAATTCCCGCATACAGAGCCGCATATCCAGACTGGTGGACAGACGGTTTCGGTTCTGCCGCAAGAGAAACAGCAGCTTCACGCAAAACTCATTCGGATATGACAGCGGTAGAAGGGCTACTGTCTATGGCTGTATTAAAAGACAAATGCCTGCCACAGGCCACTCATCAACAAATAGAGCACATACATGAAAGCCTGCTATTCTATGATGAACACACGTTCGGAGCATCCGAAAGCGTCAGTGATCCGTTGTGCGAAAACAGTCAGGTGCAATGGGGAGAAAAGTCAGCCTATGCATGGGAAGCAGTCAAAAGAACACAAATGCTGTATGAAACCTCCGTCGGTTTACTTCAAGGAGACCTCCGCAGAGGCAAGAACCCGACCCTTACGATTTTCAATACGTTGAACTGGAAACGTTCGGAGATGCTGACTGTATATATTGATTTTGAAGTGATCCCCCGAAACCAATTCTTCGAAATAACAGACTTTCAAGGACATTCGTTGAAAGTTCAACCGATCCGTTATCGCAGAGAAGGGTGCTACTATGCAATTTTCGCAGAGGATATTCCGCCTATGGGATACAAGACGTTTGAAATTGTCTTCAAACAACCGTCTACTGATACAGGAACTATTACAATAAACAATGCCAGTATCGAAAATCATTTCTACAAACTACAACTCAACCCGGACAAAGGAACGATCCAAAGTTTGTATGATAAAGAATTGAATTGTGAACTGGTCGATAGTTCGTCTCCATGGGAACTGGGTGCTTTTATCTATGAGAAATTAGGTAATCGTGACCAATTGGCCCAATATCGCCTGGATGATTACAACAGAACAGGATTGAGTGAGTGCCGGATCATCGACAGTTCGAATGGACCTATTTATCAACGTATCCTGTTGCAGGGAAAATCTCCGGGAACAGACGAAGCATTCGGGGTCAATCTGGAAATTAAATTATATCATGATACCAAACGAATAGAACTGGAGTACGCAATCAAGCGTCTGCCGGAAACGGATCCCTCAGGGATATACGTTGCTTTTCCCTTCCAACTGCCCGAAGGAAAACTGGCATTCGACGTTCAGGGCGGAACAGTTATATCTGGCAAGAATCAACTGGAAGGGACATCTACAGACTGGAATACTGTTCAAAACTTTGTATCGGTACAAAATAATCAGGCGCAAATTATTATAGGAAGCAGCCTCATCCCCCTCTATCAACTAGGAGACATAAATCTCGGTAAATTTCAATATCAGAAACAATACGAAAGGCCTCATGTCTACTCGTGGGTGATGAATAATTACTGGAATACCAACTTCAAAGCTTCCCAAGAAGGAGAGTTCCGTTGGAGTTACCATCTGACCTCTTCCGTTGACCCATCTAACAACCTTGCTACCAAGTTTGGCTGGAGCTCACGTATTCCTCTATATGCCCGGGTAATGCCGACAGGAACAGAGAATCATAAACCCACAGAGTACTCAGCCTTCCATTTTGAGAAAGACAATTTCCTGATGACTTCATGTACCCCCTCTAAAGAAGAAGGTTATATACTACTGAACATTAGAGAGATAGATGGAAAGAGAACCAACCTCAGGATTTTAAATGAAGACGGGCAAACCATCCCCTTCACAATAGTAAACGCTATTGAAGAGAAATTGGAAAATGAAACGTCAGAGCATATATTTGAGGGGTACCAGAATAAATTTATAAAGATAAAACGTTTTTAATCAAAAGAATCAAATGCGTAGTCTACCCTAAAAAACGGAAGAATCATCACCACAAAGAGACGAGGAGATGTCAAAAGTCAGTAGCAACTCTCCTAATACTATTGACTTTTGCCCCTCATCATCTGTCAGAACGACCGGAAAGTATCTGCTCCAAACTTTCATCGACCACTCCCGCCAACTGAAGATTGGACAGCAAGCGGTCATAAGAAATCCTCCCTACTCCTTCCATTTTCAGCAGCCATCTCCATCCCTTTCCCGATACTAATTCCAGCAGTTGCCCTACCGTCCGGATTTCTTCTTTATACAAGACATTAGTCAGCCTCGTATCGGCCACTTTGCCGACAGACAATTGGAGTACCCTTTCTTCCTGATTCAAATTTATATTCTTGCTTTTATCCGCCAAAGACTGAAAACGGGCATCTATGATATGTTTCCGATAAGTAGCCAACACATTCTTTCTCACTTTCAGTCCTCTGAGATGAGAATTATAAATCTGTAACGCCCTGTCATAAGTAATTCGATGCCGACCGGCAACTTTCTCTATTGACTCCCCCATAGAGATGGAGTAGAAAATATCACGGGCTCCGGGATGAACAATCAATTGGGAAAGTTCACGAATAATAATTTCATATAGAGGTTTACACGTTTTCTGTGTTCGCAATACATATAGCAGATCATCATATCTGGAAATAATAAAGTCGCGTTCCAGCTTTTTCTCTTCCACAATCTTTGCCAGATAATCCGCTTGCAATCCAAGCCTTTTGTGAGCTTCGAGATAGGCAGTCAGACTTTCGTCATCCAAGAACAGTTGGTTGCCCATCCGGCAACTGGTAATGTAACCGAGATTCGCCCAGTTTCGCAGAGTTGCTTCCTGAACGCCATGTCTTTCAGACATTTGTTTTGTTGTGAGCCAATAGGACATAAAAAAACGGAACTAAGTTAATACTCTTACCTAGTTCCGTACCTTTTATATTATAAAAGAGTACGGAGCTGTCACATCCCGCTAATAGGAGGTAGTAACGGCTACCTGATGTATACGGGCAGACAGCCCGTACCCTATGAGAAGTCATAGAAGTACAGGCGTCTTCCCGGCATACATCAAAAAAATCCGTTACAATTTCCTATTAGCCGAGGAAACGCGCAATCGCACACCTTTAAACGGTATGCTACGTTCCGATGACAAAGTTACAAATAGTTTTCGGAAAATAACAAAAGAGGCTAATAAATGTTTGGGGAAAATTAGAAACAAAGCAATCGTCACTATTATATAAATTCAAAAGACTATGTTGTAACAATTAACATTACCAATCCATCATTTTATATTATATAAAAGTAGAACAGAATCTGAATTATTTCACAATATCATTCAGATCAAAGTAGAGCAAACGTGTAGCAGAATCCACATCTTCATCATTCAATGGGACAAAACCGTTTTTCATATAAAAAGGCACAGCAGCCGCATACGCATCAACAGTTAAAAAACGGCAACCTGTTTTATTCTCAATAATAAAATAACTTTTAATAAAATTCAATAGGAATGAGCCTATTGATTGACCTTTTACAGACAAGTCAACACCCAAACGACAAATCTTTGCAGCAGGATAGCTTTTTAAACGCTTCTCATTCACAAACCGATGTTTGCGGAAACGATTGAATTCAGTTTTATTTTCAAAATCAGACAAAGAGATCCTGTCATTGGCAAGACTGAAATAAGCAACCGATCGCTGATTAACTTTATTCTCAAGTACATAACTGACAGCCAGCAAAGCTTCCCGATACAGGAAAGATTCATTCAAAATAAAATCGTTCAAGTCGGTATCTCCGCAATCGAACGATTCTATTTTTTCTGAGGTATCTAGTTTACGCATCTCATACGTTGTCTCTATTAACTGACGATCCATATCTATTTTTTAAATATTTTCATTGCCAGTTCGTAGTCTTTCAATCTTTTTGCCCGCTGCTCGGAGGTCTCCCTGCGTTTTTCTTTCATCCGCTCTTCAAACCGCCGTGCATCTTCTCCGAAAAGTATCGGAGTTTCTTTAATCGGTCTTGCCATACTCACCTATCTCCTTTCTTCATTTAATACGCTACAAAAGTAACCTAATAAATCGGGAAGTGCAAGTAACCAGGAATTTATCTTCGAGACATATATGTCTCAAATACACTCACTATATCTTCTCTATATTTCTTTATATCAAAAAGAGATTGCCGCTATCTTCATAAAACACGGAATAAAATACGAACCGACCTTCGATATATACATCGAGAAATACGATTGGTAGAAGCAGAATTATTCTCACCCCTTTGAGAAAATATTCTCATAGGCATGAGTATTTTTTCTCACTGTGGTGAGAATTTTTTCTCAAGGCGATGAGAATAGTTTGAGAACTTTATTGCAGTTGCCCCGCCGCTTTCAAGTAAGCCACATAGTTTACATACAACTGAAAATGGGCATCCACTTTCGTCTGATACGCCTGTTGCCACATAACTTGCGCTTCCAGATAATCCGAAAGAGTTTCCAATCCCACCTCATACTGTTTGCCGCTGACTTTCATATTCTCTTCCGCCTGTTCCAGCGAACGTTCTGAAAGCTCGCATTCCAGTCGGGCCTCATCCAAATTATTAGTGGCCTGCGTCAATTCAAGCAACATCTTTTCATTGGCATTTTCCTGTTCAAGACGAGTCTGTTCCAGTTTTACCTTGGCAGAGCGCACCTTATTCATACGTTCGCCAAAATGAAACAGAGGTACTGAAACATTCAGAAAGACGGAGAATGATCCTTTTTTCATCAAAGTTTCGTCATTGATTTCCAATCCATGGAAATAGTCATAACTTCCCTTCACTCCCACACGTGGCAGCAGTTCACTCCGATTCAGCTTTACCTGCTGCTCGGCCATGGCGATCTGTTTATTCAAAATACCATATTCGGGACGGGCACTGATATCGGCAACCTGTGTCTTCCACTCTTGCTCCACTTCCGGAAATTCATCCGAGATATCAATCCCCGCTGTCAGAGGCCGACCGATATAATGGCAAAGATTCATGCCGGCAAGACGGAGCGCATTATCCGCCTTGCGCAATGCCAGCTCACTCTCATTAAGTTTCACTTGTACCTTCAACACATCATTCTGAGGTTTCATGCCATGCTGGTGGGCACTCTTCACATTCCGAAACAGCTCATTGAGCAACACATGATATTTCTCCGCTACTTTCTTCATTTCTTTGGCTTTCACTAGTTGCACATAAGCCTTGTCTGTATTCAGAATCACTCCGGATGCAGTCAGTTCCTCATTCAGATGTGCCATTTCCTTGCCGAGCAATGACATTTTATAGGCGGCGCGAATCTTTCCGCCCATATAAAGCGGTTGTTCCACTTGTACTCCGCCTGTATAGACGGTCCCGACTTTATAGTCCAGATTCAATCCGGGGAAATAAGCGTAACCGCTTGTTGCCAACTCTCCAGTAACGGGATCGGGCAGGAATACCGGCAGATTTCCTCCCCGAATGCCCAAGCTGCCGTCTGCCGTACTATACAGTCCGGTTCCGCTTGCTGTAAAATTGGGGAAGAAGTTAGCTTTATAGCTGAGAGACAGCAGCCGGGCTGCCTCCGTCTGTTTATCGGCAGCAGCCATTTCCTTGTTATATTTTAGAGCCATTTCACGGCATTGTTTCAGGCTGAGCTTCTCTTGTGCCGAAACAGAAAGAGAAGCCGCCATTCCAAACAAAACACTAACAGCTACGAGAAATTCTTTTTTCATTTGTCTGTCTTTTTGATATGAAAGAATAATGCATACAGAATCGGGATAAAGAGCAACGTGATGAGCGTGCCAAACAGCAATCCTCCCATGATAGAAGCTGCCAACGAACCGAACATAGCATCGGGCAACAGCGGAATCATTCCAAGAATAGTGGTCAGCGAAGCCATCATCACCGGACGGAGACGACTCTGGGAGCTATCGATCAACGCAGTGACCGGTTCTACTCCCTGGCTGATCTGCAACGTAATTTCATCCATCAGCACAATTCCGTTCTTTATAATCATACCGATCAATCCCAATGTGCCGACAATCGCCACAAAATTGAATGTCTTCCCGGTCAGCAACATCACGGCGACTACACCGACAAAAACCAACGGTATGCAGCAGAAAATGATAATCGGCTTACGATAGTCTTTAAACAGCATAATCAGTATCGAGATCATCAGAATAATGGCAAACGGGAAGTTCTTGAACAAATACTGCATAGATTTCGTACTGGCATTCCTTTCACCCTGCCATTGCAGTTTATAACCGTCGGGCAATGGGATCTGCTCTATCTGTGCGGCAATGGACTGGCGTGCCTTCTCTGTTTCTATTCCCGGAACAGGCGAACACTGTACACGCTGGCTACGCTGCCCGTTATAGCGGGGGACGACGGGATCTTCCCACTGTACATCGATCCGCTTGCTGATCTGTTTCAACGGAGTAGTTCCCATCAAGGTTTCTACCAGTTCGTCTTTCGAAAGCGTTCCCGTTTTCAGTTTCATCATCATCTCCTGCGTCAACAAGCCATTCAAAGAAGGAAGAGAAGAAAATATTTGTGTGTTATCCAAATCCTCAATCGGTCTTCCCTGTTCGTCAAGGCAGCGCAGATAGATATTGTCCCGATGGATTCCTTCGTGGAAAGAACCGATGGGAATGCCACTGGTGGCCGAAAGCAACGAGAGGCTTACATCATTACGGCTCAGTCCGATAGCGCGGGCAGTCGGCTGGTCATATTCAATGGTCAGCACGGGAATCTGCGGCTCCCAGTCCGTAGTTATCAGATATACATCCGGACAGCTTTCCATAATGCTGCGGGCACTGTCTGCCAATTGATGCAAAACAACCGGGTCCGGCCCCGTAAACTGTGCCTCGATCGGATATTTCTTGAACATCAGGTTATAGCGGTTCAGTTTCACGTAGGCATCGGGGTAACGAGACGAAAGATATTGCTGAATCTCGGGCATATTATCCACCAATGCATCGGGAGAAGTAAAGTCTATAATCAATTCACCGTATGCCAAAGAAGGATTGGCTATGTTACGCACCAAATTATAACGACCGGGGGTACCACCGACGGAAGCTGTGACATGGGTCACTTCCGGACGAGTTTTCAGATAGGCTTCAATCTCTTCCAAGTCACGTGTGACACGGGTATAATTTGTTCCTTCCGGCAATTTATATTCCATATAAAGCTGATCGTACACCATATCCGGAAAGAAACCCTGTTTCATGAACCGATAGCTGAAAGCTGAAAGAGCAACCAACGCTACCATCGCAAAGACAAAACTCCAGCGATGAGCCAGACTAAACCGCAGCAAGGAACGTAGGACGGCATAAATCTTTCCTTCATACACCCGTTTTCCGGTAGTTGACGCTTCTTTCGAAACTTCGGGATGCAAAATTCGGTTGGCCATCAACGGTACGTGCACCAGAGCCAGTACCCAGCTAAGCAGTAACGAAACCGCCAGCACGATAAATAAGTCGCGCGTATACACCCCTGCAGTATCGGGAGACATGAAGATAGGCAGGAAAGCAATGATAGCAATCAAAGTGGCTCCGAGCAAAGGCATCGCAGTCTGCCGCCCGATAGCGGTCATTGCCTCCATACGGCTCTTGCCGGCTTTCAGATCGACCAGTATACCGTCAATAATAACAATCGCATTATCAACCAGCATCCCCATAGCAAGCACAAATGACGCCAGCGAAACCCGTTGCATCGTGCCATCCACAAAATACAGGAACAGAAAGGAGCCGAACACCGTTACCACCAGACTGATTCCGATAATAACTCCACTCTTGAATCCCATCGTTATCATCAGAATGACAACTACGATAATGACCGATTCGATCAGATTAAGAATGAATGTTCCCAACGAACCGGATACACGTTCCGGCTGGTAGAATACTTTATGACACTCCACTCCTGTCGGAAGCCGCTCCGCTTTCAATTCGTCCAGTTTCTGTTCTACCCGTTTGCCAATCTTGATGATATCCGAACCGGAAGAAGCCGCAATCAGTATTCCCATGGCACGCTGCCGGTCATAAAAGAGTTCATTGCGGGTAGGATTCTCATAATCTTTCTCAATTCGGGCGATGTCACTCAAACGTAACTGGTCATCATCGTGCCCCTGAATCAGCATACGTCCGATATCTTCTACCGTCTTGAACTTGTCACTCACCGTTACCCGAATACGATTATCGCCATTATCGTAGTATCCGGTATAAGTGGTTTTATTCTGTCCGTTCAAGGTAGCGAGAACTTCGGCAGGTTTCACGCCCAGATTCGCCATCCGGTCCTGCAGTAAAGAGATGTTGATGCATTCCTCACGCTTTCCATACAAGTCAACCCGTTCCACTCCGTCCAGTTCGCTGACTTCCCGCTTTATCAGTTCGGCATAATCAGACAGTTCCCTGTCCTGCAATCCGTCTCCTGTCAGCGCATAAAACATACCGTACACATTTCCGAAATCATCTTTCACAAGGGGAGTAGCAGCGCCTTCGGGAAGTTCCGCCTGTGCATTCGCTACCTTACGCCGCAACAAATCCCAGCATTGTTCCACATCTGCCTCCTTGACGGTCGTTTTCAGTTCCACCTGAATCAGGGAGAGATCATTGTAAGAATAACTTTCTACATTATCTATATTCCCCATTGTACGGATATTCTTTTCAAGTACATCCGTCACTTCCAGTTCCACCTGATGTGCGGACGCTCCGGGATAGGTAGTCACTACCATGGCGACTTTCACCGTTACTTCCGGGTCTTCCAACTTACTCATTTCATAGCTGGAATAAGCTCCTCCGACTATCAGCACCGCAATCAAGAAGTAAATTAACTTCTTATTTTCAAATGCCCATTTACTTATATCGATCATAGCAATCCTCCCACATTGGTTTTAGAAGCTGGCAAAAGGGGTTCTACCTGCTCCCCGTCTTTCACATGATGTACTCCCGAAGCAACAATCAAGTCACCGGGCTTCAAGCCCTCCGCAGTCACCAGGCACCTGCCTCTGCCCAGCAGACGGGTGACTGTCACATCACAACGACGGATGGTCCGGCTGGAAGCATCATAAAGGAAAACACTCGCCATCCCCTTATCACGAAGAACCGCACCCGTAGGAACGGACAGATGACGCACTTCCCCTTCGGTACATTCTATAGTGACCATTGTATTCATTCCGGGGGAAGGAAGCGCCTGCGCTTCACCTTTCTTCAACTGCAAACGCATCGTATACAGTTGATTGGCATTCGCTTTAGGGGTGACATTTATCAGATCGAGCGCATACTCCTGACCAGGATAAATGTCGAACGTACAAGTGTAACCGGTGAACTGTTGGCGACGGATATATTCTACTGCCGGAAGATTAATTTCCACCTCCGGTGTCCCCTCGCTGATAATGGAGACAACGGGCATACCGGCCGCAATAGTCTCATGGGAATCAAAAAGACGTTTCTGTACATATCCGCTGAAAGGAGCATACAAACGGGTATATTCCAGCTGATCTTTCGCATGATTGTACTTGGCGGTTATCTGTTTCAACCCGTACATCGCTTTATCATTGGCGTCGGGAGTCGTTACATTCTCCTTATAAAGTGCCATCACACGCTCCGCCTCCGCCTTCACACTTTGATACTCCGCTTCCGCAGCATCCAGCTGAATCTGATAATCAGCAGGGTCCAGTTCGGCAAGCAGCTGTCCTTTGCGCACATACGTTCCGTCGTTGACGTACATACGCAATATAGTTCCGCTTACACGGAATGATAAACTTATATCCTGCGCCGCCTTCACCCGTCCGGGAAATTGCAAAGCCGTCTGTCCACCGGCAGAAAGTACAGTATCAATCTTCACTGTAGGTTTGCTATCTGTAATCTGTGTACGTTGGCTGCAAGACGCCAACAAAACGACTAAAATTCCTGTTAATAAAAAGTTGAATCGTTTCATATTTTCATTTGTTATTTAGTTCATGCAAAAGTATCCCAAGCAGATAAAAGTAAAAAGGTTGATTTAAGCTATAAATTGTCCAATTTGCAGTTTTTTCAACTTAAAATCCTCAAATACTTTGCTATTTGTATTTATTTATACGTTTCTTTGCAACAGAAACCACCCCAAAAGAAAAGAGGAAATGGAACAACAGATACCTTTTAGTTATGTTATAATATCTCCGGAGAATGCTACGGAAAAAGAAGGCTGTATGATATCTACTATAGACAAGTGTGGTTTCTTTTTTTGCCAGAAAGGAGAAGTGGAAGTTGCCCTGAATGACAAGTCGTATTTAATAAGTAAAGGAAGTGTCTGCATTTATATGACAGGCAGTCTCTTGCGCATCCAGCGTATCAGCAAGGATATAAAAGGGATTATGCTGGAGGTGGATTTGAATTATATTATTCCGATCGTTAATAAGATAGTCAATTCAGAAAACCTGCTCTATCTACGGGAAAATCCCTGTTTCTCAATTACAGAATATCAATACAACTATCTGGAACAATTAATCAAAGCCCTACAACAGCGAATGGATATAAAAGCACATGACATCCCGCTGCAAAGACAGCACCTGATATCCGAGCTCATCAAATCATGGGGGCAAACCTTATGCTATGAATTGCTGAACGTTTATTTTACCAACCAGCCTCTCAAACCTTTATCGCAAGACAAAAAGGATAAAATCTTTCAGAACTTCGTCATTACCCTCTTCCGCTATTATCAGCAGGAACGGGACGTTACCTTCTATGCCAGTAAACAGTACCTTTCTTCCCGGTACTTTTCTGCTGTCATTAAAGAAAAATCCGGTGGTACCGCCCTGCAATGGATTGTACAAATGGTAATTACCGAAGCCAAACAACTGCTCGAAAACTCCGATCTCACCATCAAGGAAATTGCAACAAAGCTGAATTTCCCGACTCAGTCTTTCTTCGGTAAGTATTTCAAGCAATACGTAGGTGTCTCTCCGAAAGAGTATCGGAATAAACAGATCAGGCAGTTGCCTTTCTGAACTGACGGAACTGCCACCAAAGCATCCCTCCTGCAATCAGACTGGCTATCAAATCAGAGATAGGCATACTGATCCACACGCCGAGCTGCCCGTAAAACCGGGGAAGAATCAACAGGCAAGGAATCAGTACAAGCACCTGACGGGAAATAGAGAGAAAGATAGCCTTGCTCGCCATGCCGATACTCTGGAAGAAGTTGGAAGTCACCATCTGAAAACCGACAATCGGGAAAAACATCACAACAATCCGTAAGCCCTTTGCCGAGATATTCACCAATTCTTCGTGCGTCGTAAAGATAGAAACAGCCAGTTGCGGAATAAACATTCCCATCAGAAAACCGATGGTTGTAACAATGGTCGCGGCATAAATCGTTATTTTCAGCACTTGCGTCACGCGCGGATACTGTTTGGCGCCGAAGTTATAGCCGGCAATGGGCTGCATTCCTTGATTCAAACCCATCACAATCATAACGAAAAGGAATACCAGGCGGTTGACAATGCCGAAAGCTCCGATAGCCAGATCCCCTCCGTGCTGTTTCAGCCCCTTATTAATAAGGATGACGATAAAGCAGGCGGCAAGATTCATCAGGAAGGGAGCCATACCAATGGCCAGAGAATCAAAAACAATCTTCTTCTTCAGACGGAAAATGCCTTTATGAAAATGCAGGAGTTCGTCCTTATTACTAAACAGCTTGAACTGCCAGAGAAGTGCGATGACCTGTGCGGTAATTGTAGCGATAGCCGCACCCTGTATTCCCCAGCCAAAACCGTAAATAAAAATAGGATCGAGTATCGTATTAATGACCACGGTAGCAATCGTAGCATACATCGCCTTCTGTGGATGCCCTGCGGAACGAAGTACCGCATTCAGGCCCAGGTAAAGATGGGTGATGACATTTCCCCAGAGGATAACCACCATATAGTCGCGGGCATAGCCGACAGTCGCCTCACTTCCCCCGAAGAAGTAAAGAATCGGATCGAGGAAGATCAGGGTAAGAACCGTAAAAGCCAGTCCGATGATAATATTTAATACCAGCACATTGCCAAGTACCCGTTGTGCCGTATCATAATCTTTCTGTCCCAGCTTCACCGATACCAGTGTAGCCGCTCCCACACCTACCAGCGAACCGAAAGCCGCTGCAAGGTTCATCAGCGGAAACGTAAGTGCCAGCCCCGAAATAGCCATTGCCCCCACCCCGTGACCGATGAAAATACTATCTACCATATTATAAAGAGAAGATGCCGTCATGGCGATAATTGCCGGAATGGCGTACTGCATTAAAAGCTTCCCGATCTTTTCCGTACCCAGCGCAGTGGGTGTCTTTTGTCCTGTCATACCTATTGTTTTGAGGGCGCAAAGATACAAAAAAGAGACGGATTACAGGATATATGAGAAAAGTTTCGTATTTTTGCCTCCAAAATTGAGTTAATACATAACGAAATGAATATATTAGAACTAAGTGAACAGGAAATTATTCGGCGCAATAGTCTGAATGAGCTTCGTGCAATGGGTATCGATCCGTACCCCGCTGCAGAGTATGTAACCAATGCTTTCTCTACTGATATAAAAGCAGAATTCAAAGATGAAGACGAACCGCGTCAAGTTTCTGTAGCGGGCCGTATTATGAGCCGCCGCGTGATGGGCAAGGCTTCGTTCATTGAACTGCAGGACTCTAAAGGTCGTATACAGGTATACATCACACGTGATGACATCTGTCCGGGAGAAGACAAGGAATTATATAACTCTGTATTCAAACGCCTGCTCGACTTAGGTGACTTCGTAGGTATCGAAGGTTTCGTGTTCCGTACACAAATGGGCGAAATCAGTATCCATGCCAAGAAACTGACCGTACTTGCCAAGTCTATCAAACCGCTGCCTATCGTAAAATATAAAGACGGCGTAGCTTACGACTCTTTTGAAGATCCCGAACTCCGTTATCGCCAACGTTATGTGGACCTGGTAGTAAACGAAGGCATCAAAGAGACATTCGAAAAGCGTGCCACCGTAGTGAGAACACTGCGCAACGCCCTCGACGAAGCCGGATATACGGAAGTAGAAACACCGATCCTGCAATCCATCGCAGGCGGAGCAAGCGCACGTCCGTTCATCACTCACCACAACTCACTGGATATAGACCTCTACCTGCGCATCGCAACGGAACTTTATCTGAAACGACTCATCGTAGGTGGTTTTGAAGGTGTATACGAAATAGGAAAGAACTTCCGTAACGAGGGAATGGACAGAACCCACAACCCCGAATTCACTTGTATGGAACTTTATGTACAGTACAAGGATTACAACTGGATGATGAGCTTCACCGAAAAGTTGCTGGAACGCATCTGTATCGCCGTAAACGGAAGCACCGAAACCGTTGTAGACGGAAAGACAATCAGCTTTAAAGCTCCTTACCGCCGTCTGCCTATCCTCGACGCCATCAAAGAAAAGACAGGATATGACCTCAACGGCAAGAGCGAAGAAGAAATCCGTCAGATCTGCAAAGAACTGAAGATGGAAGAAATCGACGACACCATGGGCAAAGGCAAACTGATTGATGAAATCTTCGGTGAATTCTGTGAAGGCAGCTACATCCAGCCGACTTTCATCACCGATTATCCGGTGGAAATGTCGCCTCTGACAAAGATGCACCGTTCCAAACCTGGACTGACCGAACGTTTCGAACTGATGGTAAACGGCAAGGAACTGGCCAATGCCTACTCGGAACTGAACGATCCGCTGGATCAGGAAGAACGCTTCAAAGAACAGATGCGTCTTGCCGACAAGGGTGACGACGAAGCAATGATTATCGACCAGGATTTCCTGCGTGCTTTGCAATATGGTATGCCTCCTACATCCGGCATCGGTATCGGTATCGACCGTCTGGTGATGCTGATGACAGGACAGACCACCATTCAGGAAGTACTGTTCTTCCCGCAAATGCGTCCGGAGAAAGTAATCAAGAAAGACCCTGCCGCCAAATACATGGAACTGGGTATTGCAGAAGACTGGGTGCCGGTCATCCAGAAAGCCGGCTACAACACAGTAGCTGATATGCAGGATGTTAATCCGCAAAAGTTGCACCAGGACATCTGCGGAATCAATAAGAAATACAAATTAGAACTGACCAATCCAAGCGTGAACGACGTGACCGAGTGGATAAATAAACTTAAATAAGTTGAGAGTTGAGAGTTGAGAATTGAAAGTTGTTACTTGAACAACCTTTTTAATGACCAACTCTCAACTTTCAACTTTCAACTTTCAACTAAATATGAAACTACCCGGTAAGATAGCGATAATGGGCGGAGGAAGTTGGGCTACAGCCATCGCAAAGATGTGTCTGGCTCAGGAAGACTCTATTAATTGGTACATGCGACGAGATGACCGCATCGCTGATTTTAAGAGACTTGGACATAATCCCGCCTATCTGACAGGGGTGAAATTCGACACGAAGCGTATCACTTTCAGTTCTAACATCAACGATGTCGTGAAGGAATCGGATACACTGATTTTCGTCACCCCCTCTCCTTATCTGAAAGCTCATCTGAAAAAGCTGAAAACAAAGATTAAGGATAAGTTTATTATCACTGCTATCAAAGGAATCGTACCCGATGACAACGTGATTGTATCGGAATATTTCACAAAAGAATATGGCGTACCACCCGAAAACATCGCAGTACTGGCAGGTCCCTGCCACGCAGAAGAAGTAGCGCTGGAACGCCTCTCTTATCTGACCATCGCCTGCCCGGACAAGGACAAAGCGCGCATCTTCGCCCGCCGTCTGGGAAGCAGCTTCATCAAGACTTCCGTCAGCGACGACGTAGCCGGCATCGAATACAGTTCGGTGCTTAAAAATGTATACGCCATTGCCGCCGGCATCTGCAGCGGACTGAAATACGGCGATAACTTCCAAGCAGTACTGATATCCAATGCGATTCAGGAAATGAACCGCTTCCTGAATACAGTACATCCCCTGAACAGAAATGTAGATGATTCTGTTTATTTAGGAGACTTATTGGTGACAGGATACTCCAACTTCAGCCGTAACCGCACATTCGGTTCGATGATAGGCAAGGGATATTCCGTTAAAAGTGCGCAGATTGAAATGGAAATGATCGCGGAAGGATACTACGGCACGAAGTGCATCAAAGAGATCAACAAGCATCACCACGTCAACATGCCGATACTGGATGCCGTATACAATATCTTGTATGAACGCATCTCACCCATGATAGAGATCAAATTGCTGACTGATTCTTTTAGATGAGAAAAATAGGTAATAAGTAATAAGTATTAGGTATTAACCGTAGCCACCTAAGCTTTGCGTCTCATGCATAATACTTAATACTTATTACTTAATACCTATTACTTATTACCTATTACATATTACTTAAAATTGATAGATATGATTAGCTTGAACATTGAAAAAACATTTGGATTCATCTCCAAAGAAAAGGTTTCTGCTTATGAAGCCGAGGTAAAAGCTGCACAGGAAATGCTGGAAAAAGGAACAGGAGAAGGTAACGACTTCCTGGGATGGTTACATCTGCCTTCGTCCATCAGCAAAGAGCATCTGGCTGACCTGAACGCTACTGCAAAAGTATTAAGAGACAACTGCGAAGTAGTGATCGTAGCAGGTATCGGTGGCAGCTATCTGGGCGCACGTGCCGTAATCGAAGCGCTGTCTAACAGTTTCACATGGTTGCAGGACAAGAAAACTGCTCCTGTCATGATCTATGCCGGACATAACATCAGCGAAGACTATCTGTATGAACTGACCGAATATCTGAAAGACAAGAAATTCGGTGTTATCAATATCTCCAAATCGGGAACGACTACCGAAACCGCTCTTGCTTTCCGTCTGCTGAAAAAGCAATGTGAAGACCAACGCGGCAAAGAAACTGCCAAGAAAGTCATCGTTGCCGTAACAGACGCCAAGAAAGGTGCTGCACGTGTGACTGCCGACAAAGAAGGATACAAGACATTTATCATTCCGGACAACGTAGGCGGACGTTTCTCTGTGCTCACTCCGGTTGGTTTGCTGCCGATCGCAGTTGCCGGATTCGACATCGACAAACTGGTTGCCGGTGCTGCCGATATGGAAAAGGCATGCGGTTCTGACGTGCCGTTTGCAGAAAACCCTGCGGCTATCTACGCTGCTACCCGCAACGAACTGTACAGACAAGGCAAGAAGATTGAAATCCTTGTCAACTTCTGCCCGAAACTGCACTACGTAAGTGAATGGTGGAAACAGCTTTACGGAGAATCCGAAGGTAAAGACAACAAGGGTATTTTCCCCGCATCTGTTGACTTCTCTACCGACCTGCACTCTATGGGACAATGGATTCAGGAAGGCGAACGTTCGATCTTCGAAACTGTGATCTCGCTGGATAAAGTAGACCATAAACTGGAAGTTCCTTTCGATGAAGCTAATCTGGACGGTCTGAACTTCCTTGCCGGCAAACGGGTGGACGAAGTGAACAAAATGGCCGAACTGGGAACTCAGCTGGCTCACGTAGACGGCGGTGTACCCAACATGCGCATCGTTCTTCCGGAACTGAGCGAATACAACATCGGCGGTCTGCTGTACTTCTTCGAAAAGGCTTGCGGCATCAGCGGCTATCTGCTGGGTGTGAATCCTTTCAACCAACCGGGCGTGGAAGCATACAAGAAAAATATGTTTGCTTTGTTGAACAAACCGGGATATGAAGAAGAATCAAAGGCTATTCAGGCTAAACTGTAATATCCAATAACTGACAATAAAAAGAAGCGGCCTCTCCGGAGACCGCTTCTTTTATTCTATTTCCTTCGTTACGTTAAAGTAACTCACTCCCTTTCAGGATTCATTCATTCTCAACGACTTCTGTTTTCAAATCAATCACTTCCTGCGCTCCTTCACACTCCGCCTTTGAAGAGAGATAAAAAGATAATTGTACATCACCATTTTTATCTACATGCTCAACAGTGGCATGAACCAGCACCTTAGTCTTTGTCACGCCATCTTTGAAGCGCAACTGCCCTTTTTCTTCGTCTGTCAGATTTCCTTCGGTAGTGACTTCCGTCTTTTCATAACGGAGCTCAGTCTTCATCTCTTCACCATTCTGAAGCTGGAAAGATTTCAGTTCGGCTCCATTGCCGTCCAAGACCAAAAACGCATCGACCTTATCTCCCACTTTCAAAGCAGGCATTTCACTCATCCGGTTTGCATAGTCTTCGCGGATGGTTTCTCCATCGCCTTGATCTACTTTCACATATAGCTTTTCTATCGTGATAACAGGGCTTTCTCCGCTATCCGAACAAGCACCCAGAAACAATGGCAGCAGAAATAATACTTTCTTTTTCATGCTATCGACTAGTTTTATCATGCTACAAAAATACATATTATCTTCTAAACGACAAATTATCATACGATTTATCATCCAAAACACAACCAGCAACTATCTCCTCCATTCTGTTATATCTCTCATATTTTATGACTATCTTTGCTTCGTATATCTCTTTTTATCCCAAGAACAAATGAATGCTAAATAAAAGAACAATGGAAAAATTAGTAAGAAGACCGAATGCAGTGATATTGTTTATCAGCTTGTCACTACTGATGATGTTAACCACCAGTTGTCAGGAAATCAAACTCAAAGCAGCCATTGAGGTTGCCAACAAACAATGCCCGATGGAAATGGGCGAGGCCGGCAAAATCACCAGCATAGTCTTTGATGGAGAAAACGTAGTGTATACCTTTTACTTAAACGAAGAGATAGCCAATATCAAAGCCCTGCAGAAAAATCCGGAAAGCATGAAGACTTCCCTGAAAACCATGTTCCAAAATCCGTCTAAAGAGGTGAAAACACTACTGGATCTCGTAGTGAAATGCAAAGCTGGTCTGCAGATGATATTTATAGGAAAAGATTCAGGAGAACAGGTAGTCTGCGAACTGACAACGGATGAAATTAAGGAAGCTCTCAATGCGGATGTCAATGCTTCCGAAAGTGAGCTGGCAAAACTGGAATCACAGGTTCATATGGCGAACTTACAGTTCCCGATGAAGGCTAGTGAGGAAGTGATAATCGAGAAGGTCGAGCTCAACGATGAAGCAGTGATTTATATCTGTCGTGTTGACGAAGACCTGTGTGATATGGACCAGATTGAAGCAAACGCAGTAGAGGTAAAAAAAGGCATTGTCGAAACATTAGCCGATCAGACAGATATTGCTACCCAACTATTCATCAAATACTGTGTGAATTGTAACAGAAATATAACCTACAGATATATCGGCAATCAATCGGAAGTTCAACACGATGTGGTCATTACCGTATCTGAACTAAAAGATCTGCTGAAAAAAGAATAAATACCAAACAGATTCCATCTAACTCAATTATGAAGAAGAAACTGAAAGCCGTCCTGTTCGATATGGACGGCGTACTTTTTAATTCAATGCCCTATCACTCCGAAGCATGGCATCAGGTAATGAAAACCCACGGCCTTGATCTGAGCCGTGAAGAAGCATATATGCACGAAGGACGCACGGGGGCATCGACTATCAATATCGTATTTCAACGTGAATTAGGAAAAGAGGCCACACAAGAGGAAATAGAAAGTATATATCACGAAAAAAGCATCCTGTTCAATTCTTATCCGGAAGCAGAACGTATGCCCGGCGCATGGGAACTTTTGCAGAAAGTAAAGAGTGAAGGGCTGACTCCTATGGTAGTCACCGGTTCGGGACAGCTTTCTTTGTTGGAACGTCTGGAACACAATTTTCCGGGAATGTTTCAGAAAGAGCTGATGGTGACCGCTTTTGACGTTAAATATGGCAAGCCCCATCCGGAACCTTATCTGATGGCTCTTAAGAAAGGAGGCTTGAAAGCGGATGAAGCTGTTGTGATTGAAAACGCACCTTTGGGCGTGGAAGCAGGACATAAAGCCGGAATTTTCACAATCGCGGTCAATACCGGTCCGTTGGACGGACAAGTGCTGCTGGATGCCGGAGCCGATCTGCTGTTTCCTTCTATGCAGGCACTCTGCGATAGCTGGGATACGATCATGTTATAAACCAATAAACACCGATTCTACTATGCAAAAGTTATTATCCTTACCTCCCAACTTAATTGACAGTTTTCATCAACTGGAAGAAGTGAATCATACTGACTGGTTTTGTACATCAGACCCTGTAGGCAGCAAGTTAGGTTCCGGCGGCGGAACAACCTGGCTGTTGCAGGCGTGCCATCAGGCTTTTGCACCGGAAGAGACTTTCAGCAAATGGATTGGAAACGAGAAAAGGATTCTGCTGCATGCGGGAGGACAAAGCCGCCGCTTGCCCGGCTATGCTCCTTCGGGCAAAATACTGACTCCCATACCGGTTTTCAGTTGGGAGAGAGGACAAAAGCTGGGACAGAATCTGCTGTCACTGCAACTTCCGCTATACGAAAGAATCATGAAGCAGGCTCCGAAAGGCTTGAACACGCTGATAGCCAGCGGAGACGTATATATCCGTTCGGAAAAACCGCTGCAAGACATTCCGGAAGTAGATGTCGTATGTTATGGTTTATGGGTGAATCCTTCACTGGCTACTCACCACGGGGTATTCGTATCGGACCGCAAGAAACCGGAAGTGCTCGACTTCATGTTACAGAAACCTTCTTTAGAGGAATTGGAAGGATTATCGAAGACCCATCTTTTCCTGATGGATATCGGTATATGGATATTAAGTGACCGTGCCGTTGAGGTATTGATGAAACGGTCATTGAAAGAAGGCACGAATGATATCAGCTACTACGATTTATATTCGGATTATGGTCTGGCACTGGGAGAGCATCCCCAAACGGCAGACGACGAAGTAAACAAACTTTCGGTAGCAATCCTGCCTTTGCCCGGCGGAGAGTTTTATCATTTCGGAACGAGTCGGGAACTGATTTCTTCCACGCTCGCCATACAGGATAAAGTGCGTGACCAAAGGCGTATCATGCACCGGAAAGTAAAACCGAATCCTGCCATCTTTATACAAAACTCGTTTACCAAAGTGGAATTATCTGCGGAGAATGCCAATTTATGGATTGAGAACAGCCACGTAGGAGAAGGATGGAAATTAGGTTCACGACAGATTATTACAGGAGTTCCCGAAAACCATTGGAATATAAACCTGCCGGACGGAGTCTGCATCGACATCGTTCCTATGGGAGACGCAGCCTTTGTCGCACGGCCTTATGGGCTGGATGATGTTTTCAAAGGTGATTTAAGTAATGACTCGACCACCTACTTGGGGAACTCTTTCACACAGTGGATGAAGGAAAGAGAGATTGGGCTGGAAGACATAAAAGGACGTACAGATGATCTGCAAGCTGCTCCTGTTTTCCCCGTAACGACTTCCATCGAAGAACTGGGCCTTTTAATACGCTGGATGATAGCCGAACCGCAATTGAAAGAAGGAAAAGAGTTATGGCTGAGAGCTGAAAAACTATCCGCTGACGAGATATCGGCACAAGCGAACCTGGAACGTCTTTACGCACAGCGCAGCGCTTTCCGCAGGGATAACTGGAAAGGATTGTCCGCCAATTATGAGAAGAGTGTATTCTATCAACTTGACTTGCAAGACGCCGCCAATGAATTTGTCCGGTTCAATCTGGAGGTTCCCGCTGTCTTGAAAGAGGATGCCGCACCCATGGTGCGTATACATAACCGGATGCTTCGGGCACGTATCCTGAAGCTGCAAGGCAATGACGGCTGCAAAGGAGAAGAACAAGCCGCGTTCCAGCTACTCCGTGACGGATTACTGGAAGCCGTTGCCGGAAAAAAGAACTATCCGAAACTCAATGTTTATTCGGATCAGATCGTATGGGGACGTAGTCCGGTGCGCATTGACGTTGCAGGAGGATGGACAGATACACCTCCCTACTCTCTCTATTCGGGAGGAAGTGTAGTCAATCTGGCGATTGAGTTGAATGGGCAGCCGCCGCTACAGGTATACGTCAAGCCGTGCCAAGAGTTCCATATCGTACTTCGCTCCATTGATATGGGAGCTGTGGAGGTTATCCGAAGTTATGAGGAATTGCAGGATTACAAGAAAGTCGGTTCGCCTTTCTCCATACCAAAGGCAGCACTTACCTTGGCAGGATTTGCCCCATTATTTGCGGCGGAATCTCATGCGTCATTGGAAGAACATCTAAAAGCGTTCGGTTCAGGACTGGAAATCACTTTACTGGCTGCCATTCCGGCAGGTTCGGGACTAGGTACCAGTTCTATCCTTGCATCTACCGTACTCGGAGCTATCAATGATTTTTGCGGACTGGCATGGGATAGGAACGACATCTGCAATTATACACTGGTATTGGAACAATTACTTACCACCGGCGGCGGATGGCAGGATCAATACGGCGGCGTATTCCCCGGCGTAAAACTGTTGCAATCCGAATCCGGCTTCGAACAACATCCATTAGTACGGTGGTTACCCGACCAGCTCTTTGTGCAGCCGGAATATCGGGATTGCCATCTGCTTTATTATACCGGAATCACCCGTACAGCCAAAGGCATCTTAGCTGAAATTGTCAGTTCCATGTTCCTTAACTCCGGAAAGCATCTTAGTTTATTAGCAGAGATGAAAGCCCATACGATGGATATGAGCGAAGCTATCCTGCGAGGTAATTTCGAAACTTTCGGCAATCTTGTCGGCAAAAGCTGGATACAAAACCAAGCATTGGACAGTGGCACGAATCCACCGGCAGTAGCAGCTATTATCGAACAGATTAAAGATTATACGCTAGGATATAAATTGCCCGGTGCAGGAGGTGGCGGTTACTTATATATGGTGGCTAAAGATCCGCAAGCGGCCGGATGCATCCGTCGGATATTGACCGAACAGGCTCCTAATCCGCGTGCACGCTTTGTTGAAATGACGCTTTCCGATAAAGGATTACAGGTATCGAGAAGCTAAGAAAAAAGTTATATAAGAACAAAAATCCCTTGATAACCACTGATTATCAAGGGATTTTTATGTGACCCCGGTGCGATTCAAACGCACGACCTTCAGAACCGGAATATCCTTGATAATTTGACAGAACACTGTACCTATCAATTTGTTACAGATCTCTAAAAACATTGATTAATCAACTATTAATCAACAATGCAAAAATAGAACTTTTTTCCTATACAACACTCTTTTTTAGTCGAAAATACAAAAATAAAGGAGATAAATTTATGTCTCCTTCTTCTTTCTACCACTATTATCCATTCCCCTTTAACTTCTGGCTTCGGTATTCCCTGTTTTCTTCTTTACAAGCATACAGATTCATCCGGTAGTTACCAAATTCACAACGATTACCCACAATTACTCTCCACCATTTTCTTTATACTCTCCACAGCTATTCCATATATCCCAAATGTCCCAATGAAATATGCTAATGCATTTTCAAAAGTTACAAACTCTCCAAATACTAAATTAATGAAAGTAAGGTTCTCTCCAGTTCACATTTATTTCTCGAAAGAAGGTAGATAACAGTTTACTTTTCACCCTTTTATATTCTTCATTGGAGAAGTGAAATACAAAACAGAACATTATGCCAAGTGATAAGCATGGAGAGAAAATAAAAAGGTTTCATCATGGGAAGCTTTTGATATAAACTACCCTCTAAAATTATACATTGGGATAAACAGCCAATAACATGATTCATCACATTCTATTCTGAAATCAAATAACTCCCAATATTTTCAAATATGTACCTTTCTAATAAAAATGTCTGTTTTGCCGTTCAAATCCCCCGAAAGCTTGATATATGTATGAAAACAAAAAATATAATATTGTCAGATAAGAATGATAATTCTATATCAGACCGTCAGGTAAGGGATTGTCCTGATGTCAGCGAAAAAACAGTTCCGCAGAGAATACCCAAAAGATATAGGGAGGATATCAAGAGATTACAGGAGAAGTACGATCTACATGAAGGACTGGTCATTAATGTGTCTCTCAGAGAGTTCAGGGGGATATGCGAGAGGGATTACCCCAAAATTGAAGCCTACCAGGGATTAACAAACTTCCTGCTACGTACTTTCGGAGTAGTCCTGAATATACACTCACAAAAAACAAAGGGTGGTTTGGATAAAACGATAGATGAACCATAATTTTTGTATAACCGGAGTTAGCTGGAGGCAAAGAGTCGAGGAACGTAGTGTAGTGACATACATAACTCCCCGGAGGGAGACAATGTGTTATAAAAAAGTTTGCAAATCGTGTACATTTTATAATAGAAGTACATTTTTTGTAGTATATTTTATAACATCTACATTATCCTACCGGTTATGTATTACATACTCTCTACTATCGTATACCCTCTGTCTCCGACTTACCCCATTAATCTTAAAAGTGAAACAATGCATAAAATTACATTAAATGTCCCTGAGGGGATCAGATACCTTTCAGACTGGCATGACTTATGGAATACCCTGCTGCCGGAAGGACAACATTACATTCTAAACAAACGTATATGCGGATGCGGAGCTACTGAAGCTTATCTAAGATCAGGCAGGAAAGTCATATTAGCCAGCCCTAGAAAACATCTGCTCTATAACAAGTATTCCCAGCACCTCTCCGACAACCTGCACCTGTACCGGTATCAGGGGGATAAGAAGAGGTATTTTGAAAACACAGGCAATACGGAAAAGGATATTTTTGCCTTTAATAACGAACTGGGCAGATACCTACAATCCGGGGGAAGAAAGATACTGACTACCTACGATTCACTAGGGAAAATTCAAGAAGTCCTGATTAGTTCGGGAGAATGCCTGCAGGAATGGACCGTTGTAGTGGATGAATTCCAGTCCATGTTCTGTGACTGCCAGTACAAAGCGACGACAGAGTATGAATTCAGCATGATACTCGGAATGTTCTCCACCGTAGTTTATCTCTCCGCCACACCGTTTCTTGAATCCTATCTGGATATGACCGGACAATTCGGAGGTCTGACGGTGTATGAACTCCTATGGCCCGCGAACATGACACAAATTCCGGAAGTGGAAGTGATCAGGTCCAGAAAATCCGTTGCCTGCCTGTGTGCCCGACTGGTGGATGACTATCGGAAAGGAAACGGTAAAGCTATTATGGTGGACGGTGGGAAGTTTATTGCCGGGGAAGCCGTATTCTATATCAACAGCATTTCGGAGATAAAAAAGATCATACTGGAAAACAACATACGTCCGGAAGAAGCCAATATCATCTGTTCATCAAAACCGGAGAATATCAGAAAACTGGACGAACTCTCACAAAAGACGGGCATGAAGTTCAGAATCGGGGATATACCACAAAGAGGAGAACCACACAAAATGTTCACTTTCTGTACCTCAACCGTATATATAGGTGCCGACTTCTATTCAACCAACGCATATTCCTATATCTTCGCCAATCCCCGTATCAGCAGCATGACCGTGGATGTATCAGTGGACCTGCAGCAAATAATAGGACGGCAAAGGCTGGAAGAGAACCCTTTCAGGAATTCAGCCACACTTTATTTCAACACCAGGGAATCCAGGGTGGACCGGCAGGCACTTGAGGAAGCGGTCAGGGAAAAGAAGGAGAAGACCCAAAGGCAGATTAAGAACTATGTGGTCGTCCCCTATAAGAATGAAATGCTCCAAATGATGGAAGAGACGATCAGAAAGTATGGGCATAAGGACCACTACTGTTGCATTGTCAGAGACAGTAATGGCAGAGTATGTGTCGTTGAAAATGAAATTCTGGAGATAGCAGACAGGAGGGCCTGGGAAGTAACCAACATGATCTATAATAACGATTTCTCCATGTACCGTGCATTGAAAGCCGGGGTGAATGTGACAAAGGCTGCCGACAGCAATAATCCGGAGATACAAAGGATCTTCACCGAATGGAACATGGACAACCGGTTCGACAGAAAGGCCAGGATGTATTGTGACCTGCATGAAAATGCCCCGCTGCTTCTGGAGGAATGCAATTTCATCGAAAGGAAATACAAGGATTACTACGATACCTTGGGAAGGGAGGGCTTTAAGAGCTCACACTGGCGGGAGGACTATATAAAACAAGCCCTTGCCCCGGTTCCCATGAAGCTATTGCCCAGAAATGAAATCGCCGGTCGACTGATGAATGTACTGAAAGCGGGAGGTGAATATACCAAATCGGAAGTAAAGGAAATCCTTCGGGGAATCTATCATGAACTGGGTATACAGGGTAAACCGAGTGCATCCGATATTACCGGCTACCTGACTTGTGAAGAGAAGAACATTAGGATCAAAAGGACAGTGACAGCAATGTTCAAAATTATCTCACATGCACGGGAGAAAGTCTCCCTGTTTTCCAGAATCACCGATGTAAACCAACCGAAGGAATATGACGTGGACAAGCTGCTGGAAATTATCCGGGATGACACTTATTTTCATCTGAAACTTAAAGTGGAAGCCGTCAGGAGTGCTGGAACTAAAGATGAGAAAAACAGGAAGAAAGCCCTTCTCCCCGTAGTTACATGGAATGGAACCTTCAAATCCAGGCATAAAAATGAGTGCACAATCTATTCTTCCTATACAGCTCTCGATTTTGACCATATTGAACCAAAGGATATGCCGGCGTTTGTCAGGTGGTTGCAGGGATTTCCATGTGTTTATGCCTATTTTGTTACTCCCGGTGGAACGGGGTATAAAGCGATCATCCTGCATGATAACTGTGAACCGCTTTATCACTATGATTTATACGGGCAATTACTAAAGATGTTTGATTGCCCCTGGATAGACAACAGTACCACCGATCTGGCCAGAGGAAACTATCTATCCTATGATCCGACCTTGTGGAAAAATCCAAATCCGATACCTTTTCACTTTGTACCGGAAACACCGGAACCTGTCATACCAAATACGATGACAGAAACCGTTATCAGGGATGTGCAAGGAGAACCAGTTCTGGTACGGGACGAATCCTGGGTGGAAGGTTTTCTGAACCGGTTGAACAGACAAGTCATTTCTGATGACAACATTATCCGGATACTGAGGAAAACATGGAACGGGAAATCTTTGAGCAATGGCAGGAATAATACAGCGATGTCCTATGCCGGTATCTTATGTAAGGCCGGTGTCGAGCCGGGTAAGGCAAAGGCATTCATAGAAGAACTTATCCCAGGCTTTGACATAACGGAAATAGTCAGGTACGCTTACACCCATAATATATTCGGATGTGAGCGTATGCGGTACAGAAGCAAAAAATGAAAATATAAATGCAGCAGAATGACTGCGACAGACAACAATTTATTAACAGACTTAAAAAATTAACCAGTATGGCACTGAATAAAAGTACCGGGAACATGTATGCTTTCGTTTCACATACATATAACCCGTTGAAAGGCGAGTGTGAGCACTCCTGTCCTTATTGTTTTATGAAACGTAACCGTCCTCTTCCTCCCTTGCGTCTGGAGCTGAAGGAACTGAAAGTGAACCTGGGTGAAGGCAACTTTATCTTTGTGGGTAGTAGTACGGATGAATGGGCGGCTAATGTCCCGGCAGAGTGGATTGAGCAGGTACTGGACTATTGTGACGGTTTTGATAACAGGTATCTCTTCCAATCCAAGAATCCCGCCCGTTTTCTGGAATATCTGGGTCATCCGGTTATGAAGAAGTCCGTCCTTTGTACTACCATTGAGACGAACCGTTTTTATCCGGATATAATGAGGAACGCTCCGCTGCCCAGGGAACGTGCAATTGCTATGCAGGAGATTGCCAACTATGGAATCCCAACCTATGTAACCTGTGAGCCCCTGATGAAATTTGACCTGAGAGAGCTGGTAGAACTGGTCGGTATGTGTTCGCCACAGCAGGTGAATATCGGTCGTAACTCACGATATGATATCACCCTTCCCGAACCGGCTGCGAATGAAGTGAAAATGTTAAAGGCGGAACTGGAGAAATTCACAAAAGTGGAAGTTAAGGCAAATGCTTATTGCTGGATGAGATAAATACGGGAAATAAGACAAGTACGCCTCAGATCACCCCATAGCCTTATCCATGAAGAAACAATACTCACACAAGAAGAGTACTTGAAACCAAAGTGTCACACTACTTGAACTAACACACAGATCAAGAAGCAAAGGGAATACAATGGCGGAAGGTGCTCTTTATTTTTTCTTTTTCTTCTCACTCAAAAAAATGACAAAACGCTCTTAGTATCCCGCCAATTCCTAACTAATGATGAAAAACAGCATATTTGATATGTGGAGTATTATGAATTTATTCTTTGGTGGTCCTCCAGAGGAATCACTGAAGCGTCAGGTTGGAAAGAAGGCTTCCGGTCCTGATGTTAGCGAAAAAACGGGAAGCAAGCATAATGAGAAGTACGAACAGGATATTACAGCACTCAAGGAGAAATTCGGAAACTCTTTTATAACCGGACTCTGTATCAAGATTACACTGAAGGAAGCACTGGGGATGATGCCACGTAACCGAAAAAGGGTTGACGCATATGACGGGCTGACTAAGTATCTGCAAGAAGAGTATGGAATTACATTAACCATTTATTCACAAAAAACTAAACCAAACAACCATGAAGAAGATAATTTATAAAGGTACAATAGAAGAGAACGATTATAACCGTGTGAAAGACATAGACAGCGAGAACTATGTAACCCCGGACGGAAAAACGGTACTGCCTAAATTAACGCAGATGCCGTTACGGGATCTCGCTATCTTAAGTTTCACGGATGAGAACGAACTGAAGAAATACTATACCGGCAATGAGGAGTATTTCTCATATTCCGTTGTAGAATTAATGCTCGATACAAGGATACAGACCAGAAATTTAAGCAGACACAAAGTCAGCAGTTTTGAGGACGCATTGTATCTGCTTTATAACTATTCAGAGGAGATACCACAAGCGGACGATCCCAAATATCTGTCCATTCTTATTGCAGCCGACATATTGAATGTAGAGGAGGAGGATATCATAGAAGAGGCAAGAAGGGATAATAAGTTGTATTCGGATGAAGACAAGAACCTGTTTGTACCGGTCCGGTGGATTGGGGATTGGTATAATGATGCCATAGCAGCTTTAGGGGTATCGAGTGTAATCTATATACAGACCAGGGGAACGGGGAAAGTTAAAATATTAATTGAAAGAGACCTGGAGTAACATGAAAGAGAGAATATTTACAATGGGCATGGTGTATGATCTGAGTACACTAGGAGTCAATGAGATAGAAAATGCAGTTCAGGCGGATCTGAATAAGATTTTTAATGCCGGTGGAGTTAAATTTCTATTGAGAGAAGTATCGGGGAAAACATTGGAACTAACATTTTTCCGTAAATACAGGGAGGGTGAGATAGACTGGCTGAATTATGATCCGAAGTTGATCTATAATATTGATGCCAACATAATCACCGGGCATAGTTTTAATGGTTTCAGAATACCGGATTACTGGGGAGGAGTTCCGTATGGTTATCCTTTTTTCATGCCGAAAAGAGAATTTATAAGGTGTTATAAAAAATCGGCTGTAATGCTTGGAGCGGATCAGGTAGAAAGAGTTAAGATCACAGTAGAACCGGAGAAGATAGTGATGAGATTGACATTTTAAAGCAAGAGAGAAGATAGTTAGAGATAGCTGTCTTCTCTACTTTTTTATTTCTGTTAGTACACAAAATTACCTCAAAATTGTACCATCTCTCGAACTTGTAACAAACCACACCGTTCATTTAACAGAACTGGACGATGGACATCGATTGAGGAATACCTTCATTCTGATAGCGATCCCAGAGATTTTTACTTGCCATTTAGTATATCATTATGGTTTGCTACGAAAGTAGAAAGTGACTACAAATTGAAAATTACATATTGAGTACTATGGACCGTCAAACAATTTTTCAGGAAGGGAAAATGCTTAAATACAAATGGGACAACTAACCTATGATTAGCAAGTTGTCCCATTTTGTATTCTCGAAAACTACGGCACTGTCCACGATTTTGTGTAAATAGAAAACTAGAGGATTCGAGTTTTATACTTGAATCCTGTTTTCAAATATAGATATAAATTGATTAAAAATCAATGCCCAATTCCAAATAGGTTGATACCATTTCTTTTCTATTTCTGTAATAGCCAGATACACAGACTTTTTCAAGGCATCATCATTTGGGAATGATAGCTTGTTTTTGGTGTACTTTCTAATTTTTCCGTTCAGATTCTCAATGAGATTCGTTGTATATATGATCTTTCTAATTTCAACCGGGAAGTCAAAGAATACGGTGAGTTCTTCCCAATTATTTCTCCATGAGCGTATCGCATATGGATATTTAGTCCCCCATTTTTGCTCAAAGTTCTCCAACTCCATCTTTGCGGCTTCTTTAGTAGGTGCATTATAGATATTCTTTAAATCAGAAGTAAACTCCTTTTTTTCTTTCCAGACCACATACCGACAGGAGTTTCTTATTTGATGCACTACGCATATTTGAGTGGTAGATGTTGGAAACACACTCTTGATAGTTTCTGTAAATCCATTCAGATTATCAGTAACCGTAATCAGTATATCTTCTACACCACGAGCTTTGAGATCCGTTAAAACGCCCATCCAGAAGGCAGCGCTCTCATTTTTACCAACCCACATACCCAATACCTCTTTCAAGCCTTCCTTATTTAGACCTACACATAAATAAACGGTCTTGTTGATGACCTTACCATTTTCCCTGACTTTAAATACGATACCATCCAGACAATCATATATAAGCTCTCCAAAGGACGATTCTGCCACTCTGAAGCAGCCTAGCTGACTTTATTGGAAATAATAGAGATAGCGGAGGTGGAAAGATTGATACCGTATATTTCTTGCATTTCTGACTCAATGTCAGATACGCTCATGCCTTTGGCATAAAGAGAGATTACAAGACGTTCAATAGACAAGCCACGGGATTGATGCTTAGGGACTACAACTGGCTCAAATTCACTTTTTCTATCACGGGGAACCTGAATAACAGATTCTCCCATCTCTGTTTGAATCTGCTTCTTATAACTACCATTGCGGGAGTTGCCACTATGATCGCCTTGATTGGAGTGTTTCTCATAACCTAAGTGGTTATCAAGTTCAGCTTCCAACATTTGCTCATAGACACGAGTATGAAGCTCTTTCATGAAAGCGGTAACATCTTCACCTGTCTTAAACTGAGACAGGAACTCTTTACTTAAAAATTCTTTGGGGATGTCCATAAAATCTGCTTTTTTACAAAGTTAATATATAAATAAAAAAAACTACGAGAAGAATCCCGTAGTTTTCGAGAATACAAAACCAGATGGACAGTGCCCTAATTTTTAACTAATGAATCAAATACTGATTCGCATTAATAAAGAATAGACTTACACTTAATGATTAAAAATTACTTTCTACCTATACTCTGAAAATATCTCCAAACATTCAAATATTTCTACCTTACTTAGATTTCGCTTTTTCCCGTTCCAATATAGATTTCATAGCTTTCACTTTATCTGGGTATTTTTCAGCTAGGTTTTCTTTCTCGCCTCTGTCCTTTTTCAAATTATATAGTTGATCTACCGGAGCATTACCAGTCTCAGTCCTTGTTAGTTTCATAAAAGCTGCCCCTTTATTCGGAGTAATATATTTCCAAGCTCCGTCTGAAACAGACAAAGAACCGGAAGCTTCGATCACATAGTCACGCCCCTTACGATCAGTACCCAAAAAGGCTTTCAACTGATTCTGACTGTCTACTCCGGCACCCGGCTGCATCTCTTGTCCCACCAATTCAGCCATTGAAGCAAATAAATCAATCTGAGATACCAAAGCATCCGAAATTTTACCTTTTTTTACTTTATCAGGCCAACTAACAATAAACGGAATGCGAGTACCCGCTTCAAAATTACTATATTTACCGCCACGCAGGTTACCCCACGGACGGTGGTCGCCTAGCAGCTCCACTGCTTGATCCTGATAGCCGTCATCCACTACTGGACCGTTGTCGCTACTCAACACAATCAGCGTGTTTTCTCTCAATCCTTTTCTCTCCAACGCTTCTACGATTTTGCCAACCGTGTAATCGAACTGAAGAATAGCATCTCCTCGATAGCCCATTCCGCTTTTACCTACAAAACGCGGGTGGGGAAAACGGGGTACATGCACGTCATTGGTTCCTACATACAAGAAGAAGGGTTTGTCGCTATTACGCTCGATAAAACCTACCGATTTAGCAATAATGGTGTCAGCAATGTTTTCGTCCTTCCACAGTGCCTTGCCTCCTCCCTTCATGTATCCGATGCGCGAAATACCATTGACGATGGCTTGGTTGTGTCCGTGATTGGGCGAGGGCTTTAGGTTGGTCAGTAGCTCCGGATTATTCTTTCCAGTCGGTTCGCCAGGAAAAGGTTGGGTATAACTCACCTCAATGGGGGCCGACGGGTCGTAATCAAGCACCTGCTGATTCTCCATCCATACACAAGGCACGCGGTCACCGGTAGCAGCCATCAGACAAGAATAATCGAAGCCCAAATCTTCCGGTCCCGGACTAACCTTCTTATTCCAATTCTGCGTACCCGTTTTATCTCCCAAACCTAAATGCCACTTCCCGATAGCTCCAGTCGTATATCCAGCAGATTTAAACATATCTGCAATCGTGGTTTGTTCTGTCCGGATAACCATACCTGCATCACCACGGGCAACTCCTGTATCATTTCTACGCCAGGCATAATGTCCTGTAAATAAAGAATAACGTGATGGGGTACTTGTTGAAGCCACCGCGTGCGCATCTGTGAAACGAATACCACTATTAGCTAATGCATCGACATGCGGAGTCTGAATGCGATGAGCACCATAACAACTCATATCTCCATAACCTAAGTCATCAGCGATAATAAAGATTACATTAGGTTGTTTCTCTTTTGTTTTCTTCTGTGCCTGAACCGGTAATGTGATCAATAAAGAGCCACCGATTCCCAGCCATAAATTAAAGTTCTTCATAATATAATTGTTATTGGGTTTATTATATTTTATTTTTATATACAAAATTTAGTTCTGTTGGAATATCCGCATGCGTATCTATAAACCATTTCATTAGTTTAACATACAAATATTTCACCAAAAGTGATTACTAATTTACTTTTTTATTTTCTATCTTTTCTTTGTTAAAAAGTACTATTAATCAAGCTTGATAATAACCAATTAATTTCAACCCTCCCGAATCCATAACAGAATATGAAATACCAAAGAAGTACCAAGTCAATAACTTCCAGATAGACTGAAAATACTTTTAAAGGACTGCTTGAACTCTTAATATATCTTTTTCATCCAATCAAAAATATTTTCACTATCAAGTACGTCATACGGAATTCCACCAGCCAGTCTTATCAAAGTAGGATAGAAGTCAACTCCCGTTATAGAACCTGAAACGACCTTTCCCGTTTCTATCTTAGAAAAAGATCTTATAATAAGTGAACTCTAAAACATTTTTATTAGAGATACCATTTACTCCTCTAAGTCCCCCAAATTACTGGTTGCTGTTATAATACCTCCATTATCTTTTCATAATTTCGCACGATGTAATTCTGCAAAAAATCCTAATCTTAATTTTAGGTTAGAAAAATAGATAAAAGCACAATCCAATAATTTAGCCATAGACAACTAGATATTAACTCATTATAACTGATAAGCCCACTTCTATGCTTTATAATAATTTAACTGTAAATGTATAAATTCCAGTCATCTCCTGCTTTTCATCTTTCAGAACAATACGATAGATCTTCTTACCCCACACATTAGAAAGACGTGGATCATCCAATTCAATTGTTTCTAAATCGGCCTTAAACCGAACCGGATACAATAGTTCTACTTTCTGCCCCTGTACTTCAACATGTATCTTTCCGGCCGAAGGGAAAGTTACGTTTCCCCATGTCAGAAAGTTCACCCGGTTGGGTGCCACACATTCAGTCAATGTATAATCATCTGTGATTTTCAGTTTACGACTCTCAAGACTGTAAGAACGCTTCCAGCTCTTTACTTTGGCTTCTGCTGGATATGCAGCGGCTATGTCAGTGGAGAAGATGCGTTTTTTCTCATTGCAAACCGTATTGGCAGCCTTATAATTCTGACCAAATTTTTGCGGAACATCATTAATCATAGGCAAATTATGATAGTTGCTTTGCATGGTCCAAATGGTGTATCGTTCTCCACTGAAAGTCTTTCTAGTGTAAGTTCCCACTCCGGCATCAATCAACACCGGAATCGTGTTTACATACAAAGAGAAGGTTCCCGCATCGTTATGATTGTGGCTTTCATTATTAAATCCGCCTTTAGCAGCGACAAACATTCCGCTCTTGTTCTTCATATGGCAGAATTCCGTTTCGGGATACCATGTCACATCCGGTACATCATGTTTCGGAATCGCCTCCGACAGTTCATGACCGAAAAGTAAAGACTGGAGAGAGCGGAAGGCGTCATTACCCATTATCACATACGGCTTTTTGTCTTTTAATAAATAAGCAGCAAAGCCCATCATTTCGTCACTGTTTACCGCTTTACCAAAACGATATATCAACATAGCATCACCACCACCTCGTGCTGAAGCATCGGCAAAGTTGACTACCCACCCGTTACCTACATACGAACGTGATATATATTCCCCCATCCGGCGAATCATCGGTTCATGAAATAAAGAGATTTTACCTCCGGTACCATCCGAAAGAATCTGAAGATAATCATAAAGTTTGCCGGCTGCATGCCCCCAATACGAGGTTCCTTCTTCACAAGCTCCGTCCGCTTTTACATAATTGATGAATTTATCAACTGACTTCATCGAACGATATACAGCTTCAGCCAGTCTGTCCTTATCGTCTTCAAGCAATAAAAAACATTGCAATGCGTTAGAGTTGCACCAAGGATTCCAATTATTGATAATTCCTCCAGGCTTCCGGTCAAAAGCCATCCACCACATTTTATCATCATTCATATAAGGATCGAGCACACGTTCTTTTATCACTTTACGCATTTGCAAAGAGACTACAGGATTAATCTTATCAAACGGGGCACGGAAAAAATAGTGCACCCACGCCATTAACGCTCCGTAGCCACCGGATCCTAGATCAATGATATGTTCGCGAAAATCCGGGAAAGAACGTTTGCTGCTTTGACGGGACAGATGTGCCGACTGTACCCATGAAGTCATTTCACAACTCATATATGCTCCGTCTAGCAACTGGTCAATAAAGCGCCCTTTGCCTTCGGCCAGTTCGGCAAGCATTAATGTATTCAATGCCTGGCGATTGGCCATATAAGATTCTTCCATAATCTTACGGTTGCCGGCACGTTCAAACTCCAGATAAGCAGTGGCTGGGGTCAACTGCCATTTGTAGTTAAGTAACTTCTCACCCGCTTCAATGAGATATTGCTTATTGGAGCCTGTCAGGGAATCCCATGCCGCACGATCTGTATATGCAGGATAAGGCACCCACGCCTGTTTCAAAACTAACATATCTTTCAATGTAGCTTCATCAGCCATTTTCTGCAACATATTACGTTCTGTGTATGCTTTTGCCCTGAAAGACATACTTCCCAAAGCCGCAACCAAAAGAACACAACATACATATCTCATCTGAATCATAGTGTTTTTTCTTTAATAAGTATAACGAAGCGACTTGTTGACATCGCCCACATTTTTTATCGGTATCAATGTAAATCCCCATACATAATCTCTACTGGCAGGAATGGTATAACCAGGCTGCACTTTAGCCCCCCAACTGTCATAACCTGCCACTCCCTGCTGTTTCATATCAATGCACACTTCCACAAAATCACGCGGAGTAATATCATTGACATGAGTCATCCTGCGAAGCACGTTCTTTGCTTCCGCCTCATTCTTGCCGGCTACTTCTTTCGAAGAACGATTCCGCCATTGATAAGGATGAGAAGATTCTTCAGAGTCAAAATCCTCTACCGTATTCCGCAAAGCATTGAAGCCGATAGTCTTTTCCGCAAGAACCAGCAAACCTCTGCCCGCAGTGTTCGTAAAGGATACCCACCGCGTATCTGTGCGATGTCCGTTCTCCTGCGGACGGACATAATTAACATACATCTCTTCGACACTCGTCTTATACCTTCCCACCATAGAGCCGGCATTGCGATCGACATAATTTTCTACCGGACCGCGTCCAAAATACTCCACTCTATTCATTACATGCGGAATACGGAAACGCACTCCGATACGAGGCACTTCAAGAACATCTTTCTTTTTCACTTTCTTACCCGGAGTGAAAGTCGCCAGATTGGTATCTTCCAATACCTCCGTTTTTTCTGCTTCACGATCGGTCTGCGTAAACTTAACATTTACATTGACAACTCCGTCTCTATATATCCTGTAAGTTATCAGATACTGATTACCGGCAGGCAAATCATACGTAACAGACATCAGCACTGTTTCCCCTTCTTCTCTGACAGCCGTATCACTCACCTTGAAGTCACGACTCGACTCTTTCCATATCTGCAAACGCTTGGGATTACTGTTGCCATAATCATTATCATTGGGCGCGCGCCAGAAATTCGGCTGCACACCGAAAGCTTTATCAAAAAACTCGGTTCCGTTCACCTTATAGGATGTTACCATACCGGTGGCCTTGTCCAGTTCAAAATAAACGTTCGATGAAGATACCACAACCTTACCATTTTCCGCTTTCCATCCCAACGCTTTTCCGGATGCCTCATAAGAATCTTTTTCCGTCTCCAACGGCAAACGGAATTGTTCTTGAGCAATCTCATGTCCAATCGGGATTAGCGGTTCAGCCTGTCTGGTCACCACACTAAAATGTACAAAGTATTCGACTCCGGGCTTACCTACCGTCACTGTAACCGGGATAACAAATTCGGCCGTCGCTTGCGGACTCACATCCAAAGCAACTTTACCTCTTTTCGCTACGCTGCCGTTAGCCCGCAATTCATAGTTGACATCGTACTTTCTCAGATTCGTGAAATAAAAACGATTGACAACTTTATATCTACCGGTTTTCAAATCGACTGCTTCAAAAGCCACATTCTGATGTGCATATTTCACTTCCGCCAATGCCGGATGAGGTTTGCGGTCGGGACCGACCAGGCCATTGCAACAAAAATTCCCGTCACTCGGCATATCGACTCCATAATCACCGCCATAAGCCCAATATTCATTCCCGTCTTTATCCTTTTCCAGTATACCTTGGTCTACCCAATCCCAGATATATCCACCCTGAAGATTAGGATATTTATAAATCTCTTTCCACTGATCCCATAAGTTTCCACTGGAATTCCCCATGGCATGAGAATACTCCGAAGGAACGACAGGACGATCAGAACCGGTCTCACCTATATATCTCAGCCACTCGGCGCTGGGATATTGAGGCACATACATATCCGAATTCCATTCCCACTGCGCACGCTCATAATTGACAGGACGATCCATCAGTTTCTTATCCTTGTCTTTAATCCATAAATAGGTCTGGTAAAAGTTATAACCGTTGCCCGCCTCATTTCCCAACGACCAGAATGTCAGAGAGGGATAATTCTTATTACGCTCGTACATATTTATCGTACGATACAAATGCGGTTTCAACCATTCGGGATTATTCCCCAGGCTTCCGCCCTTACGCAAATCATAATACATTCCATGAGATTCAATATTCGCTTCATCATATACATATAGCCCGTATTCGTCACAAAGTTCATAGAAGCGACGATCCTGAGGATAATGGCAAAGACGCACGGTATTGATATTGTTCTGTTTCATCAGTTCAAAATCCTTCCGCATTAATTCCTCCGTCAAATAATGACCGGTCTTTTCATTGTGTTCATGGATATTCACCCCTTTCAGTTTCAACGGTTGCCCGTTAATAAAAAGCAAGACATACGGTTTTCCGTTTTTAGCAAACTGCTTGCTTTCTTTAATCTCAATACGACGGAAACCGACATTGAAAGGAACAATTTCCGTCACTTTTTCCCCTTCTTTCAGGGTTATCAATAATTTATAAAGGTTCGGCATTTCAGAAGTCCACGTTTTCACGGCAAGCAAATTCTTTTCAAAAGAGACTGTATGCTGCCCATAGCCATCCACCGGTATTTTTTTCACGGCACTTGCAACTTGTTTACCGGCAGTATCCAAGAGTTCGTAAGATACTGATACTTCCTTGCAGGCAGACGCATTGTTCCGCACATCGACAGCCAATTCAAACAATCCATTTTCGTACGTATCGTCCAGCGTAGAAATGACTCTGAAATCTTTGATCGCGGTCTTTGGCTGCGCATACAAAAAGACATCACGCTCTATGCCGCTCAAACGCCAAAAATCCTGACATTCCAGATAAGACCCCGTACTCCAGCGAAGTATTTTCAACACTAGTGTATTCGTTCCCTCATGCACATACTTATTAATCAGAAATTCCGCCGGGTTCTTCGAGTCTTCATTATATCCCACTTCTCTCCCGTTGATATATACATAAACTCCTGATTTGGCTCCAGCAATATGCAAATAAATGTCGCGTGACAACCAATCTTTCAACACTTCAAACTCCCGCCGGTAAATGCCTGTTGGTATATCCGCAGGTAATTGCGGGGGTTGCGGGTTGCTTGCCTTGAACTCATAACCATGATTGGTATAGATAGGTATCCCATAACCTTGAACTTCCCAGTTTCCCGGAACTTGTATTTCACTCCATCCTTTTGTGTCTGCTTTCACATCTACCACATCGGTCGGCAGTTTACGATGAGAATCGGAATAATAAAACTGCCAGACGCCGTTCAGCAACTTATAAAATCTGCTCTTTTCATACTCACCCGTCAATGCGTCTTCACGAGTATCGTAAGTCATGAACGCTGTTCGGGGCTCTTCCCTGTTCACTGATACAGTCTGTATATCCTGCCAATAAGGAATTCCGGTTTCCTGTTCATGGGTTATACTTGTAATAACATCAGACTTTTCTACCTGTTGCCCCAATAAAACAACAGGTAAAAAAGAACATGCTATTCCAGAAAATACCTTTCCTAAAATTTTCATAGTATTGATTTCTACAGTTTACTGTTATATCTCAATAAAGCTTCCAAATAATAATAATCCGCATATACCAAAGGAACGTCAATTTCTTGACCATGAGGAATGCTTCCCACACTATGCTTCAATATGAAATTACAGTTTGTACCTTTCTCTGCCAAATAAGCCGGTGATGACAAAGTCTGCAAAATACGTTCCGCAGCTTGTGCATATTTCTCTCCTCCTTCAATATAATCCGAAAGTTCTAAAAATGCAGAAGCTGCAATCGCCGCCGCTGAAGCGTCACGTGGCACTTCTTTAAACATTTGTGGAACATAATTCCAATCAGGAACATATCCTTCCTGCCCTGCATTGAAGTCCCAGTATGGTACTCCGTCTTCGGGCAGATTAGGATGATTCAGCCAGAAATCGGCAGTACGAACTGCCATATCCAGAAAATCCTGTCTTTTAGTCTCACGATAAGCCATCGTATAGCCATAGATGGCCCATGCCTGCCCACGCGCCCAAGCCGAATTGTCCGAGAATCCCTGGCAAGTAGCCCTATGAAGCACTTCTCCTGTCTCTTCATCATAGTTTACCACATGATAATTACTATAATCTTCACGGAACTGATTCTTTATCGTTGTCTCAGCATGCTTGTTGGCCACATTGGCAAAACAAGAGTCGCCTGTCACCTTCGTCGCAAAATACAGAAGTTCCAGGTTCATCATATTGTCGATGATTACAGGATAGAACCATTCATCTTTACCATTCCAGGCTTTCCTGTAATTCCACGACTTTATAGCACTTGTTTTTTCATCGAAACGCGTACACAGTGAACGGGCAGATTCTACCAGAATTTCTTTATAAGCCTCATTGCCTGTCAGACGATAGGCATTCCCGAAACTACAATACATAAGAAAACCGATGTCATGATGATTGGTCAACTTTTTCAAAGGCTCAAGCGCCTCAGTCCACTTGATTGCTGCCCGCTTCCAGTCTTCCGACTTATTGTACTCATATACATACCACAAGCAACCCGGATAAAACCCTTCTGTCCAATCATTCTTTTTTGTTGTCTTCAACGTTCCTTGCTTGTTGATCGTACGGGGGTATTCCACCGGTTCGGGAATGTTTTGCAATTGAGCGGACAATTGCTGTTCTGCCCGCTCAAAACCATTCTTTACCATAATTGCCGTCTCTTTTTCCTTTACACACGAGCAAAGCATCAGCAAACTTGCATAAAATATTACTTTCACCTTCATCCTAATAATCTTTTCACCTAAAAATTTATTACTTAGTATCAAATGTCCATATGCGTATATAATCCACATAAGCATTGGTCAGATGCGAATCGACAGAAGCACTCTTGAAATCTCCCTCATTAGCCCATGAAGCTCCTGTGGAAAGCTGCACATATTCCTTGGTTCTCGAAATCCATTTTTCTTCACCACCCTCTTTACTGAATTCAGCCTTCAACTCTCCGTCATAATAGATTTTGATCTGATTCTCATCCCACAACATTCCCCAGACATGGAAACTACCATGCAGACCTGCCGCCGGATAGCGCTTTGAATTTTCCTGATGATCATTGCCATATCCATCAATATGAATAGTCGATGCGGTCTTATCCTCTACAAAAGCCGACTCGAAAACGTCTATTTCGGCGCCGTCATTACCTGTTCCGTCTACCAAATTCACATCAGGAGACTGAAACCAGAAGGCCGTATGTACCGCCCTATTTGTATCGGCTACCTTAACACGTACCTCAGCATACCCGTAATTCATAAAATATTTATCCCGGGTATTTACCGAACTACAATACATTACATCAGTTCCTATCTTTTTTGCTTCCAAGACAAGCATACCACCGTCTTCATTCTGAACTTCCCTTACATTTTCCGGTTTGTGAAACCATTCCTTGATACCTAAAGCAGGGCGTGGAGTACGAGTTTTCGTATCATTATTTATAGTCCATTTATTAAAATCGACACGGGAATCATTAAACTCGTCGCTAAATTCCAATTTCCACCGTATATCGCTTACTTCTGCATTAGAATTTTCAGGAAGCGCATTGGACGGAGTTTCCGCATCTATTTTAGAAACAGGCTTTACATAGTCACCTTTTTCATCACCACAGGAAGCAAGAAATCCAACTCCTGCTACCAGACATATTTTAAACAGATTCTTCATCATTCTTCTTTTTAAGTTTTACTTTTTAATAGAAGGCCACTTTCTTACAAAGAAGATGTAGCGACCTACTATCACTTAAACCAGTAAATATACCATCATTCCCAACCTGGATTTTGAACCAACTTCTTATTTTTGAAGAGCTCAGTATTAGCTATCGGATAAAAATACATCTTATCTTCAACCACATTCGTATTTATCCGGCTCTTCTCATAATTCATTTCCGCTCCGACTTTCGTCACCTTCACACCGTAAATGTTTTCCGTCTCGTCAAGCTCTTTCCAACGGCGAACATCCCAAAAGCGATGCCCCTCAAAAGCGAGTTCCACTCTGCGCTCATTCTTCAGCCGCTTCAAGAACTCGTCAGGAGACAAGGTGGCGGGAAGAGCGGGCATCTTTACTCCTTCTCTGTTGCGCACACGATTTACGGCCTGTAAAGCTGTCATTCCACATTTCTCTGTTGTATATTCCAAGCCGTTTTCGCCATAAGCATTGACCATAGCTTCAGCATAATTCAGCAACACTTCCGCATATCTAAACAAGACCCAATTGTGATGAGCATTCGCTGTAGGAGCACCCGGTTCAAAGCTAATAGACTTATTCACATATTTGCAAAGATAATAACCAGTAGAGGTGGCATTAGGGAGCGGAAGTCCATTTACTCCTCCTTCCCATATCTCTACGTTTTTATCAGCCGGCCATTTCATGTTATTGTGAACAATCGTCATGTAAAAACGAGGATCTCTTTTTTCATAAGGATTCTTTCTCATGTTCTCGTCGTTCCAGTCAAAAGGAACACCGGTCTTCATTTCAAAGGCGCTTGCCAAGTTTTCTGTCGGGCAAGTGGACGTCTTTCCTCCCTTTACTCCCATAGGAAAATTTGCAGCCTCAAAAGAGTTATTGCTTCCAGTAGGACGCGCAAGGATTACCTCTTTGCTCTTATTATTTTCCGGACCAAATAGATTGGAGAAACTCTTATCCAATCCATATCCCAAAGCGGTCTGGTCACCGATTATTTCATAAGCCGCTTCTGCCGCTGCAATCCATTTGTCCTTATCACCATTCGGATTAAATAAACGACTTGCCGCATACAAAGCCGCACGGGCTTTCAAAGCTAAAGCCGCTCCTTTGGTAATACGTCCAGTCTCTTTTTCTTTATATCCCGCATAGGTAGCCGGCAACACTTTGGCAGCTTCCGTACATTCGGATATAATAAATTTAAAAATCACATCAGATGATGCTTGCTCGACATTGTTTGCTTCCTGCAAAGTCAAGACCTTTTCTATCAACGGAACATTCTGATAACGCTTTACTAACTCAAAATAGAAGAAAGCGCGTAAGAAACGAACTTCGTATTCAAAATTCGCATACTCTTTCATCCAATTTTCATAATCATCGCCATACTGCCAATCTTCAAATTTCAAATTGGTCAAATTTTCCAGAAAGAAGTTTGCATCATGTATACCATTATAATAATGAGCATACTTATCATCCACTGTGTAGTTAGCCGACCATGTCCCGTTGACAAAACGCTGAATATCTGAGCTTTCATACACATGAATTGCATCGTCCGTAGCTGCATCCTGCATGGCTCCGTCAAGATTACAAAAATTACTCGGCAAATAACTGTAAACATTCGTCACAAATTGCTTTACTCGTGCATAACTTTCTTCAATTTGCTCCAAAGAATAGTTGTCCGATTCGTCACAATCCATGAAATCACAAGCCGTAAACAGACTTAATGACAAGAGTAATGTTAGATATTTATTTATTAATTTCATATGATCATTTTTTAAAAAGACAAATTAAACCCGAATGTATATTGAGTCATGGTAGGATGGACAGCACCCACTGCCTCCGGATCTTGGATATCAATGCCATCAATGCAGAAAAGATCGTGTGCACGCATAAAGACTTTCGCCCCACCTAAGAATTTGGTTTTCTTCATCAAATTAGACGGAAGTTTATAATACAGTTCCAATGTTCTCAACTTCAGATAAGAAGCGTCGGCCACCCACAACGAGTTATTGTTATAGTTATTGGGAGAACCCGAATAGCTCAACCGGGGAAGTGTTCCTGAAGGATTTGTCTCACTCCAACGATTCTTATAATAGTAATCTGATATGGTATTATTACCGACTATCGGACGATATACACTACGAGTATCCAGTATCTCACTATAATTGCCGACTCCCTGGAACAAAGCATAAACACCTATGCCTTTGTATTCAGCGCCCAAGTCAAGCGAATAATAGATTTCCGGACAAACAGAATTATATCCCAACGCTACCTGATCGTATGTATCAATTCTTTTATCTCCATTCTGATCCTTGAACATCAAGTCACCCGGACGTACATCCCCTAGATATTGTTTCACTTCACGATTATCAATTTCTTCCTGAGACTGATAGATACCTGTTACCTCATAACCAAAAATCTGTCCCAAAGAACCTCCGGTGCGTTTCTGATAATCATGCGGACGATATTCTTCATTCTGATTAATAATCTTATTGCGTACAAATGAGAATTGGCCTCCCAAATGATAAGAGAAATCCGAGATTTTATCATCCCAACCAAGATAAGCTTCAATGCCTCTGTTATCTACCACGCCATTATTCAACTTTGGAACAGAAACTCCAAATACCGAAGATATCGCATTTCCGCCTTCCACCAAAATATCCGTACGATGGTCATAAAAAGCATCCAATGACAACGAAAGTTTGTTCCATGCTTTGAAATCAATCCCCACATTCAGTTTATGAGACTTTTCGTAAGTGAAACCATCTATAGCCAACTGATTAAGTTTCATGCCCGACATTGAAGCTGGAGAATCCTTGAAGTAATATGAATTTCCACCACCGTAAATGTCTCGGAACAAATTGACACCATAATCGGCACGTCCCGATATACCATAAGAAGCTCTCAGTTTCAAGAAATTCAACCAATCTTGTTTCATGAAATCTTCTTCCGACAATATCCAGCCGGCACCTATAGCAGGAAATATACCCCAACGTTTATCCGGGTCAAGAATGCTGGAAGCAGAACCGGAGAGAGAGAAATCTACCAAGTAACGATTATTATACGTGTAATGAACCTGTCCGATTATATCCATAAAAGCACGCCCGGTATTCCTTCCTTTCGACTTCGTTTTATCCATGGCATATATGAAAGTGGCGTTCAGAGCATGCTTTCCAAAATTCTTCATGTAATTAGCATAAGCCTCTAAATTAAAATGCGTTAATACAGAACCGACACTCTTCGAGAAAGCAAGTGTACCTTCTTTACGAAGTTCTTTGAATGTTTTTGCTCCCGTTGTCATGTCGAGTGAAGCCGAACCGTAAGCGTAATTCTTCGTATTGCTGTCCCAATAAGAGGCCGAATTATCCAAAGCTACTTTAAAACCGGCTGATAATCCGGGCAACAAAAAAGAGAAGTCCTGTTTCAAATGTATATCGGCAAATAATGCACGAGTTTGCGAACGTGCATATCCTTTGGCTGAAATGGCAGCTATCGGATTGTTTCCATATACGGTAGTACCTCCCCAAATTCCTTTTTCTGTCTTTATCGGAAAAGCACCAGAAGGTGTCTGATATAGCATATCAAACAAGTCATCAGATGTCGTTCCCGGACGATTGTGCTCGGTAAAGTTTCCGAGCAAATTCAATTGCACAGTAGTAGTAGGTGAAACTTCGATATCCAAGTTGGTACGAATATTCAGCCGGGAATACTTAAGTTGTGTTGAGTATCCGTCATTATCTCCCGTCGGTTGCAAGATACCACGATTATCCAAAAAGTTCAACATCGTATAGTAACGGACAAATTTACCGCCTCCCCTAGCGGAGAAAGAAATATTATCACCGTAGCTGGCACCTCGCAAAGCCTCATCCATCCAGTCTACATTGGGATAGAACAGCGGATAAGTCTGATTCTTGAATGCGTCAAGCTCTGCAGCAGAATAGCGTGGAAGCGAACCATCGTTTACCAAGGCTTCGTTGAGTGCCAACGCATATGTATAACCATCTGCAAAATCCGGCAAACGATTCGGCGTAGCGACATTAAAATCATATGAGAAATCAATCTGAGGAGCTGTCATGGAACCACGTTTGGTCTTCACGAGAATCACCCCGTTGGCTCCACGAATACCATATATACTTGTAGCCACAGCATCCTTTAACACACTGACCGACTCTATTTCTTCTGATGACAATTCCTTGATAGAACGCTCGAAACCATCTACCAACACCAACGGATTTTTAGAGTTCGTAGTACCCAGTCCCCGTATATACATGGTAGGACCGTCCTCCCACGCTGCACCGGAGTTTTGCAACACTTGTAAGCCAGACAATGTTCCGAACAATTGATTGCCGGGATTAATACTTCTTTTATGAGAAAGCGTTCCGCTGCCAACCACAGAAACAGCACCGGTCACTTCTTTCATATCGTGAACGATATTCCGTCCGAAATCCACAGCCATATTATCTCTGTGAGCTGTCAATGTATCTGTTTGCGCCATTACACTCGCAGAACAGAACATACCGACCAATATTATATTAAGTTTTTTACTCATATTATTCTTCATCTATGTTTTTCATAAATTTTATTCCCAACCCGGATTTTGTACCAAGCCATACCCTTTATTTACTTCGTTTTGAGGGAAAGCGCTCAAATACCATTTACGTGAATAGTTTCCGGGTTCCCACCAATAACGGCTACCTTCGGTTCCCAACAGAGGGAACTCTTCACATATATAAGACTGATCATTCTTATTTTTATAAACATGCAATCCATGCAGAGGTGTAGAGAATTTCTCATCCATTCTCCAACGAATCAGGTCAAAATAACGAACCTCTTCAAAACCGAATTCACAAGCACGTTCACGAAGTACAGCAGCTCTAAATTGTTCTCGGTTCAACCCCCTTTTCAACTCTTTCATTCCTACGCGTTCACGCACTTTATTCACGTAAAAGTAAGCCAAGTCATTAGGAGCTTTATGGTATTCATTCAAAGCTTCAGCGTAACTAAGATAGAGTTCGGCAATACGCAAATGCGGCCATTGAATCACATGATTGTTATATTCACCTGCACGGTCCAGCCCCCATTTGCGACAAGAAATACCAGTTAACAAACTTTTAACAGTTACCTGGCCGACTCCCCAATCTCTACCTTTCGGATAATTAGTCTTATCGGCCGGATTTTCATCAGTAACTCCAGCTGTTCTACCTTGGAATATATCTCCATCCAAAATAAATGTTTCGCTTAAACGCGGATCTCTATTGATAAAAGGATTCCGGCGATGTTCTTCATTGTTCCAATCAAAATCGTCCCCATCTGCTGTTTGAAACATATCAAAATATTCCTTTGTCGGATTATAGGCTCCCCAGCGGATTGCTTGATTCGGTAATGGATTATTATTAGCCTTATATATATTCCGGTGAACGGGAATCAAAGTTTCAGTAGTTCCACGATCAAAATAAGCGGCACGAAATGCATAACGATATTCACTTGGAGTAACATCTTCCTTCTCTACCAATTTATAAAATTGATTTTCGTCCAAAGCTCTAAAGAAATCTTCACAAGCTTTAACCGCATCCCCCCAACGTTCATGCTGATAATCACCATACCATGTCATTTTTTTATCCGAAGCTTCACCCGGATAATAAGGTTCTTCATTATTGAACAAAGGACTTGCCACAAAAAGCAGAAGTCTGGCTTTCAATCCCATGGCCCCAGCTTTAGTAATTCGTCCGTCCCAGTTGGCTAAATCGGAAGGAGAAATGTTCCATGGGAAATGCGGACAATCAATGGCTTCTTGCAAAATACGAAGAATAAACTTTACAGTTTCATCCAAAGTAGCTCTAGCTGGAAAATCTGCATCATCAGGTGCAATAACTTTATCCACAATAGGTAAAGCACCATAATGGCGCAACATATGAATATAATAAATCGCTACAATCGTCTTAGCTTCCGCTTTCAGACGTTCTTTTTCCTCCTGATCCATATCAGGAACGCGATCGATATTCTCTACAACAAGCCAAGCGTGACGAATGGCTGCCCACATGTGAGTCTCACTATCATTAAAACGAAGTTTAGTAGCACTAGTTTTCAAAACACGCGGAGCATTTTCTTTGCTCGCATTGTAATCACCTGTATAATACACAGTATTCGCCCCGGAATAATAAATACTAGACTGACATAAATCTGTTAAAGCTTCGATATTAGACAAATACATTGTTGTCCAATATCCGGTTGTTTCCAGTCCGTAAGGAAGATACTGATAAGTATACCATAATACTCTGCGTGCATATTCAGCAGTAGAAAAAACCGTATCAATCGTCACATCCGTACTGGGCGGCTTTTGCAGGAATTTATCTCCAAATGCTAAATCTTCACAAGAGATCATCGTTATCAATCCCAACATTACTATTATGACATGGAAGTGTCTCTTTATCTGTTTCATAATCTTTTTCTTTTATTAAAATCCTACCTTCAAACCGAAATTCACCACTTTTATCAAAGGATAAGCTTGACCGTCTGGATTACTTTCCGGGTCACAGAATCCCATATCATCAAATGTAAGCAAGTTATATCCAGATACCGAAAGCCTTAACGTTCCCAAATGCATTTTCTTTACAATTTGTTTAGGAAAAGAATACCCAAGTTCTATATTTTTCAGACGAACGTAAGAAGCATCACGCAACCATAAATCGGAATCTTTATAGTTGTTAGCTTTACTAGCTCCGAAAGAAATAGCAGGAGCAGTGGAAGAGTTGCCTTTCTCCGGTGTCCAGGCATCTTTTATCATATAGCTCAATAAAGCACGATTGTTTGTCGTATCAAACGGAACACGATAAAAACTACTTACCAGACGGGAGGTCTTGAACGCTCCTGACCATACCATACTGAAATCAAGGCCATTCCACGAAAATCCCAATGACATATTACCTGTCAGTAACGGATATTTAGGATATCCAATAGCAGCTACATCTTTATCATCTATCTTGTAATCACCATTCAAATCCCTATACTTCACATCACCTGCCTTAGGTGAAAAATTATGGTCGGGAATCCCCCCTTCCATACCTTTATTTATCGCATATTTTTCTACATCTTCTTGAGAGAAAAAGCCGTCAGTAACGTATCCGAACTGTTGTCCTACAGGACGTCCGGTCTGTTCCATCCACTCATAAGGTTGAGGAATTTCATCTTGGAAGATTATCTTATTTTTAGCATACGACCAACTCGTACCTACATAATAACTTACATTCTGAATTTTATCCTCCCATCGGGCGGTAACTTCAAAACCTTTATTATCCACCTTACCCATGTTCACTGTAGGCAACTTCACTGCCAGATAACCCGGATCCAACTTACGAGTAAGCAATATGTCCTTACGATGTTCAACGAAATAGTCAAAAGAGGTTTTCAAATGACCATCAAAGAAATGCATATCGACACCATAGTTCTGTTTGGAAGCTGTTTCCCAAGTTACATTCGGATTACCGATTTTAGACTCGATAGCCCCGGGTAACTTATAATCATTGGATGAACCGAATCCATAATTACCCGAACTGATAATATAAGAATCAGGCAAATAAAGGAAACGTGAACCATCGGATACCCTGTCATTACCTACAATACCATAAGAAGCACGCACTTTCATATAGCTAAGATAAGGCTTCAAAGAAGACATGAATCTTTCTTCGGACAAAATCCAACCAGCAGAACCCGCAGGAAAAAAGCCGAAACGTTTTCCTTCAGCAAAATTTTCGGATCCATTGTAACCGACACTGAAATCCACCATATAGCGAGTCTTATAGTCATAAGTGGCACGTCCCACAAGTCCAACGTAACTACGGGGAATCCCGGGGAACTTATCAGAATAATAATATTTCATCGACTGATTATACATAGCCAAAGCTGACACATTGTGATGTCCAAACTTACGAGAATAATTAAGTGCAGCCTCTAAATACCAATCACGAGACTGACCTGTACTCTCATTGTATGATAATGTAGTCGTTTCTTGAGTCTTTTTCAATAAAATTTCATCATTTTCACCCAAAAAAGCTTCATATCTTGCCGCACGTCCTTCACGCTTTTTTGTAATGGAAACCCCACTATTATACGCCCCTTTGATATGTACTTTCAACCCCTTAGTTATCATATCCAGTTTTTGCTGCAAAGAAAAATCGAAATTAATCACATTATTGGCAATTGTATTATAACCTTTTCCGTAATATGAATTAAGAGCATCGTATATTTTCCCAAAACCTCCATATAAAGTTTCATTAAGAGTGACCCATTTTCCATCCACAATACCCGGACCGGCAAAAGGAGGAGTCCAATATACGTCTCTAAAAAGATATGCTACTGTTTTACTAGTACCATTATCATAATTGGGTTCTCGCTTATCTGTCAATCGTCCGCCCAGATTAATCTTCATAGATGTTGTTTTCGTTACATCTACATCCATGTTGACACGATAATTGTATCGATTGTATTTGAACCCGGAATCATAATCGCCCGTATCAAACATATTGAATAGCCCATCTTGTGTATAGATACCCAACGATGCAAAGTATTTAACACGCTTGGAGCCACCGGATATATTGAAATTATGTTGTGTCTGCCATGCCGAATTCTTTATCAACATATCCGTCCAATCTGTATCGGAATACATTATCGGATTGCTATGTGTGCGAAAAGCTTCTAGCATTTCGGGAGTAAAGGTCAAATTTTCCTCCAAAACTCCATCACGTAACTGCGCATTATTAAAGGCGTTTGCATAATCATAGCTATTAGCAAAATCAGGAATACGAGTCGGTAGCTGTAAAGCTGCACTAGTAGAAAAAGAAACCTTTGCTTTTCCTTCACTTCCACGCTTGGTAGTCACCAATATCACGCCATTTGCACCACGCACACCAAACACGGCTGTAGCCGAAGCATCTTTCAATACAGTAATGTCTTCTACTTCATTAGGGTCCAACTGAGAGAAAGAACGCTCAACACCATCTACCAGACATAAAGGGGAAGAGAGATTGGTAGACAAAGAGCCGACACCACGTACGTATATCGTCGCATCGTCCGCTCCTGGTTGTCCACTAGACTGCACACTAGATAAACCAGGCACTTTTCCGCTAAGAGCATTCGCGATACTCCCAACCGGAGATTTCATAATTTCATCCGATTTCACCGATGAAAGAGCACCTGTAATAGTCACCTTTTTAGCACTACCATAGGCAATGACCTGTACCTCTTCCAAGGCGGTCACATTTTCACTCAACTTCACGTTTAACTGAGGTTCGCCCTTATAAACAAGCTCCTTATCTTCATAGCCAATAAAGGAAATCACAAGAGTAGCACCTACCGGTACAGTCAGTTTGAAATTCCCGTCCAAATCAGTCACTACGCCGTTTGTGGTTCCTTTCACTGAGACTGTTGCACCTATCACGGGGCCCATATCGTCTGATACGACACCGGTCACAACTTTTTTGTTAACTTGTTGTGCAACCAAGGCTGACCGAAAATGACTATCATTTCCCAAGACCCTGCCCGAATACACAACTAACAAAGTTAACGCTAATAACCAAACTTTGTTTCTCATAAATAAACAGATTTTTGATTAAATAAACAATTAATACTTTTTCAGAAAACATTGCAAATGTAGAAAACATAAAAAAGCAAAGCCTACCTACCGAATATCCGACAGGTGCACAAATTGTATTCAGAAACAATATATGCCACAAATCGGACAGTTTTACTACCTATTTTCAGGTTTAACCAGAAAATCAACGCGCATCGGAGCAAAGCTATCAATAAGTACACCTGCCTCCAAACATACACAACCGTGCATAACATCCGGTTCTATATAAATACCATCTCCGGCAGCCACTATCTGCTTCTCATCTCCTACGGTAAACTCAAATTTTCCACTTACCACATAGGTTAGCTGCGTATGATAATGAGTATGAGGAGTACCTATCGCTCCCTTCTCAAATTTAACCTTCACCAGCATCGCCTGCCCGTCATAACCCATAATCTGCCGAGTAACGCCATCGCCTGCCGATTCCCACACTTTCTCTTTCTCATAAACAAAAGTCGCACTTCTTGTTTTCTTAACCGGTTGTCCTGTTATTGATTGCATAGCATACAACATTGGAATTACAGATAAAATCGTAAACACTAAAAAAATCTTCTTTTTCATTATTCTATTAAATCTTTTTTGCAAAAAAAGCGTTTAGCAAACAATAAAAGGAGGCAATATTATCCGAACGGCAGCACATTTCATCCTTTCAGACAAAGAGTGCCACAAATCAGACAATAAATCACCTCCACTAAAACTACTGCATACAAAAAACATAGTCTGGACATGACCATAAGATAAAAGCCAAAAGAAGAAATCGATATGAACAAAAGTAGAATCTACATTCTAAAGTCCGGGACCTTTTCTATAAGTCAAAGGAGATACTCCATAAAACGCTTTGAAACAACGACTGAAATAACGTGGAGAAGTAAAGCCCAAACTATAAGAAATCTCCGAAATATTATACTGAGGCTCTTCTTGTAACATCCGTAATGCTTCTTCTAATTTCAATTTTAACGCAAATTCATTAGGTGTCAGCCCTGTCACCTCCTTTATACGGGCAAACATTTTACTACGTCCCATACCCAATTCCGAAGCCAACATATTCATATCAAAATCAGGATTATCAAAATTTCTTTTAATTATATCCGTAGCTGCATCCAAAATTTTCTGATCAAGCACATTCACCCCCCTGGTTTCTTGTGACAAAACTTTTTCTTTCCGAATTACCTTATCCAATAAAGTACGCCTACTTTTTAACAAATTACTACAACAAGCCAATAATAGTTTAACGTTAAATGGCTTCGTTATATAAGCATCCGCCCCAAACATATATCCCTCTATAGTATGTTCATCAGACGTCTGGGCTGTCAACAGCACAACCGGAACGTACGCCAATTCTAAACAATTCTTTATTTTATAACACATCTCTTTGCCGGACATTACAGGCATCATTACATCACTCACTACTATATCCGGATGAATATTCAAAGCCTGTTCATATCCTGCCTGTCCGTTATCTGCTTTATAAACAATATAAACGGATGAAAAAATAGACACCAAAAGTTCCATCACCTCTTCACTGTCTTCCACCAGCAAAATTACTGGTTTTCCTTTTGATTCAGCTTCGCTTTCCTTTTTCACAATATCACTACTCACGAGATCCGTCTGCTTTTCCTGTAATAATAGATTTTCAACTTTAAGCACATCTGTCCAATCAGATGAAGAAAGAATATTCCGTCTATGCTCCAACTCTTCCTTGGTAAAATGCGAATTTCCCGTAAGTAACTCTATTTTGAAACAACTTCCTTCATTCCACACACTTTCAACTTTTATCGCCCCTTTATGTGCCTCTACCATAGCCTTTGTGAACGCCAAGCCAATCCCACTACCCTGAACTGCATCAGGTAGCACTTCGTCTCCTCTGTAAAAGCGTTCAAATATCTTCGACAAAGCCTCGTTCGGAATTCCACAACCGGTATCGGCCACAGCAATCTCAACTATCTGACGTACCCTCTTGAGAGTTATTTTTATATTTCCACCTTCGGGAGTATATTTAAAAGCATTTGACAAAAGATTAAACAAGACCTTTTGCATTTGTAGTGGATCAAACCACAAATCAATCTTTTCTTCCGTAGAGTCAAATGTAAAAGATATGTCTTTCCTACGTGCTAATTCTGCAAAAGATCTATATATATCTTTTACAAAAGGAACCACATCCACACATTCTACTTTCAACTTCATGAATCCCTGTTCCTGTTTCCTAAAATCAAGAAGTTCCGTTATCAATATTCGCAAATTCATCGCATTTCTATATATAGTCTGTAAACGTTTAGTCACAGCAGGAGATATTTTATCCATTTGCAACATCATCTCTATTTGTCCGATAATCAAAGTTAAAGGAGTGCGGAATTCATGTGATACATTAGTAAAAAAACGAAACTTCATCTTATTTATTTCCTCTATCCGCATTTTCTCATCTTTTTCTTTTACCAACAACAAGGCCAAAGCCCTGCGCTTAGCTATTACTCGCCAAGTACCATACATTATAATCGACACAATAATAAAATAAAAGATAAAAGCTCCCCATGTTGCAAACCACGGCCGATGTATCTTAATAGTAAGCGCAATTTCATTATATTCTTCCCCCTGCATTTTATTTTTCAACTCACGTACTTTCAAGACATAATTACCAGAAGGCAAATTTGTATATTTTAAACGTAACTGTTCGGTAGACTTCCAATCGTCATCAAATCCTTCTAATTTATAAAAAAAACTCACATTTCTTTCATGCTCCACATAGTTGGAACTAGAAAAAAGAATCGCCAAGTTATTTTGTTTATAAGACAAATCAAGCTTGCCCGTAAAAGGCAACGCTTCCTTCAACACTTCGGAATCATCTCCGGGTTCAATTCTGACATCATTTATCAGCAACTCGGAAAAATAAAGCCTGGGCACAATATCATTCTCCACATATAAATCTTCCTCCCTGAAAGAAATCATTCCATCTACCCCTCCTACATAAATCTGACCGTCAGTTGCCGCCCATAAGCCACACCCCTCTGTCACAGCCGATATTCCCCCTCTTAGTCCCAATTCAATAGAATAAATAGAATGATTTAAAAAAGAATAAATAGATAGTCCCTTATCACTGGACAACAAGATATTATTATTAGCCGTTTCTATTATATTATAACAAAAATCACTTAACAAATTATCCGATTTCACAGTATGATGCGACCATTTTTCTTTATCATAATTATATACATAAACTCCATTCCCCAATGTCGAAATATAAATAGTACCATCAGATGCTTCTATAATTTTCGTAATCTTCGCTTTCCGTTCAGTCATCCGTTGCACTTCCTGACGTTCTCCACCACTCACTTTCATTTTGTAAAGTTCAAAACCTGTAGTCAACCAAATATACCCTTGTTTATCTATCTCAAACGTCAAAAATAGCTTTTCGTTATCCAAAATTTGAAATTCATTTGTATCAGGATTCATTCTCCAAAAACCATTACGGGCAGAAACATACAACCAACCATTTTTAAACAGCACGTGATAAATAATTTGCCCCGGACCTTTTCCTGTTCTTTCAAATTCATCTAGATAATTATGAAACTTTCCGCTTTTCCGGTCGTAACGACTTAGACCTCCGGTATATGTACCTATATATATATGATCACGTTTTTTATCATAGGTAATACTCTTCACATTATCATGTATGATAGAATTCCCATCGGATGCTACATAATATGTAAAAGTCTTATTCTTTCGGTTCAAACAATTAACTCCACCACCGTCTGTACAAATCCAGAGATCATGATCTTTATCTTCCACCATCTGTCCCACAATAGGAAAACTCAATCCTTCCTTACTTATTTTTCTATATGGATAATACTGAAATACATCTTTGGATTGATTAAAGTAATTAAGCCCACCGTAATACGTTCCTACCCAAATAGTTCCCTGATTATCTTTATATAAAGAAAAAACAGACTGATGCTCCAAAGTCCCCAATGTGTAACTGGGACGATAAACAGAATACATATCTAAATAAGGGTTATATACCTGCAATCCGTCAAATGTCCCAAACCATATATTTTGTCTATCATCTTCTACAAAGCCTCGTATCTGTTCGCTTACCACACGAGTTGAAGAATATTCTGCTTTTCTAATTTGCCCCTCCTGATTAATACGATACAATCCTTTCATACGAGAAGCAACCCATAATTCATTATGACTGCTAACAAATAATCTAAAGATTTCAACCTCGGGTAACACACACCTAACCAAATCTTTTACAAGTACATACAATCCTTTATTGGTTCCAATCCAAAGCTTTTCTCCTTGCTTTGCCAAACACAAGATGGTAGATGTATTCAATTTACGAAAAAAATGTAATGAGTCTCTATTGCAATCATATTTAAATAATGAATCTCCCATAGCACACCATATTTTTCGATTAATAGAGGCTACAGAACTTATTCCGGAAGAACGTATTTCTTCGAATTTTTCTTTACGTATGTCATACCTAAGTAATGCATGATTATTACGCATATAAATATTCCCCAACGAATCACCCACAATCTGATTTATTGATCCATTTATCAATTTTACCTGTTGAGATTGACCAACCAAATAAGATTTACACTTATAAATTTGTTTACCATCATATATATTAACGCCTTCATTAGTACCAAACCACATACGTCCTAAAGTATCCTGATAAATTGCCAACACAGAAGGATTAGAAAGGCCATCCTTCATTCCTAATCTCTTAAAAAACTGTCCATAAGAACAAATTGGGAGCAGTAATAAAAATAACGCAAGATAGTACTTTAACCGAATCATTTGAATATGTATTAGATGTTTTAAGTAACAAAATTATAAAAAGACACATATTGCCTTCTTTCATTTTTATTAAAAAAAATAAAAAGAAATATTATCCTTATCAGGAAACATATACTATGGTTGGATTATTTCCACATACAACTATATTATTATATACACATATATACACAGCATATCCGATTTATAGCACATATCGTACACTTTTCTATTCTTTACAACAAGGTACTAGCACAATAATAAACGATTATTTATCTTTACCGAAATAATTCAAAATAGATGTATCATGATAAAATTAACCACATTATTTTTATTGCTTTTAGAGACTTACAATTTACTGGGCAACAATATAAACAAGGAATACACCTTATGGTATAACCGCCCTGCTTTCAACCGGGGAGGAGATTTCACTTACCCTGTAGCAAGAGGATATCCCTATGATGAAGACTGGGAAAGATGGTCTCTTCCCATTGGTAACGGAAGCATGGGTGCTTGCATATTCGGACGAACGGACATTGAACGTATACAATTGTCTGAAAAAACGTTGGGGAATAAAGGTCCATACCAATTCGGCGGATTTACTAATTTTGCAGAAATTTATATTGATGTCAACCATAATTATAGTAAGAATTATAAGAGGACATTAAATCTGAATGAAGCTATATCTACCGTCAACTATCAATATGAAAATGTAGAATACACACGTGAATATTTTGCCAATTATCCGAGCCAAATTATTGCCGTTAAACTAAAAGCCGACAAACCCGGAATGATATCTTTCACTATACGTCCTACTATTCCTTATCTGAAACCATTTGATAAAGAACAGAACGGACGAAGCGGACATGTGCAAGTTTTGCCCGGTTTAATTACGATGACAGGAAACATACAATACTATGATTTGGACTATGAAGCCCAAATAAAAATTGTCAATTATAATGGTACACTTACATGCAAGAATGAAAATAAACAGAATGGAATAATAGAAGTTACCGATGCAGACAGTGTAGTGCTATACATCACTGCTGCCACTTCATACCAGTTGCAAGAAAATGTTTTTTTACGCCCGAATACCGCAAAATTCAAAGGTAATGTCCATCCTCATTCTCTGATAACCAATCGTATTAAAGAGGCTGTTGGCAAAGGATACGAATTCTTACGTAAAGAACATATAGTAGATTACCAATATTTCTTTAATCGAGTAGACCTACAATTAACCGATAGAATCCCAGCCATCCCTACAGATAAATTACTATCTCAATATCGTTCCGGTAAACATGATACTTATCTGGAAGAGCTTTTCTTTCAGTATGGGCGATATTTACTCATCGCTTCGTCACGAAACGGGTCTCTTCCAGCCAATCTGCAAGGAGTATGGACACAGTACGACTTCTCCCCATGGTCCGGTGGTTATTGGCATAATATAAATATACAAATGAACTATTGGCATGTATTCAATACTAATTTGAGTGAATTGTTCAATCCATATATGGAATATAATGAGACATTCCGCAAAGCGGGAGTTCAAAAAGCAATCGATTATATCACACGGCATAACCCGACCGCTCTTAATCCTATAAATGAAGAGAACGGATGGACAATCGGTACGGGAGCCACTGCTTTTAATATAGAAGCACCCGGAGGACATTCTGGACCGGGAACAGGAGGCTTTACAACAAAACTATTCTGGGATTATTATGACTTTACACGTGACACACAATTGCTGAAAGAACATGTATATCCAGCTCTACTTGGAATAAGTAAATTTCTATCTAAAACATTAAAAGAACAACCGGACGGTACATTATTAGTAGATCCTTCTTTTTCACCGGAACAAAAACATAACAAACAATATTATCGCACCAAGGGGTGCATTTTTGACCAAAGCATGATCCTAGAGACTTATCAAGATCTATTAAAAGCAGCTAAGATACTGAATTCCCGAGACCCATTTCTGAAAACAGTGAAAGAACAAATAGGCAAACTAGATGCTATAAAAATTGGAGAATCGGGACAAATCAAAGAATTCCGTGAAGAAACAAAATATGGAGAAATAGGTGAATATACACATCGGCACATTTCCCATTTATGTGCATTATACCCGGGTACTACAATCAACAATAATACTCCTGAATGGATGAAAGCTGCCATAATCACTTTAAATAAACGAGGGGATAAGTCAACCGGCTGGGCAATGGCACATCGACAAAACCTTTGGGCACGAGCTAAGAACGGAAACAAAGCTTATCAATTATATCAAAATATATTACTCAGAGGAAGTTCCGAAAATTTATGGGGAGTACATCCGCCTTTTCAAATTGATGCTAATTTTGGAGCAACAGCCGGAGTAGCAGAAATGCTTCTTCAAAGCCATGAAGGCTATATCGAACCTTTAGCCGCTCTACCCGATACATGGAACAAAGGAAATTTCAAGGGACTTATGGCCCGTGGCAACTTTCAGATTTCCGCTAACTGGGAAAATGGTCATGCCACCTGCCTTTCCATCTTATCCAACAAAGGAGAGATATGCCGACTCAAATATGCAGGGCTGTCCAAAGCTAAAATTACGGATAATCAAGGGAATAATGTAAAGTTCAAATCCATAAACAACCATACCATAGAGTTCAAAACCCAAAAAGGGAAAATTTATCAAATAAAACTATAACTCAAAAAACCAAAAATATGAAAAAGCAGTACTTAATTCACATTCTGACAGCCTTATTATTAAGTGTCCAAACGATACAAGCACAAGAAAAAAGACTACCCTCAGAGCTGGAAATTAATTTAAAATACGGAGCCGACCGATTGGGAAAACGACGTGACGTCTTCATGCAAAAGTTTAGAGAAAACCGTCTAGGAGCGTTCATTCATTGGGGGCTATATGCCATACCCGGCGGAGAATGGAAGGGAAAAACATACCGAGGAGCAGCCGAATGGCTTAAATCGTGGGCAAAAGTACCAACTAATGAGTGGTTACAATTGATGAACCAATGGAATCCCGAAAAATTCAATGCTAAAAAATGGGCACAAATGGCAAAAAATGCAGGAGTGAAATATGTAAAAATCACCACGAAACACCATGAAGGATTCTGTTTATGGCCCAGTAAATACACAAAATATACAGTTGCCAACACTCCACATGGGAAAGACATATTAGGAGAATTAGTAAAAGCATATAATGATGTCGATATTGATGTACATTTTTATTTTTCAGTCTTGGATTGGAGCCATCCAGACTGGAGATATGATATAAAATCAAAAGAAGACAGCATTGCCTTCCAGCGTTTCCTCACATTCACAGACAATCAACTAAAAGAACTCGCCACCCGCTACCCTACGGTCAAAGATTTCTGGTTTGACGGTACATGGGATGCCAGTATCAAAAAAAATGGCTGGTGGACAGCACATGCCGAACATATGCTAAAGGAGCTTGTTCCCGGAGTAACCATTAACAGCCGACTTCGTGCCGACGACTATGGAAAACGTCATTTTGACAGCAACGGGCATCTTATGGGAGACTATGAGTCAGCCTATGAACGGCGTTTGCCAAATCCCATAAAGGATTTACAGGTAACCAAATGGGATTGGGAGGCCTGCATGACAATACCCGAAAATCAATGGGGATACCACAAAGACTGGTCATTAAGCTATGTAAAAAGTCCTGTCGAGGTACTATCACGCATTGTACATGCTGTATCAATGGGAGGAAATATGGTAATCAATTTCGGTCCTCAACCTGATGGAGATTTCCGTCCAGAAGAAAAAGAATTAAGTGATTTCATCGGAAAATGGATGAAGAAAAACGGAGAATGCATCTATGCTTGTGACTACGCCGGATGGCCTAAGCAAGACTGGGGATACTACACACACAAAGAAAATGATATATATATGATTGTTTTTAATTTACCTTATTCCAAACAACTTACAGTTAAAACCACAAAAAACGTCCAAATTACTGAAGCTGCTCTGTTAAACGGACAACAAACCAAACTTATCGAAGTAGCCTGCAACGAATATAATATAAGCATACCTAAAACACCTCCCACTGAACCATTTGTCATCAAACTAAAAATAAAGACATCTGAAGGTTCAGCCAACAAATACAAGGATGCACTTACATAAATTCAATATTTATTTTGAAGTTATTTCCATTCAATATTCTCAAAAGGTTCTCACTGCGATGAGAAAAGCACTCATCGCAGTGAGAAAAATCATTTGCTCAAATGTGTCGAAACAAGCTTATACATTTGATTCCCGGCAAGTAAAAAGGCACCTACTCCATAAACTTCCGTCATCTCACGAGTCACTTTTTTAGGATCGGCCCCGATAGGTTGTACATATCCCAATTTCCCATCCTTTTCAACCGCTTTCACCAAAGCTTCCCAACCTTTTTTTATGACAGGAATCATTTGCTCTTTATCCAACAGTCCCTCATTAACTCCATACGCTAAAGCATACACGATGAATCCGGTCGCACTAGTCTCAGGAGAAGGATAAGACTTCGGATCAAGCAAACTGGCATGCCAATACCCATCCTCTCCCTGCAATGAAGCCATGCGGTTAGACAAACGTACAAACAAATCTTGATAAAACTCACGATGCATGTTATTACGCGGCAATGCTTGTAATATTTCGCAAAGTCCTCCCAATACCCAGCCGTTTCCGCGTCCCCAAAATACTCTTTCCCCATTGGCTTCTTTCTTCCCGAAGTAACGATGATCACGATAAAACAACTGTTTTTCCTTATCAAACAAATAATTATAAGTAGCCTTATACTCCTGATTCATAAAATCGACATATTTCCGGTCATTCGTCAGCATATACATCTTAGCATATACGGGAGGAGCCATGAACAACGCATCACACCATGACCAACGCTCCAATGTCACCATATTCCGATAGTCCAGTTTAAGCGTACTGGCTGAAGGATGATTAATAACAAACTCTGTGCGCGCCATCGTCGGAAGTAGCATATTCCGATCTCCATATTTATGATACATATCTATAAATACCTGTCCCACAGCTATGAAATCTGCATGATACATATATCTCCCTACCTGCCAGGCGTTGCGTTTGCCAATACTTCTCAACCAGTTATAATAACTGTTATCTCCGTCTTCTTTTTCAGTCAGTTCTGCCCAGTCAATCATTCCCATATACAAGGTGGCATGCGTCCAGCTCAAGTCGTCATGCTCCGCTCCTTTAGCGGGATTAGCAATCTGCCAGTCAGCTACACGTTTCATTACAGACTTTACTTCCGAAGCACTAAAAAGACCTTGTCCCCAAGAGCAAACACTCATTATGGACAAAGCGACAAAAGAGAATAGTTTTTTTTTCATACAACTTTATTTATCAATTTTCAATTATGTGACAAAGAAAAATATATTTTCCGGAAATCCCATTCCTCATACTCCAACTTATTGTACAATTTTATATGAACGCACAATAAAGGCATACAATCAAACAATATTATCCCCTATTCCAAACTTAAGCGGACAAACCTCCCCCTCTTAAAAGATAAAAAAGGTACATAGGTTCCTGTTTTTTTAACGACATTTGCACCATCATTTATTAATAATAAGAAACATGAAAATCACTATTCGTTTTATTTTCGTAGCATTACTTATTACAAGTAATATTTTCTCAGCAGGAGCATTTCTCAATAAATATGATTCCATTGACAATCACAATGAATTTGAAACGTTAATGAAGAAAATCCGACAAGATTTTGCTCAAAACCCTCACATTGAAGAAGCACTAAAAAAATACAATGAAAAAGACGGCTCTTTCACTGATATAGATTATAGTAGCATACAACGTACAAAATGGCCTCCGATGACACACATTGAACGTCTATATGATTTTGCTTTTGCTTATACCACCCCAAAAAACAGATATTATAAAGACAAACTTTTATTTGATAAAATACAAAAAGGACTGGAATACTGGCATGAACGTAATCCATGGTGCCACAACTGGTGGTATAATCAAATAGCTGAGCCACAATGCTTGGGTATATTACTTATACAAATGCGAACCGGAGAACAACGCCTTCCTGCAGTATTAGAAAACAAACTTTTAAAAAGAATCAAAGAAGATGGCGGCCACCCTTCCAAATGGACCGGAGCCAACCGGACTGATATAGCTTTACACTGGATATATCGTTCTTGCTTGAGTGAAAATCATGCGGACTTAAAAATTGCTATTGAAAGCGCATATAGCCCCATCGTTTATACAACCAAAGAAGGATTTCAGTGTGATAACAGCTATTTTCAGCACGGAGTACAACTTTATATTGGAGGATATGGAGACGAAATTCTAAAAGGTGTCACCCAAGTAGCTATGTACACCAAAGGTACCCAATATGCCATACCTGAGACTAAATTAGCAATAATAAGCAAATTTATGCGTGAAACTTATTATCCGACCATAAGAGGACAATATATGTTATTCGACGTACTTGGAAGAGGGGTTAGTCGTCCAGGGATTACCAAAAAGACAAATACAATTTTATTTGCCAAGCGCATGATTGAACTGGATCCCGCACATGGTGAGGAATTCAAAGCAATAATCAAACGCCTGAAAGGGGAACAACCTGCCAACTATGCGTTACAGCCCAAACACACCCATTACTTCCGCGGTGACTACACGTTGCACGTACGCCCTGACTATACCTTCGATGTACGCATGGTATCCAACCGTACGATGCGTTGCGAATACGGAAACGGAGAAAACTTAAAAACCTATTTCATGTCTGACGGATGCACCAACATAGTAGTGGACGGTAATGAATATGCAAATATATTTCCTGTATGGAACTGGACCCGCATTCCCGGAGTTACCGCTCCGCAAATGAATAAAATTCCAATGGCCCAAAGTAGTTGGCAAACACGAGGCACTTCTACCTTTGCCGGAGGAGTATCCGACAGTATTTATGGTGCATCCGCCTATTCTTACAGGGATGATTATGCCGACATTAATACAAAAGCTAAAAAAGCCTGGTTCTTTTTCGACGAAGAGGTTGTATGTCTTGGAGCAGGTATCTCTTCCACATCTCCTGAAGATATATTCACAACAGTAAATCAGAGTCTGCTTTCTCAAAAAGAAATCATATTCTTCTCAGGAGGTAAAACCTCACATGTGGAACAGAATACTTCTAAATATATAGAAGCGGACTGGATACTTCATAATAAAGTCGGTTATTTATTCCCCGAGAAAGGAAATATCTTCGTGAGTAACCAGACACAAACCGGCAATTGGTATGATATTAACCACACTGCTTCAAGACAACCACAATATGCAGACATCTTTACAGTAAGTTTTAATCATGGTAAAAAGCCTTCCAATGCCAATTATGCTTACATCGTAGTTCCTAATAAACAGACTACAAAAGAAATGAGGAAGTACCAGAAAAGCAAAAATATTGAAATTCTTTCCAATACAGAAGAGCAACAGATTGTCAGGAACAAGAAACTCGGTATCTGGCAAATGATATTCTACAAAGCAGGAAGATTCAAGAACAAAGATATATCGGTTGAAGTAAACGAAGGTTGTGCACTTATGATCAAAGATAAAGGTGGAAATAAAGCAGATGTTCATATAGCTGACCCCAAACAAGCACAATCTACTATAGAAATAAAAATTGACATGTATCAAAAATCCTCAAAAACTAAAAAAATAACTTGCGATTTCAGAGACAGTGGAATATATTCCGGAGAATCTAAAAAATTAAATTTCCAGTTTTAAACTTCAAGTAAGGGAACTAGAACTTAATAATTAAGAAATTCTAGTTTCCGTATCCCCCAATCATTAAAGGAAAAAGATATTTTCAAACTGAATTTCAATATAGCCAGCTATCATCCTATCCGATTGAAAATTCTGAAGTATAAAACCTATATAGAAAAACCAACATTAAAAACGATTATGAAAATGAGAATTATTTTGTTAACCCTTATTTCTTTTTGTTTCCTAAGTGTAAATGCAGCTGATAAGAAAAAAAATCAACCGGTGAACGACAGAACACAGTGGGCTGATTTATGCTATAAAATAGCACAGCCTATTCTGGAGCATATGAGCAAAGGTGAGTTACAAAAGAAGATGAAATTGGAGTTGAGTCCTACGTGGGACGGAAGAGACAAACGGGTAGCTTATATGGAGGCATTCGGTCGGCTTATGGCAGGTATTTCTCCCTGGCTGGAACTGCCCGATGATAATACGGCAGAAGGAAAGCAACGTAAACAAATACGCGAGTGGGCTTTGAAAGCTTATCAGAACGCTGTTGATCCGCAAAGTCCGGATTATTTGTTGTGGAAAGGACATCAGCAACTTTTGGTAGATGCTGCTTATCTTGCGGAAAGTTTCATTCGTGCTCCCAAAGCGACTTGGGGACAGTTGGATAATACGACAAAAAAACGTTATATTAAATGTTTTAAGAGGGTTCGTGTCATTCGTCCTGCCTATAATAACTGGTTACTGTTTCGTGACATGGTAGAAGCTTTCTTACTTTCCGTCGGTGAAGAACCTGACGGCTATGCCTTGACTATCGGTCTTAATAAAATAAATGAATGGTATCTTAGTGACGGTTGGTATTCGGACGGAGCGGAATTTTCATTGGATTATTATAATTCCTTCGTTATTCATCCCATGTATGTCGAGATATTGGAAACGTGTAGTAAGAACCGTTTTCCTACTCCAATCAGTTGTAAACTGGCAATTAACCGTATGCAACGCTTTAATACCTTTATCGAACGTCTTATTTCTCCGGAAGGTACATTCCCGCCTTTCGGGCGCTCTGTAGTCTATCGTATGGGAGCATTCCAATCGTTGGCATTGGCTGCCTGGAAATATGGCCTTCCCGAAGGGCTGACTAACGGACAGGTCCGGAGCGCATTAAGTGCAGTTATGAGAAATATGTTTTCAGTAGATGGAAATTTTGATGATAAGGGATTTCTGACACTCGGTTTTGCGGGTCATCAGCCAGATCTAGCTAATTATTATACTAATAATGGTAGCCTGTATATGACTTCACTCGTTTTCCTGCCTTTGGGTCTTCCTGCCGATCATCCTTTTTGGAGTGATGCGGCCGAGGAATGGACATCTCAGAAGGCATGGGCGGGAAAAGCCTTTCCAATTGACAAACACCATTCATTAAAGAAATAAATGTATACATCGAAATAAAACAAATATATAATCAACTTTTATCGTAAGTATAAAAAGAAGTGATGTTACTCCCATCATTACCCATTCAACATAGGTAATGAGACATCCTTCTTTTCAATATAGTTTTTTTATTCTTCAGAACTTTAAGAGCCTGTTTAAAAATGGCTGATTTTTTTTAACGAAGTTTCCGTATCAGTTGGATAGTTTCTTTCTTTGAAGTGACTAAATTAAAAAAAGATGTATCAGACTGATTTAAAGGAAACAGAGTGGCAATATATAACAAAAGTGTTGAACCTGTAAGAAAGAAAGCGAAAATATGATTTACGAATGATTTGGAATGCCATTTTTTTATTTAGTGAAAACCGGTTGCCAATGGCGTATGCTTCCTCTTGACTTTCCTAAGTGGTAGTTGGTTTATTACTACTATCGCAAATGGGCAGCCTTGTCGGACTTTGACTTGCTATTAGAGAAATTACGTGGACATGTACATGTGAAACGAGGTCAAAATATGGAACCAAGTGCAGGCATCATGAATAGTCAAAGTGTCAAATGGGGAAACAATGCTTCCTTGAACAGCGTTGATGGAAATAAAAAGGTAAAAGGTATAAAACGTCATGTCATAGTAGATAAAAATAGTTTTCTTATTGTCGTAAGCAAGCGACTAGTCAGAAGCAAAGATCTTGGCCTCGGAATTATCACCGATACATTCAACGAGAAGTCATAAAGAGAAGTTTCAGAAATGGAAAGCGAAACACGAAGTGGAAGAATCGGTATTTTACAACAGGCTTTCAGAGGTTATTGCCACAGACAACGATTTGGCAGTCGGCGACACGATGGTGTTCACAAATGATTACTGCGTGGTATTCGGTCCGTATGAGATACTGGCTTTCGGGAAACCTTAGAACGGTGACAGGTGTGTATCTTGTCAGTGATACCTATTGGTTTGCAGACCGTCCCAGCCAACTGACTCTAATGCGCAAAGGAACTTCAGAATAACAGTCTGGAGCATAGACCATCATAGTGCATCCCATCCAAGGAGGTATCCCTTTTATAGCCCCGTTTACAATTTTACCTGTTTTACTCATAACAATAGCCTGTTGTAGAAATATGGATGCTTGCCATAATATCCGCCACGGTTTGTTTTCGCGTATAACATTACGGTGAACGAACACCGATCAAGTACCACCGTGCTACCTCCGATGAAATTTGACGGAAACTTTCCGTAATCACAGATTCCGGTATTTCATAAAATTTCAAAGTTACCTTACAAAAAAGTAAATAGAAGGCTGATTCCAAGTTAAAATAAGATCAAAGAACTCATCAAACTCATTTATAAACCAATAACATAATTTTTAACCTAATGCGAAAAATACGTCTGTCTATTGACAACTCTCAATCATTGCAATACAGAAAGAAGAAAATTCATTTAACAAGAAAACGAACTGATAAAAAAACAAACAACTCAAAATCCACTTCTAAATGAATCGACACGAGTAGATCTCTCGACTAAGTTTTTTATATCATTAAATTCAGAAATAAAGTTTGCTTTCTAAATAAATAAACCTATTTTTGTCACTTGTGAAATCTAATCATGAAACATCCATGAAATAAATTTCGTCCAAGAGAATGTAAATAGGGGGGGTATTGTTTACTTTAGTGTCATTCACTCGAAAAAACGAATGCAATGAAAACAGTACCTTTTGAACAAGTCATCCTCCGGGGTTGTGGAATAGATGTCCACAAGGACATGGTAGTTGCTACGATAAGTGGCGAAGGTCTCAAAACTGAAACCCGCAGTTACAAGACCTTCAGTAGTTCTTTGACAGAATTAAAAGAATGGTTATTATCCAGTGGCATTACGCATGTAGCCATGGAAAGTACCGGTGTTTACTGGAAGCCGGTTTATAAGATTCTTGAATGTCCTGATATGAAAGTCTGGATCGTGAACGCACGGCACATCAAGTATGTTCCCGGGCACAAAACGGATAAAAAGGATAGTGCCTGGATTTGCAAACTGCTTTTAGCAGGTTTGTTGAAACCGAGTTATATCCCGGAGCGTGAACAACGTGAGCTTCGTGATTTAACCCGTTACCGTAACAAGTTGATCCAGCATGTATCTTCTGAGAAAAACCGTATTGTTCGTATCCTGGAAGATTGTAACATCAAACTTTCCAGCGTGGTGTGCAGCCTGGACGGAGTCGTGGCGAACAAGCTGATAGATATGTTGATCGATAAGGGTCATGTAACAATGGATGACATAACTTGCATCTATCATAAAAAACTTGAAGCCAGTCCGGAACTTCTTTATCAGGCTTGTGAAGGCTTTATAGAACCGCATCACATCTATATGTTGCAGACCATCCGTAAAGATATGGAACAGACGAAAGCCATCATAGCTGACCTTACCTGCCGTATAAAAGAGGTTTTATCTCCTTATGAGAATGTGATGGAACTCTTGCAGAAGATCCCCGGACTTAGCCGGAAAACGGTTGAAGACCTGATAGCAGAGATAGGTGTGGATATGGAAGCCTTTCCAACCGAAAAGCACCTGGCTTCGTGGGCCGGTGTCTGTCCTGGCAATAACGAGAACGCAGGTAAAAAAAAAGTGGTAGAACCACCCATGGCAACAAACAGTTGAAAGCCGTAATCACGGAGGCTGCGTGGGCAGCCACCCGTACCAAGAACACCTTTTACAGTGCACGTTATCACCGTTTAGCCGCCCGTCGAGGGAAAAAGAGGGCTTTAGTAGCAGTAGGACACTCGATCCTGAAATCGGTATGGCATGTACTGAAAGAGGCTTGTGAGTATAAGGAACTCGGTGCGGAATATCTCAACCAAAGGATGGAGCAGAAACGGAAAAATTACTTGAAGAAAGAGCTGGAAGCACTTGGCTATAAAGTTAAAATCAGCCGTGATGATGGTCCAATCCCAGAAGTAGGTTAAAAACATAGAGAAGGTCGATTTTTACTGGCTTGTTGTCGTAAGAAACAGCAAGAGGTCGCTCATGAAACTGATCTCAACTGCTAAGCGGTCAAGACTGCGAGTCCTTTAACGCGTGTATGAAATTTTTTTTCTTAGCTGTTGTAAAATTATAAAATGCCCAAAGATAATAGCCAACCGCATTTGTATCTATACAAGTGCTCTCTTTTGTTTTGTCTGAACTCTAAAAAAATCAATTTATTAATGGTTTAAACGGCTCTCTTGAGATAGGGAGCGCAATTTATTTACATATGAAATATAGGGTTATGCAAAAAGATGAATAAACAAGAAAAATTCGAACATATATTCTATAGAATATTCCCAAAGGTAAAAGCCTTTGCCTGGAAAATATTGCAATCGGAGGAAGATGCGGAAGACATTGCTCAAGACATCTTTGCCAAACTATGGAATACTCCCGAAACATGGGAAGACAAAGAAACATGGCATAACTATATATATACCATGACACGAAACCACATATTCAACTTCCTCAAACATAAAGCCGTCGAACAAAAATACCAGCAGCAGTCCGAGCCCGAAGACTACAATTATTATAGTACCGATGACATCCATGACCAGCTATATACCAAAGAACTGCAACTACTCATTAAACTTACTATAGAACGCATGCCTGAGCAAAGGCGAAAAGTATTCCTCATGAGCCGACAAGAAGATATGTCCCACACAGAAATTGCCGAACGGTTGGGAATCTCAATACGTACAGTAGAGCGTCACATTTATTTAGCGTTGGGAGAACTGAAAAAAGTCCTCTACTTATTTTTTTTCATATTTACCATTGAGTAGTCAATCTGTTTCAGTTGTGTTTATAAAGTAAACGCATCCCGCTACTCCTTAACCGACATAAGTTAAGGCACCGATGCAGTAATCACCTTTTAAACCTAAGAAACAATAGTAATGAAAACTCTGAGACTCACTTATCAATTGGTCGCAATCCCTGCAGCCTTATCATTTAGTGCCTGCCACACACAATCCAGTCAGCAGCAACCTACTCCACCGAATATCATCTATATATTGGCAGACGACATGGGATATGGCGATATCAATGCATTTAATCCACACTCGCAAATTCCCACTCCAACATTAGATTCGATGGCATCCGCAGGAATTATGTTCACCGATGCCCATAGCAACTCTTCAGTCAGCACTCCCACACGTTACGGCACGCTAACCGGAAGATACGCTTTTCGTTCCTCACTTAAAAAAGGAGTTTTGACCGGCTATTCTTCCTCCCTGATTGAAAAAGGACGCGAAACAATTGCATCATTCCTCAGCAACCAAGGCTACCAGACCGCCTGCATCGGGAAATGGCATCTCGGACTCGACTGGGTAAAAAAGGATGCCAAGAAACCTCTCTTTACCGGCAACGAGTGGAATGTAGAGAACACGGACAATGTAGATTACACCGCTTATATAAGCGGAGGCCCCACAGACTGCGGCTTCGGCTATAGCTGCATCCTGCCCGCATCACTGGATATGCCCCCATACATATATATAGAAGACGGAAAAGTGACAGCTCCCGTAAACGGATATACGGAAGACTATCTCGAAAAAAAAATAAGAGGTGCCCGCTATCGACATGGCGACGTAGCAGACGACTTCAATCATCAAGAATGCCTCTCCTACTTCACCCAAAAGTCAGAAGAATACATAGCCCGTGCCTCCAGGAAAGACACTCCCTATTTCCTCTATCTCGCACTGACAGCCCCCCACGCCCCATGGTTGCCGGGAGAAGAATTCAAAGGACGCTCCACTGCCGGAGCTTACGGCGACTTTGTCTGTATGATAGACGAAGCCGTACGCCGCATATACACAGCCGTAGAACGTAGCGGAAAGGCAGCCAACACATTAGTCATATTTACCTCGGACAACGGATCTATGTGGCTGGAAGAAGACATCGCACAAACCGGACATCGGGCAAACGGTGCGTGGAACGGTGCTAAGTCCGACCTATGGGAAGGTGGGCACCGAATACCACTACTCGCGACATGGCCCAATGTAATCATGCCCGGAAGCCATTCAGGACATCTGATATGTTCCACCGATTTGTTTGCTACACTTGCCGACATGCTGGGAACAACATTGCCCCCTCACACAGCCGAAGACAGTTTCAGTTTCTGGCACGAACTATCAGGCAAAAAAACAAAAAAAGAAAGCAAGGAACGGCAATCAATGGTGTATCATTCCGTAAACGGTCTCTTCGCACTGCGTAAAAACGAATGGGTATTTGTTGACTGCAAAGGTTCCGGCGGTTGGACATTACCTGAAGAAACAGCCAAAAAGCTGCCTGACACACAATTATACAACCTGAAAAATGATACCACCCAACTCCAAAATGTATTGATCTCTCACCCAGAAATAGCCCGGGAAATGAAAAGGGAACTGGAAGCCATTAAAACGAAAGGCTGAAAAATCACCTTGATGCATATTACCCAAAATTCAATCATCCTATAATATCATGAAAACAAATTCCCAATTATTGTTATTACTATCTCCTTTTTGTACATTCCACATAAGCATGGCACAAGATGCCTCTAAACCGAACATAATACTTATTATGGCCGACGACCTGGGATGGGGAGATGTAGGCTTCAACGGTAACACCCGTATCCAAACTCCTTGTCTGGACAGGCTATCTTCCGAAGGAGTGATATTCGATCAATTCTATTCCTCTGCCCCCCTTTCATCACCTACCCGTGCCAGTGTCCTGACCGGTAGAAACGCTTACCGAATGGGGGTGTTTGCTCCCAATGTAGGTATCCTGCGTCCGGAAGAGAAAACTTTGCCCAAGTTATTGAAAGAAAAAGGATATACGACAGGACATTTCGGTAAATGGCATTTAGGTACGCTTACCTACAAAGAAGTAGATGCCAACCGGGGACGGCCGGAAAATAAACATCTGTTCAATCCGCCATCCGAGCATGGATACGATGATGCTTTCGTGACGGAATCCAAAGTTCCCACCTTCGATCCGATGTCGGCACCCGTATCCAACAACGGACGTTTTTGGGATTATCTGCCGGAATATGAAGAACGGAAAACGTATGGAACATACTATTGGGAGATCAACGGGAACAAAGTTACGGAAGAACTTCGGGGTGATGACAGCAGAATTGTCATAGACCGGACACTTCCTTTTATCGATCGTTCACTGAAACAAGGAAAACCTTTTCTGGCTACAATCTGGTTTCATACTCCACATCTGCCTTGCGTGGCCGGTCCTGAGCATGCTGCACTCTATAACGATCTACCTTTGGAAGAAAGAAATTACTACGGCTGCATTACGGCAATGGACGAACAAATAGAACGCCTGGTAAACTTCCTGAAGCGGAGAGGCATCTATGAGAATACTGTTATTTTCTTCTGTAGCGACAATGGTCCCGAGCTGAACACTCCCGGAACAGCCGGTATCTTCAAAGGGAAAAAACGCTCTCTGTATGAAGGTGGCATCAGAGTTCCGGCATTTATGGTTGGAGGAAAAGGGAAATTACCTGGACATATCACACAACCTTGTAGTACATCCGATTATCTGCCCACCATCTTAGAAATGACCGGGCTATCTCAACAAGGTCTATACGAACTGGACGGAGAATCATTCCTGCCTTTCCTTTCCTCAGAAAAAGCCACGCGGAAAAAGCCTCTTGTCTTCTGTTCGGGCACACAAGGAGCAGTTGTTACCTACGATTATAAATTATATTATAATAAAGGGAAGTTTGAACTGTACAAACTGCCGCAGGATCCGTCCGAACAAAATGACATCAGCGTATCTCATCCGGATGAAGTTAAAAAACTCTCTGACTATTTACATCAGCAAATGTCTGCCTACCGAAATTCATTTGAAGGAGAAGAATATGGCACTTCTTCAGTAGAACGAATGAAACAGAAGTGGGAAGGGATATTTGCAAAGTAAGATTTAGTAAGATAAATTGTAAAACCAATCGCTTCAAATTATTATGGAAAAGTATTTTTTACCCATGTTAACCCTATGTATGAGTAGTGGTTACCTTCATGCCTCCACCCCCAAAAACCGCATGAACATCGTATTAATAATGGCCGATGACTTTGGCTATGAATGCATTGGAGCCAATGGTGGCAATTATCAGACCCCGCATATCGACAAACTCGCCGAAGAAGGCATACGGTTTGAACATTGCCACTCCAACCCGCTCAGCACCCCGAGTCGAGTACAGTTAATGACGGGTAAATACAATGTTCACAATTATGTAGCTTTCGGCAAACTAGACAGAGGAGAGGACACTTTTGGCAACATTTTAAAAAATACAGGATACGCAACGTGCATTGCCGGCAAATGGCAACTGGGCAAAGAGAAAGACTCACCCAAACATTTCGGTTTCGACACTTCCTGTCTGTGGCAACAGACTGCAAGCGCAGTGGATGAGCAAGGACACGACACCCGTTATGCCAACCCCGTCATGGATATAAACGGTGAAACCATCGAATCCCCCCAAGGCACATTCGGTCCTGATATATTTTGCGATTTTGTATTGGATTTCATAAAAAGACACAAAGAATCGCCTTTCTTTGTATATTATCCGATGGTACTGACACATTGTCCTTTTGTCTCCACACCTGACTCCGAAGAATGGTCCCCCATGCGCTCCCCCACTTATAAAGGAAATGCCGTACACTTTCCAGACATGATAGAATATACCGACAAGTTAGTAGGGCGCATCTTAAAGCAGCTAGATGAATTACAACTTCGAGATAACACACTGATCATATTCACCGGTGACAATGGGACGGACAGCCCAGTGATCTCCATGCTAAACGGAAAGCCATACCCCGGTGGCAAAGGAAAAACTATAGACTCCGGAACACACGTACCACTGATAGTATCTTGCCCGCAAGGTGAAAAAGGGAAAGTCAACAAAGAACTGATAGACTTCACTGACTTTCTGCCGACTTTGTGTGATGTTGCCGGGATTAATCGTCCTACAACCCCGGAAACCGATGGTAAAAGCTTCTACCCGCAACTGTACGGAAAGAAAACAGAAGCAAGAAAATGGATATACTGCTGGTATGCTCCCCGGCAGGTATATGATGAAAAAGCAATAGTCTTTGCACGCGACCGGAAATATAAATTATACCGGACCGGAGAATTCTATGACATAGAAAACGATTTCTATGAAAAATCACCTATCACAAAACCCAATATGACCGGAAAACAAAAGAAAATATTCAAGGCATTGCAGACAGTGATCAACAAATATGAAGACGCTGCGAAGAAAAAAAATAAAATTTCAAAAAAAGCCATTTACCATTGAGTAGTTACTTCTGCCTAGTTGTCTTTTCTATATAAAAGCAATAACAATGAAAGATTATATCAGACAAATCATTCGGATATTCACAAATTCTTCTTTGGATAAAACAACCAGAGAAGAAGTGCACCAATGGTTGGTAAGTCCCGAACATGCCGAGGAAAAAGAGGCGGCATTGCATGAGCTATGGATAGAAACCGAAGGTCGTCCGAGCAAGAATATGCGCGAATCATTGAAAGCCGTTTATCGCAAAGCGGGTGTAACCGCTTCTCAAAAAAGACAACGCTACTACCTGAAGTTCACGCGCTATGCAGCAGCCGTAACACTCTTGGTTCTGTCCGTATCTGCCACCTACTTTCTGACCAAAGCCGAATACTCAGAGATAGCTATGGTAGAAAATTACACTCGTGCCGGTGAGATGTTGTATATCGACTTGCCGGACGGAAGTAAAGTACAGACCAATTCAGGTACATTATTACTCTATCCTGAAAAATTCACAGGAAATACCCGCACGGTCTTCCTACTCGGAGAAGCTAATTTTAAGGTAAAGCCTAATCCGGAAAAGCCATTTATAGTCCGCTCCAACACACTATCAGTCACAGCTTTAGGAACAGAATTTAACGTAGCTGCCTATTCCGATAAAAATAAAATAGTAGCTACCTTGCTTGAAGGAAAAGTAAGAGTCGTATGCGGCATAGAAGGAGAAAAGTACATCCTGCATCCGGGTCAGCAAGTCTCTTATCTGAAAAATACAGGCGCAAGCTATCTGACGGATGCCAACGTGGAGGATGTTACTGCATGGCAGAGAGGTATACTGGTTTTCCGAAGCGTCACGGTGAAAGACATGATGATCACATTGCAGAGAAAATACAATATTACAATCCAATATAACGAAGCCCGCTTCAACAACGACAAATACAATTTCCGCTTCTCCGAAAAAGCAACTATTCAGGAAGTGTTTGCCGTTATGAAAGAAGTTATCGGTGGATTTGAATATACTGTAGAAAACGATGTATATACCGTTCAATAACAGAGAAGCATTGTTTAAACTTTAAATAAACAGAAAGTATGAAAAAAAATATCCGGGAAAAGGTTGCCGCCTCATCCCGGATGTGAAATCTTAACTTTTAGTATTTACATAATACTACAACTAGGAAAAAAATTCTAATATCATGAGTTTAACACTAAAAACTTTACAAAGATATGAACATATATCGATTAAAAGCTATAATTATAACTTTTTTTTGCTGTTTGTTGCTCTCACAGACAGTAGTTTTCGCCCAAAATGCGAAAAAAATATCCATTAAAAAAGAAAAAGTCTCTTTGAAAGAGGCATTGACCGAAATTGAAAAACAGACTAAAATGTCAGTTGCCTATAATGAATCACAATTAGGCGCCGATAAAACCATTTCACTGAATGTCGTTGATGCGACAATAGAAAAAGCCCTTGACCAAATATTGAAAGGTACAGGATTTGCTTATAAAATCCAGGGAGACCATATCATGATCGTACAAGAGCCTAAACAAGAGAAAGGAAAATCCAAGAAGATAACCGGACAGGTATTAGATGATCAAAATATGCCCCTGATTGGCGTGAACATCGTTGTAAAGGGGAAAACCGGTGTAGGTGCCATTACAAACATAGACGGAAATTTTACTCTGGAAGTGAATCAGGGAGATGCGATTGAGGTCTCATACATCGGCTATGCCCCACAAACGCTAAAAGTTACGGATAATAATATCTATAATATCCAATTGTCAGCAGACGCTGAACTATTGGAAGAAGTTGTTGTAACAGCGTTAGGTATCAAGCGTAAGTCAAAAGCATTGGGATATAACCTCACTGAAGTGAAATCTGATGAAATCACTACGGTAAAAGACGCGAACTTTGTAAACTCGCTGACCGGAAAAGTAGCCGGGCTACAAATTAATAGTAGTTCTTCGGGTATTGGAGGTTCTACCAAAGTAGTGATGCGCGGTGTGAAATCTATCAGTAAAAGCAACAACGTGTTGTACGTAGTTGACGGTGTTCCTTTGAATAATACAAATGGAGGCGATGTCGAAAAGAACCAAGGTTTTTATACTGCAGCTCCCAAAGGTGAAGGCATTGCCGACTTTAACCCGGAAGATATCGAGAGTATGTCAGTATTGACAGGTCCTGCGGCAGCGGCGCTTTACGGTAGTAATGCAGCCAATGGTGCAATTCTGATTACCACGAAGAAAGGAGCTGCCGGCAAGCCTAAAATAACATTATCGCATAACACGGATTTTTCCAACCCATTCGTAACTCCGCGTTTCCAGAACACATACGGCAACAAACCGGGCGAATTTTCGAGCTGGGGAGACAAATTGGCAACCCCTTCTTCCTATGATCCTCTGAATTTCTTCCGTACAGGTTATAATACCACTACTGCCCTGTCCATTTCACTGGGTAATGAAAAGAACCAGACTTTCGCATCGGCATCTTCCACAACAGCCGAAGGTATCATTCCGAACAATGAATACCAGCGTTATAACTTTACAGTTCGTAATACCTCCAATTTCTTTAATGACAGAATGACATTGGACTTAGGTTTCAGCTACGTGATTCAGAAAGACCAGAACATGCTCTCGCAAGGACAATACTTTAACCCGATTGTTCCTCTCTACCTTTTTCCTCGCGGTGAAGACTTCACCCCCTATCGCATGTACGAACGTTATGACGAAGGCCGTCAGCTGATGACCCAACACTGGCCTTATGGTGAAATGGGCATGGCAATGCAGAATCCATACTGGATCATCAACCGCAATATGTTCAATAACGACCGGGATCGTTATATGGCAAATGCCGGATTGAAATATAAAGTGTTCGACTGGATGGATATCAGCGGACGTGTACGCATTGACAATGCCAACACCCGACATACAAAAAAACTTTATGCCAGCACAGATGCCAAATTTGCTCAAAACAAAGGATATTATGGCGACCGTAAGGACGTAGACAAACAATTGTATGCTGACTTCCTGGTCAATATCAACAAACGTTTCAATGATTTCGACCTCACTGCCAATGTGGGTGCCAGCATCCAGGACGTAAGTATGGATTATGTTGGTGCGGAAGGGTCAGTTAAGCATGATTCCCAACCTCTTCACTTTGCATAATGTAGATTTGGGGGCAAATAATTCGCGCATCAAACAGGATGGTTGGAAAGAACAAACCCAATCGGTATTTACCAGTGCGGAACTGGGATGGAAAAGCATGATTTACCTGAGTGCTACAGCACGCAACGACTGGTCATCGGCTTTGGTCAACACACCCAACAGTTCTTTCTTCTACCCATCTGTAGGTCTTTCAGGAGTAATCACTGAAATGGTGAAGTTGCCGAAGTGGTTGACATTCTGGAAAGTGAGAGCTTCTTATAGTTCCGTAGGTAATGCACCTTCACGTTATCTCACAATCCCGACTTTCGGCTACAGTTCGAGTGGAGAGTTTGAGACCAACACCCACATGCCGGTACCAGAACTGCATCCAGAGCGGACCAAATCATTTGAAATAGGTACAAATGCCAAATTGTTTGACGGGCATGTTGGCCTCGACTTCACCTATTACAAATCAAATACATACAATCAGACATTTGAGGCTAAAGCTTCCGCTTCCTCCGGATACTCAACATTCTATATTCAAGCAGGTGATATAGCAAACTGGGGTATTGAAGCTATGGTATCTTACGAAAATAAGTTCGGGGACCTGAACTGGAACTCACAGCTTACTTTCAGTATGAACCGTAATGAAATAAAAGAATTGGTACGTGATTACCCGGATCCACTTACGGGTGAATTACTCAACATTCCCAGTCTGGAAGTTTCCAAGTTTGGAACATATCGGATGATACTGGAAGAAGGCGGCTCAATGGGCGATATATATGTAACCAGCCGTTTGCGCCAAGATGGTTCCGGATTTATTTATGTAGATCCCGATACCAACCAGCTCCAGACAGTAGAAGATTTACAGAAGGTAGGTAATGCCAATCCGGATTTTAACTTAGGTTTCCGCAACAACCTTTCCTGGAAAGGCTTTAACCTGGGCTTCTTGCTGACTGCCCGCATTGGTGGAGAAGTGATGTCAGCCACTCAGGCTATACTCGACAAATACGGAGTATCGGAAGCGTCAGCAATCGCACGTGACAATGGTGGCGTAACAGTCAACTTCGGTAAACTCGACCCACAGTATTTTTATGAATATATTGGCGGAGGTGATACCGGCATGTTATCTAACTATGTGTACAGTGCTACCAATATACGCTTGCAAGAACTAACTTTAGGCTATAACCTACCGAAGAAATGGTTTAATGACAAATTGAATATGACAGTTTCCCTCATAGGACGTAATCTTTGGATGATTTACAGCAAAGCCCCGTTCGATCCGGAAAGTATCGCATTTACAGGTACCTATTTCCAGGGATTGGATTACTTTATGCAACCCAGCTTGAGAAATGTCGGATTCAGTGTAAGAATGCAATTCTAAAAATAATACTATCATGAAGAACTATATATTAAATATTGGAAAAGGAATGATTTTTGCCGGAGCCATCTCCCTGGCATCCTGCACCGGATGGTTTGATAATGTCCCCCCTTACGAAGCCACCGAAGACATACTGGAAGGAGATAACGTGAAAGTCGGAGCTTTCTTCCCTCAATTGCAACGCAATGTGGTCTCTACGCATAACAATCAGTTTCAATTGTCGCAAAACTTGGTAGGAGATATCTATTCGGGTTACATGGCCATTCCCACCAATTTCAACAGCAATAAGAACAATGCCACCTACTTCTTCCAGGATAATTGGCTGAATAGTCCGTTCGAAAAAGTATATACCCAGGCTATCGGCGCCTATATCGAAATTAAGAAAAGCGTAGATGGCGATGAAAACTCCCACATCTACCAATGGGCACAGATTCTTAAAATTGCTTCCATGCATCGCTTTACCGACATGTGGGGGCCTCTGCCTTACACCCAGGTAGGAAGCGGTTCGATGACCACTCCATACGACAGCCAGGAGACTGTTTATATGAAGTTCTTCGAAGAACTGGACAAAGCGGCTGAAGTCCTGACCAAGTTTACCGTGAACAATCCCGGTTCAAAACCTATGTCAGAGTACGATTTGGTCTATGGAGGCGATTACAGCAAATGGGTGAAATTTGCCAATTCACTACGTCTGCGTCTAGCAATGCGTCTAGCTTTCGTAAAGCCGGAAGTTGCAAAAGAACAAGCTGAAAAGGCTATATCTCATTCATTAGGGGTAATAACTTCAAATGATGATAACGCCGGGGTGAAAACGGTGGGAGCCAATGACGTAGTTAATCAACTATACACAATGTGGGCCAATTATAAAGACATTCGTATGGGAGCTTCCATTTGGTCTATACTGACAGGTTATGAAGACCCACGTTTGAGTAAAATGTTCACGCAAGGTACCCTGAATGAGACATCCGGTTACTTCGCTCTTCGAACAGGCCTCAACTTGGACAGCAATAAAGACTCGCGGCTAGGATACTCTTCCCCGAACATACAAAGTAACACCCCAATAATCTGGATAAATGCAGCCGAAGTTGCTTTTCTTAAAGCCGAAGGTGCTTTAAGAGGATGGAACATGGGAGGTGCTACTCCTCAAAGTGCTTATGAAGAAGGTATTCGCCTTTCTTTCAACGAATGGGGAGCAAGTGGTGCCAATGAGTATATGACAGATGAAGTGAAGACAGCCGCTAACTATATAGATCCTCTAAAGTCGTCCAATAACATAAGTGCTGTCAGTAATATAACCATTGGCTGGAAAGAGAATGATTCCAAGGACAAGAAGCTTGAACGTATTATCACCCAGAAATGGATTGCCACGTTCCCAAATGGTCAGGAAGCCTGGACGGAATTCCGCCGTACCGGTTATCCTAAATTATTCCCTGTAGCAGTCAATAATAGCAGTGGAACAGTTGATACGGATATTCAAATACGCAGACTGCCATTTGCCAAATCAGAATACACTTTAAATCCCCAAAACATACAAGAAGCCATTCAATTATTAGGTGGTCAGGACAACGGTGGCACCCGTTTATGGTGGGATATAGAAAATAAATCAATAAACTAAAAGTAAGTAAATCATATGAAAAATATATTGAAAACTATCGGATTAGTATTTGGCTTGGGATTGTTTATGCAAGCATGCGATGACTGGACCATGCCCGAAGCAAATATAATACAAAATCTGGATGGAACTCCCAAATCAGAAGAATACTACAGGAAATTAAGAGCTTATAAAAAGACGGACCACCAAATAGCTTTTGGCTGGTTCGGCTTTTGGAACGGAGGCACATCAACTTCTGCAAGAGGTTCATTGCGCAGTGCACCCGACAGTATGGATATCATGTCTATATGGGGAGACAAATATAACTTAACTCAAAATCACATAGATGATATGAGATACGTACAGGAGGTATATGGAACAAGAATCACATTCACGCTTTTCTCTCACAATATGTCCAACTTATTCAAAGGAGGAGTATGTCCGTTTGAAAACAAAGCAGAAGATATTCCCGCAGCAGCAAAGGCTTTATCCGATTCTATCTTCAAATATGGTTATGATGGAATAGATTTTGACCACGAATGTTCAGCCGGTGATCTCTTCTACAATAAGGATAACATGACTACGCTATTACGTGAAATGCGCAAAAATTTAGGTCCGGACAAACTAATTATGGTAGATGGACATATCAGTTACATTACGGAAGAAGGATGGCAATATGCTGATTATGCCGTATCTCAAGCATATAATACTTCTGCTCCTTCCAGACTCCAAAGCCGTTACAACGGAGTCAGTAAATATATAGGTCCGGAGCGCCTCATTGTAACCGAGAATTTTGAGTCCTATTGGAAAAATGGCGGTGTAACCTATACAGATGAAGAAGGTAATAAAATGCCCTCCTTATTGGGCATGGCCGGTTGGCATCCCGAAGAAGGACGTAAAGGAGGATGCGGAGCATACCATATGGAATATGAATATGCACACGATCCGGAATATAAGTTCATGCGACAGGCCATTCAAATAATGAATCCAGCCAATCCCAACAATTAAAAACTGAACAAATCATGAAAAATATAGCAAAAATAGGAATAATATTCATGGTTGCTCTTTTGGTAGCCTGCCAATCAGAATATGATGTGATAGAGAATGGGGTATTCCTGACCGATGCGCAGAAATCCCAATCAAAAAAAGTAACTATTGACGATACGGGAGCCAAAACTGTTATCTCTTCCCGTTTAGGTACCATGATGACAACGGACGTAACCGTTGAATACGGAACAGATGCAATGGCACTGCAAGCATATAATCAGAAAAACGGTACAGATTATCAGTTGTTGCCGGAAAAATTTTACAGTTTTTCGGAAAGTACGACAACAATCAAAGCTGGTGAAATCGGTTCATCACCGACAAACTTGATAATAAAACCTTTTGATGAAACTATCGACGCAACAAAAAAATATGCTATCCCCGTAGCTATAGTCAATGCAAACGGAGCCGAGAAACTATTGTCTTCATCTTCTTTAATAGTACTTTTGGATCAGATAATAGTAACTACAGTACCATATTTAGCCAATGGTAATGCTATTTCTATTGTTCCAGAACCTATGATAGAAGAGCTTTCATCATGGACATTGGAGTGGAATTTATGCATGGATGCATTTAACAGAAACAATGTGACTCAATGGACTATAAAGGGAGCCGACGGGAAAAACAATATTTATACTCGCTTCGGAGATGTTACCTGTGAACAAAACCAATTCCAGGCTAAAATAGGTTCTGGGAAACCACAAAGTATTACACGCTTTACGGCTAATAAATGGTATCATCTGGCATTAACTTACGATGGAACAAACATACGTTTCTATGTAGATGGGGTACTGGATTTTACAACTCCGCATGCTCTTCCGGGAGAAGTTTTCGAGATGAAAGAAATAGGCTTTGCAAATAGCGTAAATACTGCCTATACATTGAAGGGAAGTATTAGCGAACTTCGCGTATGGTCTGTAGCTCGCAGCCAAGCTGAAATCTCAAATAATATGTATGTTGTCTCACCTCAAACTCCGAGGCTGGAAGTCTATTGGAAGTGTAATGAAGGAAGCGGAACCATAATCAAAGATTATTCCAGTCATCAAAGAGATGGTAAACTTGTGAAAGAAACAACTTGGAAGACTGGTGTACGTTTTCCAGATGACGGAGAATGATTCTGATTCCAAATATCATCGATTATAATTAGCTCTTATAAGATAACGAGAGCGTTTCCAGAAATGAAATGCTCTCGTTACTAAAACCTAACTATTTTCCCGGAAACAACCCTATTTATATATGAAGAACATTTTAACAGACCATATAACGATAAAGTTGGGGTATTCTATTATTGGATTCAATTCTCTATTTTTTTTATCTGCCTGCAACCATACTTCCCGAAGAGAAGGAAAAGATGCGGAACGTTACAACATCGTCTACATCATGACTGATGACCATACCGCCCAAATGATGAGTTGTTATGACAAGCGCCACATCCACACCCCTAACCTCGACCGTATTGCGGCTGACGGTGTTCGTTTCACCTCCAGCTTTGTGGCTAATTCGCTAAGCGGTCCCAGCCGTGCGTGTATGCTCACCGGAAAACACAGCCATGCCAATGGTTTTACCGACAACACCACCTGCGTCTTCGACTCTTCACAACAAACTATGCCCAAACTCCTGAAAGCGGCAGGTTACGAAACCGCCATGATAGGCAAATGGCATCTCGAAAGTTTACCGACAGGATTTACCTTCTGGGAGATTCTACCAGGACAAGGAGACTATTACAATCCGGACTTCATCACCATGGACAACGATACCATACAAAAGAAAGGTTATCTGACAAATATCATCACAGATATGAGTATCGACTGGCTGGAGACGCAGAGAGACAAGAACAAGCCTTTCTGCCTGTTCATTCACCACAAAGCAGCCCACCGCAACTGGTTGCCGGAACGAAAATACCTGTCCGAATACGAAGACCAGACTTTTGAACTTCCCGAAAACTTTTACGACGATTACCATAACCGCACAGCCGCCGCCTCAGCCGAAATGAGCATCCGGAAACACATGGATATCATGTACGACACAAAAATGCTGAGCGAAAAAGACGATTCACGGCTGAAAGCAACTTATCTAAAGTTCATAAGCCGTATGACCGACGAAGAACGGGCACAATACGATGCCTTTTATTCTCCACTTATCCAAGAATTCTATAAAACCAAGCCGCAAGGAAAAGAACTGGCGGAATGGAAATATCAACGCTACATGCGCGACTATGCCAAGGTGATAAAATCCCTGGATGACAACGTAGGACGCGTACTGGACTATCTGGACGAAAAAGGCCTGTCGGACAACACCCTGGTGGTCTACACCAGCGACCAAGGATTCTATATGGGCGAGCACGGATGGTTTGACAAACGATTCATGTACGAAGAATCCATGCATACGCCATTAATAATGAGACTTCCCCGCGGACTAAACAAGCGGGGCGACATCCCCCAGTTAGTCCAGAACATTGATTATGCCCCCACTTTCCTGGAACTGGCCGGAGTGTCCGTCCCCGAAGACATGCAAGGCGTATCGTTAGTACCCCTGCTGAAAGGCGAGTCGCCTGACGACTGGCGACACTCCTTATACTATCACTTCTATGAATACCCGGCGGAACATGCCGTAAAACGGCATTACGGTGTACGGACGGAACGGTACAAACTGATACATTTCTACAATGATATCGATGTCTGGGAATTGTACGACCTAAAAGAAGACCCTTCGGAAATGAACAACCTGTACGGTCGGGAAAGCACCGAAGAAATAACCCGCCAATTGAAGGATGAGTTGAAAACTCTTCAACAACAATACGGTGATCCCATATCCTTATAAATAACAAAAGATCATGAAACACACTTATTGGTTATCGGGACTGGCCGTCCCCTTCTGCCTGCCACAACAGGCAATAGCAGAGAAACAGCCGCATATCATCTTCATAATGACCGACCAGCAACGTGGAGACGCGATAGGGTGTGCGGGAAACGACCGAATCATAACCCCGAACATAGACACCCTGGCACAAGACGGCTTTTTATTCAACAACGCTTATTCCGCTACCCCCAGCAGCACACCGGCACGCGCAGGATTACTGACCGGACTTTCGCCCTGGCATCACGGCATGCTTGGTTATGGCAATGTGGCGGAACATTATAAATTCGAGATGCCGCAAATGCTACGTGATCACGGCTACCTCACGCTGGGCATCGGCAAGATGCACTGGCGCCCTCAAAACGCCTTGCACGGTTTTCATGCCACCATCCTCGACGAAAGCGGACGGATAGAATCGCCCTACTTCCGCAGCGACTACAGAAAATGGTTCATGACCGTCGCGCCGGGTAAGAATCCCGATGCTACAGGAATTGGTTGGAACGATCACGCCGCCTCTACCTATAAACTATCCGAGAACCTACATCCCACAGTTTGGACAGGCGACGTGGCCGTAAGTACCATCAAGCATTATGAAGGTGAACAGCCGCTATTCTTGAAGATATCATTCGCCCGTCCTCACAGCCCTTACGATCCTCCGCAACGGATTCTGGAGATGTACGAAAACATAGAAATCCCCGCCCCCGCCGAAGGAGAGTGGAGCAAGCATATAGGCAAAGACATCACCGATCCCCAAGCTGATTCTTCCGCCGCATTTGCCCAATTCAGCACCGAATATGTAAAGAATACCCGCAAGCATTATTATGCAGCCGTCACTTTTATCGACGAACAAGTGGGAAGAATCGTAAAAGCGCTCAAAGAGAAAGGCATGTATGACAACACAATTATCTGCTTCACTTCAGACCACGGGGATATGATGGGAGACCATCATTCATGGCGGAAAACCTATGCCTACGAGGGTTCTGCAGCCATCCCGATGATTATAAAAACTCCGAAAGACGTGGAAGGCGTACACTGCAGAGGAAAAGTCATCGAGAATCCGGTAGAGTTGAGAGACATTCTGCCCACATTTTTAGATGCGGCGGGGGTAGAAACGCCCGAAGCAATGGACGGCCGTTCAATGCTAAAACTTATAAAAGAAGAAAATCCACAGTGGCGGCGCTGGATAGATATGGAGCATGCCACCTGCTACTCGGAAGAAAACTATTGGTGTGCGCTTACAGATGGAAAGATAAAATATATATGGTTCCTGCGCACAGGTGAAGAACAATTGTTTGATTTAGTGAAAGATCCGCACGAAACAGTGAATCAGATAACCAACAGGAAATACCGGAAGCAAACAGATGAACTGCGCCGCGCAATGGCAGAGCACCTGAGCGAACGTGGCGACAAATGGGTGAAAGACGGACAGTTGCAGAAAAGGGAGAAAACCCTGCTTTACAGTCCTAATTATCCTTCAGGACTGCCAACTAAAAAGTAACGAATAAACAAGAAAACATACATGACCATGAGAAACAGAATGAAAACAGAATATATTGCCATTGCATTCGGCTTGTTGGGCTGTACCGGTCACCAGCCGACATACGAATACATCTTTGAAGCAGAACCCGTAGACTTACAGGTGAAACAAATAGAAGGCGGGTATGAAGTGGAAGGAACATCCGCCTTGCAAGTACCGGGGCACTTCACCTGGGGCGGCTCGGTGAGCAAAGCCGAAGATGGAAAGTATTACATGATCTACTCCGCACCCGAAACAGGAGTACATCCCTTCAACAGCGCCTGGGTATTCGGCTCTAAACTCGGCCTGGCGGTTTCTGAACGTCCCGATGGTGGTTTCCGCCAGTTGGGCTTCTTCTACAACCAGGACGGGTTTGCCGCTGACACTTCCTCATGGGATGCCCAAAGCACTTCAAATCCGCATGTGCGCAAGTTTGGCAACAAATACTACCTGTACTATGCGGCAACAGTAGATCCGGGCAATGACAATGTGCTTTCAGAAACAGACACTCTACCCAAAAGAGACAGGGTACAGCAGAACCAGAAAATCGGCGTAATCGTGTTCGAGTCGTTTCCCGACCTGCTGAAAGGAAAGTTCACACACTCGGACAAGCCGTTGCTTGAGCCGCGCACGCGGGTGAAGCCCGACAACGTGCTGGCTCCCTCACCCCAGGGTACAGAGCCGAAGCCGGATAACCTGATTGTGGTGAACCCTGCCGTAGTCTATCGTCCCACCGACGGCAAATACTTGCTATTCTTTAAAGGGAATATCTACGACCCGCATTGGCGCGGCATTCACGGAGTTGCCATCAGCGACCACCCGGACGGCCCGTTTACAGCTTTGGATGAACCCGTCTTCCATCTGGAAGGTGTGGAAGGAAAACTATCAGCAGAAGATCCTTACGTATGGTATCACAAGCGTGACAAGTGCTTTTATGCCGTATTCAAGGACTTCAACGGAAAGTTCACCAAAGGAGACGCATACCTGGCCATCATGCGTTCGGACGACGGCATCAAGTGGCAGCTACCCCAACATTCCTTGTTCATGAAAAAGGAGTTGATACTGGCAAACGGAGATACCGTGAAAGTTAAACGCCTGGAACGCCCGCAACTGCTGTTGAATGAAGAAGGAGACCCCGAAGTGCTTTATGCTGCATGTTCCATCGACAATGTAAATCCTAAGATAAACGGTGGCTCGTTTAATGTGCAGATAAGGATAAAAATAAAGAAGAATTAAACTTAAAACACTATTAAACCCAATGAAATATAAAACAGTTCACAAGTTGAAAGACAACATGTTGCTGAGTTGCAAAGTATTGTCCAGCAGCAGAATATTATTGAGAAGCGGAGCATTCTTAGGCAGCTGCGCCTTATTAGGCAGCTGCGCGCATTCCGACAAAGAATTACCATTGAATATCGTCCTGATCAATTTGGACGATGCCGGAAACGGCGACTTCTCTTTCAAGGGAGCTGTGGGATATCAAACTCCCCATATCGACAAACTGGCGGCCGAAGGAGTGTCCATGACCAATTTCTATGCGGTACAACCCATCAGTGGTGCATCCCGCGCCGGACTTATGACAGGATGTTATCCCAACCGTATAGGTTTTGCCTACGCCCCCAACCCAAACTCCCCTACTGGTATAAGCGACAAGGAAGAAACTATTGCCGAACTCTTGAAAACGAAAGGATATGCCACAGCCATTTTCGGCAAATGGCATCTGGGAGATGCCAGGAAATTCCTGCCACTCCAGCATGGTTTCGATGAATATTATGGATTACCCTACTCCAATGATATGTGGCCCAATCACCCCCAATATAAATTTCCCGATCTGCCTTTGATTGAAGGCAATGAAGTAATAGGCTACAATACAGAACAGTCGGAATTAACCACCAACTATACAAACCGCGCGGTAGACTTTATCCGGAGAAGTACCGGCAGCGGCAAACCATTCTTCTTGTATCTGGCCCATTCCATGCCTCACGTCCCGTTGGCTGTATCGGATAAATTCAAGGGAAAAAGCGAGCAGGGACTTTATGGAGACGTAATGATGGAACTGGACTGGAGCGTAGGAAAAGTCATGCAGGCATTACGTGAGGCTAAAGTAGAAGAAAATACATTGGTCATCCTTACTTCGGACAATGGACCTTGGGCCAATTACGGCAATCATGCAGGTTCGTCAGGCGGACTTCGAGAGGCAAAAGCTACCACCTTCAACGGCGGTATGCGCGTACCTTGCCTGTTCTATTGGAAAGGGACAATCGCCCCCGGAAGCATCTGCAACGACCTGATGTCGAATATCGATATCCTGCCCACCCTGGTGGAGCTGACCGGTGCACCACACCCCCAGTTACCGATAGACGGACTGAGCATGGCAGCCATATTGAAAAGAACGAGCAAAGCCCCCATACGCCAATCACTGTGTATGTATTATCACAGGAATTCATTGCAAGCCATCACCGACGGATATTACAAACTGGTATTCCCCCATAAATATGTATCCTACGAAACACAAATGCCAGGCAATGACGGGCAACCGGGTGAACTGGGTAAAAAAGAAATAACCGAATGTGAACTCTATGACCTGAGACGTGATCCGGGTGAACGGGTCAATGTCATCAGCCAGCATCCCGCGATTGCAGAAAAACTACAACGGATAGCCGACCAGTGCCGGGAGGACTTGGGAGATGACCTGACAGGACAACCGGGAAAAAATCGGAGAGAACCGGGAAGAATAGATTGAGGTAAACAAATAACGATTACAAATGAATACCATAAACTTTAAAAACATACATGGAGTTATCCTACTGGGAATCGGATTACTAGTACAGGCTTGTTCTCAACGGCCGGCCTCGAACTATCTGCAAATTCCCCAACCTGCCGGTATAACAATTCATGCTGGAAAACCATTCACAATTGATGAACGTACCACAATTATCTATCCGACAGGAAAAAACGAATTGCCGGAAAGTGTCTCAACATGTATCTCCGAAATGGAGAGACACACCGGCATAACCTTAAAAAAAAGTACAGGAGAAAAGAACCTGAAGAATTGTATCCTCCTGAAACATAATGCGGCATTGCCCACCGAAGGGTTTAGGCTGAAAGTAAATGCGGACAGCATTGCGATTGAAGCCAAAGATGCTTCCGCAGCATTTTATGCTTTACAATGGTTAAAGCAATCTCTACTGTTACAAAAGAAAGCACCTTTCACGCTATCTGCCATCGAAATTGAAGACTATCCCGAAATGAATTACCGGGGAGCGATGCTAGACGTAAGCCGCCACTTCTTCACGGTGGAGCAAGTAAAGCGCTTCATCGATCTATTGGCAATGCACCGTTTGAATTATTTCCACTGGCACCTCACAGACGACCAGGGTTGGAGAATAGAGATAAAGAAATATCCGGAACTGACACGCGTAGGCGCTTGGAAAGGCACCGGCAGCGAACGTTACGGTGGTTTCTACACACAAGAGGAAATAAAGGAAGTAATTGCCTATGCAAAAGGGCGTGCTATCACCATCATCCCCGAAATAGACTTACCCGGACACACCACAGCCGCCCTTGCCGCCTATCCACAGTTGGGCTGCACCGGTGGCCCTTACGAGGTATCTATGGATCGCGGAGGAGTACACAAAGACGTACTCTGCATGGGCAAAGAATTTTCACGGCAATTTGTGGAAGATGTATTAGCGGAAGTGGCCGCACTCTTCCCTTCTCCTTATCTGCACATCGGGGGCGATGAAGTTCCGAGAGACCGCTGGAAAGCCTGTCCGGACTGCCAAAGAATCATCCGCCGATACAGCCTGAAAGATACGGAACAAGAGTCTGCGGAAGATTTGTTACAGAGCGAGTTCAACAAGCAAGTGGCTCTTTATCTGAAATCGTTAGGGAAAAAAATGATTGGCTGGGACGAAGTCCTCTCCGACAATATAGACCCCGAAACCGTAATCATGTCGTGGCGAGGACTGGGACGTGGCGTAAAAGCCGTCAAACAAAATCATCCGGTCATTTTCTCATCCAACGGGCATTTCTACCTGAACAACTATCAGTCAAGCAATATGGAAAACGAGCCCGCGGCAACCGGAGGACTTGTATTGATGCAGAAACTTTATAGTACGGAGATCGTCACACCCGAAATGACAGACAAAGACGTAGAAAAAATACTGGGAGCAGAAGCCTGCCTATGGGCTTCTTACGTACCTGACAACGAAACGCTGGATTATAAAATGCTGCCCCGACTGGCCGCCTTCGCCGAAGTTACATGGAGCGGAAGCAGACGGAAAAATTATCTCGACTTTCTAGAACAGCTACCGGTAATGCTCGACCTGTACCGTGAAAACGGTTTCAGATATGCCCCTCACTTCTTTGAAATAGAAGCAGGATATCGGCCGGATATGAAAAACCAACGACTGGAAGTGACGTTGAAAACCCTCGAAGGCACAAACGTTTATTACACACTGGATGGCAGCACTCCCACTCTCAAGTCCCTCAAATACACAGTTCCGTTTTACGTTTCGGCAGATGCCTGCCTGAAAGCCATTGCCTACACTCCGTCCGGCCTGCGCAGCGATGTGCTGGAGAAAGATGTCAGAATCAATAAAGCCACTTTTGCCGACATAAAGTTGTTGACAAAACCGTCAGATAGGTATAATGGAAACAATGGCACGGTACTGGTAGACGGCGTGCGGAGCACAGCTTTCCACACCACCGGGTTGTGGGTGGGCTATAATCCTCATCCGTTGCAGGCGGTAATAGACTTGGGAAGCGTGCAGACAGTGAAGCAAGTTTGCCTCTCGTCACTGACAGACATGAGTTCCTATATCATGGGGATAGAGAGCGTGCGGATTGCACTGTCGATTGACGGAAAGGAGTTCAGTGAAGTGGCCTCGCGCACCTGGCCGGCTCCCGAAGCCCGGATGGAAGGAAAGCACCGGGAGACACTGGAGCTCAACTTCGATGAAGCGCAGGCACGCTACGTAAAAGTAACCGCAAACGGTTTTGAAGCCTTGCCGCCCGGACACTCTGGCGCCGGAATGCCGCCTTTCCTATTTGTGGATGAGATAGAAGTATACTAATGGCTTAATTAAGAAGTTAAAAACGAATGACCATGAAAACAATGAAAACCCTGTTATCCGCCTCACTCGCCCTGACGGCCTTGAGCGGATGCCAACCGGAAACGGAAAAACCCAACATCCTGTTCCTGCTGGTAGATGATATGCAAAGTGATGCCATCGCAGCCTTAGGGAATAAAAATGTGTACACTCCAAATATCGACGGCCTAATAGCTGAAGGTGTCACTTTTACCCACACTTACACCAACGGTGCCCTTTGCGGTGCATTGTCAATGCCCAGCCGTGCCATGCTGATGACCGGAAGGGGAGTATTTGAAGTGCAAAGCGACGGCATGAAGATACCCGAATGCATGGTGACACTTCCCGAACAATTACGAGCCAACGGTTATCAGACATTTGCTACCGGCAAATGGCATTCAGACCATGCCTCCTTCAACCGTTCGTTTGCCGCAGGAGAGAACATCTTCTTCGGTGGGATGCATCCTTACGAAAAGAACGGACACTGCTCTCCCCGTCTGCATCATTACGATAAAACAGGACAATATAAAGAAACGTCTTTCATCGGAGAAGAGTTTTCTTCAAAAATGTTTGCCGATGCGGCAATCGAGTTCCTCAGCACCGCGGCAAAAGCCCAAAACCCTTTCATGGCATTCGTGTCATTCACTTCCCCGCACGACCCACGAAATCAATTGCCGGACTACGGAAAGAAATATAAAGCCAAAGACATCATCCTACCCACTAACTTTCTGCCGCAACACCCGTTCGACAATGGCGAACTGGCTATCCGCGACGAACAAATTCTTCCCCCACCCCGCACAAGCGAACAACTTCAGGAGGAACTCGCCCTCTATTACGGAATGGTCAGCGAAGTAGACGAACAGATAGGACGGGTGCTCAACGCATTGAACGCCACGGGCGAAAGAGAACATACGGTCATTGTATTTGCATCGGACAACGGCCTGGCAATGGGACAAAACGGTTTGTTGGGCAAACAAAGCCTCTATGAGCACAGTGTAGGTGTACCCATGCTAATCATCGACCCACGCAGTAAAAAACATGGATTCAAAACCGATGCCTTATGCTATTTATATGATCTTTACCCCACCCTATGCGACATAGTAGGAATCGAAATACCGGCTTCAGTAACAGGCGTTTCTCTAAAACCTTTGTTGGAAGGAACCACAGACAAACTTCGTGACGACATCTTCCTGGCATACTCCAACCAACAACGGGCACTGGTAAAGGATGATTATAAGTATATCATCTACAATGTGGAAGGTAAAATCACGGAGCAGTTATTCAACCTGAAGAAGGATCCGAAAGAAATGGCAAACCTTGCTGACGCGATGCCCCAAAAAGCCGCCGCATATAAAGAAATGTTAACTCAACGTCTGAAAAAGCAACAAGACTTTTGTAATATCGACACCCCGTTATGGTGGAAAGACGGACATAAAATCACCTGGGATGAACTGATAAATTTATTTATCTTCGAATAAAAACGGAGTAAACGAAATAATATTAAACCAAAGCGAAAAACATCAATGAATACAAAATATTTATATCTCGGCCTGCTGTCTCTGACGGCAACTTCCGGAATGGCTGCCACCGACAGCCCGGAAGCGGAGACAAGAAAAAACGAACGTCCCAACATCCTGTTCATATTAAGTGATGACCACACATCGCAAGCATGGGGTATCTATGGAGGAATCCTGGCAGAGTATGCTCAAAATCGAAATATCCGCCGCCTGGCGGAGGAAGGCGTGACACTTGATAACTGTTTCTGCACCAACTCCATCTCCACGCCAAGCCGTGCAGCCATCTTGACCGGCAGATACAGCCACCGCAATGGAGTATATACGCTGGAAGATACCCTTGACACTGCACTACCCACTATAGCCACTGCACTGCAAGCTTCCGGCTACCACACAGGGCTGGTGGGCAAGTGGCACCTGAAGTCGCAACCGCAAGGGTTCGACTACTACTCCGTATTCCACGACCAGGGCGAATATCGCGACCCCACCTTCAAGAACAGCGACGTCCCCTGGCCGGGCAACCGGAACTTCGGTGAACGTGTACGCGGCTTCTCTACCGACATCGTCACCGAAAAAGCCATTGCATGGATGAAAGAACAGGACAAGACGCAGCCTTTCCTGATGTGCTGCCACTTCAAAGCCACCCACGAGCCGTATGACTTTCCGGAACGGATGAGACATTTGTATGACGGAGTCGTGTTTCCCGAACCGGAGAACCTGCTGGACTGGGGTCCCGAAACGAACGGCAGGACCTTCGAGGGACAGAAACTGGAAACCATAGCCCGTAACTGGCAAGTAGCCTCGGAAGATCCCGACAAGTGGTGGTGCCGCTACCCCGAGCTACCTTTCAGTACCAAAGGAATGCATCCCACTGCCGCCCGTAAATCCGCCTATCAAAAACTGATACGCGACTACCTGAGATGCGGAGCCACCATAGACGACAACATCGGCAAACTACTGGTCGCACTTGATGAAATGGGTATTGCCGACAACACAATTGTGATTTACGTGGCGGACCAAGGTTATTTCCTGGGCGAACATGGATTTTATGACAAACGCATGTTCTACGAAGAAGCCGCCCGTATGCCTTTCGTAATTCGGTATCCACGCGAACTGCCGGCCGGGAAACGGTTGGATGATTTAATTCTGAATGTGGATTTCGCAGCTACACTAGCCGACTTTACCGATGTGGATGCCCCTCAAGGCACTCAAGGCAGGAGCTTCCGCGACAACTTGAAGGGGAAAACACCCAAAGACTGGCGAAAAAGCATTTATTATCGCTACTGGACCCAACATAAGATTCGTCCGGCACACATCGGCGTGCGAACCGACCGGTATAAACTTATGTATCTATATGGTGATCCGCTGAATATGACCGGTTCTTCCGACTACGTCTCCGAACCTTCCTGGGAATTCTACGATTTACTGAAAGATCCGAAAGAAGACCATAACGCCTACAATGACAAGGAGTATGCAGAGGTCATCAAAAAGATGAAGCAGGAAATGCAACGCCTGCAACAGGAAGTCGGAGAAGAACAGAAGAAAAACTGAAACCCAGTTGACCAAGGGACGAGTTGGTCACTTATTCAAAATCCTATAGAGGGATATTCCTAAAAAAAGAAAATGTAAGCCAACTAATCCACAACACTTTGTGTATGAATTAGTTGGCTAATCTTATAATATTTACTGAATGTCCCTAATGTCAATAATATCAAATGACATAAAGTTATTTTGCACTATGGAGATTATTTATCACTTCATCATAGAATTACTTAAGTTTATTTTTTTATAAAAGGCTATTTACTTTTAATACAGGGAAACAGCCTTCTAACTAACTCATACCTTAAAAACTAATACCTAAATTTTCCTTCCTTAATAAAAACATTATAATCCTTTATAAGACCTGGAATTCCTGATTCAGCACGAGGCAACATTCGAAAACCTTTGATAGAATACACTTTACCCAAATCTATAACGATGTGATGAGGGTAAGAGGTATTATCTACAGTTTGCCAGAATGTACTTTCTTGTAGATCATATATTTTATCAGCAGTTCTGTTACCGCTTATTGTCTCTTCACTGTCAGCATAAGATATTTTCCAGGATTCTCTTGGAATCTTCTTGCCATTAGAATCTATAATATCAAATTCTGCTATACAAGCTATATTACTACCATCATAATTAGATAATGCTTCCAAGCAGAAGTATTGTCCTTTTACAGCCTCGTCGAATTTCACCTCCTGCCAACCATTTACGGATTTAAAAGTACCGGCCTTTTCCATCTCTTCCTTAATGACAGTGATAATATGGGCAGGAGTGATCCGGCTGCCGGCATATAATTTGAGGGTGGACAGATTGTCAATGACGGAGCCATAATATTCCCTTATCTCATGGTTACTCTGCTCAAGAGAGAACACGACAACCGGCATCGGGGGGATGTCATGCCATTCTGAAGACAAGTTTACATCACAACGGCCTCGCGCCAGAGCCATAGCAACCTGCATGACGAATACTGATTTTCCACAGTCGGTCGGACCGACAAGGCCGGTATCATAACCCTCACGCAGCCAGGAGAATCCAAGACTCCTTTCCCGGCTGATATGAACAGTACCGTTCTTCAAAGCTTCGTGGTAACTTTCAGGCATACTGTCCATATGGAGATCGACAAGGGGCTGATTGGCTTTTGCCGCATCCCTCTCTTTGCGAAGTTCTGCACGCTTTTCCATTTTTTCAATATCAGCATTTTTCTTAGCCTCAATCTCTTCCATATGATGTTCGTGAACTTGTGCATTTTCCTCCATACGATGGGCGTGGTCCCGATCCTCTTCCCCCTTCTTACATTCAGAAGTATGCTCAATTTCCCTCAATTTGTTCGCAGACGCATTATTCTGCTCCTTACCCTTACCGTGAGATTTGACGGACGTAACAGCATAACAAACAGGAACTACAACAACCAGTATGCAACCTGTCCCTATGAAGGCATATTTGATGCTCTTTCTGGCACCCAGCTTTCCAATGGTTTCAATAATCCTGATCGGATCTAATTTTTTCATCATATATTATGTTTTTGGTTAGTGTGTGCAAAAATAAGCATTTACAGCCCCCGATATACCACCCGATAGAAACGATAGAAGCATTTATCAGAATGATAGAAACAATATTCCGAACGATAGAAAGTGAATAGAACAGGATATACCCAAAACTGTGCATACCGGGATAAAGGGTATGCGGCATCAGAGGGAAATGGAGAAGCAACGGACAGTATCCGCAGGCATCAAGATGAACGCTTCCCTATAAAAAAGAGAAACGGTCATTCCTTTCAACCGGCAGAAATAAAAAGGAGGATCAAAAAACAATCAGCTGCATTCAAAAAGCTCATCCAACAGGCCATCAACCGTTTCTTTGTCCGCAAAATTCAATTTGGAAGCCATGTCACTAAGATTATCGGAAGAACGCCAGCTATTCCCTTTAACTATAAAGAACTTTTTAGTTTTTGAGAAAATATCATTGCTGGTAAGCGATGCTTTACAATTCGTGTCACGAATATCCTTACGGGTTAAACGATAAATTAAATAAGCAAGATCATTCTTATTCTTTTCCCAACATATAGGCAATGTTTCCACAGGTTTGTCTTTCCCTGAAAAACGAAAATGAAAAACGGAATAAGCGGTAGCTGGTGAAATAAAGCCGTTCTTTATCAATGCATTATAAAGGATACGGATCTTCCTCTCATCCAATGACAGGTTGGGAAAATAGTCTTTCTTACTGATTGAAGCACCACAGGAAGAGGGGGCAGCAGGATCCGATTGTCGACCGGACGGAGAGACAGGATCCTGCGGAGAAGGCGGATCCATTGAAAAGAGAGACTGCTCCTTTATATTTTTTCTGACACAATAATCACGGTATTCAGTCTGTATCTCATAGAGAAAAGACGAATGGCATAAATCATCATATAATCTGTCATTCACCTTACAATCCCGGGAACGGAGCATATCAAATATAAAATCCGAAAATTGGGAAGACTCCTCATCATAAAGGTAATAATGCGCAGAATAGATCAAGGTTATAAAATCAAGATATTTGTCATAAACAGGAAAACTTATAATACACCGGATAAACTCAGGAAATAATGCGGATAAAGGAAGAATCGTTTTATGCGTAAGACTGTAATCACGCCAACGGACATAATTGGAGAAAGACTTCAGGGGCAGTTCCTTACTGACGATCAGGAAACCGCTTATATGGGATTGCAGGGCATGACGGTCCTCGCGTCTTAAAGACTGCCATTTCTTCACTCCCAACAAGGCAGAACCCAAGGCCAGATAGACGGAAACAAAAGTTACGTTCTTGCCTAAAACACCCGGAACATGCATAGATATTTTTGTCGCGGTTTTCCATAAAGTTTCATTGCCCAATCCATCAGCAGCCTGCTGCAAATAATTATCACCTCTCTCTAAATCCTGGCTCATATAAGAAGTGACCAGAAGAGCAAACAACTTTTCAAAGAAAGACAGGATGTATTGCTCAGAAGCCGGGTGGTCCTCCTTTCGGAGAACAAGCAGATAATCACGAAGTCCTTTTTTAGACCATGATTCTTCTATGATCTTGTGTCGAAATTGATCCATTGGTATCTATGTTATAGATATTTATAAAGCAAAGATACGACAGAAAAAAATATTTGCCACATTTCAGAGGATAAAATGTACGAAGAATATTACAAAAAGGCGATATTGTTTTTTATAACAGAAGAAATCCATTTCCCTCGAAATGCACACAATGTAATAAGCAAATTTAAAAGCAGCATTTTTTGGTAAAGTTGATTAATCACTTTTTGGTAAGCTAAGAAGTAGCATACAAAGCGTAACTGACTTCAAAGAAAAATGTAAATACGCAAATTATATGGCAAGTGGCTGAGAATACGGCTATAATCTGCTCCTTGCTTGGCTCATGTAAGGAACGTGGTGTCAACCCCAGAGAGTGGCTGAATGATGTGATCAGTAAACTCCCCTATTATCTGGCTCCCAAATCAGACAGAGACCTGAAGGAACTGCTACCGGATGTATGGAGAAAATAATCAGGACAGTTCCGGGAAAATGCAGGAAAAAACGGGAAAAAGCGAGACTGACACTCAATAACAACCATGAGATAAGTTGGTATATGAAAATTGAGAGGCGCTTACAATGGAGTGCACCTCACTGAAAAATCAAATACACAAGATGTAGTTGAGCAGTCGCTTACGAAATAAACCTGAGTACTTATCTTTTAGTATAGTAGCTCTAGCTGTAACATTAACTGTAACCTAATCTGTAACATAGACTGTAACTCAAGCTATAACATAAGCTGCTACCTATCAGACATTTCCCTCTGATTATTAAAGCATTATATAAAGTTGTAACCTATTCTTTATTCCCAAATAGCATAGATTGTAGTCTATTAGAGTATGCCTTCCAAATGCTTCACATAACAGGTTACACGACGATAATCCCAAAGAATATAAAGAGAAGCAAGATCTGGTAGCTAATCCATTTCAAAAACGGAAGCTGCACAGATCAGCTTCATCACATGATACAATAACAACATGCATCCCGGAAATTCTGTGAAAATTCAGCATAGCCGATCCGGGATGAACATTGAAGGAAAAGATAATACTGGTACCTTACCCTTGTCAACATTGTAACCCATTTACAAAAACATAAATAGGTTACAAGAGAAAGAAGGACGCTTCCTGTAGAAATAGGTATCAGCAGGATAATGGTGACAGGTTACACTGAGCTTCTTCCTGATTGATACATTGCAGGTACTTATTGACAGTTTTTCTGCACAAACCCAAGGCTTTGGCTATTTCCCCCTGTTTCAGTCCTTTTTCGTACATTTGCTTTATACGCTGTAATTTCCCAGGTGTAACCTTTATGCGTTTGTCCTGTTTCACAGCAGAACCGGTTACCTCTCCCACCGTTTCAGGCTTCTCACACGAGAGAACCGGTTTTAATGGGGCAACAGAGGGTCCGGTGACTTCAAAGATATCTTGCTTGAGATCGGGAGAAGTAACGGGAGTTTTCCGGGATTTCACAGGTAAGGGTAACGCATCCTTTTCATTCATCCTGCCGACAAAGTGAAGAAACAGCCCACCCTCCTTACTGATTTTGAGAATGGGCACCTCTTCATTTTTCTCCCCGCTCCTTGATTTGACAACCTTAAGGAAACGGTATTCTCCTCCCTTCCGGCATGGACACAAGGCTACAATAGTATGGGCTATATTCTTGAGTTCCTTCGTACCTATAATATCCTCCGAGTATACAGGTTTCCATGGCTTGTCTGTCTTAACAAAGCTCAGAACAAAGACAGTAAGGTAATGACCTCCCTGCCGATAGTTTACCATAATACTTTTCAGGGATTTATAAAACTTCTGCATACGATGGGGATTGTCGCTTCCGGCATAACATCCGGGATGGTCAATGATGATCGTGCGGTCTTCCCTGTATTTGCTTTCTTCCGCACGCTGGCGGATGTACTTTTCCAAGTCATCAATGGATGATATCTCTCCGGAAGGAACCACGGTAAAAGTGTCGGGATAATTGACCTCTCCTCTCCCATAACGTTCATACAGTTCGTCCTCACCGTTTTCCCCGTCAAGGTACTCCACCCTCTGCTTCGTGGCGTCCCACTTATCACCCAATATGCTCTTAACTATTGCATAGGGCTCGGATTCTTTACCCCCAGCCATCGCCAGACCCATTTCTACAGAAAAAATGGATTTTCCCATACCTGTCTGCGCACAGATCACATGGAGTTCGCCCGGGGCGAAAAGGCCTCGTTGATGGGACACTGCGCTTTGTGGCTTGTTACGCTCTATGATTTCTTTCATCGAAACGGGGGTAATAGTTTTATCCGACTTTTCAGCAGTATGATCAGCCGGTATTGCTTCTTTTTTCTTCTTTCTTTCATCCCAGCATATTATGCCTTTATCTATAAGACGTTTTCCAGCATATATCAATATGCCTGTTGCACTTTTTTCTATTATGTTTTTTAATAATGAATTCATATTTTCTTAATTCTTTATTGATAATAAAAAAAGGACATAAACAACTATTGTTCTAGTCATTTATGTCCCAATTAATTTCTCTCTATATATAATTTTTATATAAACTCTATTTCATTTTTATTATAGCCAATATTAAACATTTGATTAATTATCTTTTCTATTTTTTTATTTCTTTCTCAAATGATATGATATAAACAAAAACATTTTTGAAAGAAACCCAAGGAACTAATAGGACATTCATGACTGAATGCAAAATTGTTCTTTTTGAAATCTCTCAAAAAAACTTATAACTATTTTCACCTTTTTTCTTAGAATTTTCTTAAGGCAAACTAGGATTATATGTAATTTTGTTTTATTCATGTCGCAAAAATAGGAATTTTTGTTTATTGTTCCAAATAAAATACCCGTTATTTGATTTATACATCCACAGCTTTTCCATAAAAAACGGCTTCATCCCTTATTTTCTGTTACAAATGCTCTCTTCCTCTTGATTTACATCCGATTATTTCTACATTTATATTGTCAGGTTCCGCTTTATCACTTCACAATAAAAGCACACTTTTGTAAATAAATATTCCATCTTATCGGTTATATACCTGCCACATGTTCTCTGCCCTCACCTAACCCGATCAAGGATAACCTTCCAGAGCTCCATTTATCTTGTAATTGTTTGCTTTGCTTAAATAGAATCCCGAATATTTGAATATAATTTCGAGAAATAGAATTAAATGATTATCTTTGCGAATTAAAAATGACTTCCAATGAGAATATTTACTGAACAGGTATTGAAAGCGTATGCCGAAAAGCATCCGGATTCAAAAGTTGCTTTACAAGAATGGGCTACTATTGTTAAACGAAGTGAGTGGACTTGTTTTGCCGATATCAAGAAAACTTTCAACACTGTAGACAATGTAGGCAATCAGCACTATGTTTTCAATATCAAAGGTAATACTTATCGGTTGGTTGTCGTTATCAAGTTTACCATAAAGTTCGTATATATACGCTTTATCGGTACTCATAAGAAATATGATAAGATTGATTATACTAAAATTTAGAAGTTATGACTAAGATAGAAACCCCGACCCAATATGAATGGGCAGTCCGTAGAGTAGAACATCTGCTTCCGCTGGTAACGGATGATACTCCTCTTGATGATCCCGGGAGCATAGAACTGGAACTGCTTTCCAATCTTGTAGCCGATTACTCCGAAGAACATTTTTCTTTAGGCGAACCGACCCTTGTGGATGTCTTGAAACTGAGAATGTTCGAACTGGGACTCAATCAAAAATCTCTGGCCAAACTGATCGGCGTAAGTCCTTCACGCTTCAGTGACTATATTTCCGGTAAATGCGAACCTACCTTAAAAGTAGCCCGTGAGATTAGTCGGAAATTGAATATTGATGCCAGTATCGTATTAGGAGTATAATCCCGACAGTTCCGAGATTTCGAACATTTACATACATAAGATTGACGGCATTTCATTTCTTAGGGTTGGCTGGAGGCAAAAAGTCAGTGAACGAAGTGAATGATGATATACATAACTCCCCGGAGGGAGACAAAATGTTATAAAAAAGTGTGCAAATCGTGTACATTTTATAATAGAAGTACATTTTTTGTAGTATATTTTATAACATCTACATTATCCTGTCGGTTATGTATCATATACTGTGTACTCTCTGTCTCTGACCAACCCGATGAAGAAAAAAAGTAAGAGAAACTATTCTGCATAGTCTCCCTTATTTTAATCAAGTAATTCCGATTGATTTATGTTTTCTGTGGCAATTCAAGTCCCGCCCTGACGATCAGCCTTTTTACCTGGGTTATCCGGAATTTGCAACCTTTGGAAGTGACAAAGCCCTGCCGGTTTAAGATTACGGTCATCTCGGACAACGACTTCCCCTGCATGAGCAATGAATGCAACATGGCAATGGCTCTCATATTATTAGGGTTATTGTCCGCCTTGTTCTTGTTGGTCTTTACACTTTCCCCGATAGCCCGTTCAAGGTTATTCGTCAGGTTCTCGGATTTACCAAGCCGGCATCCTCTAGCTTTCTTGGCCTGTAGCGATTGTCTGGTTCGCTGACTGATCAGTCCGGCTTCATATTCCGCTATACTGCTGATTATATGCAGTACGAGTTTGTTCGCCTCCGGAAAATCACAAAACACTATTTCTACGTCGGATTCCAATAATTTACTGGTGAAAGCAACGTTCCGGCTTAGTCTGTCCAGTTTGGCTACAATTAAGGTAGATCCTGTTTTTCTGCATTCTCCCAAAGCCTCTATAAGTTTGGGTCTGTTGGATTTACGTCCACTTTCTGTTTCAATATACTCAGCAATCGGCTTTTTATCCTTCAAGTGATTCTGTATAATTTCTCTTTGAGCCTCCACTCCCAATCCGGAGATTTCCTGTTTTATCGTGGACTGTCGGAGGTAGGCAATATAAGTTTTTGCTTTCATTTTTACATATTTTAATAGTCAGTTACAAATACCAAACGAACGTTCAATATCTGTCACCTGAAGTTTATGAAAAAGAACTCCTGTGAGAATCGGTTTTCTAATACACCCGGCGTTCTCACAGAATCCTGATTATTACAGATATTCGGCTATATAAGATTCTCTGTTTTCATATAACCGCAGATTTCTCATATTTCCATTTGTGCTCTGTCCTTCTTTCTGACATATTTCCTGTCAGGTCTGGTAATGGGATTTGAAGTAAGTATCTTGTATAACTTCAGCCCGTCCATTTCCACCGGTGCCGTAGCCAGCATAAAGGTGGCCGACTTGTCCGCACCAACGTTATCCAGAATTTTATGACACAGATAGCTGCAATTGAAAACTGCCCCGTAACAGTATTCTTCCTGAAGTCCCTTGCTGTTATACCGTTTTCTCTTTTTCAGCCTTACCGGAAAACCGCCTTCATCATCTACAATACACAGGAACCATTGCTTGGGATCATCTTCGTCACCGGCCAGTACAGCCATGCTTCCTTCCTGTAATCCTAATTCCTGAACGAGGGCACTGCTTAGGAATATGCATCCGTTTCTATCTGTCCGGATGCTTCTTTGTCCTTCCTGTGCTACACTGAGCATGCATTTTTCTCTGTTATATATAAATAGTTTCATGTTTCCTCCTTTTCTATCGTTATTCATAAATATAAAGCATCTCACACCGTTCCATAAAGTAGCTGTTGGCCCTCAATGATTCCAGCATTCGCCTGGTTTTCCTCATGACCTCGGAAAGCGGTAGCCCCGTGTATTCGGAGAGAACCTTGAGTGAACACTGCTGCCTGTAGTAACGTAGCATGAACATCCTGTACTCCTGCTGGGAGAATCTGCTCCTGATATATCTTAATACGTCTCTGACCAGTCTTTCACAACGGTTCAGTCCCCACGGGTATGGCTCTGTCTCCTCCTGGCTGAATCTATAGAAGAAATCGTCTTCGGGATGAACGTAACGGTTTTCATTTCTCATCTCTGTCATCGCTTTATACCGGTAGCATCTGAAGAAATAGGCTTCCAGGTTTTCTATCCTTTCTTCGCCGCCCATTATCTTTTCTCTTATAAAAAGATAGGTATTATGAAAGTTATCCTCATCCACCATAGAGAAAAAACGGATCTTTTCCCTTAATCTCGTATAAGAGGATGCAAACCACTTGTCAAATCGGGCAGCCTCGGCTGTGTTTACGATTGTCTCTGTTTTTACTGCATTATTATCCTGTTTCTTCTTGGAATGTCTCAATCTGTGGGAATAATCCCTTGTAAATATCGTCATCATAATCTTTAATTTTAAATGGTTATTAAACAAAAAAAGAGGATACCACCGTTTCTCTCATTGGTGATACCCTCTTCGGATATTAATCGTATCAGTCTTCCGGTCATTCGATGAACCAGGAATATGCCATGTCCCTGCCGTTCAGTGCCTCTGTCAGTCCTACCGATACTTCCGTCGCGTTTACACTACGGCCTAGGAATGTATCCAGATAACTGCTCTTATTGGCTCCGGTGATCAGGTTATAGAATTTCCACATACTCAGTTCGCCATTCTCGCCGGCAAAGTTATCGTCATGGATATATGCCCTGGCCACGTTATTGATCTGACTGTCGGTTATTAGCAACCGTGGCAGTTCTCTTTGTTGTGCCTGTGGGAGATAGTTATACAGTCGCATTCTCCCCAGTATCTGACAGAACCGATGTTCACTCAGCATGGTATTACCCAGTGATCTCATCAGGTGAATATGTCTGGCTACGTTGTATTGACTGAACAGATCCAGTGTGGATTGGTATAAATCCCTTGCACTGGTTGCCCGTATTTCTTCCTTATACCCGTCTGTTGACAGGCATTGATTAGTACAAGCCAGGTTTAGGAACCCGATTGCCAGATTGAATCTCTGGGCTGTCATCTTTCCGCTTAGGTTATCCCTGGCGTAGCTCTTGCAACCGGTGATACACAGATTCAGGCGGTTTCCGTTTACCTCCTCGCATATACTGGGGACCTCGATATTGAAGATCATGCGCTCGTAGTACATAGTCTTGTCAGATTCCAGCAGCTGATCCACTCTTTTGTTGATCGCTTCCGGGATACGTCCTCTGACAATATGGGAGGTTCTTATCTCCGGGCTGCAAATCGTTTCCCCGTGATAAAAGTCTCTGGTCGCTTCATAGACGGATTCGATGAAACTTGGATGTGATATACATACCTCGTTGTCCTTGGCAAAGGTGGGTATGATACAATTGTTCCTGAGGTGTTCTAAAGTCACCTCTGTTGTGTTGGCTTCAATAAATGGTGAGCGTTTGTGTGTCTGCTCCGTGATGAGTACTGCATCTTCCGCTTCTCTTTTCCATTCGTTGGCTCCTGCCACCCTTGTGGATGGTAATAATAAATTGGTTGTTTCCATATTTTTATAATTTTTAATTGGTTAATAAAATCCGATAAAAAAAAGCCAAGAGGTTTATTTCTTTGCTTTTACAAATATTCCTCTTAGCTTCTTGATTCCCTTGAGTATGGATGTGGTTACCTCAAGGATGGTTATAATTACGTCCTGTGCCTTATCATAATCCATTCACTAGACGTTCTATGGGTTTTCAGTTGCTACATTGCCTGTATCAACTTTACTTGCAGCATCTTTTTTCTTCCTTTTGCTGCCATACTTTTCTACAAGTTCCACAATAGTTGAACCTGCCACGATGATCTCAGCAATGTATGCTGCGATTCTGATTCCTTTCATTAAATGTTTCATTTTTCTCTTGTTTTTTGTTGTTGGTTAATAATATTTTCTTGTTCTCTTGTCTTTTATTCTTATTTCTTATTCTTGTCATATATAAGGGTTTAAGGTGAAGAGGGAAGGAGAAGAAAAAAAATAAAGAGCCGTTATCAAGACTCTTCGTCCTGACTGGACTCTTTGATAGGCTGTCATACTTTCATTATCCAGACTGTAGCTGTAATAATTACCGGTACCGCTGCTATCCTTCGAATTGAATCGCCCAATGATCTTCTAAGTATTGGGCTCAACCCGGAAATTGTTTAATCTTGTTTGAAGCTGTGTGCACCATTTAGTACCGGTGCAATCTCTGTGCTTCAATTTATTCTCATCTATAAGAGTTTGAGGGGATGAGAGAGGGAGAAAGTTAACACTAAAGGGGTTCTTTTACATGAGACACTACTATACGACACATATAAAAGCAACATAAAGTATTAATTCACCCCAATATCACCCCAATATAACCCTTACCCCCAAATAGAAATACCCCAATGACAACTAAACTTATTTACCAAACACATAATTTATAACTTTAGCATTAGCATTATTTTCATTAACAAAGTCCCTTTCTATATAAATATCTGTAACTTTCATAGCCTCATCAATATGATTAAGTGCTGCATGAACCGTATATTTGTCAACCCCCACTTTATTCAATGCAATAGTTGCCCAAGAATGGCGAGCTGCATAAAATTCTAAATCGTCTATCTTCAATCGTTTACCAATTTCTTTCAAGCCTAAATTAATTGCCCTATTAAAATTACTAGCAGTTGTATACATTCTGTAAAACTTTAAAACATGCTTTCCCAAATGATCTTTATACTTCTCCATCAAAGGGAGCAAAAAAGGAGGAACGATAACCTGCATTTTTGCTTTGTCTAATCTCCGACCTGTTGTTTTACTTCTATAATAAGTAAGTATATTACCCTCCAACTCAGTACAGTTATGCAAATCCACAGAATTCATACCTATTAAACAAAAAGAGAGAATAAAACAATCTTTCGCTAAATTATAAGGACAAATCCTCTCTTTACCATTAGCATTTAAAATATAAGGTAACTCCCATATCTTTTTCACTAACTCTGCAGACAAAGCTCGTTTACGTGTGGCTTCCTGTTTAGGTACATCAACATGCTCAAATGGAGAATTTGGAATCAAAATAATATTTTTATCGTAATCATTATACTTTTTCTTCGCCTCATTAAACAAATGCCTAATGCTCCCCATATACAATGAAATAGTTCTATTAGAAGGAATACGTTTACCTTGCTTTTGTAATAAAAGAATACGCTGATCATGTTTAATAACCAAATACTCTTTAAAACCATTCAATAACCGAGAAGTTACTTGATCCGTATTTAGACTATCTGTTCCTAAATAATCAACAAAAGCATGAAGGGCAGATTTATAGTTCTTCTTCCCTTTAATTGTTGTTATCTCCAACCATTCATAACAGAACTGAAGGAAATCAATGCTTTTAGGTCTCTCTCTTTCTTCCTTTAAATAAGTAATAATCTCGTCCAATGTGTACTTATTCAACTCCACTCGTAAAGATGTGCAAATTTCCTGATAGCTTTTTATCAATTCATTCACCTCATTAATTATACGCTGATTCTTTAATTTAAACGCCCCTGTCAAATCTTTCGCTTCAACAAAGATACTTGTAGATAAGCGTTTTACCTTACGCTGATAAGTTAATCTAATTTTAACGTTAAATGTACCATCCGATTTTTGCTCGCGACGTACCACTTCTGCTTTGAATGTCAACATGTTACAGTTCTTTAAATTAATCAACTATTCATCAACAAGTACAGAAATTCAAGCTAAATCATACAAATTTCACCGTATTTCAGAGTGTCATAAACAAAAGAATCCCTCAATAATCTACTGATTATCAAGGGATTTTCATGTGACCCCGGTGCGATTCAAACGCACGACCTTCAGAACCGGAATCTGACGCTCTATTCACTAAGCTACGGGGCCATTTCCTAAATGCGATGACAAAAGTATAAAAAATCTTCTCATCTTCCTAATGATTCATCTTTTTTTATAGTTCTTAAGTCAGTATCGCCCCTTAACATTCTGTTATTTTGAAATGCTTTAGAGCATATACTTTATCAATTTGACAATCTTTTAGAGATTATCCAATACAGATATCAATATTATTCCTATCTTTGCCGACAATTAACAATCAACAATCCTATGAGTTACTTGATAAAACCAAAGAACTATAAACCGTTACTCGACTTAAAACAAACAGAGTTGGGAATCAAACAAATAAAAGAGTTCTTCCAGTTAAACTTGTCATCCGAATTACGCCTCAGACGCGTGACAGCCCCTCTTTTCGTATTGAAAGGGATGGGTATCAATGACGATTTGAATGGTATAGAACGTCCCGTTTCATTCCCTATCAAGGATTTAGGTGACGCACAAGCAGAAGTCGTTCATTCATTAGCCAAATGGAAAAGATTAACTCTCGCCGATTACAATATCGAACCGGGATACGGTATCTATACCGACATGAACGCCATCCGTTCTGATGAAGAACTCGGAAACCTCCATTCGCTCTATGTAGACCAATGGGACTGGGAACGTGTCATCACCAACGAGGACAGAAACGTAGATTTCCTAAAAGAGATCGTAAACCGTATCTACGCTGCCATGATCCGTACAGAATACATGGTATATGAAATGTATCCGCAGATCAAACCTTGTCTGCCTCAGAAATTACATTTTATCCATTCGGAAGAACTACGCCAACTCTATCCGAACCTGGAACCCAAATGCCGTGAGCATGCCATCTGCCAGAAATACGGTGCCGTATTTATCATCGGCATCGGTTGCAAACTAAGCGACGGCAAAAAACATGACGGACGTGCACCAGACTATGATGACTACACATCCACCGGCCTAAACAACCTGCCCGGACTGAATGGTGACCTTTTACTTTGGGATGATGTACTGCAACGCTCCATCGAACTATCCTCTATGGGTGTTCGTGTAGACAGAGAAGCGCTACAACGCCAGCTCAAAGAAGAAAACGAAGAAGAGAGACTGAAACTTTATTTCCACAAACGATTAATGGACGACACACTTCCACTATCTATCGGTGGCGGTATCGGTCAATCCCGTTTGTGTATGTTCTACCTTCGCAAAGCTCATATCGGAGAAATACAAGCCAGCATCTGGCCGGAAGATATGCGCAAAGAATGTGAGGAACTTGATATACACCTTATATAATTGCTATGAACGTACAAATAGAAGAAAGCTGGAAAACACACTTACAGCCGGAATTTGAAAAAGATTACTTTCGCACACTGACGGAATTCGTAAAAAGTGAATACAGCCAGTATCAGATTTTCCCTCCGGGAAAACTTATTTTCAACGCCTTCAACCTCTGTCCTTTCGACAAGGTGAAGGTAGTAATCATCGGACAAGACCCGTACCACGGACCGGGCCAGGCACACGGGCTCTGTTTCTCTGTAAACGACGGAGTACCTTTCCCTCCTTCTTTGGTCAACATCTTTAAAGAAATAAAGGCAGACATAGGTACAGACGCTCCTACTACCGGAAACCTGACTCGCTGGGCTGAGCAAGGAGTATTATTGCTCAACGCCACTCTGACTGTACGCGCTCATCAGGCAGGCTCTCATCAGAATCGTGGATGGGAAGCTTTTACAGATGCCGCTATCCGCGCACTGGCAGAAGAACGGGAACATCTTGTATTTATCCTGTGGGGAGCTTATGCTCAACGAAAAGGAGCTTTCATCGACCGCAACAAGCATCTGGTACTTAGCTCTGCCCATCCCTCTCCCCTTTCTGCCTACAATGGTTTCTTCGGAAACAAACACTTCAGCCGTGCAAACGATTATCTGAAAGCAAACGGAGAAACGGAAATAATATGGTAAGAAGTTGAGAATTGAAAATGGAAAGTTGAGAGTCGGCTGCACAATAAATGATGACGCTGCATAGTAACTCTCAACTCTCCATTCATCTTATTATTGCTAGATATTGTTATATATCTGTCTACACTTTTCTATTCTTAAATATCCGCATTAGCTTACCTTACACAACACTAAGTCTATTTAATCTTAAAAAAATATTTCTCATACATAAAGCTAGCCAATAGATCAATCCTATAAAACAAGATTAAATCCAAACACCATATAATATTATCAGTATTTATTTCACTACTACAAAATATACAATGAACTATTGTTCATAAATTCTATAGAATTGAAAATCATTAATTTAAGTTCAGTTCTTTTTCCATAAATAATTCTACCTTTGCTTTGTACTCATGAGACAAAAAATTATCAACCTTTAAACCAAAAGTAAAATGAAACGAACAAATTTATTTTTCGGTTTGGCATTTGCATTATTCTGCTCATTGCCAATGTATGCACAAACAGTATCTGAAGATGTAGATATCAACACTACATCAGAATCTGCAACTCCCAGATTTGTCAACATGTTCATTAATGATAATGGTGCCATTTATCCCATTTACGTACCCAATTTATCTGAAAACACAAAGATTCAGGAAGTTTGGAATGAAGCCTCTGCTATCTTGGGCACAAGGTATTTTGATCTTTACTATAATGGTCAAAAGTTGAGCTTAGACAAGAGTTTCGCTGATTATTGGATCACAGGTAATATTTCTGTTTACCTTGAAGTTAGAAGGCGTTAAGTTAACAATTACTTTTCTTACAGAGAGAGTGTGTTGTCCGGAGCACACTCTTTTAAACAAATACTTTTTCTTAGTCTATTTCTCTCTCTTGCCTAAATAAATTATATATACTATATTGATCAAACACATGCATTTTCATTTCTTCATCGCCAAAATCTGTATTTAATAGACTTTTATCTATTTCGTATCTGAATTCAAATCACAAAATACAAAATTAAGTGATTATATATAAATGATAAATATATTCTTAGATAAATATTCATCATTCATAAACTTAAGTTCATCAACACCTCTATATTTGCATTTTTTATTACTAATACATATTAAACGCATAGCATTTTCCATTACATTTATAACAAAAAGCCTACCATAACTCATAATAAAACGAATAATATGCATAGTAAAAATGATTTCAACATTGAAAATTACATAAAAGCTCTATCCACATACATACCAGCGTCCTCCATGGTCAAACTAAAAAAAGCATATAAAGCCTTCACTTTTACAAAACACCCTAAATCAACTATTCTTGAAAACAGACAACTGAATGATTCATTTTGCATCCTTATATGTGGGACCATAAGACATTACACAATAGATAGTAACACAGCAGAAGAACAAACATTACGATTCACCCTCTCAGGCAATTTACTGTGTCAATATGGAACCGCTACAGAAGCAACAGAATATTTAAGCTGCCTATCTGAATGTACCATTTTATCTGTCTCAAATACAATTTTAGCAGAGATAGGAGAAGAAACAAATTTGAGAATATACTGTCAAAATATTATAAAAGAAAACTTAGAGTTAGAAGTGGCTCTATTAAGAATGCCACCAGAAAAGCGATATATAAAACTATGCAAACAATATCAAAACATATTTCTGACGGTCCCATTAAAATACATTGCGTCATTTTTAGGAATCACTCCCCAAGCTTTATGCAGAATTAGAAAGCGTTTACTAATAACACCCTAATACCACTGAATATTACTTTGCGTCTGACTTCTCTGCTCATATTTCAAGTCTTGAAGAATACTTGCATTAGCACGAATCGTAACATTATAGTATTTCCAACGTCCAAATGGTGAAAGACTGGCAGACAAGTTAAAGCAGTGCAAATCACGAGAAATCGTACAGGAAGTCTGCGTTATTTCCTTCGCTTGGAAATCGTAACCCGAATTGAACGAAAGCGACCAGTTATTGGAAATCTTCACATTACCATTCATATTGATATTGTGAGTATAAGTAAACGGATATCTCATCGAATAGCGATTAATAGGCTTAGTCCTATCTTCACGAATATTAAATGAATAACTGAAACTTAAAGACCAAGGCATCTTGAATACTTGATAACCATCCGGGTCGGCTTGCGCCTTCTCTACTTTCTTGGTCGTAGTTCCATCTTCCGTACCTTCAGAATCTTCTCCGTCTCCATCTTCTGACTCCTTCTTGTCTTTATCCTTCTCGTCTTCCTTCGGACCGAACCACTTTTTCCAGGTATCGTTATTAAAGGTATAGTTAAAAGAAGAACCATACCCCTGAAAACGTCCGAAACGTCCATACGACCATTCAGTTCGATTACCTTCGACCACATTACCACTTTTATCAAACGTATAAGCGTAAGTAGCAAATGATGCATTCATATTGAAAGTATAATTCTTTGTCAGTTTCAGTCGAAGATTCATACTCAAGGGGCTCCATGGCTTTTCCTTTGCAGCCATATTATATGACATATTCACACTCAAATCATCAATCAAGCTGACTTTCTTTAATGTATCCTTCTTAGCATCATAATATTTCATCTCCAGATTATTAGCAATCGAGAAACTAACCGTTCCCGAACCCTCACGTGAAGGGACTCCAAAAGGCTGTCCCGTATAGGGTGAATAATACTGAGTATTTCCGTTATTATCCGTATACTCTTCCCAGTATTTACTAAATGCAGGAGCACCACTGATACCAACCTGCGGAGTGACAACGTGGCGAATCTGTATCTCTTTCTTCTTCATGAAAAGAGGTTTGTACATACCATACAGTTTAGTACTTAAAGACAAACTGGCTGAATAGTTGGAAACACGATAAAAGCCATTAATAGTATCATTCAGATTCTGTTCCAAACGCCCTGTTTCCTCATTATACGTCTGATTTATCTTGCGGGTGTACCAACGCTCCGTATAATTCACCGAAGGATTGACCTGCAAATACTTGAACAGTGTAAAAGTAGCACTGACAGGAATATTATGGTTCATCGCATTTTCCCATCCGCTGATGCCGGTCTTGAACAGACGGTCGTCTTTAGTACGGATACTGTTCGTCAGACGTCCTGTATAGCTGACAGAAATCTTCTCATACCAACGCTCGGCTCCGGCAGCCTTCTTCCGCTTGAAGGGAAACAGACGGCTCAATGTAATATTAAGGTCAGGAAGCGTTACTGCAATGGATGAGTCACGCATGGTCTGCGCAATATTGGTCGTTCCAGACAAGGTCAGACCGATATCGGGGAAACTACGGGAGTAACTGATACTTGATGTCTTTGTATTCTGAGTCAACAACTGGGAGTTATAAAGGTTGTTGATGTTAGATCGTTCGTAACTACTGGTAGAGAAGTTCACACTGGCGGAGAAAGTACTGTTCGGACTTGCCTTGGCATCCTGACGGTGGTTCCACACTACCTTGAAGTCTTTGGCAACCGTATAATCCGGCATTCCTTTGTCTCCGGTCTTGGTCACCTGATAATCCGCCTGCAATGTACCGGAGTATTTGTACCTCTTATTATAATTGGTCAATCCGGAAAGCCGCCATGAACCTTTCGTGAATATATCTCCTGTCAGCTTCAAGTCCATGATGTCACTCATAGCAAAGTAATATCCGCCTTCCGCCAGACCGAAACCACGGCTTGAATCATCCATATACGTCGGCATAATGAAACCCGAAGAATAGCTGCTGGAGAAAGGGAAGAAGAAAAACGGCACAGCCAACGGCAGGGGAACATCTTCCACCACAAGATAGGCAGGTCCTGTCACTACATTCTTCTTGGGGCGCACTTTGGCTCTTGTCAGCTGCATGTAGAAGTGAGGATGGTCATGATGATCACAAGTCGTGTAGCGACCGTGCTCCATAAAGATTTCATCATTTGCTCCCTTCTTGGCTCTGCTACCGGTCACATAACCTTCACCCTGCTGAGTGATAATATCGGTGATTCCCGCTTTTTTGCTCTTGAAGTTATAGCTGATTGTTTCTGTATCGTATGCAGTTTCACCTTCTTTAAAGACAGGTTTACCTTTGATCGTTCCCGTTGTGTCTTTAATACCGTAGGCATGTACTGTACTACTGTCCAGATTCATGGAAATCACTTCCGCTGCCAGTTCAATGTTCTGGTAGTTGACTTTGCCGCTACCATAAAGCGTAGCGGCACCTCCCAATGTAAAAGTGGTGGAGTCGTTAGATTCATAAATAACCGGTGCATCGAGCGGTTGTTTCTTTGTCGGTGCTACAGAGTCGACGCGTACCACAACTGTATCCGCCCCTAACGAATCTTTCCTGTTAAGGGAATCCGTTTGTGCAGTGTTGGAGGCAATCATCCCTCTTCTTCGACGCTGAGACGTAGCCTCATCAGGAAGCATCAGCAAGACAATCAGCAATATGAATGATATAATTATTTTTGCTCTCAATGGCGCCATTAACTAATAGTTTTACGCTTGAAGTGGCAAAAGTACACAATCTTCATCAATAATGCGTGAGAATCTCCGTTATTTAATTATTTTTTAGTGCTATAAAAACAAAGAGCACCACCCATCAAAGCGGTTTAGACCTTCTTCACCATATTTTGCAATGCTTTTCCGGGCTTTTTCTACTGTCTTTTCTTCGTCAAGATGAGTTTTAGAAAAGAATTTATCGGCAAAACAGATTATTTGCTCTTCCAGAGTGACGGGCACCATCTCACGATGAGGAACAGGAAGCTGGCGTTCTATGATTTCTTCCAGTGTCAGTCCGGCTCCGGTGTGACGTTCGCAAACCAGTGCATGGCGTTCAAAACCTTCTTTTCGCAAAAGGTCTGCACCCAGATAGCCGTGTGCGATATAGGGATGTTCTCCGAAACATTGGATGGTGGGAGCATCGGTCATAAAGATTCCTATATCGTGCAGAAGCGCGGCTTCTCTGACAAAGCTGCGGTTGATAGGTAAATTAGGATGTGCATCTACAATCTTCAAAGCTTTTTGGGCTACAGAAAGGCTATGTATTAGTAGAATGTGTCGTTGTTCCGTATCCTGCGGATAAAATTTGTCGATGATTTCTATTGGATTCATACTTTTTCACTAGTTATTACTTGTTCCCTTACTGATAAATGATATTTTTGTGCAATATTACAAAAATTTACTGATATGCAAGCCAGAAGTTCCCTCATTCTTTTCTCTCTGTTCATAATACTGTGTTCTACATACGCCAGTGGAAAAGTAATTACGGGTGCCGAGCGTATGGATCAATACCTGCCGTTAATCAAAGGAAAGCGGGTAGGAATGGTGGTAAACCACACTTCCATCGTCGGCACAGAGCCAATTCATCTGCTGGATACTTTATTAAAACAAAAAATCGATATAGTGAAAGTCTTTGCACCGGAACACGGTTTCCGCGGCAACGCGGATGCCGGTGAAACAGTAAAAGACGGAAAAGACAGCCGTACGGGAGTAACCATCGTCTCGCTCTACGGAGATAATAAAAAGCCGACTGCCGCCCAACTGAAAGATATCGATGTAATCTTGTTCGACATCCAGGATGTGGGCGCACGTTTCTATACATATATCAGTACGATGTATTATGTAATGGAAGCTTGTGCGGAAAACAAAAAAGAGATGATTATACTGGACCGCCCCAATCCATGCGATTACGTAGAGGGACCTGTATTAAAAGCCGGATATAAAAGTTTTGTCGGAATGCTGCCTTTGCCGGTTCTTCACGGTTGTACTATCGGAGAGCTGGCGCAGATGGTCAATGGAGAAGGATGGATGACTACCCAGGCAAAGACTTGTCCGCTGACTGTGATTCCCGTAAAAGGGTGGAAACACGGACAGCCCTATGTACTTCCCGTGAAACCATCTCCCAACTTGCCCAATGCACAATCCATCCGCCTTTATGCCTCACTTTGCCCTTTTGAAGCAACACGTGTCAGTGTGGGACGCGGAACGACCTTTCCTTTTCAGGTGTTAGGCGCACCTAACAAAAAGTATGGCGATTTTGCCTTCACTCCGCGCTCCCTGCCGGGATTCGACAAAAATCCGATGCACAAAGGAGTCACTTGTTATGGCGAAGATTTACGGAACGTAACAGACGTAAACGGTTTCACGCTCCGTTACTTTCTGCGTTTCTACCGTTTATCCGGCGAAGGCGCAGCATTCTTCTCCCGTCCCCGATGGTTTGACTTACTGATGGGAACGGATTCGGTACGCAAAGCGATCCTTAAAGGAGAATCGGAAGAGGAAATCCGTGACAGCTGGCAAAAGGAGTTGCAGACCTACCGTGATATGAGACAGAAGTATTTACTTTACTAAGGAACGGTTCCTCCACTTCTCAGCATTCCGTTCGAACTCTTCGGCTTTCTTTCCACTCAACCTTGCAGGCATTTCAAGTATCTCCGGAATGTCTTTTGCATTGTCAATGATTTGAGTGCCGGAAGCGTTCTTCACAATACGGACATCATCGTACAGTGAGTCATTCTCCAGATAAGCTTGCATCCGGAGCGTGTCTCCCGTCACGTCGATATGCTGGTAGAAACGGCGGTTCGTCCCGAAACGATCATACTTATCATTGAAAGATAGACGGTAACTCTTCGGGGAAGCGTGGCTTACCAGATACAACGGGGTGGTCATTTCGCCCTCATCGTTCTTATTAGTCATACGGGCATAGTTATGCTCATGTCCCTGAAGCACTAAGTCTACTCCATATTCACGGAACAGTCCGTCGAACATCCAGCGCACGGCAAGGTTGTTCGTCTTACCTTTTATAGAATATACCGGGTGATGGAGCATGACGATCTTCCATTTCTTTTTCGAAGCCTTCAGCGTTTTCTCCAGCCATTCCCGTTGAGAGAAGAGGAACCAAGGATCACGGTTACTATCCAGCGTGATGATAGTGGCATCGTTGTAATCAATAGAATATACATTATTATTTTTATACCTCGATTCGAGCAGATAAGAAAAGACATAAGCAAATCGTTTCTCCAAAACACGTACCAGTCCTTTTACATATTCATGATTTCCCGGAGAAACCAATATCGGTTTGGTGGGAGCTATGGAATCCACACTCTGATAGGCTTCATCCCAGTAACAGTTCATCGGACGCTCTGCAAAGTCACCGGCAAACATATAGAAGTCCGCCTGCGGATAGCGATGGCGCACATTTTCCATAAAGCCACGTGTCTTTCCACGCAAAGTATCCTGCACGTCACCTATAAATATAAAGGAGAAATGATCAGTCGAATCGGGTTGCATCGTGAACGAATACCAATCGGATGAGCGATCGTCATTCCATACCCGATAAGAGTAGGAATCGCCATAAGAGAGTTCTTTAAATTTTGCCCAGTTGGCATAACCGAACCCGCCCAGTGTACGGAGAAATTTGGAAGAGCCGTCAACGAGAAGAGTATCTCCGGAACCGATCTTTGTATATTCCAGCTTTGCCTGCTTGGAAACGCCTCCGCACACCCAGCTCACATTACGGGACAGTTCGCCGTCATTTCCGAATGTCAGAAATACCCGTTGCGGGTCTTCCGTCAGCACATAGCGTATTTCAGGGATATTGTGGAACCAGACTTTCCAGCGTATCTTACAAATGACACCACCGGCAATCAATATCAGGAGAACGATGCCCCAAGCTATTTTCTTCTTCGTAATCTTCATTTTTCCGATTTTAAAAACTGGTAGCAAAGATAAATATAGTGTCCCATAAATCGGAAATTATGTCCTTTTTTAACCTTTAACAAATTCACCTCTACATGAGAATTTAAATATCTAAAATTGCTGTCATCTGTCACCAAAAGCTAAATAACACACTGATTATAAGCTAATAAAGAGGTGACAGCAGGGCGTGACAGCATTGTGACAGCACATTTTGTTGTCACAATGCCGTCACGCTTTGCTGTCATATCCTGCTACTATCATATATTGCTCCTTGGAATGATAAATCAAAGAATAGCTTAGTCTAGTTGGTTTCCATGCGATGAAACTATAGTTCCAAGCTGAAGAAACCAAAGTTTCAAGCAGAGGAAACTCCAGTTTCAAGA
>CANSEY010000003.1 GCA_947646015.1 uncultured Bacteroides sp. | reverse complement strand
GAACGCATAAACCTGCATCCCACACAATAGCGAGAGCGACAGAATTGCTCCCGCTGTTTTTTGAAGTGTATTCATAAATTATTTAGTTAGGAAAAAAAGTTCGATAAGAAACATGTTCAGGCGTTATGCTCTTTTCAATACAAGTTCTGTATTCTACCCGGATCATATCTCCTTGGTTGAAACGCTGAAAGTTTCAATAAGGGTATTACCATCTGTTATATATTCTTTTTCCAAACGGTTAACCTCCTTGTCGTCAATGTAGCCTATTACTGTTATATGAAGCCGTTTACCCGCCTCCGAGATACTGGAAACCGAACCGGCACAGGTCATGAAAAACGCATTCCCATTTGTACAACAGGACATAGTTGCCGTCCTTATTTGGGCAGAATAGGAATCACCAATGTATTCTCCCTTGTCATTGTACAACTTGGCGGGACCACCCTTGTCAGCACCACCGATACTTACACTCACTTCAAATGAATCTGTGTCACCGGACTGTTGGATTACAATTTTATGAATTCCTGTCTGAAAATCAGATGCGTTTTCCGTTCGTTCATTGTCACATCCTACAAATATAAATCCGGCCAAGAGCAATACAACACTCCATAATGTGAATTTACTTTTCATATTTATATTTACAACAATAATTGATAAAAATAATATATCTATAAATCTTGCCAAGAAGAATATTAATCATCTAAGGCAAACAAATTATCTAATTAACAACAATATATTTATTGAATATAATACGCAGCCCATTATTTATTGTGCAAAGAAAAAACAAGATAAAATATTATTGATTATCATTTTAGCCCTATAATTTATCAATATGGCCTAATAGTTTGGAATATATAAACAAAATATTATACAATAAGATAAATACATCAAATAAAAATACCTTAGATTTATATTACAAAGGAGATGATTATGGCAAATTTCTATGTTTCATGTAATGTGTCAAAGTATAATAAGAGAAATAGAGAGGAGCTGTAAGGTTATTTTAGGACAAGTCAATTCATTGGTGCAAGGTGCAGCTATATCTGTATATAGCTGCACCTTGCACCAATGAATTACATCCTAAAAATCAATGATTTACATTTTTAGTAACAAGAATAGGTGCAAATCCTTTTTTGCACTTATTCTGTTACTTACACTTTTCTTGTTTTTCCGTTTACACAGAAAACTAAAAATCTCCTGTTTTTTTCTTTTTCGGTCAAAATTAGTATATTTGTATCAGTTCTAAAAGTGAAGCAAAGCAATGCACTGAAATTAGCACCGCTACCAAATCGCTACCAATTACCAGGCTTATCGCTCTTTACGCTTTATCAATCAGCCGATTAAAAGAAAATCTTAGTTTTTTAATAAAAAATTACCATTCGGTGAATTTTTATCATTAGTTGGATTATTGCCATCTTGAGAAGCGCTATTAGCGGGTCTATTATAAGCCCCATCCTTAATAGCATACCAGCCATTATTAGCTCTATTCCATCCAAAATTACAATGAATTGCCTTTACCTGTATATTCGTGCAGCCAATCATCATATTTCCAGAATATTCAAAAACTCCACCATCAACTAGCCAAACATGTCCTGTACTCTTTTTCTTCTTTCCCCCAAAGATAACAACATTCTTAGTTATAAGACACTTATACAATAAATTCTTATCAACGTCATTCGTTTTATGCCTTTCAACGTTATATCCCCATCCTTTCAAGAAGTCATTGGTTGAACCTAAATTTTTTGCTCCTGTTCCATCACATTTATAACCGACCTTAATACCATCCGCCACCTTTTTTACAAATTGAGATACAGGAGCTATTAGATTAGTATCGTATATCCCAGTATTTACAGTAAATGCATCCCAATCATAAGCAACCGGGCATTTTCTATAATAAGTAATCGCCTGAGCAACTGCAATAGGAATACAACCCGCATAATAATAACTTATAGAGCACTTTCCGTTTGTCGGCATTTGTGCATTATAAGGATAATGTTGATTCCATTCAGTCTTTACCAATGGTATAGAAACATGTGTCGTTCTTTGTTCACCGCTTCTTGTTAAATTCGGATTCAACTGATCCTGTTTTATAATATCCGGAATCTGACTAACGAGATAAGCCATACCTTCATTTTCTATAGTATCTGACAAGATTCCATTTTCCACATAAGCATAAACTCTTCCTACTTCAGCTTTTCCGGTGGCTATTGCAAATCCAAATCGTCCATCCTTTTCTGTATCAAATATGAACATATTCACACTATCCGTACTTATCTCACCAGTTCTTGTAGCTATTTTCGGTATAACAACAGATTTCTTACCGGCTAAAGATAATATAATTTGTGAAGTACTACTTCTCGTACCACCTTTCTCCTTATCTATTCTCTCACTGAATTGACATATCAAGTCTTCGGCTCTTTTATACTCAGATACATCCTCTAAATCGCTATTATTCAAAATGATTTCTTCGTCATTCTCAATACATCCACTAAGTATAACTAATAACAATATTAATTTAAATATTTCTTTCATCTCGTATTATTTTGAGTTTCTAATTAAAATCAATTTTACCTTCCAATATAAATGTCAAAACTATCAGAATCCCTTTCCAAAAAGATAGAGAAAGAAGTACCTGTTATAGTATCATCAAAAACAGTCTGCCCTGTTTCGGAATCAACAACCTGTATCTTTCTATTTTCTAAGGAGGAATTAAAATTTAAAAATAGTTGGCTCTCTTCAATATAACCACAAGCAACAAGTAGAGTACTTCTCTGCAGATTTGCCTCCTTATGAGTAATCAAATGTACCTTATGTCTATCTTTCATAATAGCCATTACATCCTCTCCATAAACATTATTAGACGTGAATACTATTTGTGTAAACAGCATCCCCACTAATACAATCATCTTTGTTTTCATTGTTATGTGTTTTTTTATTTCAAAAGCAAAGTTACCACATTTCTTCTTCTAAAAAGAAGAAAAGAGATAACATCTTAAACATTGTAAATAGCAGATTAACAGATATAAAGCAATGGGGTATGATAACATTTATGTCCACCAATACTCTAAAAAGCTAAAGAGGGCTTGTTCAATTGGCTTCAGCCATTTTTTTCTTTAATCGTAAACGCCGCTGCGCTACAATTTGCTTGCTTACATTACCAAAACAATAAGCTATGGTTTGATCATCAAATTCACAAAGTTTCAAGCAACAATAAATACAGTCATTATCTGTTATTTTAGGATAAGTACCCTTAAGGTATCGAATATAATCATCATAAATACCAAACAATATATTTTTCAATTGTTCCTGTTCTTTCATAAGAAGAACTTTCGGACTCCCCTTTGTTCCATTTTGTCCCAACCTGGGTTGAGTGCTTAGTTCTCGAATATGCTTAAAAATAGAAGTTTCCATAAACAAACAGTTACGCAATCGTGCTTTTTCATCAATAACACAGCATAATTCTGCTTGTTTCAAATCTATTTCCTGTTCACGCTCCATGCCAGACTGCTTTAAAGCAGAAATTTGAACTTCCAAACGTTCTATTTGTAATTGAGATAAGGCTGTTTTCTCATTTAAATAAGTTATACGCTGTTCGTACAGTAATCGAGCTATTTGACGACGCCGATAAACACGTTGAAAAATTACAACAATAACCAGCAGAAACAAAACTCCTCCATAACAAAGTTGCTGAATTAAAAACCTCTGCTTTTCCTTTTCCTTTACTACTTTTGCTTCTGAATCATATTTATACGCTAAGCGCTCAATATCGGAGGCTTTATTTAACAAAAAAATAGAATCTATATTATCACCATAATAAGACTGATATTCAAAGGCCCGTTGATAATTACCCCTAATCTTCTCGACTTCAGCCAAAGAATACGACGCTAGAATCTTCCTTTTAAAATCAGCAGTATCAAGTATACGCTTTAAATAATATTCAGCAGAGTCTAGTTCTTGCTTGTCTAAATACAAATCACCAAATGTTAACCATAAACTAATAGAGTCGCCATCCTTTGTCAAATATTGATGTGACAAATGGGCATATAGGAAAGCAGAATCGACATTCTCACAATTCAAACTCATTCGTTCATATATATCACTAACAAAAGCTGAATCATTCAATCTCAAAGCTAATTGTATAGATTGGTTCAAATAATAAAAAGCTTCTACCGTTTTTCCTTGAATCACACGCACCCACCCCATATTTGACAAAGGATACATTACCAATCTATGGTCATTCAGTAAAGAATCACATTGATAAGAGCGATAAAACGCATCAAACGCTTTCTGATAAAGAGATTGATGTAAATAAATCGATCCCATATCTTCATATAGCATTCCTTTCAGTTTTAATTCCTCCCCGGTATTTCCTTCAACTCCCTGCAGAGCAGTAAAGCAACTCTTCAAAGCCTGTTCAGTCATATTCATTTTTTTTTGAATCCGGCCTTTATAAAGCCAAGCTTTAGCCCAATTGACACCATCTTTTTTAATATAATAATCTAATGCAGTATCAATCAAAGAGTCACATGGAAGAAGAGAAAGCATATTTTTATCAGTAGCCTGCGTGAACAGTAAGCTAAAGTATGCCCTGTCACCCGCTGAATAAGTAGAAACATCAAGTTTACGAAGATAAGCCAACGTACGTTCAGGAGATATCTCCATCAAAGAATCGGCATATCTCAAAGAATACGGATACGGTGACGAGGAACGTTGACAAGAAACTACTCCGCCCACTAAAAACAATAAAAAGATAAAACCGACAAATGTCTTATTCATAATTAAAATACTTTATGATGACAAACTTACGATTCTTTTCAGCCACTTCCAAATTTTTCAAAGGAAGACAACTGTCTATCTGTCATTCTGTATTTTCAAACCGTTCTAAAACGCTCTATTTCCGACCAACCGGAAGACTCATTAAAAAAAATGCCTGTATTTCGATTTTCGTAATATCAATAAAACAACAATTTGCCATTTACACGAACAATATATTCGATATAAACGTAAAACAATGACATTATCAAAAACAAAAAGTACAAATTCGCCACATTAAGACACACAAAAGCAAAAACACTTTTGATATATTCTGGAAATGAAAAAGGTATTTTATAGGATAGCAAACAACTCTTTAAGGATAAAAGCTAATTCCCCCCAACCCAAAACGCACTTCGTGCCAACAGGATGTTAACTTCATATTTGGAAAGAATTAATATCCTATCGACAGAAGGTTAACTTCACAGAAGTATGAAGTTAACTTCATTTGGTCATCTATGACAAAAGATGCATAAAATACCTCGGAACCCGGTCTATTAAGAACATTCTATTTACAATTCAAGTTTTCAAAATACTCAAGTTGCAAACATTATGTAAGTAAGTGCCCCCGATCAGCCGCTTATTGACAAAACAATCCTGCAATTGGCGATCCCTATAAACCCTTAAAACTTATTGCATAAAACCCGCAACTGGCAACTTTTTCGTAACTTTGCGCGGTTAAGAAATAAACATTGATTCAATGGATTTTAAGTACGACGTTATTGTAATTGGTGCCGGACATGCAGGCTGCGAAGCAGCAGCAGCGGCAGCAAACTTAGGCTCAAAAACCTGCTTGATCACTATGGATATGAACAAGGTAGCGCAAATGAGCTGTAACCCCGCCGTAGGAGGGATTGCTAAAGGACAAATTGTACGTGAGATAGACGCTTTAGGCGGATATATGGGATTGGTAACAGATCAGACAGCTATCCAGTTCCGCATACTAAACCGCTCGAAAGGACCGGCCATGTGGAGTCCCCGCGCCCAATGTGACCGAAACAAGTTTATCTGGGCCTGGCGCGAAATATTAGAAAATATTCCGAACCTTCATATCTGGCAAGATACTGTAAAGGAAATCATCGTTGAAAACGGTGAAGTTGTGGGATTAAAAACATTTTGGGATGTGACGTTTCACGCCAGATGTATTGTATTAACAGCAGGAACCTTCTTGAACGGATTGATGCATGTAGGAAAAACCCAACTCCCGGGTGGACGCATGGCAGAACCGGCATCGTATAAATTAACCGAATCCATCGCAAAACATGGCATTGAGTACGGCCGGATGAAAACCGGAACCCCCGTACGGATTGACGGAAGAAGTGTACACTATGAGCTGATGGATACCCAAGATGGAGAATGTGACTTTCACAAGTTTTCATTCATGAATACTAGTGTGCGTCACCTTAAACAATTGCAATGCTGGACATGCTTTACTAATGAAGAAGCACATAATGTTCTTCGTAACGGATTAGCGGATTCTCCCCTTTTCAACGGACAAATACAAAGTATCGGCCCGCGCTATTGCCCTAGCATCGAAACGAAGATCGTCACCTTCCCCGACAAAGAGCAACACCAGCTATTCCTTGAACCGGAAGGAGAAACCACACAAGAATTATACCTGAATGGATTCTCTTCTTCATTGCCAATGGAGATCCAAATAGAAGCACTAAAAAAGATCCCTGCTTTTAAAGACCTGGTGATTTATCGTCCGGGATATGCCATCGAATACGATTATTTCGATCCAACGCAACTAAAACATACGCTGGAATCGAAGAAAATCAAAAACCTCTTCTTCGCCGGACAAGTAAATGGTACTACCGGATATGAAGAAGCAGGAGGACAAGGTATCATTGCAGGTATCAATGCTCACATCAACTGCCACGGTGGAGAACCTTTCACTTTAGCAAGAGACGAGGCATATATCGGCGTATTAATAGACGACTTGGTGACCAAAGGGGTAGATGAGCCTTATCGTATGTTTACTTCACGAGCAGAATATCGTATTCTACTTCGTATGGATGATGCGGACATGCGACTTACAGAAAGAGCCTATAAACTGGGATTAGTAAAAGAAGACCGCTATGCTCTATTAAAGAGTAAAAGAGAAGCAGTCGAAAATATCGTAAACTTTACCCGCAATTATTCGATCAAGGCAGCATTAATAAACGATGCACTTGAGAATTTAGGAACGACTCCCCTGCGTCAAGGATGCAAACTGATCGACTTGATTAACCGTCCACAGATTACAATAGAAAATATCTCCGAATATGTACCGGCATTTAAACGGGAACTGGATAAAATCACAGATGAACGAAAAGAAGAGATTCTGGAGGCCGCTGAGATTTTAATCAAATATGAAGGCTATATTGGACGGGAAAGAATTATAGCAGACAAACTGGCACGATTGGAAAGTATTAAAATAAAAGGTAAGTTCGACTATGACAGCCTTCAATCACTTTCGACCGAAGCCCGGCAAAAACTGAAGAAGATCGACCCCGAAACAATAGCTCAGGCAAGCCGCATCCCCGGCGTGTCACCAAGCGACATCAATGTATTATTAGTGCTTTCGGGACGATAGACTGCTGCGTTTCACGTGAAACAAAACATTTAAAGAAACAACATAAAAGAATGATTATGAGCAAAGAAAAGCTTATCAAAAGCATCCGTGAGATACCCGATTTTCCAATCCCCGGAATCCTGTTCTACGATGTAACCACACTATTCAAAGATTCGGAACGTCTTCAGGAACTTTCGGATATTATGTACGAAATGTACAAGGATAAAGGAATCACCAAGGTAGTAGGCATCGAATCAAGAGGCTTCATTATGGGACCGATTCTTGCCACCCGCTTAGGGGCAGGATTTATCCCCATCCGTAAACCCGGCAAACTCCCTGCCGAAACAATGGAAGAAAGCTACGATAAAGAATATGGCAAAGACACCGTGCAGATACACAAAGATGCATTGAACGAGAACGACGTCGTATTGCTGCACGATGACTTACTGGCTACCGGAGGTACTATGAAAGCCGCCTGCAACCTCGTGAAAAAGCTCTATCCGAAAAAGGTATACGTAAACTTCATCATTGAGTTAAAGGAACTGAACGGAAAACAAGTATTTGAAAACGACCAAGACGTAGATATACAATCAGTATTGTCGTTATAAATAAAATGAATATATTTGCAGGGCATAGCGATAATCGCTATGCCCTTTTTTCATGGATACAAATCAAGAACTTAAAACCAGCGAATATCTAAAAGGAATTGTTTCAAATCTTCCTGAGAAGCCCGGCATTTATCAATATCTGAATGCAGAGGGAACTATCATCTATGTAGGGAAAGCCAAAAACCTGAAGCGGAGAGTCTACTCCTATTTCAGCAAAGAGCATCAACCCGGAAAAACCCGGGTATTGGTAAGCAAGATTGCAGACATACGTTATATCGTGGTAAACTCAGAAGAAGATGCACTACTGCTTGAGAACAACCTAATCAAAAAATATAAGCCGCGTTACAATGTCTTGCTAAAAGACGACAAAACCTATCCGTCCATCTGCGTACAAAACGAATATTTTCCAAGAGTATTCAAGACCAGGCGTATTATCCGAAACGGCTCTTCGTACTATGGACCGTACAGCCATAGCCCATCCATGCACGCAGTGCTCGATTTAATAAAACACTTATACCCTCTGCGTACATGCAACCTCAACCTCTCACCGGAGAATATCCGTGCGGGAAAGTTCAATGTATGCCTTGAATATCACATAAAGAACTGCGCCGGCCCGTGTATCGGCCTGCAATCACAGGAAGAATATCTAAAAAATATTGCCGAGATAAAAGAGATCCTGAAAGGGAATACCCAGGAGATAAGCAGATTGTTATACCAGCGCATGCAGGACCTTGCCGCAGAAATGAAATTCGAAGAAGCGCAAAAGGTGAAAGAAAAGTATGCATTAATCGAAAATTATCGTTCAAAGTCCGAGGTTGTCAGCTCCGTATTACACAATATAGATGTATTTTCCATCGAAGAAGACGGCGAAAAGTCAGCCTTCATCAACTATCTGCATATCACAAACGGAGCCATTAACCAAGCTTTCACTTTCGAATACAAGAAGAAACTGAATGAAACAAAAGAGGAATTGCTGACACTGGGAATTATAGAAATGCGGGAACGCTACAAGAGCGCTTCACGCGAAATCATCGTCCCGTTTGACATCGAGATAGAACTGAATGATGTCACTTTCACCATTCCTCAACGAGGAGACAAAAAGAAGCTGTTGGAATTGTCTCTACTCAACGTGAAACAGTACAAAGCAGACAGGATGAAGCAAGCCGAAAAGTTGAATCCGGAACAGCGTAGCATGCGCCTGATGAAAGAGATTCAACAGGAATTACACTTGGACAGACTGCCTATGCAAATAGAATGTTTTGATAACTCAAACATCCAGGGAACAGATGCGGTAGCAGCTTGTGTTGTTTTTAAAAAGGCGAAACCATCGAAAAGCGATTATCGGAAATACAACATCAAAACGGTTGTGGGCGCTGATGATTATGCCTCAATGAAAGAGGTCGTCAGGAGGCGTTATCAGCGCGCTATAGAAGAGGAATCCCCCCTGCCCGACCTGATTATCACCGATGGCGGAAAAGGGCAAATGGAGGTGGTCAGACAAGTAATGGAAGAGTTACAGTTAGATATTCCGATTGCAGGACTCGCCAAGGATCGCAAACACCGTACATCTGAAGTTCTTTTCGGGTTTCCACCTCAAACCATCGGCATCAAACAACATAGCCCCCTATTCCGCCTATTGGAACAGATACAAGATGAAGTACATCGCTTTGCCATTACCTTCCACAGGGATAAACGAAGCAAACGACAAGTAGCATCTGCCCTGGACAATATCAAAGGAATTGGCGAGAAAACCAAAACCGCCCTGCTGAAAGAGTTCAAGAGCGTAAAACGTATCAAAGAAGCCACCATAGAAGAAGTGTCCGCCATAATAGGTGAATCAAAGGCAAAAATCATAAAAGAGGGTCTCGATAATCATTAAAAATAGCTATCTTTGCAATAACAAAGATTAAGCAATATAATTCGAATGAGAGTAGTTATACAACGCGTCAGCCACGCATCAGCCACGATTGACGGGCACTGCAAATCGGCTATTCAGAAAGGAATGATGATCCTGGTAGGCATCGAAGAGACGGACAGCCGGGAGGATATCGATTGGTTATGCAAGAAAATCGTAAATCTCCGTATTTTTGACGACGAAAACGGAGTTATGAATAAATCAATCCTTGAAGACGAAGGTAACATATTGGTTATTAGTCAATTCACACTACATGCGTCTACTAAAAAAGGAAATCGTCCATCCTACATAAAGGCTGCTAAACCGGAAATTTCAATCCCACTTTACGAACAATTCTGCAAAGATTTGAGTTGTGCATTAGGGAAAGAAGTGAAAACAGGAGAATTCGGAGCCGACATGAAAGTAGAGTTATTGAACGACGGACCTGTAACTATTTGCATCGATACCAAAAACAAGGAATAATGACATTAGAAGAAGCACAGAAAGCCGTTGATGAATGGATACACAAATACGGTGTACGTTATTTCAGCGAATTGACCAACATGGCAGTTCTCACCGAAGAAGTAGGCGAACTGGCACGTATCATGGCCCGTAAATATGGAGACCAATCTTTCAAGGAAGGTGAAAAAGACGATATCAGCGACGAGATAACGGACGTACTCTGGGTACTCCTTTGCATCGCAAACCAGACCGGGGTAAACCTCACAGAAGCATTTGCACGAAATCTGGAAAAGAAAACCCAAAGAGACAACAAAAGACATATCAATAATCCAAAACTGAGTGAACATGGAAATGAATGATACCCCTCAAGACAAGTACCTGACCGCATTGGCCAAGTATGACACGCAACTGAATGATGCTGATGTACAGGTTCAGGTTGCTGCATTAATCGAGAAAAAGGTTCCCGAAAACAATACGGAAGAAGTGAAGAAATTCCTTTTCAACTGTATTGACCTGACCACTCTCAATACAACAGACAGTGATGAAAGTGTCATGAGATTCACAGAAAAAGTAAATCGGTTTGATGATGAATTCCCTGACCTGAAGAACGTTGCAGCTATCTGTGTATATCCGAATTTTGCACAAGTAGTAAAAGACACACTTGAGGTAGAAGGTATAAACATTGCCTGTGTATCAGGAGGCTTTCCCTCTTCTCAGACATTTACCGAAGTAAAGATAGCAGAAACAGCTATGGCATTGGCTGACGGAGCCGATGAAATAGATATCGTAATTCCCGTAGGGGCATTTCTGAGTGGCGACTACGAAACGATGTGTGAAGAAATCATGGAATTAAAAGAGACTTGCAAAGAACACCATCTGAAAGTAATCCTCGAAACAGGCGCTTTAAAGACTGCCTCTAACATTAAAAAAGCCTCTATCCTATCCATGTATTCCGGAGCCGATTTCATCAAAACATCCACCGGAAAACAGCAACCGGCAGCAACCCCGGAAGCAGCTTATGTAATGTGCCAAGCTATCAAAGAGTACTACGAACAGACAGGAAACAAAGTCGGTTTCAAACCTGCAGGCGGCATCAATACCGTAAACGATGCATTGATTTATTATACCATCGTAAAAGAAGTATTGGGTAAAGAATGGCTCAGCAACGAGCTGTTTCGCTTAGGAACCAGCCGTTTGGCTAATCTTCTTTTATCTGAAATTAAAGGTGAAGAGCTGAAATTTTTCTAAAGGCTACATTAGCAATCAAATATGTCATGCCGTGTCGTCCTCTTTATTCATGTGGGGTGACACGGTATTTTTATTTAAGAAAAACTAAAGTTAGCTACAGAGAAGTCAGAAGATTTTTCTATCTTTGCGCAGATATTAGCCCACAGAGAATAGGCTAATTCATTGTATTAGAGAACGTTTCAATTATTATCTTTTTCCTGGAATTCGGCAAAATTCATGTTATGAAAGGTAATAAGCAAACGGGTCTCACGCACCTTCACGTATATACTCTTGTTATATATCGAATGGAGCGTGAGACTGTTGCTTGTATCGTCATAACGGCTTGCCGAAGCCCCAGGAAAGATACAGAGCAACAGTTCTCACGCTTTTCGGTTAACAAAGAATTAAAATAAACAAGAGTATGGCAGAACAAGCATTATTTCAACCATTCAACCGGAACCAACAAAGGGAGAATTTAGAGAGCACAAAAGAAACGGGTCTACTAATCAGCCTGATTCCCAGTTTACAGGAAGACTTCTACGTAGACAGCCTGACAACCGGAGCAAGCAAAGAAACCCTATCCAAACTTCTTTTAAGAAACCCCGGAATCAAAAATGAAACGGCTGTTATTGAAATGATTCATTTCCTGCATGATGAAGGTGACCGCATTTCATTCAGCATTCTCCTACCCTTTTTAGTGGCCGAATATGATCCGAAAGAACTGGAAGAAAAGATACGCGAACGTTTTTTCGGCATAGAACTTTTCATCCGCAAATGCAATAATCTGCACCATTTCATCACTTGTATAAAAGCCGATCAAACCATCAAAATAGGAGAAGAGGAGCTAAAAAGAGGGGTACTTGCATGGGATATGGGAAGAATGGTATGCCTGACACGCATAGCTTATGATGCGGGATTTATAGATGAAAGCCTTGCATGGAACTATATTTGCTCGGCCGGACAACAATGCATACAAGCTTTTAATGATTGGACTGAGATAGGAAAAAGTTTCTTATTAGGACAGGCAATGGAAGCTACTGAAAAAAGGAAGCAGGAACTATACATCCGTCTTTACCGTCAGGCCACAGAGACCCCAAACAGTCCATGGAAAAAGAGAACACTGAAATAGATAAGAAACTTATTTATCACGATCGACCACATAATCCAAATAGGTAATCAAGGAGGTCTTTACTGCCGAATCCGGCAAAGTGCGCAATAGGTCAAGAGCACGCTCTTTGTATTCATACATCACTTTCACAGCATATTCTATTCCCCCGTTTTGCTTGATAAACTCAATTAAACGGGTGATTTCGTCTACTGTAGCCGTACCGGCTTTTACCCTAAGGGCCATTTCCTGAGCCCACGCATCAGTCGTGGTATTCAGTACATATAAAGCAGGTAGAGTAAGCTTACCTTCCAGCATATCATTTCCGGTCGGTTTTCCAATCTCCTTACTCTCAAAATAATCGAATATATCGTCTTTAATCTGAAAGCAAATTCCGATGTTCTCACCAAAAAGACGTGCAAATTCAGCCTTTTCATCGGTAACTTCTACCGAAAGAGCAGCAGCTTTAGTACATGCGGCAAAAAGGGCAGCCGTCTTCTTACGGATCACATCGAAGTAAATAGTTTCAGAGTATTCCCGGTTACTGACATTAGAGAGTTGAAGTATCTCCCCTTCTGCCAAATCTTGTCCCAAACACGCTACCACACCGATTATATCATGATTACGAGTACGTTCGGCATGCACCAGACTTGTTGCCAAAAGAAAATCGCCTACCAGCACTGCTACTTTATTATTAAAAATAGCATTCACTGATAACTGTCCGCGACGTTCTGTACTTTCGTCTACCACATCGTCGTGCACCAGACTTGCCGTATGAAGAAGTTCAAGGGATACTGCCGCATGTAATGTCTCAGGCTTTATTTCTCCGTAAAGCTTTGCTACAAGCAACACAAGGATAGGGCGCATCATCTTACCATTCCTCTGCCGGATGTGAGCAATCACATTATTAAGCAAAAGATTTGAACTGGACAGAGAACTATCAAATAGATTTTTGAAATCTTCCAGCTCCGTAGTAATCGGGGACTTTATTAAAGATAAGCTATCCATGCACACACTATTTGAGCACAAAAGTAATAATAAAACGGTTAATACGGTATTTTTTTGTACTTTTACCATGAAAAAACTGAAAAATATGAATCAAAACAGCAAACTATTCCTCTTGGATGCTTATGCTCTTATCTATCGGGCGTACTATGCGTTCATTAAAAATCCCCGCATTAATTCCAAGGGTTTTAATACTTCAGCCATACTGGGATTCGTCAACACCCTGGAAGAGGTGCTGAAGAAAGAGAACCCCACCCACATTGGAGTTGCATTCGATCCACCGGGACCCACATTCCGCCACGAAGCTTTTGAACAGTACAAAGCTCAACGAGAAGAAACTCCGGAAGCAATCCGTCTTTCGGTACCTATTATAAAAGATATTATCAAGGCTTACAGAATCCCCATCCTGGAGGTAGCGGGATATGAAGCGGACGATGTAATCGGAACTCTCGCAACAGAAGCCGGCAATCAGGGTATCACTACTTATATGATGACTCCTGACAAGGACTATGGTCAGTTGGTAACGGATCATGTATTTATGTATCGCCCCAAATATGGAGACAAAGAATTTGAAGTTATGGGGGTAGAACAAGTAAAAGCTAAATTCGATATTCAATCACCGGCACAAGTGATAGATATGCTCGGACTGATGGGCGACTCTTCCGATAATATTCCGGGGTGTCCGGGTGTGGGAGAAAAAACTGCCCAAAAATTAATTGCCGAGTTTGGGAGTATAGAAAATCTGCTTGAACATACCGATCAGTTGAAAGGAGCACTGAAGACAAAAGTCGAGACGAATCGGGAAATGATTATTTTCTCCAAATTCCTGGCAACAATCAAAGTGGATGTACCTATCCGGCTTGATATGAACTCACTCGTCCGGGAACAAGCAGATGAGGACACGTTGCGTAAAATATTTGAAGAGCTGGAATTCCGCACATTGATGGAACGGATATTCAAAAAAGAATCATCACCTGCCTCCCCTATCGCCGGTACATTATTTAATCAGGAAAACGGCCCAGTTCAAGGCAATCTCTTTGAAGAATTTACGCCCGATCATACGAATGAAGAAAAAAAATCAAATCTGGAAAGCTTAAATTCATTAAGCTACGACTACCAATTAATTGATACAGAGGAGAAAAGAAACGAAATTATTAAAAAACTACTTACATCCGAAATTCTTGCGTTAGATACGGAAACCACCGGAACGGATCCAATGGATGCAGAATTGGTTGGAATGAGTTTTAGTATTACCGAAAATCAGGCATTTTACGTTCCGGTACCTGCCGAACGGGAAGAGGCAATCAAAATCGTTCGGGAGTTCGAACCTGTCTTCAAAAACGAGAAGTCACTCAAGGTCGGTCAGAATATAAAGTACGACATGCTCGTTCTGCAAAACTATGGGATTGAAGTCCGAGGTAAACTCTTCGATACCATGGTAGCACATTATGTCCTCCAACCCGAACTCCGTCATAACATGGATTATCTGGCTGAAATCTATCTGCATTATCAAACCATACATATTGAAGAGTTAATAGGGCCAAAAGGCAAAGGGCAGAAAAATATGCGCGACCTCTCCCCTCAAGAAGTTTATCTGTACGCCTGCGAAGATGCAGACGTTACACTAAAACTTAAAAATATACTGGAACAGGAATTAAAGAAAAATGATGCCGAGAAGTTATTCTATGAAATCGAAATGCCTCTGGTCCCTGTTCTTGTCAATATCGAGAGCAACGGAGTGCGTTTAGATACGGAGGCTCTGAAACAATCGTCAGAACACTTCACTACGAGACTGCAAAGTATCGAAAAAGAAATTTATACTCTCGCCGAAGGAGAATTCAACATTGCATCTCCCAAACAGGTAGGAGAGATACTTTTTGATAAATTGAAAATAGTAGAGAAAGCTAAAAAAACAAAAACCGGACAGTACGTCACCTCAGAAGAGGTATTGGAGAGCTTGCGAAATAAGCACGATATTATCGGTAAGATTTTGGAATACCGGGGACTTAAGAAACTATTAAGTACTTATATCGACGCTCTGCCGCAATTGATCAATCCCAAAACCGGACGTATACACACCTCCTTTAACCAGACCGTTACCGCAACAGGAAGATTGAGTTCAAGTAACCCTAACCTGCAGAATATCCCGATTCGGGACGAAGACGGTAAAGAGATACGCAAAGCTTTTATTCCGGATGATGGTTGCAGTTTCTTCTCCGCCGACTATTCACAGATTGAGCTACGCATAATGGCACACCTGAGTGAAGATAAAAACATGATCGATGCTTTCCTCAGTGGCTATGATATTCATGCGGCTACAGCTGCCAAGATTTATAAGGTAGATATAAAAGAGGTTACCGCCGATATGCGCCGTAAGGCCAAGACTGCCAATTTCGGCATTATCTACGGTATCTCCGTATTTGGCCTGGCGGAACGCATGAATGTCGACCGCAAAGAAGCCAAAGAGCTGATAGACGGTTATTTTGAAACCTATCCGCAAGTAAAATCCTATATGGACAAGAGTATCCAGGTGGCACGCGAGCACGGTTATGTGGAAACGATTTTCCATCGCAAACGCTTTTTACCGGATATTAACTCCCGTAATGCCGTAGTACGCGGATACGCAGAGCGAAATGCCATCAATGCTCCGATACAGGGAAGCGCAGCTGACATAATCAAAGTTGCTATGGCACGTATTTATGAACGTTTCAAAGCAGAAGGCCTGAAAGCAAAAATGATTTTGCAAGTACACGATGAGCTGAATTTCAGTGTACCGGCAAAAGAGAAAGAAATAGTAGAGCAAGTGGTTATTGAGGAAATGGAGAAAGCCTACCGTATGCATGTTCCCTTAAAAGCAGATTGCGGATGGGGTACAAACTGGCTGGAGGCACATTGATAACAATCATTAACCATTCGTACAGAAAGCTATGAAAGATCCATCTAAAAATGCTTACTGTTTATATAAATATCCGGCAAACAATCTGCCGGATATCTTTTTGTCAGCATACTTATCAAAAAGAAAGTAACTCAAAGGTCCTAATACTGACAATATGATAAAATTCTTTCGATTTTATGCATTTATATCCGTTTAATATGTAACTTTGCCACCGTTAAAGCCAACAAATGGTAGAAATATGACAATTTAAAGACTTAAAAACAGATATCATGAAAACAACAGGATTTTTAAAAACAGTAGCATTGTCAGCAGTTCTTTTGGTAAGCAGCGTTGCAGTTTCCGCCCGGAACTATGATAACAATCTTATTTATAACTCCGAAGAAGAAAACGGCATGTTAATAGGACAAACCGTTTATAAGAAAGAAGGCTCTTCCCTAGCCAATTATATGAAATATAACTATAAATACGATGACAATAAACGCATGATTGAAAGTCAGACTATGAAATGGAACAGCAATAAAAATAATTGGGAGAACGATTTGCTGGTTCGCTATACGTACGAAGGCAAAACCATTACCACAAACTATTATAAATGGAATAACCGGAAAAGTGAATTTATACTGGCTCCGGAAATGACCGTTACAATGGATAACCCTAATCTATAATCTCCAAACACTTTACTCTTTCTTAAAGATCTAACACATTAAATACTCTAAAAAAGACCGTTGCTAACAGCTTCGGTCTTTTTTTGTGTCACGTGAAACATAAAGAAGAAATAAAAAAGATTATTTGAGATAACAACATCATAAAATAGCCGGAGTTTTTTCACAAAAAGCTCCGGCTTTACCCAACCAGTTAACTATCAAGAGAGTTGTTTAATTGTTTAACACTGTTCATCTCAGTTGTTTTTAAGAGTAATCGTACCTCACAAAGATACAATCAAAGTAAAAGCATAGCAACCCTTTTTTATCTGAAAGCCGATTATATGGTTACAGTCAGAGTATAAGCGGTAAAATAAGAGTCTATCCGACAGAAAAACTTCAAATTATACAAAAGCGCTCTTGTAGTTCTTTCAAGAATCCGCGTGAAATAATCAAGTCTTCTTTATCACTAAAAGGAGGATAGAGTAAGCACTGTTTGCTCTTTATCATTGCCAGATAATTGATGTTGATAATAGCCGACTGACTGATTTGTACAAATGCGTCGGAATAGCCGATTATATCACCGGCAGTCGTATTTTTCTTCAGACAAAGTTTCGTTTGATTAAAAAGTTCCACTTGCCACAGCCTCTTATCTTTCAGATATTCAAAATAACCTATTTCTTCAAGACGAAGAAATCTAAATCCCGTTACTGTACTAATCATAAACAAATCTCTACCGGGCATCAAAGTACCCACAGCAGAAGCAAAAGAAGGCAGAGGCTGAACAGAAGCCATCGTCTTGCGGTAACGTTCAATAATCAAATTCAGTTCATCTATATCATAAGGCTTCAGTAAATAATCAAAAGCCGATTCGCGCAAGGCCTGCAACAGATATTTATCATAGGCAGTATAGAAAACGACTTTCATATCCCACAACACCTGTTCACGAATCTCACTAAGCAAACGGATTCCCTGAATATCGGGCAACTCTATGTCCAGGAACAAAAGATCGGGATGTATATCCATAATAAGTTTCTTCCCTTTTGCCCCATTGCCGGCAGTCCCTTTTATTTCCAGATCAGCCTGCACCTCCAGATCCCGGCGTAAGGTCTCAATAGCCGCCTTCTCATCATCTATAATGATCACCTTATACATAATTTCCTATCTTTATAAATTGTAAGAATAATCCAATGGTATATAGATTAGAACTTGTGTTCCGGTCTGTCCATTATTCACCAGATTCTTGATTTCAAAACGTATTTTCTCGCGATTCTTATCATTCAATAGCTGAATAGTCTGATAAAGCACTTTCAACCCTGTTCCTGTTCCACGTGTAGATGATAAAGTTTGTGGGGAATATCCACGTCCATTATCGCAAATATCAATAAGGATTCCACTTCCCTTTCGGCAAACAGATATACCAAGTAACTTCAAACCGTCAATTCCGGCCAATCCATGTTTCAATGCATTCTCCACCGGTATCTGTACTACCATTGAAGGAATGACAACCTGCTGAATATCCAAGTCTTCCTCGATCTTCACATCCATTGAAAAATCACTTCCGAGACGTCCTTGCTCAAGATGGATGTAAGTCTTCACAAATTCCAGTTCATCATAAAGAGAAATACTGAGTTTCTCTGTCAATTCCAAGCTCTTACGAAGTAGTTTCACCAATTCTGTCAGATCACCACACAACGTTTTCCCATCCCTAAACCGACTGATCTCACGATTCAATACATTAAATGTGAAATGCGGTGAAAGACGATTCCGGATATTCTCCATACGGAAACGGCTGATCTGGTTGATATGCCGTTCCTGAAGAAACATGCGTTTCTTCTTCATATACCAATAAACAAGTCCCGCTACGATAACAGATACAATACCGATCAGAGCCCATATATAGGTTGTCAGTTTCAGCACCTCCATCTCTCCTTTTTGTTTCTCGATCACCAATTCTTTCCGCATCACAATCGTATCCTGCCGGTAACGCATATCCAGTTCGGCTACACGCGTCCTGACACGTTCATTACGGATGGAATCATTAAGTTGAAGATCGTGTTTCTGATATTCATAAGCCTTTTTATAGTTTCCCACCTGCTCGTAATAATGCTGTAGATAGTGATTACGGATATTGATCATATTGGCATCTATATGCCCGTAATCGGCTGATCGTCTGATTATATCTCCGGCAAGAGCGACATTTCCCTTTTTAAGTGCAAGCTCGATCATTTGAGTCTCTATGTAATAAAGCGCCGATTGATTCCCGATTCCGGAAAAGAAGCGATAGCTCTCGTCCAGATATAATTGCGCTGAATCCAGTTTATTGGTAATCACATAAAGTTCTCCAAGATTTGCCTTACACAAATTCTGTTCAAAAACCATTTGAGGATAAGACTTCACGACCTCTAATGCACGCCCAATATAATGAACAGCCTGCGGATAGTCTTTTTTATAATAAAAATGGTTTCCCCGGTTATTCAGGTAAGTCCATTTCTCAGACACGCTCATCTGAGGAAAAAAGTTTCCTGCAAGTTCATAATAATGATTGGAAAGCTCAAAATCACGTAATTCCATATAAGTCTGTCCGAGACCATAGTAAACCGGAAATTTATTACGATCGGGCAATCCGAGAGAATCACAAATGAACAGTGCGCGACGATAATAATAAGCGGCATACGCATAATCTCCCTTATGCACATTGGCATCAGCCAAATTTATGCACAAGTCCGGTAGATAGTCCGTTTGTTGTCCTTGAAGCCTTTCTTCGTAGGCTTTTTTATAGGAGATAATCGCCGAATCGGGCTGAGTGCGCTGCATCAAGACGTTGCCTTCCATATTATAAACAGTCGAAAGCAGATCATGCACTTCCGCGGAAAGCTCCACTTCATTACAAAAGCGCTTCACAAGCCGATTGTAATACAAGACTGAATCAAAGTCTGCCGTAACAAAATAAGATTTGGAATAAAATGACAAAAGGTAATAATAAGACAGGCTATCCGGAGCATCCGCCATGGCGTGTCGCAACAAAGAACGTGAATATCGGGTATTACTAAACAATGAATCTTGAGCACAACGTTCCACAGAGTCTATGCTCATACCCCCAAAAGCGGAATCAGAACGGTTTATTTTTTGCTTACAGCCTGTTAACGGTAATAACAAACAAAAAAATACAATTGCCAGGTTTGCTCTATGCCTCATTGTTTTGATTTATCGTGTAATACCCAACAAAAATACATCCTTTTTTTAAATTCGATAACAAACGTACTACTTTTTATGCGCAATTATTCATATCTTTGTAGCCAATATAATTAGAATAGTCTCATAATGAGTCCACTGAACTTCACTCACATCCTGACACAGACAGTCGATGAGCTATCGGAAAGCGAATCATACAAAGGACTGTTTCACCAACATAAAGACGGTGAGCCATTACCCTCGCCACGGGTATTGTGCGATGTTATCGAATTAGCGCGTTCCATTCTCTTTCCCGGATATTACGGAAACTCAACAGTCAACAGCCGGACTATCAATTACCACATTGGTGTCAATGTAGAAAAGCTGTTCAATCTGCTAACAGAGCAGATTCTCGCCGGTTTATGTTTCGGTAATGGTGACCGGTGCGATGAATGTACCGAGGCCAAACGTGAAGAAGCAGCGCGCCTGGCTGCCAAGTTTATCAGCAAACTACCGCACTTGCGCCGTGTCCTGGCTACAGATGTGGAAGCTGCTTACAACGGTGACCCGGCTGCACAAAGTTTTGGTGAAGTGATCTTCTGCTATCCGGCCATCAAAGCCATCAGCAACTATCGCATCGCCCACGAACTTCTGGAATTGGGTGTACCGCTTATCCCCCGTATCATCACCGAAATGGCACATAGCGAAACCGGTATTGACATACATCCGGGAGCAAGAATCGGCACACATTTCACGATCGACCATGGAACCGGTGTAGTGATTGGTGCGACAAGTATCATCGGTAATAATGTGAAACTCTATCAGGGGGTGACATTGGGTGCCAGAAGCTTCCCCCTGGATGCTGACGGCAAACCTATTAAAGGCATTCCACGTCATCCGATTCTGGAAGATAACGTGATTGTATACTCCAATGCCACCATTCTGGGCCGGATTACCATCGGGCGTGATGCGACCGTAGGCGGTAACATCTGGGTGACAGAGAACATACCGGCAGGGGCAAGAATCGTACAGACAAAAGCGAAAAAATAATATAATTAACAACATTAAAGCGCCGGTCGCCCGGTTCATTACCGGAACATTAGCATACTGGCATGTTATCCATTTTTATGAGCGAACAATTTGAAATGATTGCCAAAACCTTTCAGGGACTGGAAGAGATACTGGCTGAGGAATTGACAACACTTGGGGCAAACGACGTACAAATAGGCCGCCGCATGGTCTCGTTTACCGGTGACAAGGAGATGATGTACAAAGCAAATTTCTGCCTGCGTACCGCAATCCGTATTTTAAAACCAATTAAGCACTTCACCGCAAAAGACGCTGATGCTGTATATGAACAAATCAAAGCCATCCGTTGGGAAGAAATCCTGGATGTAGACAAAACCTTTGCTGTCGACGCAGTAGTATTCAGCGATGAATTCCGCCACTCCAAGTTTGTCTCATACAAAGTAAAAGATGCCATTGTCGATTATTTCCGCGAATTGAATGGAAAACGCCCTTCTGTGCGTATCAGCAGACCGGATGTACTACTGAATATACACATTGCACAGACTACCTGTACGCTTTCACTCGATTCATCGGGCGAATCGCTCCACCGCAGAGGTTACCGTCAGGAAGCCGTAGAAGCTCCATTAAATGAAGTTCTGGCCGCCGGTATGATTTTGATGACCGGATGGAAAGGCGAATGCGACCTGATTGACCCGATGTGCGGTTCAGGTACTATTCCCATTGAAGCAGCCCTGATTGCCCGTAATATCGCGCCGGGAGTGTTTCGCAAAGAGTTTGCTTTTGAAAAATGGGGAGATTTCGATCAAAACCTGTTCGACCGGATATACAACGACGACAGTCAGGAACGTGAATTTACCCACAAGATATACGGTTATGACAACAATCCCAAAGCCAACGAAATCGCAACGCACAACGTGAAGGCAGCAGGGGTATCAAAAGACATTATCCTGAAGTTGCAACCGTTCCAGCAATTCGAACAGCCGGCTGAAAAATCGATCATTATAACCAATCCCCCTTACGGAGAACGTATTTCGACCAACGACTTGCTGGGACTGTACAATATGATCGGCGAACGCCTGAAACACGCTTTTGTGGGTAACGATGCATGGATACTTTCTTATCGTGAAGAGTGTTTCGATCAGATTGGCCTGAAACCGAGCGTAAAAACTCCCTTATTCAACGGTCCTTTGGAATGTGAATTCCGTAAATATCAGATTTTCGACGGTAAATATAAGGAATTCAAAAGCCAGGAAGGCGGTGATGAAAACGGTGAACGTGCTCCGAAGGAAAGAAGAGAGTTCAAGCCGCGCCGGGAGGAAGGCGGTTTCAGAGGAGAAAGAAGACCACGCGAAGAACGTAATTCGGAATACGGAGACAGAAGACCGAGAGAATTCAAAGGCAACCGTGAGCCCAAAATCAAAAAGCCCCAGGAGGACTAAACCGTTCCGAACACAAATATACAGACGGATGAACAGGCAGTCATAGAAGATAAACGATACGGTACCAAAGTATGACGCTGTCATCCGCCCGGAAACGACGAAATCAGACAGAGTATAAATCAAAGGATTTAAATAATGATAAAGCAAATCATGAAAACCAACAGTAAACAAAAGAGTGCTTTGTTAGTAATGCTCTTATCCTTACTAATACCAAACATTATGGCACAAGAACCGAAAATGCCGACCTTGGAGGATCTGATTCCGGGTGGAGCTACCTACCGTTCTGCCGAGAATATATCCGGCCTGCAATGGTGGGGTGACCAATGTATCAAACCGGGAATAGAAGCAGTGTTCATGATAAACCCTAAAAACGGAAAAGAAACACCGCTCACCACCCGCAACATAGTAAACAAGGCGTTGGAAGCCGGAAATCACGGTAAGTTGCAACACTTCTACAATGTCAGTTTCCCATGGCCGAAGAAAAGCCTTATGCTGATCACCCTGCCGGATAAATACATCGTATACGATTTCGACTACCGTGAGGTTATCAGCACACGTCCATTGCCAAAGGAAGGTGCCAATAGAGATTATCACCCTGAAACGGGACATGTAGCCTATACCATAGGCAACAATCTGTATGTGGACGATCGGGCCGTAACCAACGAACCGGAAGGTATCGTATGCGGCCAGTCTGTTCATCGCAACGAATTCGGAATTAAGAAAGGAACTTTCTGGAGTCCCTTGGGCAATCTGCTCGCATTCTATCGGATGGATCAAAGTATGGTAGCCCAATATCCCCTGGTCGATGTCACAGCTCCCATTGCCGAAGTCAACAACATCCGCTACCCGATGGCAGGGATGACCAGCCACCAGGTAAAAGTAGGCATCTACAACCCCGCTACCGGCAAAAGTATCTATCTCAATGCCGGAGACCCGACCGATCGCTATTTCACTAACATCAGTTGGGCGCCGGATGAAAAGAGCCTTTATCTGATCGAGTTGAACCGCGATCAAAATCATGCCAAGTTGTGCCGGTATGATGTTGAAACAGGCGAATTGACGGCCACTCTTTTTGAAGAGAAGAGCGACAAGTATGTAGAGCCGCAGGACCCTATCATTTTCCTGCCTTGGGATCACAGCAAGTTCATCTACCAGAGCCAAAAAGATGGCTTCAGCCACCTTTACCTGTACGATACGAACGGCCGGCAAATCCGTCAGTTGACCGAGGGAGACTGGCTGGTAAAAGAGGTTCTGGGCTTCGACACCAAGAAAAAAGAGATTATTATTGCCAGCACAGAGTTCTCGCCATTGCAGGACAACCTGTTCCGCCTGGATACAAAAACCGGAACACGTACTCCCCTGGGCAGTGCAGAAGGCGTACACAGCGGCCAGTTGAGCCCTTCGGGACGCTACCTGATTGACCAATACAACTCACCGACTGTCCCGAGAAGTATCAATATCATCGATGTGCAAAGTGGTAAAAGCGTCAATCTGCTCACAGCAGCCGATCCTTTCACCGGCTACAAGATGCCGGGTATCGAGACAGGTACCATCAAAGCAGCAGATGGCAAGACGGACTTATATTACCGATTAATAAAACCGGCCGATTTCGATCCGAACAAGAAATACCCGGCTATCGTATACGTATACGGCGGTCCTCACGCACAACTGGTCACCAACGGCTGGCAGAACGGTGCACGAGGCTGGGATATCTATATGGCCAACAAAGGTTACATCATATTTACCGTAGACGGACGTGGAAGCAGCAATCGGGGACTCGATTTTGAGAATGTTACTTTCCGCCAGTTGGGAATCGAAGAAGGAAGAGACCAGGTGAAAGGAACCGAATTCCTGAAAAGCCTCCCCTACGTCGATGGGAACCGTATCGGAGTACACGGCTGGAGCTTTGGCGGTCACATGACCACTGCCCTTCTCCTTCGCTATCCCGAAATATTTAAAGTGGGCGTGGCCGGCGGTCCCGTCATTGACTGGGGGTATTACGAAGTGATGTACGGAGAACGCTATATGGATACCCCGCAAAGCAATCCGAAAGGATATAAAGAGTGTAACCTGAAAAACCTGGCAGGCAACCTGAAAGGACATCTGATGATCATCCACGATGACCACGACGACACCTGCGTGCCGCAGCACACCCTCTCGTTTATGAAAGCGTGCATCGATGCCCGCACGTATCCGGACCTCTTCATCTACCCGTGCCACAAGCACAATGTGTCAGGCCGCGACCGTGTACATCTGCATGAAAAGATAACCCGTTATTTCGAAGACTATTTATAAAGATATAAATCCTCAAAAGACATGAAGATATTACTATTAGGTTCGGGCGGCCGTGAACACGCCCTGGCATGGAAAATCGCCCAAAGTCCGAAAGTAGAGAAGCTGTTCATTGCACCCGGCAATGCCGGAACCGGTGAAGTAGGTGAAAACGTGAATATCAAAGCAACCGACTTCGCCGCTTTAGGGGCATTCGCTCTTGAAGAAAGTATCGATATGATTGTGGTAGGCCCCGAAGACCCGTTGGTAGAAGGTATCTATGACCACTTCCAAAGTAACCCCTGCCTGAAAAACATCGCCATTATCGGCCCGTCGAAAGAAGGAGCCAGGCTGGAAGGCAGTAAGGAGTTCGCGAAAGAATTCATGCACCGCCACCACATACCGACAGCCCGCTACCAAAGCGTGACAGCCGATACCCTGAACGAAGGACTGGCATTTCTCGAAACACTTGAAGCTCCTTATGTGCTGAAAGCAGACGGACTTTGTGCCGGAAAAGGAGTATTGATTCTGCCGACTCTCGAAGAAGCCAAGAAAGAACTGAAAGAGATGCTCGGAGGTATGTTCGGCAATGCCTCGGCAACCGTTGTCATTGAAGAGTTCCTGAGTGGTATCGAATGTTCGGTATTTGTACTGACAGATGGCGACCACTATAAGGTGCTGCCCGTAGCCAAAGACTACAAACGCATCGGCGAAGGTGACAAAGGGCTCAATACCGGCGGTATGGGCAGTGTGACTCCCGTTCCGTTTGCCGACGAAGTGTTTATGGAAAAGGTACGTACCCGCATCATCGAACCGACTGTCAACGGACTAAAGGCAGAAGGTATCACCTATAAAGGATTCATCTTCCTGGGGCTGATCAACGTGAAAGGCGAACCGATGGTAATCGAATACAATGTCCGTATGGGTGATCCCGAAACCGAAAGTGTCATGCTGCGCATACAGAGCGACCTGGTAGAACTGCTGGAAGGGGTGGCCGAAGGTAACCTCGACGCCCGATCGCTTGTCATCGATCCGCGTACAGCCACTTGTGTGATGATGGTCAGCGGAGGATACCCCGAAGCCTATCAGAAAGGATATGCCATCAACGGACTGGAAGCAGCCCGGGCAACGGACAGCATTCTGTTTCATGCCGGAACAGCCATGAAGGACGGACAGGCAGTGACCTCCGGCGGACGTGTGCTTGCCATCTGCTCGTACGGCAACGACAAGGCCGACGCACTGGCACAATGCTACAAAGTGGCCGACATGATTGACTTCAAAGACAAGAATTATCGCCGCGACATCGGCTTCGATTTATAATGAGGAATCAAAGATTACAAGGACGGATAACGGCGGGCAGATTTACGCTGCCCATCGTTATCTTTACGTGTATTGCCTGTTGGGTGCTGACCTCCGTTCTCCTGCCCGGACTGGAAGTTAAGGAGTCGTCCTACCCGCTGTGGAATATCGTGAACATACCCGCATGGGCCAACCGCATTGTCAGCTTTTTGCTCTTTGCCGGTATCGGCTATTTCCTGATAGAGCTGAACAATACGTTTGCCATCATCCGCATGAGAGCATCCGTACAAACCTCACTTTACTTTCTGCTCATCACGGCCTGCCCCGGCATGCACCTGCTCTATGCGGGCGACGTCGCTGCTGTAACCTTTCTCATTTCGCTCTATTTCCTGTTCAAAAGCTATCAGCAGCCGCGTCCTGCCGGTTATCTGTTCCATTCGTTTGCTTTGCTGAGCGCCGGCAGTGTGGCGTTTCCTCAGCTGACGTACTTCATCCCCATCTGGCTGATGGGTGCATCCGGTTTTCAGTCGCTCACGTTCCGCAGTTTCTGCGGTGCCATAATAGGTTGGAGCATCCCCTACTGGTTCTTATTGGGACATGCCTTTTTTCACAACGAAATAGAGCTTTTCTACCAACCGTTCATCCATCTGGCCGACTTCCGGGACATTGACTTCGGCCGTGACTTCCAACTATGGGAAGTCGTCACGCTGGGCTATCTATTCATCCTCTACATAGTCAGTTCGATACATTGCATCGTGGCAGGATATGAGGATAAGATACGGACACGCGCTTATCTGCACTTTCTTATTTTCCTCAACTTCTGCATCTTCCTGTTCATTGTGTTGCAACCCGCCCTGAGCATGAATCTGCTTTCGCTGTTGCTGATAGGCATCAGTATATTAGTGGGACACTTGTTTGTACTGACCAACAGCAAATCGTCCAACCTCTTCTTTATCGGTTCGATGATTACCCTTATCGCTTTATTCTGCTTTAATATATGGACGCTTTTATAGAAACCGTTTCACAGATACTTATCGACTGGGGATATCCCGGCCTGTTCATTTCGGCACTGTTGGCCGGAAGTATTGTCCCGTTCAGTTCGGAGATCGTGCTGCTGGGACTGGTAAAGTTGGGACTCGATCCTACCCTTTGCCTCATTTCCGCCTCGCTGGGGAACACTGCCGGAGGGATGACCTGTTACTATATGGGGCGCTTGGGCAGGATAGACTGGATCGAGAAATACTTCAAGATCAAGAAGGAAAAGATAGACAAGATGCAACGCTTCCTTCAGGGGAAAGGCGCTTTGATGGCGTTCTTCGCCTTTCTGCCCGCCATCGGTGAAGTGATATCCATAGCCCTCGGATATATGAGGAGCAATGTATGGCTGACCACGGCTTCAATGTTCGCCGGAAAACTGATACGCTACATCATCCTGCTGAAAGCCATGCAGGAAGCCCTGAACCTGGTTATGTAAAGAAGAATATGGAAAGAATCATTGAATATACGGCCGACGGAAGTGCCACCCTCTTCGTTCCGGAGCTGAACGAGCACTACCATTCCGTGAAAGGGGCTCTGACGGAGTCCTCTCATATCTTTATCGACATGGGCCTGAAAGCCTCTGCTTCTCCTGCACCCCATATCCTTGAAATCGGTTTCGGAACGGGGCTGAACGCATTGCTCACACTGATTGAAGCGGAAAGATCGGGCAGACAGATCCATTATACGGGCATCGAGCTTTACCCGCTGCCATGGGAAACGGTAGAGAAACTGAGATATAACGACCGACCGGGAGGGGATGGTGAACAACGATTAACGACCGGCGATGAACAGACCGCGCAATGGATGAAAGCCCTCCATACATCGCCCTGGGGAGAAGACGTGCGGATCACTCCGCATTTCACCCTGAGGAAGATACAGGGAGACTTCACAATCATGGACCGTTCATCGTTGATCACTGACCGTACATCGTTATTCTCCCTCCTTTATTTCGATGCCTTCGCACCGGAGAAACAACCTGAGATGTGGACGCAAGAACTATTCGATGAGCTGTACGTTATGATGGAAGAAGAAGGAATACTGACCACTTATTGCGCTAAAGGAGTGGTAAGAAGGATGTTGCAAGCGGCAGGATTCATCGTTGAACGTCTGCCCGGACCTCCGGGAGGCAAAAGGGAGATACTGAGGGCAAAGAAGAGATCCCAGGATTCTCCGGCCGTAACGCAATGTAACGCGCAACCCACATTAAAACAGAAAGGATAAACATTATGAGAATGAATCGAATACATCAGTCAATAGTAACCCATATCCCCGGGAGAGGAATGAGAGGACAGACTGTTCTCTTCCTTTTCCTCCTGCTCCTTTCCGCCTGTTCCGGCCGCGGGAAAGGCGATGCGGGAGAGCGGATCATCACCGTCACGATGGAACCGCAACGGTACTTCACCGAAGCCATTGCCGGAGATAAGTTCACCGTACGCAGCATGGTGCCCAAAGGCAGCAGCCCCGAGACTTACGACCCCACCCCGCAGCAACTGGTATCGCTGGGTGAAAGTGAGGCATATCTGCGCATCGGCTATATCGGATTCGAACGCTCGTGGATGGACCGGTTGATGAACAATACTCCCCATATCCAGGTGTTCGACACCTCAACAGGGGTGGACCTGATCTTTGAGTCCGCCTTCGATCACGGCGACCACCGCCATGAAGGAGGTGTGGAGCCGCACATCTGGAACTCCACCGCCAACGCGTTGATCATAGCCGGAAATACATTCAAGGCGCTCACCGTACTCGACAAAGGGAACGAAGCATACTACAAGGCTCGCTATGACTCGCTCTGCCAACGCATCGAGCAGACAGACAGCCTGATCCGGCAAACGTTGTCGGTGCCCGGCGCCGACCGTGCCTTCATCATCTACCATCCGGCACTCTCCTACTTCGCCCGCGACTACGGACTGCATCAGATCAGTATCGAAGAGGGAGGCAAAGAGCCGTCGCCCGCCCACCTGAAAGGGCTGATGGATCTCTGTAAAAAGGAAGGGGTACGCGTCATTTTCGTCCAACCGGAATTTGACCGCCGAAACGCCGAAATCATCGCGAAGCAGACCGGCACCCGGGTGATCTCCATCAATCCCCTTTCGTACGACTGGGAAGAAGAGATGCTGAATGTGGCGAGAAGCCTCCGTGGTGAACCCGGATACTAATAACCAACCTCAAGCAATTCATGGATAAAGAAAGAAAACCCCACAAGCATACGGAAGCAGCGACTTCCTCCCCCCTCCTCTCCATCAGAGGACTCTCCGCCGCCTATGACGGACGCACGGTGCTCCACGATGTCGATCTGGAGGTCTACGAGCACGATTTCCTCGGCATCATCGGGCCCAACGGCGGAGGCAAGACAACTCTTATCAAATGCATTCTGGGACTGCTTCGCCCCACAGGAGGAGAAATCATCAAATATCACGAACCACTCACGACGGGCTATCTCCCGCAGTACAACTCGATCGACCGCTCCTTCCCCATCTCGGTTCTCGAGGTAGTCCTTTCGGGACTCAGCTCCAAGAAGTCGCTGACCGGCCGTTTCAATGACCGTCACCGCGAGAAAGCCCGACAAGTGATCCACCGCATGGGACTCGAGGGACTTGAACACCGGGCCATCGGACAGCTGAGCGGCGGACAACTGCAACGCGCCCTGCTGGGACGAGCCATCATCAGCGACCCGCAACTGCTTATTCTCGACGAGCCGAGCACCTACATCGACAAGCGCTTCGAAGCCCGCCTCTACCAGCTGCTGGCGGAGATCAACCGCGACTGCGCCATCATCCTCGTCAGCCATGACATCGGGACGGTGCTGCAACAGGTAAAGAACATCGCCTGCGTGAACGAAATACTGGACTATCACCCGGCCGCAAGCGTCAACACCGAATGGCTGGAACGGAACTTCAACTGCCCGATCGAGCTGCTGGGGCACGGCACACTGCCTCACCGGGTGCTGGGCGAGCATTGTCATTGCCACGAGGATGGCAAAGCCTGACAAAGGACGCCTTATTCCATAGAAAAACTCCGCCCTGCATCACTTCACATAAAAGATGAAGCAATGCAGGGCGGAGTTTTTGCACAATCCTCTTTCCTAAGCCAAGGAACGATAGTTTCCCTCCACCGGGAAGCAAGGTTTCCCCGAGTAAGGAAAACCTCTTTCCCAAGAATCAGGCTGTAGGATCATCTACAATATCACCATCCCCTCCCGAAGGAAGACCAATAACCAGGCTACGTATCACTGTACGAGGTACTTTCAGCAACTTATTACCGGTTGAAAACTGGGTAGTCAGTCGTAATTCATAGACTCCGTCTTTTAAGTCTGCAGGAAGTAGCACCAACACTTCCGAAGGGTTGTTTACGGCGATCATATCCATCGGCAACTTTGTTTCCGTACCTTTCTCATCAATCAAGACGATACCCACTGCAGAGTCTGTACCAGTTACTTTAATATTCTTTCCTTGCAGACGATAGTTACGTCCGGCAGTTGCACTACCATCCGTAGCTCGGGTAGCGGCGTCTTCACCGCCGATGAAGTAGGCCGGGTCACCTTTGGCTCCCAGAATTTTCACGCCGGTCCGTGCGATAGCTTCACGTAAATCCTTATCCTGATTGAAAGAAACATAGATAGAATTTTTCTCGGGATTCCATACTCCACCGTCTATCACCCCGCGAAACTGGGGTACGGCACGAAAAAGCCCCGTATTGACAGAGTATCCGTTCAGTACCAATTCCGATACCGTACGCTGAAAGAGATCGACGGCATGCTTTAAAGTCTCTGCCCGCAAGCCGGTATCTTCTTTCTTCATTTCATCCAGTACATCGGATAGTGTCAGGTTTCCGGCGCTTTCCAATACCAGGATTTTGTCTTCTTTGTTGTCGGTGGTCACGGTATTGTCCGCAAGCCAGCCTTTAAGTTCGGTTTTCATGATTTGTTAAGTTTAAAAGTGAATATTATTATTTGTTTTTCACGCAACGGACAGATTGTCCATTAGTCTTTGGATAGTGGCCCGTTCGGGATTCACCACCAGTAGTAAAATATAGTAGATAACCATATGTTGAACCATTAGCATCAAGGCACCAGTAAGCTCCTTCTGAACCGGCATTGCCTGGAGGAGTTGTCTTACTTCCTGTAGCGCCACCGTGAGATCCACCAAATGGTAAGAAAAGTCCTATTGTTGAGTTCATAAACCAAAATCCCTTATTACCTCCGTTGGTTACAACAGCTTTATTCGTACATCTGGATAACTTGTCCATTTCATCTTTTGAAGGGGTACGCCACCCCGTTCCGTAATCACTTTTAAGTTTTGGGCAAGGATCGGTATTATTGAGTGATGTATTTCCCGTATATGTACTTTTCCATGTGTAATAATATCCATATTCTGAATAAGTCCCCCACACATAATTAGCAGATCCGGTGCTTTTCAGATTCCCGTCTGCCCAGATCAGCTTGGCTAACGCTGTCTTATCGGCTGAGGAACAACCATTTGTAGTTAAATTGATACTTCCGGAGGGTACATTAATTCCGATGGTTTTCTTAAACTGTATTTTCATCGTATAGCTTTTTCCCTCTTTCAACTGTATGCTTTGGGTGGAGGTGATTTCCGTATTATTGGGAATGGTCCGTCCGCTTATTGTCAGCGTATTGAAATGCACTGTAATCGTTCTGGCCCCTGCAAACGGAACCATGCGTATGGTTGTACTCAGGGCCGTGCTCGGACTGAATGCCGCCGTATTATTCGTGTTGGCGGCTACCACATTGGTCGAAGGACCGATCTTCCATGATGTGGAGTTTCCCCCTTGCTTTACATATACACCCGTGCAATTGGTGATCGTATTGCTTGGAAATCCGGTGGGACTGATGGTAATTGTCAGTTTGCACAACTTCTGATTGAAACTCACCGGAAGATTGTGGCTCAGGCTGTTTACATTCGTTATATCTCCGGAATCGAAGGTCATGAAGTCCTTGGTCATGTCAGGGATAGACACTGTACTGCTGTTGTAGGCATACGTGGAAGGCATATCTCCCAAGTCGGCAGTGGTATTAAAGGAGTAGCCCACCACACGTATCGTTCCCGAGCGTGTCAGCAGTTTCCCTTGTTTGAGTACAGGAGTGCCCGTACCATTGGAGGCGTAATCGGCAGCCGACTGGAAGACATAGTCACTTCCGGACTTCCGGAAAGCAATCAGCCGGAAACGAACTTCCACAGGCACTGTTGCACGGGTACTTACACGGGGCAGGGTATCTTCCGTCAGTTCCATCGAGGCTATCCGGGGACCTTCGTAGTCCGGTTGCTCTCCTGTGCGTGTAGGTGAGAAAGCTTTTACTCCCACCCATTCGGCGATCAGGGGAGAGTGGCTACGGGTCGAAGCGTCGTTAAAAGAGGAAGAATGATAGTCGTTGTCACCCGTCAGACTGATATGGATGGGAATTAGCTCGTCGGCAGTATCCCCGCTGTCAGCCGACAGGGGAGTCATTCTGTCATCTTCGGCACATCCTGCTATCGAAAGGCAAAAACACAGCCATAAGGCTTTACCGAGACACTCTCGCATAATAAAAGTTCTATTCATATACTAAGATATTAAAGTGAATAATCGTATCAAAGATGCATTGCGGACCTATACATCTTCGTATGAGTCCGGAAAGGCTGTTTGATACCACTTTTATTATGCGTAAGTTTGTGTATTACAATCAGATATGACGGTCTTGAATACACAATGGTGTTTCAAAAAACGTACGTCTTTTGAAACATCATTTTTACTCTCCGCACTGGATGCAAGGAGGATAGATAAATGGCTGATAATTAAAATGATGTAAAAAGATTTGCACAGACGAAAAAAGCGACCTATCTTTGTTGCATCAGACGTACGTCTTTTGAAACATCATTCTCCAAAGTTAAATTTGCATCTTAGTCAACCTTCTTGGTCCATAAAAGGGTGGTTCATAAATTGATCTCCACTTCTTCTCAAAAATTGTCCAATAATCTAATTATGTGCGTGTTGTACAAAAGTCTTTATTTAGTGGCTTTTATTATTCAAAAGACCTAATCAATCCGTAATTTATATACCTTTGAAGATCTTGGTCATGAATAACAATTAATTATTTAACACAACGAACTGCCAGCCCGGATGCCAAATAATCAAGGCCTATTCCTGCTGAACCATTAGCAAAGACCAAGCGTTTAGCATCGTTTTTATTATATGTCGAACTCCAATACTGTCCTCCTGTACCCCCATCACTAGTAGGATCACCAGTCGAACTACCTCCACCCCAACCAATTCCTCCAGAAGCTAATAGAAAAACACCAATACTTTTATTCATAAACCACATGCCACCATTTGTCAACACCTTATCTGTACATCGGGATAATGAAATGTAGTCATTTTCAGATGGAGTACGCCACCCTGTACCATAGTACGCAGTATTCAATTTAGAACATGGATCTGTGTTATTGGTTGTTTTGTTCCCTGTATAAGTGCTATAAAATGTATAATAATAACCTCTATCTGTTGAAGAAGTCCATACGTAATTCGTATTTCCGGTACTCTTCAAATTTCCTGTGGCCCATCTTAACTTCGCCAAATAATTTTTATCACTTGCCGTACATCCGTTTTGTGTCAGGTTAATGTCGCTTGCCGCCAATTGTACCCCTAACTCAAACTTCAGTGTAATGGTATAACTCTTTCCCGGCAGCAACTGTACATTCTGGCTTGAGGTGATATTCCGGTTATTCGCATTGAAGTAATTACTAAGTTTCAACGTACCGATATGTACCGTGATTGCCCGGGAACCCGAAAAAGGGACTAACCGTACAGTGGCAGTCGAATTATTGGCTATATTGAATGTAGGTGTATTTCCGGTATTGGCACTTACATTATTTGTAGAGGGACCTATCGTCCAGGCAGACGCATTGCCGCCCTGAGAAATGTATACCCCCGTACAGTTGGTAAACGTGTTGCTCCCAAACTGCGACAAGGAGAGTTTAACCGTCAGCTTGCAGAGTTTTTGCGTGAAACTAACCGACAGGTTGTGGCTGATTGTGCTCACATTCGCTATGTCCCCCGAGTCATAGACCATAAAGTCACTGTTCATATTCGGGATAGTGACGGAAGTACTGTTATAAGTATAGGATGAAGGGATCGTTCCCATCCCTGCCGTACTATTGAACGAGTATCCGATCACACGGACAGTTCCTGCTCTGGTGAGCAGATTTCCTTGCCTGAGTGTGGGAGCGGAAGCCCCGTTTGTCGTAAAATCCGCAGCCGACTGGAATACGTAATTGCTGCCTACTTTACGGAAAGCGATCAACCGGAAATAAATGCCGTTGCCCAATGTAGCGGCACGGGTAGTGACCTGTGGCTCTTCGCGGAGCGTCATCCGTACCGCTGAAGGCCCCTCGTAAGGCACGGCAGCGGGTATGGCCCTGCTGGCGGGTGGCTCTTTCACCGGCACCCATTCGTCTACAAGCGTTCTTCCCCCGGTTGTGTCGGGAGTATCAACATGGCTTTCCATATAATTGCCATCCTCAACCCGGCTGACCGTAACAGGAATCATATCCTCCCCGTCCGGTTCCGGGCTGTCGGGGTTCACAACATTGTCGCCACACGATGTTATCATTAAAAAAGCCGCGTACAGACAGCATGTGTTTAACGCACGAAAGCCTACATACAGAAGTTTTGTCTTCGTATTCATAACTCAAATGTTTAAAAATGAATAAAATAGATCATACTCAGCAAGGCCTTCCCATTAAGAATGGGCAGGCCGGCTATGGCAGGCTGTGAATACAGCTTTTATTTTGCGGTAAGTTTGTGTAAATTAGATAGATAGAACGACCCTTGTGTTTCAAAAGACGTTCCTTTTTTGAAACACGGTTTTGGCTCTGCTCACTGAAGGCCAAAGGAAGATATAAATGACTGATAATTAAAACAATGTAGAAATATTTGCACAGATGAAAAAAGCGTCTTATCTTTGTTGCATCAGACGAACGTCTTTTGAAACATGATCTTTGCTCTCCCATACAATAATTCTTCTTCAACTATTCTTATTATTAATTCAAGACCAACCGTTACCGTTTCTTAATTCTCCCCTCCAAACTCCTAAAACTCTACACTTTCTACGGCTATCTTCACGTAAATCATTATCTTTGCGCCCGTGTATCATGATAATATGTAACTAACTATAGTCTGAATGAAACAGTACAAAACCGTAAACAACCTCGTGGGTTGGATCACTTTCCTGATCGCCGCAACCGTCTATTGCATGACGATAGAGCCCACAGCCAGTTTCTGGGACTGCCCGGAATTCATCACCACCGCCTATAAACTGGAAGTAGGCCATCCCCCCGGAGCACCCTTCTTTATGCTCACCGCCAACCTTTTCACACAATTCGTCAGCGATCCGGCACTGGTAGCCAAAATGGTGAACTACATGAGTGCGCTGATGAGCGGTGCCTGCATCCTGTTCCTTTTCTGGAGCATCACGCACCTGGTGCGTAAACTCGTCATCACAGACGAAACGAACATCACCCGCGGACAACTGATCACCGTCATGGGATCGGGACTGGTAGGCGCATTGGCCTATACATTCAGCGATACATTCTGGTTTTCGGCCGTAGAAGGCGAAGTATACGCCTACTCTTCCATGTTTACGGCCATCGTTTTCTGGCTGATATTGAAATGGGAAGACGTAGCCGACCAGCCGCATAGCGACCGCTGGATCATCCTGATCGCCTATCTGACCGGACTCAGCATCGGTGTGCACCTGCTCAACCTGCTCTGTCTGCCGGCCATCGTACTGGTATACTACTACAAGAAAGTGCCGGGCGCCAACGCCAAAGGATCTCTGCTGGCACTGGCCGGCTCCATGGTATTGGTGGCAGCCGTACTTTATGGTATTGTTCCCGGTGTCGTAAAAGTAGGCGGCTGGTTCGAACTGCTGTTCGTCAACTCACTGGGCATGCCGTTCAACACCGGTGTCATCGTTTATGTAGCCCTGCTGGCAGCCGCCATCATCTGGGGTATATACGAAAGCTACAACGAGAAGAGCCGCACCCGCATGAACCTCTCTTTTCTGCTGACCATCGCCATGCTCGGTATCCCCTTCTACGGGCACGGAGCAAGTGCTGTCATCATCGGTATCCTGGTGCTGGGAGTACTGGCGGCCTACCTCTTCGCGTCAAAGCTGAACGAAAAGATACGCATGTCGGCCCGTACCATGAACACCGCCCTGCTCTGTACGATGATGATCATGGTGGGATACTCCTCGTATGCCCTGATCGTGATCCGCTCGGTAGCCAATACACCGATGGATCAGAACTCCCCGGAAGACATCTTCACGCTGGGTGAGTATCTGGGACGCGAACAGTACGGAACCCGTCCGCTGTTCTACGGACCGGCCTACTCCTCGAAAGTGGCCCTCGATGTGGAAGACGGCTATTGCGTACCCCGCCAGAAAAGTACAGACACCAAATACGTCCGTAAAGAGAAAACCTCACCCGACGAAAAAGACTCTTACGTTGAACTGCCGGGACGTGTGGAATATGAATACGCGCAAAACATGCTCTTCCCCCGCATGTACAGCTCGGCACACACCGCCTACTATAAGTCCTGGCAAGATATCACCGGCTACGACGTGCCCTACGATCAATGCGGAGAGATGCTGATGGTGAACATGCCAACCCAGTGGGACAACATCAAGTTCTTCTTCTCCTACCAGCTCAACTTCATGTACTGGCGCTACTTCATGTGGAACTTTGCCGGACGGCAGAACGACATCCAAAGCAGCGGCGAAATAGAACACGGCAACTGGATCACCGGCATACCGTTCATCGACAACCTTCTGTATGGCGACCAGAACATGCTCCCGCAAGAACTGAAAGACAACAAGGGACACAACGTTTTCTATTGTCTCCCCCTCATACTGGGAATCATCGGACTCTTCTGGCAGGCATGGCGCGGTCAGAAAGGTATCCAGCAGTTCTGGGTGGTATTCTTCCTGTTCTTCATGACCGGTATCGCCATTGTGCTTTACCTCAACCAGACACCCGGACAGCCGCGCGAACGTGACTATGCCTACGCCGGTTCCTTCTATGCCTTTGCCATCTGGATCGGCATGGGTGTGGCGGGCATCGTACACCTGCTGCGCAACTACATGAAGGAAGTCCCCGCAGCAGCCCTCACGTCGGCAGTCTGCCTGCTCGTACCCATACAGATGGCGAGCCAGACCTGGGACGACCACGACCGCAGCGGACGCTACGTGGCACGCGACTTCGGACAGAACTACCTGATGTCACTTCAGGAAAGCGGCAACCCGATCATCTATACCAACGGTGATAACGATACCTTCCCGTTGTGGTACAACCAAGAAACCGAAGGCTTCCGCACCGACGCACGTACCTGTAACCTGAGCTACCTCCAGACCGACTGGTACATCGACCAGATGAAACGTCCGGCCTACGACTCTCCGGCACTGCCCATCACTTGGGACAGAACGGAATACATGGAAGGTCAAAACGAATACGTCCCCATCCGTCCGGACTTCAAGAAGCAGATCGACAAAGCCTACAAAGCCGCCGAAGAAGAGGTGCTGAACGGCAAGAATCCGGAAGCACTGAACAATATCCGTGCCCAGTTCGGCGATAATCCTTACGAACTGAAGAACATCCTGAAATATTGGGTACGCACCAAAGACGGACAAGCAGTGATACCGACCGACAGCATCGTTGTCAAAATCGACAAAGAAGCCGTTCGCCGTTCGGGTATGATGATTCCGGAGGCATTGGGTGACTCCATCCCCGACTACATGCACATATCGCTCAAAGACGAAAAGGGTAACCCGAAACGGGCTCTCTACAAGAGCGAGTTGATGATGCTCGAAATGCTGGCCAATGCCAACTGGGAACGCCCCATTTACATGGCCATCACCGTCGGTACGGACAATCAGCTGAACATGCGCGAGCATTTCATTCAGGAGGGTCTGACATACCGCTTCACACCGTTCGATACGGAAGCTCTCGGAGCCACCATCGACAGTGAAAAGATGTATGACAACCTGATGAACAAGTTCAAGTTCGGAGGCATCGACAAACCCGGCATCTACATCGACGAGAATACGATGCGCATGTGCTACACCCATCGCCGCATCTTTGCCCAACTGATCACCCAGCTGATGAAAGAAGGCAAAAAGGACAAAGCGCTGGCAGCACTGGAATACGCCGAAAAGATGATTCCGGCTTTCAACGTGCCCTACGATGTACAGAACGGAGCACTCGAAATGGCAGAAGCTTACTACCAGTTGGGAAACAATACGAAAGCCGACCAGATTATCGATGAACTGGCAAACAAGTCTGTAGAATACCTCACCTGGTACCTCAGCCTGGACGACAATCATCTGCTCATGTCGCAGCGTGAATTTATCATGCACCTCAGCGCACTGGATATGGAAGTCAAAATGATGGAGAAATATAAGTCTAAACTCGCCGGTAACTATACCCCGAAGGTGAACGAACTATATAACATATACGTGGGACGCATGAAAGCCCACCAGTAATCTGTAACCGAAGGAGATGTTTATAGAGCAACCGCCTTGGTTTTTCCGCGCAATCTATCCCGACGCCATCTTCCGGATGGACCCTGACGAAAAGGCTGTTTACCTGACCTTTGACGACGGTCCCATCCCGGAAGTGACGCCTTGGGTACTGGAACTGCTGGACAAACACAACATCAAGGCAACCTTTTTCATGGTAGGCGACAACATCCGTAAGCACCCGGATGTGTTCCGTATGGTAGTAGAGCGCGGACACCGCATCGGCAACCATACGTTCAACCATATCCGCGGATTCGAGTATCTGTCGTCAAACTATCTGGCCAACACGGACAAGGCCAACGAGATGATGAAAACGGATCTGTTCCGCCCACCCCACGGACATATGCGCTGGATGCAATATATGACGTTGAAGCGTCACTATAAAATCATCATGTGGGATCTTGTCACACGAGACTACAGTAAGAAGCTGCGTCCGCCGCAAGTGCTGGCCAATGTGATGAGATATGCCCGCAACGGGTCTATCATAACCTTCCATGATTCGCTGAAGTCCTGGAACAACGGAAACCTGCAATATGCGCTTCCCCGTGCCATCGACTTCCTGAAAGAAGAAGGATACGAGTTTAGGTTACTATAATGGAAACGAAGATAAACAGTAAAGCCCTGAAAGCCGAAGCCTTGCGCCTCGGCTTTTCTGCTTGCGGCATAGCCCCGGCCGAGCCAATCGATCAAGCCCATCAGAATGCTTTGAAAATGTGGCTGGATGCGGACCGGCAAGCCGGAATGACTTATATGGCGAATCATTTCGACAAACGCTGCGACCCGGCTTTGCTGGTCGAAGGCACTCGTTGCGTGGTTTCCGTAGCACTGAACTATTACCCCGCCACCCGTATACCTGACGAGGAATATCAATTCGCGTGGTACGCTTACGGGAAGGACTATCACGATCTCATGCGTGAAAAACTGGCTGCCCTGTTCCGCTTTATACAAGAATCAGACGTACCGGAGCTGAACGGACGCATGTTCTGTGACACCGCGCCCGTACCGGAACGTTATTGGGCCTGGCGTGCCGGCCTCGGGTGGATCGGAAAGAACACCCAGCTGATCATTCCCCATGCCGGTTCCACTTTCTTCTTAGGCGAGCTTTTTCTGAATGCGGAAGCCGATACATATGACCGGCCTCAACCCAATCGCTGCGGCCGATGTAACCGTTGCCTGCAAGCATGCCCTACAAAAGCTTTAGAGACGCCATACAGCCTGAATGCACACCGTTGCCTTTCATACCTCACCATCGAGAATAAAAGCGAAATTCCGGACTCTATCGCCCCCTTTATGGGAAACCGTGTGTATGGGTGTGACGAATGTCAGAAAGCTTGTCCCTGGAACCGGTTTGCCACTCCCTGCCGGACACCGGAACTGCAACCCTCACCGGAGTTCATGAACATGAAGAAAGAAGACTGGAAGCAACTGAGCGAAGAGAAATACAGAGCCCTCTTCAAAGGCAGTGCCGTGAAGAGGGCCAAATATAGCGGGCTGATAAGGAATATAAGACAAATGGAAGACTAAGAAACGGGCTATAAGCAGCTTCCGGCAGCACTCTTATTTCACTGTAACCGTCAGCGGATTGCGAACCTTCTGTGCAAAATCGGCCATATACGCATTCCAGGCAGCGCTATCTTTTATGTCGGCTTTGCTCCAGGCGGCCCCCCAGTAGTAAGTAAAGTCCGCTCCCGGTTCGTACTCACTGATTGCCAGCACATGCCCGTCGGCACCTCCACGCAGTTCCTTCTTTTCTTTCTCCGGGAAGAGAACTGCTTTTGCCTCCTTCACCAAAGTAGGAAACGCAGCACCGACAAAGATCTTACCATTGTCACCACCGGCATTATCCGTCGGATCCACATAAGTCATGTATCCGTTTGCCGCATCTGCAACAATGGCTCCATCGGGTTCGTGCAATACAATACCGACGGCTAAAGGCATCGTCTCTTTCAGGTTCGTATAAGAGACAACTGTTTTATTGCAATATGAACCCGCATCCAATGTAATGATCCGTGTCTCGATAATAGTAGAATCTCCTTTTACGACCAATGGATTGTATACCAGTTTCACAGTAAAACGCAACGGACCGTTATCCAGTATCTCCTGGGTAGCGTAACAATACGGATAAATGATTGTATCCCCTGCCATCAATGCAGTCGTACCTCCCCCCAACGTAGGACCGACCTTATAACAATCCAGCCCGTTGCCATGGTCCACATGATAAGAGACAGAGCGGTAAAGTTCCTGCGCGGCTTTGGGGTCCGTCTTTCCGAGTTCGGCTATTTTAGCTTTCATATCCGGATTCAGTTCGCCTTCATAACGGGCTTCCACCACCGGCTCAGTAGTATTATACTTCGTCCAGATATCATATCCGAAAGCACGCTCTCCGGTTTCCTGCAAAGCAGGCCCATAAGCACGAAAAGCCGTCAGATCGTTCTCCCAGGCCACGTCATCCACCCGTTCGGGATAATATCTTCCACAAGCCTTCACCGGGCACTCTTGAGGAATACCCGCTTTTATCGTATAAACGGCTGAGCCATTCGCTTGCACAGTGACCGGAAATATCACTTTCTCGTCAGAAGTTATTTGATAGGGCACTTGCTGTCCTTCGGCATCTACCACTACTATCTGTGCCGTATCGGGTAAATGCAATTTAGAGGAAACCTCACCCATGGAAACTTCTACCATCTCGCCGCTTCGTTCCAGTGAGGTGGCATTGGACACGGTGACAGATACTGTTCTGCCCGCTTCGTTACAAGCCAGGCACAACAAAACGGCTGCGACAAAAAGAAAAACTTTCTTCATTGATTCAATTGTATTGATCAGATTCATTAAGGTTGTTTACCGATATAAGCCAAAATACCGCCATCTACATAAAGTACATGACCGTTCACAAAATTCGAAGCATCCGAAGCCAAAAAGACAGCCGGCCCCATCAGATCCTCCGGTGTTCCCCACCGGGCAGCGGGAGTCTTGGATATTATGAATGAATCAAACGGATGGCGCGAACCGTCCGGCTGCACTTCACGCAAAGGTGCTGTCTGAGGTGTAGCGATATACCCCGGGCCTATGCCATTACACTGAATGTTGAATTCTCCATATTCGGATGCAATGTTGCGTGTGAGCATCTTCAACCCACCCTTGGCAGCAGCGTAGGCAGATACAGTCTCACGTCCCAGTTCACTCATCATCGAACAGATATTGATGATTTTTCCATGCCCTTTCTTAATCATCGAAGGGATAACAGCCTTCGACACGATAAACGGAGCATTCAGATCTACGTCGATCACCTGACGGAATTGCTCTGCCGTCATCTCACACATCGGTATACGCTTGATGATACCCGCATTATTCACCAAAATGTCAACCACTCCCACTTCTTTCTCGATCTGTGCAACCAAAGCATTCACCTGCTCTTCGCTGGTGACGTCACACACATATCCCCTGGCCTCGATTCCCAATTCTTTGTATGCGGCCAAGCCTTTATCAACCAGCTCCCGGCTGATGTCATTAAATACGATCTTCGCTCCTGCCTCTGAGAAAGCAGTAGCCAAGGCAAAGCCAATGCCGTAAGATGCACCTGTGACCCATGCCACTTTGCCCTCTAATGAAAAGTTTACCATACTTATAATGTTTTTAAAAACTTATCTCACTTTCATTTCCTAAAAGTAACTTCCACACCGGACAGTTTATTTCAAGTCCGTAATTAATGAAAAGTCCTGGTCGCCATAATCAAGATTCTCACCTCCCATACCCCAGATAAAAGTATAATTGTGAGTTGCCGCAGCCGAATGGATAGACCACTCCGGTGACAAGACTGCCTGATCGCCCTTCATCCACACATGACGGGTTTCGTCAACCTCACCCATAAAATGGCACACAGCATGCTCTTCCGGTACTTCAAAATAGAAATAAGCCTCCATACGACGGCTATGGACATGTGCAGGCATCGTATTCCACACACTTCCCGGAGCCAGTTCGGTCATCCCCATCTGCAACTGACAGGTGGGCAACACCTGATTTACCAGCATCTTGTTGATATTACGATGATTCGAACCTTCCAACGTTCCCATTTCAGCAACTACAGCATCGGCTTTAGTCACCTTTTTATCGGGATAATTGCGATGAGCGGCCAGTGAATTAAAATAAAATTTAGCGGGATGTGCAGCATCCGTACTCTCAAAGGTAACGTCCCGGTCACCTGCCCCCAGATAAAGTGCCTCTTTATAATCTAACTGAAATATCGCATCACCCGCCCTCACGATACCGGACCCCCCGACATTGAAAATACCCATTTCACGACGGGTCAGAAAATAAGGAGCTTTCAAAGGATCGATAGCTTCCAATTTCAACACTTCCTTTACCGGCATGGCCCCACCTACCACCATACGGTCGTACATGGAATATACCATGTTTACTTCATCGGCTGAAAAAACCTTTTCTATCAGAAAATCTCTTCTAATTCTCTTGGTGTCGTAGCTTCTTGCATCTTCCGGATGGGCAGCATAGCGAATCTCATAGTTTGTTTTCATATTTCTTATTTATAAGTTTACATTAGGTGTCGCTCAGATAAACTCCGTTTACGCACACGACGCAAAAATAAGAAAAGAAAACGGGATTTTGGAATAAATCATACTCCAATTATCATGAATAAATCAATAACATCAATCTTTCGGATAATTGGGACTATAAAGTAAGGTTTGATCTCTTACCGCCAGCTTTCCATCTTTTACAAACTCTGTTCCTCTCTCTTGCAAGTGGTCAACCATCGCTTTACGCATTTCAACCAGCCTATCTGCATAACGACTATTTCCGGAAAGGTTCTTCTGTTCACCGGGATCTGAACTTAAATCGAACAGTTGCTCTTCACCCGTATGAATAAACCAGATATACTTCATTTTACCATCAGTCAACGCACACCAATAGTTATCGGCACTGTAGCAGGTGGCATGTTCCAGATCGATATATTTTCGCCAGCCGTTTTTATTTCCTGAAGCCAGGGCTACCAAAGATTTTCCATCCATATCATCCGGTACCGTCCCTCCCGCAAGTTCAATGAAGGTAGGTAAAAAGTCGCGTAGCTCTACTGGCTGTTCAATCCGCTTTCCTCTGATAGCCTGTGTAGTCATGGCAGAAGGCCATTTTATGATATAAGGAATCTTGGCCGACCCTTCGTATGCATAGGTTTTCCGCCAATGATAATGATCTCCCAACATATCACCGTGATCGGCCGTATAGCAAATGATTGCATTTTCGTACATTCCTTTCTCTTTTAGAATCTGAATGATCTGTCCAATCTGGTCATCAATAAATGTCACATTTGCATAATAATGGCGTCGTGAATTGACAGCATACTCTTCGCCTAGATTTGCAAAAGCCGCATCCTTTGAAACCCGTTCCGGATCTTTGCGTTCAGCATATTTCCCACACCAATCTCCAACGAACGGTACAGGAATATCTACCTTCTCATACATATCCAAATATCGTTTCGGAGGATCGTACGGACTATGAGGACGAGCAAAAGAGACCTTGAGGAACAAAGGTTGATCGCTATCATAATTGCGTATCAATTCACAAGCTGTCTGACCTGTCCAGGCCGTAGGATGCAGCCTCTCTTCAAGTTTATAAGTCCCGGCATTATGATTATTCCAGCCGATTCCTGTTAAATCCGGATTCTTCCCGGGAGCTTGCAACTGAAACCATTCCCGATAGTCACTGATAAAATCACGGGTTTCACTGCGTCCGCTCTCGTCGACCAACGTAGCATGAAAACCATGCAAAGCTTTCTGTGGAAACCAGTGCATCTTTCCTATCCCGAAAGTGTAGTAACCCAAGTCACGCAACATCTGAGGCATTTCATATTTATATTTGGAAGCCACCTTCCCATATCCCAGCATCCCATGGTGCCATGGAGACATCCCCGTGAGCAAACCGGCACGTGCAGGCGTACTACTGGGTGCAGAGCTGTAACCACACACAAACAAACTGCCTTCCTGAGCCAGTTTATCTATATTAGGAGAAATAACCGCCTTATTGCCCATGCAATGTAAAGCATCTCCACGATGTTGGTCACTCATAATAAAAATGATATGCGGCTTCCCTCCCTTTGTGGCAGGAGCCTTTGACAGTTTGGAAGAATCATTACCGGTCTCTTTGCTTTCGCCATTAAACGCATAGGTTGACGGAGAGGCTGCCAAACCTGCTCCCACGGCAAGTGAACATTTCAGAAAATCGCGACGTTTCATTGATTATCAGACTTTAGTATTAACGAATAGGCAAAAATAGGCAAAAATAGGTAAAAAGAAAGAGAAAGAAGAGAAATTTAAGATAATAAAAATCCACCGGGAGTTCTTTCCTTTGTTCTTCGAAAAACATAAAGGCAACAGAGAAGGCAACAAGAAGATAAAGAACAGATTATAGAATAGAATTTCATCCGGTACAAAATACTAAAATATCGAAAGAGGACCTACTGAGGACAGTAATTCAAATTAGCGTTTTATTCGGTGACATAAAGGGATACAAAAAAAGCCCTAAAACTGTCTGTTTTAGGGCTTTTTTATAAAATATATCCGATTGTATGTTGTCCTACCAAGATTCGAACTTAGACAAACAGAACCAAAAACTGTTGTGCTACCATTACACCATAGGACAAGCTATTGCGCTTTCTGTTAAAAAGCGATGCAAAGATAATGCCATGCAAGCTATTTTCCAAATATTTTTAGACTTTTTTGTATAATAAGTCTCGTTAGCCGAAGCGAATTGCTACCTTTGTACTTACAGAAATCAATAAAGTAAACAAATAAATTCAGTAAGTATGAGAAAACTTTTTGTATGTATTGCACTGGGTCTCACCACGCTTACCGGCAATGCCACATCACCGCTATGGATGCGCGATGTACAGATTTCGCCGGACGGAACAGAAATAGCGTTTTGCTACAAAGGAGACATTTATAAGGTATCTGCGGGAGGAGGAACAGCCATCCAGCTCACAACACAGCCTTCGTATGAATGTACCCCCATTTGGTCACCCGACAGTAAACAAATAGCTTTTGCCAGTGATCGTAATGGCAACTTTGATATTTTTGTAATGCCTGCGACAGGAGGTACAGCACAAAGACTGACTACCCATTCTTCATCCGAACTGCCTTCGGCTTTTACACCGGATGGAAAATACATTCTCTTTTCAGCATCCATCCAGGATCCGTCACAAAGTGCTTTGTTCCCGACAACAGCCATGACAGAACTATACAAGGTTCCCGTGAACGGAGGACGTACGGAGCAGGTACTGGGTACTCCGGCCGAAGCCATTTGTTATGCGCCATCAGGAGAGTTCTTTCTCTATCAGGATCGTAAAGGTTTTGAAGATGAATGGCGGAAACACCACACTTCGTCCATCACCCGCGACATTTGGCTGTACGACACTAAAACAGGAAAACATACCAACCTGACCAATCATGCCGGAGAAGACCGCAATCCCGTACTTTCACCGGACGGAAAAAGCGTATATCTTTTAAGCGAACGGAAAGGGTCATTTAATGTTTATAGTTTTCCATTGGACAACGCACAAGACCTGAAAGCAGTAACATCGTTCAAAACACACCCGGTACGTTTCCTGTCAATGAGTCACGGCGGAACGCTATGCTATGCATACGACGGAGAAATATATACCCAAAAGGATAATGCCACTCCACAGAAAATAAACATAGATATTGTCCGTGATGATCAGGACAAAATAGCAGACCTGACTTTTACAAACGGGGCAACATCAGGGACTGTATCACCGGATGGGAAGCAAATTGCATTTATCGTACGGGGAGAAGTATTTGTAACCTCAACTGATTATGCAACTACAAAGCAAATCACCCATACACCCGCACGCGAAGCCGGGTTAACATTTGCTCCGGACAATCGTACACTGGCTTACGCAAGTGAGCGTAACGGCAACTGGCAACTTTTTCTTGCTAAAATAGCCCGTAAGGAAGAAGCTAATTTCCCCAATGCCACCATCATCGAAGAAGAGGTGCTGTTACCATCCGCAACCGTGGAACGGGCCTATCCGCAGTTCTCACCGGACGGTAAAGAGCTGGCATTTATAGAGGAGCGTAACCGTTTGATGGTAATCAATTTGGATACGAAAAAAGTTCGTCAGATCACCGATGGTTCCACCTGGTTCAGCACAGATGGAAACTTCGACTATCAATGGTCACCTGACGGCAAATGGTTCACCCTCGAATTTATCGGCAACCGACACGATCCTTACTCGGATATAGGATTGGTAAGTGCAAAGGGGGACAGTCCGATTACCAACCTGACCAACAGCGGTTACATGAGCGGATCTCCCCGTTGGGTACTGGACGGCAATGCCATTTTGTTCACAACCGAACGATATGGTATGCGTGCACATGCTTCCTGGGGTTCACAGAATGATGCCATGCTGGTATTTCTCAATCAAGATGCTTTCGACAAGTTCCGCCTGAGCAAAGAAGATTATGAATTGCAAAAAGAACTGGAAAAGGAACAACAGAAAGATAAAGAAAAAGCCTCAATTGACCCGAAAAAAGATAAGAAGAAGGATCCCCAAACAGATACTGAGAAGAAAGATGAGATCAAAAACATCCTAGTAGAACTGAATGGTCTTGAGGATCGCATCATACGCCTCACTCCCAACTCTTCGAACCTGGGCAGTACTATTATCTCAAAAGACGGCGAAACTCTCTACTATCTGTCAGCATTCGAGGGCGGATTTGATCTATGGAAAATGGATCTCCGTAAAAAAGAGACCAAACTGCTTCATAAAATGAATGCCGGATGGGCTTCTATGGATATGGACAAAGATGGAAAATCCCTGTTTGTCCTGGGAGGTAATGCCATGCAAAAGATGGACCTCAGCGGAGAAACCCTGAAGCCGATCAACTATAAGGCAGAGATGAAAATGGATCTGGCTGCTGAACGAGAATATATGTTCGACCACGTATATAAGCAACAACAGAAACGTTTCTACAACACCAACATGCACGGAGTAAACTGGGATACCATGTCTGCTGCTTATCGTAAATTTTTGCCACACATCAATAATAACTATGACTTTGCCGAATTACTCAGCGAATGGCTGGGAGAACTGAATGTATCACATACCGGCGGGCGTTTCTCTCCATCTATACCGGGAGATGCCACAGCCAGTCTGGGGGTACTTACAGATTGGAATTATAAAGGAAAAGGCGCATCGATCATGGAAGTGATTGAGAAGGGCCCTTTCGATCACGCCCGCTCGAAAGTAAAAGCCGGAACTATCATTGAAAAAATCAACGGACAGGAAATAACCCCTGAAACAGACTATCATACGTTATTGAACGACAAAGCAAACAAAAAGACACTCGTTTCATTATACAATCCGCAAAGCGGTGAACGGTGGGAAGAAGTAGTTATCCCGATCGGCAACGGAATACTCAATAATCTGCTCTACAAACGTTGGGTGAAACAACGCGCGGCCGATGTAGATAAATGGTCTGACGGACGTCTGGGATATGTACATATACAATCGATGGGTGATGACAGTTTCCGTTCTGTCTACTCAGATATTTTAGGAAAATACAATAATCGCGAAGGAATCGTTATCGACACCCGTTTCAATGGCGGCGGCCGCCTTCACGAAGATATTGAAGTATTGTTCAGTGGTAAAAAGTATTTCACCCAAGTCGTCCGCGGACGCGAAGCTTGCGATATGCCCAGCCGCCGATGGAACAAGCCGTCTATCATGCTAACGTGTGAAGCCAATTACTCGAATGCACATGGCACACCATGGGTATACAGCCATCAGAAACTAGGTAAATTGGTAGGTATGCCCGTACCGGGAACCATGACCAGCGTTTCTTGGGAACGTCTGCAAGACCCGTCTCTGGTATTCGGTATTCCTGTCATAGGCTATCGACTTCCGGATGGGAGCTATCTGGAAAACACACAGTTGGAACCGGATATTAAAGTAGCCAACTCACCGGAAACAATCGTCAAAGGGGAAGATACACAATTGAAAACAGCGGTAGAAGAATTGCTGAAAGAACTCCCGGCAGGCAAAGGGAAAAAGCATTAACCTATCCACTCTATAAATAAAAAGGATGGATTCTAAGAATCCATCCTTTTTATTTATATCGAAACTTCACTTCTTCCATCGTCTGACACAAGACGGTGGAGAAAGAAGTTCTTTACTTTGCAATAATCAAATAATAGTTTTTCTTACCACGCTGAACCAACAGATACTTTTCATCAAGCAAGTCGGCAGTAGTAATCACCTGATCAAAAGCAGCCAGTTTCTCTTTATTCAAAGAGACACCGCCACCTTGAACCAATTTACGCATTTCACCTTTTGAAGCAAATACAGCGGCATTGTCGACAAACAAATCAACCGCTTTCACTCCCTCTACCAACGCATCACGTGAGATCTCAAATTGAGGAACACCTTCGAACACAGCCAACAATGTATCTTCATCCAGCTTTTTCAACGCATCGGAAGTAGCATTACCAAATAAGATATTGGATGCGTCTACTGCAGCATTGTAATCCTCTTCAGAGTGAACCATCACAGTTACTTCCTTTGCCAGACGTTTCTGGAGCACCCGCAAATGCGGAGCTTCATTATGTTCGGCAACCAGTCCGTCGATTTCGGCCTTATCGAGTGAAGTAAATATCTTAATATAGCGCTCAGCATCGGCATCACTCACATTGAGCCAGAACTGATAGAACTTGTAAGGAGAAGTATAACGAGGGTCCAACCAGATATTACCCGATTCGGTCTTACCAAATTTTCCACCGTCAGCTTTGGTGATTAACGGACAAGTCAATGCATAAGCCTCACCACCGTTAGTACGACGAATCAGTTCAGTACCGGTAGTGATATTTCCCCACTGATCAGAGCCTCCCATCTGCAGTTTACATCCTTTGGTTTCGTAGAGATGAAGAAAGTCATAACCTTGCAACAACTGATAGGTAAACTCAGTAAACGACAATCCGTCACGGGCTTCACCGTTCAGACGTTTCTTTACCGATTCCTTAGCCATCATGTAGTTCACAGTAATATGCTTACCTACTTCGCGGGCAAAATCCAAGAAAGTGAACTCCTTCATCCAATCATAGTTGTTCACTAGTTCAGCTCTGTTAGGAGCATCAGATTCGAAGTCCAAAAACTTAGCCAGTTGCTTTTTGATACAAGCCTGATTGTGACGCAGTGTTTCCTCATCCAGCAGATTGCGTTCGGCCGATTTACCCGAAGGATCGCCAATCATACCGGTCGCACCACCAATCAAAGCCAATGGTTTATGACCACAACGCTGGAAGTGACGCAATATCATCACACCACATAAGTGTCCGATATGCAATGAATCGGCTGTCGGGTCAATACCCACATAAGCAGTCACCTGTTCTTTAGCCAATAACTCTTCTGTGCCGGGCATCATGTCATGCACCATTCCACGCCATCTTAGTTCTTCTACAAAATTCATCGAATGATAATAAGTTTTAAAGTTTAATTAGGGCAAAAGTACGACTCTTTATCGTAACAAGCAACTCTTATTGCCTAAAAAAGACGTTATTAATGTTTTGACGCACTTGTTGCATAAGTTTGCAAAGAGGTATCTCCAATAGCAAAGCAGCACGTTCATAAAGACAATGAATATCTATCATACTTTCATCCGTTTCCAGAAATAAATATTCCAAGGGAATGCCCCAAAGCACTTCCTCTTGATATTTCTCACCCAATGAAACATAGATCCCTTCCCGGATGTACTGCAAAGCCAGTTCTTTCTTTCCACGGAACCCATGTATAATCCAGGGATTAGAGGGTTTCATTTTTTTCCTCAGGCAGATAATTTCGTTCGCCGAACGCACTGCATGAATCACCAACGGATATTTCATTTCGTGTGCAAGCATAGCCTGTTTCTCAAATACTTCCTGTTGCAACATATAGTCTGTCCGAACCAATTTGTCAAGACCGGCTTCACCTATTGCCAGAACCTGGGGACACTGTATCGCTGCAAGCAACATCTCCCACTGCCGGTCAAGGTTTTCACGAGTCAGATACCACGGATGAATTCCGACAGAATAATAAGCACCGGCCAACGGATCAAACTCTGCGGGCTGACAATTTTGTATCGCCTGTCCAAGTTCAACAGGCATCCGATGTGTATGTATATCGAGAATGTCCATAGACTATTAAGGAACCGGATCGTATCCCGATCCACCCCAGGGATGACAACGGAGAATTCGTCTGACAGCAAGATAAAGTCCCTTAAAAGGGCCATGTTTCTTAATCGCTTCAATAGCGTATTGCGAACAAGTAGGAGTGAAACGACATGAAGGAGGAGTCATGGGCGAAATGCATGCTCTGTAAAAGTAGATAGGAAGCAACAATATATATGACAACAGGCGTTTCATACCAGTTTCTCACTAATACGAGCCAGTAGAATCTTCATCTTTTCCTCTATTTCGGCCGAGGACGTTAATTCGTCCGAAAGATAGATAAAGGCAATAGCCAACTGTTGCTGCTTATCAGTAAGAATCTGCAAAAGTTGATGTTTATGCATCCGGTAAGCCTCACGCAACTGGCGTTTCACCCGATTTCTTTTTACTGCACGTTTAAATCGTTTTTTCGAAACGCTCAGTAAAATAGATGCCTGAACATCTTGATTTTCAACAGGCATATACACCACACGCAACGGAAAGATGGAAAACGACTTTGAGCCGCCCGCAAACATCTTCTCAATCAGAATCTTACTATTCAGCCTTTCGGCTTTGCACAGGGTATTTGCCATAATAATAACAAACGGTAAACAATAAACAGTAAACAACGGACAGATAACTTAGCTTGTTCATCGTTCACCATTTATTGTTTACCGTTTCATTTATTTTCCTTTATTGTTTTCCTTAATAAACAAATCGAGGGCAGCCGTCATTGAAGGAGCTTTTACGTTAGGTGCTTCAAGATCAAGACGGAGTCCGGCATCACGAACAGCTTGTGCTGTAGTCGATCCGAATGTTCCGATCTTAATGTCCTTCTGATCAAAATCAGGGAAGTTCTTCTTCAGCGAAGATACTCCGGCAGGACTAAAGAATACCAACATATCATAATCAAACTCCTCTCCCTCCATGAAGTCATTGCTAACAGTACGATACATTACGCATTCCGTATGCTGGATGTTATTTTTATCCAGCAGATCCCTCACGTCATCGTTGTGTACATCCGACATCGGGACGAGATACTTTTCTGTTTTATGTTTCACAATCGAAGGAATCAGATCCTCGATCTTGCCCGTAGCACCAAAGAAGATCTTACGCTTACGATACTGCACATACTTCTGAATATAAAGAGCAACAGCTTCTGTTACACAGAAATACTTCATCGTCTCAGGGATCGTCACACGCAACTCCGTACAAAGATGGAAGAAATGATCAATCGCATGACGCGATGTAAATATAACAGCCGTATGATCTAAAATAGATACTTTCTGTTGTCTGAATTCTTTCGCAGAGACGCTCTCAACCTTGATAAAGGGGCGGAAATCTATTTTTACACCATACTTTTCAGCAATGTCGTAATAAGGAGATTTCTCTGAAGCAGGCTTTGGCTGCGACACTAATACTTTCTTAATTTTCAACGTCCTAAAAATTTATTATCAAAACATTATTTAGCTGAATCATACCTTGATACACTATCAGACAAGGTACGATTTCAAGGGCACAAAAGTATAAAATTAAAAGGAAAACCCCATAAATATTACAGGAAAAAAGCTTTAACCACTTGTAAAACATCAATATTTTAGTAAAAATTACCAAAACGCAACCAATTGAAACTAAAAAGGTGACATTCAAATCAAAATAGACCAGAAACAAAACAAACGGAAATAAAGCGAATCCAAGGTAATAAATCAGCGTAGAATAAGACTCCAGCCATATATCGGTTTTGCTTTTGTCAAAAAACACCCATCCCAAAAACGAATATAAAATCCATTTAAACAAAAGATAGAGTAAACAAACAGCCACATAAACTCCCAAAAGTATATGCGGCGAAACACGCTCCATCAATGCGGGCCTGATATCATTAAAATAGTTAAAAATACAAACACCTCCAAGAACGCAGGTCTGCACGATAAGTAATAGCAAATAGCGCATGTCAGCCGCCGTAGAAGAAGCGAAAATGCTCGTTCTTTCACGATGTAACATAAAATCTTTCACCTGTTGCAACAGAAACTTCTTGCTGCGTGCCAACACATACGCAGAAACAAAAAAACATCCCAACAGTATCATAGCCAACCCATCGTCAGTTCTTGGAGAATAAGGAATCGGCATACCCTCCGCCCCGGTCACGGTCTCACTTACCGCCTGTAAATCCACCCGGCTACCCAACGTATCCTGGGGAGCACCGGCTGCACTAATTACATGCTGCACAGTATCTGCCTCCTGTGCGCCAAGAGAGTCCTGGACAAAAATCATATAGCGGCAAACTTACGAATAGAACCATCCCACACCGGTATGGAATAAACCAACTCTACAGCCTCCTCCGGAGTATGTGCCACATGCCAGATATCTCCATGCTGTTTCCTCATGAAATTACCTTCTATAGCATTTTCAAGCATCTCCAGCAACGGGTCAAAGAAACCATTAGTGTTTAATATCACGATCGGGTTAAGATACAACCCCAACTGTTTCCAGGTAATAATCTCAAGCAGCTCTTCCAAAGTTCCGCATCCTCCGGGCAGTGCAATCACGGCATCACTCTTTTCAGCCATCAACCTCTTACGCTCGTGCATACTTTCTACCTCGATAAGCTCTGTCAATCCTGTGTGATGCCATCCCTGGTCTACCATAAAATGAGGAATTACTCCGGTCACTTCTCCCCCATTCTGCAATACTGCATCAGCCACCGAACGCATCAATCCTATATTCCCCGCTCCATTTATCAAACGGATATGCCGGTTTGCCAACAGATGCCCTAATTTCATGGCTGCATCAAAATAAGTCTGGTCTATTTTTGTACTTGAAGCGCAATATACGCATACGGAAGTTATTTGGTTCATTTCTTGCATGGGTTTAGTTCAACACGCTGCAAAAGTACCAAATTTCAAGGAGAAAAGAAGAAGGCTGCCTTGTTTTCTCCCCATATCGGGTTAAAAACAAGTGCAGCCTTCTATAATAAATAGCTGTAAAGCTACGCTGATTACAAACCGAAAGCGGCTTTTACTTTGTCCACATAGTCAAGTTTTTCCCATGTAAACAGTTCCACTTCCATAGTCCGGTCGCCTTCATAACGAGATTGAAAATGCTTAGTCACCATCTGAGGTTCACGCCCCATATGCCCGTAAGCAGCAGTTTCACTATAAATCGGATAACGCAGTTTCAGGCGGTCTTCAATAGCCTTCGGACGAAGGTCAAACAGTTCATCGATCTTTTTGGCGATCTCTCCATCACTCATCTTCACGTTACTGCGTCCGTATGTATTTACATAAATATTAATAGGACGAGCCACACCGATAGCGTAAGAAACCTGTACCAGCATTTCGTCGGCAACGCCGGCAGCAACAAGATTCTTAGCAATATGACGGGCAGCATAAGCAGCACTACGATCTACTTTGCTTGGATCTTTACCGGAGAAAGCACCGCCACCATGAGCCCCCTTTCCACCATAAGTGTCCACAATGATCTTACGTCCGGTGAGTCCTGTATCTCCATGAGGGCCACCGATCACAAACTTACCGGTCGGATTCACATGATAGATAATATGGTCGTTGAACAAAGCAAGAACCTTCGGATGATTAATAGAAGCAATGACACGAGGCATCAGCACCTCAATCACATCTTTCCGGATCACTGCCAACATCTCTTCATCAGCCTTCAGTTGGGCAGCGACAGAATCATCAGCCGGTAATATAAATTCATCATGCTGTGTTGAAACAACAATCGTATCAATGCGTACCGGAGTACCGTTATCATCATATTCAATGGTTACCTGGCTCTTTGCATCCGGACGAAGATAAGTCATTTCTTTACCTTCGCGGCGGATATCGGCCAACACAAGAAGTATTCTATGTGCCAGGTCAAGAGACAACGGCATATAGTTTTCTGTTTCGTTGGTTGCATAACCAAACATCATACCCTGGTCGCCTGCTCCCTGGTTCATCGGGTCTTCGCGTTCTACACCACGGTTAATGTCCGCACTTTGTTCATGAATGGCAGAAAGTACACCGCACGAATTACTTTCGAACATGTATTCGCCTTTCGTGTAACCAATCTTTTGGATCACTTCACGTGCAATCAGTTGCAAATCAACATAAGCACCTGTTTTCACTTCTCCCGCAAGCACCACCTGTCCGGTAGTTACTAAGGTTTCGCAAGCTACTTTCGAACTGGGATCATAAGCCAACAGTTTGTCAAGCACAGCGTCCGATATTTGATCGGCCACTTTGTCGGGGTGTCCTTCAGACACCGATTCGGATGTGAATAAATATCCCATAATAAAATTATGAATTATGAATTATAAATTATGAATGAGGGCAAAGATTCAAAAAAGAGTAGAAAACGCATACAGAAGGGAATGTTGTTTTAGCATTTTTTTCTGTGGTTGCAAGCTACTCAAATCTTTCCACATTTCATTTCAGGGACAAAGGTAGATAATATTTTGGATTTATTGCTACTTTTGCTTCGTATTAACAGACTACCTTATGAAAAATAAACTAAAAACCGCTTTTACATTATTGGTGTATATTGCTGTCACAGTGGGTATTTACGCCTTAATCTGCCATCTGAATCACCAGCCCTTCGACGATTTGCGCATACTGTATGCCGTACTGATCGGCTGCGTAGCCTACCTTCCCCGACACCTGATGGTTCGCAAATCACGAAAGAGCCAGAAATAGCTCTTTAATCGTCTTATGAAACACCGGATGAACAACGTCCGGTGCAATCTCGGCAAGGGGTTCCAGAACAAACTTACGGTCGGTCATCAACGGATGAGGCACTATAAGCCTTTCATCCTGTAGTATCTTATCGCCATAGAGCAAAAGATCAATGTCAATCAGGCGGTCACTATACACACCGTCCCGTGATTTATGCAAACGCCCTATTTCCTGCTCTATCCGTTGAGTACTTTCCAGTATCCCGACAGGAGACAATACTGTCTCCACTCCCACCGCAGCATTCAGAAAGTTGTTTTCCGACTGAAATCCCCAGGGAGCAGTAGCATAAAAAGCGGAAAGAGAAATGATTTTCCCTATCCGCTCCTCTATTTTTTGTAGGGCAACACGAAGATTTAGCTCCTTATCACCCAAGTTGGTACCTAATCCCAAATATACTTTCATCACTTATCCAAAATCAGCATCGCATCTCCATAAGTACCAAAGCGGTAACCCTCCTTCAACGCTATGTGATATGCATCCATCACCTGATCGTAGCCACCAAAAGCAGCCACAATCATCAATAACGTAGAAAGCGGCATATGGAAGTTTGATACCATGGCATTTGCCACAGTAAAGTCGTATGGAGGGAAGATAAACTTGTTCGTCCATCCTTCGTATTCCTTCAAATGTCCGTCTGTACTTACCGTACTTTCAATAGCACGCATTACAGTTGTTCCCACAGCACATACATTCTTACCCAGATCTTTAGCACGATTCACTATCTTGACAGCCTCCTCCGTCACAAACATCTGCTCAGAGTCCATTTTATGCTTTGTCAGGTCTTCCACATCGATATCACGGAAGTTTCCGAGTCCTGCATGCAATGTGATATATGCAAAGTCTATTCCCTTAATTTCCATACGTTTCATCAGCTCACGGCTGAAGTGCAGACTTGCAGTCGGTGCTGTCACAGCCCCTTCGTTTTTAGCGAAGATAGACTGGAAACGTTCTGCATCCTCCTCTTCAACCGGACGGTTCAGAATTGTATGTGGCAATGGAGTTTCTCCTAATGCATACAATGCTTTTTTAAATTCATCATGAGGTCCGTCATACAGAAAACGAAGCGTACGCCCACGTGAAGTAGTATTATCAATTACTTCAGCAACCATTGAGTCATCATCCCCAAAGTAAAGCTTATTGCCGATACGGATTTTACGTGCCGGATCTACCAATACATCCCACAAACGCAATTCCTCGTTCAACTCGCGCAACAAGAACACTTCGATACGCGCACCTGTTTTTTCCTTATTTCCGTATAAGCGTGCAGGAAACACCTTGGTATCGTTGAATACAAACACGTCTTTATCATCAAAATAATTCAGGATGTCTTTAAACATCTTGTGCTCAATCTCTCCCGTACGCTTGTGGAGTACCATCAAGCGCGACTCGTCTCTGTACTTTGTAGGGTGCAAAGCAATCTTTTCTTCGGGTAACTTAAATTTAAATTGCGACAGTTTCATGATAATAATGTGCGTTTATTAATTATTTTATTTTCTATTTTTTTACTTCAATCAGATATCTCAACATCTTGCTGATCTATCCATTCCGCGAACTTTGCCGGATCCAGACACTGCTCTAACTTGACGTCTCCCACACGGGTACGTATCAGCCCGGTCAAGTGCGCCCCGCTTTGCAAAGCCTCTCCGATGTCACGTGCCAATGCACGAATATAAGTCCCCTTGCTGCAAACCACCCGTATTTTAATTTCCGGTAAATTACACTCCAACAACTCTATCTCATCAATTACCAGCAATTTCGGTTTCAACTCCACTTCCTGGCCTTTACGGGCCAAATCGTAAGCGCGTGCACCATCTACCTTACAAGCCGAGAAAGCGGGAGGTATCTGCTGTATCTCGCCAACAAACGTTTTCAACGTCTTTTCCACCAACTCACGGGTAATATGCTCCGTAGGGTATGTAGCATCTATTTCATGTTCCAGATCGTAAGACGGAGTAGTAGCGCCCAACTGTATGGTAGCCACATACTCCTTCGTATGATACTGAAACTCCTCTATTCTCTTGGTAGCCTTGCCTGTACAAACAATCATCACCCCTGTTGCCAAGGGATCGAGTGTACCTGCATGTCCAACCTTTAATTTCTTCACTTTCATCCGCCGGCACATATGGTAACGGGCGTGCCCCACGACTTTAAAAGACGTCCATCCCAACGGTTTATTAAAATAAAGTACTTCTCCTTCTTTAAAATTCATCCGCAATTTATTGCAATTGTGAAACGACAATGGTGACCACTCCAACTATTGCACAATAAATAGCAAAGTAAATCAACTTACCTTTCTTCACGATATTAATCATCCACTTACAAGCCAGGCAACCTGAAACAAAAGCCGCAATGAAACCTACTATCAATGACAAAGTAGGAATATCGCCCGCAATAGCCTCACCTTTTATCATCTTCATACCATCCAGCAGCGCCTCTCCCAATATAGGAGGCATCACCATCAGGAAAGAAAATTGTGCCAGTTTCGCTTTATTATCACCCAATAACAAACCGGTTGCAATCGTACTGCCCGAACGAGATAATCCCGGTAATACTGCACACGCCTGCGCCAGTCCAATGATAAATGCATCCTTCATCGAGATGTTCTCTTTCTGGCGTGGCTTTGCATAATACGAAAACGACAGTAACGCAGCCGTCAGCAACAGCATGCAGCCAACAATCAGTAATCCCGAGCCAAAAATGGCCTCCACTTCATCTTTAAAAAACACCCCGACGATACCAATAGGAATCATCGAAATCAAGATATTGATTACATAGCGCGTTTCACTGTTCATCTCAAACTTAAATAAACCACGGAAAATCCAGTCTATCTCTTTCCACAGAATCACCAATGTACTGAACACAGTGGCTACATGCACCACAATGGTAAATGCCAGATTTTCTTCTCCTTCTATACCAAATAAAGCCGAACCAATGGCCAAATGCCCGCTACTGCTTACCGGTAAATACTCAGTCAGTCCCTGAATCAATCCAAGGATCAGTGCTTCAAACCATTCCATCCTGTTTTATTCTTTTGTTTTGGGTTTGCGCATCACGCCATATATCATAAAAATAAAGCCCAGGAAACAGACCACCGGAGCCACCTTAATTCTTCTCACACTGAAAATGTCCGCCTGAAACACCGTTTCCGACGATGAAGGCCCTGTCATCAGGATAAAGCCCAGAATAACCACTGCCATGCCGATAGCAAGCAGAATGAAGTTCGTTTTATCGAAGGCAAATTTTTGTTTATCACCCATTGTTATTTACATTAATTTATTTACATCTATAAATCCGGAATTACACATAATATAGCGTACTTGCTTTCATCCTCAGATATTTATTAATAGAAAGATAAGCACACAAGAAAGTGATGACCACACCGAACACCAATACTGCGCCCGATACCAGTAACATGACTTCGGGCGTAATTACCCGAATCAATTCAGGCTCATAGGATACCAGCCAGTAAGCGGCCCCCATCAGGATCGTATCTGCAATAAAAGCAGCCAGAACCCCACTCCATATATTCCTTTTCAAAAACGGACGACGAATAAATCCCCAGCTCGCTCCCACCAGTTTCATCGTATGTATCAAGAAACGTTTCGAGTAGATAGCCAGCCGGATTGTATTATTAATCAGCGCAAAAGAGATAAATGTCAACATCACGGCCAATGCCAGCAGAACAAGACTGATATTACGGATATTTTCATTTACCGCGTCGATCAAGTCTTTCTGATAAAGCACATCCTGTATATTGGTATTTCTTTTAATCAATTTCTCTATTTTCGCAATACTGTCGGAGTTCGCATAGTCCGAATGCAATTTAATTTCTATTGAAGCCGTAAACGGGTTATACCCCAAAAACTCTTGCGGATCGGTCCCCATGGCTTCCGTCTGCTCTTTCAATGCCTGTTTTTTCGAGATATATTCTGTTTCTTTCACAAAAGGTTCATTATTCAGCCGTTTCTGAAGCTTCAGAATATCTGTCTCCTTCATATCATCACTGATAAGCACGGAAAAATTAATATTTTCCCGCACATAAACAGACAAATTATTGGCCGCCAATACAAAGAACACCACAAGCCCCAGTAACAGCAATACCAACGTGGTACTGATACTGGAAGTGATGAACTGCATATCAAAATATGACACAGCGTTATTTCTGCTTTTACTCTTCATCAGCGTTTCTTTCTGAATACATAAATCATCGAACTACTCCGTTCCTTTTTAGCCTGGGCACTCAACCATGCCACCGTTCCGGTCCACATGCCTTTCACAAAGGAGTATGCACTACCTTTATGTTTCTCCGTCAGCATCGATACATAGAAAGCATCGAACGGCATCGGATGACGGGCTGCCAGAATAAATCCGTGCTTCGACCCGAACTGCTGAATCGTGGCAGGCGTAAAATGCCATAAATGACGGGGTACATCATAAGCAGCCCAGTACTTCCCGTATTTCATCGCATCATACGACGAGCAATTAGGCACAGCCACTATCAATACCCCTTTCTCGGTCAACAGTTCACGTAACAATTCCCACGTTTCGTCCAAATGTTCCAAGTGCTCCATGACGTGCCACAACGTGATTACATCGAACGTTCCCGGAACTAATTCTTTCAATGCAGCCTCCGGCCTCACATTCAGCCCGAAATGTTCGCGTGCAAAATTACGGGCTTGTCCGCTCTTCTCCACGGCCTCTACTTCCCATCCCCTATTCTGCATCGTATGGGCAAAGTAACCGGTACCTGTACCGATATCCAGTATCCTCCCGGTTTTTCGATGAGACTCTTTCATCACCAAACGCGCCTTTCTTCCAAGCATATACTGACGTACATGATGGTAAATGGCATTCATGGCACCTTTCTTCGTGTCCGAATGGGAAATATAATCAGGTGTTTCGTAATATCTGCCTATTTCCGCCTCTACCGGGACTCCTTGCGTAAAAGTAAATCCGCAATCTTCGCAGGTGTACAAGTCAAACTGTTCACCGGAAGCATAAAAATCCGTACAGGTCATAGCACGTTTCAAATGTGCGCCCCCACATAGCGGACAGGCATTTATAGTGAGTTTATTCATTGGTTTTATCTGCATATTTAAGTGTACCCCGAAACGTCAGGACACACTCCACCCGAATTTGGTGCAAAATAACAAATAAAAAGTGACGAATAGGCATTTCCTTAAGGAGGTTTAACAATAATGGCAAGGCAACTGTTCGTTCATAGCAATCATTCCCACTTCACATCTCCTTTTTCATAAGTAAATATACGCTCTGCCGTCTTTCCTTTCCAGCGACAGTTTTTCAACATCAGCAATGCTCCCCGGGGCACTCTCTCAAATACAAGATACCCTTTATGATCAGCTTGCTTACGCTCCACAGTCTTCCAACCATTATCCCAATATCTTAACTCAAATTCATCCGGACAGAACAACTGTGTTTTCAGGTAAGAAGTCATTCCAATATGACTGACCATATACTCTTTTCCCAGATCTATATCTACCAGCCTTTCTGCCACCCTGCCTCGATAGCCCGTCGCCCCCAAACCATCGGTTATCATCCCGGGCACTTCATTCCTTCCGGTAGCCCTCATCGGAGTAATTATCCTCACATTCCCGATCCGTCCTTCTTCCGTATAAAAAGAAAGCTCCCCCAAAGCAATGCTATCCGACGGTAATAATAACCTTACAAAACGGTAAGGTAATCGTGCGGACACCTTCCGTACAACCGACTGCAGAGCCAGCGAGTCCGTCCATCTGCACAGTTCTTCTTCTGATTTTCCATCAAGTAATCCTACTATCCGGCTTCCTTTCATACACCCCAGATATTCCCTATTCTGATCATAAGCCGGCGCTCCCGTCACCATCCTCACGGCAACCTCCTCTGTTCCTTCATTTCCGCTCAGCTTCTCCATCGTTCCGTCATTCCGCAATCTGAAAGGTTCTGCTGCGGGCAATAATCCTCCCCGCTTGTAATAAACGGGTAAATAAACCATGTCCTTACCCATTTCCCGAAAGACAGCCCTCCCATTTTCTATCTTTGCCCACTGCACAGGGTGCCAGTCCTGATATCCGAACACAGCCAAATACGCATATTTCACCCCTTGAGGCGCCTCACCTGTCAACTCCACCGTTACATCGGCCGTTTCAAAATACTCCGAAGAAACATCCACCTTTTTCACACTACGAAATAGCTCCGGAATATCAGCTTTATCCACCTCTACATCTGCCAACGGTCCTTCAATATGATTTGAGTAGGTATATCTGTATACCTTCGGAAGGCGGAATCTTCCCCAAAGTTCATCATCATCCCGGTTATTATAAATCCGCTTATATTTCCAGCGATCATTATCCCAAAACGCCTCAAAAGCATGCGATTCCCCGTTTATTAGCACCACATTCCAGGTATGCGAATTATTTCGGTTTCCCCATGCCGGAACAAAGTCAATGGCAACCGGAATCCCCAATGATGATAATAACAAAGAGTTATACCAACAGCGCTGTGCACATAACCCATGACGCATCTTCTCAAGAGTCACCGCATTCCATATCGGAATCTTCGTCCCCCAAAAACCGGAATGAGTCAGATACTTATATTCATATAACAACGAATCGATCTCTTGTTGCCAATCCTTTCCCTCTTTCACAAAATACTTTCCCTGATGCCGTTTGTTGAACTCCCAGCGTGCATTGTCAATCAATAAGCCATTCTGTCGCCTATAAGGCAGTATATACTCACAAAAATCTTCAAACGAACAGTTTCTTGAATGCACATTCTCCACCCATGCCCGAAATGCCAGATCAATTTCCCGGATTAAATCTTCCGCCTTCATGCGGGTAATATCATAGTTAAGTTCCTGCCTTACCCGATGTCGATTACTAAAATCCTTCCAAAGACTATCTACCTGTTTCCCCCATTCCGTTCCTACCCGATAGTCATACTTTTGTCCCAATGAATCATAAGCCTCGTAAAAAGCAGAACAATCCTGCTCTACTATCGGATTAGCTCCATAACTTCCGGGCATATTGCCAATCAAGAAGCGTGCCGCCTCCAGCTTCCGGCCATCTCCTTCATAATGCTTCAGCACCGCTTCAAGTTCATTACGGTTATTGCCCGAAAGGGATAAGGCCTCCTCCACTTGTCTGTCTCTACCCCCGCATGAGCAGACAAGCAGAAGCAAGCCTAACCCAATATATTTCATAATTTTCATATTCATATAACTCTTTTCACCACGGAGCATCACAGAGCCTTTTATTAATAATCAACGATTTAAAATCGCCTCCGTGCTACCCTGTGTCCTCTGTGGTGTTCAGATTACATGTTAAAACGATAAATGATAATTTTATCTTCAAAGTTCCGAACTCCATAGATATGAGTTCCATCAATACAGAAATTACCTATAGGAAAAGGTAACACATATTTTTTCACTTTATTCCCATCCCAATCAAAACAGAACAGTTCATTAGACGCAAAGTCTGTTTTTGCAGCCTCATTGTAATTTTGTAAAAAGAGTGAAAAACAAATCAAGTCATCCGAGACTGCTATATTTTTTATTCCTCCAATACTTTGGTTATAATCAATTGCATAACCGCCTCCCTTCTTCCAGGTTTTCGGAATATGCTTAAAAGGACTCACATAGACACGATTTATTCCATCGTCAGAAACACGATAAATTTCGAAAATATCAGAAGCACGTATTGAAAGCACAAATTTGGATTGTTTACTATTTGCCTTCAATATACCTCCGAAAACGATACCCTTCTCTAAACCGGACACCTCACCCGCATCGAAAGGAAGCTCTGCCACATTAGGTATAATATGATTCTGTGAGTCAAGAGCTCCCCAATAACCTTTCTTAAACCCGCCTGTTACTATTTTTTTATTGCCAACAGCATTAATCTCCAAAACCCTGAAATCCACATTATAAGGATAAGCCTCCCTTGTTATATCCGGATGTTCTTTTTTGCTTAAGATATCAGATAATAATACCGAAATCCTTTCTTTCTTCATTCGATCCAGAAAAACAATTCTCGAGTCAACGATTTCAAAACCAGACCCAAAATCTATAAACTCTTCTGGTCCTTCGCCTGTACGCCCCCATTGAGATAATAGCTCCCCATTATTTACATTAATAAATGAAAATGCATATTCATCCATTGCATGCTGGAGAATTAAAATGCTGTCTACTATTTCCATATTCATTATAGCTCCCCAAGGAGCATTTTCATCTGAACAAATAAGATTATAGTCTACAATTTTGCATACTGTGTCAAATGAATAGACCGAACCAACATCGTTCTTCCTACATGAAAAAAGCACAAAACACAATGAAAGAAATAAGATATATTTTTGTTTCATCTTCGTTATTTTTAAACAACTAACGTATATTTCATTTTTAAAGTATATCAAGCAAACCCGTAACACCCTAACCAAAAAGTCAGTTTAACTGATAACAATAATAATGATAACGCTCTTCTCCACCATCCGTTTCCTTTGTCATCAGGCAGAGTCGTTCATCATTACTATCCACCGAGATGCATACACCCCATCTATCCAGTATCACTTTCTTTACAGCACGTCCTTCCCAATCAAATACATAAATTTCATTTGCTATTGCCTTATTTTTCCCAATTTGCCCACTGTAAAGTGCATAAACATAGTTTTCAGTGGCTACCCCACGAAGAAATCCTTTAGGAGAATCGGTAGAGACATTAACAGAAGACACTTCGTTAGTAGATTGATTCTCAAATAACGGCGTATACGTATTCAAATGTACTACACTTTCCAGGCACGTGTCATTTACCACTTTCTGAATAGATAATAAATCGCACTCATACGCCAAGTAAGCAAAACGTTTTTTATCCGGCTTCATAATAAGATCCCCCTGAAACAACAAATAGTTTACATCCCGATTTACCGCTTGCTCTGTGTGTGGAAAAGGGAGATATTGATTTAAAATCTCTTTCTGATTGCATTTCGCTATCAAGCCACTTTCAAAAGTCCCACTTCCGTAAAATATGGAATCCGAATAAGCATATACCCTATTCATTCCTAACTTAGGAGCTGAAACACAATCTATCTTTGAAAGACTGCCTTGAGCTAAACTATCAATTTGAAAAGAACTTATAGTTTGCAAAGACTGATCATACAGTACCAAAGAACGCTTGCCCATATCTACATACATTTGGGATATAGATAGAAAATCATCCGGTCCCATGCCTTTATTCCCAAAAGCAACCATCTCTTTCCCTGTATTCATGTTATAAACATGCACCATCGGATTGGCAGTCCAATCTATTAGACACAGAGTGGAATCATAAGAACACATCAGATAGGGAGCTAATAGTTCCTTGTTTAAACTAACTTCCTTATCACTCTTAAGCGATTGTTCTAAAGGAAAATCATACACAGTTTTTTCTTCCCTGCCACAAGAATAGAAAGAAAGTAAAATTACAAATAAAACGACTAAATTAAATCTCATATTATTCATATTTATTCTATAAAGTCACTATCCCACTTCAATCGGGCAAATGCTTCCACAACTCTACCAAATCGACAGATTCTATATTACAATCCACATCTAATAGATACATCTTGGATTTGGTAAACACGAATGATCTTATTTTAAACGGAAACTTAAATTTTACAATTGGAACTCCATCTTTATTAAAAACCAGCAAATGAGTGGGGACTAAAGCTGAAATATCATTCTCTTGATCCATTGTTATATCAGGTTTCCCTATATACGTCGCAAAAATATAATTCTGATAAACCCTGATATCACCAAAGCCCAAAAGATGTTTGTATTTATCTAATGAAATCCCATTCGCTGATTTTTGGATTATTGGAGATATATACATCCTCTCAAATACTGGTTTTATCTCTTTCTCAGATAAAATATCATAAGCAGCCATATAAGAAAAGTCATTAGAAGCATAATAAACCGTATTATCATCTATACATAAATGACCAATAAAAGGAGCGAGCTTATTATTTGCATTTTCCTCAATGTCTATCGGCACCCGTGCAAAAGTGGTAAGTGTATCCAAACTTTCGTCTAACAATGTAAACAAATGTTCTTTTCCAAATAAACGGGCACCTACAAATAAACCACTTTGTAGACGACAAATCTGATAATAAAATTCTGAATTCATTTTAGGACTAACATCTTCAAGACACTTATATTGCAAACTATCATTATGATTTGATAGTAAATAAGTCATTCGCCTTGTTCTAGAACGTTCAGAAACATAAATAGTATCATTGCAATGTCCTATATATCCAGGAGTGATACATTCTCCAAAACCATTTCCTTTTTGCAAGAAGTGTCCCAGTTCGGAAGCATTCGATTCACATAAAACCAATGCTCCAGACGAAGGATCTCCATTGAAAAGAAAGAATAATGAATCAATCATTTCAAAAGGAAATGCACCTCTAGCAATTACTTCGTCTTTATTAATCCTATTAGTTTTAATATCTATAGAATTCATTGACAGAATATTTGCTATATGCTCTTTCCTATCTGAACAAGAACAAACAAGAATTAAAATAGATTTTGGTACTTATGCGATACCTGAAGAGGAGGCAGCTAAAGATATATATGCTCGAATAATGTATTTAAATAAGCCGGAAAATCAAAGCTGCGCTTCTGTCGCAAGATTCTATCAGATAGATGGATATTATATATATTTTACATTTATGTGGTATGATCGTGTTTACTTATGTAGATATAGTGAGAAAACAAAGAAATCAGAAATATTTGCAATTTTGACAGATGAAATGCAACTAAAAGAATGCTCTTTCTTCAAGATTCTAGGAGATGATATTGTTATAGCTTTTGAAGATAAGGGTAATCTTGAGAAAAATCCTTCACTTTGTGTGTTTAATAAAAAAATATTAGATATATGACCTTAAAATGGATGATAACTTCAATCAAAAATAGAAGTATATCGTTTGATTTGGATAAAAAATTATTGACTTTTAGAACTTGTCTATGAAAATAAGGGAGATTCTTGAAGATAGTTTATTAATTGTTAGATTTTCTGTTTATTCTTGTAGAGACTGTCTTAACTTCTTGATTTCTGAGTTAGATTGCTCTAAAAAGCAAAGTAAAATTAAAATGGCTATGTTGATAGCTAATATTCCAGTTAGAGATCTACATGTGAAATGTAAAGAGTTTGATAATCCTCGACTGTATCGGGTTGATTCACTCTCATTTGATTTTGATTATTCTTTGACTCCATATGTTTTTATGATTGACAAGAAAGGACATATTTCCGATTTTTTTATACCAAGAAAGGAATTTCCTGATCAGACAAAGAAATATTTGGAACGTATATTTAAGTAATACAGAAAATGTAAATTCATTCTTTACATATTGGTTGTTTTGAAAAATGTATCAAGCTTGAGAAGAAGTCTGGTCTTGGGACAACGAAGGCTCTTATGTGTTTAAACATAAGGAGCTGTACTATATGGCTTATTCCGGCAATAGCTTTGAAAGTCCGTTCTATGGGGTAGGCTGTGCTACGGCAACCGATATAATCGGCAAATGGACCAAATACGATGAAAATCTTATCTTGCAGAATCCCGGCGCTTTTGCAGGGTGTAGGGTATAACACTATGTTTAAAGATAAAGAGGGAAAGTTTCGTATCGTTTATCATGTACATATAGCAGAGATTATGTTACTGCAGAGCTGGTAAAGTAAGGCAGAGAAAGCGATTTGATAGTATGATTCTATTTATCTGTATCAGCTTTCAAAAAGTATTTAAAATGCCTTTTTTGATAACTTCCTCTTCCTTCCTTTCTGTTCAACCGGAAGGATAGGAGGGTGATAATCGGGGTGAATGCAACGAAAAGCCGGGCTTTTTGGACTCTGAAGCCGACATTTCCTAGAAAAGGAGTAGGCATCTGGTACAAAAGAAGTAAGTATCTACTCTAAAAGAAGTAAGCAATTTCTGAAAATGCTTACTTCTTTTTTGAAAATCTCCTAATGTTTTGCACGATTACATATATTGTTCCATAATAGAGAGCTTATTTTGCTCCTTCTTTTTCTGGTTGACAAGCACAGAAGACTACTCTCTGACTTTCCAAAAGCGCTTTATTTTTGCGAAAAACAAACACGAGTACTCTTACTTTCTCCTTTGGGCGTTCATTGTGTTGTGAAAATATCTGGATTCCTGCAATATGATAAACGGAAAAATGAAATAGGGGCGATTTTTAGTAAGAACCTGGCTAATGTGCTGAAATAATCAAACCTGAGAAGAGTTGTTTAGCAAACTGTCAAAAATATAAGTGATCTTTTCAGAAGTTATTTCTTTCTAATGCATCCTTTGTTGTACCGGATTTATTGTTATTTTCTTTTAAGGATATGTTTGTAGTTATTATCTTTGTCAGACTAATGAACTAAAACTGATTATTATGAAAAAGATTTGATTATGGTTAAACTCTTATTGATATGTCTGGCAACGATAGTAATGATCTCTTGCGGATCGGAACAGGAAAAGTTAACCGTGTATATTCCTGATACGTGTACGGATACTCTTCAATACGAAATCTTCTTGCCGGAAGAAGAAGGACTGAATATTTTCTATGATTTGTGTGTAACTGATTCTTTTTGTGCTTTTTTGGACACACGTAATGATACATTATTAAAGATCTTCACTGCTACAATTCCTCCTGCTCTTGTCGGATTGGGGATGAAAGGAGAGGGCCCGGATGATTTTCTTTTTCCTTTTTTTGAGAAATCGATAGGCAGAGAGGGCAAAGGAAAGCTATCGTTCATTGAGTTGAATAGTTGGAATAAAAAGATTGTTGCGATTCATTCGGCAGCATCTCCCGCTCCTGTCGCTGTTTCTGTCGTTGAGGCACAACAATTGCCGGAGATGCCTGTAGTCAGGGATTATAATGAAACAGACTCTTGTGTATATGGCATTGATGTAGATATGCAGCATGGTTTGTTTTTCATTTATGATAAGCATACTGCCCGTGTTAAGACTGTGGATTATCATCGTGATATTAGGTCCGGATATCCGGAAGGACATTTATCTTATCTATACGAAAGTTGTTTAATGGTAAATCAAGATGCAAAGGCAGCTTGTATGGGATTGCTGAATCTGAACTCTCTCTGTTTTTATGATTTAAAAGGAAATCTGATGAAAGAAATAGTGATAGGGAAAGAGTTGAAATCCCCGGAGTATGACCCTGAGTTTCTTGATTTTCCGAATGCACCTAAATATTTCATTTCTCTTTGTGGTACTCCCAATTATCTTTATGCCCTTTATAACGGTTTCCCGGGTACTTCGGGTAAATCAAAAATTATGGTCTTTACCTGGCAAGGTGCTCCGGTTGCCATCTATCAGACAGATGTAAAATTGGAAAGAATTGCTGTTGCTCCATCCGGTAGATATGTATTGGGACTGAATATAACGGAAGAAGGGGGGAGTGATGTGCTGAAGTTTGAACTTTAGGTATTAGCTGAATCTTGCTGAAGAATATTCTGACTAATGTATTGTTCGGACTCTCGGAAGTTCCGGTTGAACAATTTATGCAATCATCAAATGCCTTTTCCGAGATTGGATTCTTCCATAATGAGAGTTGCAGTGAATTCACTTAAGGCCTACCTTAAAGTGAATTCACTGCAACTCTTCTATCTCAGCCATGTGTTTATGTTTGTGGCGCTACTTATATAGAGCAAGTACATATTATTGTTTCTTATTCAGGAAGCGTTTAGCCAGATATTTGCGTACCGGTTCATCATATAGCTTCAAGCATAGATAAGCAAACAATATGTTCCATGCGTAAACGCATAAGGCAACTTGCCAGGTCTCTCCTAATGTGAAAAGTTGATTTTTGATCAACCATGCATAGAACAAATACATGAATGGATAATGTATCACATAGATCGGATAAGATATATCTCCCAGGAATTTACATATTTGGGTTGACTTCTTATCCGTGGTGGTTCCCGATGCTCCTATCCAAAGCAGGATGGGGAAAGCTATGATAATACAGAATGCTTCATAAATGCCGTTTGTGCAGATTGATTCCGTTCCTTCCAAATAAGGCACTGCGAACAAGGCGATCATTACAAGGGTACATATCCAGAATGCACCTCTCAACTTCATGGGCTTGAAGTTACGCGATAAAAGCATACCCATGGAGAAGGGGAAAAGCATTCTTAATAATCCGCCTATAAAGTTTACACCGTCCAGTGTCCAGCCGACTCCTATGTTTCCATAACCCGAGACATTGAAGATGGCAAATGAAGCCAATGCTACTCCCAGTAATACTACAACTATGGTCAACGCTTTATTTGACAGACGACGAATGAACAAAGCGTAAAGGATATTGCCTATGTACTCGAAGAATAATGACCAGCAGGGGCCGTTCAATGGGAACATTTCGCCATTGCCGCGAACCTCGTAACCTACACCCGGCATTGCAGGGATGAAAAAGATGGTACAAAGAAGAGACAACATCACCATCGATATGCCGATATGTGTTCCGTCCCATTGTACAGAACCCTGGATATAGAATGTGATAGCACCCACTACGGCACCCATGATTACCATCGGATGAAGACGTATCAAACGGCGTTTAATGAAATCTTTCATGGTGAAATTCTTACCCCAACGATCATCATAAGCATAACCGATAACGAAACCTGAAAGGATAAAGAAGAAATCTACTGCTAAATATCCGTGGTTGAAGGTATCGATAGTGGTACCACCGGCAAAAGCATAGCCTTCGAATACATGATACCATATAACCATAAGAGCGGCTACTCCCCGGAGCCCGTCCAGTAGATGATAATGCGGCTTGGTATCTGCAAAAACTGTTGAAGAAATATTCGACATCTGTGTTTTATTAGTTAGTTAATATTTTCAGATGGCAAAGATACGGCTTGCAAAATGAAGTTCTTTTGCTTAAAAGCAAAAAAGACCGGCCGGGAGCTATTTTTTAGCGCGTACCCGGCTGAGTGTATAAATGGAAATACCCAGAAATGCAGCGACATACTTCAGCTTTACCCGATTGATCAGTCCGGGGTAGCGCCTGTTGAACTGTTCGTATCGTTCCTTGGGAGAAAGCTGGAGTCTTTCCACAAACATGTGACTGAGTTCTTTGTTGACGTCCTGATGCAAGATCCTTCCCCAGTTGGCTATATCGATATACTTTTCGTAAAGGGCGTTCAGTTCGTCTATATGGAGAACGTAGATTTTGCAATCCGAAAGGGTTTCAATACTCTCTATGGACGGCTGTTTATAATATAACGAATCCATGCCGAAAGTAACGTCACCTTCTTGGCTGAACCAGGTGGTGGTATCTTGCCCGTTGTGATGAAATACAGAACGGGTGACACCTTCTTCGATGAAATAAACCAGGCGATCCGTTATTCCCGATTGCACTATATAAGTATCTTTGGGATAATACTTTACCTGCATGTTTGCCTGTAATGCCTGGAGCGCTTCATCCGAAACCGGGTATAACTGCCTGATTTTGTTTATGATGTTTTTCATTGGAGAGGAATTCATTATTCTGTTTACAAACTTACATAATTTTATCAATTCCTAAAAATTATCGATCTTAAATCCGCCCCTTTGATGTGGAAGAGAGGTAAATTTAATAAATAGGCATATAGATATAAACAAAGGTTGTCGGTCCTGACAGCTGTCCTTTGTGTTTTATGTTGGGGCTTTAGGGGAGCTGGAGTAAGCGTTGTGCTCGTTTTGACTTGCCCCTTAAAGAAGTTTAACGCCTCTATGTGCTTATATTCAGAGCTTTCCGTTAACTTTGTCTGAAACATAAAAACCACGCAACTATGAAATCTTTTTATCCTGTCCTTTACTTATGTTTCTTATTCGGATTACTTCCGTTTCTGGGCAGTTGTTCGGAGGAGAATGAATCTTCCGGTACAATCGAAATGAATCAACTGCCGGGCACTGCACAATCTTTTTTATCTAATTACTTTCCGGGACAAACTCCGGAGAAAATAGAAAGAACGAATACCGATCAGGAAAATGCCCGGTTGCTTTATCGTGTTGTTTTTCCCAATGAAGTTAAAGTGGAATTTAGTGAAAATGGAGGATGGAAAAGATTGATGATTCCGGATCAAAAGTTACCCGGGTCCTTAGACTCTCTTTGGGGAAAGATTATTGAATATGTACAGCAACTTTTTCCCGATGATCCGTTTATCGGTATAGAGAATGCCTGTTATGGGGATTGTGTGTTGTTAAGTAGCGGTAAGAAAATAGCGTTCTATTATGACGGAACGTGTATTGGCTATGAAATGGATATAAAAGATGAATCCGGAGTGCCGCAACCTGTACGTGATTTTGTTGCAACGTATTTTCCGGATGGAGTTTTCCAGGCGGTGGTGGAGCACATTCCGAATGAGAATGTTACTGCCGGCTATTCATTCTGGTTGGAGAATGGATTTAAATGTGTGCTGAATGATCGTGGTCAGTGGACAGAAGTGAATGGAGGTACAGAGTTGCTGCCGGTTTCGATTCTGGAGACTTTACCTGCAAAAGTAACCGAACAATTGTATCGGGATTATCCGGCTGCACAAGTTACTTACATTCGTTTGGAGGGTACCTGTTATACCATTCAGGTCAGCAAGACGGTGTATGTGACTATCGATCCGGAAAACAAACCGATAGTAGTACCTGTGATGCAGGCACAAGCTTTGGCTGAAGAGTACTTTGGCAAACTGCGTTCCATTTCCATCAGTCATCCGCTTCATACGGATGTTTTGAATTTCAAGGTCTGTTTGCCGAACGGATTTAATATGCTTGTCAACGAAGATGCCAGCGAATGGTTGAATATAGATGGGAACGGATTTGCATTTCCTGAAAAGCTGGTAGCATCGCTTCCTGAAAAGATTACCGAATATATTTCGGCACATTCGAACTCCGAAATTACGAGAGTCGATCGTTCGGTTGCAGCTTCATTTTTGGTGGAGTTGACGAATGGTGACGGACTGATGTTTGATTCCCAGGGAGGTTTTCTTGGAAAAGAAAAAATAGAATTGAGCATTTCCGAGAAAACATACAGATATATGCGACATCAATTTCCGGATGACCTCAATATGTATTTCTCTTCTTATAGCATAGAGGGGTGGATTTATAAATTGGGAGACGGATCACAGGTCAGGTTCGATCGGGATGGTAACTTTGTGGAAATGATCGCTGCCGCGAAGTAGCGGTACGGTCTCAACAATGTATTTCAGTTGGAAATACGTTAGAAATTGGCACAGATCACACAGAAGTATATGAATAATTGATGTTTAATGCAGGGTATTGGTATGCCTCTGTGTGATCTTTCAAATATTAAAAAAAGGGTTGGTATATGAATCCGGACATTAAAGTGAGTTCCGGATATCCAACTTCCAGGGATTCTCGATGGTCTTTATCTCTTTTTGTGTAATGAGTGAAGCCATTGTTTGTCCCATTTGTTTGAAGTCGGTAGACAAAGTGGTGATTCCTCCGGCCAATATTTCTTTAAGCGGGGTGTCGTTGTAAGAAATGATTCCAAAGTCTTTTCCCGGTGCGAAATTCTGTAGTTGGGCCTGTTTAAGCAGGTCGACGAGATCCCGGTCATTAACGACCATGAAGGTTTCCCCTTGCCTGATTTCCCTGTTCCGGACGGAGTCGGTATATTCATGCGTGAAATGGTATTCTTCACAGAATGCGCAAAGCCCGTTATAGCGCTCGATCGGTTCTTTTTCTTCTTTCTGAACCATTATGATATGATCATATTTCTTTAGGTGGGGAAGTCCGTATACCAAGGCTTCGTAGGTGTCTTTTTCAAAATTCTGTGCGACAGAAGAGTATTTTCCGGCCAGTTCGGGATGGAAATGGTCGAGTAAAAAGACACGACCCGATAGGCTTTCCAATAGTGGGGCTATATTAGTGAATTTACCGGGCATCAGAATATAGGTTGTGTATTTATAATTGGCTTCGTTGATCAGAGTTTCAAAAACCTTTCGGTTGTAATTATGAAAATATAGATCTACATTGGCGGTTTTCCTGATGGATGAAATAAATGAATTGTAAAGATCTTCTTTGAATTCATTGAATTCGTTGAAAAGAAGGAATATATTCAGCTTTTGTGCGATGCGGGTCGTCGCTATATAATAACCTACACCCGGAGTCGAATCAATGATTCCTTTTGATTTCAGTTCGCTTAAACCGGCGAATACCGTATCTCTGGATAGATTATAGTTTTTCCTGAATTCGTTGATAGAGAGAATCCAGTCACCTTTCTTATAACTACCGTTATTGATACCGTCTATTACGTGGTTTACTACCTGTTTGTATTTTGATTCGTTCCTTTTCATACTTTTGTTTTTGGTGCTGCAAAGATAGGATAAAAAACGTAAAAGGGTACAGCTATTGTCCGGATATCGTATATGTTTTGTAACATAATAAAAATACATACCAGTTCGTATCAGTTACGATAGGTTTCATTATCTTTGCACTGTTGCTCGGATTGTAAAGATTCACAGGCAAAAAAAGGAGCGGAAGAAACAACAAACTAAAAATAAAACAATGAGAACGTACAGATTTATGTTTCCGGTACTACTTGCAATGACTGCAACCGGAAGTTTGACGGCAGGGCCGTCTGATAAAGGGAGCTCCGGTATTCGGTTTCCGGAAGTAAACCAAGTGAAAATAGAAGATACATTCTGGAAACCCAAATTGAATCTTTGGCAGAAAGTAACGGTAAACGATGTTTTCGATAAGTTTGAAGGAAAGCATCTGGAGCATCCGGGAGAATTCTGTAATACGTTCGAAAACTTCGATCGTGTGGCGAAAGGTGAACGCAATATCGGACGGCATGCAGGAGCTCCCTGGTTCGATGGGCTTGTTTACGAGACTATCCGTGGAGTGGCAGACCTGATGGCAAGGCAATCGGATGCGGCTTTGGAAAAACGGGTGGACGGATATATCGATCGGATTGCTGTGGCACAGGCGTCTGAACCTAACGGGTATATCGATACTTACACTCAACTGATGGAAGCCGACCATCAGTGGGGAGAGCGGGGAGGAATGCTCCGTTGGCAACACGATGTATACAACGCCGGTATGTTGGTGGAAGCGGGCGTACACTATTATAATGCGACCGGAAAAACAAAATTACTGGAAGTGGCAACTCGCTGTGCTAATTTGATGGCTGAATATATGGGGACTTTTCCTAAAAAGAATGTGGTTCCTGCACATTCGGGTCCGGAAGAGGCTTTGGTGAAACTGTATACCTTATATAGAGACAATCCGGGACTGAAGAAACAGATCAATGTTCCGGTAGTTGAGCGGGAATATCTCAGGTTGGCTGAATTCTGGATCGAAGGTAGAGGAAAACATTGCGGATTCCCGTTGTGGGGGACATGGGGTAACCCTGCTGCCGAACAATGGATACGCGACCGGAAATACGAGGCTCCTGAGTTTGGCAATCATACCCGCCCGTCATGGGGAGACTATGCACAGGATTCTATTCCGTTTTTCGAGCAGAAGACAATCGAGGGGCATGCTGTTCGTGCCACCTTGTTTGCTACCGGAGCAACGTCTGCTGCACTTGAAAATCGTTCACCGGAGTATATAGCTGCCGTCAGCCGTTTATGGGATAATATGATTGGTAAACGTATGTTTATCACCGGTGGGGTAGGTGCTGTTCACTTTGACGAAAAGTTCGGGCCTGATTATTTCTTGCCTACGGATGCTTATCTGGAAACTTGTGCTGCTGTCGGTGCCGGCTTTTTCAGCCAGAGAATGAATGAACTGACCGGTGATGCTAAATATATGGACGAGCTGGAACGTACTTTATATAATAATGTCCTGACAGGCATTTCTCTTTCGGGTACACAATATACTTATCAGAATCCGTTGAATTCCGCCAAGCACGCCCGTTGGGGATGGCATGATTGTCCTTGCTGTCCGCCCATGTTCTTGAAAATGATGTCCGCAATGCCCGGATTTATCTATTCACAGAAGGGGGATGATATCTATGTAAACCTCTTTATCGGCAGTGAAACGGAACTGAGCCTATCGGATCAGAGTCGGATACGGTTGACGCAAAAGACCGGATATCCATGGGATGGTTCTGTTGTCATGACTGTTGAACCGGAGAAAGAAAAAACTTTTTTATTAAAAGTACGGATCCCGGGATGGGCACAGGGAGTCGAGAATCCATACGATTTGTATCGTTCGGAAGTGAAGTCTGCTGTCAATCTGAAAGTAAACGGCAAATCTATCGCAATGAAAATATTTAAAGGATATGCCGAAATTCAGCGGAAGTGGAAAAAGGGAGATAGAGTAGAGTTGACATTACCTGTTCAGCCGCGGTTGGTAACGGCCAATGAAGCTGTAGCGGATCTGCAAAATAAGGTGGCCATTGCTGCCGGTCCTTTTGTATATTGCCTGGAAGGATGTGACAATGAAGGGGTGGCTGATCTGAGACTCGATACGCGCGCTCCTTTATCGATGACTTTTGAAAAAGAACTGCTGAATGGAGTTAATGTAATTAAAGGCCAGGCACTGGATAAGACAGGAAAGAAAGTGTCGGTTTCGGCTATTCCTTATTATGCTCTGGGCAATCGTCAGGATAAAGGCTATGTCGTTTGGATGCCCGCAAATAAATGACATGAACGAACATAAACACAATTACAACATGAAAATAAACTGTCTTTTAGCCTTGGCATTGTCTGCTTCATCATTGGCGGCACAAGATGCCGTTATCCGGGTGGATGCCGGTAAGGTTGAAAATAAAATAACTCCCTATTTGTACGGAGCTTGTATGGAAGACGTAAATCATGAGATTTACGGTGGTCTTTATGACCAGAAAATTTTCGGCGAGAGTTTTGAAGAACCTGTTTCCATGGATAATTTTATCGGGTTTACCCGTTGTGAAGGGGTGTGGAAACTACAAGATGACCAACTTTCCGTACAGGCACATCCGGGAGCAAAATTGGTATATGATGACACGCAGCTTTCCGACGGAACGGTCGGGGTCGATCTTAAATTTACGAACGGTACTTCATCCTCCAACAATGCCGGACTTTTACTGCGTGTCGGTGAATATGGAGGCGGAGCCGATAACTTTGATGGATATGAGGTCAGTCTGTTTGCTGATGGAAAGCGCTTGCTGTTAGGGAAACACTTGCATAACTGGCAAGAGTTGAAAACGACTCCGGTAGATGTAGATCCGACGCAATGGAACCGTATGGAAGTGAAACTGGATGGAGATGAACTGGTGATTCTGCTGAATGACTGTGAGGTGTTGCGTTTCGAAGATCGGGATACAGGTTTGCGTAATGGGAAAGTCGCTTTCCGAAACTGGGGAGCCGATGTATCTTATCGTAGTTTGACTATCGGAAGCAATACTCCTGTCAAGCTGTTGACCAAAGCAACTCCACAAGTCAGCGGGATGTGGGATGCTTTTGCTGACCTGGCTGCCGCTGCTGTTTACAAACAAATTGCAGATAAACCTTTTCATGGCCAGTATGCGCAGGAGATAGAGTATCTGGTAGGAACCGGTAAAGTGGGTATTGCTAACCGGAGCCTGAATCGTTGGGGAATATCTGTACGTCAGGGAGAGAAAAAGACCGGCAGCCTTTATTTAAAGGGAAAAGCAGAAGTCCGGGTAGCCTTGCAGAGTGTGGATGGTGAAAAAGAATATGCTGTGCAGTGCATTCGGGCCAATGCCGGTGACTGGAAGAAATATACGTTTGAGCTAACTCCTGATAAAACCGATGAAAATGCACGTCTTGCTATTTATCTGGAAGAGAAAGGACGCATTCAGGTAGACATGGTCACCCTTATGAACGGCGCGGACCGTCAGTTTTGCGGGTTGCCGCTGCGTAATGACATCGGGCAGGCAATGGTGGATCAGGGTTTACGCTTTCTCCGCTATGGCGGCACCATGGTCAATGCACCTGAATACCGTTTTAAGAAGATGATTGGAGACCGTGCGGAAAGACCTCCTTATAAAGGTCATTGGTATACGTATTCTACCAACGGTTTCGGAATTGAGGATTTCCTTCATTTTTGTGAGAAAGCCGGATTTATGCCTGCTTATGCAGTGAATGTAGAAGAGTCGGCGCAGGATATGGCGGATATGATCGAATACCTGAACGGATCGGTAGATACGAAGTGGGGTAAGAAGCGTGCAGAGAACGGACATCCTGAGCCTTACGGGTTAAAATATCTGGAAATTGGAAATGAAGAAGTTATCTGGGGGGATATTGAAGCCGATTATCAGCATTATATCGATCGATTTAATGATATTTATGAGGCTGTTCATGCCAAGGATCCGGAAGTGCAGTTTATTCATTCTGCCTGGTGGCGTCCCGAATCACCTAATATGGAGAAAGTATTTAAAGCACTTGATGGTAAAGCAGCCTATTGGGATTACCATCCTTGGACGGATGATCTTGGCAGTCACGTAAATATAGACCGGGAGTTGACGGATATGAAAGCTAAATTCCTGAAATGGAATCCGAAGACAAGTATGCGTTGTGCTATTTTCGAAGAAAACGGTAATCTGCACAACGTTCAGCGCGCCATTGTGCATGCTACTGTTCAGAATGTGGTTCGTCGCCATGGTGATTTTATTCTGACCACCTGTGCGGCCAATGCTCTTCAACCCTATTTGCAAAATGACAACGGCTGGGATCAGGGACAAATTTTTTTCACTCCGGGACAGGTTTGGGGTATGCCGACTTTCTATGCACAGCAGATGTCTTCGGCCCATCACCATCCGCTGCGGTTGTGGAGTGAGACAGTGGGAGAACTGGATATGACGGCCACTACGAACGAGGCACGCGATGAAGTGATTCTTCATGTAGTCAACACTTCCTCTGAAGTGCGGGAGACTCAGGTTAGTCTGTCCGGTTTCATTCCGAAAGGGAATATGGAAATATATACGCTGAGTGGAGAGTTGAATGATGAGAACCTTCCGGATACGCCTACACGGATTCTGCCGAAAGCTACCTGGAAGCAGGCTCCCGGATCTGATTTTACCTATTCATTCCCTGGTTATTCGTATACGATTGTTGTACTTAAAAAGTGAGTTGTTTTTATGAAAATAGGATATCTTAAACCGGGTATTCTGCTTCTCGTCCTGTTATTCTCTTTCCGTCAAGATCTTTTTGCCAAGAAGAGAATCACTTCGTTGAAGTGTGAATACATTAAAACGCCTTTAGGACTTGATGTGCAGCGCCCACGTCTGATGTGGAAAGTGGACACTTCCGATGTGCCCAGTAGGCAAACGGCCTATAGGATTTTGGTCTCTTCTACTCCGGAACTGTTGCGACAAGGAGAGGCTGATATCTGGGATTCCGGCAAACAGAAGTCGGATGAGCAATTGGTTTCTTACGCCGGGAGCACGTTGCGTCCTCACACCCGATACTGGTGGAGGGTAGAAGTGTGGCTGAATAATAAGAAGGTCGTTTCGGAACTTGTGTGGTTTGAAACCGGAAAATTTTCGGCAACGGATTGGGAAGCTTCCTGGATTACCGATGGGATGATAAAGACTACGAACCCTCTCCGATGTTTCGTAAAGTGTTCGATGTTTCCAAAGAGGTTGCTTCTGCCCGTTGCTATATAAGCGGTTTGGGGTATTACAGGCTGTCCTTTAACGGGAAGGCTGTCAATGATCATGCACTCGATCCGGGGTTTACGGATTATAGTAAGCGGGTGCTTTATCTCACGTATGATATTTCCGGACTGCTCCGGCATGGTAAAAACTGTATAGGGGTTCAGTTGGGCAATGGCTGGTTCAATGAGCAAACTCCTGCCGTGTGGTACTTTCATGAGGCACCCTGGCGAAAGCGCCCGCAAATGATTGCTGAGATACATCTCTGTTATACTGACGGCAGCAAGGATATCATAACGACCGATACTTCATGGAAGACATCTACAGGACCGCTCCTGTTTGATAATCTTTATGTAGGCTCTTTCTATGATGCCCGTCTGGAACAGAAAGGGTGGGATACGGAACTTTTTGATGATGTCTCTTGGCAACATGCTAAATTGACTGCGGCACCTGCCCCACTGATCGAAGCACAGAAGATGCCTTCCATTACTACAGCAGATACTCTTTCTGTTGTGTCTGTCAACTGTATCAGTGATACTTGCTACGTGTTCGATATGGGTATCAACACAGCCGGAGTTCCCCGTTTGGAGATAAAAGGAGAACGCGGAACCCGGATTCGTTTAAGGCATTCCGAGATGCTTCAGAAAGATGGGAATATCGACCAGCGTAATATTGACATGCACTTACGTCCTCGCAACAAACGTGAAATTATCCAGACGGATGAATATGTCCTGAAAGGAGAGGGGGTGGAAACTTTTATTCCACCATTCACGTATCACGGATTCCGCTATATAGAACTGACCTCCGATCGTCCCCTTACTGTTGCGGACGTGAAACTTCAAACCCTCAGGATGCATAGTGATGTGGCTGAAGTGGGAAGGTTCAAATGCTCCGATCAGTTACTCAATACTATTTTCGATATTTGCCGAAACTCATATCTGAGTAATCTGTTCGGGATACCGACCGATTGCCCCACTCGTGAAAAGAATGGATGGATGGCGGATGGCTTTATGGTGCAGGAGGCGGGTATGTTCAATTATGACAGCCGGAATGTATATGCCAAGTGGGTGAAAGATATGATCGATACGCAGGAGGCAAATGGCAATGTAGCCGGTATTGCCCCGACTTCCCGGAGGTGGGATTCCAATTGGGCGGGACCGCTTTGGGATGCGGCCATCTTCATTGTGCCCTCTTATCTTTATCGTTATACCGGTGATATCGAAACCATGCGTCAGGTGTATCCGGCTGCCGAACGTTATCTGAAGTATATCGAAACGACGGAAGATGAACGGGGATTGATTAATCATGGATTGGGTGACTGGTTGTTCTATAAGGCTGAAACACCGGTCGATTTCATGGCTACCGGTTTTGTGTATTGGGACAACCTGATGATGGCACAGATGGCTGAACTTACCGGACGTGTAGAAGACAGACAAAAGTATCTGGCAAAAGCCGAAGAGCTTAAGAAACGGATTAACGATCATTTTTTTGACCCTCAGACTGTGTCTTATGCTAATAAAACGCAACTTTCATATGCCTTGCCGCTTTATCTTCATATTGTTCCCGAAGCATATAGGGAACGTCTTGCCGAGAATCTGCATAAGATCATAGCAGCCAATGACTACAGTCTTGATTTCGGGTTTATCGGCAGCGTAATGGTACCTGATGTATTGGCGGAGACCGGTTATGCGGAAACGGCCTATAGGATGTTGACAAAAACTACATTACCTTCATGGGGATATTGGATCAAAGAAACCGGGGCGACTTCTTTGTACGAAACCTGGGACGTGACCCGCCGTATCGGAGATGCGTCTCTGAATCATCCTTCAATGGGGGCTGTCAGTGCCTGGATGTATAAGTATCCGGCAGGTATACATCTTTCACCGGATGCACTGGCTTTTAAGAAAATATTAATTCAGCCGTGTTTCCTGTCCGATCTTGATTTTGTAGAAGCCAGCCATGAATCGATGTATGGCACTATCCGGGTTGATTGGAGACGGGAAGAAGGGAAGATCCGGTTACATCTGGTTCTGCCTTCAACGGCTATGGCTACTGTTGTTTTGCCCGGGCAGAAGCCGAAAGCTGTGAAGGGGGGCGAACACATTTTTGTCATTCCCGAATAGTAAATATGTTTGTATAGGATGAAGATGCGTCAAAATTCGTATTCACCACAGATTATACTGATTTATACAGATAATTAGTATGGGTTGTCAGTAGATTAAAATCGTTTTGTGTAAATCTGTGTAATCTGTGGTGAGTTATGACACCTTCATCCTATACGAATGACAGGGAGAGGGGAAAATCAGATTTCCAGTCCGTCCAGTATCTTCAAATACAATTCCAATGCCTCTTCTATTTCTTTAATCATGATATATTCATCGGCCGTATGCGAACGTGAAGAACGGCCGGGGCCTATCTTGACTGAGGGGAACACCATTAAAGCTTGATCCGAGAGAGTAGGAGAGCCGAAAGGCACGCGTCCCAGTTTCTTTGCTTTCTGTACAAACGGGTGGCTTTCTTCGATACGTGAAGAGTTGAGGCGGAACGAACGGGCTTCAGCTTTACAAGAGATATGCTTTTGTATTTCAGTAAACAACTCTTCGTTAGAGTACAGTTCGTTGCTACGCACATCTACTACAAAACTGCAACGGTCGGGAATGACATTGTGCTGCGTACCGGCATTGATCACCGTAACGCTCATTTTGACAGGTCCCAGTAATGGTGATTCTTTTGCAAAGCGGTAGTCGCGGAACCAGGCAATATCGTCCAGTACTTTATATATCGCATTGTCACCTTCATTGCGGGCGGCGTGTCCTGCTTTTCCGGTAACTGTGACATCGAGCACCATCAGGCCTTTTTCGGCAATGGCAGGTTGCATTTCGGTGGGTTCTCCTACTACGGCAAAACTGATGGGGGGAAGTCCCGGTAATACACTTTCGATACCGCCTTTTCCGGATACCTCTTCTTCGCAGGAAGCCAGATAAATAAGGTTATAACTTTGTTGTTTGCGGCATAGTTGCAGAAACACCTGTAAGAGTGTTACTACACTGGCACCGGCATCATTGCTGCCCAATCCATAAAGTTTTCCATTCTCTTCGCGTGGAGTGAACGGATCTTTCCGCCAACCGTTGACCGGCTTTACAGTGTCAATATGGGAGTTGAGCAGGATTGTCGGCTTTTTCAGGTCGAACATAGGGCTCAGGCACCAGATATTGTTTCCTTTACGGCCCGTGGTCATGCCTTCGGCCTCGATATAATTTTGCAGATAGTCGGCTGCTTTTTCTTCTTCGCGGCTGGGCGAAGGGATGCTGATAAGAGATTTCAGCAAGCCGACAGCTTCGGATGTAATGGATTCGTCTATCATTTCTTTTTTGCTTTGAATGGATGCAAATGTACAAATAATACTTGAATCTTTCAGTTTGTCAGACAACTATTTATCAGGCGCTATATGGCTAAGTGCCTGACTCTGTTGAGCAAAATAATTCAGTATTCACACCTGATAATTCCAAATTAAACGATACCTTTGCAGACGAATAACTAACAACAAAGGATATGACTTATCATCATTTATCTGTCTTGGTCCATCGTCAGGCTGAAAAGTATGGCGACAAGACAGCCCTGAAATACCGTGACTATGAGAAGGCGCAGTGGATACCTATCTCTTGGAATGAATTTTCGCAAACTGTAAGGCAAGCCGCCAATGCTATGGTGGAATTGGGAGTACAGGAAGAAGAAAATATCGGTATTTTCTCTCAAAATAAGCCGGAATGTCTGTTTACGGATTTTGCCGCTTTTGCCAACCGTGCAGTAACTATTCCGCTTTATGCAACCAGTTCTCCGGCACAGGCTCAATATATCATCAATGATGCCCAGATACGTTTCTTATTTGTAGGCGAGCAGTTCCAGTATGATGCTGCTTTCAGTGTGTTCGGCTTCTGCCCTTCACTTGTACAATTGATCATTTTTGATCCGGCGGTAGTGAAAGATCCGCGTGATATGAGTTCTATTTACTATGACGAGTTCTTGGCTAAAGGAAAAGATTTGCCACACAATGAAGTAGTGGAAGAACGTACGGCACGTGCCAGTGCCGAGGATTTGGCAAACATCCTGTATACGTCCGGTACTACGGGCGAACCTAAAGGAGTCATGTTGCATCATTCTTGCTATTTGGAAGCATTCCGTATTCATGATATCCGTCTGGTAGATATGACCGATAAGGATGTTTCGATGAACTTCCTGCCGCTGACCCATGTGTTTGAGAAGGCATGGACTTATCTCTGTGTGCATAAGGGCGTACAGGTCTGCATCAATCTTCGTCCGGCCGATATCCAGACAACCATTAAAGAAATCCGTCCGACATTGATGTGTAGTGTCCCTCGTTTTTGGGAGAAAGTGTACGCCGGCGTTCAGGAAAAAATAGCCGAGACCACCGGAATAAAAAAAATGCTGATGCTGGATGCTATTAAAGTAGGCCGTATCCATAATTTGGATTATTTGCGGGTGGGTAAGACGCCTCCCCGAATGATTCAGCTGAAATATAAGTTTTATGAGAAGACTATCTATGCTCTGCTGAAAAAGACCATCGGAATAGAGAACGGTAACTTCTTCCCGACAGCCGGTGCTGCTGTTCCCGATGAAATTTGCGAGTTTGTACATTCGGTAGGTATCGATATGCTGGTTGGATATGGTTTGACAGAATCTACGGCAACTGTTTCGTGTACTTCGAAGACGGGTTATGATATTGGTTCGGTAGGTCAGGTGATGCCGGAGGTAGAAGTGAAGATCGGCGAAGATAACGAGATTCTGCTTCGTGGAAAGACCATCACGAAAGGGTATTATAAAAAGGCGGAAGCGACGGCTGCAGCCATCGATGAAGAAGGTTGGTTTCATACCGGTGATGCCGGCTATTTTAAAAATGGGCAGTTGTATCTGACAGAGCGTATCAAAGACCTGTTTAAGACATCGAACGGAAAATATATCGCTCCTCAGGCATTGGAAACCAAATTGGTTATCGACCGTTATATCGATCAGATAGCTATTATTGCCGATCAGCGTAAGTTTGTATCTGCACTGATTGTACCGGTATACGGTTTTGTGAAACAGTATGCCAAAGAGAAAGGCATCGAATACAAAGATATGGCCGAATTGTTGGAGCATCCTAAAATTACTGCTTTGTTCCGCGCACGTATCGATACGTTGCAGCAGCAGTTTGCCCATTACGAACAGATTAAACGATTTACGTTGCTTCCCGAACCGTTCAGCATGGAAAAAGGGGAACTGACTAATACCCTGAAGTTGAAACGTCCGGTAGTGGCACGCAACTATAAAGAGGTAATTGATAAAATGTATGAGGAGTAAGAACACAAAATTTTGTATATCTTTGCTCCCCATAATTAATGAAAACCATAAAAAAGAAGTATGATTACTATTGAACAACTTAAAGACGTGAAAGAGCGCACTGATGCGCTGAGGAGGTATCTTTGACATCGACGGGAAGAAAATTCAGGTCGAAGAAGAACAATTAAGAACGCAGGCTCCGGGTTTCTGGGATGACCAGAAGAAAGCCGAAGCACAAATGAAACTGGTGAAGGGACTGCAAAAGTGGATTGAGGGATACAATGATGTCAAGACACTGACAGACGAACTGGAACTGGCTTTCGATTTTTATAAAGACGAACTGGTTACCGAACAAGAAGTAGACGAGGCCTATGCAAAGGCATTAGAGCATGTCGAGAATCTGGAATTGCAGAACATGCTTCGTGATGAGGCCGACCAAATGAGTTGCGTACTGAAGATTAACTCCGGTGCCGGTGGTACGGAGAGTCAGGATTGGGCATCGATGCTGATGCGTATGTATCTCCGTTATGCCGAGACCAATGGTTATAAAGCAACCATGGCCAACTTGCAGGAAGGTGATGAAGCGGGTATTAAAACTTGTACCATACAGATTGAAGGCGACTATGCCTACGGGTATTTGAAAGGTGAGAACGGTGTACATCGTTTGGTTCGTGTTTCCCCTTATAATGCGCAGGGTAAGCGTATGACTTCTTTTGCTTCCGTGTTTGTCACTCCATTGGTGGATGACAGCATCGAGGTAAATATTTTGCCGGCCTGTATCTCTTGGGATACTTTCCGTTCGGGAGGTGCCGGTGGACAGAACGTCAATAAGGTAGAGTCCGGCGTTCGTTTACGCTATCAATACAAGGATCCTTATACCGGTGAGGAAGAGGAAATCCTGATAGAGAATACCGAAACCCGTGACCAGCCCAAAAATCGTGAAAATGCAATGCGTCAGTTGCGTTCTATTCTTTACGATAAAGAATTGCAGCACCGCATGGCAGAACAGGCTAAAGTGGAAGCCGGTAAGAAAAAAATCGAATGGGGGTCACAGATACGAAGCTATGTCTTTGACGACCGTCGTGTAAAAGACCATCGCACTAACTTCCAGACCTCTGATGTAAACGGAGTGATGGATGGAAAAATAGAAGGATTTATCAAAGCCTATCTGATGGAATTTTCTTCGGAAGAAGCTTAAAAATAACAGAATTGTAACATCCTCCGGATTTTTCTGCTCCGGGGGATGTTTTTTTATTTCCTTTCTTTGTCCGTCATTTTATTCTCTATATTTTTGGCAGGTTAAAAGATTTGTTCTTACTTTGTTAGCGTTGAACTTTAAAGCTAACGATTATGAGTAAGAATAAGAAAAAAGTAACACACAGCAAGAAAGAAGAAGAACAAGCCAAAAAGGTTGTTAAGATAGTTTTTGTCTCGCTGGTTATCCTGGCATTGGCTATGATTATCGGTTTTTCTCTTTTGGGCTGAGAGTGAGTGATTAGTGACTGACAATTAGTGATTGGTACCGGGTGGATGAATCGTACTGATCACCGGTTATTAGCTGCTAATCACTGCTAATAAATCGCTAATCACTAAAAAGACGGATGAACAAGCAACTGATTACTATTTTTTCTATCTTCTCAATTACTTGTCTGGGAATGGTTTCTGCCCAGGAGTCTAAATCTTTTCTTCCTGAGGTGAAGAAAGAGTCATTAACCTTCAGTTCGGAGGACAATAAGTTTAAACTGACTTTCAATGGGCGCATCCAGGCAGACGGAGCTATGTTCTTTGGAGAAGACTACCAGCCCATAGGCAACGGTGTCGGATTCAGGCGTGTACGTTTGGGAGCTACTGCTGCTTTTGGCAAAAGGTTGTCCGGTAAGATAGAAATGGATCTTACCGACGGTGGCTTTTCATTGAAGGACTGTTTCATTAAATATGCTTTCCCGAATGGGCTTTATTTTAGGGCAGGTAATTTTAAAGAGAGTTTTGGCATGGCTGCAATGACCTCCTCGGGCGATTTGTGGTTCATGGAAAAGGCGAACGTGGTATCTGCATTTGCTCCGGAATATCATATCGGTGTACAGGGAACCTGGGAACATGACCAGTTTCTGGGAGTAGCGGGTGTACATTTTAAAAAGATAGAAGGTAACAAAGAGAAAGACTATTCCGAAAGTAATAATAAAGCGGGGGAGGATGAAGGAATATCGGTTACAGCCCGTGCTGTCTGGCAACCGGTTTCGGCAGATAAGGTAAAAGGTCTTCATTTGGGAATAGCCGCATCTTATCGTACTCCGAAGACAACAGTCGGTTCGCTGATGCCGAATACTGTGAGATATAGTACAAGATCACTTTCTTATATTAACAAAATCAAGTTTCTGGATACATCGCCGATTGCTTCTGTCAGTCACGATTGGTTGGCCGGTGCCGAACTGGCCGGATTTTACAGAGGTTTTCGCTTTCAGGGAGAGTATATCATGAACAATACGGTGCGTATGGAAGGGTTGGCAACAGAGAAGTTCAACGGCTTCTATGTGCAGGCGGCTTATCTTTTGTTCGGTGGGCAGCAACGATATAGTAAATCGCGTGGAGCCTTCTCGCAGCCATCGTTCGGACGCAGTTGGGGGGATATAGAATTGGCAGCCCGTTTTGACCGTATCGACCTGAACGGAACAGAAGTGATGGGGGGATCGTCCAACGGATGGACATTCGGAGTGAATTATTATGCTACCCGGAATCTTAAATTTCAGCTCAATTATTCATATGTAGATAATGATAAATATGCCAATGCCTTCGGACAGGCAGCGGTAGGGTATAAATCGAACGGAGAGATTGCCTATAAACCCGAGGAAGTAGATGAATTGTTGGGTAAAGGAGGGAATGCTTATGGTATTCTGGGGCTTCGTATTCAATTGAATTTTTAAATAATATATGTCACAGGAAATAGAACGTAAATTTCTCGTTAGTGGAGATTATAAGTCACAGGCTTTTGATCAGAGCCGCATCGTTCAGGGATATATCAGTAGTGCCCGTGGAAGAACGGTCCGCGTACGCATACGTGACGGAAAAGGCTATCTGACTATTAAAGGAGCTTCGGATGCCTCGGGAATAAGCCGTTACGAGTGGGAGAAGGAACTGTCTCTCGCGGAGGCTGAGGAACTGATGAAGCTTTGCGAACCGGGAGTGATCGATAAGACCCGTTATCTGGTGCGTAGCGGGAAACATATCTTCGAGGTAGATGAGTTCTATGGAGAGAATGAAGGACTTGTTGTGGCTGAGGTGGAATTGGGTTCGGAAGACGAAGTGTTTGTAAAACCCGGCTTTATCGGAGAAGAGGTTACGGGTGACATTCGTTACTATAATTCGCAGTTGATGAAAAAACCGTATACTACCTGGTTGTAGCTAACAAATAATCCGTATATTTGTTTCTTTAGTTAAGAGCTCAAGAATAAAGATATATGGAACAACTGTACAACTACTTGCCGGAAAAGCTGGTGACCTTTATCCTGGTTACCTTGTTTTCACTTTTAATAGGACTTTCGCAACGTAAAATCAGTCTGAAACGTGAAGGAGAAACCACTCTTTTCGGTACTGACCGCACCTTTACGTTTATCGGAATGCTGGGGTATCTTTTGTATATCCTCGATCCGGAAGAGATGCACCTTTTCATGGGAGGTGGTTTGATACTCGGCATTCTTTTAGGGCTCAACTATTATGTGAAGCAGTCCCAATTCCATGTATTCGGGGTGACGACTATTATCATCGCACTGATCACCTACTGCATTGCTCCGATTGTGTCTACACAGCCTTCATGGTTTTACGTCATGGTGATTGTTACTGTTTTATTGCTTACCGAACTGAAGCATACTTTTACGGAGATCGCACAGCGAATGAAAAACGATGAAATGATTACGTTGGCCAAGTTCTTGGCTATCAGTGGTATCATCCTTCCGATGTTGCCTAATGAAAATATTATCCCTGACATCAACCTGACGCCTTATACCATCTGGCTGGCCACAGTAGTGGTTTCGGGTATTTCATATCTTTCCTATTTGCTGAAGCGGTATGTCTTTCGTGAATCGGGGGTATTGGTGTCCGGCATTATCGGCGGGCTCTACAGTAGTACGGCTACAATCTCGGTACTCGCCCGTAAAAGCCGTAATGCACACTCGCAGGAAGCATCCGAATATGTTGCCGCCATGCTTTTGGCTGTCAGCATGATGTTTTTGCGCTTCATGATTCTAATTCTTATTTTCAGCTCCACTATTTTTACTTCTATCTATCCTTATCTCTTGATTATGGCCGCCGTTGCAGCCGTTGTAGCCTGGTTTATCCACACTCGTCGGAAGCGGACACCCGACGCTGACCTTGTGGAAGAAGAAGATGACAGCAGTAATCCGTTGGAGTTCAAGGTGGCTTTGATTTTTGCAGGGTTATTTGTTATATTTACCGTACTGACACACTATACCTTGATTTATGCCGGGACAGGAGGGTTGAACCTGCTGTCGTTCGTTTCCGGTTTTAGTGATATTACTCCTTTTATCCTAAACTTATTGCAGGGCACGGGAAGTGTAGCGGCTACTGTGGTGATGGCTTGTACCATGCAGGCCATTATCAGTAACATTGTGGTCAACATGTGTTATGCGCTTTTCTTCTCGGGTAAGCAGAGTAAATTGCGCTCGTGGATATTGGGCGGATTCGGATGTGTAATCGCAGCAAATGTTGTCGTACTTTTTTTCTTTTATCTGATTTAATGTGCGTTATCGAACGACTTCTGATAAAAAAGAATAAAAATCACTCTATTTCACCTTTCTTAACTCCGAGGGTTTCGTAAACGAATATAAAGTCGATATTTTCGTTGCCATTCTGTGACAAATACTATGATTTTACGTCAGATAGACTATAAACTAAAACATAACTTCACATGAGAAACAAACTACTACTATTGTTGCTGTTGATGTTCATGACATCCGGCATGATGTATGCCCAACAGCAAAAAACACAGCAATCCCAACAACGTACGGCAGCTCCATCTTATACATTGAAAGGCGTGCTTCTTGATTCGTTGACTCAGGAAGGCGAACCTTATGCTACAATTAAGATCGCAAAAAAGAATGCTCCTCAAAAAGCTCTTAAAATGGCTGTAACCGATTTGAATGGTAAATTCCAGGAGAAACTGACTGTTGCTCCCGGAGAGTATATTATTACCTTATCGTCTGTAGGTAAAGTCACGATCGTGAAAGACTTTACTGTCAAAGCGAGTGAAAAGGTGATCGATCTGGGAAAATTAAATATGGCCGAGGCTACTAACGAACTGAAAGGTATAGAAGTCGTTGCTCAGAAGCCACTGGTAAAGGTGGATGTAGACAAAATTGAATATAACATCGAAGACGATCCTGACTCGAAGACCAATACCGTAATGGAAATGCTTCGTAAAGTACCGTTGGTAACAGTGGACGGCGAAGATAACATTAAGGTAAATGGCAGCAGCAGTTTTAAAATCCATGTAAACGGTAAGCCTAATAATATGATGAGCAATAACCCGAAAGACGTGCTCAAGAGTATGCCGGCCAATACCATTAAACATATTGAGGTAATCACTTCTCCGGGAGCTAAATATGATGCAGAAGGTGTGGGCGGTATCCTGAATATTGTAACTGTCGGTGGTGGATTCGAAGGTTATACTGCAACTTTCCGTGCCAGTGGTAGCAATCGTGGTGCCGGTGCCGGTGGATATGCTACTATCAAATCCGGAAAACTGACTATTACAGGAAATTATAATTATAACTACGATACATCGCCTAAAAGCTATTCGGACAGTTACCGTGAAAATTATGATTCGGAAGATCAGAAGTATCTGGAATCGAAAAGCTCTTCCGATTATAACGGCAGTTTCCAGTACGGCAATCTTGAGGCCAGTTACGAAATTGATACATTACGTTTGCTGACAGCGTCATTCGGTATGTACGGCGGTGCCAATGATAATAAGAGCGACGGGTTGACTACAATGTGGAATGCCCAGAGAGACCGATTGGCTTATCAATACCGCTCGTTGAGCGACGGAGACGGTTCCTGGTATTCTATGCGTGGTAATGTCGATTATCAGCGTACCTCTAAAAAGAACAAGGACCGTATGATCACTCTCTCGTACAAGATCAGTACACAGCCGCAGAACTCTGACTATTATACGGACTATAAAGATATCAAAGATCCGTTTGAAATGGATATCGTTAAGAAATTCTTGCTGAATAACTCTCATTCGGATGGCAAGACCAATACTACCGAACATACATTCCAGGTGGATTATACTACTCCAATCGGAAAATTGCATACTATTGAAGCCGGAGCTAAATATATCATCCGTAATAACCTTAGTGATAACAAACTGTTCGAAGCCGAGGGCGTCAGTGACAACTACGAATACAACAACGACCGTAGTAGCAAGTATAAACATCTGAATGACATTCTTGCCGCTTATCTGGGATACACACTTCGTTATAAAACATTCTCATTCAAGCCGGGAGTACGTTATGAATATACGTCACAGGATGTGAAGTATCTGGCAGGAGCCATCGGACCTGAAGCGGATTTCAGTACCAGTTATAATGACTTTGTTCCTTCTGTAACCATGGGCATCAAGATCGGTAAGACACAGAACTTGCGCGGTGGATACAACATGCGTATCTGGCGTCCGGGTATCTGGAACTTGAATCCTTATTTTGACGACCGCAACCCGATGTTTATCAGCCAGGGTAATTCGAATCTGGAAAGTGAAAAGAGCCACTCGTTCAACCTGAGCTATAGTATGTTCAGCATGAAGTTTAATGTCAATATCTCTCTGCGCCACTCATTCGGAAACAACGGTATCGAACGGGTCAGCCGTTTGATTGGTAAGGGTGGTGAAGAGTTCCCCGGAGGACATCATGCTCCCGAAGGTGCATTGTATAGCACTTACGAAAATATCGGTAAGAACCGCAATACAGGTCTGAGCCTTTACGGTAACTGGAACGCTTCTCCCAACACCCGTATCTATCTGAACGGTGATGGCAGCTACGTTGATATTAAGAGTCCGGCTCAGGGATTGCATAACTATGGATGGAATGCCTCTTTATACGGTGGTATCCAGCACACCTTCCCATTGAAGATACGTGCCAGTCTGAATGCCGGAGGAAGTACTCCTTACATCAGCTTGCAAGGTAAGGGATCGGGATATTATTACTATAGTCTGGGTGTGAACCGCTCTTTCATCAAAGACCGCTTTACAGTGAGTGCCTATGTAAGCAATATCTTCGAGAAGTATCGTTCGTATAATAATACCACTATGGGTGAAAACTTCTTGTCGAAGAGCAGCAGCCGTTATCAGAGCCGTAGCTTTGGTATCAGCCTTAGCTACCGTATCGGAGAGTTGAAGGCCAGTGTGAAGAAAGCCGCTCGCAGTATCAATAATGATGACGTGAAAGGTGGCGGCGGACAAGGCGGTCAAGGTGGTGGCGCTAATTAGGAATTTGCGTCCAACCGTGAACAGCAGTCCGTAAAGAAGAAAGTGTGTCGGAACTAAAATGACCACTTGAAACAGCTACAGATTACAACCAAAAACATAAATAGCCCTATCGAACTCTATTTTAGAGTAATGATAGGGCTGTTTTCGTTGTTGATAAGGGTGGACGTTTCTGATTCCAATTTCTCCTTCTTTAAGTTTGAGTCCTGACATCCCCTTTTCTTTATTTAAATGCCGGTGTCTTACAAAAAGAATGCCGTAAGCGTAAAGAGCAAATGCCGGTTTATAAAGAATGATCTGTCGGCACCTCTTTCCCCGACCAGGCTTTCAGGTTGGTCCATTCGGCCGGAGGGGCACTCCAGAAAGGATCGTCGGCGGGTAGTCCCAATGGCAAGAAACCGGTCAGGCACAAGTAAGTACTTCCTGTATTAATGTAGGACTCCGACATTTGAACCTGATTACCGGAGAAACCTATCTTCAACCAACCCTTTGTGTCGAAATTGGCAGCAGATCGGAATTGGTTCTCTATAACTTTCGTCATGCCGCAGCGTACCTGTGCGGGAACAATTTGTTGCGGAAGGAGATGCAGTAAAGCTGCTTGTCCCAATGCGTGAAATACTCCGGTACGATAGACAATCGAACGTCCGATTACCGGATATGTTCCTTCCGGAGAAATGAAACGCTCCAATTGTTCGGCATAGCGTCCCAGGCGTTTTTGCTGTACATTCAGAAATTCACTTTCCGGCATCCGGTGCTTCTGCATGACGACTAATACATCGGTAAGCATAGGATGAATCACGAAGCTATTGTAATAATCGAGGTGGAATTCTGCTCCGTCTCCATACTGGGCGTCTCCTTTATACCAAAGATCTCTGAACTTGCGTACCCCATAATTGAGCCGCGTTGTATCACATTCTCCGGTGAATTCTTGCAGGGCTGCTTCCACGATGGAGGCAAACAGCAGCCAGTTGCTTTCATTGGGCTTGATAACACGGCTTCGTTTTAACTCCGTCACCACTTGCTTGCGGGCAGCGGGTGAGAGGTTGCCCCATAATTGTTTAGGTGCACGCAATAATCCTTCTGCCAGAAATGCGGCATCTACCAAGGGTTGTGAAGGTTCTCCGAAGATCAGGTAATCGGGTGAGGGCGGATTCACTGCATTGCTGATCCCTTTCACCGTCAGTTCGATGTATTTTTTGCGTAATTGTCCTTCGGGAGTATCGTCTTCTCCTAGTTCCAGCCATGGAGCAATGCCGCATACGGTTCGTCCCACTGCCTCCAGATAAGAAAAACGTTGCCGGTTGGGAGCAAGCGATTCGTAAGGCATTTCCTTTTTCAGTGTTTCATTGGCCAGGTTACTGAGTACGGGATCGGCCAGGCGTACAAGAGTTTTTACCCAGATCTCCCGATCGGCAGTTCCTGTGCGTGACTGTGCCCAAAGGCAAGGGACTGCCGCCCATCCGGTCAGCAGTCCCCATACAATCGATAAAATGATCCGTTTCATTAGAGCGGTCTGTCTTCTTTATATTCTACTGTCACTTCGTCTGTAAGTGGTTTCTTGCCGGGAGTAGTCACACGAATGATATTCTCTCCCGAGGTGAGTTTGACATTTTTCCACACAACGGTTGAGTAGGTGTCCGCCTTTTGTTTACCACAACTGACACCGTTTACAAATAGTTCGGCTTCCGGGGCAGTGGTGAAAGCCATGAAGGTTTGTTCCGGCTGATAGCGGAGCCGACAGCGTTTTTCCGCCAGATAAATCATCGGTTCCTGTTTATTCCAGTTAGCTTTGTAGAAGTAGAAAGCATCTTTTCTCACTTTTCTGTCGAAGGTGACAAGTCCTTTATCGTTGATACCCGGACGGTCGCCTTCCGTACGATGAGCTGCCCCGAAATCGAACATGTTCCAAACGAAAGTACCCCATACGAAGGGACGTTCGGCAATGATTTTCCAATTCTCCATGTGGTAGTAAGTCTGCCAGTTCTCGGGATGCCACCAGCCTGAAGCCGACGGTTGTTTGAGTGAGTCCTGCTGATGATAGATGCTGGCTCCTGCCCCATATTCACTGATGCCGATGCGTAGTTCGGGGTGTTTTTTATGTGTACGGTCCAAAAAGGTTGCCAGTGTTTTCGGAGTACTTCCATACCAACCGTCGTAACGGTTCCAGGCTATGTTTTCGGTAATGAAGTTCAAATTGCCGTCCTGGTTACTGGCCGAAGTTGTCGGGCGGGTAGGGTCTTCCTGTTTTGCCAGTACATTCAGTTCTTTTACATATTCTACGGGATTGTCACCCACCTCTTTCAGCTCATTGAATAGTCCCCAGAAGCAGATGGAAGGGTGGTTGTAGTGCTGCCGGATCAGTTCGATCAATTGTTGTTTACCATTTTCGCGGAAGGAAGCTTGGTCTACAAAACCTTTATCTGCATATCCTCCGGGACCTACAAACGGAATCTCGGCCCAGGTTACAATACCGTGTTTATCCATCAGGTCGTACATATAGGTAGCTTGAGGGTAGTGTGCCAGGCGGATGGCATTGACTCCCATTTCGCGCATCAGTGCCACATCTTCTTCGTGATGCTGCGGGCGGAGTGCATTGCCTACTTCTGCGCGGTCCTGATGGCGACAGACTCCATGAAGCGGCAGGTGTTTGCCATTCAGAAAGAATCCTTTATCCGGATCGGTATGATAATAGCGCAATCCTAATGGCTGCGTTACACTGTCAATTTGTTTGCCGTCTTTGTGAAGACTGATACTGACCTGATACATAAAGGGATCTTCGCAACCATTCCAGAGACGTGGTTTCTGAATCACTAGAGGGAGTTGTTCCTGAATATCAGCTCCCTGTTTCAATGACACGTTGCGGCTCTCTTTGCAAATCACCTTGGTGCCATCCGTTACCAGGACCTGAAGTTCGGCAGTTCCGTCGGCTGCACGGTTGGATAGGTTAACTTTAGCGCATACTTTCGCTTCCTGCGGGCTGACGACCTCCTGTACCAGATAAACTCCCGGCGAAGCGTAGTCCAAAGGTGAGATACAAGTCTCGTCGGTTATCAGCAGATGTACGTCCCGATAGATTCCTCCATAAAAATTGAAGTCACCCACCAGCGGCATGATGTCTAACTGTTCACCGTTGTTGGCGCGTACCAGGACAGAGTTCTTTTCTCCATATTTTACCAAGTCCGTGATTTCGAAGATGAAGGCTCCGTATCCGCCTCGGTGCTCACCTATATGCTTGCGATTAATAAATACATCGGCTATACTGTTTACTCCGTCGAAACGAAGAAAAAGACGTTTACCTTTCCATTCGGGGCGGATGTACAAAGCTTTCTCGTAGTTGCCAATACCTCGTTTATAATCTATTTTGCCGGCAAGTGCGTCTTGTGCATTCCAGGTGTGCGGCAAGTCCACCCGCCGGGTGTCTCCCTGTACCTGATGCGAAAAACGGAAATTCCAGTTATTGTTGAGTAGAATATCCTGACGCTGGGCATGGAGCGAGATGGAAAAGAGAAGTAGGAAAAGAAAAGTACTTAAACCTTTTTCTCGACCCCTCCACCACAAGGAGGGAAAATAGTTACATTTCTGCTGTTTCATATGTTCTTGATTATGTATTGATTAATGATGTTATTATTGAGATCATCGGTATTTCTCTATCCGTTTTGTAATACGTCCGCTTTCTCCGGTCCGCCCGGTTCGGGAGTTTCTTGTGGGTGAATCACATCGAAATAATAGATGCCTTGCTCCTTCAGATATTCCAGGAAAGACGGTAACCGCATGCAGAAACGACTCCAGTCTTTCTCTTTGGACGATGTCCACGCAGATTCTGCCAGTGCTATCAGGCGTGGGAAGGTCATGAAGTCCAACCGTTTTCCGTCTGCAATCCGTTCGGTCCAAAGTGTGAACTGCATACCCAGTATCTGATCTTCGTATCCTTTAAAAAGATGACTGATCGGTTCGGGGAAGGCATATATGTCTTGCAACGGATTGAATCCATCCCAATAGCGTCCCACTTTATGTGAGGCATCCTGTACGAAATCGCCATACAGCGGGCGACGTGGAGTCAGGACTACCTGATAGCCTTGCTCAAGCGCTTTCAGCAACTGGTACTTACGGTCGTGGCGCCACCACATAACCAACGCTTTGGAGGGGGAGATACCGGCGTCCACTATTTCGTCCCAACCAATCATTTTTTTACCTTTGGCCGCTACCAGATCGGCAGCACGGCGGATGAAGTAATGCTCCAGTCCGGTTTCATTGATCAGCCCTTTTTCCTTTATGAAGTTCTGGATTTCAGGATCTGTGAACCAGTTCTGATTGCCGTAGTGCACTTCATCACCTCCAATATGGATATAGGGAGCCGGGAAGAGGGCTACTATTTCATCGAGTACATCGCTGATAAAACGATAAGTTTCTTCTTTGCAAGGATGGAATGTGAAATGCTTCCAGCGTCCTTCTCCTCCGCCCGATACTTCGGGATAAGCGCGGCAGACCGCTGTGGCATGTCCGGGCATATCGAACTCAGGAACCACCATAATCTGGCGTTCGGCCGCATAAGCCACAATCTCTCGTATATCGTCCTGTGTATAGAACTGCGGAGTTGCTTGGGCATCATGCCAATTGCCAACGGCCCCTATTTTCGTCAGCTTAGGGTATTTTTTGATTTCAATTCGCCATCCCGGTTCGTCTGTCAGATGCCAGTGGAATACATTGAGATGGAGTAAAGCCATTAAGTCGAGGTATTGTTTAACTTTCTCTTTGCCGAAGAAGTGGCGGCTTTCATCGAGCATAAATCCGCGCCATGCGTAGCGTGGCGAACTGTAAATCCGGCAACAGCGGATTTTGCCCCGTTCGTGCTGTGCCAGTTGTTTAATGGCTTGGCGGGCATAAAATGCTCCTTTCACAGAAGTGGCATCAATGAAGATAGAATCCGGTGTAATTTCCAGTTGATATGCTTCATCCGAGTATTCTATACCGATAGCAGGTAGAGACTTAGAGATAGTAGTTCGTACACACTTAGCCGAAACTTCGTCATAAGAGAATGTACCTTTATGTGTCTCTATCGCAGAAGGAGCGGGGAATAGCTTTTGTGCTTGTAAGCCTTGAAAAGCAAATAGAGCAAGAAGAAGAAATTTTATTCTCCCTCTTGCTGTATTATGAATGAATAATGTTCTGTTGGTTCGTTTCATCCTATGTCTTTAACTTGTTAGCATTCTTTCTTACTAAAATACTTCCATTATGGGCCTTCCGATCCATACTTGTGGCTGCTTGAGTTTGAAAATGGCAGCCACGGTAGCAGCTACGTCAAACTGCATCATGCTGGCCTGAATTTCATGCCCTTTCTTGATATTTTTCCCCGAGATGATGAACGGAGTCTCCATCTCCTGCATTGTCTTTCCTCCGTGCCCTTTATTGATTCCACCATGGTCGGATGTTATTATAAAAATCGTTTCATCCAGTATTCCGGCTTCTTTCACCGCATTCATTACTTTGCCGATGTATCCGTCTATTTCTTCGAGTTTGTGATAATAGGCTGGTGTATCATGACCTTCCTTATGTCCCACATGATCCGGATTATCCCAGGCAATAAGTGTTAAAGTCGGCTTTTTCTCTTTAATGTACTTCACGGCTTTTTCGCATAGTTCCGTAGGATATTTTTCATAGTTAATCCCTTGGTTATATTTGTTTACTGCCAGCGTATCCACCAGATATTTGATGCCGACCCATTCGTAGAAAGTGCCAATTTCAGCTTTCGGATCAGCTTCGCGGAGCAATTGGAATATAGTTGGAAAAATGCCATCTTTACTTAATTCTTTCGAAGGAAGATCCGGAGTACTTGAATTCCAGGTTGTGTATCCGTGTAGTTCCGGGCCTGCTCCCATGAACATAGATGCCCAGTTTACTGCACTGGACGAAGGGAGTACAGAGCGTTTGGTCAGTGTGTAAGAACCATCATTCATTAATTGTTTGATATGGGGAATATTAGCTTTCTCTACACTGTAGGCACCCCAGCCGTCCAGTCCAATTAAGACTACATGTTTAGCTTTCCACTTGCTGCCGGCATGGCAATTGGGAGCTATCGTTAATAAGCAGATAATTAAACAGGCAAATTTAAACAGTTGTGTTTTCATGATACTTCTTTATTATAAAATTATTTATCTAAATCTTTTCTACGCTTCAGGGCTTCCAGAAAGTAGTAGTCTGCATAGTTCAGAGGTACGTCAATTTCACTATTGTGCGGAATACTGCCTACGCTATGCATCAGGATAAAATTGCCGTTAGTGCCCAATGCGGCCCGATAGTCAGGTGAGGCGAGACTATGCATAATGCGGTCTGCGTATGCTTTGTAAGAAGCGGCATCGGATACTGCATATGTGCTGATTTCATACAGGGCAGAAGCGATGCAGGATGCAGAAGAAGCGTCCCGGGGTTCATTGGGTATATTGGGTGCATCCATGTCCCAGTAAGGTATCAGATCTTCGGGCATGTGCGGATCATTTTTCATCCTATTGAATGTTTTCAGTGCCTGGTCCAGATATTTGCGGTCTTTCGTTTCACGATAGCAAATAGTGAAGCCATAGATAGCCCATGCCTGCCCGCGTGACCAAACCGATTCATCAGCATATCCTTGTGCTGTCTGTTTATGACGTACGGAGCCGTCCGAAATATTGTAGTCCACTACGTGATAGCAACTTCCATCAGGGCGGAAATGCTCGGAAAGAGTACGGTCTGCGTGTGCTACGGCTACTTTATAGAAAGTGGAATCACCGGACAGTTTGGTTGCTTCGAACAGAAGTTCCAGGTTCATCATGTTGTCAATGATAACCGGACATTCCCAGCCTCTTTCACTTTGCCAGCTATTGCCTTTTACATCCCAGCTTTGAATGACTCCGGCATTAGGGCGAAAACGGGTACAGAGTGATTTGGCTGCCTGTATCATTACGTTTTTATATGCAGCTGTATCGGGAGCGAGCCTTAGGCCGTTACCAAAACTGCAATTAATGATGAATCCTATATCGTGATGCCAGGTCAGGTGCTCGGCCGGGCGAATGGCTTCAGTATATTTTCTGGCCAGTGGAAGATAGCTGGTGTCACCTGTCAGTTCGTACAGATACCAGATGCTACCGGGAAAAAATCCACTGCGCCAATCGGCATATCCGCAGTAATATACAGATCCATCTCTATTGAGAGTTACAGGATTGAGACATTTTCCGCTTGCTTCGATGGTGTCGATGGCCAAACCAAGTTGTGCTTTGGCAAATTCTACATTCTCTGTTATAAAAGACGGTACTGTGGGTTTGTGGTTTGAGCAAGCCACACATATCATTGCGCAGGCTGCTCCCAATAAAGGTTTTAAGTTCATGTTTTATTGTTTTTTTATGATAAAAGAATAATTTCCTGTTTTATAGATGTTTGTTGCTGTGAGTGTAATGCGATAAATCGATTTACCCCATACATTGGATAGCCGGGGATCTGTTAATGGAATTGTTTCTGTTTTCACATCGAACAGTTGTTTATCATATTCTATAAAGGCTTTCTTTCCTTTTACTTCCAATTGAATTTTTCCCGGTATTTCCGTATTCACTTGCCCCCATGTCATGAAATTGATTTGATTAGGCTGTTTGGCTGTTGTCAGACGGAAAGAGTCTGAAATCCGTAATTGCCCTTTCTGAAGTGAATAGGAACGTATCCATGATTCCACTTCTGCTTCGGCCGGATAGGCTGTCGCTATATTGGCTGTGAATGTGTTTTTCCTCTTGTCAGCTTGTACTTGTGTTGCTTTATATGTTGCTCCGTGTTTCTGAGGGACGCCATTAATCAGGGGGAGATTGTGATAGTTGCTCTGCATAGTCCAAATGGTGTAGCGATCCTTGCTGAATGTCTGGCGTGTATAGGTCCCTACTCCGGCATCAATAAGAAAAGGAGTTTGGTCTATCCAGAAAGAGAAGGTACCTGCGTCATTATGATTATGGCTCTCGTCGTTATATCCTCCTTTAGCGGCCAGAAAGTTTCCTTTATTGTCAGTTATATAGCAGAATTCGGTTTCCGGATACCAGGAGAATGGGGGAGTCAGATGTGCCGCTTGAGTTTCTTTTAGTTCGTTCGCAATTTTTATAGCAGCAAGCGTACGGTATATATCGCGTCCGGAAGGGAGTTTATTGGTGTTAATCATAGCAGCGAATCCTTTCATTTCGTTACTGTTTACAGCCTTGCCATACCGGAATATCAAGGGAGCGTCTCCACTGCCTTTCGCCGAAGCATCAGCGAAATTAACCACCCATCCTTTGCCCACGTATGAACGTGATATATATTCGCCCATATTCTTTATCATGGGATTATCGAAGATGGAGACAGTTCCCCCGGTAACGGCTGACAGTAATTCCAGATAATCAAACATTTTTCCGGCGGCATGTCCCCAATAGGAGGGGCCTTCCTCACATGCACCGTCGGTATGGGTATAGTTGATGAATTTATCTACCGAAACCATACTGCGGTATATTGCCTTCGCTAACATTTCTTTATCATTTTCAAGCAGCATAAAACACATTAAGGCGTTGCTGTTACACCAAGGATTCCAGTTGTTGACCAACATTCCCGGTCTATAGTTCACTGCCATCCACCAGAAGTGATCGTTATTCATGTAAGGATCCAATATACGCTGTTGGAGCGTATGCCGTAAACGTTCGGATATAGCAGGATTGAGCTTGTCAAACTCTTTGTGCATGTAATAATAGGTCCATGCGAGTAAAGAGCCTAAGTCACCTGCTGTCAGGTCTATGATGTTTTCTTTAAAATCGGGTAATGAGCGGTGAGACTGTTGTGCATTCAAATGGGCGGCCAATGCCCAGGAAGTCATCTCGCAGGAATGATATACACCGTTGATCAGCTGATCGATAAATCGTCCTTTCCCTTCTGCGAGTTCAGCGAGTAGCAGGTCGGCTATGGCATTGTTATTATTGGCGAAAGGAGTTTCCATAACGCTACGGTTGCCGCTGCGTTCAAATTCCATATAATCAGTAGCTTTCACAACCTGCCATTGATAATTCAACTGCTTCTCTCCGCGAAGGATACATTCATTCTTGAAAGAGCCTAAAAAAGTGTCCCATCCGGTTCGGTCGGTATAAGCAGGATAAGTGACCCATTGTTGATTTAATATAAGCACTTCCTGCAAACTGCTTACGTTGGCCTGTTTTTGAAGATAGTTCCGTTCTGTATAGCTGAGAGCTTTTACAGTACAGCATAGCAAGAGAGTGAATATTAATAATTTCTTCATCGTAATAAAATTAAGATTTTAACGTAGGCAAAGTAACACAATTTATTGCTATTTTATCTTACTAAATGGTTCTTAATGCTATATAATTTTTCTATTTTAGTTGGATATTTGAGGGAATCAACCTTCAAAAGAGGAAAAAATGATAAAAGAGTCTGTTTAGAACTTTCTTTTCAGATGGAATAGAGGGCGTGTGTCTAAACTCACCACAGAGGACACTGAGTAACACAAAATGAATTCTAAGTCATTGATTATCCATGTTGATAATCTGTGATAATCCGTGTAATCTGTGGTGAAAAGAGTTTTTGACACAGCCCTTTGGTTTATAAGAATCAGTAGCTTAAACGTATTTGTTTAATTCCAGCCCGAATTCTGGGTCAGGGATTTGTTCATATCAGTTTCATGTTTTGGGATTGGCCATACATAATATTGGTCTCCTCCCCATGTGTAAGGATAGGTGATAGTCCCCCATACATCTTTCATCCCGGCTGTACCATCAGCATTATTAAATTTACTTTCTTTCCATGTTTTCCAACGGAGTTCTTCGTAAAAGTCAACTCCTTCACCTGCTGTTTCCCAGCGGAATTCATTCTGGATACGAACGCGCATATCTTCCTGTCCCTGAACCATAGTGGCAGTATTGCTGTTCAACAGTGCAACACCGGCACGTTGGCGTACTTTATTCAGCCATTCGATGGCCTCATCGGTTTTACCCTGCTCATTCAATGCTTCTGCCAATCCTATGACGACAGTTGCGTAGCGGATAATTGGCAGGTCAATCGGAGATTGTTCACGATTGGTCATCTCACTTGAACCTTCAGCAACAAATTTGCGGAACAAATAGTATAAATGGCTCTGAGTGTCAGTACGTAAGTCATAAGGATAATCGGTGTCAGCACCATAGTAGGGCCAGCGTGAAGTGAAGGTGTGGTCTACACTGTTTCCCGAACCGTCATATGTAGCATATGGAGTGATGACAGTTTGGGCTAAACGAGGATCGCGGCTGTCATAAGCAGCTTTGATACGAGCCTCGTTTCCTGCCGGGAGATATAATGCTTTTGCCTTGTCACTCAACTTCTCCAGACGTCCGTCTACTTTGGCTTTTATTTTTTTTACCATGTCGTCTAATGCCTCTTCCGTGCCGTCAAAGCCGATTTCGCGATACTGTGCTTTTACTGTTGCCGGATCAGTATTACGCAAGAAGAATACTTCACGGTCTTTAATATCTAAGCTTGAGAATCCCGGAATGTATTCATCCCAGTTAAATTTACTGCCGTCTATATTTTCGTAGGTTTCTACAAAATCCACACTGGCTAACATAGTGTTCCAGCAAGAACCAAATGTGGTACGACCACCATAACGGAAACTCATGGAATTTCCGTAAGTGCTACCATTATTATCGATACACTGCAAAGAGAAGATAGCTTCATCACTCTGTTCATTAGCTTCTTTGAAGAGTTGCTTGTACCCATCCTGAAATAATGAATGTCCCAATTCACCTACTTTACGGAAATCTGCTTCCGCTTTGCTCCATTCTTTGGTCCATAGATAGATTTTTCCACGTAATGCATAAGCCACTGATTTGGTGACATGACCCCATTCTGCTTTACCGGCAGCGATACGGTCGGGAAAATTCGGATCATTTATTGCGTCGGTTAAATCTTGTATGCAGAAATTCCATATATTCTCTTCGCTTTCACGTGGTTTGTCTGCCTGATCAAGTTCCATAGGCGTATTATAATAAGGAACACCCCTGAAAACTGCATTCAGTTTGTAATAATAAAATGCACGCAATACTTTTGCTTCGGATAATAATTTACCTTTTACGCTTTCACTTATCGGTGCGTCGGGTAGATGTACAATGGCATCATTGGCACGGTAGATACCTGCATAATGTTGTTTCCAATAGTCTGAGAATATTCCGGAACCGATGGAAGCTGTACCGGCCAGTAGCGGATAATCGTTGTCACGGCAGGTTGCTCCCACGCTGAATGCCTCCATTAGATAAGCCTCTTTTGCTACATAACCTTCGCGCAGGGTAGCGTAGATAGATGCTACTCCCATAGTACAAAAGTTTTCGTTGCTCCACATACTGCCCGATGATGCTTTATCATATGGCTTTGTGTCCAGTAAATCTCCTTGGCAACTGCTTATAGCAATTGCTGTGGCTGTTAATATGAATAATTTATTTAATAGTTTCATAAGATTTCAAGATTTATTTAGAATGTTATATTGGCACCTATTGCAATTGTCCTAAACGGAGAATAGCCCATACCGGTAGCAGATTCCGGGTCTTGGCCTTCAAATCCGGTAATTGTCAGCAGATTTTCAGCTGAAACATAAACACGTGCATTTTGCATAGCAATTTTTGAAACCCAGTTTTTCGGTAGAGTATAGCCTAGAGACAGGTTCTTCAATTTAATGTAATCACCTTTGTACAGCCATAAGGTTGTATTGCCATGACGATTTTGTACATAGCCGTCTATATAAGCCATACGCGGATATTTTGCGTTGATGTTGGTACGTGGATCATCCGGATTTTCGGGATTGTAGAAATAATGATTTTCAGCAACCCGTTGTGCGATAGTACTACCCCATTCAGTAGATGCGGCGTTGTATCCTGTGGTTGCCCCCCAATATATGCTGAATCCGGCAGCTCCTGCCCATACCATAGAGAGGTCGAATCCTTTCCATGCGGCAGAGGCCTGAAAACCGAAATTGTATTTAGGCTTATTGGAAGTTTTTTGGAAAGTATAGTCATTATCATCGCCATATACTCCATTATTATTGGAGTCGGCATAGATGTAATCACCATACCAGATCTTGTTTTTAGCAACCGTTTTCCCCGGTTGAAATTCATATCCGGCTGCGATCATATCTTTCACCCATGCCATATCTTTTTCTGTACGGATCATACCGGTCTTAGGTCCTCCTTGAGGGTTTACGCTGCCATCTGCATTGTAGTAAGAGCCATTGCCATGATAAACGTTCCGTAAATAGTATTCGTTCATCATGCGGCCTTCAACAATGGGTGTTGTGCCACCACTGGACACTTTACCGATATTATCTTCCCATTTACCACCGGTCAGTTTGTTATTCGGATCTTCTACCCATGTTCTTTCATAAGTGCCGTTATAGGCATCGATATTGCTTTTGTTGTATGAGAAGTTACCGTTAATGGAGTAGTTTACCCCTCCTATGTTATCACGCCATCCCAGTGATAACTCGACTCCCTTATTGCTCACTTTGGCGAGGTTCTGACGGGGGGCAGTCATTGTTCCGAATACATAAGGAATAGTCGGGCGGTATAAGATACCGTCAGTTTTCTTTTGATACAGGTCGGCACTTATGCTCAGACGGTTCTTTAATAAATTAACATCAATACCAAAGTTGACAGAGGTGGTAGATTCCCATTTCAGTAAGCTATTGGCGATGGCACCCATATACAATGCAGAATTTAAGGCATTTCCAAATACTGCGTTGGTGGTACTGTATACCGACATGTATTCGTAGTTACCAATTTCAGAGTTACCTAATTTACCCCAGGATGCACGGACTTTCAGGTTATCCAGCCAGGTACGGGTATTTTCCATGAAGCTTTCTTCTGAGATGCGCCATGCACCTGATAAGGAAGGGAAGAATCCCCAACGATGATCTTTGTGGAAACGTGAGGAGCCGTCATAACGGAAATTTGCCTCAAATAAATACCGGGAATTATATGCATAGTTCACGCGTCCAAATACAGAACGTGTGGCATAATCCTGGGTTGCACCTTTGGTACTTGTCATTTCGGTTGCTTCATCAAACTGGTTCAGTGATTCGTCGATCAAACCTTTCTTTGCGGCATCTACAGTATAGTAATTCTTATAGAATTCCTGATAGCCTAACAGCGCGGATACATCGTGTTTCTGAGCAAATGTATGATGGTAGTTTAACAGGTTTTCCAATGTATAAGAGTAATTGGACTCATAACCGAAACTTGTACTTAATTGAGAAGGAGGAGTGATACCATCGACAATTACCCCGTCACTGAAACGTGTCTGATAAGCAGGTACCCCCCATTGGCGGGTTTCGTAGATGTAACGGTTGTAATTGAAATTGAAATCCCAGCTTAAATCTTTAAAGAACTTGACCTTGCTAAATAGGGTCGTGTTGAAACGGTTGTAGCGTTTGAAGCCATCATTCCGTGCCAGTTTATATAGTGGGTTATTGGCTGTTGCACGTTCGTCCGGACATTCCGGGTAGCCGAAACTTCCGTTCCATTCGGGATAAGTACCGGCTGTAGATTGTCGGAGGAAAGTATTGGCATTGCTAAAGTCACCCACTTCACGATCCATTTGTGAAGCATAAGTACGCGTACCTAAAGTCAACCATTGAGTTGGATTGGCTTCAATATTGGCACGTACAGAATAGGTCTTGTTGGCTGTATTGTCTACAATACCTTCATTATCCTGATAGCGGGCTGACAATAGGAAACGAATTTTGTTAGATCCTCCTGAGACTGAAAGGTTATGTTCGTGTATCATACCTCCTGAGTATAATTCTTTCAGCCAGTTGGTATTTGGGTATGCGATGTAATTAGGAACACCGTTTTCATTTACTCCATTGGGATCTTTTGATTTCTCTCTCCACAAATCGATATACTTTTGGTCAAAAAGAGTACCGGAGCCAACATTTTCGCAAGATTCGTTCATTAATTCCATATAATCCGCATAGTTACTCATCGTTTCGATCATGCGTGTCGGGCTGTTGAAAGAGATGCGTCCACTATAGTTTACCTGTATTTTGTCTCGATCACCGCTTTTTGTTGTGACTAAGATGACTCCATTGGCAGCACGGGCACCATAAATAGCACAGGAAGCTGCATCTTTTAGAATAGAGATATTTTCTATGTCCTGAGGGTTAATAGCATTCAATGAACCTTCCATACCATCTATGATAATCAAAGGTGAGGCATTATTCATTGTGCCGTTACCACGTACCCGTAAGGTTGTGTTATCTTCTCCCGGCATTGCCGAGCCTGAACTGGCTTGAAGTCCCGGACTTAGACCGGCTAATGCCGAAGATACTGTCGTAATGGGGCGTGATTTAGTTTGTTCTTCAAAATCAACGGAAGATACGGCACCTGTTAAATTGGCCTTTTTCTGTGTGCCATATCCAACTACTACTACCTCATCGAGTGTTTTGCTGTCTTCTTCCAATTGGATGTTGAAAGACACCTGGTTGCCACTTACTTTGACTTCTTTATTAAGATAGCCGATGTAAGAGATTTGCAGTGTTGCGTTGGACGGTACTTCGAGACTAAATTCTCCGTTCAGGTTTGTGATGACGCCAATAGTTTTATTACCTTTCACAATGACGTTGGCTCCGATAATCGGTTCTCCATTTGCATCTTTTACAATACCTTTAACCGTTCTGCGCTGTTGGGGGACTGCTGTGATCGCATCTCCGTTTTCAACTGTCTCTTGTGAAGAAACAGCCCAAGCGCTACCGCTTAAAAGCATTATTAACGATGTACTTACAAGTACCCTTTTAGAAGATAAGGGTAGCAAATGTAATTTGCTTTTTCTCATAATACTTTAGATTGAGTTAATAAAAGTGTTAAATACACCACAAAACTACGGTAACTGATCTGATCCGATGTGATACTTTTATTCTCAATAAGGACACTAATTATTCATAGTCAATTTGGAGTCTGCCTTAATCCGTATTTCCTATATGTCTTTTATGTACAAAATTTTGCGATAGGATACTTAATTAGATAGAAATATTGGACATAATTTGTTCTTTTTCATTATCCGTATACTATTAAACTTTACAAAATATGAATAACATGGTTGAACTATGTCGTGGAAGAGCCCCCTCTATGCTATTTTTGTTCGCAATATAGGCACTAATTGTTCTTAACTAAGTAGAAGTTCCAGAAGAACTTTGGCGATGTCGCTGGAGAAAGAACGTATTGAAAAGGAACATATTGAAGAGATGAACCAAGCTAAACTACGATTCTTTACCAATGTGAGCCATGAGTTTCGTACTCCTTTAACTCTTATTATAAGTCAGGTAGAGCTTATGTTACAAAAGAATACGATACCTCCATCTTTGCATAATAGTATTTTCAGGATAAGGAAGCATGCCCAACAAATGAAACTTCTAATTTCAGAATTGCTTGACTTTCGGAAATTCGATCAGAACTATATCCAATTAAAACTATCGGAACAAAGTCTGAATACATTTTTAGAAGAAGTCTATCTTTCTTTTTCTGCTTATGCCTCTCAGAAGTCCATTTCTTACCATCTGAAGCTGTTGGAGCAGGATATATCTATTTGGATAGATGACTGGCAAATGCGAAAAGTTTTGTTTAATTTGCTTTCGAACGCATTTAAACATGTTCCGGATAAAGGAGAAATAAGCATATTAACCTCTACCACACCGGATCAGGTTGTTATTGCAGTTAAGGATTCCGGGAATGGCATTAGTAAAGAAGAACAGGAACGGATATTCGATCGTTTTTATCAGGCGGACAATCGGAATAAAGCGCTTCATGTTGGCACTGGTATCGGACTCGCATTAACGAAAAGTATCATTCAGCTACATCATGGTACAATTGAGGTAGAAAGTGAGTTAAATGAAGGAAGCTGTTTTATTGTGAAGTTACCTAAAAACCGTGATTGTTTTGAAAAGGATACTGAAGTCGTTTTTCTGGAATCTCCGGAAAAGGAACCTATGGTACAAGAGAATACCATACCGGATGAGAATTTTATGAAAAAGGATGATTCTACATTCGAAACTCCCTTGATAGATGAACGGGAAGGGAAACGGAAAGTATTATTGGTAGAAGATAATGTGGAGCTTTTGCAGGTACTCAAAGAAATATTTTCATCACTTTATCAGGTGGTGACGGCTGCTAATGGCGAGGAGGGACTGAAACAGGCTTTTGCAGAAGTTCCCGATTTGATAGTGAGTGATGTTATGATGCCGGTAATGACAGGAACGGAGATGTGCCTGAAAATAAAGAATAACATAAACCTGTGTCACATTCCGGTTGTGTTGTTGACAGCACTTGACACTGTAGATCAAAATATAGAAGGGCTACGCCGTGGAGCAGACGATTATATCACCAAGCCTTTCAATGCAAAAATCTTAATAACCCGTTGCAATAATTTGATTCGTAACCGCTTGTTGATGCAAAGCCGTTTTGCCAAAGATCAGATTTTAGAAATCAACCTGTTGGCAGCTAATCCAATAGATAAAGGTTTCTTGGATAGAGTGATTAAGGTGGTAGATAAACATATTGATAATGAGGATTTTGATATTGGTATGTTATGTCAGGAACTTGGAATGGGGCGAACATTGTTGCACACCAAATTTAAAGCATTGACAGGGATGACACCCAATGAATTTATTCTAAATCACCGGTTGAAAATAGCATCGCTGATGTTAAAGAACGAACCTTATTTACAGGTAGCGGAAATATCCGATAGATTAGGTTTCGGTTCTCCACGCTATTTCAGCCGTTGTTTTAAAAATCAATATAACGTTACTCCGATGGAATATCGCAAAGGAGCTAAACAGGAAAATCTTAAATGACCTAAGGCGGATACCAGATAAGGGGAATAACATCTGAAAGTAAATTTATGCTCGTAAAGAAGACTATTTAATCAATATGGACTCATGGTCTATTTAAATAGCTGGATTAAAAAGAATCTGATGATAGGTAAGAGAAAAGAGGCTTTGCCGTAATATCGCCAAAGTTCTTCTGGAACTTTTTTCGCGCCAGATAAAATAGGTCACTGAAATGCTGATAGTGATGTAACTGAGCCATGCCCACCAAGTAAGGTACCATGGGGTATTGATATGTATTTGTAATAAGATCTCCTGTGCTTTGCGCATTTTCAGGGAGTTGCCTTTTTGCCGTACGTGTAACACGTAGTCTCCAGTATCCAGATTGGTGTATTTCAGGCTTGTTTGTGAGGTGAGTGACCATTGCTTGTCAAAACCTTCTAACTGATACTCATACCAAGTATTATTCAGTATATCCACATAGTTGGAAGAAGCAAACTCAATAGTCAGGTTATTTTGGGTGGCATTTAGATTTATTTCCCGGACAAAAGGGAGCCCTTCTGTCAGTATACGACTTTTGTCATCCGGACTTATCCGTGCGTTGTTGACGGATAAACTTGAAAAATAGAGTTTAGGTTTGGGATATTCTTTGTTCAGGTCTTTCTCCAGAAAAGAACTAAGCCCGCCTGTACCTCCGATAAATATAGTATGGTCACTACACATCCATACACCACAACCATTAATGATGGATGAAAGGGACAGTCCGTTATCCAGTTCAATGGAACGGAATGATTCGGTGGTTGGATTAAACAGTGTGATACCCCGATCACTTGTGATGAGTATGTTGTCTGTCGAAGTCTGTAGAAGATTATAGCAATAATTACTGAGTAATTGGTTCTGCTCGGGAGTATAGTTGATGCAGGTCTGAGTTTGTTCGTTATAACAAAAAAGTCCTGAACCTAAAGTGGCGATATAAAGATATTGATTGTTACCTTTCAAAATCTTGCTGATGCCGAACTGTCCAATGGATGCAGGCAGACTGAATGATTTGACTTCTTCAGGGTGTTTCAGATTTATACTATATAAGTTAGTACCTGCCGACAACCAGAGAAAACCTTTGGGATCAATGGTGAAAGTTTGATAGTAATATCCGTCATAAAGCAAGCGGAATTCATTTGTATCGGGATTCATGGAAAAAACTCCGTTACGAGCGGAAACGATTAACTGGTCGTTATAGAAAGATACTTGGAAGATAACATCATTGGGCTCTTTGAGGCCTTTTGTGGAATGATTGAGGTAGTTGTAAAAACGTCCGGTCTTGCGGTCGAACCGGGAGAGCCCTCCCATATGTGTACCGATATATAAGCAGTCTCTTTTAGGGTCGTAACAAATACTTTTCAGATTATTGTGGGGCAGTGAGTTGGGGCCTCCGGCAGTGTAAGTGGTGAAATGTCCCGCTTGTCGGTCTAAGCATGCCAATCCACCACCATCGGTGCATATCCATAGGTGGTGATCTTTGTCCTCGGTCATAGCCCCGGCGAACGGGTAGTTGAGACAGTCGCTACGATCGGGATTATAAGTGTAGTAATTGAATGCGTTGTTATCCGGGTTAAAGTAGTTGACTCCTCCATAATAACTACCTATCCAGATAGTGCCTTGTACATCCTGATAGAGTGAAAATATAGAAGAATGGCTGAGTCCTCCCGGGCGTTGTTCTTGCTTGATGAGGCTGTAGGTTTGGGTGCTTGGATCATATTTTTGTAAACCGTCGAAGGTCCCGAACCAGATGTTTCCTTGCTGATCTTCTACAAATTCACGTATTTGTTCGCTGGAAATGCCGTTTGGTGATGAGGGGTCATAAGGAATGCGGTTGATTCGTCCGTTCCGGTTGATACGGTATAGCCCTTGTGTACGGCAGCCTACCCAAAGTTCCTGACAGGAGCTTTGAAAAATACGATAAACATCTACTTTAGGGATCAGGCATTGAACCCTCCCTTTGTTTTCCGTGGTATATAGACCTTCTTTGGCACCGATATAAAACCTGTTGCCATTTATCGTCAGATAGTTGATGGATGATATACCTGTTTTTAATTGAAAGTCTAATTGATTGTTTTGGGGGTTGTATCGGAAAATAGAGTCGTGTCCGGCACACCATATCTCACCGGCATGAGATGTTAGAGCATAGACAGATCCTTGACGCAGACGTTCGAAAGTCTCTTTACGAATATCGTATTTCAGTAAAGCATGGTCAACGATCAGAAACACATCTCCGTTTTGACTCCCTGTAATGGCACTAACCTCATTCCCTATCAAGATTTTCTGATCCGGTCGATTTCCGTTTTGTATCCATGCCTTATAAACGGCCATCTTATTACTATTGTAGATGTTGACTCCTTCACGTGTACCAAACCACATTCTACCCAGCTTATCTTGATAGATAGCCATAACGGACGATTGCGAAAGACCTTCTTCTCTACCTATGTGCTTAAAATATCCGGCGTAAGATAATTGAACGATGAAAATACCGATCAAAGAAAAGGCTAATTTATGTCTATTCATAGTTATTCCGTATTTATAAACGCAAATATATAAATAACAGATAGATTTAATATATCAACTCTATGAAAAAAGTATATAAACAGAAATAAACCTCCCTGCTATGCAACAGATAGGGAGGCTTGTGGAGGAAATCGTAATTTTATCGGATGCTTTCCAGTATTTTCGGTTTCAGGATAGCAGTCCACAGATCGTAACCGTTCTGATTCATGTGCAATCCGTCCTGTTTGAAGATGTCTTTTCTTAGCTTTCCATTGTTGTCGTACAGACAGGAGGCTACGTCAATATAAGTGAGTCCCCCTCTCTTCGAAGCATATTCCTGAAGCAAAGCATTTATGATTTCATGCTTCGGAATCATCTCTTTGCGTGCGAGTGAAGGCTTATAGGAGAGAATAAATATCGGAATATCCGGATAGTCCCGTTGCAGGCGATTGGTCAGCAAGCGGAAGAAGTCGAATGTCTCGCCTACAGTCAGGTCCTCGGGAGTGCCTGCGAGGTCATTTTCTACGTAAATCACAATACTGCGGGGGTGATATCCCCGGGCGATTACATCATAATTGTAGAGCATATCCCGGAGCGCGGCACCTCCGTACGAACGCCGGAGAATCTTTAGCGGAGCCATGTCCCGATAGATATTATCCCACAAGTTAATGGAAGAACTGCCTAGAAAGAGTACGTCACAGGAGGTATCCTTCAGCATTTGGTTTTCTGTTTGGTATCGGTCTATTTCACTTTGATACCGGGTTATCCATTTCGTGGGGTCGGTGTGTCGGACGGGAAGATATCCGATGAAGCGTACTGAATCCTGTGGCGTCTGTGCCTCTGCCGGAATGCTATTCCAGCAGAGGAGAACTGTGCATAAAGCGATAAGTATTGATTTTATCATTTATTTCTTTACATTGAATCCCAGTTTCTTTAGTCCGTTTTGTACATCGGGATGGCTCATGAAGAGTTTCCACAATAGTCCTGTCCGGTAGTTTTCTATCATTACGGCTATCGGGCCTTGGTCAATGGCCAGATATCGCTTCGGATACCAATCGGCAGTTTCGCTGAAAGCGTCATAGAATCCGTAAGGACCGAATACTTTGTCTCCCATTTCGTACAGGTGATGCATTACTTGCAGTGACTGATCCGGTGTGTAGACAATAGAAGAGAGAGCGGCAGTGGGAGAGATGACTCCCCGGTCGTCACGTTCCAACGGTCCATGGGCAGCATATCCGTCCACGGAGTAACTGGCGGTCAGTCCCCAACAGTCAGGTCCGTAGCCTTTGTAGTGCTTCGGGTTGCGAATGCAGTATTCACGGTTTACCAGTGTGAGATTTCGCATTTCGTTAAAATAGCTCGGACAATACTCGTCTTTCAGCCCCACCGGATCGAGTCCGAGGAAAGAGTATTGTGCCCAAAATAACGGACCCGCTTCTCCACCCTGATAGCGGAGGTGCAGTTCGATGCCTTCTACCTTGTGGGGTGAAACGATGGCTCCGTTTTGTGCCCATCCTTCATGATAGACTGCTGCCGGTACTCCATGGGTAGGAGAAGCAGCGGCAAGGATATACATAATCAGACATTCATTGTAGCCATGTACCGGGAAATTCATTTCCCAGCCATATTCGGGACTCCAATGCCAATACAGCACATTCTGTCCGCCATGGCGGTACCAGTTCCAGTCCACTTCCCGCCACAACTTGTCTATACGTCCGGCAAGTTTTTTTTCTTCCGCCGAGCCTTCTGCATAATATTGGTGTACGGCCAGCAGACCTTGCATCAGGAAGGCTGTCTCTACCAGGTCGCCTCCGTTATCCTTTTGTCCGAAAGGCTGTACATGCCCTGTCTCTCCGTTCCACCAATGCGGATATGCACCTTTAAAGCGGTCGGCTTTCTCCAGAAAACCGACTATTTTCTCCATACGCCGTAAGCCTTCTTCCCGGCTGACGTATCCCCGATCAATACCGGCCAGGATAGCCATAATGCCGAAGCCGCTGCCTCCTGAGGTAACAATCTCCGGCCCCCCTGCCGGGTATTCGCCATCCATGTGATAGCGTTCGCGTGCCAGTCCGCTGTTAGGTTCGGCAGCATCCCAGAAGTAGTTGAAGGTTCGTCGCTGGACGGTATCCATCAGAGCGTCATCTGTCAGCGATGTGGCGGGCGAGGGCTTTTCTTTTGGCTTGCATGCTACAAAAAGAAAAAGAGCGAAGAGGACGAAGAGGAGCTTGCTGTTGTGAGTGACAAGTTGGATATTCATAATGATTTCTTGTTTGTAATGGTTTTTGTTTCACCACAGAGTAACATGGGGTTTCACTGAGTTTTAATCTTTTGTTTATAGCATATTAAGAGAAAATCATCTCTGTGGAACTCTGTGTGACTCTGTGGTGAATCTTATTCTTTTCTATTCCCTTGTGTATCCGGTTCAACGCAATGTAAACCGTGCTGTTTTCACATTCCGGCTATCCGGGCCTATCATCACGTCGAAATCGCCCGGCTCAGCTACAAACTTCAAGTCGGCATTGTAAAACTTCAACATTTCCGGAGCTATTGTAAAGCGGACGGTTCTTGATTCATTCGGTTGCAGATAGATCTTTTCAAATCCTTTCAGTTCCTTGACCGGACGGGTGACACTGCCCACCAAGTCACGGATGTAGAGTTGCACCACTTCACTGCCGGCACGGTCTCCGGTATTGGTTACGGTGACGGAGGCTACCAGTTCATTGTCCATTCCGATGGACGAACGGTTCAATGTGATGTCACTGAATCGGAAGGTCGTATACGACAGTCCGTATCCGAACGGATAGAGAGCATCATTGTCCACGTCAAGATAGTTACTGCGGAATTTCTCGAACCATTTGCCTTCTTTCAGCGGTCGTCCGGTATTCTTGTGTGCATAATAAAGTGGGATCTGTCCTACACTTTTCGGGAAAGTCATGGTCAGTTTTCCGCCCGGGTTGACTGCACCGAACAATACGTCTCCGATAGCCGGACCGGCTTCCGAACCCCCGAACCATACGTTCAGGATGGCAGGGACATGCTCCTGTTCCCAATTGAGTACCAGCGGACGTCCCGTAAACAGTACGAGAACTACGGGCTTTCCTGTTTTCAGCAAAGCCTCCAGCAGAGTGTGCTGTACATCCGGCAGATTGAGGTTGGTGCGGCTACTGCTTTCACCGCTCATCTCCGACGATTCACCCAATGCGGCAACAATCACGTCCGCTTGTGAAGCTATTTTCAGCGCTTCGTCCAGCAGTTGTTGATCGGTGCGGTTGTCGCGGTTCAGCGAACGGCCGAACATGGTTGCCCTCTCTTCATAAGCAGCATCACCGATCAGGTTACTGCCTTTGGCATAAAGTATTTTTCCCTGATTGCCCACCCATTCGGTCAAACCTTCTACCAGAGAAGGACTTTTGTCCAGTACGGCAGCTACGCTCCATGTGCCCGGCATATTCGAACGGGTGTTGGCCAAAGGGCCGATCACTGCAATAGTACCGGTAGGAGAGAGAGGAAGTACAGGTGCGAGGGTAGGTGAAAGTCCTTCATTTTTCAGTAGCACGAAGCTTTCTCCCGCAATTTTCCGGGCTGCGGCACGGTGCTCTTTTGTGAAGATGTCACGTGCCGGACGTTTCAGGTCGCAGTATTTATAGGGATTGTCAAACAACCCCAGTTTGTATTTGGCTTCCAGGATACGGCGACAAGCTGTGTTGACTGTTTCGACCGATACTTTGCCTTCTTCGACAGACTTCTTCAATGTACCGATGAAGCCTTCACTGACCATGTCCATATCTACTCCGGCATTGATGGCCCGTGCCGACACGGTTTGCAGGTCGCCGATTCCGTGTTCTATCATTTCGGAGATTCCGGTGAAGTCTGTTACCACGAAACCATTAAATCCCCATGCACCGCGCAACACATCGGTCATCAGCCATTTATTGGCTGTTGCCGGCACACCTTCCACTTCGTTGAAAGAAGCCATTACACTACCTGCTCCGGCTTCTACACCGGCCTGATAGGGGAGCATATAATCGTTGAACATCCGTTGGCGGCTCATGTCTACGGTGTTATAATCCCGTCCTGCCTCGGCTGCCCCATACAGAGCAAAGTGCTTGATGCAGGCCATGATTTCATCATTGCGACTCATATCTTTTCCCTGGTATCCACGCACCATGGCCCGGGCTATCAGTGCACCGAGGAAGGGATCTTCGCCCGAACCTTCGGATACCCGTCCCCAGCGTGGATCGCGACTGATATCTACCATCGGACTAAAGGTCCACGAAATGCCGTCGGCACTGGCTTCAACGGCGGCGATGCGTGCCGATTCTTCGATAGCCGGAATGTCCCATGTACACGAAAGTCCCAAGGGGATAGGGAAAATGGTCTCGTATCCGTGAATTACGTCCATCCCAAAGAGCAGAGGGATACCCAGCCGGGAGTTCTCTACGGCCAGATGCTGTACGTCACGAATTTTATCCACCCCTTTCAGGTTGAACAATCCGCCTACTTCACCTCGCTTTATCTTGGTGGCGATGTCGCTGCTTTTAGCTTGTCCGGTGGTGATTTCACCAGTTACCGGTAGGTTAAGCTGACCTATTTTCTCTTCCAGGGTCATCCGTTTCAGCAGATTGTCGAGGAAACGGTCCATATCCTGAGGAGGTTTTTGCGCTTGCAGCCCCAACGGGAGTAAAAGTGCAAGCAGAATGAGTAAAGAATATTTCTTGTTCATAACTGTATATGTTTTTTTACTTCACCACAGAGGGCACAGAGTTTTAATCTCTACGGGATATATAAATCTCTGTGGGACTCTGTGTTACTCTGTGGTGTGCTCTTAATAATCCGGGTTCTGTACCAGTACGCCTTTTGATTTATCTATTTCGTCCTGCGGAAGCGGTAGCAAGGCATTCTTGGGTTGATAACCCGTTTTGCCTGCAGCATGGAGCACTTGCGAAGCGATGCCCCAGCGTACCAGGTCGTAGAAACGTCCCGATTCCAGTCCCAGTTCTACCCGTCGTTCGTGGCGGATGGCATCACGCAGCACGGTCTGATCTAATGAAGTCACTTTAGGCAGAATGTCCGGGTTGTTGCCACGGGCGCGGGCTCGTACCATTTCCAGATAGTTGGAAGCTTCACCTGTTTTACCCAATTCATTGGCCGACTCGGCAGCCATCAGCACCACGTCACCATAGCGGATAATGCGGATGTTTACCCAAAAGCCGTGCCGGGTAAACTCTTCACGGAGTGCCGGGTTGGTATAAGCTTTCTTGTTAAAATAAGTACCGTCGGCCTGAGATACCGGAGACTCTCCATAAGGTTTGTTGGTATTCTCGGGAGTGATCGGATCAGTATCCGAACGACGGAAGTAAAGCAGCGTAGCATCTTTGCGGGGGTCGCCCGGTTCGAACGCTTCACCCATCAGCTCGGTACCCATGTGCCATCCCCAGCCGAGGTCCCATTGGCCGGAACCGCGTACACCTTGTACTTCGCAGAACTGGCTGCCGATTTTATCGCTTGCGGGCAAAGCGGCAGTAGATGCGCATTGCAACTCGAATACCGACTCACTGCTGTTCTCGCCTTCATCGGTGAAGATGACATCATAAGGAGTATTCAGATTGTATTGCCCTGAATTCATTACATCGGTCGCAGCGGTATACATGTTCTGCCAGTCATTGCGCATCATGTACGTACGGGCATGCAGTGCACGGGCGCTTCCCCAGGTGAGTCGTCCCAGATAAGCGGACTGCCATTGACGGGGTAAAAGCCCTTCGGCCTGTGTCAGGTCGGAGTCGATCTGTTTGTAAATTTCTTCGGCGGTGGTCTTCGGCACGTTTGCTTCCGAGGCGTCGTTCACTTTGAAAGTGACCAGTGGCACTTCGCCGAATGCACGAACCAGGTTGAAGTAACAATAAGCACGGAAGAAAAGGGCTTCACCCTTGTTACGAAGGTCGTTCTCCTCCGTCAGGTTACCTTTCTCAATCGTCTCTATAACATCGTTACACTGGTAGATGACGGCGTAATTCTGACTCCAGTAGGCTTTTATCAGTCCGTTGCTGGCGTTGTACTGAAAATCATCGTACATCGCAGCCTGATCGGCCCCGTCACTGGCGGTACTTCCTTTTTCCGAATCTTCCGAACGGAAATATTCGATGGCAAAGGCGGGGATACCGGCGGTGATGTTATAATTACGCATCATGGTGTAAATGTTGAAGACCTTTCCTTCGGCAAGTGCTCCGGGATTATCGTCTTCGGTAAACTGTCCCTGTGGGTGACGGTCCAGAAAATCGTTGCAACTGCTGAAGCTCAGAGCCGATACAGCTAATGCAATGGGTAGAATGTATTTATTTAGTTTCATACTCTGCTTCGTTAAAATGTTAAGTTAATACCAAATGTATAGACTGCCGGTACCGGATATGTCCCGTTGTCCACTCCGAAAGCAATGGCTGACCCACCGATTTCCGGTGTGTAACCTGTGTTGTGCTTCCATGTCTTCAGGTTCTGTATGTTGACGTAAACCTTCAGGGCCTGCATACGTATCTTTGACAGCAAAGTTTTGTCGAAACTGTAGGCCAGTTGCAGGTTACGGATGCGGAAGAAGCTTCCGTCTTCGATGAAGTATTCGGAGTTCTCGCTGTTGATGGCGTGCTTCGTATTCAGCAGGGGTTGTGTGTTCGAAGTGCCTTCTCCGTGCCAGCGGTCGAGACGTTGTTCCATATAGTTGAACTGCGCCCAATTATAGTTGTCCCACGTACGATAGATCTGGTTGCCGCCTTGTCCCATCATTTCCATGCTGAGTTCCCAGTTCTTGTATGAGAGTCCGAGGCTGATGCCATAGGTTACGTCCGGAGTCGGATCACCGATTTTTGTACGGTCGTCCGGTGTGATTTTTCCGTCTCCGTTTACATCGGCAAACTTCAGGTCACCCGGAGTGACGGTTGCCAGTGTGTTCACCGGAGAAGCATCGATTTCAGCTTGGTTTTGGTAAACACCGGCTACTTTATAGCCGTAGAAATAACCGATCGGGTAGCCTGCCATTGTATAGCTTTGGCTCTTATCGCCTGCGATGATGGAGTATCCATCCTGTACCAGACTTTTCACTTTGTTGCTGATGGTAGTCAGGTTTGCACTGACAGAGTATCCCCAGTCACCGATCTGATCTCTCCAGGAAGCCATCAGTTCGACACCTTTGTTCTCAATCTCTCCAAGATTGCCGATGCCCGGTACGGTTCCCGACAGACCCGGTACGGTGGCGAGCAGGTCCTTGGTATTCTTCTTATAGTACACTCCTTCGAAATGGAAACGGTTACGGAACATATTGGTTTCAAAACCGGTTTCCCATGCTTCTACTTTCTCCCAACGGAGACGTGGGTTGGGCAGATAAGCCAGTTGGTAGCCCGGATAGATGATAGCCGGTTTGCCGAATACGGCAGCAAAAGCATTTTCCAACAGAGGTTCTGCCGGATAAGCCTTATCCATATTCTGGTTTCCCAGTGTACCCCACGAACCTTTCAGTTTCAACATGTCCAGCCACGTGATATCTTTCATAAATTCTTCTTCGGTCATCAACCATCCGGCACCTATGGAGTAGAAATTCTGCCACTGGTTGCCGGTATATGCGAAAGCTGAAGAACCGTCGCGGCGGAACGAACCGTTGAACAGATATTTACCTTTATAGTTGTAGATGATACGTGCCAGCATAGATACGGTGGTGCGCTCCCATTGTGTACTTCCGTTGGTGGCGGTAGCCAGGTCGCCGATGCTGACGAACCATTTATCGGGATTGTTCGGAATCACCAGTCCGATGCCCTGTCCGCGGGAAGCATCCAGTCCGCTGAGCGAATTATAATAGGTTGTGAAGCCGGCGGTGGCAGTCAGGTTATGTGTACCGTCGGCAAAACTGTTTTGGTAAGTCAACAGATAGTCACTCTGAACCTTGGTTTCGTTTTGCTTGTTCTGGCTCACTTCTGTTTTTCCGTTTCCGAGCGTAGCAACGTTCCCGGCCACGGTTGCGTCATATACCTTGATAATCGGTTTGTAAGTCCGGCTGTCATTGGTGGCATAGTCCATAGAGAACATTGCCTTAAAAGTGAAGTGTTTCAGGAAATCTACTTCACCATAGATGCTTCCAGATGCCCGGTAATTGACCGCGCGGGTGGTGTTGGCACGCAGATTGACGTCTACCATCGGATTGTTCATCTGTGCTTTCTGGAATTCCGGCAATGAAGTATATAGTCCGTATTCTTCGTTATATACCGGAGCCACCGGAGTGGTACGGATAGCGTTCAGAACCGTTTTGCTGTCGGCCGGCAGCATGCGTGCTCCGTTGAATTGGAAGCCTACTTTGATGTCTTTGGTAATCTTATAATCATTACTTGCATTGATGGTCACTTTGCTGTATTTTTCATGCTTGATGTTTCCCTGTTCGTGAGAGTAACCCACGCCGAGATAGAAGCTATGTTTTTCAGAAGCACCTGTGATGCTGACATTGTTGTTTGTAATGAATCCCGTCTGGAAGATCTCGTCTTGCCAGTCCGTATTCGCATTCCAGTTGCTGAAGTCGAACAGGGCATTTCCCTGGTTTGCCATTTGTTCGTTATAGAGTTCCTTAAACTGGGGTGCATTCACCATTTTGATTTTGTCTACTACGCTTTTCCAGCCGAAAGAGGTGTTGATGTTGACCAGCGTCTGTCCCTCTTTGGCACGTTTGGTGGTTACGATAATTACACCGTTGGCACCACGCACACCGAATATGGCCAGTGAGGAAGGGTCTTTTAATACTTCCATCGACTCAATGTCTTCCGGATTCAGGAAGTTGATGTTGTCGTTGAACAGTCCGTCTACAACATACAGTGGTTTGTAACCATTGATGGAGTTCGTACCGCGGATACGTATTTCCGGATCGGCACCGGCTTGTCCGGAGTTGACGATCTGTACACCTGCTATCTTTCCTTGGAGGGACGATAACGGGTTGGTTGCCGGTTTGTTGGCTATTTCCGAACCCTTGATGTTGGTGATAGAACCGGTCAGGTCGCGCTTCTTGGCACTACCGTAACCGATAATTACTGTTTCGGCAAGCATTTGTGAGTCGTCTTTAAGCGTGACATTTATCACAGTTTGCTGCCCCACTTTGATTTCCTGCTTTTCATATCCTACATACGAGAATACGAGTACATCGTTGGGCGTTACCGAAATGGAGTATTTGCCATCCATATCGGTAACGGCCCCGGTAGAAGTGCCTTTTACCAGGATAGATGCACCGATCAGGGGCTCGTTAAATGAATCTGTAACAGTACCTGTCACTGTCTTCGTTTGAGCCATGGCCACCGATGTGCTCAGTAGCAGGCAAGTCAGGACAAATACACTTTTCAGCCAGGAGGCTCTCTTCTGCCGAAGAAGTCGTAAAGGTTTAGTCTTCATTGCATTAAATTTTACCATTGTATAACTCTTTTGATTTAACACATCTTCTGCCAGCTCTCTTTCAGATACTCGATAGTTATATCGACGGCAAAAGTATCCAATGAAACAAATAAAAGTCGAAAAAGATGTGAACAGATGGAAACTCCCTGCACTTTTAACATATATCGGACTTGGAATCCGACAAATGTAGAAGAAGTTTCTAGTATGATATATTTACCTTATGATGGTTGTTGGATTCTATATAATTGTATGGAATTATGTGCTTTAATTAAAGAGCTTTTCGAATTGCATCTATTATCTAATTGTTAATTGTCTAGGCTGGATAAAATAAACAATGATGCTAGAAAATTTTTTCATGATAGATGGTGTCCAAAATGGCGAAATCTCTATTATCAACTCATAAAAAACTAGTTATGATTAAAAGAAACGATTTTACTGACAATGTTAGTTGGGGCACTGTTTGCTTGTGATGATAAGTCCTCGATAATGCTTATACCAGTATTTTCCAACGCCAGTTGATACCGGAAGAAGTGACTACGCTAGCCAACACTTCCTTTGCGGCGACAAGTGGAAAAGGGGGTACTATCAGCGGTGTGCCCAGCTCTGCACAGTATCTCTATTTTATGGCTAATATCAAAACAGATGTCGGTCAGGTATTTCCCGCTGTCGAGGGAACGACAAGTGCTGATGCCAGACTACGCCTGAATCGTTTACAAGGTACAGCGCCCAGTGACTGGACTGCCAATGCTTTCGTAGATTATTGTACGCCTTTGGCTTCCGCATTGAGTTTCTATCCGGATGTAACGATCTCAACACCGAGATATCCCCGTATGAGTGAGTAATATTCCGTGGCGGCTATCAATACCTTAATAGATTTTTGATAGGAGTTGTATGTTTTATATATAGCTCTTTGAATGGACCGGCCATAAATAATTCGCCCGGGTGATATTTCTATCATCCGGGCGAAACCGTTTAAATTTTTACTTCGATATTCAGTTTACCGCCAAGCCCCCTTTCAACTATATCTATCAGGGTTTTCAGGGTCAAGTTACCTCCATCATTCTCTACTTTAGAGATAAACGTACGCTTTTTATTAATGCGCTCGGCCAGTTGTGCCTGCGTCATTTCTTTCTTCTGACGGGCATTGCGGATTTGAACACCAATGCGCAGTGTTTCCAGCTCACGCTCCAAATTGTCTCGTCTGGGTGTACCTTTTACACCGTAAATTTCATCTTTAAATTGATCTAATGTTGTTATATCCATCATTACCTCCTTTTTTTATCATCATAATATTGGGCCATCAATCGGACAGCCTTGTCTATCTCTTTTTTAGGGGTTTTCTGCGTCTTTTTCTGAAAACCGGAAAGCAAAACCACTAATCGTCCCTTATCGAAAAAACAGAAGACACAAAATATATCGCTCCCTAAGGTGATACGCATTTCATACAGACCGTCTGTGCTCTCCATGTGTTTAAGATACTTCGTCGGGATACATTCTATATATTCTAAGATTTTAGTAATCTTGTTTTGTACTTTTGGAGATTGCTCCATATAAAGTACGACTTATGCAAAAGGAGTTCCCTAACCTTCTTTACCATTCGACAATGGTAACGTATATATTACATATAAACAAACGAAAAGTTCAGCAATTACAAAGATTTATGATTCAACTACCCTTTCAACCCGGAAGACGAAGGCAAGCGATAGACGTACTTTTTCCTCTTTTCTCGCACAAAGATAGGCCGCAGACGTTCATCCATCAATGACCGCTACGCTATTTCAGCACAAAATATCCTGCGCTCCTACGTCGTGCGGTATTTTCTGCCGAAATTCATTGCCGGCTGCCCGTCCGTGTCTTGATGGATGTTTAAGAAAAAAGGAAAAAATGTGTAGGGGCTGCGCTGGTGATACCGGAAATTATGTGCACCTTTGTGTGTGATTCCACACCCATATTAATTTCGTAATGGGGCAACAGAGCCGTGAATCACTTGATTACGAAAAAATAATTTTGAAAAATATGGCAAATACTAATATGGAACACGGAGAAATAATACTATACCAACCAGACAATACTATAAAACTGGAAGTGCGAATAGAGAATGAAACCGTTTGGTTGACACAAGCACAAATTGTTAACTTATTCCAGTCAAGTAAAGCCAATATCAGTGAGCATATAAGAAATATATATGACTCAGATGAATTATCTGCTGAATCAACTGTTCGGAAATTCCGAACAGTTCGAATGGAAGGTAATAGAAAGGTTACCCGCATTCTTGAATATTATAATCTGGATATGATTATTTCCGTAGGTTATCGTGTGAATTCCAAGCGAGGAGTCCAGTTCCGCCAATGGTCAACAGGAGTACTTAAAGAATATCTATTAAAAGGCTACGCAATCAATCAGCGCGTGGAGCAGTTGGAAAACAAAGCAAACACCCATGACCGGCAACTGGAAGAGTTAACAAACAAAGTCGACTTTTTCGTCCGGACTTCATTACCTCCTATTGAAGGTGTCTTTTTCAACGGACAGATTTTCGATGCCTATGTCTTTTCCGCTCAGTTGATAAAGTCTGCAAAGTCATCTTTAGTATTGATTGACAACTTTGTCGATGAAAGCGTGCTCTTACTATTGAGTAAACGTTTGCCCGGAGTGACTTCTATCATATATACCAAGCAAGTAACTCCACAGTTAGAATTAGATTTGACAAAGCACAACAGTCAATACCCCCAATAGATATACGTACCTACCAGCACGCACATGATCGATTTTTAATTATAGATAATTTAGAGGTCTATCATATAGGAGCTTCACTTAAGGATCTTGGCAAAAAACTTTTTGCTTTTTCTAAAATGGAAATGCCAGCCAAGATAATCACTGATTTATTATAATCCTTATTCACACAAGGACAGGTCGGCTGTCCGTCCGTGTCCTTAGGAGAGTTTAAGAAAAAAGGAAAAAAATGTGTAGGTACTGTGCTGGTGATACCGGAAATTATGTGCACCTTTGTGTGTTCCCCCAAGCGTCAGCATTGCCTGTTACTTGGCGGCTGCTGAAAGACGGCTATTTGATAGCTTTAGATAAACGGTTCTGCTCCGTGCCTGATACTGTAATGGGTCGGCATATGTTTTTTTCTTTGTTTCGCATTGAAATTGATGTAGTTCAAGCGGGTAAGTAGAACCGTTCTCTTCTCGTTAAATTCCCCCTATACAAAGAGCGTTCAGCAAACAATCCCATCGCCAAAAGTGTTTCATTATACATTTTTTAGCCGTTTGCTATGGTAATTCAAAAATTATCACCATCTTTGTGGTGTACTATCAGATTTTTGTAAGGCAGAAACAAAGGGGAGAAATCACCTTTGTTTTACACTAACTGTAGGTGTATAATTTTATATACCTACAGTTTCTGGATAAAAACGGCTCCTGCCCCCGTGTCTAACTTGTAATGGGTTAGCATATTTTTCTTTCTTTGTTTCGGCTTTGAAAGTCTGATAGTACAAGCGGGTCAGCAGGGCCGTTCATTCTTCCCTGCCCGATTATACGTTTGTGCTATGGGCAAACCTATTATTAAAATCCTGTATTTCCATCGGCGGAGAACCAACGCAAGCGGATGGTATCGGTTGGAATATATTTTCCAGCGAGGTAAGAAGACTCTACGTTATGTGCTTTCCACTCGTGACCCTGAATATTTAGTTTGTTTCTGCTCCCCCTGCATGGTCGAACGTTCAGAAATGATTGTCTTTGTGGCCGAACTTCTTTTAGAAATTCATAAGGTGAAATATTCATATTTAAAAGTTACGCCAAGTTATGCCTATGCTACTCCTAAATATAAATCCCGAATCAACCAAATGTGCAAAAAGAGCCGTTATCACAAAACGCCTGTCATTATAGACGGACTATAGCACTTTAATCTTTCATGATCAATTTTCTTTTATAATTGGCCTTGAATCTAAATCCCGCTCACCTAACCAGTTAGCTCGCCGAACCGCTGTCACTCTATCCCCCCGGAGGACAGCGGTTCTCTTTTTGCTTTGCAATTATCAGACTAAGTGATGCTATTGGGTTTAACCTTAAGATAGATTATCGGTCAGGTTAGTGAGTTTTCAAATCAATATCAAATAAGAATCTGGAAGAAACAAGGCAGTTGGTATCTTAAAACATAAACTCTTTAATGGATTGTATCTAAGTGTTTTATGATGAGTCCTGCTACCCGGGCTGATATAACATAGTATACCATTTTCGGTTAAACATTAAAGGAAAACAAAATGCTCTAAACGATATTTTTACTTGAAAAGTGAACTTCTTTCTGTTGTAAGTCAGTGAATTAGTTCCTGATGTGCTCCCAAAACGGCGGGTGTAAGATGGAAGATCGAAAGGCGAAAAATGGTTCTTCTTCAAATTTGGTGGTAAGTTTTCTTTTACTCATGGAATCTAATTCAGTTTTCGGACGTGTAAGCCCTCTTTTATAGTTGACAAAAAAGGAAGTATCCCGGCTTTCGCCCGCAGAGTCCATCCGTGAGGTGAGGAAGCGAATCTTAGACTAAACCATCTGAAAATCAATATCTTTAAGAAGTAAGATTTCTGTCCTCAAAAGCTTTGTTTTAACACAGAGTTAAAGCTTGTTCTTTGGATGTGAATAAGAAGTTCTTTAAATGCAAAAGACTTGTTATTTGCGCACAAGAACCTGACAACCTGCAAAAGACGTTAACAATGTTAATTGAAGAAAGGTATAAGGAGGAAGATACCGGTTCAGACGGCGTAAACTCACTTCCGAAACCTGAGCTATCTTATTCAGCCGGTGTCTGTTTTTTTTGTTTGTATTTTTCGGATAGCTTATCTGTTACAGATAAAAAAACCGCTAAAACTACAGTTTTAGCGGGTTTCTGTCTGTAAAACATTGAAAGTTTGTGCGGATGATAGGACTCGAACCTACACGTCGCGAGACACCAGATCCTAAGTCTGGCGCGGCTACCAATTACGCCACATCCGCTCACTAAATGCTCACTCGTTTGGAGTTTGCGCTGCAAAGATAGATACTTTTTCCGATTTTACAAATTTATAGGCAATAAAGTTATTCACTGAGGAATCTGCGGGCGATCTCTATCAATATATTTTTTCCTCTCATTTCGTCTTCTTGCAGCATATCTACCTTAATGCTTGGTTCCTGTTTTGTGATATCGATGTTTTGTAAAGCGGGTTGTAGAACTGCTCCTCATAAATGTGGAACAATTCTACAATCCGTCTTTTTATTCCGGCTCTTTCTTGAAGACTTAATTCTTTTATATACTGATGTTTATGATTTGCTTACTTCACCAGTATTTTTTGAGGTATAATTATTGGAGTATAAATGCAAATAGGTATTTGTAGATTTAAAAGGATTAGCCAATGAGAAATTTGAAAGCGATATTGATTGTATTGTTGTGTCTGTGTGGTATACATGTGCAAGCACAACAGTTGGAAATAAAAGGTTTAGTGACTTCATCGGAGGATAAACAGCCGCTTATCGGAGCTACGGTTGCCGTAAAAGGGGTACCGGGAAGGGGAGTGGTAACGGATATGGATGGCCGTTACACTCTGAAAATAGAACCATCAGATAAAATCCTTGTCATATCCTATATAGGAATGAAATCGTCTGAGGTCAAAGTGCCGAAGAATGGAGTCTTGAATGTGGTGTTGCAACCCGAATCACTTAATCTGGATGAAGTAGTGGTGACTGGATACGGAAATTTTTCAAAGTCATCCTTTACCGGATCAGCTAACACCTTACGGGCCGACATGCTGAAAAACGTACCGGTACTTTCTGTAGAACAGAAGTTGCAAGGTATGACAACGGGGGTAAACATAACTTCCGGTTCCGGTCAGCCGGGAGCTAACCAGAGCATTCGTATCCGTGGTATGGGGTCATTCAATGCATCCAATGAACCGCTTTTTGTTATCGATGGTATACCGGTCACTTCCGGCAGTATGGGAGCCGGTACGGGAGCTGATGCCGCCTATATGAATAATGCCAAAACAAATGTAATGAGTACCCTTAATCCTGCCGATATCGAGAATATTACAGTGATAAAGGATGCCGCCGCCGCTTCTCTTTACGGCTCGCGTGCCGCGAATGGAGTGATTCTGATCACTACCAAGAAAGGAGCGGTAGGACGGACTAAAGTCACTTTGAGTGCCAGCGGAGGTTTTTCTAATGCAGCTGTCAACTTCCGTCCCACATTGAACGGTGAACAACGCCGTGAAATGATTTATGAAGGTCTTTATAACTCTGCAGTAGACAAGGGGCTCCAATCTCCCGAAGCATATGCAAATGCCAATATTGATACATATGCAGGAATACCGGAACTGGGATATACTGACTGGAGGAAAGAACTGATCCGAACCGCTCATAATCAAAACTACGAGGTGACTGCTTCCGGAGGCAACGAGCGAACTACTTTTTATGCTTCTCTCGGCTTTAACCGTCAGGAAGGTTTGGTCGAGAATTCTAATCTGGACCGTTACTCTGCCCGCCTGAACATGACACATAAAATAGGTAGCCGTGTCGAAGTAGGAGGTAACATGATGTTCACCCAGATAAGCCAGGAGATGAACGAGGAGCGCGGTTCCAATATCAATCCCTTTCTTTGTGTTGCTGTATCTGCCACACCTTCTATGCCTGTGCGCGACGTTTCGGGCAACTATGTGGGGTCCTATGCAGGCACCAATGTGAATCCGCTTCGTGACATCCGTACTGACTATAACCGCAGTCGTATGACCCGTATGTTTTCCACCGGTTATGCTTCGGTAGATATCATCAAAGGATTGAAACTGAAAGAGACTCTGAGCTATGACTATACTGTACAGAAAGATTCCCGCTATTTGAATCCGCTTAGCGGGGCAGGCCCCAAGAGCGGAAGTGATGCTCAGACCTCAAAGGGATTTACCGAATATGGTAAGTTATTGTCATCTACTTCACTCAATTATACCCATACATTTGCCGCTAAACATCACCTTGACATTTTGGCTGCCTATGAATTGGAAAGCTATCAGAGTGATAAAGCTATGGGAGAGAAGGCTAAGCTCCCTTCGGATGTGTTGCTTGAGCCGGATAATGCCGCTGTGCTGAAAAGCTTTGTTTCTTCTACACAGGCATACAGAATGATTTCTTATCTGTCCCGTTTGAACTATGATTACGATAATCGTTATTACATTGCAGGTAGTTATCGCCGCGATGGCAGTTCACGCCTTGCTCCGGAAAGCCGGTGGGGAGACTTTTGGTCTGTTTCCGGTATGTGGCATCTGAGTAGTGAACCTTTTATGGAGGCTGTGAAGCCGGTATTGAACGATGTGAAAATCCGTGCTTCTTATGGTGTCAATGGTAATCAGCCGGGAGCTTTTTACGGATATATGGGGTTATACAGTTATGGGCAGAACTATATGGGGGCAGCAGGTTCATACGAGTCTGCTCAAGCCAATCCCAAACTGAAATGGGAAAAGAACTATAATCTGAATATTGGGCTTAGCCTGACTTTTATTGACCGTATCTTTGTGAATCTCGAATACTACAACCGCGATACAAAGGACTTGCTTTATAATCGCCCTATCAGTTCCACTACCGGTTTTCTGAATTATCTTGCAAATATCGGTCAGCTTAACAACAAAGGGGTGGAGTTCGAACTGCGTACAATTAATTTTGCCGGTCCTGACTTCAACTGGACATCGGTGTTGAACTTGACACATAACCGTAATAAAATCGTGGCACTGGACGGAGATATAAAGCAATCTGTCGAGGGCTCTTGGTTTATTCATAAAATAGGACTTCCTTACAATAGTTTTTATGTGAAAGAGTTTGCCGGAGTAGACCCGTCGACCGGGAAAGGGCTTTATTATCTCAATACGCAAGATGAAAAGGGGAATTATAATAGGGAGATGACTGATGATGCTTCTAAAGCACAAGCTATTCCGTATAAATCTGCTGATCCTAAGATATCGGGAGGGTTTACTAACATCCTTTCTTATAAGTGGTTTGATCTGGGACTTACCTTTACCTATTCGCTGGGAGGATATTCTTTTGACAAGACAGGTACTCTGATAGAAACTGACGGTAGTAAAGAAAAATCATACAACCTGCCTGTATATGCTTTGGACCGTTGGCAGAAGCCGGGAGATAGAACTGATGTTCCCCGTTTTGTATTGGAACAGGGAGCCGGACCACAAAATTCATCCCGCTATATTCACAGTACCGACCACATCCGCCTCAAGAACCTGACACTTGGTTTCACACTTCCTGGCAGATGGGTACAAAAGGCATTGATAGAGAATGCACGTGTCTACTTCTCAGGAAGTAATCTGCTGACATGGGCCAAATGGAAACAATATGATCCTGAAGTACCGGTTAATGGTGAGGTGTTCTGCGAGGCTCCTCCCATGCGTACCTTCAATTTTGGGGTTGAGATAACTTTCTAATCATTCATCATTATTAATATTCAGATATATGAAACGTACACTTATATACATGTTTGCCGCTATGTCGCTTGTGGGTTCTTCTTGTTCCGGCGACTGGCTGAATTTGAATCCATCTACTTCTGTGACTACTCCACAAGCCATCCGTACGCTTGAGGAGGCGCAAATAGCTTTGAACGGCATTTATCGCATTGCTGCTTCACATAGTTATTATGGCGACAATTATCTCTATTATGCCGATTGCCGTGGTGAAGATGTTCAAGCGCGTGTCAGCAAGGGAGCCGGAAAACGTGTATCACCTTATTATGAGTTTAATGTTACGGCAGATGATGCCTTGAATATTACCCGTGTATGGAATCAGCCTTATAGTGTCATTCATCAGGCAAATAGCCTGCTGGAAAGAATAGAGTCCGGTGCGGTGGTTACTGATGATGCTGTTGCTCTCAACTGCATCAAAGCTGAAGCGCTTGCTTTACGTGGATTGGCTTTGTTCGATCTCACCCGTCTGTTTGCTATGCCCTATACCTTGAATAACGGAACTTCTTTGGGAGTACCCATCGAGATTAAAACGACTTTGCCTACTCACCAGCCTGCCCGCAATACGGTAGCCGAATGTTATCAGCAGGTGATAGACGATATGACAGGTGCATTGAAACTCTCGGCACTCTCTGCTGATAAGAAAAACGGTTATCTTAATGTATGGAGTGTCAAAGCATTACTTTCACGGGTATATCTTTATATGAATGATAATGAAAAGGCTCTTGCATTGGCCAAGGAAGTGATGAATAACGGTGGATTGTATCAGTTGTTCACACATGATGAATACCCTACTGTATGGGGAAAAGATTTCAGTTCTGAGTCACTGTTTGAATTTTACTACACTCTTTCTGAGCCTGATGGTGGGACGGGGGGAGAAGGTGCTCCAATGGTTTATGCCGATAATGTAAAGGATTGGAACAACCTTGTACTGACCAAAGCATTCCTCGATCTGTTGGGAGAAGATCCGGATGACGTGCGTCATTCATTGAATCGTTTGCCGGAGAAACCGGAAGAGGACATATTGCCCGAAGGTTCCAAGGGTTATCCTAAATATCTAAATAAGTATCCGGGCAAGACCGGAGATAATCCGCAGGATAACGACATCTGTATTATCCGTCTCTCCGAAGTTTACCTGAATGCTGCCGAGGCTGCCTTTAAGTTGGGGGAAGCAGAGAACCTAAAGTTTTCTTTGGATTGCCTTAATGCCATAGTGAGTCGTGCCAATCCTGTGAAGTCCGTGAAAGAAACGGAGTTGAGCCTGGAGCGTATACTGAAAGAACGTCGTAAAGAATTGGTAGGAGAGGGACATGCTTTCTTCGATGCTATGCGTAATGGTTTGTCTGTAAGCCGCACCGGTGGCTGGCATTTGCCTTCTGTAGCAGCTGCTGCAGTTATTAGTCCGTCTGATCCGCGGGTAGCATTACCTATTCCGCAGGCAGAGATAGATGCTAACCCGAATATGGTGCAAAATCCGCATTAATGCTTTCTGAGCCGTCAGATATATCGGATAATGAGTAGAAATACTTATGTAGTCGTATAACCAGATCCTAAGTCTGGTGCGACTACCGGTTATACATACCACATTCGCTTAATAAATATTTACTCTCTGATTTTGCAAACTTATGAGTAATAAAGTTATTCACTGAGGAGTTTACGGGCCATTTCTATCAGCGTATCTTTTCCTCTTAATTCATCTTCTTGCAGCATATCTGCCTTGATGTCCGGTTCAATGCCAAACTCGATGTGATTCATCTCCGCATCAAAATGGGGGCTGGCAGAGAAACGTACGCTCCATCCGTTGGGCAGTTCGGAAGTAAAAGGCATACCCGAACCTCCTCCGGTTTTGTCTCCGATGGTGGTGACATTGGGCAGACAACGCATGTGGTTGACAAAGTCATTGGTCGCACTGAAAGAGCGGCGATTGGTTAACACTACTACCTTCTTTTGCCAGCGTACTCCGTTGGCAGGCTCCAGATAGATGGCATAAGGCTTGGAGAAGTCGTTGTGTCCGGTGCCTGTCTTATGGGAGATGTATCCCGTCAATATCTTTTCATTGGTGAAACGGGAAGCGATACGGGCGGAGTTGGTTGCATTTCCGCCGCCATTGTCGCGCACGTCGATAATCAGTCCGTTACATACCGACAGATAGGAGAGCACTTCGTCCAGATTACCGTTACCGACCGGGTCGGCGAAACTTTCGTACCGTATGTAGCCGATATTATCTTTCAGTATCTTGTATTTAAGGCCTGCTGCCGTGCGATAATCCGTACTGGCGCGTCCCAGATAGGAATCTTCCAGCAGGTCTGCACGGAAGTTGCGGGGATAGTCCTGATACCAGGCGTCGTAATAAGACACGTTGTGAGCCGAGGCCAGATTGACATGTCCGTCCTGTAGTTCGTAGAGCATTTCGCTCAATACTTCAAATAGTCCTTCGCTGCCCATATTCGGGGTGATAAGCTTTTGATACCGGGTGTGAATCTCGTCCCAGTCTATCTGTTTGTAGTCGAGAAAACAGTATTGCTCGTCGATGATTTTCCACAACTGCTCGAAATTTCCCTGTGGATTATTGACAAACTCCTCTTCCCGAATGCAGGAAGAGAGAAGCCCCAGGCAGAAAATCAGGCAGAAACCCTGTTGCAGTATTCTATAAATGATCGGATTCTTCATGGCGCTTTTCTGTTAATAGGCTCTGACAGCCGGTGGCAGGGGAGTGCCGTTCTTGTTGCGGATGCGGAACAGGTCGTGTACAAATCCCACCATGAATACTTGCGAATACGTGTGTGTCTTAATTCCGTTCAGTTTGGATTGCTGAAGATCGCACAAATAGCTGAGGCGCATTTTGGTATATCTGATCGGGAAGTCGACCGATAGCATCTGCCGCAATGCGGGCTGATTGTGCAGGGAGGTGAAGCGGATCACTCCGCTGGCATGTCCGAGTGTGAATATCTCATAATAGGACTGCCCGTAGTGGGGGGAGAACATGACCCCTATTACCGGCAGATTGACCTGATAGCGCAAAGCCAGCGGATAATTTTTTATCTTGGTATGCCAGATGGCCATTCCCGAAGCGTCGAGGTTGATGTAGGCGCGTGCCGAGGCCGGATTGTTCGTATTACGTAAGTTGTAGACAAAACCGCCGTTGAAGTCTCCCATTCCTCCGGCAAGCAACTTAAAGTTGTCTGTAATGCGGAACTGATAATGCAATCCGTAGTTCCAGTTCACCAGTCCGGCAAAGGTGTTGTTGTTATCTACCCGGTTGTGAGTGTATGCCAGGTTTGCCTGAAAAAAGTTCTGAACCGAGACATTGCCGTCACCCAGAGTTGTCATACGCATGGTCTCACGGCTGATGCGGAACTCGATTCCCTTGTATTCCTGCGGAGAAAGGTAGGTGTCGAATACATTGGTATATCCCACACCGTACATGGTGGCGCGTGTCACATAGCGGGTAGCCTGAAGTGAGTCTGTGCCGTTGCCATTTCCGTTCCCCCCGAAAGAGGGGAGAGCGGTTGCTATCATCAGTAATAGCAGTATGCTTGTTTTTACTTTCATACGCAGTTTTATCTTGGACTTGTGCTAAAACAGTTTCATCTGTCCGGTCATTTCGTCGAGTATGTCGTTTTCTGTTTTATCACTGTCCGGGTCCAGATTTTCCGGCTCTTCCCCGGTGTCATCTTCTTCGTTGTTTTGTGGCGGATCGGGGAAGCGGGTTGGCTCCAGTTCATTGATGGTTTCTACCGTATAAGTCGTGAGGCGTTTCCCTTTCGCTTTAAAACCTTTGACGGCAATGAACTCTTCGGCGTCGACGACAACAGGGTCACGGAAACTGTCATGGCCTCCGAAGATGATTTCCAATCTTGGATAATACTCGTCTGTCATCAGGATCAAGCGATTGTGTTTGTTCTCGCCCAGGTAATTCTGTTTGCGTGTAGTGGCTTCAAAGCAGAAACGTTTCAGGTACGGGTAATTCTGCTGGTCGGCATCGTAAAGGGCAACTGTCCATATCTTATTGGGATCGAACTTCTCGACGATGCTTACATTGTCTTCGTAGTGATTGCTCAGGTCGAAGTTCGAAGTATAAAATTCTCCGGTATTCAGTACAACCAGAATGTTGTCGTCGCTCTGGAATTCACCCAGATATTCGCCTCGTCCGTCGTAGTTGAGGCGGAGCACGTCACGGTCAAACCATACTTTACGTCCGCCCAGTGTGGAACCACCCCGTTGTTTCAAAACAATTTTGTGTACCGGCAGGCGTGTCAGGATGACGCCCTGGCTTTGCCGGCTACGAATGGTCACTTCACTAAAGTCACGTTCGAAGATGATGCGTCGTACACGCGGATTCGGTTTCAAGGTGACTTTGATAATTTCCGCTTCCCCATTGGGGTTGGCGCTGAAGTAGGAAATGCGTGAATCGGGCTTGCCTTGAGTCACGTCGTATTCACGGTCACGTACGATGGAAGTGACTGCAAACCGTTTGATATAATGTGTTCCCTCTGCGCCGTCACGGTAGGCTACGTTGTAGATGGTACGTTTGTCATTCTTCTTAAAGACATTGACGTAAATCACGTTTTTGCCCACAAACTTCTTGTCGGCTACCGGAGTCACCATGTAACGTCCGTCGCGATAGAATATAATCACATCGTCGATATCCGAACAGCATGCCACGAATTCGTCCTTCTTTAAGGACGTTCCGATGAAGCCTTCTTCACGGTTGATATAGAGCTTTTCGTTGGCTTCCACTACCTTGGCGGCTTCGATGGTGTCGAAGTTGCGCAACTCTGTGCGACGAGGGAAGTTTTTGCCATATTTCTCTTTCAGCATCCGGTACCATTGGATGGTATATTCCACGATATTGGCCAAGTGGTTGTTGATCTCGGCAATATCTTCGTTCATGCGGGCAATCGCCTCTTCAGCTTTGTCGGAGTTGAACTTCAGGATACGCCCCATCTTGATCTCCATCAGGCGGAGGATATCGTCCTTTGTCACTTCGCGTATGAATTGTGAATAGAAAGGAGTCAACCGTCGGTCGATATGTTCACAGGCGGCATCCATGTCTTTGGATTGTTCGAACTCTTTATCTTTATAAATGCGTTCTTCGATGAATATCTTTTCAAGTGAGGCGAAATGCAGGTTTTCCTGTAGTTCGTCTTTCTTGATTTCCAGTTCCTGGCGGAGCAGGGACAATGTATTGTCGGCCGATTTTCTCAACACATGGCTGATGGTGAGGAAGTGCGGTTTCTGGTCGTCAATGACGCAGCAGTTGGGCGAGATGCTCACCTCGCAGTCCGTAAATGCATAAAGAGCATCGATTGTCTTATCGGACGAGGTGCCCGGTGCCAGGTGGACCAGAATCTCGACGTTGGCCGCCGTATTGTCGTCTACCTTGCGTATTTTTATCTTTCCTTTATCGACAGCTTTCAGGATGGAGTCGATGACCGAAGTCGTGGTTCTGCCATAAGGGATTTCGGTGATAGCCAGCGTCTTGTTGTCTACTTTATTGATCTTAGACCGTATCTTGACTGCTCCACCGCGTTCGCCGTCGTTGTATTTCGATACGTCAATAGAACCTCCGGTCTGGAAGTCGGGATATAGTTTGAATTCCTCGTTACGCAGATAGCTGATGGATGCGTCGCACAGTTCGTTGAAGTTGTGTGGCAGTATCTTGGATGAAAGTCCTACGGCGATACCCTCTACACCTTGCGCCAGCAAAAGCGGGAACTTTACCGGTAAGGTAATAGGCTCCTTGTTGCGTCCGTCGTACGACAACTTCCATTCGGTGGTTTTGGGGTTGAATACTACATCGAGTGCAAACTTCGACAAGCGTGCTTCAATATAACGAGGAGCAGCAGCACCGTCACCGGTAAGGATATTACCCCAGTTTCCCTGGCAGTCAACCAACAGGTCTTTCTGCCCCAGCTGTACCAATGCGTCACCGATGGATGCATCGCCATGAGGGTGAAACTGCATGGTATGTCCTACGATGTTGGCCACCTTATTGTACCGCCCGTCGTCCATGCGTTTCATGGAGTGCAGGATGCGGCGTTGCACCGGTTTCAGTCCGTCATTGATGTGGGGCACGGCTCGCTCGAGGATAACGTATGAAGCATAGTCCAGAAACCAATTCTGGTACATTCCTGTAAGTTGATGTTTAATGCTTTCGTTATGTGAGTCCGCCGGCTTATAGTCAGAATGTCCTTCCGTAATCTCGTTGTTCTCTTCGCTCATAAAATCAAATTTCCCTCTGGTTTTAACAACAAATTATCTTTTTTACACCATTATTGGGTGATGTGCAGGCAAAAATACGAATTTAATTGAAAAAAATCATTTACTTTGCAGATTATTTCTGAGTCTGGCTTACAGGCAGATGTACGAAATGTAAATTGTAAATGATTAAATTGTAAATAAGACGATGGCACAAGAAGATGTTTTTAAGAAGTTAGTATCACATTGCAAAGAATACGGTTTTGTGTTCCCCTCAAGCGATATCTACGACGGACTGGGCGCGGTGTATGACTACGGACAGATGGGTGTTGAACTGAAAAACAATATTAAAAAATACTGGTGGGACAGCATGGTGTTGCTGCACGAAAACATTGTCGGTATTGACTCTGCAATCTTTATGCACCCTACCATCTGGAAGGCTTCCGGACATGTGGATGCATTTAACGATCCGTTGATTGATAATAAAGACTCTAAAAAACGCTACCGTGCCGATGTGCTGATTGAAGATCAATTGGCTAAGTACGATGATAAGATTAATAAAGAGGTGGCCAAAGCTGCCAAAAGATTTGGTGAAGCTTTCGACGAAGCTCAGTTCCGCAGCACCAATGGGCGTGTTCTTGAGCATCAGGCAAAGCGCGATGCATTGCACGAACGTTTCGCAAAAGCGCTGAACGATAACAATCTGGAAGAGCTCCGTCAGATCATTGTTGACGAAGAAATAGCTTGCCCGATTTCCGGTACTAAGAACTGGACAGAAGTTCGTCAGTTCAATCTGATGTTCTCTACCGATATGGGTTCTACTGCCGATGGTTCGATGAAAATCTATCTTCGTCCGGAGACGGCACAGGGTATCTTTGTCAATTATCTGAACGTACAGAAGACCGGCCGCATGAAAGTTCCTTTCGGTATCGCTCAGATCGGTAAAGCTTTCCGTAACGAGATTGTAGCTCGTCAGTTCATCTTCCGTATGCGTGAGTTCGAACAGATGGAGATGCAGTTCTTTGTTCGTCCGGGCAGCGAATTGGAATATTTCAAGAAATGGAAAGAAATTCGTTTGAAGTGGCACAAGGCACTGGGCTTTGGTGACGATCATTATCGTTTCCACGATCACGATAAACTGGCTCACTATGCAAACGCCGCTACCGACATTGAGTTCTTGATGCCATTTGGTTTCAAAGAAGTAGAAGGTATTCACTCCCGTACGAATTTCGACCTTTCTCAGCACGAAAAATTCTCGGGAAAGAGCATTAAATATTTCGATCCGGAACTGAACGAATCGTATACTCCGTACGTAATTGAAACGTCGATCGGTGTTGACCGTATGTTCCTCAGTATTATGTCGGCTGCTTATTGCGAAGAACAATTGGAAAATGGTGAAAGCCGTGTTGTATTGAAATTGCCTGCTGCATTGGCACCGGTGAAACTGGCTGTAATGCCGTTGGTAAAGAAAGACGGACTGCCTGAAAAGGCCCGTGAGATCATTGACAATCTTAAGTTCCACTTCCATTGCCAGTATGATGAAAAAGACAGTATCGGTAAACGTTACCGTCGTCAGGACGCCATCGGTACTCCGTACTGTGTGACTGTTGACCATCAGACATTGGAAGACAACTGTGTGACACTACGTAACCGCGACACTATGGAGCAGGAACGTGTGGCAATCTCTGAATTGAATAATATCATTGCCGACCGGGTAAGTATTACCTCGTTGTTGAAAACAATCCAATAACCCTTTAGCGAATGAACAAAAAAATCTATTTATTGCCGTTGCTGTTACTGGCTCTTATCTTTGTTTCCTGTGAGGAGACGAAAGAAGCTACGAAGTTTGATAACTGGCGGGCACGTAACGAAGGATATATCGATTCTTTGAAGACGGTATTTGATGAAAAAACCGATCCGGAACTGAAAGCTTTTGCGCCGGGAATAAATCCGAAGTTACGAATCTATTATAAAGATAAAACACCTGCTGACAGAGAATTAGGTGATCAACCATTCTATACGGATTCAGTTGAGGTATTCTATCGGGGATACTATATCTTTGGAGAATCTTTTGATGGTAATTTTACCGGTAGTCAACCAAATCCTGATTTTGATGTACCTTTGAAATGTTATGTAGATCCATTTAAGAGTACCACACAAACTTCAGCTTATATATCTGTCATTAGTGGTTGGGGAGAGACTCTGCAACGAATGAAAGTAGGTCAGCACTGGATTATATACTTACCTTATGAAATGGGGTATGGTACAAAGGATAAAGATAAAATCCCGGGATATTCTACCTTGATTTTTGATATACAATTACAGCGAATTGTGCATGAGTAGTGCTTGCTGATTTGTTTTAAATGAATACAGGCTACGAAGATAAAGCTATTTTCGTAGCCTGTATTTGTTTTTTTGATATTCATATTTTTTTATCTCGATAATGGAATATATCAATGATCTAATCAGGCGGAAAGATCGCCTTTTACCGGAAAACGAAGCTATGATGTTGCTTGAGAACGGGGAATACGGGGTGCTTTCCATGGTCTTACCCGACGAAGATGCTTATGGCATTCCTATTAATTATGTGTGGGATAAACAAAGGTCTATCTATTTTCATTGTGCTCCCGAAGGCCGTGAACTTCGTATCCTTAATGGATGTAATCGGGTATCGTTCTGTGTGGTAGGGCATACTCGGATAATTTCCAATCAATTTAGTACCGAATATGAAAGTATCGTTATCAGCGGAACTATGATTTGCCAGTTAGAAGAAGCGGAGAAACGTATGGCATTAGAACTTTTGCTCGATAAATATTCGCCCGAGGATAAAAAAATCGGGTTGAAATATATGGAGAAATCTTTTCATCGTACCCATGTCTTAAAATTGATTATTGAATCCGTATCAGGAAAATGCAAGAAGACCGATCAATAATGTCCTGACTGATTAGGAAAGAAACAAAAAGAGTGAGGTAAAGTCTCTCTTTTGATTTTTTTTGCATGGATTGTTTTCTTTGGCAAATGTAATCTGGATTACATCTTTTATAAATGAAAATCCTTTTCTTTGCATAAAACATAGCGTGTATACTATGAAAATAAGAGAATATATCCAGTGGTTACTTCCTTCCCATAAATGGAAAGTACTTGCAATCATATTTTTAGGGATGGTTGTAGGTGGAGGAGCTTTTTTTCTTTATATGCTTCGGGCACATACCTATCTGACCGATGATCCGGCTGCCTGTGTCAACTGTCACATCATGGGACCTTATTATGCAACCTGGTTCCATAGTTCGCATAGCAGGAATGCTACGTGCAATGACTGTCATGTTCCCCACGAAAATCCTGTGAAAAAATGGGTGTTCAAGGGAATGGATGGCATGCGTCACGTTGCTGTATTTCTGACACGGGGCGAGAAGGATGTGCTTCGGGCCAATAAAGAGAGTGCGGAGGTGATTATGAACAATTGCATTCGTTGCCATACACAACTGAATACGGAATTTGTAAATACGGGACGAATAGATTATATGATGTCTCAGGTAGGTGAAGGGAAAGCTTGTTGGGACTGTCATCGGGACGTACCGCATGGCGGAAGCAACAGTGCTGCCTCCACTCCTGACGCATTAGTACCTTATCCGGATTCTCCCACACCGGAGTGGTTGAGAAAGATGATAGAATAAATAAAAAATCAAGATAACAAATTATGGAAAAGAAACTGAAATCATGGCAGGGATGGCTGTTGTTCTGCGGAGCGATGGCAGTCGTTTTTGTACTCGGGCTTGTAGTCTCTTCACTGATGGAGCGCAGGGCGGAAACGGTAAGTGTTTTCAATAACAAACGGGTGGAGATTACCGGAATAGAAGCCCGGAACGAAGTGTTTGGAGAAAATTATCCCCGGCAGTACGAGACGTGGAAAGAAACGGCAAAAACCGATTTTAAAAGCGAGTTTAATGGCAATGAAGCGGTAGATGTGCTTGAACAGCGCCCTGAGATGGTGGTGCTATGGGCCGGATATGCATTTTCAAAGGATTACTCGACTCCACGGGGGCACATGCATGCCATTGAGGACATTACTCATTCACTTCGTACCGGTGCGCCGATGGATGATAAAAGTGGTCCGCAGCCTTCTACCTGCTGGACTTGTAAGAGTCCGGATGTGCCTCGCATGATGGAGGCGATTGGAGTGGACTCGTTTTATAACAACAAGTGGGGAGCTTTCGGCAGTGAGATTGTCAATCCGATAGGTTGTGCAGACTGTCATGAACCGACAAATATGAAATTGCATATCAGCCGTCCGGCTTTACGAGAGGCTTTTGCCCGCCAGGGAAAAGATATAGACAAAGCGACTCCACAGGAGATGCGTTCGCTGGTATGTGCGCAATGTCATGTAGAGTACTATTTTAAGGGGGATGGTAAATATCTGACTTTCCCTTGGGATAAGGGATTCTCGGTAGAAGATATGGAAGCCTACTATGATGAGGCCGACTTCGCTGATTATACACATGCGTTGAGCAAAGCCCGTATACTGAAAGCGCAGCATCCGGATTATGAAATTTCTCAGATGGGGATTCATGCCCAACGCGGAGTATCGTGTGCCGATTGTCATATGCCCTACAAAAGTGAGGGAGGCATGAAGTTCAGCGATCACCATATTCAAAGTCCGTTGGCTATGATCGACCGGACTTGCCAGGTGTGTCATAGGGAGAGTGAAGAGACTTTAAGAAATAATGTATATGATCGCCAGCGTAAAGCGAACGAAATTCGCGGCCGTTTGGAGCAGGAATTGGCTAAGGCACATATTGAGGCTAAATTTGCATGGGACAAGGGTGCGACAGATGTCCAAATGGCAGAGGCATTAAAGTTGATTCGCCAGGCTCAGTGGAGATGGGATTTCGGAGTAGCTTCGCATGGAGGCGCATTCCATGCTCCGCAAGAGATACAACGTATTCTGGGGCATGGGCTTGACAAGGCTTTGCAGGCCCGGTTGGCTATTTCGAAAGTACTGGCTCAGCACGGCTACACGGCTGACGTTCCGATGCCTGATATTTCGACAAAGGAAAAAGCACAGGAATACATCGGTCTGGATATGGAGAAGGAGCGTAAGGCGAAAGACAAATTCCTGAAAACAATAGTACCTGAGTGGTTGGAGAAAGCGAGGGCCAACGGTCGTCTGGCTAAACTGTAGACTATGTGGCAGAAACCTTGGGGATATAAAGAGGGGTTCGCTATCTGTGGCGGGCTCTTTCTTACAGGCACTTTCCTGCAAATAACGATAGGAAAATGTGAGCTTTCCATTCTTTCATACCCTATGAATGTGTGCGTGGGAGTATTGTATCTTGTTATCTTGTTACTGATCTACGCCTTTTCGCAAAAGAGTTATTTCATCCGGTGGATGGGAAGCTGCCAGGCTGCCGTTTCATCTATGGTATCAGTCGCGATGCTGACTGTAGTGATGGGGCTGATTCGCCAAGTGAAGTCCGATGTACCTCTGTTAGGTGCTGAGAGCTGGCTGGGGTTTTCGCAGATGTTGTCGGCATGTTCGTTTGTGCTGTTGTTCCTTTGGATGATCACTTTGTTGGGACTGACCACAATTCGGAGGATACACCATTTCCGCTGGTGTGATTTTCCTTTTGTATTGAATCACTTGGGACTGTTCCTTGCACTGACCGGTGCTATCTTGGGCAATGCCGATATGGAGCGTTTGCGGATGACTACAAAAACAGGACAGGCAGAATGGCGCGCGTTGGACGAGAACCAGAAAATGCGGGAGTTACCTCTGGCAATAGAACTCCAGGACTTTACGATTGATGAATACCCCCCGAAGTTGATGCTGATAAATAATGAAACAGGTGAGGCATTACCGTCAAAGAAACCGGAAAACCTGTTGATTGAAGAAAATTTTCATACCGGACGATTGCTTGATTGGGAAATTGGTATCGAGAAGAAAATACCTCTGGCTGCCAGTGTAGCGACTCAGGATACGTTGAATTTTGTAGAATTTCATTCAATGGGGGCTACTTATGCTGTTTATCTGAAAGCTGTGAATAATAAGACAGGACAGCAGCGTGAAGGATGGGTGAGTTGCGGGAGTTTTATGTTTCCTTATAAAGCTATCCGGCTTGACGATCAGACCAGTCTGGTGATGCCGGAACGTGAACCCCGTCGTTTTGCATCCGAAGTCAAGGTTTATACGGAATCGGGATGCCGTGATTCGGCTACGATTGAGGTGAATAAGCCTTTTGAGTTGGAAGGGTGGAAAATATATCAATTGAGTTATGACGAGTCGAAAGGGCGTTGGAGTGATATCAGCGTATTCGAACTGGTTCGTGATCCATGGTTGCCGGTCGTTTATACCGGTATCTGGATGATGATAGCGGGAGCTGTCTGCCTGTTTGCCTTGTCACAGAAAAGAAAGGAGGACAACACATGAGTTGGGATCAATTTGTGATTTTTGCCATTGTAGCACTTTTATGCTGGGGAATCGGTGCGGTTGCCGCCTGGAGAGGAAAGCGGCAATGGATGGTCTATACGGCTACATTAGCGGGATTGGCTGTCTTTTTTGCCTTCATTCTCGGGATGTGGATCTCTCTGGAACGGCCTCCGATGCGTACGATGGGTGAAACCCGTTTGTGGTACTCTTTCTTTTTACCTTTGGCAGGTATCATAACGTATAGCCGCTGGCGATATAAATGGATTTTGAGTTTCAGTTTTATTCTTTCGCTGGTGTTCGTCTGTATCAATCTGTTTAAGCCTGAGATACACAATAAAACTTTAATGCCTGCTCTGCAGAGTCCTTGGTTTGCACCGCATGTTATTGTTTATATGTTTGCTTACGCTATGTTGGGAGCGGCGGCTGTCATGGCTGTTTATCTGCTTTGGATCAAAAAGAAAACTCCGGAAGAACGTGAGATGGAACTGTGTGACAATCTGGTCAATGTGGGACTGGCATTTATGACGCTGGGAATGTTGTTTGGTGCATTGTGGGCAAAAGAAGCTTGGGGGCATTATTGGAGTTGGGATCCCAAAGAAACGTGGGCGGCTGCTACGTGGCTCGGTTACCTTTGCTATATACATTTTCGGATGAACCGGAGGCAAAAAGTGCGTACGGCGCTTGTCGGACTTCTCATTTGCTTCGTATTACTGCAGATGTGCTGGTATGGCATTAATTATCTGCCATCGGCACAGGGGACCAGCGTACATACGTATAATCTGAATTGATAAATCGTTAACTACTAATTTAGAACCGAGTTATGAGAATCACAAATCTATTTTGGACAGTTGTGCTTTTAGCCCCACTGTCTGTCTTTGCACAGCAACAGAAAGAGAATCTGTTTACGATTGATGCACAGATACGTACCCGTGGTGAATACCGCAATGGAGTATTGAATCCTCGTCCGGAAGGAGAAGAACCCACTTTCTTTGTTAACGAGCGTGCCCGGCTTTCTTTGGGGTATCAGCGTGACAGGTTACAGATGAGACTTTCTGCACAGCACGTAGGAGTGTGGGGGCAGGATCCTCAGATTGATAAGAATGGAAGGTTTATTTTGCATGAAGCGTGGGCTCGCCTTGACTTCTCAAAAGGATTATTTGCGCAGTTGGGAAGGCAACCGTTGTCGTATGATGATGAGCGTCTGCTTGGCGGACTGGACTGGAATGTGGCCGGGCGATTTCACGATGCATTAAAATTGGGATATGAAAGTAAACTGCATAAGTTGCATTTGATATTGGCTTTCAATCAGAATGATGAAAACCGTTCATACGGAGGCACTTATTATGCTTCCGGAGCGCAACCTTATAAAACGATGCAAACGGTTTGGTATAACGGTCATTGGGCTAAAGATTTCACTGTTTCGCTGCTTTTTATGAATACCGGATTTGAAACGGGTACGGAGGGAAATGGTAAAACAGCTAATATGCAGACAATGGGCACTTATTGGGTATACACGCCCGGAGCGTGGCTGTTCAATGGCAGCGCTTATTATCAGTTCGGAAAGAATAAGGCTGACAAGAAAGTATCTGCTTATATGTTTAGCTTGAAAGCCGGTTATAAAATTGATCCGAAGTGGAGCGTAAGTCTGGGTACGGACTATCTTAGCGGCGATCCCGATAGTAAAAAAGTGAGCACTTTTGACCCGTTATATGGAACACATCATAAATTTTACGGAGGTATGGACTATTTCTATGCATCGGCTTACAATAAGGGGTTGTGGGATAAGATTTTGAGCGTAGACTTTAAACCGACTAAGAAATTGAGTTTCTCGTTGAATTATCATCACTTCTCTACTACATATGACGTTATGGCTACAGATGGTAAGGAAGGACGCTGCCTGGGGTCGGAATTGGATATGCAGGTAGATTATACTTTGATGAAAGACGTAAAACTGACTGCCGGTTATTCTACTATGCTTGGAACTAAGTATATGGATATAGTAAAGGGAGGCAACCATAAAAGTTGGCAGGACTGGGGCTGGTTGACACTGAATATCAATCCACGCATTTTATTTACTAAGTGGTAAGATTGGTACGGGAGAAAATGCTATCTTTGCTCAAAAGACAAGCATCGTGGTAAAAGTAGAGTTTACAGACGAATATCAAAAGATTTTGTGGCAGATATCTTTGTTTAAGGATATGGATAACAGTTTGCAACGTCGGCTGCCACAAGAGCTGGAACTTTCGGTGTACGAGGTTGCCAGAAAAGAGATCGTATTGAAGCAGGATACCTATTGCAATCATTTATATGTGCTACTGAAAGGGGAACTGGAGGTTAATATTGTCGATGTGGCGGGAAACCTGGTAAAAGTAGAAGATATTCGTGCTCCCCGTGCTTTTGCCACTCCTCATTTGTTTGGTGATAAGAATCTTTTACCTGCTACGTTTACTGCCAGTGAAGATTCTGTATTGTTGATGGCTACCCGTAGTTCCGTTTTTAAATTGATTAGTTCTGTACCCGATTTGTTGCATCGCTTCTTGTGTGTGACGGGTAATTGCAACAAATGTACGGTTACCCGTCTGCGCATCCTGTCTTATAAGATGCTGCGCAGCCGTTTGGTCTATTATTTTATGGAGCATAAGATTTCTCCGGATACAGCCTTGCTGGAGCACAATCAGGTTCAATTGGCAGAATATCTGGGAGTGACGCGTCCGGCACTCTCGAAGGAGATAAATAAGATGATGAAAGAGGGGCTGATTTCGATCAATAAGAAAGTAGTGACGTTGGAAGATATGGCGGCACTCAAAGAATATATCTGAAACGGTATCTGCTACAGATACCGTTTCAGTGCTTTACTCCAGATTCTATACCCCTCTTCTGTCAGGTGTAATCCGTCCGTAGTCAGTTCTTTTCGCATCACGTTGCTGTTTTTCTCCGTAAATAATGGAAAGAGGTGGATAAAAGGTATTTTCTTTTCTTTGGCAAGTGCTTCAAGTTTGCGGTTAATTTCGGGTATCAGGTCAGTTTTCCCGGTCATCGTTTTATATCGTCCGAACGATTCGTTGATAGGCAGAAGACTCTGTATATAGAGTTTGGTGCGTGGTGATTCGGTTTGGATTTTCTCAATGACTTTGGTTATCAAACTGACTACACTATCGGTGCTCAGGTCGTGTGACACATCGTTGATTCCGGCCATTAGGAAAAGTTTTTGGGGAGTCCCCGGTAAGATCTGAAAAAGACGTTGACAGATTCCCAATGCTTCGTCACCGATGATCCCCCGATTTCTTATGTTTTTTTTATTTAGGCGCTTGCTCCAATTCCCACCATTTTCCGTGAGACTGTTGCCCACCATCACAATATCTTTGGGGCTGATGGGTGTTTCTGTTTCAAATTGCAGGAAGCGTTTGTAATAATGATCTGTATATACCTGTGCGGGAGGACAGATAGAGGCGGCTACTGCATTGGCTACCAACGAACGGAGACGGACTATGCTATGCCGGTCTTCCGGATGAACAGCGTTGACCAGCAGAATGACGGCCGTGTCGTTGTCCGGATCGATGATGATGGAAGTTCCTGTATATCCTGTATGGCCAAAGGTATTCGGACTGAAAAGATCACCCTTGTTTGAGGCATAGGGAGAGAAAATATCCCACCCCGGAGTACGGCCAAATGCGGTTAGCTCACGGGGAACTGTACACATGGTTTTTACTCCCAGCGGGCTGAGGATGCGGTGACCATTGTATTCGCCTCCGTTGAGAAGAGCGGCTGCGAGGATGCCAATGTCATTTGCATTAGAGAAGATACCTGCATTGCCGGAGATCCCTCCGTTCAGGATACGTGCCAATGGATCGTGTACTTGCCCGCAGAGTACGCTTCCGTCTTTTTGTTTTTCGGTAGGTGCAATCCGGTCCATCCAGGGACAGGCCACCGTATTGATCCACTTTCCGTCCTGCTGTTGTATGGTAGGCAGATAATCCGTGTATTGCATTCCCAGTATATCGAAGATATTTTCTTTTGCAAAGTCTCGCAAGCTTTGCCCGGTAATGGTTTCGATGATATGTTGCAAAGTGATGTAATTAAGGCAACTATACTGAAATTTCGTCTGAGGTTTAAATTCACGTTTGCAAGTGGAAATATACTCCATCAGTCCTTTGGGGTTGGGAGAACCATATTTTTCCTGCAGTTCGGATACCGGTGCATAAGGAGGGAGACCTGAAGTATGTGTCATAAGGTCTATGATACGAATATCCTTCTTCTCCCCGTTTTCTCCCCGCCATTCCTGGAAGTCGGGGAGGTAAAAGCTGACACGATCGAGCAAACGAAGTTGTCCTCGTTCAACCAGAATCATAACCGAAACAGCTGTTGACATAGATTTACTGCAGGAAGCCATGTCGAAAACAGTGTTTATTTCCATCGGCTCTACATTGGGATAGATTCGTTTGTTGCCATAAGCCTTGAGATAAGCCATTTTGCCATGACGGATGACAGCGAGTACGGCTCCCGGTATTTCTTTGTGATCGATTGCCCGGTGAATAGCTTCATCGGCATGTAACAGGCGATGAGAGTCCATGCCCACTTGCTCGGGAGCTACACGTGGCAGAGATTGTGCCACAGCTTGCAGACTACAAAGCAATATTGAAAAGGTAGTGAGTAAAAACCTCACACCTTTCCCCTCTCTTGTTGAGGGAGGAGAAAAGTTGATTTTGTTTTCCATGCTCAATGGTATTGTGGGTTAGAGTGGTTCGGTTATCCGGCTTTATAAGCATCTATTGCTTTTTTCACGGAACCGTGCATCAGCAACAAGGCTTTTGCTTTATCATATTCAAGTCCGAGTTCTTCAATAATCATACGAGTACCACGGTCTACGAGCTTCCGGTTGCTGAGTTGCATGTTGACCATTTTGTTACCTTTCACGCGTCCTAATTGAATCATTACCGAGGTTGTGATCATATTCAGGATCATCTTTTGTCCCGTTCCCGATTTCATACGTGAACTACCCGTTACATATTCGGGACCCACGATCATTTCGATGGGGATATCGGCCTCTGCTGCCATTGGAGAGTTCGGGTTACTGGTGATGCAGCCGGTCAGGATACCATGCTCGCGGGCTGCATGCATAGCTCCGATTACGTAAGGGGTGGTGCCTGAGGCTGCAATACCGATAACCGTATCTTTGTCATTGATGTTATGTTCTGTCAGTTCTTCCCAGCCCCGGATCGTATTATCTTCGGCGTTTTCTACCGGATTGCGTAAAGCAGTATCACCGCCTGCTATCAGGCCAATAATTAATGTGGGGGGCATACCGAAGGTAGGTGGGATTTCTGAAGCGTCGAGTACTCCGAGGCGTCCGCTGGTGCCGGCTCCCATATAGAAAATGCGTCCCCCCTGTTTCATTCGGGGAACTATTTGTGTGACTAGTTTCTCTATTTGAGGAATTGCTTTCTGTACGGCAATAGCTACTTTCTGGTCTTCCTTATTGATGTCTTCCAGTATTTCGCGGACCGACTTCTTTTCAAGATCGTCGTAAAGTGAGGGCTGCTCAGAGATTTTGATGAAGGAGGGTTTATCTGATTTTTCTATATTACTATTCATGTTTTTGTTCTTTATTCATATTTTTACTCGTGAAACTTAATCAATCCTTCCATCGGACTTTGGATAATGGTTCCTAAGTGTACTCCCATTATTTTACATGCTTCGGAAAGTAACTCTCTGTAATAGAATGCTACAGAACCGATGAAATGAACCGGGGCGTGCTGGTAATCGTACTGCATCACGTTGCGCTTCAGGAATTTCTTGAAGCTGTTAAGGACCAATTCACGTATGACCGGTTCGTCAAGGTGTTGAACCAAAAATGGGGAGAAACTTGCAAGGAAACGGTTAGGGAATGGTTTACGATACACCCGGTCGATGATTTCGGCGGGGGTCAGATTGAACTGTTCCAGAAATTTTTCTTTAAGTCCCGGAGTCATCTGGTTTTTAAGGATGTCGCCTACCAGCAGTTTGCCCAATACCGCACCACTGCCTTCATCGCCCAGTATAAATCCTAGAGGAGATACATTGGTGACAATGTTTTTACCATCGTAATAACATGAATTCGATCCTGTACCCATGATACAGGCAATACCCGGTTGATGACCGCACAAACTTCTGGCAGCAGCGAGCATATCCGTACTAACCTCGATTTCTCCACTAACTTGCAGATGCGAGGCTATGGCTTTGCGCATTGTCTCTATTTTGTCGGGGAAAGCACAACCGGCTCCGTAAAAATGAACAGCCTCGAACTTGTTTGTCTTTAACTGAGGAATCAGTGCAGTTGCTATTTCATTACTGATTTCTTCTTCAGACTGAAAGAAAGGATTGGTACCTTTCGTAAAAATCTGTTGGATCAACTGTCCATGTTCTACCACACACCAATCGGTCTTGGTAGAACCACTGTCTGCTATTAATATCATATTTTTATATATATTTTTTTCTTATACAGAATATATCCGATACACCAGTTCAGCCCTACGAACAAGATTGCGAATGCCAGAGAACCGGGATAGTCTCCAAGCACGGGTTGAAGAATTGCGTTGTACACGAATCCGTGTAGGCTGATGCTACCTCCGTCATAAGGTATCAGTATGCTGCCCAGGAGAATGGAGAGAACGGCTCCCATCACATAAATAAATAAGGGGTTGACACCGAATGATTCGAAGAAACGGCTCCAGCGTGTATAGCCTCTCACATCGATGATCCATACAAGTAATGCCAGGAAACTGGATGCCAACCCACAGGTGACGATAGCGAAAGTAGGTGACCATATCTTCTTGCTGATGGGACAACCGTAGCTAAGCAGGAATCCGGCGAAAGTGAGAATAGTGCCAATGAGGAACAGATGCTCTATCTTTTCATGGATATCTTTTACTTCCATCAGGAGTTTACCCACACAGAAACCTATCAGTACGTGTGCGATAGAAGGGATGGTACTTAACAGACCTTCCGGATCAATGCCATTATCCTTGTACATATGTGCTTCACCCAATACGGTACGGTCTACTATTGATAGGATGTTACTGCTGTTGTATTCGAATCCGTTTCCGTTGATCAGGATGATGAAATAGCCGATCAACAGGATGGCAATCAGATAGGGGATATATTTGTGCTTCATAATTAAAGCGATGATGGCTGTTGCACCGTAGCAAAGCGCCAATCGCTGCATGACACCCAGAATGCGGATGTGGCCGAAAGTCCAGACCGACTCATACAGACGGGAGAAGAATGAAATATCTTCACCGGAGAGTGAATTCCAGGTACGGCAAAACATGGAGAACCATGCGATTCCCAAACCAATGGCAAAGATTACGATGGTTCTTTTAAGGATTTTCAAAGCGGCCGAGTGGCTGAACTCAAAGTTATACTTTCTTAATGAGATGTAGGTAGAGATACCCATGATAAACATAAAGAAAGGAAATACCAGATCGGTCGGGGTTAAGCCGATCCATGCCGCATGCCCAAGGGGAGCATATACATAACTCCAGCTGCCGGGGTTGTTGACCATAATCATACCTGCGATAGTGATGCCTCGCAATACATCAAGAGCGAGTAGGCGTTTGTTGACTGTTTGATTCATTGTGTTTTTTATTTAAGTGTTAAGTTATTTTCTTGTTTTATAGGCCGGGTACACTGATCGACCAGATATGCAATCGATACATAGGGGATACCGGTATTGGTGGCGAGACCGATTTCACAGGTACGACTATTTGAGTAACCGATACCGATACCGGCTTTCGTCAATTGCGGACGCAGCTTGCGTAAAGCATAAGTGTTGAGTTCCGGCTGCGTGAATCCTTTGTCTCCGGCAAAACCACAACAACCGACCTCTTCCGGAATGAATACTTGGGTTGAGCAAAGCTTTGCGAGTGAGATTAGTATATTCGCCAATCCCATTTTGCGCATGGAACATGTGATGTGTATGGCAATCGGTCGGTCGGTTGGGGTAAATTCCAGTTTGTCCCGCAAGAAAGTATAAATGAATTCTGCCGGTTCATATAACTTTATCTTTTGGATAGTGGCACGCATGCGGTGTAAGCAAGGACTTTGGTCACAAAGCACCGGATAACGTCCCTGTTCGCTGGCTTCCCATAAAGCGGCTTCCAGTTCGGTCGATTTACTGTCGGCGATATCCAGCATACCTTTGCTTTCCCAAATGGTTCCGCAACAGAGTTTTTCCATTTTAGGAGGGAAGATGACCTCGTATCCGGCTTTTTGAAGCAGGGAGAGCATTTGTTTTACCAAAGGTTGATTTACAGGAGAATCTTTTGCCAGCCCCATCGTTTGATTGATGCAACTGGGAAAGTAGACTACCTTGTTATTCATTGCCGGAGTCTGATCGCTTTTCCGTATTTTATAGCTTTTGGGCATGGCCGGTGTCCATTGTGGGAGTCCCCACGCACTGTGCATTTTCCGGGTAATGGAGGTCATTGTTGATGTACCCAATAAGCTATGTGCCGCATTGGCAAGTGATAATACTGGGCGCAAAGTACTTTTGATTCCTGCAAAATGATTGGCAGCAAACTTACCGGCTCTGTAACCGGTACTTCCGGGAGGAAACTCAGACTGACGCAGGATGTGGGTCAGGTCACCGGTATTGATGCCCATCGGACAAGACATAGCACATAAACCGTCGCCGGCACAAGTCCGGTTACCAGAATACCGGTATAGCTCAGATAACGTTTCCAGTAATTGGGGATTCTCACCGCTTTTCTTCAAGCGTGAGATCTCTCTTTGAATAACGATACGCTGTCGTGAGGAGAGTGTAAATCCGCATGACAGGCAGTTTACTTCACAGAACCCACATTCGATGCACCGGTCTATCTGTCGGGTTACTTGGGTATCTTGTCCTATTGTCAATGGAGAGAGGGGTTTGAAGTGCTTGATATGGCATTGAGGATCATCATTAAAGATAACTCCCGGATTAAATAATCCTTTGGGGTCGAAGAGTTGTTTTACTTCTTTCATTATTGCGTAGGCCTCTTCTCCCCATTCGTATTCTACAAATGGAGCCATATTTCTTCCTGTGCCGTGTTCGGCTTTTAGTGAACCATCATATTTGCCTACTACCAAATCTATTACATCATTCATCAGGGCTTCGTACCGTTTTACCTCAGCCTCACTGCTGAATGACTGATTGATGATAAAATGGTAATTGCCTTCCAAGGCATGACCGTAAATGCAGGCATCATCGTATCCGTGGCGGGCGATGAGCTGTTGCAGTTCGGCGGTTGCTTCAGGAAGATCCTCGATATGAAAAGCAACGTCCTCGATCAGGCAAGTCGTTCCCGAAGGGCGTGTTCCACCTACAGATGGAAAAATACCTGCCCGAATTGCCCAGTATTTTGAATATTCTTCGGGTTGATCCGTAAAATGGACCGGAATATATGTATCGAATGCTTTTAATGCCTCCTCGATGATGGCGATATTCTGATTGAGTTCTTCCTGTGTACATGCTTTGGTCTCGGTCAGGACAGCGGTCAACCCTTCTCCTGTCGGATCATTGACTGAAGCCAAGGATTTCCAGTCGAGTAATTCCGCACCTTTTACAATCCATTCTCCATTTGCGTTGACGAGTCTTTTCATAGCTACCACTGCACGGCATGCCTCTTTGATATCGCTGAAGTAGAGCATGGCACTGGCTTTATACGGATAGTCATACTCTGTTTTCATGGTTACACCGGCAAGGAAAGCCAGTGTACCTTCTGAACCTACCATCAGGTGAGCGATAATGTCGAAAGGATCGTCGTATACGAGGAACGGTAGAATATTCAGGCCTGTTACGTTCTTGATTGAATATTTGTAGCGGATGCGTGCGCTAAGCTTCTCGTTACTGCGTATCTGGTCACGGAGTTCGCAGATGCGCTGGAGGAATTCGGGATAATCTTCTTTAAAATTCTCACGTGACTCCTGACTATCTGTATTGAGATAATATCCGTCAGGAAATATGATATGTACAGATAGCAACATTTTATCACTGTTGGCATGTGTTCCGCAGTTCATACCCGAAGCATTGTTCATCACGATTCCACCCACCATGGCACTTTTTATAGAAGCCGGGTCCGGGGCAAATTTACGTCCGTAAGGTGCTAAAATCTCGTTTACTCGCTGTCCGACAATGCCGGGCTCCAGATAGATTTTTTCGTGGTCGGGTGAAAGTTCGTAGTTTTCCCAACCTTTTCCGGCTATAATCAGAACAGAGTCACTAATGGCTTGACCCGAAAGACTGGTTCCTGCTGCACGGAAAGTAACCGGTATATTGTACCGGTCGGCTAGATAGATGATTTCTATTACTTCGTCATCATTGATTGAATGAATTACGATTTGAGGAATCAGTCGATAGAAACCGGCATCTGTCCCCCACGCCAAACGATGGAGTTCGTCAGTAAATAATCTGTCTCGCGGGATAAATCGTCCGATATCTTGCAAGAACGCACTGTAGTTTCTTTCCATTTTCATTGTTTCTCTGTTTGTTCGGCACTCAGCCCAGTTTTTTATTTATATAAATAGTACTTTTGCGATAGCCGTCGAAAGTCGTCGACATCTTTGTACCAGTAATCGCGGACATCTTCCCAACGGTTGCGTTGACTGAAGCGCTCGCGTATCTCTTTAGAGCCACTGACGAGATCGAACATATGGAAGCGCTCTTTATCGGCATGGTCGAATACGGCACGATCCGGATAGAGGGCGGTTACTTCCTGCATCACGTAAAACTGTATCTCGCTTAGTGAGGCTTTGTTAAAATCTACAATATGCACTTGTACTCCTTGCAGATGCTCTTCTTTACCTACTGAGTAGAAAGGCTTGAGATGCATCGGCCGGAATATTACTCCCGGCAGGTGCAGGCGATTGAGGTTATCTGCCAGTTTCTCTGCTTCCACCCAAGGGGCAGCAAACATCTGGAACGGAATGGTGTATCCTACGCCAATTGACATATAACCTAGTTCACCGAGTATCCCGGATACCGGATAAAAGAAAGCGGAATGCGGATGCGGGATATGGGGAGACGAAGGAATCCATTGCAGCCCTGTCTGAACGTAGTCCATCTTGCGCTTCCAACCTTTCATTTTCACAACGTGCAAGTTGCATGGTTTACTCAACATCTGTTCGCCATTGAGCATCAGAGCCAACTCGCCACAAGTAAGCCCGTAAAGGTACGGAATTTTAAATTGGCTGACAAAAGATATATATCCATCTTCTACCACATTTCCTTCAATTTTTAATCCGCCTATGGGATTGGGACGATCGAGAACGATAAATTCTTTGTTATTTTCGGCGGCAGCTTCCATCGCTACTCCCATCGTACTGATATAGGTGAATGAACGGCAACCGATATCTTGTATGTCGTATACCAGCACATCGATGTCTTTTAGCATTTCGGGAGTCGGCTTGCGTGTCTTTCCGTAAAGTGAATAAACAGGCAATCCGGTACTGGAATCGTTGGCGTTATCTACTTTATCACCGGCGTGTACATCACCCCGTACACCATGTTCGGGGCCATAAAGGGCTACCAAGTTGACATTGGGTGCTTCGTGCAGAATGTCAATGGTGGATATTAAATGATTGTCAACGCCGGTCGGATTGGTAATTAATCCTACGCGCTTTCCTTCAAGGCATTTGAAGTTTTGCTCTTTCAGGACCTCAATTCCGGTTTTTATACAGATTCTCGGAGGTTTTGATCTCGGTTCGGCCCCTCGTGAGAGGAGAGTGGAGGTCATAAAGACGAAAAAAGTGAGTAATAACTTTAATATACTTCTTCTATATGTCATATTCTCAGTATGTTTTAAATATCCGGTAAATAGAAATGGGTTTATTTTGTTTTTTGGGGAATACCCTCTGCTTTCTTGCCATAGTTGGGATCTATCTTAATAAAGGCGCATACGGCTATTGTCGCGGTACAACAAACCATTACCCAGATAAAGAAGTTTTCGTATCCGATCAGTTCCTGCAACCAACCGGCAGCCATACCCGGCAGCATCATACCCAATGCCATAAAAGCGGTGCAGATCGCATAGTGTGCTGTCTTATGTTCACCATCGGAGTAGTAAATCAGGTAAAGCATGTAGGCTGTGAACCCGAAGCCATAACCGAACTGCTCGATAAATACACATAGGTTGATTATCACAAAATTTTGTGGTTGGAAGTAGCCTAGATATACAAAGGTGAGACAAGTCAATGAAAGGCTCCATGCCATTGGCCAAAGCCACTTTTGAAGTCCTCCTTTTGCTGCACAGATACCTCCGATAATGCCTCCCAAGGTCAGCCCGATGATACCGATAGTACCGTAAACCAATCCGACTTCAGCTGTTGTCAACCCCAGTCCGCCTTTGTCAATGGGATCAAGTAGGAATGGGTTGATAAGTTTCACTAATTGTGCTTCCGGAAAACGGTAGAATAGCATGAAAAGGATAGCAACTCCTGCTTGTTTTTTGCGGAAGAAGGAAGCGAAGGTTTCTATGAATCCACTGAAAATAGCACTGGCACTATTTTCACCTACTACTGCTTTATCGCTGTCGGGCTTTGGCAATATACATTTATGATAGAGACAGAAGGCGAGGAAGAGTCCTGCCAGAATAAAGAACGTGATACTCCATCCATATTTAATGCTGCCTGTCCATATTTCAAGTCCACCTGCGAGCATCACCAGCAAGCCTTGGCCGGCAATTGTGGCAATGCGGTAGAAAGTGCTGCGGATACCTACATAAAGTGCCTGGTCCTGTACGTTGAGTGCCAACATGTAGAATCCGTCTGCAGCAATATCATGTGTAGCCGAGCTGAATGCCACTAGCCAAAAAATGGCAAGGGTCGTTTGGAAGAAGTTTGACATAGGTATGGTGAAAGCGATTCCTGCCAGTCCGGCACCTACCAATAGCTGCATGCTGACTATCCACCAACGTTTGGTTTTTAATAAGTCGACAAATGGACTCCAGAAAGGTTTGATAACCCATGGTAAATAGAGCCAAGAGGTATAAAGAGCGATATCTGTGTTGGAGATACCCAGATTTTTGTACATAATTACCGAGATAGTCATTACGGCTACATAAGGTAATCCTTGTGCAAAGTAAAGAGTCGGAATCCATGCCCACGGTGATATATTTTTGTTTTTCATGATAATGGTGTGTGTTTAATAAAGTTTATCTATCGTTGCCCCGATGTAATAATGCAGCAAGATGGTGTCGTATGTATAACCTTGCTCGCCCATGACGGCTGCTCCTATCTGACAGAGTCCTACTCCGTGTCCCCATCCGGCCCCGGTAAGGATAAAGCGATCCGGTATTCCGTTTGTGACGTCTACTTTATCAATGGTGAAAGCAGAACTATAGAGGTGTGATGGGGAGAGGGTACGACGTATTTCCAGTTCTTTGCCAATGATCATGGTCCGTTTAGTACCTATTATTTTGAGTCTGACAAGTCGTCCGGAAGTTCCCCGTTCCACTGGTACCAAGTCGAGAATTTGTCCGTAGTCAATTCCTGAACGTTTCAGAATCAGTTTGGACAGTTCTTCCTGTTCATATTCTACTTTCCAACGATAAAAGTCGGTAGTTTCCTGATCATAGTTATTCAGTACCTGTGACAGTACTTTCTTGTCTTTTGTATTACAGAAGGCTTCGGGAGAAGTACGTATCCATCGCTCGGCTTCGGCTTCTTTACACAGATCGGGTAGATCGGTTGCTTTTTTGCTATCTCTTTGTTTGGATAGGTATGGATGTCTGATATTTTCCCAACAATACTGAAACTCTTCAAAAGCACCACCGCAACATTTGGAGAAGCGCGCATCACAAATAGTTCCTTCCGACATAAGTACCTCTCCTCGGGTGGCAGAGATGGCTTGCCTCACCATGTCGGTTGAGGCACGGGTAATACCTTGGTAACGTTGGCAATGATCGTCGGCACAGACATCGAAGTGAGTATGTGCGTCACGTTCATACCAGCGGATTAGAATTTTATTTTCGGCCTCTTGTGCAAGGGGTGGAAAAGAAGATGTAGAGTAGGGCACTTTCTCGGGAGTGGTATTACTTTTTTCTCTATCTTTGGAATAGGGTAGGGAAAGCCCCGCTAATAACCAGCTTCTTGAAATCACAGCATGTGCTTTCAGTAATTCCAGACTTGCCGTTGCACTCATTTCAGAAGAGATCACACTGGTCAGGTAATCTTCCACATGAATTACGTTGATTCCCGTTAACTTTTTATTTTCTACAATAATTTTCAGTGCTCCGATAAAACGCTGGTTTTCCTTTCGTTCCCAATGAAAATTGATACCGATGGTGACATCCTGCAGTTCAAAAGCATCGCTTTTTTCGTGTAGGGGCTCAAACAGCAGTTCGTCATATGAATGCCCTTGCCAGAGGATGTGTCCGTTATCATAGGTCACAACCTGTTTGCCGCTGACCTCTTCCCCGTTGATATGATAGGGGGTCAGCAGTATGAATTTGATTTGAGGTTCGAATAAAATGCCGACCTGTACTTTGGGTTCTTTCATAATTGTTGTTTTATGCGTTCTATCAATATGCGGAAGGCTGCCGGTCTCAGGCATACTTCACCGAGAATGTCGGCAATATCATTTGCTGTAATTTTTTCAAAATCCTTTTCTTGTGGAGTGATGAACACTCCCCCCATGTCTACTGATGCAGGGCTGATCAGGATATTGGTATCCCCTTCGGCTGTGTAGCAGGAGGGACGGTGTTTGTTGCGGGGAAAGATGCAGACAATCCAATTTTTCTGTTCTTTCCATACCAATACATTCATCATAGGCTCATCTTCACCCGATGTTGAGGGCATGGCCTGGTATACGGTATTGAACAACATGATAGCTGTTTCTTTACTTCCCGCCTCAATTAGCAGAGTTGCACGGGGGTAATCGTTTAGTGCCCAAAGAGTAGCATCTTTACAGGTGATTACTTTCTCTCCTCTTTTCTCTTTCGACTCTTGTTCGATAGGTAGAAAACCTTTATTACCTGCTTGAAAATGCAGATGGTCGGGAGCCGATGCACCACATTGGGGACCATTGTAGAAGATTATATAATCTTCGGCATAAGTAGCCAGGTCGAGCATATCACTAAAGCGATGTAAGATACGCTGTTCAACATGTTGTAGCTCGGGAACTGTCAAGTGCTTGGGAAAGATAGGAAATGGGTTGACCAATATCTGGTAGTGTTCTCCGAAAGGAATGCCTTTTTGCATCGGTGGAAGATTGGCCGGACACAAGAAGCATTTACGCTCTTGAATCGATTTACTATCTACTTTGGCAGCAGAAGAAACAATACGTGCCGGGTTGAACTGTATTCTGTACAGGCAACCGTTCACTTTCACATCTTTTATTCGTACCCGTTTCAGGGCAGCGTAATTGTTTTGTGCCGTCTCCCAAGAGGAGAGCTGTTCGCTCAGTAGAGTTTCTATTTCTTTGTTCATCTTTGTTTCTTATTTAATGCAATTCGTGCCTGTAATTCCCAAGTGCGTATGCGGTCCTTGTAAAGGTTGTGAGCATTCATCTTTACGATGTCGAGAGAGGCATCCGAGTTATCATCCCAACGGCGGCATAGATAAACGACTTCGTATACGCGTCCGATCTGATACTGGCGTGAGAAATTCAGTCCTAATGCGTAATCTTCGCCATAGCTGGTATTGGGTACCTTCAATTCACGGAGTATTGGTGTGTAGAATGCACGAGGAGCACCTAACCCGTTGATGCGTAGTGCATTGTTACGCCCGTTTTCTGGTGTCCATTCTTTGTGATCAATAATGCCCGGAGCGATCATGTTCATATCAAAATCTGTCATCATATAGGTGCCTACTACCATAGCACAGTTTTGTTCGTAAAATGCATTGACCATGACCTGCAAAGTACCGTCGTGGGCATATACGTCGTCACTGTCAAGTTGGACAGCAAATTTACCGCAAAGAGGATGGTGAACTCCCAGATTCCAGCAACCGCCTATACCCAAATCATTACGTTCGGGAATCAAGTGGATCAGGCGTTCATCGTCTTTAAATTCATCAATGGCTTCGGTGGTACCGTCGGTAGAGTGATTGTCGATAATGATCAGGTTGAATTTGAAATCTGCTTTCTGGCTGAGTACAGAACGGATGGCATCGCGTATGGTACGAATACGGTTGCGTACCGGAATAATCACAGAAGCTTCGTATGGGAAGTTGCCGGTGTTGAATTCTATTTTCTGGAATTCAGGCTTCAGATAACCGCCTATCTCTTGCAGATGTTCGGTACATGCCTCTTCCATCTCAATCTGTCGGTCACGATTTTTAGGATCTACATAGTCGAATATTTTTTCACCACTTTTTCGGGTGTCGTTTTCTACTTCCGAATAAAGGTATTCATTGATATGTACTAATGGATATTTCTGTGAAAGTTTAAGGCGCAGATCGTAGAATCCGGCAAAGTCATAGTCGGATTTCATTCGTTTGGCGGCTTCTTTCAAGGCTGAGGCTTTGAAAAGGAGGACAGAACCGAAGTTGAAATCGTCACGGAGACTTCCGAACTGGTAATCGATGACCGGGGCATTACTCTGTTTACCTTCTGTCACTTGATAATGGTCGGCGTATACCATGCCGGCAGCCGAATCTTCGGCAATGTGAATCATCCGTTCAAGGGCAAATAGTCCCAGTTCAAGTGATGTATATTTGGTATAAAGTAATGTGTAGCTTGCATCCGAATAGGTAGCAATGGCGTACATGGAGGCGCTGTTGGTAAGCTTGTCTACATAAAGTAGTTCGCATCCTGGTAGTGGATCGAAGCTGGGTGAGGTGACAAGAAGGTAGATTTTTTTCACCAAACCTGTTGCTTGTAATCCTTGAACTGTTCTTTCTGCTTGTACTGCTCCCGCGTAAGGGATGAAGCAATTGATTGTTGATTTCATATATGCTTATGTTTTGATTTGTTTTATTCTTTCCACTCAAGTAAGCCTGTTTCACCACTGGTGGCTGTAAACAGTACTTGATGGCGGCTGATGGGGAGTACGGTGTTAATCAGTGAATTGCCGATCTTATGTTTCCACAATACTTGTCCGGTACTTGCATCCAATGCAAAGATAAGTCCTTCTTTGGTACTACTGAATACTATACCGTCTTTTTCCATCTGCATGGATGGAGCATGTTCGTAGCCAAAGCCTACATTAGATGCCCAGATCTCTTTCGGAGTGTCGCTGATGGTGGAATAGCATACGACACTGTCATTCATCGTTTTGCTATAAATCTGATTTTTGTTTGCGGATAGACCGATTGTTTCTCGAACCATTGACTGGAAGGTACGCCAAACTGTTTTTCCTGTTTTTAGGCTGATAGCGGTCATGGCACGTTGTGGGTCGGTGATGAATACTTTTCCATGTGCTGCTACAGGCCATACGGCAGCAGGGGAGAAGTGCATACGGGTCAGTCCGCCGGTCCACTTCCAGAGTTCCTTGCCGTTGGATTTATTGAGAGCATAGAGAGTATTGTCCCATGCACCGAATATGACCTTGTCACCTTCTACCAGAGGTTTTGTTTCGATGTAACCTTTGATACCGGTATAAGTCCATACTACTTTACCATTTTTGATACGAATGGCGCGAAAAGTGGAATCACTGCCACCTATGTAAGCGATACCTTTTTCAATAGTTACCGCTCCCAATACCGGTTGGGCAACCGTAACCCTCCAGCGTTCTTTACCGGTTACAGCATCCAATCCGTAGATGTTGTGGTCAGCGGAGCCAAAAACCACAATCCCGTCGGTTGCGGCAGGTGTGCCCACAATGCGTTTCCCTGATTGGAAACTCCATAATTTACGTCCTTCCTTCAGGGTGTAGCAAGTTAGGAAACCCAAGTCATCGCCTACATAAACTCTGCCTTTCCAGAGGGCAGGTGAACAATAGATGCCGACACCGGTCTGCACCTGCCAGCCTATTTTTACTTGTGGATACTCTTTATTCACCGAAAAACTGGGATATTTCACTGCCTTTCCGGTACGGTTATAATAAGATTTGGTGAGTGATAGGGCAGTCCAGCGTTTCATTGGTTCATCTATGCGTTGCTCGTAAGTAATGATAGAGTCCGGAGTGATATCAAAAATGCTATAGCCGCTTGAACCGTTTTTGTCACGTAGGTTTGAGCGGGTAAGAATACCTGGTATACCGTCGTATGAGAGGAAGCGATTACGATGATAGTGTCCTCCGATAAAAGTGCGGATATTGTATGGACGTACGGCATCGGTAACATCATACCAATTGTCCACATCCCCATCCTGCATAGGATAATGGGTGACCAGGATTACAGGCTTATCTTTTCCAACTTTATCCATTTCTTGTTTCATCCATGTGATGTCTTGCGGTACTACATGTCCGTAGGCCATACGCATCAGTGGTCCTGAATTAAACCCTAAAAACAAGAATCCTTTGTGTTCGAATTTAAAGCGTTCTCCCCCGAATATTTCGCTGAAAGCAGTGCAACCTGAATCACTCCACTTTGTTTCGTGGTTGCCCGGTATAACGTAATATTTCACTTTCAGTCGGTCCAGGATAGATTTTACAACTAACATGGTCGTGCGATCACCCTCTTCGGTAAGGTCTCCGGTGACTAATACAAAGTCTACTCCCGGTGTGGCGTTAATTTGTTCGACGGAACGTTTCAAGTCTTCTGTCGGCTTCGGATTGTTGGGATTGAGATGTATGTCTGTCAACTGTGCGAAGCGGAAAGAACCTGTTACCTGTGCCCGTGCGGCAACAGGTAACAGGAAAAACAAAATGATTACGAATATAGAAAGCCTTCTATTCATAGATGATGATTTTATTTGTTATAACTTTACTGTTTATATAACTTTAGATCCTGTGGGTAACCTCCTTATAAAAAGGAGGTTAAGAATCTTCTGTTTTAGTGTTCGAAGAAAGTCAGTATGGCTTTCATCAATAGTTCTCTTTCTGTGACTGTACGTATCGCTTCGAATGGGAATCCCAGTACGCAGGTTTTATAATTCCCTTTATAAGCTATGCCGGCACTCAGATTGTTTTCCGAATATCGCAGTATAGTGAATGCACCTTGTGCAGCCGGTTCAAGAGCATCTGGCGACTCTACGACATATGATTCCGGGTTTAGATCTTGATAATAAGTGTAGCTCCCTGTGATTTCCGGGAATGGAGAGGCTACACTTTTTACTTTTCCGTTGCGGGCAGCCTGTCCTACACGCCATTTGTATTTCAATACCTCCATAGCAAACTTTTTGTCTTCTTCATTGGCTTTCACCAGACGATTATCCCATAAGTCCGATGCCACATAGGCGCCTGATACGAAGAAATTACCTCCTGCCTGGCAGTAGTTTGTGATGGCATTCTGCATCTCTTTACTAAATGTTTTAAATTCCAATGGGCGGATTCCACCACGTCCCATTTTTGTCTGGCATTGTTTCCCTAATATAAGATCTACGTATTTATAGTCATTCATACAGATTTGTGTTTCTCTCTCTTTAGGAGAAGAGTCTGGATGGACGATACTTTCGTCACTGCAAGATGTAAACGAGTAGCCTGCTTTCAAAATCGCTTCTCCGTGTATAGCAGGGTAGTCAAATGTATTACCGGCAATTACCATTGTTTCGTGTGTACCGTAACTATCACCAAATCCGGAGGCGTCGTCATCCATCCATGGTATCTGTCGGCGAAACTCTTTCATCGGACCGATGTAACTTATGTCGGTTTTGTAGGGTACTCCGTGGTCTAGCTCGTCTAAGAATCCGGCTAAAGTATCTGCGTCTGCCGTAAAATCTGCGGGAGCACAGACCCGGTCAAATCCGTTTATGATCAATACGGTTCCTTTGTCGTTAAAAGTTTTTCCGATAGAAAGGATTTCTGATGGAAAGCTTTCTCCTCCTTTGTTTAAGGCGGTCACTTTGAAACTGCAAACCACCCCTGAAGGGATAACCGTTTGATAGGTTGGAGAATTTACAATCACACCATTATCGAAGTCGCTGTCCCCGATACGCGTATACACAATATACTGGTCGGCTTTTGCGGTGGTTTCCAGCGGATCGTCTACCGGTTGCCAGGAAAGTTTGATTCGGTTGCCTTCTTCAAAGCGGAGACTCATGTGATCGACGGGTAAAGGTTGTACTACGTACTCCATTTTATATTGGGAGCAGATGAATTGTAGAATTCCTTTGTAAATGGCACGACTGACGGTGAAGCGGAAACGAGGATCAAGTCCGTAACGCATGTCGGCAAAGTTTTGGTGTGACAGTAGTTCTAATAACATCGTTGGTACTCGCGGTACACGTGCTTCGTAATAAGATTGATTCCACATTCCCCGGCGTGTCCATTCGGGTTCATACAAGGTACGGACATCTTTCACGATATTTGATTGTACCAGATCGCATAAATCACGTGAGGCATATCGTGAGGCACCGTTTGCATATGCACCATTATAAGCCGAAGTATGAAAGATACCGAGTGTGCCGATAATTGTGTCACCATAAGTGGTACCGGCATCCGAATGGAAAGCAAAAGCCATGTCCACCGGGATGTTTAGTCCTTTTTCTGTAGGGTTGGCAGCAGAACCTCCTGCGAGGTAATTCACCCAAATTCCACGTGACTTGTAATCGTCTGTATAGTCGTTCTTACCATGACTGTCTGAATAAACACTGTCTGGTATGCCTGCCCATTGCATCCAGTATCGGGCTGCTTCGCAGAAACGAGGATAGCCACTAATCTCGTATGGATAGTTCACCTGAGCTTTCGGATGATAGGTATCGGTTATCATTGTGTCCGAACTTTTTGTATTTACTGTAACTCCTTCTTCGGAGATACTTCGGGCAATATTGCCGTAACCGCCGCCTATCTTTACTGCATCAGCTGTTACCAAGCGTCCTTCTTTGGCCGATTGGTTACTAAGGACGATTTTACAATCTGTTTTACCGATACCGAAGCTAAAGGTTCCCAAGTAAATCCAAGTCCCTCCACCCATCTGTTGATTTACCTTGAATTGTGATTTACCGCCTTGGTGATAGACAGTATAAAGGGCATCTTCCGTGCTGTTATTTACTGTTTTATAAGAAATGTATACGGCATACCGTCCTGCCCGAGGAATTTCAGGTATCCATTCGGCAACACTTACAGTTCCTTTTTTGGTGGTTTCTACTTGACGGTAGGTACCTTCACGAAAAGGATTTTCGAAGTCTTTATACGTTCTCTTTAAGTGGGCGAATCCTGCTTCTTCCCCGTTTTTCCACATTTTACTTCCGTTTAATTCTGAATAAACCGAATGTCCGTCTCTGCATCTATCGTTGTCGACAATGATTTCAACAGTTTGTGGGTCTCTTTCTCGAGGAAGAAGTACTGTTGCACCGGCATTTTCGAGCATTGGAACAAGAAATGGAAGTACATAACTCTGAGTATAAAGGTCCTCTACAGTCTGAAAGATTCGTGCACGTTGCCATTCCCAGCGAGCCAATTTGGATTCGTAATAAAAGCCGTGACTTTGCCATAGAGCAATGTGACGGTTTTGCAATCCGTTTGTGGGGGTATAAGGAACAGATAATCGGGTAATCAGAGGTGTATCTGCTTTGTAACTAAATGTCGGAATTTTTCTCCCTCTTGTATTGCGAAGTGCCAGAGGAATTAGCTCTTCGATGGCATGGTGGTCTGTCCGGATCTGTAACTTGCGTTTTGCTAGCTCTGGAGGGAGTAATGCTTTGATGCCTTGGTAAATTTTAGTAATATTGTCTGTGCGGAAGGGAATATACGAACAGTTTATGTTAGCGAAAAGTATCAAGTCATTTCCTTCTGTATTAACAGAATCGATATGGATTTTGCCTACAGAGATTTCTTTCCGGGCAGTTTCATTCAGAAAGTCTCCTATCTGCGAACGAAGTTCCTTAGATAGCTCTTGGGTTGCTGCGGCTTGTGGGAATAAGCCGGCTGTAAGCAGCAGAATCAGGGAGGTAAGGATTGGTTTCATTATTATGTTAAGTTAATTGTTTTTTAATCAAAAAGCACAGACCTATAAAAGTAAACAAGGCATTGAATATCAATAGCTCATAACTGAATTGATAGCCGTGAAACCAAGTCTCCGAATTTTTTTGTAAGATGAAGCAGAGGATGGGTGAAAGGATAGATACTAATGGGATGTATCGATCGCGTACTTGTCTTTTTGTGAGAATGCCAAAAGCAAACAATCCCAGGATGGGGCCATAGGTATAACTGGCAAGGATATAAACAGCATCGATGACACTGGTGTTATTCAGTAAGTTGAATATGAAAATGACAATTCCCATGACTATGGCCATGCCGACATGTACCTTCTTACGTGTTTTTCGTATAGTGTCTTCCGTCTTTCCTTTGATTCCCAAGATATCTACAGTGAACGAGGTTGTCAGTGCTGTTAAGGCCGATCCGGCCGCAGAATAAGCGGATGAAATCAGTCCAATAATGAACAAGATGCCTACGATGATAGGAAAATATCCTCCTGTAGCGATCATGGGGAAAAGTTCGTCGCTCTTTGCCGGATTTGTGATACCTTGGTGTGATGTGAATGTATAGAGCAGTACCCCCAGCATTAGAAATAAAAGAATGATAAAAAATTGGGAAATGCCACTGGTAATCATATTCTTTTGTGAGTCTTTAAAGTTTTTGCAACTCAGATTACGCTGCATCATGTCTTGGTCGAGTCCTGTCATAGCTATCATTGTAAACACACCGGCCAAAAACTGCTTGAAGAAGTAACGTTTGTCATTCACGTTATCGAAAAAGAACATGTGTGACAAAGCACTATCTGAAACAGTGGAAAACATTTCTGTGAAACTGAGCTTAAGATCAGTGGAAATGTAGTAAATGCATAATACAACAGATACTATCAGACAGAATGTTTTCAGTGAATCGGTCCAGATCAACGATTTAACTCCTCCGCGGAATGTGTAGAGCCAAACCAATGCCACAGTGAGAATTACATTCATGATGAAAGGCATGTGGAAAGGTTCAAAAACCAGAAGTTGCAATGTGAGACATACGAGGTATAAACGTACGGCTGCTCCCAATATTTTGGAAATGAAGAAGAACCATGCACCTGTTTTATAGGAAGAGGTACCGAAACGGTTTTCTAAGTATTCATAAATAGATACAAGGTTCATCCGGTAGAATAAGGGTATCAGAACAAAGGCGATAATAATTTGTCCGGTTACAAATCCCAATACCATCTGTAGATATGAAAAATTACTGATGCCTACCATACCCGGAACTGATACAAAAGTAACTCCTGATATGCTGGAGCCGATCATGGCGAAAGCCACTACATACCAAGCTGATTTGCGGTTACCCACAAAGAAGCCTTCGTTATCAGCCTTTCTTCCTGCAATGTACGAAATGGTAAACAGGATCAGGAAGTAGGAGGCAATAGTGATTAATACCGCTACAGGTGTCATGCTTTTCAGATTAATGAATGAAATATTTTATTAGGGCTAGTCAGTTGTCTTGATAGAGTAGATAAGGCTTTCGTTGTATCTTGAACCTTTCGACATCTCTTTTCCATCTTGCTTTTATTTCATCAGCACTTTTACCTCCTTCTATCATTTTACGTACATAGTCGGTACCGACCAGTAATTCAAAAAAAGGTCTGAAAAAACGATCTCCCATATTCAGATTATGATAGGCGTCAATTAAGTAGTCTAAGTTTATCCCTTTTTTCCAAATTTCTTCGTCACTAAGATTACTCAAGTTTACTCCGTGGCATAATTTGTTAAGTTGCGGCGGATTTTTTGCTCCTGGAATACTACGGGGAGTGAAATTGTAATTGTATCCAGTCATATTAGGATGGCCGTATACTTGAAAAGGTAGAGTGGTGCCACGTCCCAAGCTTACTGGAGTCCCTTCGAAAAGACAGATGGAAGGGTATAGATAAATCGCTTTCATGTTCGGTAAGTTAGGCGAAGGAGGAATGGGCAGGCGATACATTGTCTGGTGTGTATAGTTCTTACAAGGAATGACGGTCACGTCGCAAATTCGTGAAGAGGGTAGCCATCGTTCGCCATTGACCATCAAGGCAAGTTCGCCTAGTGTCATTCCGTGTACAATGGGGATAGGTAATCCGCCTACTCCCGATTTATATTTCATATCCAATATTGGTCCGTCAACATAATGGCCATTTGGATTTGGTCGGTCCAGAATCAGTATTTTGCGGTCATATTCTGCGCAGGCATCCATCAAACGCACCATAGATATATAATAAGTGTAGAAGCGTAACCCCACATCTTGTATGTCTACAATCAATATATCGAACTTTTTCATGGAGGCTTCACTCGGTTTCTTCGACTTTCCGTTGTAAAGAGAAAGAATGGGTACTCCTGTTTTTGAATCGATTGTACTGGATACATGTTCGCCGGCATCAGCATTTCCACGGAAACCATGTTCTGGTGAAAAAATTGCAACTACATTAAAGTTGTTTTCCAATAATATATCCAACAAGTGCTTATTTCCCACCATTCCGGTGTGATTGGAAAATATAGCAATTCGTTTATTTTTTAGAATTGGAAAATATGCTTTAGTCTGCTCAGCACCTATAATTACATCGCTCTTTTGTGCTTGAGCAAAGAGAGTACTACATAATAAGACGACTATGAGTAGGATCTTTTTCATAAAAATAGTATTAGGAGGAAGTTCTTGTTGTAGCAAAGATACTTTTTATTTTAATATCAAAAACAATTATTTAGAAATATTTTATATTATAATTGATAATTTACAGATTGGTTGTTACAGAGTAAAACTTTTTAGCTAAAGGTGTAAAATTCTTCCTAATTCCATAGCTATCAAGACTATGGAAACAGGAAGAATCTCTGTATTTACCAGGTATGGTTGATTACCAACCCGGATTATTGGGGGCTAATTGTGGATTTAAAGCTATTTGTCCGGTTGGAATCGGATATAAATAATGTTTTTTATCGTATATACGACTACCATCTTTACTTCCGTCAATATATTTACCAACTTTATTGGCTTCACAACCATCCATGTCATTGGCTACGTTAGCACCTAAGATGATATCGGGGTATTTGGTTGTATCCAATTTATCGAGTTGATGCCAACGTATTAAATCCCAATATCGGTTATCATTATCGAACATCAGTTCACAACGGCGTTCACGACGAATCTCCCAGATTAAATCGCTAACCCCATGGTTATTTGCAGGATCACTGAAACCGACGATAGGGTTTAGATGTGGTAATCCAGCACGGTCTTTTAGTAAGTTGATAGATTTATCCAAGTCATCTTGAGTGATATTACCTAATTCAGCGCAGGCTTCCGCATAATTTAAATAAATTACTGACAACCAAAATAAAGGAGCATGAGTATAATTCTTTCCTGATTGACTTCTAAAACCTTCCGGGATAGCTTCATTATCGTATTTAGCCACTCCATAACCTGTCGAAGAAGTTGATTCCATGCCGGTGTTAAATCGTGTAAATCCTCTGCCATTATACAGGAGTACTGTATCAATTGTTTGGGCCAGTCGTTTATCCCGGACAGCGAGAATGGCTTTTAAAGATAAATGTCCGTATTGGAAAGGTGCTTCGTCACTTTTATTCAAAGAAGTCAATGCCATGGGCTTACCATCTTTAAACAGGTAGGATTCGAACGCATTTTTACTCATACCGCTGATTTGAGTGGATGAGCATGTGTAGTCGATAGTGGAGTGCATGAGTAATCCTTCTTTGTATGCTTTGTATAAAATCATTTCCGGATTACTGCTTAAATCTGTCGAGTTATAATTCCCCTGATAAGAGGTGTTTAATTTATAACCTTTGCTCATAACGGCCAGACATGCTTCTTTGCAGGCTGTGAGGTACCTGGCAGCACCTGTTGCATCGGGGGCTTGCTGTCCATCTTCATTTTTGCGATATTTACGAAAAGTGCCTTCGTAGAGGCATACCTCAGCTTTCATTGCGTTGGCTAATGAACGGCTCCAAGTCGTTTTACTGGAAATATCTTTGATATTGGTTACCGCAAAGTCCAGATCTTCCAGCACTTTGTCCATCACCATATCCCGATCCTCGCGGTTGCCATATATTTCTCCTTCATCATTGATGTTAAGTGCTTTGTCTATCCAAGGTAGATTACCATACATACGTACTAAGTGATAGTATTGCCAAGCTCTCATTAAGCGGGCTACTCCGAGCCAATGATTTTTGGTTGCTTCGTCCAATGAAGCAACTGTCGGTACATTCTCGAGCATGATGTTAGCGCGGCGAACCTCAATCCAGCCATTTTTCCAGGTAGCACTTGTTGAGGGTGCATTGTCCGGATAAGTCCATTTGGCAAAGCTCATTCCGGCTTGATCGTCAGATAATGTCTTGAAATAGAAATCACCGTAACCATTGCCGTTACCATATCCTAAGAATTGTTCGTAGAATGCATTTGCATATCCGGATATATTTCCTTCACCGGTCCAAAAGTTATCATTGGTAAAAGAGTCCAGAGGACCTTTGTCTAAGATACTGTCACAACCGGATACTACAGCCAATGACAGCAGACATGCTATATATTTAATTTTTTTCATATAATTCGCTATTAATTGTTTATGGTATATTAGAAAGTAACTTGTAAACCGAACGATACGGTACGATACATCGGGTCTACTCGTCCCCAAGTTCCATTGCCGTAATCACTGCTTCCACCATTGGCTATAGCTTCAGAAGTATTTACTTCCGGGTCTACAGGAGCATTACTCTTATTTATAAGTTCGCAAATATTATTAGCACTGAAATAAACGCGTACTTTATCCATGTAAACTTTACGTGTCCAATCTTTTGGTAAGGTATATCCTATAGTCAAATTTTTGAAACGTAGATAGGCCATGTTTACCAGGTATTTACTTTGCGGATAGAAGTTATGATTACCTAAATCAAGTACGCTGACTGTACCTTTTCCTGCATTACCCGGCCACATGCGTGGGAAATCAGCATTAGGGTCCGGATTTTCATCTGTCCAATAATTAGCTTGATTTGCATAAATCGCATCGGCACCACGCATCATTGGCATTACGAAAGCTGATTGTGTCCATGCATCACATTTGCCTACACCTTGAAAGAACATATCAATATCTATTCCTTTCCATTCGCCACCCAGACGAAAGCCGTACTGGTAACGGGGAGTGGTATTACCAATCACCTTTAAGTCTCCGTGATCTTTTACCGTACCTTCACCTCCATTAATTTCTTTGTCGTTATTCAGATCTTTAAATTTAATATCCCCCGGACCGTAAACAAATCCGTCTTGTTCTAATTTTTTCTGAGAAGCAATCCCTTCTTTATAAGAACCGTCAGCGTTAAAATCGTCTTTTGTAAAATATCGATCGGTCTCAAATCCCCATATATCTCCATATACTTTACCGCTATAGTTTTCATTCAAGAGTTGGCTGTCGTTATCCCATTTGGTGATGACAGTCTTGAAATCACCTATACTGGCATTGGCATATACGTTTATTTCATTGAAATGATGACGCCAATCAATACTTAATTCCCAACCACGTGTGCGTAAGGTACCTGCATTGATTTTCGGTGCACCTGCACCTAGCACGTCCGGCATCGTCTGACCCGGTGCTAACATATCTTTGGTTGTGCGTTGGTACCAGTCAAAAGATATGTTCAATTCGTTATTGAAGAAACCAAAATCACCACCGATATCCAGTGTTTGAATACGTTCCCATTTTAAGGTCGGAGAGACCAAAGAAGGAAGATCGTAAGCTACCACTTTGTTACTGCCGTTCAACCAGTGTGTATTGCCGTCTGTTCGTTTTGAGACAGTTGAAATGTACATGTTGCTACCTACTGCCTGGTTACCGATTTCACCATATGAGGCACGTATTTTGGTGTTGCTGACTACTTTTTTGATGGGCTCGAAGAATTTTTCCTCACTGATACGATAGCCTACAGAGCCGGAAGGGAAGAATGCCCAGCGATCACTTGATGGGAATTTGGATGAACCGTCGTATCGTCCGTTCAATTCCAACAACCAGATACCGTTATAATCATAGTTGATGCGTCCGAACCATCCGGCAGTACCCCATTCGTTATGCGTTCCACCTACAGTTTGATCTCCTGTTGCCAGGTTGAATTCAGGTAGTTTATCATCCAATAGCCCTTTACGTTGTGACCAATGATTCTGATATTCACCTTCTTCAGCATTGGCACCGATCATAAAGTTGAAATGGTGGTCTTTTGCAACTGTTAGTTCGTAATTAGCGAATACATTTAATGCGTAAGAATTGTCGCGGACTGAATTCTGATATACCCATGTATCTCCATTAGCTCCTGCTGCGGTAGTAGGAGTATTTAGTTTACCTCCCCAAGAGTTCCAACATATTACGGGTAATCCTACTGATTTGGTCGTTTTATTGTTGATATTAAATGTATAATCGGCATTCAAGGTTAGCCCTTTGATAATAGTTGCTTTTAAGAAGGCACCTATACGAGTATAAGAGTCATTAGTCTTGTCATCTCCTGCTTGTTTAAGGTATGCGATATCATTTTTCATATCGATTCCCTGATAAGTACCATAAGGACCGAAGAAACTTCCCCAGCGCCACATATACGTATAAGTATTACGGCGGGTATTAGGGGTGGTGTATGCCTTGTCACTATAACTGAAGCGGCCACCGATTTGTAACCAATTTGTTATGTCGGAAGTGACATTCATATTAGCGTTGTATTTATTCAACTTATCCGGGTTGAATGTCATCACTCCTTCCTCGTGATTATAGCCAACGGACAAAAAATAGGATGTTTTCCCACTGGTTCCCTGTATTGATATATTGTGACTTTGTGCGGGTTTCCAGTCTCGAAACATAATTCCAACCACGTCCCAATCTGCATAATATAGTGCGCTACCATCTTCTCCCAAATCAAAATCATCACCCGGAATCATTTCGCGATATCCGGCTTTTTTACCTCCGTGTCTTTGTTTCCAAGCTTCAGCTTTTGCTATGAAATTGTCATCCATGTACATACCGAACAATTCATTCTCGAGATTGGCACGAGTGTTGGCCGCACGCAAAGCTCTGGCCTGTGTAGCTACATCCGGATAGTTCGGAAGTATGGTTGGTGTATCCCAGGAGAAATTATTGGTATAATTGATTGTGACTTTATCTGTTTTCTTTGCAGATTTTGTTGTTACTAATATAACACCAAATGCTGCTCTTGTACCATAGATAGAAGTGGAGGCTGCATCTTTCAAAACAGATATATTATCGATATCCTGTGTATTTAAATATGAGATATCGTCCATTGGCACACCATCTACAACAATAAGCGGGTTACTGGTTGCACTGTTACTCAGTGTTCCGGTACCACGGATAGTCATGGTTGGTTTGCTGTTTAGTTTTCCACTGGTATTAGTGATGGTCAATCCCGGTACTACACCTTGCAGAGCTTTGGACACATCGGATTGTGGACGGGCTTCCAAAGTCTTGCTGACATCTACAGTGGATACTGCTCCGGTAAGGTTTGCCTTTTTCTGGGTTCCATAACCTACCACTACCACTTCATCTAGTAATTCGTTGTCCTCTTTCAGGACAACTTTCATGCTTTTAGTTGCTTTCACATCTTGTGGTTGGTATCCTACAAATGTGATTTGCAGAGTGGTACCTACTTTTACATTTAGTGAAAATTTGCCATCCATGTCGGTTACAATCCCATTGGTTGTCCCTTTCTCTACGACACTGGCACCAATAATCGGTTCACCGTTTGCATCTACTACTACACCCGTCACGGTTTGTATTTGCATTTGTTCAGTCACCTTGTAACTACTGCCGGAAGCAGTTTGATTAGCCATTGCATTGCTGCTACCTATAATTAAGGTAGTAATAGCCATGGCTATAAGGAGGTTGCTGTTCGCTAATCCTCGTTTCTTGCGATCTTCATTCATAAAAGATAGATGATTTAATTGTTTTGTTTTTCATTTGATTTCTCAGGAAAATGCAGGTAAAGGTAAAATAGGAGGGTAGGCTAAGCTATCCTTGGTTTGGATAATTATTTATCATAGGCATTTCATTTAAAGGTTTTAATTTTTATGTTATCTCTATTTGTTTTTAAGTCCTGTTAATACTTGTTTTTGGCCAGTTTAATTAATATCAATTGGCTTTGTTGATTCTTTTAAGAGATAAATTGTTTATTATTAACAAAGGTTTAGAAACTCTTTGGAGTTCTACTATGGCAAAGATATATTTTATTTTAATATCAAGAACAAATATTTTATATAATTTAGATTTATATTTGTATATTCACATTATGACGCTTCTCTGTTTTATAAAAATGATCTGTGAATACATTTATAAACGATGGTTGTTAAGGTTTAGAAACATTTTTTAGATATTGTGCGCGCTTTTAGGACTCTTCGATGTTCATGGAGTGAAACTCGATTAAACCATTCATAGGTGTTTCTTCTATAACATCTATCTCTACTCCGAATTCCTGTGCTACTTCTTGTAAAATATCTGGATACGCATAAGCTAGTGAGCCTACAAAGCGGATGGGATAGTTTATATAATCGTATTGGCATACGTTGCGGTTAAAGAAACTACGGAGATTGTTAGTTAATAGGTTATATACATATTCATTATCCATATAATCTCCTAAGAAATACGCAATGGTTCCTAAAAAACGATTAGGGAAAGGGAGATTATATACAGATTCCATGACATCATTGACCGAGATACGAAACTTCTCATGAAATTCATTTGCCAATTCTTTGGGAGCTAGTCCTTTAAGAAGGTCGGCTAAAAAAAGTTTTCCAAGAACGGCTCCACTGCCTTCATCTCCTAAAATATATCCGGCAGCTTTCACATTTTTGACTATAATTTTACCATCGTAAAAACAGGAATTTGATCCGGTACCCAAGATACAGGCAATTCCGGCTTCACATTTAAATAAACCACGAGCTGCTGCCAGCAAATCGCTTTCAACCTGAATGGGAGTTTTGAATTGTGCCACTAAAGAGGCACCTAAGATATTTTTCTTTTCATATGAACTGCATCCGGCACCATAGTAATATACTTGATCCAGTTTTTTTTTGAAGAATGATTCCGGTAGTCCCAACCTGACGCTTCTGCTAATTTCTCTTCTAGTCTGGAAGAAAGGGTTTAGCCCTTCGGTAAACACACGTTGTACGAGATGATTGTCTTCAACCAATGCCCATTCCGTTCTTGTAGAACCACTTTCCGCAATAAGTTTCATTTCGCAGCCTTTTTGATTTGGATACAAATATATAATATTTTTTGTAATTTGATTTGTTTTGATCGGAAAGTTTTTTCATATCAAATAAATGCATTCGGAAATGTAGTTCCCTCTTTGAATGCTTGTGCAGAACAATCTTTTGTTTTTATCCTTGTGTCGGACCTGATCAAATCATTCTTATTTAATAGATTGTATGAAGTTTATAAAAAGAAAATCTCAGCCGGATTGACTACCTGGCTGAGATGAATTGGAATATTAAATCTTATAATGGTTATCTGCGGTTAAATCCGGATTTTAATTTATCCGATATTTCCTTCTTTAATCAGATATTCGGCAATCTGGACAGCATTCAGTGCGGCTCCTTTTTTGATTTGATCACCTACAATCCAGAAGGTTAATCCACAGTCATTGGTCAGGTCTTTACGGATACGACCTACATAAACGGGATCTTTGCCTGCCAGGAACAAGGGCATCGGATATTCTTTCTCGGCAGGATTGTCTTGCAATACCAATCCTTCACCTTTGGCAAAAGCTTCACGAGCTTCTTCTATCGAAATAGGACGTTCTGTTTCCACCCAAATACTTTCAGAGTGAGCACGAAGTGCCGGAACACGTACACAAGTAGCACTTACTTTCACGTCAGAGTGCATGATTTTGCGTGTTTCGTTATACATTTTCATTTCCTCTTTCGTATATCCGTTTTCTGTGAATACATCAATTTGAGGAATCAGGTTGAAGGCCAGCTGATACGCAAACTTTTCAACAGTGACAGGTTCATTGGCTAAAACCTGACGATACTGTTCGTAGAGTTCGTCCATAGCTGCTGCACCGGCACCGCTCGCTGCCTGGTAAGTAGATACATGCACAGTTTTTATATGAGAAAGCTCTTCGATGGCTTTCAGTGCGACAACCATCTGAATGGTTGTGCAATTCGGGTTGGCAATCACACCACGTGGACGATCTTTAGCATCAGCTGCATTTACTTCGGGCACTACCAAGGGTACATCGGCATCCATACGGAAAGCGCTGGAGTTATCGATCATTACCGCACCATACTGGGTAATAGTCTTCTCAAACTCTTTAGACGTGCCTGCACCGGCTGAAGTGAAAGCAATGTCCACCCCTTTAAAGTCATCGTTGTGTTGCAGAAGTTTGACCTCGATCTGTTTACCGCGGAAAGTATATTTAGTTCCGGCACTACGTTTAGAACCGAACAAAACTAACTCGTCCAACGGGAAATTTCTCTCATCGAGCACACGTAGAAACTCTTGTCCTACGGCTCCGCTTACGCCAACAATAGCTACTTTCATCTTTTTCTTTTGTTTTTATGTGAATACTCTCCTTACAATTCAAGCCAATCGTAAGGATTTGGCTGCAAAATTATAACATTTTGCAATATAATCAGCATTTTAGAGAGAAGATTTCTCTTTGAAAATCTCTTTCCTTATGAATTGGCGGTGTGATAACTTTTTTGTTATTTTGCAGATAAATACAAAAATACTGATATATGCATTGGTTTGACCTCAGTTTACAACTCCCGATAACAGACCCCACGTGGGTGTTTTTCTTGGTTTTGATCATTATTCTTTTCGCACCGATGATATTAGGACGTCTGCATATACCTCATATTATCGGCATGATTTTGGCCGGAGTGGTTATCGGTGAATATGGCTTTAATGTTCTCGAGCGGGACAGTAGTTTCGAATTGTTCGGAAAAGTAGGACTCTATTATATCATGTTTCTGGCCGGGCTGGAAATGGATATGGAGGATTTTAAGAAGAACCGGACAAAAGGATTGGTCTTCGGATGGTTTACATTTATCATTCCGATGGCATTGGGGGTATGGAGTAGTATGGAATTGCTGGGATATGGATTTACTACAGCGGTATTACTCGCCAGTATGTATGCTTCCCATACACTGATTGCCTATCCCATTATCAGCCGTTATGGATTGTCCAGACTCAGGAGTGTAAATATAACCATCGGCGGTACGGCGGTAACGGTTACGTTGGCTTTGATTATTCTTGCCGTCATTGGTGGTATGTACAAAGGAACTGTCGACGGTATGTTTTGGGTTCTGTTAGTGGTGAAAGTTGCATTTTTGAGTTTTCTGATCGTTTTCTTCTTCCCGCGTATCGGTCGATGGTTTTTCCGTAAGTACGATGATAGCGTAATGCAATTTGTCTTTGTACTCGCGATGGTCTTTTTAGGTAGTGGTTTGATGGAGTTTGTCGGTATGGAGGGTATTTTGGGAGCTTTTCTTGCCGGACTTGTCTTGAATCGCTTGATACCGCATGTTTCTCCTTTGATGAATCGGTTGGAGTTTGTCGGAAATGCCTTGTTTATTCCATATTTCCTGATTGGTGTGGGGATGATAATCGATGTCCGTACCCTGTTTACCGGTGGTGAAGCTCTAAAGGTTGCCGTAGTGATGACCGTATTCGCTACTCTAAGTAAATGGTTGGCAGCTTGGATCACACAGAAGATTTATCATATGCAGCCCAATGAACGAAGCATGATGTTCGGTTTGAGCAATGCGCAGGCTGCTGCTACGCTGGCAGCAGTATTGATAGGGCATGAAATCATTATGGAAAATGGAGAGCGGTTGCTGAATGACGATGTGCTCAATGGCACGGTAGTCATGATTCTCTTTACGTGCGTCATCAGTTCGCTTGTAACCGAACGTTCGGCAAGGCGTTTTGCTCTGCACGAAGAGATGCAGTTTGAAGATAATAAAGAGAAGACAGAACAGGAGCAGATTCTGATTCCGGTAGCAAATCCGGATACCATTGAAGATCTGATTAATCTTGCCTTGGTCATCAGAGATACTAAACAGAAAAGAGAATTGATTGCGCTCAATGTAATCAATGATAATAACAATTCGGAAAATAAGGAGTTACAGGGTAAGCGGAATCTGGAAAAGGCGGCAATGATTGCTGCTTCTGCCGATGTTTCGGTCAATATGGTGAGTCGTTATGATCTTAATATTGCTTCGGGCATTATTCATACCATTAAGGAGTATGATGCTACAGATGTAGTGATCGGTTTGCACCGTAAGGCAAATATTGTCGATTCATTTTTTGGTAATCTGGCCGAAAGCTTGCTGAAAGGTACCCATCGGGAAGTGATCATCGCCAAATTCTTAATGCCCGTCAATACACTTCGGCGTATTATTATTGCTGTGCCGCCAAAGGCTGAATATGAAACCGGATTTTCCAAATGGGTAGAGCACTTCTGCCGCATGGGAAGTCTTTTAGGATGTCGGGTACATTTCTTTGCCAACGAGCAAACCCTGATGCGGCTGCAGCAGTTGGTAAAGAAGAAGCATGGTAGTACACCCACTGAATTTTCCAGGTTGGACGAGTGGGACGATCTGCTTCTGCTGACCGGGCAGGTAAATTTTGACCATCTGTTGGTGGTTATTAGTGCACGGCGCGGATCTATCTCATACGACCCTTCATTCGAACGTCTACCCAATCAGCTCGGAAAATATTTCTCAAACAACAGTCTGATTATATTGTATCCCGATCAGTTTGGTGAACCACAGGAAATTGTTTCATTCTCTGATCCGCGTGGCTACAACGAGTCTCAACATTACGATAAGGTAGGTAAATGGTTCTATAAATGGTTAAAGAAGAATTAATGGAGAACTGGCAACAGAGAACAGAACTCCTTTTAGGAGCGGAGAAGATGGAACGCTTGCGGAAATCGCATGTGTTGGTTGTCGGATTAGGAGGAGTAGGTGCTTATGCAGCCGAAATGATTTGTCGTGCAGGCGTAGGGCGAATGACAATAGTAGATGCTGATATTGTACAGCCCACTAATATTAACCGCCAGTTGCCGGCTACTCATGCCACTTTGGGTATGGAAAAAGCGAAGGTGTTGGAAGCACGTTTCAGAGATATTAATCCGGAAATAGAGTTGACTGTATTGCCTGTTTATCTGAAAGACGATAACATACCCGAACTGCTGGATGCTGCACGTTATGATTTTATAGTCGATGCCATTGACACCATAAGTCCAAAGTGTTATCTGATTTATCATGCTCTTCAGCGACGCATTAAAATAATATCGAGTATGGGTGCAGGAGCAAAGAGTGATATTACACAAGTGCGTTTTGCCGACCTTTGGGATACTTATCATTGTGGTCTTAGCAAGGCCGTCCGGAAGCGTTTGCAAAAAATGGGGGTAAAGCGTAAGCTTTCCGTGGTGTTCAGTACGGAACAGGCGGATCCGAAAGCAGTATTGCTGACTGATGATGAGAGGAACAAGAAATCCACTTGCGGAACTGTGAGCTATATGCCGGCGGTGTTTGGTTGTTATTTGGCAGAGTACGTTATCAAAAGATTGTAAGATTATGATTCATCTAGAAGGTATAACCAAGAGTTTCGGCTCTTTACAAGTATTGAAAGGGATAGATTTGGAGATAACCCAAGGAGAAGTGGTAAGCATCGTGGGACCCAGTGGAGCGGGGAAGACTACTTTGCTTCAGATAATGGGTACTTTGGACAGTCCCGATACGGGGATGATAAACATTGACGGTACCAATGTAAGCCGGATGAAGGAGAAAGAGCTTTCCGCTTTCCGTAACAAACACATTGGATTTGTCTTTCAGTTCCATCAGTTGTTACCGGAGTTCACGGCACTTGAAAATGTAATGATTCCTGCATTTATAGCCGGAGTGCCGACTAAGGAAGCTTCGATGCGTGCTATGGAGATTCTTGATTTTATGGGATTGAAGGAACGGGCATCTCATAAACCGAATGAACTCTCCGGCGGAGAGAAACAGCGGGTAGCTGTAGCCCGTGCATTGATCAACCAACCGGCAGTTATCTTGGCCGATGAACCTTCCGGAAGCTTGGATTCCCATAATAAGGAAGAATTGCATCAACTCTTTTTTGACTTGAGAAATCGTTTCGGACAGACTTTTGTGATCGTGACCCATGATGAAGCATTAGCAAAAATCACCGACCGTACGATCCATATGGTAGATGGAAATATCATTTGATTACTCAAAACAGATGTAGTGGCTGATTCGCTCCAGATCTTGAGGCGTAAACTCTTCGTAGAGAGAAAGTTGCTTCAGACTTTTTAATATTCCTTTCTTTTTTCTGTATTCTACGATTATTTTGGCTTGGTAGAAGTTGATGTAAGGATGAGCTTTGAGCCTTTCGATACCGGTTCGGTTGATATTCAGTCGTCGGGTATTGCCGGTTGCCACGTTAAACCAGGGGCGGAGCTTTTCTACATTGAGATGTATCTCCTTCAATTGTGCTATATCATAAAATCCTCCTAAACGGTTGCGATATCCTGTTATCATCCGGGCAATTCCACTACCTATACCGGGGATCTTCTTCAGTTCCGTTGTGTCTGCACTGTTCAGTTCGACTACTGTTCCGGCTGCATATTTAAAAAATTTCAGTGTGTCTTCTTCTATCTTTCGGGTATAGAGGCGAAGTGTATCTTTGGGCTTTGCGAGCGTAGCTATATGAATATAAGGTAGGAGCATTTCGTATTGTTCCTGCGTTAATCCGTATACTTTTCGGAAGTCTTCCGCCCGACGGAATTTTCCACCTTTATTTCGATACTTTAGGATGTTCTTTGCCATCCATGCCGGCAGTCCCAAATCAAGGAATCCGACAGAGTCGGTGATATTAGGGTCAAATGTAGTCAGACGGACTGTTCGTGGGGGCTGAAAGCGGTTATTGTGTGAATATATCTTTTGTTCTTTTTCGCGGATGGAGGACATAAAACCGGCATATTCCTTTTTAAACTTTTCCGTATCGTTTTTTGCCGTGTTCTCTTTGACAGGGATCAACCATCCGGCCACAAATACGAGAATACACAAAACGGCAAGTATCAGGATACCTTGCCGTTCTGCACGTGTGAAGTAAAAGAAGTCTTTCCACATTTTTATTTCAGTAGCCCCAGTTCATTAATGAAGATCACTGAAATGGCAATCGGGGCTACGTATTTCAGAATAAAGATAATCAGTTTATAGGTAGGAACTTTCAGGGTACCGTTATTCGTGATTTCCGACCAAACGAGTTTCTTATCCAGATACCATCCGGTAAAAATGGAAATGAGTAATCCGCCCAATGGCAACATCAGTTTGGCAGTTACGAAGTCGAACAAGTCGAACATACCCAGTCCGAAGATGGTGAACTCCTTGGTAACTCCCAGAGAGAGTGAACAGAGTATCCCTAACAGAATACAACCTGTCGTCACTAACCGGGCAGCTTTTCCCCTTGTAAAGTTGAACTCTTCGTGCAGGTAGGCCGTAACCACTTCGTGCAATGAGATGGTAGAAGTCAGAGCTGCCAGCGCCAGCAATACGTAGAACATCACTGAAAAAATATATGCCAGTATCGGTATTCCGCTGAAAGCCTGTTGGAACACGTTAGGAAGGGTTATAAAAATTAAACTGGGTCCGGCGTCCGGTTGAATTCCTACCGAAAACGCTGCAGGAAAGATGATAAAACCGGCTAGTACAGCGACAAATGTGTCGATGATTCCTACGCTGAAAGCCGTTCGGGTGAGGTTGGTATTTTTGCTGAAATAAGAGGCATAGGTACATAGGCATCCCATTCCCAGACTGAGTGAGAAAAATGCCTGTCCCATAGCTCCCAAAAATACATTGCCATCTACTTTACTAAAATCCGGTTTTAGCAGAAACTCTATGCCTTTGCCCGCTCCCGGCAAAGTGACAGAGCATCCCACCAGTATTAAGATAATGATGAAGAGGGTCGGCATCATAATTTTAGATGATTTTTCGATTCCCTTCTCTACCCCTTTCACGATGATGAAATGGGTAGCGAGTAAGAATAACGTGAGCCATAGGGCCGGACGCCAGGGATTGCTGGAGAAACTTTGGAAAGAAGAGATGAACTCCGCCGGAGTTTTACCTGCAAAACTGTTGCTGACAGCTTCGAATATATATTCTAATGTCCATCCGGCCACTACAGAGTAATAGCCAAGAATAAGGAATCCTGCCAAAACTCCCATTCGTCCTACCCAACGCCATTGAGTGCCGGGAGCCAGTATCTGGTAAGCACGGGCAGTATTAGCCTGTGAGTGCCGTCCGATTAAAAATTCAGCTATCATAATCGGTAGTCCGAGTAGGAGGATGCATCCCAGATAAATAAGAATAAAAGCAGCTCCTCCATGATTTCCCGTTTCATAAGGGAATCTCCATATATTGCCCAGTCCGACGGCTGACCCTGCAGAAGCTAATATCACACCCAGTTTACTACCAAAGTTTCCTCTTTCTTTTTTTGTCATAAAAAGTATATGTTATCTTACAATTCGATAGATTTTCTCGCTTTAAACGTGCAAATATAGAAAATGTTCCTTATATTTGCGATTCATCTGTAATTTATTTAGGTATGCTATCGTATATTAAGAAATATCCCGTATCGCTCTTTATCATTCTTGCGGTCATCTATCTGTCGTTCTTCAAACCTCCTTCAACGGAGATTAGTAAAATTCCTAATATCGATAAGGTCGTTCATATTTGTATGTATTTTGGCATGTCCGGTATGCTGTGGCTGGAGTTTTTACGGGCACACCGTAGAGACCACACTCCGGTGTGGCATGCTTGGGTAGGAGCATTCGTTTGTCCGGTGTTGTTCAGCGGATGTGTAGAATTGTTGCAGGAATATTGTACGACCTATCGTGGGGGAGACTGGATGGACTTTGCAGCCAATACCACAGGTGCGGTATTGGCCAGTCTGATAGGATATTTTATTGTCCGTCCACGTATGTTAAGTAAAAAGTAGGCTTTTATAAAAATTCAACAACCGTGTTCAGTTTGATACCATTCGATCCTTTGATCAGGATGGTGTAGTCTTTAGGCTTTTCCGTTTGCAGTTCCTTTATCACTTCCTGTGCATTGGCATAGGTGTGATAAGGAGGATGAGTTGCTGTAAATTGTTCTCCAACCAGCAGGACTTTCTCAAAAGAGCACTCTTGCAGGAAGTCCACGATTTTGCGGTGTTCAGCTGCACTTTCCGTCCCCAATTCACGCATATCGCCTAATATCAGCATTTTCTTTTCCACAGTCATATTACGGAAGTTTTGGAGGGCTGCCATCATGCTGGTCGGATTGGCATTGTAAGCGTCTATAATTAGTGTATTATCCGCGGTTTTTTTCAGTTGTGAACGGTTATTGCGGGGAGTATAACCGGCTAGTGCTTCATCTATTTTTCCGGCTTCCACTCCAAAGAACCGACCGATAGTAACGGCAGCCAATGCATTTGGGAAGTTATATTCGCCGATAAGCTGAGTTTGCACTTTGTGCAAGTCACCATCTTTGCCTGCTTTCCATTCGAAAGTCAGATAAGGGGAATGCCCGGTCACATGTCCATTCACATAAAGTGAGTCTTCACTTCCGTAGGGAATCAGATTCAGGTCATGAGCGATGTCCATCAGATAAGCATTATCATGGTGTATAAAGACGGTAGAATCTTCCTTTTCACGGAGATAGTCATATAATTCTCCTTTGGTGCGGATCACTCCTTCAAAGGAACCGAATCCTTCCAGATGCGCTTTTCCCACATTGGTGATAATTCCATAATCCGGCTCGGCAATGTGTACCAGAAATTTTATCTCTCCGGGATGATTAGCCCCCATTTCGATCACTGCCAGTTCATGTTCTGCTTTTAGGCGAAGCAGAGTCATGGGCACTCCAATGTGGTTGTTTAGGTTTCCTTCTGTGTAGAGTACATTGTGAGATTTCGACAAGACAGCAGAAATCAGCTCTTTAGTGGTTGTTTTCCCGTTGGTTCCGGTAATGCCGATCACTTTTGTACCCAGTTGGCGGCGGTGATAATTAGCCAGTTGCTGAAGGGTTTGCAGGCAATTGTCCACCAGAATGATATGTCTGTTGTTTTCCGGAGCATATTCGGCTTCATCTACGATGGCGTATGCACAGCCGTCTTTTAATGCTTGAGCTGCAAAAGCGTTTCCATTGAATGATTCGCCTTTCAGGGCAATAAACAGTGAACCTGCAGGGCAGTTGCGGCTGTCGGTGGTCACTACGGCACAATCCAGGAATATCTGGTAGAGAGCAGAAAGTTTCATAATAATCGGTTTTTCTCTGTTGTAAGTGCAAAATTACATTTTCTATTTCAGATTATCATTAAACAAGAAAGAATTTCGCTTGGTATAGGAAATGACAAGCATTACGATGCTGATGCATAGATTGAATACAAAAGCAAACTGCTGAGATTTGATGTGGAATACAGTCGACTGGAAGAAGTCGATAATGAAGGGACATAGCAGGATGGCAAGATAGTTCATCGCCATTACGAATGCCAGTGCCAGTGTCACTTTGCGTGAAATAGCCGTATGGGTTGTCTGGTTGTAGACAACAGGTTGGATAACTCCGTACCCCAGCCCGACCAGGATACATCCCGGAGCTATCACCCATTCTTTGGGTGAGATCCAGATCAGTGCCAGTCCGATGCCGATACTCAAAAAACTGTAGAACTTTGTTTTCTCTTTCAGAGTGCCTACGATCCGGTTCAGAAAAAAACCGGGAGTCATGATAGCCAGAAAGAAGAGAGAAATCATAATACCGGAGTTACCACTGGTGAAATGATATTCTTCCATCAGGAATGGCAGGTTGAAACTGACTACCAGTACCAGAAAGGTAGCCAGTCCGTAAACACCCATAATGCCTGCAAGATGGCGAACGTGAATGCCGTATTTGCTGTTACCGGTATCTACATCTTCTTCTTTGTCTGCCGGGGCTTTGTCGTTGGTAAGCGAGGTACTGCCTTCGCTTGCCATGCTGCGTTGCAGATATACCGAGAGTACGAGTGAAATGATTGGAAGCAGATAGACGACGAATGGGAGATGCCAGTTGACTTCAGCAAGGTATCCGGTTACTGCCGTAGCTACTACCAGTGTTATGTTGGTGATGGCCGAACTTAATCCGAACTGTTTCACACGGTATGAACCTACAAAGTATTTGGAGATTAATCCGGTGGATAGCGGGACGATCAGTCCGGAGCCTACTCCCAGTAAGGCACTCACGGCAATCAGTTGCCACATCTGTCCCGACAGTAGGTAGAGCACTCCGCTTAGAGCAAAGATGGCAAGTCCGGCTTGGAGCAGACGGATGAAATTGACCCGTTCCGTCAGTTTACCTGCCAAAAGGATAAATGGGATAATCAATAGTGAAGGCAGAGACGAAAGCATCTGTATGTCCAGTTCGGTGGAGTGTGGAAAGATGGCGGAGAGCTTCCCCAGAATAGGAGAAACCGCCAGCCCCGGTAGGGCATTCAGGGCCGAGATAGACCAGATGCCGATGAGGGTAATAAGGGGAATAGTCCCATGGCCAGTTTGAATACGCATAGTTATATAGGTATTATAAAGTTTAGGTGTGTGAAGAACAAACGATCCGTTAGAATGTTCGGCACACAAGCAGCAGAAAGTGTGTTGGGATATCTTCCTATTAGGGCTGGAGATAACTTATTAACTTTTCCGTCGCCCCCCTTTTTAATAAACCCCAAATAATGTAAAACCGAAGAACTTTCATATCCTCTCACTGTTGTTGTGGGAAATTCGACGGGGAAAATCCCCATCGCCTAAACCTAATTAAAAATAAGAGTAATTATGGAAGATTTAAATTTCAGAAAAGGTGATGCTAAAACAGAAGCATTTGGTTCAAACAGAATGTTACAACCCTCTCCGGTAGAGAAAATACCTGATGGTCCTACTACTCCGGAAATCGCCTATCAGATGGTGAAGGACGAAACTTTTGCTCAAACTCAGCCCCGTCTGAATCTTGCTACATTCGTGACTACTTATATGGATGATTATGCAACGAAGCTGATGAACGAAGCTATCAATATCAACTACATTGATGAGACAGAATATCCTCGCATTGCTGTGATGAACGGTAAATGTATCAATATCGTTGCTAATTTGTGGAACTCTCCGGAAAAAGATACCTGGAAAACCGGTGCATTGGCTATCGGTTCTTCAGAAGCTTGTATGTTGGGTGGTGTAGCTGCCTGGTTGCGTTGGCGCAAAAAACGTCAGGCCCAGGGTAAACCATTTGATAAACCTAACTTTGTCATTTCAACCGGTTTCCAGGTTGTTTGGGAAAAATTTGCTCAGTTGTGGCAGATTGAGATGCGTCAGGTGCCTTTGACGCTGGACAAGACCACACTTGACCCGGAAGAAGCCCTGAAGATGTGTGATGAAAATACAATCTGTGTAGTTCCAATCCAAGGGGTTACATGGACCGGTCTGAACGATGATGTTGAAGCCCTTGACAAAGCCCTCGATGCGTATAACGCTAAAACCGGTTATGATATTCCTATTCACGTAGACGCTGCCAGCGGTGGTTTCATCCTGCCGTTCCTGTATCCTGATACCAAATGGGACTTCCGTCTGAAATGGGTTCTTTCCATCAGTGTATCCGGCCATAAGTTCGGTCTCGTATATCCGGGTTTGGGTTGGGTTGTCTGGAAAGGCAAAGAATATCTGCCCGAAGAAATGGCTTTCAGCGTAAACTACTTAGGAGCTAACATTACTCAGGTAGGTTTGAACTTCTCTCGTCCTGCAGCTCAGATTTTGGGACAATATTATCAATTTATTCGTTTAGGATTCCAAGGATACAAGGAAGTACAATACAACTCTTTGCAGATTGCCAAATACATCCACAGCCAGATTGCTAAGATGACTCCGTTCGTCAACTACTCGGAAGATGTAGTAAACCCGTTGTTCATTTGGTACATGAAACCGGAATATGCAAAGAACGCCAAATGGACTCTTTACGATTTGCAGGATAAGCTGGCTCAGCATGGCTGGATGGTTCCGGCATATACATTGCCTGCCAAGCTGCAAGATTATGTGGTTATGCGTGTCGTTGTCCGTCAGGGATTCAGTCGTGATATGGCCGACATGTTGCTGGGCGACATTAAGAATGCTATTGCCGAACTGGAAAAACTGGAATACCCGACATCCACTCGTATTGCCCAGGAGAAGAATCTGCCGGTAGAAGCCAAAGTATTTAACCATACCGGTAAACCACAAGCTGCCAAGAAATAAATAATATGAATTAGTATGGACAAAAAAATATCTATTTCCCAAATAAAAGAGGTTGTGCAGCAGGCCTACGAACAGGTAAAAGGTAATACAGGCGGTAAGAATGCCGATTATATTCCTTATCTGGCCAATATAGACAAAAACCTTTTTGGTATCAGTGTCTGCCTGCTGAACGGTCAGACCATTACCGTGGGTGACTTTGATTATCGTTTCGGTATCGAATCCGTATCTAAAGTGCATACAGCCATTCTGATTCTCCGCCAATACGGGGCACAGAAAGTGCTTGAGATGATCGGTGCGGATGCTACCGGACTTCCTTTTAACTCTATCATTGCCATCTTGTTGGAGAATGACCATCCGTCTACTCCGTTGGTAAATGCCGGAGCCATCTCAGCTTGTTCCATGGTGACTCCGATTGGTAATTCAGATAAGAAATGGGACGCCATCGTACAGAACATTACCGATCTTTGCGGTTCTGCTCCACAGTTGATCGAAGAACTCTATAAGTCGGAGACAGCTACCAATTTCAATAACCGTTCTATTGCCTGGTTACTGAAGAACTATAATCGTATCTATGACGATCCCAATATGTCACTGGACCTTTATACTCGCCAGTGCTCTTTGGGGGTAACTGCACAGATGTTGTCGGTGGCTGCCGGTACGGTTGCCAATGGCGGTGTGAATCCTGTGACTAAAAAGCAGGTGTTCGATTCCGAACTGACTCCTAAAATCACATCTATGATTGCTACCGTAGGCTTCTACGAACATTCGGGCGACTGGATGTATACTTCAGGTATTCCTGCCAAGACCGGTGTAGGTGGTGGTGTGATGGGAGTATTGCCGGGTGTATTCGGTGTATCTGCCTTTGCTCCTCCTTTAGATGGCTCGGGCAACTCGGTGAAAGCACAGTTGGCCATTAAGTACATCATGAACAAATTGGGATTGAATGTATTCAATGGTGCGAGAGTGACCATCGTCGATTAGAAGTAGCGGTAACGCTTTACCGTTTTTTTGTTTAGGTTGCTCCGAGGGCGGTTTCCGCCTGAGGGGCAACCTTTTTGGGGTATTATCAGTCTGCTTTTATCAGCGGCAATGTAAGTATGAAGCGGCATCCCTTGGTATAAGTCTTATCTATGATGAGGCTCCCCCCTAGCTTTTCGGCAATAATCCGACAGATGGGAAGCCCTAACCCTGTTCCTTGCGAAAAATCGTTCAGCTTGGCAAAACGTTCGAATACATACTCTTGTTGCTCCACTGGGATACCTTTCCCTGTATCGGTAACGGTATATACAATCTGTTTTTCTGTGGGCGAGATGGTGTAAGCCAGCGTGATATTCCCCTTGTCAGTGAATTTAATTGCGTTGTGTAGCAAGTGGGTCAGTATCTGCGCTACCCTTTCCGGGTTGGTCAATATCATAAGTGGTCCGCATGACGGTTCGAAACGGAGTGATACCTCTTTCTTTATACTGTTCCGGGTTCGTTCGATGCTGAGCAGGCAACAATTGTTGATGTCCTCGGGCTTATCGTAGGGCAATATTTCCGACTGGTCTAGGTAAGAGATGTCGAGTACGTCATTGATCAGCCGCAGTAAATTGCTGCTGCTGATTTCGATGATCGAGGCGAACTCTCTGATTTCATCATTATCTTCTTCTTTGAAATAGTTGCTCAGTACCTGAGAGAATCCGACGATTGAATTAAGAGGAGTGCGAATTTCGTGTGACATACTCTGGATAAAAGTTGTTTTCATCCGGCTTGCGTTTTCCGCCTGTTCTTTGGCTTTGCGTAATTCTTCTCCGTTTTCTACCAATTCTTTGTTCTGCTGTATCACTTTGGCTTCCGATCTCTTCAGTTTTTTATTCAACTTTGAGATGTGGAAAAGTAACATCGTTCCTGCCACCAGAATAATGACCAGCGAGACAAGTGCGATATTGATTTTCTGCAATTTTTCTTCCTGCATGTGCAGCAGTAGTTCATTTTTTTCTTTGTGTAGCTGTTCTACTTCCATAATGGTATAGAACTCGTTGGTTGAGTTTTGTATTTCCTGGCTTCGGATGGAGTCTGTTGCCAGGATATAATCCCGATAATATTGGGCAGCCCGGGCCTTCTGGTTCATTTCCCAATAGATGTCGCCTTGTTTCTGGGTGAGTGTATAGTCCAGGTATTTGTTAATGCTCGATGAATCATTCTTGATCTCTTCTATCACGTCAAGTGCTTTCCGGTACTGTCCGGTGTTCCGGTAGTATTCTATTTGTATATAGAATAATCCGCTTTTATAGAGTGTGAGTGATTTATCTTTTTCGAACAATTGCTCCAACTCCACAAGTGTTTTCCGGGCTTTTTCGTATTCTTTTGTTTCCAGATAATATAGAATATAGGCTTTCTGTACAGTGAATATCTGATATGAACTCCTGGTACATTTCGATCCTTTTTCCAGTGCTTTCAGCGCTTCGTCGGGGCGGTGCATTTCAAGAGCGCATTGGGCGAGTGAAGCATATTGAGTGGGCAGATTGATATCTTCTATTTCATTTTCTTCAATCAAGGCTATTTGTTTCCGGAAGTTTTCATAAGCCAGTTTAGGATTCGATTGAGTCATGTAGATCGTCCCCAATGTACGGTAACATTGTACGATTCCGGGAATGAAATTATCAGCCTCCGCTGACTGAAGCATTTTCCGGGCTTCGTAAATGGCAGTGTTGGTTTGGTGTTGTTTGATATAATAGATAATCAATCGGCTTCCCCATGCAAAGTAGAAATATTTCAGTTCATTATTCCTTCGGCTGATTTTCTTCACGCGCTCTACCATGACAAGGATACTGTCCGGATTGTTTTGATAGTAGTAATAATCCAGTTTCAGGGCCACGGCAATCACCTGCATCCGTTTGTCATTTTTTTCTTGAGCCATGCGCGTAAGAGTATCATTTGTTTGCAGAAAGTCCGGATCTTTGATTTGTGCCTTACATCTGATCAAGTATTGTTGAAGAGTACTGTCCGTTTTAGCGAACAGGTCTTCGGCTTGGGCTTCGAATCGCGAACAAAACAAAACCAGCAGGAGTGCTATGAAGTGACGGTACGGTTTGGAGGACATATTTTTGAGTAGTCTTGATAGCTGCAAAGATAACTTTATTTTTAGTGTGCTGATAGCATTAGGACATTTATTTTTCTTTATCTTTGCGTCAATCAACCGTAATAACAGAAAATGGATTCAACGATTTTCAAAAGTCTGAATGTGAACGGTCGTTTACTTGATCTTTCCATTCCGCAGGTTATGGGTATACTCAATGTTACACCCGATTCTTTTTATGCAGGTAGCCGAAGCCGGACAGAAGCCGATATTGCCGCACGTGCCCGTCAGATACTTGATGAAGGGGCCTCTATGATTGATATAGGAGCTTATTCGTCACGTCCGAATGCCGAACACATCTCGCCCGAAGAAGAAATGCGGCGTTTGCGTACCGGTCTGGAAATATTGAACCGGAATCATCCGGGTGCTATCATTTCAGTTGACACATTCCGTGCCGGAGTGGCTGAGGAATGCGTGAAGGAGTACGGAGTGGCTATTATCAATGACATTTCGGCCGGTGAGATGGACGAACAGATGTTTCCGACGGTGGCCCGCCTGAATGTACCTTACATTATGATGCACATGCAAGGTACTCCTCAAAACATGCAAAAGGAGCCCCATTATGAAAATTTGCTGAAAGAGGTCTTCATCTATTTTGCCCGGAAAGTACAGCAATTGCGTGACTTGGGAGTGAAAGACATTATTCTCGATCCCGGTTTCGGCTTCGGCAAAACGTTGGAGCATAACTACGAACTGATGGCGCATCTGGAAGAGTTCGGCATTTTCGAACTTCCCTTGTTGGTGGGAGTTTCCCGCAAGTCGATGATTTATCGTTTGTTTGGAACCACACCGCAGGAAGCACTCAACGGGACAACAGTACTCGATACGGTAGCTTTGATGAAAGGTGCCGATATTCTCCGTGTGCATGATGTGCGTGAAGCTGTCGAGTCGGTTCGGCTGATAGAGAAATTAAAAAGTGTATCGGCTTGTTCCTGATACCCGTATACTTACCCCTTAATACTTTAGTCCCGTGTTTTTTGAATTTGGCATAAAAGATTTTATTGATATCCTGTTAGTGGCTTTCCTGCTTTATTACACTTATAAGCTGATGAAAGCCTCCGGATCTATTAATGTGTTCACCGGTATCCTGGTGTTTATCCTTATTTGGCTGGTTGTATCGCAGGTGCTCGAGATGAAGCTCCTGGGCTCCATTTTCGACAAATTGGTGAGCGTGGGAGTCTTGGCGCTGATTGTTCTGTTTCAGGATGAGATCAGGCGCTTTTTGCTGACTCTGGGTTCGCACCAGCACGCTAGTGCCTTGGTACGCTTCCTTACCGGCAACAAAAAAGAAAAACTCCAGCATGATGATATCATGCCGATTGTGATGGCTTGCATCAGTATGGGAAAGCAGAAAGTAGGAGCTTTGATTGTTATGGAGCGTAATGTACCGCTTGACGATGTCATTCGTACCGGTGAAATTATCGATGCCAATATTAACCAGCGGCTGATTGAGAACATTTTCTTTAAAAACAGCCCTTTGCATGATGGCGCAATGGTAATCAGTAAAAAACGTATTAAAGCGGCCGGATGTATTCTTCCGGTATCCCACAACTTGGACATACCCAAAGAATTGGGACTTCGCCACCGGGCGGCAATGGGTATATCGCAGGTTTCGGACGCTTTGGCCATCATTGTTTCCGAAGAAACCGGAGCCATCTCTGTGGCATGGCGCGGTCAGTTCTATTTGCGGCAGAGTGCCGAAGAACTGGAAAGCCTGCTGACAAAGGAAAGCTAAATATCACGCTCTCATACAAAAAATGGTTCTTCTTCAAATTTGCTGGTAAATTCTTTATTTCTTTATTTTCAAGTTGATAATTGTCCTTTTTGCCTGCTTTAATAAGAAAAAACAGATACCGGCTGAATAAGATAGCTCAAGTTCCGGAAGTGAATTTACGCTGTCTGAACCGGTATCTTCATTCTTACACCTTTCTTCAATTAACATTGTTAACGTCTTTTGCAGGTTGTCAGGTTCTTGTGCGCAGATAACAAGTCTTTTGCATTTAAAGAACTTTTTATTCACATCCAAAGAACAAGCTTTAACTCTGTGTTAAAACAAAGCTTTTGAGGACAGAAATCTTACTTCTTAAAGATATTGATTTTCAGATGGTTTAGTCTAAGATTAGCTTCTTCACCTCACGGATGGACTCTTCGGGCGAAAGCCGGGATACTTCCTTTTTTGTCAACTATAAAAGAGGGCTTACACTTCCGAAAACTGAATTAGATTCCATGAGTAAAAGAAAACTTACTTTAGTGAAAATGGTCTGAATCTTATTCGGGCCCGCATGTCTGTGCCCAATAGCCCGAGTATGTGGGCCGATGAGCCCCGGTATGCGGGGCGGAGTAGAGATCGTATGAAAAATGGTAATTATCTTGTTCATAAAGGTTTGTGATATGGGGGGGATCAAGTTGTTTTCTTCTTTATTTGCGCAGGGAATAAGGGCTTTAGGAAATTGTGTGAAGAGCAATGAACCAATAGTATATTTGCATGTGCCCCAGTTGGATAATACCAGACTGTTATTGATAAGATTTATAGATGAAATTGGCGGTAGAAAAATAATATTTTATTTGTTACCAACTCTTTTTTTGATTTTCTTTGCAGAAGAAAATGATGAACAATGAAATTTATCTATAGTATCTTATTGGTTTTACTTTGGGTAGGGATTACAATTACTTTGGGATCCTATCTTTATCGTATGGGCCTGCCTGTTGTAAATGCAAGTGCACAAAAACTCTTGTTGCGGACAATTGATGAAGATCTGGAATATAGATTCCGAAAATTGAATCCCAATCATGCGTACGCTACCGGAAAGAAACAAACAAAGCATAAGAAAGTAACCCTTACAGATAAAAGTGGGACTTGCAATGTATGCCAATTTGCCATTGATACTGTTTATGCGGATACATCTTTTATACAGAAAGCCAAGCAATCTTTCCTGATAGAACGAAACCCTATTCATGTAGATTCTCTGAATCAGAAATGGCAGTTGAAGCTTCGTATGGATGGCATCCGTGCTAAGACCGGAATAAAACTAATAAATTCTCTAAAGGATGGAGAGCGGATATCAGTGTCGAGTGGGTTAAATGAACCTGATTGTTTTTTATTAGCCTATAGTACAGGAGTCGGTTATTGCATAAAAATGGATGCTTTTATAAGACCTTTTTGGGTGGACGTTATTTTAAAAGCGCATTGGAATAATATTCTTACTTGGTGTTATGTCCTTTTCTCACTGATCTTTTGTTTGTTTTATATTCCGAGTGTTCGTCTCTTTCTTGTTCGAATTTTATCCGGGTCCAGAATAGAAGATAATCATGTTGAATCGTCGCAACCACTTGCTCAACAAAAAGGTGAATTTGTTTGGGAGGTCGATGGACTTACATTTGATTATCTGCAGAGGAGTATCATTTATCATGATCAGACTTGTATACTCCGAAAACAAGTTGCTGAGGTATTGTTGGCATTTCTTAAAGTACCCGGTCATTTGCTGTTGAATGAAGATCTGAAAAAACTATTCTGGAAAGAATTGGATAATGTCGATTCTTTTATGGAACGCAGGAACCGACTGATAACTGATTTACGTACCGATTTAAGGAAAATGGGGGCTAATCTTAGCGTTACCTTGGTAAATGGAGGCTATCAACTCCACTTTAGTTCAGAAAATAGTAAGAAATCAGTGAAAAATCAGTGAGAAATCAGTCTTTCTCACTGGCGGTGGGCGGGATAAGCCATACCTTTGCAATAAAAACATAGAGTATGAAAAACGCAAAAATTACTATTGGACTTATCGGGCTATTGCTAATAGGTCTTGTTTCTGTGAGAAAAGAAGGAAAGGTACAAGAAGCCGGTTTACTATTACAAAATGTGGAGGCTTTGGCTACAGGAGAGTCGTTCCCGGATGGAGAAATAGCCTGTTTCGGTGACGGATCTGTGGACTGTCCGTTCACATATCTGAAAGTTGAGGTAGTATACCGTGAAGAATAATGGGACGGCCTATTAAACTTATCGGCTATTTATGCTTTCTGATGGCACTTTGCTCATGTAAAGAGACCAAAGAACAGCAAATATCCCGTTTGATTCACGAATGGGAGGGTAGAACGATTGTCTATCCCGCTGATATGACATTCAGTGTTTTAGGAAAGGACAGTGCCGGTTATTCGTTTCCTCAAAATGAATATACTATAATGACTTACGTGGATTCGGTGGGCTGTACCGGTTGTAAATTGCAACTTCCTACATGGAAACGTTTAATTTCTATGGTCGACACTGTAGCCGCTGGGAAAGTATCTTTTCTTTTTGCTTTCCATCCGAAAAACAAAAAAGAAATCTCTTTTCTATTGAAGAGAGATCGATTCCTTTATCCGGTTTTTATCGATGAAAAGGGTGATTTTGACGCTTTGAATCATTTCCCTTCGGATGTGAACTTTCAAACTTTCCTTTTGGACAGTCAGAACAAGGTGCTTGCGATTGGTAATCCTGTCCATAATAAAAAGGTGCGTGACCTTTATTTGCAAATTATTGCCGGACAGCAAACCGGAGTCGCTACCTCTTCCCAAACAAAAGTAGTTTTGGATAAAAAACTCGATGAAATGGGCGATTTTGATTGGAAAATTCCCCAGACCGCTACTTTTAGTTTGCGGAATCTTGGCGATCATCTTCTGATTATCGAGGACATAAATGCTTCGTGTGGCTGTACATCCGTCACTTACAGCAAGGAGCCTGTACCTTCAGGGAAGTCTGCCGATATTCAGGTTACTTACCGTGCAGAACATCCCGAACATTTTGAGAAGACCATTACTGTATATTGTAATACTCCCACCTCTCCAATACGTTTGAAGATTCGGGGTAATGCGATTGATGAAGAATACTAATAGTTAACCTTAAAAAATTATGGAGAATGTTAGCCTATGGAAAAAGTTTGATTTAGAAGGTAATTGGATTGCTTTTCCGTGGAAATGATAAGCGGAGTTAACGAAGTAATAATCGGCTAAAAAATGAAAACAAAAATGAAAACAAAAATAATGATTGCATTTGCTTTAGTGATGATAGCAGCATTTACTGGCTATAATGTCTGTAAAGTTCAAAGAACGGTACTGATTTCGGATATTGCTTTGGCAAATGTGGAAGCATTAGCTAGTGTAGGTGAAGCTGATTCGAATACAGCCTATGGATATAAAATGAAAAACTGTTATAATAAAAATGGAGCGATAATAGGAAATACTTGTGAGAGAAATTATCCTCAAGATGAGTGTAAGTATACTTCTACTTGGGGTACTTGCAAGTAATTTGTAATTATTATAGATTTACTCAATAGGATACCTGTTGTTGAAGCTTGAACCATAGTGGAATGGCAGGTATCTTTAATATAATAAATATGGGAGACTATAAACTGTTAGCATTGTCTATTTGTATTGTTCTATGTGCGTCATGTCATCAGAAAGAGAATCGCTTACGAGAACAAATTGTGATTGATTTATTATCCAATGTACAAGACACTTTGAATTATTCTTCTTTTGTAGATTCTATAAGTTATATATCATTGGAGACAACAGACCAGTGCCTTGTTGGTTCTATTAAGGATGTTATAATAAGTGATAAATATATTTTAGTCTTGGATAAAATCCTTCCGGTAGTTTGGATTTTTGATAAGGAAGGACATTATCTTACTAAAATAGACAGAAAAGGGGATGGCCCTGAAGAGTATGTGAACCTTAGTCAGTTTGATTACGACAGAAAAAAGGAACATGTTTTGTTATTAGACAGTTGGACACAATCTATTTTGTTCTATGGTTTGGATGGGAGTTTTGTCAAAAGAGTTAAGTTAGATACTTCACCTTCGGATTTTGTAAGATTGGAAGATAATAATTATGTGTTCTCTCGCTCTGGTGAAGTGGATAGCTTGGCTGGTATTTATTTGGTTGATGCTATGGGAAAGTTTACTTCTAAGCTTATAGCAAGAGATGATAAGTATCTTTTTAATAACTTTTCTGATAATTGGGAATTATCTGTTTTTGACGGTATTGTGGGCTTTATGGCTCCCTGTCTGGAGAATACAGTATATCACTACCAATCTGGCAAATTGATAAAAGCTTATCCGATAGTTATCGAGCCAAAACCTATCGGAAGTTATAATAAGGAGACTTCGATACGCAATATGCTTGATTTTTTAAGAACTAACTATATTGAAACATCCCAGTGGATTTTTGCGACGTACTGGTGTAATAAATATGGGGTAAGAATCATATTTTATTCTAAAGAAGGTGATTTTGCATTAGTCGGGAAGGAAACTAAAAATGACATCGACGGAGTTGAATATGATGGAAAAGCCTCTGCTTCAGATAATAACACATTGACATTTTGGTTGAGGAGTGAAGATGATACAGCGAATCCGGTACTTCAGATTCTTCATTTAAAGTAGTTCCGGTTGCAATCTTTTGGGGGATGGGGGAATTACTCTCTTTTTCAATACTGGAAAGTGCCAATTGGAAAATGAAAGTTTTTTGGGCTTTTAAAGTGCTATCGAAAGGAAACGTTTGGGCAATGCGACTTAGACTTTCCTCCTCCTGAAGGGGATAATAATGATTATCAATTAAAAGATGGAGAAGTTGATTCTCTTTTTAAAGTTGTTTGAATGATTATCTTTTTAAGTATCAGAAAGGTTACCAAATTTATTATGGTTTATTGAGTGCGTCTCGGGACTCTTGTTCTATATTCAATGGGTGTGTTGATGATTGGGTGTACAGGGCGAAGGGGGACGATGTACATATCATTCCTAATTTGATAACTTATGACGATAAGGGAGTGTATGGCTGTCTTGATATGTACACTATATCTTTGTTTTTGTCGTTAGTGCGATCGGGACAAGTGAATGAGAGTTTGGATAGGATTTTAGAACTGAAGAATTTGATAGAGAATTCTAATCCATTGATATTTTATTATCCTGTAAAAAAATAAATATCTTAGAAATAATAATTATGAAAAGAAAAAAGGACATTTTGATTGGAGATTAAATCTTTAAATACTATCTTGGCGCTTGTTATAGGATTTATCTTTTTGCAATGGTAAGATAATGATTTCTAGCTAAATAAACAAAAAAAAAACTATCCGGCTTTTGCAACAGCCTTTTATAGAAAATATTTAACAGTGTTGAACCATGATCAAACGACCGTATTTAAGCTTCACCCTACTCCTCTTGTTATCTATGTGTATCTTGGGGGGATGCGAAAAAGAGAAATCCCATACAGTCCTGGAATTGTTTTCTGAATCCCAATCTCTGTCTCCAAAGAAGGACTTTTATGTTAATGAAGATTCTATAGCAATAATAGAGGGATTAAGTTGTGACGGAAAGAATCTCATAGTTAATGACTATCACTCGGGATGTTGCTATACGCTGTTTGACAAAAAATCAGGTGAATATATCGCTCGTTTTGGGACTATCGGACAGGGGCCGGCTGAACTGCCTTCACCCTGTTATGGCTACTTAACGGAAAGCGGTTTCACTGTTTTTGATGACCAAACACGCATTGTGATGAAATACAGCCTTGACTCTTTACGCAACAGTCGCAAGAAGGATGGTTCACCGGTACGTCTGGCGCAATATAAAATTCCGGAGGCACAGATTTCGAAACTCATAGCGATAGATGATACGACTTTTTTGTGTGCTGGGACATATAAATCCCGTTACCAATATCTGTTATTTAACAAAAATGACAGTGTGCTGGATTACGGTGTGGATGTGTATAATGCTGCGGATAGCGCTTTTCAAACATATACCAGATATCTTTCTAATCAAGGAAATTTAGTAATGAACCCTGAGAAACATACATTTGCCGGTTCAATTAACTTCTCGTCCAACATAGACTTTTTTGAAATAGTAAACAATAAAATTGAGTTGATAAAATCGTTGAGGTTGGGAGATCCAATCAATAAACCCGTTAATGAAGAAGGTATTTATTATGTCGATCTAACAGAAAATACTCAGACGGGTTATATAGATCTTAGCGCTACCTCTAAGTATGTTTATGCTTTGTATTCTGATAAAAAAATGTACGAAAATAACCGAAAATCAGATACCGTATTGGTTTTTGACTGGGATGGTAATCCGATTAAAAAATATTCGTTAGATACTGATGCTTATTATATTGCAGTGGATAGTACCCAACAGAGTTTGTTTGCTGCTGTGAAAAATAGTTCAAGTGGATGGAAAATAATATGTTATGCGCTAGATTAATGATTCACACCATATATGGATTTAGTCTTCCTGCCGATATATTTCCATTTGTTTTCACAGATAGTGAAAAAAGTACTTCTTTTGTCGTTTTATGTGTGGTGAAAGATTCGTTATATCGCTATCGGTTAAAAAAAGAATAGGAGGAAAAAGAGAATTGTTTGTTTGGTTATGGCGGTATTTACTGGTTATAATTTTTATATTATGAAAAATTTCAGTTTAATTGTGGTGGGAATATTGTTTATATATTGTGTTTCATCTTGTCGGAAACAGGTTGATAAGGGATTTGAAATGACCGTTGATCTGTCTATTTCTAATCCATATCTGCCGATGTCTGTATTGGTGGACACCATTGAGTCTGTCAGGCTGCAATTACCTTCTCCTTATTTTTGGGGTATGGTCGATAATGTAATTTCAAAAGATTCTTGTTATTACATTTCGGATAGAAAGCAAGAAATGGCATTCCGATTTAGCAAGAATGGTACTTTTTTGAATGCGATTGGCCAGCGGGGTGAGGGACCGGGAGAGTATAGAGAGATGGATTCTTTTTTCGTGGGAAAGGATTGTGTTTATGTCTGTGATATGGGTAAACGAACGATTTATTCTTACAGCTTTGATGGAAAATTTCTTCATTCGTTGAGCTTCCCTTATTCTCTTGTTTTCAATGATGTTGTTGAGTTGCCGGATGGCCGTTTTCTCTGCCATCGTCCTTCTCAGTCTGAAAACTGTAAAGGGCTTTGGATTCTGGATCAGAAAGGGAGAAGAGTGAAGAACTTATTAGAATATGAAAAAGGGACTCCTTGCAAGAACTCCTATTGGAATACGCTGTGTGCTCAAGAGGATGGAACTATAAAAATCTATAATCCGGTAGATGGAAGCTATTATCAATATGATGCTGTGAATGATACGGTGGTAAGAACCATGAGGCAGAAGTCCAATTTGCCTATGTTGGCGGATTTTCACTGCTCGGACCGGGAATTGTACGAAACGAAAGAGGAGTGCACATACAGTCTTTTTACAGTGGATGGAAAGAATCTTGTTTTCTCTCTTTGGTCTTTTAATTCAGCAAATAAGGGAATGTGGTCTGTCTATTTTAAGAAGGATGGGCGGATAGAGCAAGGAAATTTGACCAAGATGGATATTCCTGGATATTCGGAAATGGGACGTCCGGTTTCATCTAATATCCCTAATACATTTGTGACAGTTTATACAGATGAATTCCCGGATGATGCATTTCCGTCCGCTTATCAGCAACAGGAGATAAATGAGCAAACTGCGATACTTAGCCTTTTGAGGTTAAAATGACTACTGGGTTTGTTATGGGGAAGAATAAAACCGTTTTAACTATGAAATATGTATTGTTTATCCTGTTAGCCTTAATCTTAGCAGCTTGTCGATCGGAGAAAGAGAAGCAGCTGGAATATGCTTTGGATTTTGCCGGCGATAATCGCGTGGAGCTTGAAAAGGTATTAGAACATTATAGAACTGATCCGGAAAAATTGGAGGCAGCTCGTTTTTTAATTCGTAATATGCCGGGATGGTATTCTTATGAAGGAAATGAACTTGATTCTATTCACCATTTATTAGTTGGGGTTTGTGAAGGGCGTTCTATATCTAAAAGGGAGAAGAATAAATGGAACAGAATTTCCTTTGACTCTCTCTCCAAGATATATGACGCCCAAGTGATAACAGCGGAATATTTGATAGATAATATAGACCTGGCTTTTGAAGTTTGGAGGAAATATCCTTGGAATAGAAATTTGCCGTTCGATGATTTTTGCGAACTGATATTACCTTACAGAATAGCCGATGAACCTTTATCGGATTGGCGTAAATTGTATTATGAAGATTATGGAACTCTACTCGATTCTCTTTATAAGGGGAGTGATGTTATTGAAGCTTCTAAGATCATTGACGGGAAACTGAGAAAGCTGTATTACATCTACAATACTGATTTTCGGGTACCTCACTTGAATGCTGTTTTTCTTTATCATAACCGGATTGGTTATTGTCGTGAAGCATGCGACCTGACAATATATGCTATGCGTGCTTGTGGAATTCCTGTTGCGACCGACTATTTTGTTTATTCACCCGATTATCAACATTATCATTGTTGGACGATGTTGCGTGACACAACGGGAACTTTTCTTCAATTCGGATTTAATGAGTTTGAAGCGTCACGTGATACCTTACGGCATGACGGAAGGAAAAAGGGGAAGGTGTATCGCTATTGTTTCGGTATGCAGGCGGATAAAAACTCCGGAACTTCGGGAAACAGGCAATTATCTCCTGTGCTTAAGAATCGATTTGTGAAAGATGTGACATCTGAATATTTTGGAAGTAATGATACGACAATACCGATACAAATGTCTGGAGAGCAATATATCTACTTAGGGATATTTAGTCCCGGCGGATGGATTCCTATAGATATGGCACTTGGTAATGCTGGTAAGGTTACTTTCCGGGATATAGAACCCGATGTGATTTATCAGACTCTTTATCAGGGAGATGGGGGAAAACTGTATCCGGCAGGATATCCGTTTATATCTAAAACGGGGGGTGGGTTTGTTTTGCTGAAACCCAATATCGATTTGATGGAGGAAGCTATATTAAGGCGGAAAATGCCTCAGCAAAAGACAATTGCGGAATGGGCTTATCGAGCTATCATAGGGGCAAAGGTTGAAGCAGCTGATGATTTGTCATTTATGCAGGCGGATCTGTTATGGCAATTTGAGGATACGCTTACCACTAATTATTATGTGTTGACTCCGCTTCTAAGAAAGAAGTATAGATATGTTCGTTATGTTGCTCCGATAGGGAAAAGAATGGAGTTGGCGGAACTGGCACTGTTTAAGGATTCATTCTGTAAGGAGAAGGTCCGGTTGGGGAGGATAAACAGTATAGAACCGATTGCAAAATTAGAGTATGTTACAGATGGTAATATACTGACTTATTTTCAGGCACGTGATACATCTTGTTATCTGGCCTATGATTTGGGGGAAAGTACGCTGATCGAAAGAATTGTTTTTTCTCCGCGTAACGATGATAATTACATTTGGCCCGGGGATAATTATGAGTTATTCTATCAGGACGGAATAAATGGATGGAAGTCGTTAGGCAGCAAGGTGGCTACAGAAAGGGAAATTGATTTTCTGGTGCCACAAAATGCTCTGCTATGGTTGAGGAATCGCACAAAGGGACGCGAAGAGCAGGTCTTTATTTATAAAAATGGAAGACAATATTTTGCATTTGATTTATAACAACTTACCGGATTAAGACAATTGTTCTTCCGAAAAAGTATATATTTGTGTGTCAGTGTTTTGCGTAATCTATAATGAAAAAAACGGAAAACTCTAATTCATCATCAAGCTCATATACGGCTGCATTTCATCCAGTATCTTTTCCGATAATTCGGCAATGGTCATTCGGGTATGTACTCCGGGTAAGCGGACTTCACTGGTCATACATTTTCCTTTGCAGAGATAGTAATAACCGTTATTGACCGAAAGCTGTTCGTCAGTCAGTTCGATATTCATTTCCACTTCGGGACAACCTGCTGCATAGAGTTGAAGAACTGCCCGGGCATCAATGATGCGTGCCATTCCTAATGGGACACTTGGCAGGGATTCTACAGGGGGAAGTTGAAGAATAATCCGTTCAGTGCCGTTTCTTAGTCCGGCCCGGTAGAGTAATTGTGCCCGGACAGCCTCATTGTCAGCAAACAACTCGTTGATATACGAGCTATCATCGTGTTTATAGACAACAGCTATACCCGTTACTCGATTATCCTTCCGGGCAATGAGAACGGTATTTTGTGTCAAGGCAAGATCGGCAAGGACTACTTTAAAATCTGTAGGCGTATGTTGTAAACAACAGGCACGTTCGGATAGCTTGCCGGTCAGATATTGATAATAATCTTCTTGATATTCCGTCGTTTCTTCAATCATGGTATCCGGTTCCGGATCAATGGTCAACTCTGAAAGTGAGAAGACTTTGTGGGAGATACGGAAAACGGGAGTATAGCCTGTTTTGGCGTAATAACCGAATAGCCAGGGTTCGGCAGGAATCAATGTACTAAACAGAACACCGTTACGGAGCATGCGGGCAAAACTCTGTGATAATAACTCCCGCATCACTCCTTTCGCACGGTAATCGGGATGCGTACACGCACCGGAGATATACGAAGTAGGTACTATTTTATTGCAGAATGTCATTGGATAAGGGAGCATTTGGAGCGCAGCAATCACTTCTTCGCCACTTTGAATGGCTAAGTTGACTTCGTTATTGTAACGAAGCCGGAAGTAAAGTTCGATGAATGCCTCGCTATCATCGAAACAAAGTTTCCATAATGATTTTACCTGCTCCTTTATCATTGGATTATGCTACCATTTTATCATTTCTACAGGCTGCTCTTTCAGGCAAGCCATATATTTCTCCAAAATAGTTTCCGGGTGGTACGAAAGCTTGGCTTTGCGTAACCCTTCTATTCCTAAATCTTCTTCTCTGTTGATGTAAATATATTGTTCGGGGATGTGATTGGCAAATTCGTAATTGATCATGGCATAAGCGCCATCGATGCTGGTATCTGCTTTTTCTACATGTACACCGAAAGTTTCTTTATTGATCGGCATGCCGAAAGTGAAGGCTACAATCTGTCCATTGACGTGCAGGATACCTCCCGTCAGTCCTAACTCTTCGAAATGATTGAGAGCGTAGATCAGGGCACGTCGCTCGTTTCCGGTCCCTTCCTGTTGGTCGCAGTCATTGGCTTTGCACCATTTGGCCTCTAACTCCAGGCATTCCTGTATTCGGTCTTTGGTGATCGGAGAATACTTATAGTCAGGATATGTATTGCGGAATTTGTTAATGTGATTCCGTTTGGACTGGAATTTTTTTCCTTTCAGTGTTGCGAGATCACTACGTAAATAAATATAATCGGCATAATCACGGTCAACCGTAAAGCCAAACTGACCGGGCATAATGGCCTCGAGATCTTCGCGCATACATGAGCAGACTCCCAACATGCAGAAAGGTTCACCCTCCTGTCGGGCATCTTCAATCAGTTCGTTCAGAACTTCTTCAAGATTGCCTTCACCAACCGGCATCATATAGGCCAATTCATCGCCGGCCCAGAATTTGAAAACCAGAAAGTTATTGATAATGGCAAACTTGGTGTGATACAAGAACCGCCAACTGCATAAGTTGGAAAAAGAGAGGTCGCAGTTGCGACGGCAACTATTCATCGTGTAGGCTGTGATGGTATCCTTGTCTTGGATCGTTATATCTCTGAATGCGATCATAAAGTTGTTATTTCCTTTTAACTGTTTATATATAACAAAGATAAAGCCATTTTGTTAGAGAATTCCTAATAATCGCAGAATAGTTGGGGTCAACAATGCAGTAAAAATACCGTTGAGGGTTAAACCGAGGCTTGCATAGGCACCGTATTTACTGCTGATATCCATGGCTGTTGAGGTGCCGACGGCATGAGCGGCCGTACCCATCGAAAGTCCTTGCGCGATAGGGCTGCCTACATGCATGATCTTCATCGTTTTGAAACCTAATACTGCACCCAGTAAACCCACACAAACAACTACTGCTGCTGTCAGAGACGGGATTCCACCCAATGTCTTGGTTACCTCCATTGCAATCGGAGTGGTGACTGATTTGGGAGCAAGTGACAGGATGACTTCCTGTGAGGCTCCCATAAGCTTGGCTATCAGTACGACTGAAATAACGCCTACGATGCAGCCGGCCAATTGGGACAGAATGATAGGAAGCAGCTGCTTCTTAATCGTTTCGAGTTGCAGGTATAGAGGAACTCCAAGAGCTACGACTGCGGGCTTTAGCCAGAATTCAATCAAGTGTCCGCCCTGATTGTAAGTTTCGAAGGAGATATTTGTCAGTTTAAGGAAAATGATGATGACTGCAATAGTCAACAAGATGGGATTGAGTAGGAGTATTCCTGTCTTTTTTTGTAAAAGCTTGGCAAAGAAGTAAATCCCGAAAGTGATTGCCAGCAGGAAGAATTCATTTTCTAAATAATTCATTTGAGTTTACGTGTTAATTGATGGACCCATCCGGTGATGACAAGCACAAGAAGGGTACTGACTAGAGTAGCTATCACAATCGGCCAGAACTGTGCCGCAATGATGTCGAAATATAACATCAGGGCTACTCCCGGAGGAATAAAGAAAAAACCAAGATTAGCAACTAGAAAGTCGGACATTCCCTGCACCCAATGCAATTTGATCCAACCTAATTTCAAAAAGAGGGTGAGCAGCAACATCCCGATGATGCTGGACGGGAGCTTAATCCCCGTGAGATAAACAATCAATTCACCCAAAGCCAAACAGCCAAATAAAATGGCACACTGACGTATCATACTATTACCTATTGATTTTTGAAAACGTTGCAAAGTTATGAAAAATAGAGTTAGGGTAGCAACTAATAAGGCACGAAGATTCTTATTTAACAGTGGGGAACTACAAAAAAATAAAGAAAAAGTAAACGAAATGGATTACTTTATATATTTTTGCAAAGTGAAAAACGAATATACATAACGAATATTAACCACTAAAAACAGAATTGATATGAAAAAGAGTTTGTTAATCAGTGTTTTCGCAACACTCGCAATGATGATTTCTTTAAATGCACTTGCACAAGAAAAAGCGACAGGTAAGGCTTATAAAGCTATTCAGAAAGATGAAAAAGTAATCAACAAAGATTTGCAGAAAAAAGCCATTAAAGAAGCACGCAAACAAGCGAAGGAACTGACGAAAGAAGGATTCAAGACTCCGGTAGGAAAGTTACCGTTGGACAAACAACTGGAGAATTCATGGGAAAAACAGATGGAAATTGATATGAATGGCAATCCATACTGGTATATTGCCACATCAAGAGTGATTGGTGGAAATCAGTCGGCTGCAGCTATGCAGGCTACCAACACGGCCAAGATTGATATCGCCGGACAGGTTCAGACAAAGGTTACACAGTTGATCGAATCGAAAGTAGCCAATGACGATATGGGGCAGGAGGAAGCTGCCAGTCTGTCGAGCGCAGTAGCTGCCGGTAAGAGTATTATCAGTGGAACGCTGGGACGTACTATTCCTTTGGTTGAAGTATATAGAACGTTGCCTAACAAAAATGTAGAGGTAATGGTAACCATCGGTTATAGCCTGGAAGCTGCAAACAAAGTAGCTGTCAAAGCACTTAGCGAAGAATTGGCTAAAAAATCACCGGAATTGGCAAAGGAACTGGATAAACTCGCTCAGTAAGTTTTTAATATAAATAGGCAAACTGAATGAACGTAAACAGGCTATTAGGAATTTTAGCTATACTTTTACTGACTGCCGCCAACGCTCTTTATGCACAGAAACCCGTGAAGGTGAAAGGCGTACAGGGGCGTTGGCAGGTTAGCGATGACATCACATTGAAGCAGGCGGAAGAGAGGGCTTTCATGGAAGCGAAGAAAGCTGCTCTGCAGAAAGCGGGTGTGATGGAAAATGTGTGGTCGGTATTTGGCCAGATCACCCAGGAAGACGGCCAGGAGCTTCATGAAGCTTATTCGCAAATGAATGTGCTGGCTATCGGGGGAATGGTGAATGTTACTAATAAAAAAGTTGAAGAGGTTTGGGACACGGATACCCGTAGCCTGTATAAGGTAGTGACCATTGACGCCGAGGTTCGGAAAGAGGACAAGTCGGATAGTTCGTATGCCCTTGAGGTGAAAGGAGTGGAAACACTCTATCGTGAAGGGGATGTGTTTCACTGTAAGCTGACTATACATGGTACGGATTCATACTTGAAGTTTTTCTGGTTCGACAGTAATGGGGGGGCTCTGCTTTATCCTAACAGTTATGAACCGAATACATTGTTGAAAGCCGGTAAAGAATATGCGATTCCTTTTAGTAATGCTGTCGACTATCGTATGGAGAAGCAGCATGGTAAGGAAAGCGAGAAGATAAATATGATGATGGTGGCTACCAAGGAAGATATCCCATTTACCAAAGAAGTCACTTATCAGAATGTATTGGAGTGGGTGTACTCTATCCCGGCGGTTCAGCGTTGTGCTTTTTATGATATGGTATTGATAAAATAGTGATTCCCGAATCACTGACCGTTAATCATTAATCACTTATTATGATGAAAACGAAACATTACTTTTCTTTCGTTTTTGCTTCACTTTTTCTGATACCGTCCGTTATCACAGCACAGGACGTGAACTATCAGAAGGAGTTTGATACTTTTCAAGAGAAACAGCAAAAAGAATATAAAGAATTTAAGAATAAAGCAGACGAAGAGTTTGCCACTTTCCTGAAAGAAGCGTGGCAAAAGTATAATGCCTCTATGGGGGATTCGATGCCCACTCGGCCGGAACCGGTGAAACCGACACTTTTTGATAAAAAAAAGCCGGTTCCTGCTCCGGTAGAGATTAAGCCGGCGGTGCCTAAGATACCCATAGCCGATAAACCGGGTGTAGGAGGCAAAGTGAATGTGGAAGTCAAGAAGCCGGATCTGCCGGCAGTGGCTGATAAACCGGCTCCGGGTGTTTATGTTCCGGGCAAACCTTATACCCCTGTAAAGGTAGATATCCCAGCTCCGTTGCCCGGAAGTTCAGCGCATCGCAATGCGATTGAGTTTTATGGAACACGGTTTGAAGTGGCTACAGACGTGATTGACGGTTTTGAATTGGGCGGAACAAGCGAAAGTAAAGTGGCAGGTGCCTGGAGTCGTTTGTGTAAAGCCGATCATGAACAGTTGATTAACGATTGTATTCGTTTAAAGAAGGAGCATCAGATGAACGACTGGGCATTTTTAATGTTCATCAAGCAGTTGGGAGTGCAGGTGTGTGGTGTTGCCCAAAAAGACGATGTAGCTTTTCTGCAGATGTTCATCCTCAATAAATGTGGATATAAGGTGCGTTTGTCCAAGATAAACGATAAATTAAAATTATTGGTGGCTCCGGCAGGAACTATTTTCGGCATACCTTATATTACCTTCAAAGGTGTGAAGTACTATGTCTTTGAGGCGGATAAAGGTGGGTCAATGGCTGTTTATACATATAGTCAGGATTTTGCCAATGCGAAGAATCTGGTATGTATGGATCTGAGCGCCGTGCCTCAATTCGGCATGCAGGAGTTTAGCAAGACAGTGTCTCCATCCGAAAAATCTCTCCTTAAAGTCAATACGGCAGTCAATAAGAACCTGATGGATTTCTATAAGGACTATCCGCAATGTGAAGTTGCTGTTTACTACAAAACCCCTATGAGCAAGGAGTTGAAGAGTGCTCTTTACCCGCCTTTGCAGGCGGCAATAAAGGGGAAATCGGAGAAAGATGCTGCGAATATCCTGATTGATTTTGTGCAGAATTCATTCCAATATCAGACGGATGGTGAACAATTTGGGTATGAAAAGCCTTTCTTCATGGACGAAAATTTTTATTATCCGGCTTGTGATTGTGAGGATCGAGCCATCCTGTTTTCTAACTTGGTGAAAGATTTGTTGGGACTGGATGCTGTGTTGCTCGACTATCCGAATCATATCGCTTCGGCTGTACGGTTCAACGAAGATATTTCGGGTGACTACATCCTGTTGGATGGTAAAAAATATCTTATTTGTGATCCGACTTATATCGGTGCTCCGATAGGAATGTGTATGGACCGTTTCAAGAGTGTACCCCCGGAAATAATCCGCTAGTGTTAAATATTATAATAATTGCAAGTTCGGGGTAAAAAATACCCCGAATTGCAATGTTGATATTGCAATATTGTGTACTTTTGCGGCGTGAAATAACACACCCTACTGAATTTATATACAATATTAAATATCTATGCTTAATTTAATTAACTCTATCGTTGCGCGTGCGCAAGCAAATCGTCAGCGCATTGTCCTTCCCGAAGGTACGGAAGAACGTACTTTAAAAGCTGCTAACCAGATTTTGACAGATGAAGTTGCAGATTTGATTCTTTTGGGTAACCCGGAAGAAATTAATGCAGCTGCTGCCAAATGGGGACTCGGAAATATTAATAGGGCTACTATTATAGATCCTGAGAACCATCCGAAGAAAGAAGAATATGCGCAGTTATTGTGCGAGCTTCGTAAGAAAAAAGGTATGACTATCGAAGAAGCCCGTAAGTTGGTGCTCGATCCGTTGTACTTGGGTTGTCTGATCATTAAAAGTGGCGATGCTGACGGTCAGTTGGCAGGTGCCCGCAACACTACGGGTGATGTACTTCGTCCGGCACTTCAGATTATTAAGACTTCTCCGGGAATTACATGCGTTTCGGGTGCTATGTTGTTGTTGACACATGCTCCGGAATGTGGTCAGAATGGTTTGCTGGTGATGGGTGACGTAGCCGTAACTCCGGTTCCGGATGCTTCGCAGTTGGCACAGATCGCTGTTTGTACTGCACGTACGGCACAGGCTGTAGCAGGAATTGCTGAACCGAAAGTGGCAATGCTTAGTTTCTCTACTAAAGGTTCGGCAAAACATGAGAACGTGGATAAGGTGGTAGAGGCATTGAAATTAGCTAAAGAAATGGCACCGGATTTGAATATCGACGGTGAAATGCAGGCAGACGCTGCATTGGTGCCTTCGGTAGGTGCAAGCAAAGCTCCGGGGTCTCCGGTTGCCGGCGAGGCTAATGTACTGATTGTTCCTAGTTTGGAAGTTGGTAACATTTCTTATAAACTGGTTCAGCGCTTGGGGCATGCCGACGCGGTAGGACCGATTCTTCAAGGTATTGCACGTCCGGTGAACGACCTTTCACGCGGATGCTCTATTGAAGACGTATACAGAATGATTGCAATCACAGCTAATCAGGCGATTGCTGCAAAGAATGGTAAATAATTAAATCGAAAATCAGATATGAAAGTTTTAGTATTGAACTGTGGTAGTTCATCTATCAAATACAAGCTGTTCGATATGGACAGCAAAGAAGTGATTGCCCAGGGTGGTATCGAAAAGATCGGTTTGAAAGATTCATTCCTGAAATTGACTTTGCCGAATGGTGAAAAGAAAATTTTGGAGAAGGATATCCCCGAACATACCGTAGGTGTGGAATTTATCTTGAATACACTGGTAAGTCCCGAATATGGTGCTATCCAATCACTCGAAGAAATCAATGCCGTAGGTCATCGTATGGTGCACGGAGGTGAACGCTTCAGTAAATCAGTACTGCTGACTAAGGAAGTGCTTGAGGCTTTTGCTGCCTGCAATGATCTGGCACCTCTCCACAATCCTGCTAACCTAAAAGGAGTTGACGCCATTACAGCTATTCTGCCGAATGTTCCGCAAATCGGTGTATTCGATACTGCATTCCACCAGACTATGCCGGAGCATGCATATCTGTATGCTATTCCTTACGAATTGTACAAGAAGTATGGTGTGCGCCGTTATGGTTTCCACGGAACTTCTCACCGTTATGTTTCTCAGCGCGTATGCGAATACCTGGGAATTAAACCGGAAGGTTTGAAACTGATTACTTGCCATATCGGTAATGGTGGTTCGATTGCTGCTATCAAAGATGGTAAGTGTATCGATACTTCTATGGGACTGACACCGTTGGAAGGATTGATGATGGGTACTCGTTCCGGTGATATCGATGCCGGAGCTGTTACATTCATCATGGATAAAGAGGGCCTGACTACTACGGGTATCTCTAACCTGCTGAATAAGAAAAGTGGTGTAGCCGGTATGATGAACGGCTCAAGTGATATGCGTGACTTGGAAGCTGCCGTTGCCAAAGGTGATCCGCAGGCTATCCTGACTGAACAGATGTACTTCTATCGCATTAAGAAATATATTGGTGCGTATGCCGCTGCTTTGGGTGGGGTCGATGTTATTCTGTTCACAGGTGGTGTTGGTGAAAATCAGGCGACTTGCCGTGCCGGTGTTTGTGAAGGACTGGAATTCCTGGGTGTGAAACTCGATCCGGAAAAGAACAAGGTTCGCGGTGAAGAGGCTATTATCTCAACTGATGATTCAAGAGTGAAGGTAGTAGTGATCCCGACTGATGAAGAATTGCTGATTGCTTCTGATACAATGGCTATCTTGGATAAATAAAGGTTGATAAGTAATTATAGATAAAAAGCCGGAGGCGGAGATCTACTCTCTGTTTTCCGGCTTTTTTATATGAGGCAGGTTAGAGATGGCAGTTTGGGTTGAAGGGTAATTGATGCTCGGTGATCTATTTAACAGAATATTCATATCTCTTTCTCCTTTTCTTCTTTTTAAAATTTTTATCTTTGCTATCACTAACTCGAATAAACTTAAAATAGTACAAGAATGAAACGACTTTTTTATTTCTTTCTTTTTGTCTGTGTGGCAGTTATAGCCAATGCTCAGGCAAAATATGTTTTCTATTTCATTGGTGATGGAATGGGTGTCAATCAAGTGAATGGTACGGAAATGTATCGTGCCGAAATCCAGAAGGGCCGCATTGGTGTAGAGCCTTTGCTTTTTACACAGTTCCCGGTGGGGACAATGGCTACTACTTTCTCTGCCACTAATTCCGTGACTGATTCTTCGGCTGCGGGAACTGCTCTTTCCACCGGCGAAAAGACTTATAATGGTTCCATTGGGATGGATGATCAGAAGAATCCTTTGCAGACAGTTGCCGAGAAAGCAAAGAAAGCCGGTAAAAGGGTGGGAGTTACTACCAGTGTCAGTGTCGATCATGCTACTCCTGCTGCTTTCTACGCACATCAGCCGGATCGGAATATGTATTATGAAATAGCTACCGATCTTCCTAAAGCAGGTTTTGATTTTTATGCCGGTGCCGGTTTCCTGAAACCAACCACTACTTATGATAAGAAAGAAGCTCCGAGCATTTTCCCGATGTTTGAAGAAGCCGGTTACACCATTGCTCGTGGGTATAACGATTATAAAGCCAAAGCTGCTGCGGCAGGTAAGATGATATTGATTCAAGAAGAAGGTGCCGATACGGGCTCTTTGCCTTATGCTATCGATAGTAAAGAAGGAGACCTGACTCTGGCACAGATTACAGAAAGCGCCATTGACTTTTTGACTAAAGGCAAAAACAAAGGTTTCTTTCTGATGGTAGAAGGGGGTAAGATAGACTGGGCTTGTCACGGGAATGATGCCGCTACGGTGTTCCACGAAGTGGCGGATATGGATAATGCCATCAAAGTTGCTTATGAGTTTTACAAGAAACACCCGAAAGAAACTTTGATTGTGGTAACTGCCGACCATGAAACAGGAGGTATCGCATTGGGAACTGGAAAGTATGCCTTGAATCTCAAAGCACTTGAGAACCAGAAAGCATCTGCCGAAGTACTCTCTAAAAAGATCAGTGATTTGCGCAAAGCTAAGAACAATCATGTAGCTTGGGAAGACATTAAGAATCTGCTGTCCGAAGAGATGGGCTTCTGGTCTGTACTTCCTATCACCTGGGAGCAAGAGAAGAAACTGCGTGACGAATATGAAAAGTCATTTGTAAGAAATAAAGTGGAATTTGCCGAAAGTATGTATGCCAAGACTGAGCCGATGGCTGCTAAAGCCAAAGAAGTGATGGATCAAATCGCTATGGTAGGCTGGACAAGCGGCGGACATTCTGCAGGATATGTGCCGGTATTTGCTATCGGTGCCGGTTCCGATCTGTTCATCGGTAAAATGGATAATACGGAGATACCGAAACGCATCGCAAAAGCCGGTGGGTATAAATAACCCGTTAATTTATCCTCAATATTCTCTATCTTTCAAAGAATTTCTTTAGCTTTGTCTTATGAATTTTCAAAGAAATACAGATATGACTAAGTTTGAAATAGAAGAAAAGATAGTAGATATGCTCAAAACCGTATTCGATCCCGAAATTCCGGTAAACGTATACGATCTGGGACTGATTTACAAAATAGATGTTTCCGAGGATGGAGAAGTATCTATTGATATGACCTTGACTGCTCCTAACTGTCCTGCGGCAGATTTCATTATGGAAGATGTACGTCAGAAAGTAGAGTCGATTGACGGGGTAAACTCTGCCACAATCAATCTGGTTTTTGAGCCGGAGTGGGATAAAGATATGATGAGCGAAGAGGCTAAGTTGGAATTGGGCTTTTTGTAACCATTGTCAGTTTACCTCTATTCTTAAACGATCCATTCTTACAGTATGAAAAACGTATATTTCCTTTCTGATGCCCACTTGGGGTCACGTGCCATAGAGCATGGACGTACGCAGGAGCGGCGCCTGGTCAATTTTCTCGACAGCATTAAGCACAAAGCTGCCGCAGTATATCTGCTGGGCGATATGTTCGACTTTTGGTATGAGTTCCGTTTGGTTGTTCCCAAAGGTTATACCCGTTTTTTAGGGAAACTCTCCGAACTGACTGATATGGGAGTAGAGGTGCATTTCTTTACGGGAAATCATGATATCTGGTGCGGCGACTATCTGACTAAGGAGTGTGGGGTGACGATTCATCGTGAACCGGTTACCACTGAGATTTATGGAAAAGAGTTCTACCTGGCACATGGTGACGGGCTGGGAGATCCGGATAAAAAGTTCAAGTTGCTACGTACTATGTTCCATAGTCGTACGTTACAGACTTTGTTCTCTGCGATTCATCCCCGATGGAGCATTGACTTGGGATTGAATTGGGCCAAACACAGCCGGCTGAAGCGTGAGGGTGGAAAAGAACCGGATTATATGGGAGAAAATAAAGAGTTTTTGGTGCTTTATACCAAGGAATACTTGAAAAGTCATCCTAATATTAACTTCTTTATTTACGGTCATCGCCATATCGAACTTGACCTGATGTTGAGTGCTACGGCGCGAATACTTATCTTGGGGGACTGGATCAACTTCTTCTCTTATGCTGTGTTCGATGGTGAGAACCTGTTTCTTGAGAACTATATTGAAGGAGAAACCCAACTTTAACTTTTCCGGATTCCAATCGTTATGCCGGGTCAGATAAGCCCTTCGTCAGCAAAACTATAAAAGCAACCGTCGCAGACAATGACATGATCCACCAAGGTGATGTTCATCGTTTGCGACGCTTTTTGTATGGCGCCCGTCAGGCGTTTGTCCTCTTGGCTGGGCTTCGCATGGCCCGATGGGTGATTATGAATCAGGGCTATTTGTGTGGCACGTCCTATCAGTGCTTCTCGTAAGATGGTGCGTACATCGGCATAAGTTCCGTCAATGCCTCCTGTACTGATACGTAATTTGTTGATTACTTTACATGCTTGGTTCAGAAGCAGAATCCAGAACTCTTCTTGCGGCAGATCACACATCAGTGGATGGAACAGCTTGTAGATGTCCTCTGAACATCTGATCTGTTCTCGTTCTTTGCTTTCCTGCAGTTTACGCCGCTTGCCTAGTTCCAGAGCGGCCATGATGGTGAGGCTTTTGGCCGGTCCCATGCCTTTGAATGAAGAAAAGTTCCGTACTTCCCATTTCCCCAGTTCATTCAGGTTGTTGTCGCAAGTGGCAAGTATTCTTCTCATCAGTTCAACGGCACTCTCTTCCGTATTGCCCGAACCTATCAGGATGCCCAATAGTTCAGCGTCGCTCAATGCTTCGGAACCTTTTGTCATCATTTTTTCGCGTGGCCGATCGGCTTTGGACCACTGCTTGATGTTTAGTTTCTGTTTGTTCATGATTTAATGTGTTTTGCGGGATAAGGTTTTGTTGAAGCATCTTTATTTATAGAAGTTCTTGCGGAAAGCCTCAAATTCGTTCCTTCCCAGTATACAGCGTTCCCACCAGGCACGCCAGAATCCTGTGCCGTATCCGATAAGTTGGATGAAAGAAGCAGCGATGGAATAGATGCCGATGCGTAAGCTTTTGTTTTGCAGCGCAGAATCCAGGCAGACCAGTAAGGCATAAAGCAGAATCGGGACGAGGCTGAACAAGCAAAAGGGAGTGCATAATAGTAGAAGTGCAACTCCTAACGTGAATACAGCCGGCAGCAAATGGACGACTTTCAACGATTCGGGATATTTTTTGTAGAGATTGATACGTGCAATACCGGAGTTGTGCACTTGCTTGAAGAATTTCTTAAAATCCGTACGTCGTTTGTGGTATACCCAGGCATCGGGAAAGAGACGGCATTGGTATCCTCCCTTGAATATGCGGATACTGAAATCGATGTCTTCGCCGAAACGCATATTGGAGAAACCTCCTAATGCCTGATAAACCTCCCGGCGGACACCCATGTTGAAACTTCTCGGATAGAATTTATCCATTTTCTTTTTGCCTCCGCGGATGCCTCCCGTGGTGAAGAAAGAAGTCATGGAGTAATTAATGGCTTTTTGTATATCGGTGAAAGAACTATGTGCCCGGTCCGGCCCTCCAAAGGCATCGGCCGGGGCGGTCTGCAGTTCTTTCTCTACTGCATCGAGATATCCTTCGGGCAAGATACAGTCCGAATCCAGTATGATGAGATATTCGCCGTTGCTACGTTCGGCACCGTAATTACGGGTTTGTCCGGGACCGGAGTTCGGTTTGTTGTAGTAATGTATATCCAACTTTCCCTGGTATCGGTTCACTATCTTTTCGCAAGGGACAGATGATCCGTCTTCTACAACCACGACTTCGAAATCCTTGAAGTGTTGGGCTGTCAGGCTTTGCAATAGTTCGTCCACTTCGTCGGGACGGTTGTAAACGGGAATAATAACGGAGTATCGCATCATATATGTATAGTTAATCTTCATATTTAATATTGGCAAAGATAAATTATTATTTTCCGATAATCTCTTTTAATGCACTCTTTTTGTCCATTATGCTTTGTCTTGAATACCTTTGGGGTCAAAGTGGTGTTGGTTTAAAACCAGGAAGCCTTTGGTTTTTAAAGGTAGTGGGTACAGCCTTTGAAGATAGGAGCGCGGCTTCTCCACTTTCGATGTTTTCAGGCTTCTTTCCGGAAGTTTGGTAAAGATTTCTGTAGAATGGTTGAATTTGTCTTATCGTAGGGGACAGGGAGGTCATAGAGTTTTTCTCTCTTTTAGATATGCATATATCATAGTTCCAATCTCTGTAGTCTTTGTGCTTTGGGGGGATGAAAGGTGGCGATAAAATAGAGCTCCCTGCATTCCAACCGGATATTCCGGCAGAATGCAGGGAGGCTGTGTTAATGAGTCTGTGTATACTTATGCTTTCACACGACCTACGTAAGAACCGTCACGAGTATCGATCTCGATTGTTTCGCCTTCACTGATAAACAGCGGGACACGAACGGTTGCACCTGATTCTACAGTAGCCGGTTTCAAGGTGTTGGTAGCAGTGTCGCCTTTCAAGCCCGGTTCTGTATAAGTAACTTTCATCTGAACTTTGATAGGCATATCAGCATAAAGCACGGTTTCGGTAGATGCATCCGATACAACTTCTACTACTGCACCTTCCAGCAAGAAATCTACACCGTTGATCAGGTCGTGAGCGATCGGGTGTTGATCGAATGTTTCCTGATTCATGAAGATATAATCTTCACCTTCTTTGTACAGGTACTGATAGGGACGACGTTCAACGCGTACGTCTTCCAGCTTCTCACCGATATTGAAGCGACGTTCGAGAACGTAGCCGCTTACTACATCTTTCAGTTTTGTACGCATGAAGGTGTTACCTTTACCCGGTTTAACGTGGAGGAATTCGATACAGAAATACAGTTTGCCATCCATGCGGATACAAGTTCCGTTCTTGATGTCTTGAGCATTAATCATACTTGATATTCTTTATTTTATAGATTGTTATTGAGTTATCTTCGAACCTTTTCGGGTGCAAAAGTAATCTAAATCGGCAAAAAACACAAAATGTTTTGACTAAAAATGACTTAACTCTTGGTTTATTTAAAAAAAGTGCCTATTTTTGCAGCCCGAATCCGTAGAAGTAATAACATAAAAACAAGATACAGTAATGAAAAGAACATTTCAACCCTCTAACAGAAAGAGAAAAAACAAACACGGTTTCCGTGAGAGAATGGCTACAGCTAACGGCCGTAGAGTATTGGCTGCACGTCGCGCTAAAGGTCGTAAGAAACTGACTGTTTCTGACGAATACAACGGAGTGAAGGCATAAGTATTAGCCATTGCAAACGAATAAGAAGAAGTGAAGGAGGATTCCTTTGCTTCTTTTTGTTTTAGAACCGGTTCCAATTTGATTACGGTATCAGGCGCAAGGTGGAAAACCAAAAGAGGGGGTTTTGATACGCTTTTTTAAAAACTCGGTGAAAGTCTGTGATACTGTGTAACGAAAATAGTATCTTTGTCCGCATTAACAGCTTATAATTATGACGATAAAAGAATTTTTTTCTTTCAAGGCCAATAGATTCTTCTGGATAAACATCATAGCCATGGTTGTAGTGGCTGTGCTCATAGTGGTTGGCACACTTAAAGGACTGGATATATACACACGCCATGGCGAAGCTGTAATAGTGCCCGACGTAAAAGGAATGTCTGTAAGCGAAGCGGAAAAGATGTTCCGGAATCATGGACTGACTTGTGTGGTGTCCGACTCCAGTTACGTAAAAAATAAACCTTCCGGCATTATCCTGGATCTTAACCCGTCGGTCGGGCAGAAAGTGAAAGAAGGACGAACAATCTATCTGACAATAAATACCCTCAGTACTCCTTTGAGTGTGGTGCCTGATGTGGCCGATAACAGTTCCGTGCGTCAGGCGCAGGCAAAGTTGATCGCCGCAGGCTTTAAACTTACCGAAAACCGGATGGTGAGCGGAGAGAAGGACTGGGTATATGGCGTGATCTATCAGGGACGCCAATTGCAGATTGGAGATAAAGCTCCCATCGGCGCTACGCTGACTCTGATGGTAGGTGACGGAGTGCAGTCTACCGCAACCGATTCTGTCGATATGGTGGAAAATGCTGCTATGTCTGTTGAGGATTCCGGAACAGATGATGATTCCTGGTTTTAATATAAGAAACGTATACGTAGAAAAAACGCATGATAGAAGAATTGCCTGACGATATTGAACAGGACGAATTGGATGATATAGAACCCGTAGGTGACGAAAACCAGCTCTATGAACATTTCCGCGTGGTAGTGGATAAAGGGCAGGCAATGGTCAGGGTCGATAAATATTTGTTTGAACGCATCGTCAATGCTTCGCGCAATCGCATACAGAAAGCGGCTGAAGACGGTTTTGTCATGGCCAATGGTAAACCGGTGAAGAGCAGCTATAAAGTGAAACCTCTGGATGTGATTACGGTGATGATGGATCGTCCCCGTTATGACAATGAGATTATTCCGGAGGATATTCCACTTCATATTGTCTATGAAGATAAATACCTGATGGTGGTGAATAAGCCGGCCGGACTGGTGGTGCATCCGGGACACGGAAACTATCATGGTACGTTGGTCAATGCCATCGCTTGGCATCTCAAGGATAACCCCGATTACGATGCCAACGACCCACATGTGGGATTGGTGCACCGCATCGATAAAGATACTTCTGGATTACTGGTTATCGCTAAGACACCGGATGCCAAAACCAATCTGGGCGTCCAATTCTTTAATAAAACTACTAAGCGTAGATACCGCGCACTGGTATGGGGCATTGTCGATCAGGATGAAGGTACCATCGTAGGCAGTATTGCCCGCAATCCGAAAGACCGGATGCAAATGGCCGTTATGGCCGATCCTACCCAAGGGAAACATGCCGTCACCCATTACCGGGTGCTTGAACGTCTGGGATATGTCACTTTGGTGGAATGTATTCTTGAAACCGGGCGTACGCATCAGATACGTGTGCACATGAAGCATATCGGTCATGTACTCTTCAATGACGAGCGGTATGGCGGTCACGAAATCCTGAAAGGGACTCACTTTAGTAAATACAAACAATTTGTAAACAATTGCTTCGACACTTGTCCGCGGCAGGCTTTGCACGCCATGACGCTGGGGTTTGTGCATCCCGTCACTGGCGAAGAGATGCATTTTACTTCGGAGTTGCCGGACGACATGACCCGGTTGATAGAGAAGTGGAGAGGTTATATTAGTAACAGAGATTTAGAATGAAACGCAACATTGCCATTGTGGCAGGAGGCGATACCTCCGAAATCGTAGTTTCCCTGCGTAGTGCACAGGGCATTTACTCCTTTATCGATAAGGAGAAGTATAATTTGTACATCGTAGAAATGGAAGGTCGGCGTTGGGAAGTGCAATTGCCGGACGGAAGTAAAACACCTGTGGACAGAAACGACTTTAGTTTTATGAATGGGGCGGAGAAGGTCGTGTTCGACTTTGCTTATATCACCATTCACGGAACACCGGGAGAGGACGGACGTTTGCAGGGCTATTTCGACATGATGCGTATTCCGTATTCATGTTGTGGCGTACTGGCCGCTGCCATCACTTACGATAAATTTGTCTGCAACCAGTATCTCAAAGCATTTGGTGTGCGTATCTCCGAATCGTTGTTGCTACGTCAGGGACAGGCTGTCTCCGATGAAGATGTGGTGGAAAAAATTGGCCTGCCTTGCTTTATCAAACCCAATCTGGGAGGATCCAGCTTTGGTGTGACTAAGGTGAAGACGCGCGAACAGATTCAACCTGCCATTGCCAAGGCTTTCAGTGAAGCTGAGGAAGTGATGATAGAAGCCTTTATGGACGGAACAGAATTGACTTGCGGTTGTTATAAGACGAAAGAAAAATCGGTAGTTTTTCCGTTAACTGAGGTCGTGACACATAATGAATTCTTCGATTACGATGCAAAGTACAACGGACAGGTGGACGAGATCACTCCGGCACGTATATCGGAAGAACTGACCCGGCGTGTCCAGACTTTAACCTCGGCTATTTACGATATATTGGGATGTTCCGGCATTATTCGAGTGGACTATATCATTACGGAAGGTGAGAAGATCAATCTTCTGGAGGTGAATACCACACCGGGTATGACCGCTACCAGTTTTATTCCCCAGCAGGTGCGTGCCGCCGGACTGGATATAAAAGACGTGATGACTGATATTATAGAAAATAAATTTTAGCTGTAAGCTGCGGGCCACGAGCTACAGTCGGCAAGCCGCACCGATTCCGTACGGGATAGAGCGGTGCAGCCTTTGTAGCTTATCGTTGATTACCTGTAACTCGTTGCTCGTCACTTGTAGTTTATAAAAGAATAAAAGCTATGAATACAACAGAGTTTGATGAAATCCGTCCTTACAACGACGAAGAACTCTCCGGGGTTTTCGAAGAACTGATTGCCGATCCGGCTTTTCAGAAGGTGGTTGCCGGGGTGATACCGGATGTACCCTTTGAGATGCTGGCACAAAAGATGCGTGCCTGTAGAACGAAACTGGAATTTCAGAAAACCTTTTGCTACGGTTTGCTATGGAAACTTGCAGGCGACTGTACGGATGGTATTTCATTGGATCATACGGCTATTCCGGACAAGAGCAAAGCATACACCTACATCTCGAATCACCGTGACATCATTCTTGATTCCGGTTTCTTATCTGTATTGTTAGTCGACCAGGGGATGGATACGGTGGAGATTGCCATTGGCGATAATCTGCTGATTTATCCGTGGATCAAGAAGTTTGTCCGGGTCAATAAATCATTTATCGTGCAGCGTGCACTGACCATGAGGCAAATGCTTGAGTCGTCTGCCCGCATGTCCCGTTATATGCACTATACAATCGGAGAAAAGAATCAGTCCATTTGGATTGCACAACGTGAAGGACGTGCCAAAGACTCTAACGACCGTACTCAGGACAGTGTACTCAAGATGCTGGCAATGGGGGGCGAAGGGGATGTGGTCAGCCGTCTGATGGAGATGAATATTGCTCCTCTCGCTATTTCCTACGAATATGATCCCTGCGATTACCTGAAAGCACAGGAGTTCCAGCTGAAGCGTGATATAGAGGGCTATAAGAAAACGATGGCAGATGACCTGAAAAATATGCAGACCGGTTTGTTTGGCTATAAAGGCCGGGTGCATTTCCAGACGGGAGCTTGCCTCAATGACCTGCTTTCGACAGTAGATCGCTCTTTACCGAAACCGGAGTTGTTTGCACGTATCTCTACGTGGATCGATCAGCGCATTCATAGCAATTACCGTCTTTATCCGGGCAATTATGTAGCTCACGATCTGTTGACTGGTAAGAATGATTTTGAATCCCACTATACGTTGGCCGAGAAGGAACGTTTCGAGGCTTATGTGGAAAAGCAGCTTGAAAAGATAGAGATTCCCAACAAAGATATTTCTTTCTTGCGTGAAAAGCTGTTGTTGATGTATGCCAATCCGTTGACCAACTATTTGGCCGCTCGTCAATGAGAATATGGACGTTACATATCGTCCTGTCTGTATTGTTTTCCGTCTTCCTGTTTTCCTGTAACGAAGATGATGGTGCTCCTTACCCTTCCGTGAGGTTGGAGTTTCTGACTGCAGAGTCGGGAGCAGACGGTCGGTTGCAAACGTTGGTTACGGATAAGGGAGAACGTCTGGTCGTGGCGGAGGACCGCACTGAATCGGAGCTGTTACCCAATTCCTCTAGCCGTGTGGTGAGCAATTACGAAGTGCTTTCGTCGGTAGGAGGGCGAAAAGAGATACGCATTTATGCATTAGCTAATACGGTTTCTCCGGTTCCGCTGCCTGCCGGAGAGTTCCGGAATGGCTTGAAATTCGATCCGGTTGATATGCTCAGTATCTGGATGGGGCGTGATTATCTGAATATGACTCTCTCTATCCGGGCACAGAATGCGCGGCATACGTTTCATTTCATTCAGGAGTCTGTGGAGCGGAATGCTGTAACCGGAAAGCTGAAAGTCCATTTAATGCTCTATCATGACGATGGGGGAGATGTGGAGGCTTATGCCAAGCGGGCTTATGTCTCGGTACCGTTGAGGCAGTACACGTCCGATATCGGGGAATCAGCGATCATTTATTTTAGTTTTCATACGTATGACGGGGAGGTGCAGACCTATCAGTTTGAATACGTGCCCAGTCACTTAACCATTAATTACTAATTATATGTTGAAAATGAATTCAATGCTTATGGGAATATGTTTTCTTTTGTCTTCTCTCTTTTCTTGCCAGCAGTCGAAAGGGGATTTCAAGACAGTGCCGGTGAAGGAGTTTGCTTCGCTGATTGAGGATGCAAGTGTGCAACGGCTGGATGTCCGTACCATGGCTGAATATTCGGAAGGCCACATTCCGGGGACGATCAATATCAATGTGCTCGATGATTCGTTTGCGGTTATGGCAGACTCCACACTTCAAAAAGATAAACCGGTGGCTTTATATTGCCGCAGTGGCAAGCGAAGCAAGAAGGCGGCTGCCATTCTCAGTGAGAAAGGATATAAAGTGTACGAATTGGATAAAGGATTCAATGCCTGGCAGGAAGCAGGCGAGAAAGTGGAGAAATAAGAATGAACGATTATTGAACAATGAATGATCAACGATGAACAGGGTATGTATTATTATCGTTCGTCGTTGATCATTTATTATGGATCGTTCAAAAATCGTTATGGTAGATTTTCCAGCAGTCTTTTCAGTACCACTGTCGCCGAGATTTCACGGTTTGCGGCTTCCGGGATGACAATGGATTGCGGACTCTCGATAACATCATCCGTCACAATCATATTCCGTCTTACAGGGAGGCAGTGCATGAAGTAGGCATTATTGGTGACGGCCATCTGACGGTCGCCTACGGTCCAATTACGGTCTGTACTCAGAATCTGTCCGTAGTTGTCGCCTGTATAAGCTGCCCAATTCTTGGCATATATAAAGTCGGCTCCTTCGAAAGCTTTCATCTGATCATATTCTACCCGTGCGTTTCCTACAAACTTCGGATCGAGTTCGTAACCTTCGGGGTGGGTGATGACAAACTCATAGTCTGTGGCATTCATCCATTCGGCAAACGAGTTGGGCACTGCCTGTGGCAATGGCCGCGGATGGGGAGCCCAGGTCATTACTACTTTAGGGCGGGCTGTCTTTTTGTATTCTTCGATGGTGATCAGGTCGGCAAAGCTCTGCAACGGATGACGGGTAGCTGCTTCCATAGAGAACACCGGGCGTCCGGAATGTTGTATGAACTGATTGATGATCACTTCATTATAGTCATACTCACGGCTTTCGAAGCGGGCAAACGAACGTACACCGATGATGTCACAATAACATCCCATCACCGGGATGGCTTCCAGCAGATGTTCCGGTTTGTCACCGTCCATGATGACGCCGCGTTCGGTTTCCAGTTTCCAGGCCCCTTGATTGATGTCCAGTACAATTACGTTCATACCCAGGTTGAGAGCAGCTTTCTGGGTGCTGAGACGGGTGCGGAGGCTGGAGTTAAAGAAGATCATCAATAGAGTTTTATTACGTCCCAGTTCTACATATTTGAACCGGTCTTTCTTGATCTCGAATGATTCGGCAAGGGCTGATTTCAGGTCGCCGATGTCTTGTACGCAAGTAAATTTCTTCATAATTGTCTTTGTTAGAATGAATATACCTTTCCGCAAAGGTATGATAAAATTTTCAATTGGCAGGCTGCGCCCATGAAAGATACTCCGTTTGCCGTGGAGACAGGAAGGTGCTGTTGGCCAGATAGTCCTTGTTGTTGGCGTAGATAAAGAGCACACTACCTTTTTTGATTGTGTCGATAATCGGTTTGGCGAGTGCTTGCGGCAAGGCGGGGCATCCGAGGCTCCGTCCCAAGCGTCCGGCAGAAACGGTGATGTTGGGATTGGCATATGCGGCACCATGCATCACGATGGCGCGTTGTTTGGCTTGGTCGTTAATTCCTTTTTCCAGCCCGTTCAGCACCAGGGAGTAACCGTTGCGTCCCTGATAAGTGTTTTCGGTCAGGTAAAAGCCAAGCGAACTTTTGTACGAACCGTTTTTATTGGAGAATGAGGTTGCATAGTTTCCTCCGCTATTTTTGCCGTGTGATACGACGGAAGTATACAGCAACTTTTTGTTTTTCATATCGAGCACGTAAAGGCGCTTCTCGGTAGATGGCTTTGAAAAATCGATCAGGGTCATGATGGACTTGCTTTTCTGCTCGATTTTCTGATAGCCGGTCACTGCCTGTCGGAAAGCTGTATAGCTGACAATCCCGTCCAGCTGCATATCATCGAACAGTTGATCTATTTCGTCTGTCTCCGGAGTAGAGGCTACAGAAACAGGCTCACTGGCCGGTGCATGGTTGGATACTTCTGCCAGTGGGAGAAGAAACAATAGGAGGAATAGAAATGCTTTTTGCATAGGAAACTGAGAAAATAACGGCACAAAGATACGGATTTCTATTCCAAAACAAAAATAATTGTCTCATTTACAGGAGCCCAGTCGAAAATAAACTTGGAATGTGACGTTGCATTCCGTACACACATGTGCGAGCGGGGCGTGGTGCCCAGAGACGGGCTGTACTCTATAAGTGCTTTACGGGGCTCGTTTACCGGGACTCCGTGAATGTATCCTCCGTCTGAGAATCGGCTGGCATAAGGCGCAAAACCTCCGGTGGCGGTGGAACCGTCTTTGAGGAATATCATGCGTGTCTTTTTTTCCTGTAGGACGAATATTCCTAATGGTGTCTCTTGTGCATACGGAGGGCGATGCCTTCCGGTAGTGGCGGGGTTCATACTCCGTACGGTCCATTGGGCTTCACCGGTTTGTTCCAAAGTCATTATGTTCTGGTCTCTTCGGTCTATCATGATTGTTTTGATGAAGTGTGTCGTATCCGGGAGCACTTTGACGTACCTCTTGGGTACATACCACTCTTCGCCAATATAGATAGGGGATACCTTGACGAAATTCTCTCCGTCGGCTAGGAAGCGGACCAGAGAACCGTCTTCTCCATAACGTTCGGGCACAAGCGTATCGGTGAGCAAATAGAGCGGAACGGACTGGTAGCGCTCTATACCCAGCGTGTCGGCAATGCGTTTATAGGCATTCCGTTTGTAATGGCGTACCAATGGAGCCTCGCCGTTCCGGTTCTTATAGTTCTGCAAGATGCCCCATTGCGAGGGTGTCTGCTGAATGTTTTCGAGCAGTGCCAGGCGTTCTTTGATCTTATCCCATTGAAAACTGCGGGTCGTATCTTTGTACGGATACGTATCTTCAAGAGTATATTTATCATAGAGCAAATCTTTTTTGATCTCTATCTGTTCTGCGGAGATGGCTTTGGGCTTCTCTTCCGGAGGCACCGTTTCCAGTGAATCTGCTACACCGGTGACTTGGGGCTGTGGCAAATTTGTTCTGTTTTCTCTATTGCATGCGCAGAGAAGGCAAGAAAGGGTGAGCAGGTATATATAGGCTGTTTGCTTCATAATGGGATAGGTTTGGAGTTCATTTACAAATATAATGTTTTTTATAAGGAATAGCAAGGCGTTTTGTTCTCGTATTACTAATAATTTGCATAATTGCCTCCGTTTTTGTCAAGAGTAAGTTTACGCTTCCTTAACATAAGCGCTCTCCGGATTATACTATTTATACTTTTTGAATCTTGTCCGGTGGTGTAGGCCCGGATGCAGTCGGAAGGGTAGAGGGATCAACCGTCTCCAACTGCCGGATCAACCGTCTTTGGGTCGGAACGCAGGCTCTTCCGACAAGAAACCCCGGCTCTGTTGAAGCGTAATCCCGGCTCTGTTCACGAGGGGTACCGGCTGTAAAAAAAGAAAGGGGAGAAGCAAGAGCCTTTCCCCATTATCGCATTTTAAATTGAATCTATGGTATGATTGTGTCTACAAAGATAGTACAATCCGGAGGTTAAGTCAAGCTTTGAACCGATTATTTTCCTGACTTTCGCCGAAAAAGTATCACTGACGTGTTTGTCCGTCACCCTCTATGATCCATTTGTAGGAAGTGATCTCTTCCAATCCCATCGGTCCGCGGGCATGCAACTTTTGTGTGCTGATGCCGATTTCTGCTCCCAGCCCGAATTGTGCTCCGTCGGTGAAAGCGGTAGATACATTGGTATATACACAGGCTGCATCTACCATGCGGGTGAAAAGCGCGGCGCGTTCCGGGTTTTCGGTGACGATACTTTCGCTATGTCGTGAGCTGTATTCCTGGATATGTCCGAGTGCGTTCTCAAAACTATTCACAGTTTTGATTGCCATTTTGTAGTCCAGAAATTCAGTTCCGAAGCTCTCGGGGGTGGCAGGTTTCAGCAACCCGGCAGGATAGTGTTCCTCGAGTGCCTGATAGGCTGACGGATCTGCATAGATAATCACCTTGTCGGCTTTGAGCTTTTCACAAAGGAGAGGCAGATCGGACAATCTGCTTTCGTGAACAATCACGCAATCGAGTGCATTGCAAACACTCACGCGGCGTGTCTTGGCATTATGGATGATGGCAGCTCCCTTGGCCGTATCTCCGTATTCGTCAAAGTAGGTATGGCAGATGCCTGCACCGGTTTCTATTACCGGTATAGTAGCATTTTGCCGTACAAAGTTAATCAGGGCGCTACTGCCGCGAGGAATGATCAGATCTACGTATCCGGCAGCGTGCAGCAGTTCCCGGGTTGCTTCACGGTCGGCCGGTAGCAACTCGACCATGTGAGTGTCTATGTTAAACTGTCGGAGTACTTGGTGTATCACTTCTACGATGGCACGATTCGAATAGTCAGCATCGCTTCCCCCTTTCAGGATACAGGCGTTACCGCTTTTCAGGCAAAGCGAAAAAACGTCGAAGCTGACATTGGGACGAGCTTCGTAAATGATGCCGATGACCCCGAAAGGAACACTTATCTTAGTGAGTCTCATGCCATTGGGACGAATGCTCTCTTTCAATATCCTGCCCAGAGGAGAGGGGAGAGTGGCCACGTTGCGTATATCGGAAGCGATTCCTCGAAGTCGTTCTTCGGTCAACCTCAGTCGGTCGTATTTCGGATTGTCGGGTGACATCCGTTCCAGATCTTTCCGGTTCTCAGAGAGGATGTAGGAAGTCTGTTCCAAAGCAGCTTCTGCCACGGCATTCAGTATTTGGTTGATCCGATCGTCGGGTAATAGTGCCAGATGGCGGCCGGCTGCCTGTACGGCAGCAAAAGTATCATTCAGATTCATAATGCAGTTCGTTTATTCAATGTAAAGGTAGTCATAATGGACTACTGCTTTTTTTCCATGTTTTCCGATGGAGTCCCGTGCCTGCATGGAGTCACAGTTGACTTTGCCTACACCTACCGGAGTACCTTGGTAATCGATGATGCGCACGATGTCGTCTTTCTCAAATTCTCCTTCAATGCGGGTGATTCCGACGGGAAGAATGCTGACTGCCTTGTCGGAGTTCAACACTTCGGTAGCCTGTTCGTTAATATGTATCTCTCCCTTAGCGAAACCTTCGCTGTGAGCTATCCATTTCTTGATACTCGATACGGGTTGGGATGCGGGGATAAAACGAGTGCAAACCGTCTCTTCGGGATGCTCTATGAGGTTGATGAGGATGTTGTCGCGTTTGCCATTGGCAATAATTACTGTAATACCTTCATCTGCCACTTTGCGGGCAATGTTGGTTTTGGTCAGCATGCCTCCTCTCCCGAAACTCGATTTGCTGGTCTGAATGTAGTTACTCAGGTCTTTTCCCTGTCCAATCTCCCGGATCACTAATGAGTCCGGATCGGAAGGGGAACCGTTATAAATGCCGTCGATGTTACTCAGGATGATAAGGGCCTGTGCATTCATCATTGAGGCGATGAGGCCCGACAGTTCGTCATTGTCTGTGAACATCAGTTCGGTGACAGAGATGGTGTCGTTCTCGTTGACGATAGGAATGACGCCGTTCTCAAGCATCACCATCATGCAGTTTTTCTGGTTGAGGTAATGACGGCGTGTACCAAAATTCTCTTTGGTGGTGAGTACCTGTCCTACAGCAATGCCATGATCGCGGAACAGCTCGTAATATCGGTTAATGAGTTTGGCTTGACCCACTGCCGAGAACAATTGGCGCTGATCTACGCTATCGAGCTTCCTGAGGGTACGTATTTCGCTTCGTCCCGAGGCAACAGCTCCCGAAGAGATAAGAATCACCTCTACTCCGGCTTTATGCAAGGCGGCTATCTGATCGGTTAGCGCAGACATCCGGGTGACATCCAGTGTTCCGTCCTGTCGGGTCAGTACGTTACTTCCCACTTTTATGGCTATTCGTGTAAACTCCTTTTTCATTATGCTGACGATTTGAAAGCACAAATATATGGATTTTTGTCGATATGTTACCTCTCCCATACGGATATCTTGAAAGAGAATGTCTGTATGGCAGAGAGGGGATCGGGGGGAATTTATTCGTTTGCCTTTTCGCGGTTTCTCACTATTTCCATTGCATTTTCATAATCGTCTTCATTGACGAGGACAGCTATTTCCTGTCCGATGTAGTAAGGTGCCAAAGCTGCGAGCCCACCTCCGTCTTTCAGGATAGATTCTATTCCATTGCTTTCGAGCAATCCTTTGATGAACTCTGCTTCCCAAGGCGAACCGGTGAAGACTTCTACTACGCGGGTGTCTTTATCTTCTTTCATAATGGTAGGGATATAATGTGTTTATCTCTTACAAATATAACAAAAAGAACTTAGATAAAGTTGTTTTACCGATAGATTATTCTAAAGTTATTCGTTGCACTGTAATGTTCTCGTTGAGGAACATGGAGGCTGATTCAATAAATTTGTCTTCGGCCTCTGTGGTGTAAAAGCGGCATTTACCTTCCCGAGTGCACTTCATGTCCATTTCGGGATGACGGTGAAGGTAATCTTTCAGACTGGTAGCCACATATTCTCCCTGTGCCACCACTTTCACTCCTTGGGGAATGAATTTTTGTATCTTGGGCAATAGTATCGGGTAATGGGTACATCCCAGAACAAGGGTGTCTATCTGCCGGTCTTTGGCAAGTAGGTTGTCGATGTATTTACGAATAAAGAAGTCGGCTCCTTCGCCGTTGGCTTCATTGTTTTCAACCAGTGGAACCCACATGGGACAAGCTTCTCCGCTTACTTTGATATCCTCAAACAACTTATGCACTTCAAGCGGATATGATTCTGATTTGATGGTACCGGCTGTAGCCAATATTCCTACATGGCGCGTTTGGGTCATACTGCCGATACACTCTGCAGTTGGGCGAATGACTCCTAGCACCCTCCGGTCCGGATCTATATTCGGAAGGTCGTTCATTTGTATGGTTCTCAGTGCCTTGGCCGAGGCTGTGTTGCAAGCAAGTATCACCAGATGACAGCCCATCTCAAACAATTTGTTGACAGCCTGTAAGGTGAACTCGTATACGATTTCAAAAGAACGGGTCCCATAAGGAGTCCGTGCATTGTCGCCCAGATAGATGTAATCGTATTCCGGCAGCGCTTCCCTGATTTTGCTCAGGATGGTCAGCCCACCGTATCCGGAGTCGAATACACCGATAGGACCAGGTTGGTATGGAAGGGATTGTTTCATAATGGGGATATGGTTAAAAAGTTACGAGCTACAAGTAACAAGTCATAACGTATTTTGCATGGTACTTGTAGCTTGTAGCTCGTAACTTATTGCTCTTAACTCTTATTTGATGCCCAATTGGGTTTTTACTTTCGGAGTCAGGTTAATGCTTTGGGCTTCGTTTACGTAAGGTATCGGAGTACGTGCCATATCGAAAATGTAGATAACACCTTCTGCTGCACCTACTGCTTTGATAGCGTCATCCAGCTTCTTATATACCGGAGCCATCAGGTCATTGTTGGCTTTTTCCATATCCTGCTGAGCCTTAGCCTGGAATTGTTCTTGTCTCTGCATCATGTCTTCCAACTCTTTTTGTCTTCTTTCTGCAATGACAGCAGGAAGAGAGTCTTTTTGCTGCATGAATTCCTGGTATTTCTTACTGAATTCTTCCTGAGATCTCTGTAAGTCTTGTCCGAGTTGTTTGTTCAATGCTTGTAACTCAGATTGTGCTTTGGTATATTCCGGCATGGCCGAAACAATTTCCATCGCATTGATGTGACCGAATTTAAGATTTTGTGCAAATACGCCCATCGGGAGTATCAACATCATTAAAAGTGCAATTTTTTTAAGCATAGTTTTATTATTTATTTGAATGATTACTTTTAAGTTATCGGGTGCAAATGTATGAAATTAATTTGAATATCCTAATTTCGCCAGCACTTCATTGCTTACATCAATGCGGGGAGTGGCAAAAATAATGCTTGAAGCAGATGCTCTGTCTACCACTACTGCATAACCGTTTTCCTCTGCTACAGCTTTTACCGCATTGTATATTTCGTCTTGAATAGGCTTCATCAACTCTTCTCTTTTCTTAAAAAGTTCACCTTCAGGACCAAAGTATTTACGTTTGAGCTCTGAAGCAGCTTTTTCTTTTTCTACGATGGCATCTTCTTTCTGGGTCTTTTGTGCGGCCGTCAGTTTAGCAGATGCAGCTTGATAGTCCTTAAACATCGTTTGTGCCTCTTTGGCTAATACTTCGACTTCACCCTGCCACTGTTTGGTTGCCTGGCTCAATTGTTCGTTGGCACGTTCGTAAGCCGGAATGTTCTTCAGGATATACTCCATATCGATCAGGGCAAACTTTTGTGCTTGGGCTGTCATACCTACGGCAAACAGCAAGATGATAAATAGAACAGACTTTTTCATAACGCTTAGTTTTTAGTGAAACAATTAGAATTCCTGGCCCAATACGAAATGGAACCTGCTTCCACCTGCGCTCTTGTCGCCAAGTACTTTGTCGAAACCGTATGCCCAATCGATACCCATCATACCAATCATCGGAAGGAAGATGCGGACACCCACACCTGCCGAACGTTTCAGGTCGAACGGATTGAAGTTTTTCACATCGTGCCAAGCATTACCGGCTTCCAGGAATGTTAACGCATAAATATTGGTACTTGTTTCCAGCATTAGCGGATATCTTAATTCAAATCCGATACGGGTATAAGCATAACCTTCTTGTCCGCGGTACGGAGTTAAAGAACTGTTTTCATAACCACGGAGGGCGACACTCTCGGTTGCATAGCTTGAATATCCGGTCATACCGTCACCACCGACATCGAATGTACCGAACGGTGATTTCTTATATTTGTTGTAGTGACCCAATATACCGAATTCAACACGTGTCATTAATACCGGAGTCTTTTTCACTACAGTCGGGTTCAGCAATGGGATGTATGTTTTTGCTTTGAATTTCCACTTGTGGTATTCTACCCATTTATGCATCTTGTTCATATCGTTCTGGTTGTACTCGTTGTACTTGCTGTAGTCTACTCCATCGAACAATGAGTAAGGTGGTGTGAACTGTACGGACAGCGAGAAGTCAGAACCACTACGGGGATAGATCGGATTATCGTAAGAGGCGCGGGCCAATGTCAAGCCGATACTCAGGTCATTACATTTACCGTTGGTCACCGGGAAGTATTGCCAGTCTTTCAAGATATATCTCTGGTAAGAGAGTTCGGCTGAAAGCTGGAAGTAGTCATCCGGCCAGTTCAGACGTTTACCCCATCCTGCTGACAGACCCCACATTTTGATTGACTTATCCGGGTCATAATAGTTCTCGTAATTGTTATAGTTACCATAATTGTACATACCGTAGCCACCCAAGCCGCTGTAATAACTGTTGTAGTAGTTGTTATAGTAGCTTGAATTGTAGTAACGGCTACTGATATCGGTCTGTACGGAGAAGAATGCTGACAGAGAGAATGAATTCGGGCGTTTACCTCCGAACCAGGGATCAAAGAACGAAATGCTATACTGTTGATAGTATTGTGCATTGGTTTGTCCACTGATGGTCAGTGTCTGTCCGTCGCCTTGAGGCAGGATACCGCGATAATTTTCTCCCGGATGCAACAGGTTCGCCAAAGAGAAGTTCGTAAACTTCAGACTTAACTTACCGATAACACCTGTTTGTCCCCAACCGGCAGAGAACTCTACCTGGTCATTTGCTTTCGATACAAGATCGTAAGCGATATCTACCGTTCCGTTTACAGGGTCCGGCTGGATATCCGGCTTGATGTTTTCCGGGTCGAAGTGTCCCATTTGCTGGATTTCACGCATAGAACGCATCAGGTCCTCGCGGCTGAACAACTCACCCGGACGAGTACGGAGTTCACGGCGGACAACGTTTTCGTACAAACGGTCATTACCATTGATCTTGATCTTGTTGATACTGGCTTGCCGGCCTTCAAAAATTCTCATTTCCAAGTCAATGGAGTCATTATCTATGTTTACTTCCACCGGATCCAGTGTATAGAACAGATAACCATTATTATAATAGAGGTTACCGATAGCATCTTCGTCGGTTGATAAGCGTTCATTTAACAATTTCTGGTTATATACATCCCCTTTCTTCATGCGGAGCATGTAGTTCAATTGCTCTGAAGGGTAAAGCGTATTACCTACCCATGTAACGTTGCGGAGATAATATTTATCGCCTTCTTCCAGTTCGATGAATACGTCTACGGTCTTATCGTCAAATTTGGATACACTGTCTTTCACAATGCGTGCATCGCGGTAACCCAATTCGTTATACTTATCAATAATTAACTGTTTGTCCTCTTCATATTTCTCGTTGACAAACTTCTTGGTGCGGAATAAGTTCAGCAGTTTTCCTTTTTCGTTTGTCTTCTTCATCACGCGTTTCAGCTTAGATGTCTTGATGGCGTGGTTGCCGGCAAAAGTGATGGCATGTACTTTTACCTTTTCTTTCTTATCGATGTCGATATCGACTAATACCTGATTTTCATTGGCAGGATCATCTCTTTGGGTGATAGTGATTTCAGCATTCTTAAATCCCTTATCGTCGAAATAGCGTTTACTTAAAACTTTCGCACGGTCTACCAGGTTCGGAGTGATCTGACTACCCTTTATCATGCCCAGTTTGGTTTGCAGGTCTTCACGTTCCGACTTTTTCACACCGTGATAGCGTATATCGGAAATACGTGGGCGTTGGGCCAAAGTGATCTTTAACCATATTTTATTACCTTCTATTTTTTCAGCGGTAATCGATACATTAGAGAACAGACCATGACGCCAGTAGCGTTTGATTGCACCTGTGATTTCATCTCCCGGTACAGTAATGGTTTGTCCTACAGAGAGTCCGGACAGTCCGATAAGAACATAATCTTCGTAGTTCTTGACACCTTCGACTTTGATGTCGGCTATTTCATATTTTTTCGGTGTCCCGGAATACATGATAACGGGTTTTGATTCGTCAGTGTTAGCATCTTGTGCTACGCCCGGCAATGCAAAGCAAAACAGGCTGATAAACGTTACGAATATGAAGGAAATACGATAATGCATTTATGTTATAATTAAGTTTTGAGTTAACTGATTTGTTCGCTGGTTTTTCCGAATCTGCGTTCGCGTTTCTGGTAGTCACAGATAGCCTTGCACAATTCTTCTTCCTTAAAGTCGGGCCAGAAAGTTTCACAGAAATAGAGCTCCGAATAAGCACATTGCCAAAGCAGATAATTGCTTAAACGAACCTCTCCGCCTGTCCGGATCAGCAAATCCGGGTCGGGCATAAAGTTGGTTGTCAGATGTGTCCGAATGCTTTCTGAAGTAATTTCTTCAGGGTTCATTTCTCCATTTTGTACCAATGTGGCAATCTGCCGTGTAGCTTCGGTTATTTCCCATCTGGCAGAATAACTGAGGGCAAGTATCAGGCACATACCTGTATTCTTGGAAGTATGTTCTACACAAGCATTCAGGCGCTCCCGTACATTCTCAGGTAGTTTGTTGATGTCTCCGATGATACGGAAACTGATATTGTTTTTCATAAATGTTTCCTCTTCGATAGAGTCGAAAAGGAGGCTCATCAATGCAGCGACTTCATCCGAAGGCCGGTTCCAGTTTTCTGTAGAAAAGGTATATAAAGTAAGGAATTTGATTCCTAACCTGGCCGCCTCTTCAGTAATGATATGCACAGTCTCGGCTCCGGCCTGATGTCCAAAACTCCGTTCGTGTCCGCGTAGTTTGGCCCACCGTCCGTTACCGTCCATGATAATTGCTACATGCTTAGGTATCCGGTTTAAATCTATTTGTTCTTTATAGGACATTTCGTTAGTTGTTGTTCTGTCTTTTAAAACCAAATTTATTGATTCGTCCGCGCCATACTTCGTTGGCACCACCGTTACTCCATATTACCCAGATAAAGTTATTTTTGTCTACTACGGTTGAGTAATTGTTTTCTCTGTCTTTGAATTCGGCCGGCAGGAAGATTTTCTTGTTGGCTTTATACCAGGCAATACCTGCTTCCGATGTATAGATTGTTTCAAAATTTCCTCCGAATGCCAGAAAAGCATTATCATAATAGAAGAAAGACGGATTATCCAGTTTTGGACAATAGGCGGTACTCGAGGAAGTTTTTAGAGGTATCCAAAGCAAACCGTCTTGTGAGGTCCATGCGATGGAAGTTGTATCGTTTGCATTACGGTTGTTACCCATTACGGCTATTGTCTGGATTCCTGTTGCTGTCAGGTAAGAAGTTGCAGACAAATTCTCCAAGGGGAAGTCCGCACCTACTGTTTCTGAACCAATGTTCCACGCTGTTGCTTCAGGATTAGTTATGGCAAATGTAGATTGATCACCATTATTAATAATACCGGCAATTCCGGAGATACCCAGCAGATTACCTTCATTTTTCGGGAAAGGGGCGATCAGCATCTCTACTTTACCGTTTTTATTCAAATCGGTTGCAGCATTCCATAATGCTCCATCAGATGAAACGTATGCACTTTCACCGTTTGTGGCATATAGTTTTCCGCCGAAAGAAATAATGGAGGAAAGTTTGATGTTGTCCGGAAGCCCTGTTATGGATACTGGTGTCCAGCTTCTTCCTTTACTGATAATATCTCCGGATGATTTGTATGCAGTCGTATTCGATGTATAGATCAACAGATCTTCATTCAGGGTAACTGATTTCTGATATCCGCTATAGTTTGCGAAGTTATCTGTCATTTTGGTCCAGTTCATGGAATCCGGGTCCTGTTGATGTACGCGTACCGAAATAGTATACTCTTTGGTATATTGCATGTCGGCAGCCCACACTTTTATTCTCATCGGTTTTTGCATAGTGCCTCTGAAGTCGATAGAATCGGAATAGTTGAACAGAGTATCCTGACCCTCTGCGTTTTTGGCAGTGATTATTCCGGAAGTTGTGGTCAGTGTCTTGATAAGAATACGGTCAATAATTGTATCGGAGCCTACAGGTAGTGAATCCTGGTTATAAATAAGTCCTACTCCATCGGGACCAAGTTGGTCAATTGTAAATTTATAGTTTACCCCATGTATGGTGTCAAGTGCAAATGCGTGTATGGTAGCATCCGGGCTATATTCAATTTCTTCTGTGTCAAGGCACGAAGTAACGGCAAACGATACAAGGAAGAAACTTACAATTACTGATAAAAACTTTATTCTCATTTGAAAGATTGTGTTTATTTACAAGTTGCAAAAATAGGAACATTTTTCTCTATATTGAACATTGAAGGGAAGTTTTATATAAAATTATAGATAATCTGCTCGATTTTGTCGATATAAAACTCCTTGAATGCAGCGAATTTAGGTATTTCTCTTCAAGTAATGCCTGAAGGTCGTACAGAAATGTTTTTCTTCCGAATAACTAATTTTATCGCTTATTTCAGGTGCTTTAACACCGGAATAAAGCAGTTTATCGCTCTTTTCTATGATGACTTCATCCCATATTCCGGAACGGATAAATGACTCCAGAAGAATCCTTCCTCCTTCTATCATCAGCGACTGTAGGTTGCGTTGATAGAGGGCAGACAATATTTGTGGCAGAATATCTGTCTGGTAATTGAGTGTGATGTATTTCAGGTTTTCTTTTCCGGAACGGGGATGTTCCGTAAAAACGAGCGTAGATACGCTGTTATCCGACAAATGGGAGGTTTGAGGGAGTGAATGATTACGGTCCATCACTATTCGCACCGGATTGTGTCCGTACCAGTTGCGTACCGTGAGTGCCGGATTGTCCAGTAGTGCGGTTCGCGTACCGACCATGATAGCGTCCGACTCTGCTCTTTTTTTGTGTACCAGCATGGAAGTGAGAGGAGTCGATAATATGACAGGTTGTCCTTCCGTACGTTCCAGGTCGATGAAACCATCGGCTGATTCTGCCCATTTCAAAACGATGTAAGGGCGGTGAAGGGTATGGAAAGTGATAAATTTCCGTATAAGTTCGCGACATTCCGTTTCCAGAACTCCGACAATGACTTCGCATCCGGCATCCCGTAACTTTTGGATTCCTTTGCCTGCTACTTTGGAAAATGGGTCTTGGCATCCGATTACAATCCTGGGAATTTGTTTCTCTATGATTAAATCAGCGCATGGGGGAGTTTTTCCATGGTGGGAGCAAGGCTCGAGACTTACATATATAGTACTGTGTTTCAGTAAAGACGGATCCTTTACAGAGCGGATCGCATTGACTTCGGCATGTGCTTCTCCGCAACGGATGTGATAGCCTTCACCGATTATTTGTCCTTCACATACGATGACAGCTCCTACCATTGGATTGGGAGATACGTTGCAAAGACCGTTTTTTGCCAGTTGGATGCAACGCCTCATGTATTTTTCTTCTTTCATCTTTTAGGCTGATAGCTATATTATTTGTACTTTTGCACCCCAAAATAAGGAGAATGAACCACGTCACCACTTATATCCGCCAGGCTTTACACGATATTTATCCACCGGGAGAACTCAGGAGTCTCACAAAAATCATTTGTTGTGATCTGCTGGGTCAGGATGCTATTGATTATTATCTGGGCAAAGATATAACATTATCTGCAAACGAGCAGTGTGATTTAGAAAGCATTGTCGAACGATTGAAGAAAAACGAGCCGATCCAATATATTCAGGGCGAAACCTGTTTTTATGGGTCTATGTTTCGGGTAGCTCCGGGTGTGTTGATTCCTCGTCCTGAAACTGAGGAGCTGGTTGATCTGATAGTGAAAGAAGCTGCAACCGGTACCCGTTTGCTGGATATAGGAACCGGTAGCGGGTGTATTGCCATCAGTCTGGCTAAACATATTCCGCAGGCTGTGGTCACCGCATGGGACGTATCGGAAGAGGCTCTTGCCATTGCCGGGGAGAATAATCGGGAATTGAAGGCCGGAGTGCATTTTGAGAAAATGGATGTTCTGTCTGCAGAACCTGTTGGTGATGATCAATATGATATGATTGTCAGTAATCCTCCTTATGTTACAGAGAGCGAAAAAAACGAAATGGAACCCAATGTGTTAGATTGGGAGCCCAGACTGGCCCTTTTTGTGCCGGACAATGATCCGTTGCGCTTTTATCGGCGTATCGCATCTTTAGGAAGAAAAATGTTACGCCTGCACGGCAGGCTCTATTTTGAGATCAATCGGGCTTATGGTGAAGAGGTTCTCCAAATGCTTCACGAACAAGGGTACGAAGAACTCCGTTTGATAAAAGATATATCGGGTAATGATCGAATTGTAACCGCCAAACGATGAATACAATAACAGAAGAAGAAGCGTTAAATCGCATGGCTGCCTATTGTTCCGCAGCCGAACATTGTAAAGCCGAAGTGAATGAAAAACTCCAGAAATGGGGCTTACCTTATGAAGTGATTAACCGAATCATCGATCGTCTTGTTGTCGAGAAGTTTATTGATGAAGAACGTTATTGCAGAGCGTTTGTCAACGATAAGTTCCGTTTTGCCAAATGGGGTAAAATGAAGATTACACAAGCTCTGTATATGAAAAAAATTCCTCGTGAGGTAACTTACAGGTATCTGAATGACATTGACCGGGAAGAATATCTTGCGATTTTAGGAGATCTGATAGCAGCAAAACGTAAAAGTATACATGCCAAAGATGAATTCGAGCTGAATGGGAAATTGATTCGTTTTGCCATGAGTAGAGGATTTGAAATGGACGATATCCGTCGCTGTGTGCAGGTAGAAGAAGAGTAAGTGACAAATAACAAAAAAATAATACGGATTCTTCTTTTTAGTCTCGTTCCATTTCCGTATTTTTGCATCCTGTAATTATCATAGTTAGTTTAGTTATGAAAAATTTAGAGAGATTATTCGCCGAGAAGTTGTTGAAGATTAAAGCTATTAAGCTTCAACCGGCAAATCCGTTTACATGGGCTTCCGGATGGAAATCACCGTTTTACTGCGACAATCGTAAAACCCTTTCTTATCCTTCTCTTCGTAGTTTTGTTAAGTTCGAGATTACACGTTTGGTTCTGGAACGTTTCGGACAGGTAGATGCTATTGCCGGAGTTGCGACGGGGGCTATCCCTCAAGGGGCTTTAGTGGCTGATGCATTGAATCTTCCGTTCGTGTATGTTCGCTCTACCCCGAAAGACCATGGTCTGGAAAATCTTATCGAAGGCGAACTTCGTCCGGGAATGAAAGTCGTTGTTGTGGAAGATTTAATCTCTACCGGTGGAAGCAGTTTAAAAGCTGTAGAAGCTATTCGTCGGGATGGTTGCGAAGTTATTGGTATGGTAGCTGCTTATACTTACGGATTTCCTGTTGCCGAACAGGCCTTTAAAGATGCTAAAGTGCCTTTGGTAACATTGACTAATTATGAAGCTGTGTTAGATGTTGCACTTCGTACCGGTTATATTGAAGAAGAAGACATTGCAACGTTAAACGAATGGCGCAAGGATCCGGCTCATTGGGAAACCGGAAAATAAAACTGATTTTTTTGATGATTAAAATATAGAAAGAAGAGCCATTCGGACAGAATCTGTTCGGATTGTTCTTCTTTTTTCTTTATAAGTAAGATAAATAAGATGACTAAATTTGAAAGTAGTGTCAAGGTGATACCTTATAGCCAGGAACGTGTGTACGAGAAACTTGCCGATCTTAGTAACCTGGAAGCTATTAAAGATCGTTTGCCCGAAGACAAAGTGAAAAATATGAGTTTCGATACTGATACACTTAGTTTCAATGTGGATCCTGTAGGACAACTGACCCTGAGAATTATTGAACGGGAACCCAGTAAATGTATTAAGTTTGAGACTACCAATTCGCCTCTACCTTTTAATATGTGGATTCAGCTTGTGGCTGTATCCGAAGAAGAATGTAAACTAAAGGTAACTATTGGGCTGGAAATCAATCCGTTTATGAAAGCGATGGTACAGAAACCTTTGAATGAAGGATTGGAAAAGATGGCTGATATGTTATCTATGATACAATATTAATAGCTATGGCACAGAAACTTTGGGAAAAATCAGTTGAGGTAAATAAGGATATAGAGCGATTTACCGTTGGACGTGACCGTGAGATGGATCTTTATCTTGCAAAGCATGATGTACTTGGTTCGATGGCTCATATCACGATGCTCGAAAGTATCGGATTGCTCACAAAGGAGGAATTAGCTCAGTTGCTGACCGAACTGAAAGATATATATGCTTCTGCGGAGAGAGGCGAGTTTGTAATAGAAGAAGGAGTTGAAGACGTGCACTCGCAGGTAGAACTGATGCTTACGCGTCGTTTGGGTGATGTCGGTAAGAAGATTCATAGCGGGCGTTCTCGTAATGATCAGGTGTTGCTTGATCTGAAACTTTTCACTCGTACTCAGATCAGAGAAGTAGCAGAGGCTGTAGAGCAATTGTTTCATGTTCTGATTCGTCAAAGTGAGCGTTACAAGAATGTTCTGATGCCGGGTTATACTCATTTGCAAATTGCGATGCCTTCTTCGTTCGGGCTTTGGTTTGGAGCGTATGCTGAGAGTTTGGTAGATGATATGCTTTTCCTGCAGGCTGCTTTTAAGATGTGCAATAAGAATCCTTTGGGCTCCGCTGCCGGATATGGCTCTTCATTCCCGCTGAACCGCACGATGACTACGGAATTGCTGGGATTCGATTCTTTAAACTATAATGTAGTGTATGCCCAGATGGGACGTGGAAAGATGGAACGCAATGTCGCTTTTGCCTTGGCTACGCTTGCAGGAACGATTTCTAAATTGGCTTTTGATGCTTGTATGTTCAATAGCCAGAATTTTGGTTTCGTGAAGTTGCCGGATGAATGTACAACCGGATCAAGCATTATGCCACATAAAAAGAATCCGGATGTGTTCGAACTGACACGTGCCAAATGTAATAAGTTACAATCGCTGCCGCAGCAGATTATGATGATTGCCAATAATCTGCCTTCCGGATATTTCCGTGATTTACAGATTATAAAGGAAGTCTTTTTACCGGCTTTTCAGGAGTTGAAAGATTGTCTGCAGATGACTACCTATATCATGAATGAAATTAAGGTGAACGAGCATATCCTCGATGATGATAAATACCTTTTTATTTTTAGTGTAGAAGAGGTGAATCGTCTGGCACGTGAAGGTATGCCATTCCGGGATGCTTATAAGAAAGTAGGGCTGGATATTGAAGCCGGTCACTTTTCGCATGACAAGCAAGTACATCACACCCATGAAGGAAGTATTGGCAATTTGTGTAATGATGAGATTTCCGCATTGATGCAACGTACCATCGAGGGTTTCAACTTTCAAGGTATGGAACAGGCGGAGAAGACCTTGTTGGGGCGTAAATGATCCATCCAGACCATGCATAGAGTTATCTCTTTTGCATGGTCTTTGATTATAAAATATCCTTTTCCACCTTTATTGAAATATTTTCATCGGAAAAAGTTTGGCAGAAAGGTAGAAACTACTTATCTTTGCACCCGTTGAAAAAATGCGGAAATAGCTCAGTTGGTAGAGCATAAC
>CANSEY010000002.1 GCA_947646015.1 uncultured Bacteroides sp. | reverse complement strand
TGTAAGAAGTAGATTGTCTTTTATCAAAAGGAAGATAATGTTTCAAAAGACGTTCCTTTTTTGAAACACTGTTTTGGCTCTGTGCACTGAATATAAGAAGAAGAGATAAATAACTGATTATTAGAATAATGTATAAATATTTGCACAGATGAAAAAAGCGTCTTATCTTTGTTGCATCAGACGAACGTCTTTTGAAACACAACAGTCGTTCTATCTGTCTAATTTACACAAACTTACCGCAAAATAAAAGCTGTATTCACAGCCTGCCATAGCCGGCCTGCCCATTCTTAATGGGAAGGCCTTGCTGAGTATGATCTATTTTATTCATTTTTAAACATTTGAGTTATGAATACGAAGACAAAACTTCTGTATGTAGGCTTTCGTGCGTTAAACACATGCTGTCTGTACGCGGCTTTTTTAATGATAACATCGTGTGGCGACAATGTTGTGAACCCCGACAGCCCGGAACCGGACGGGGAGGATATGATTCCTGTTACGGTCAGCCGGGTTGAGGATGGCAATTATATGGAAAGCCATGTTGATACTCCCGACACAACCGGGGGAAGAACGCTTGTAGACGAATGGGTGCCGGTGAAAGAGCCACCCGCCAGCAGGGCCATACCCGCTGCCGTGCCTTACGAGGGGCCTTCAGCGGTACGGATGACGCTCCGCGAAGAGCCACAGGTCACTACCCGTGCCGCTACATTGGGCAACGGCATTTATTTCCGGTTGATCGCTTTCCGTAAAGTAGGCAGCAATTACGTATTCCAGTCGGCTGCGGATTTTACGACAAACGGGGCTTCCGCTCCCACACTCAGGCAAGGAAATCTGCTCACCAGAGCAGGAACTGTCCGTGTGATCGGATACTCGTTCAATAGTACGGCAGGGATGGGAACGATCCCTTCATCCTATACTTATAACAGTACTTCCGTCACTATCCCGAATATGAACAGTGACTTTATGGTCTATGACTCGGGGGACATAGCGAATGTGAGCACAATCAGCCACAACCTGTCGGTTAGTTTCACGCAAAAACTCTGCAAGCTGACGGTTAAACTCTCCTTGTCGCAGTTTGGGAGCAACACGTTTACCAACTGTACGGGGGTATACATTTCTCAGGGCGGCAATGCGTCTGCCTGGACGATAGGTCCCTCTACAAATAATGTAAGTGCCAATACCGGAAATACACCTACATTCAATATAGCCAATAATTCGACTGCCACTGTACGGTTAGTTCCTTTTTCGGGTTCCCGGGCAATCACGGTGCATATCGGTACGTTGACTCTCAGTAATTATTTCAATGCGAATAACCGGAATATCACCTCAAGCCAGAATGTGCAGTTGCTGCCGGGAAAGAGTTATACCATTACACTGAAGTTTGAATTGGGGGTACAATTGGCGGCAAGTAACATTAACCTGACACAAAACGGATGCACGACAAATGATAAGAATGATTTGGCGAAGTTAAGATGGGCTACAGGAAATTTGAAGAGTATGGGAAACGCCAATTACGTGTGGGCACCTTCGCAAACAGAAGGCGGACATTTTTATTCCTTCAATAAACTTTATGATGGAAGCACCGGAGATCCATGTTCTAAACTAAACACTGCATATTATGGTACAAGCTGGCGAACACCAACTAAAAATGAACTGGAAAAACTGGTACGATGTACAGATAGAGTTTATAACGGAGGTATGTGGTTTATGAATAACCGTTTAGGGCTATTTTTAAAAGCAGCAGGAATGCGACCGGAAACTGGACCGGGCTTAGAGGGAACGGGATCAGGAACTAGTGGTGTTTATCTAACTTCAACACTAGGGAACCGTAAAAATACTTGTTATGCTCTGGATTTTGGAACAACATATATAGTGGTCACTGATACTGGTGCTTGGAATGCTCTCCAAATTAATGGTTATTCTGTCCGTTGTGTAAAAGGTACCAAACAATAATATTCACTTTTAAACTAACCTATTAAACAAACTTGATTCATTAGCATGAGGGCAATATTGTGTCACATGCAATTATAAAAGGCATGATAACAAGATTATAAAAGTGCTGATAACTTGGCACTTCCATACATGTTGAACGAAATGAGAAACAAGATTCTTTGCTATGGACAGAAAGCGTTTTGTCTATAGCAAAGAATCTGACATTGAATAAATATTTGACCGGTGCCAGTTTGTTTCGTGCTGTAGATAAATTCTGTAATGTAGTGGAGGTATGAAATTTGTTAAACTGGAAATTAGGCTTATAAGATATAGATTTAGTTTTTCAAACGATGTTTCAAAAGACGTACGTCTGATGCAACAAAGATAAGGCGCTTTTTCCATCTGTGCAAATTTTTCTACATCGTTTTAATTATCAATCATTTATCTATCCTCCTTGCATTTAGTGCGGAGAGTAAAAATGGTGTTTCAAAAAACGTACGTTTTTTGAAACACCATTGTGTATTCAAGACCGTCATATCTGATTGTAATACACAAACTTACGCATAATAAAAGTGGTATCAAACAGCCTTTCCGGACTCATACGAAGATGTATAGGTCCGCAATGCATCTTTGATACGATTATTCACTTTAATATCTTAGTATATGAATAGAACTTTTATTATGCGAGAGTGTCTCGGTAAAGCCTTATGGCTGTGTTTTTGCCTTTCGATAGCAGGATGTGCCGAAGATGACAGAATGACTCCCCTGTCGGCTGACAGCGGGGATACTGCCGACGAGCTAATTCCCATCCATATCAGTCTGACGGGTGACAACGACTATCATTCTTCCTCTTTTAACGACGCTTCGACCCGTAGCCACTCTCCCCTGATCGCCGAATGGGTGGGAGTAAAAGCTTTCTCACCTACACGCACAGGAGAGCAACCGGACTACGAAGGTCCCCGGATAGCCTCGATGGAACTGACGGAAGATACCCTGCCCCGTGTAAGTACCCGTGCAACAGTGCCTGTGGAAGTTCGTTTCCGGCTGATTGCTTTCCGGAAGTCCGGAAGTGACTATGTCTTCCAGTCGGCTGCCGATTACGCCTCCAATGGTACGGGCACTCCTGTACTCAAACAAGGGAAACTGCTGACACGCTCGGGAACGATACGTGTGGTGGGCTACTCCTTTAATACCACTGCCGACTTGGGAGATATGCCTTCCACGTATGCCTACAACAGCAGTACAGTGTCTATCCCTGACATGACCAAGGACTTCATGACCTTCGATTCCGGAGATATAACGAATGTAAACAGCCTGAGCCACAATCTTCCGGTGAGTTTCAATCAGAAGTTGTGCAAACTGACAATTACCATCAGTCCCACCGGATTTCCAAGCAATACGATCACCAATTGCACGGGTGTATATGTAAAGCAAGGGGGAAACTCCACATCATGGAAGATCGGTCCTTCGACCAATGTGGTGGCCGCCAACACGAATAATACGGCGGCATTCAGTCCGAGCACGACCCTAAGTACAACCATACGCATGGTTCCGTTTGCAGGGGCCAGAACGATAACAGTGCATTTCAATACACTGACGGTAGGCGGACGGATTGTGAACAACAACACCGAAATCACGTCCACCCAAAGCGTACAGTTGAAGGAAGGGAAAAGCTATACACTAAAAATACAGTTTAAAAAGGGACCCGGCATCAATGTGTTGGAGAGTGATATAAACCTTACAGGTAACGGGTGTACGGCTCAGGATAAGAAGGATCTGGCTAAATTAATATGGGCGGACGGGAATCTGAAATCAACAGGAAATTCTAACTATGTGTGGACCACTTCAACAGATAGAGGTTATTACTATACTTGGTATAGTACTTACACAGGAAATACAAGCCAAAATAATACCGATCCATGTTCGAAACTTAACGTTTCAACTTATGGAACCGGGTGGCGTACACCGTCGCGAAACGAACTAACCAAGTTATCTCGGTGTACAAATAAGGCAAAAGTAAATAATGGAATGTGGTTTATGAATAGTTCCAAGGGGCTCTTTCTGCCATTAGCTGGACATACACCTAGTGCATCTGGAGCCAGTACTGGTGGTAATGCAGTAGTGAACGGTAATCGCGATGGTAATTATTGGTGTACAGAGAAATATTATCGTTTTTTGTTTGGAACAAATGGACACACAGTTTCCGACGCAGCTTCTGGTGCCTTTGGATGTTCTGTCCGTTGCGTAAAAGGCACCAAACAATAATATTCACTTTTAAACTTAACAAATCATGAAAACCGAACTCAAAGGCTGGCTTGCGGACAATACCGTGACCACCGACAACAAAGAAGACAAAATCCTGGTATTGGAAAGCGCCGGAAACCTGACACTATCCGATGTACTGGATGAAATGAAGAAAGAAGATACCGGCTTGCGGGCAGAGACTTTAAAGCATGCCGTCGATCTCTTTCAGCGTACGGTATCGGAATTGGTACTGAACGGATACTCTGTCAATACGGGGCTATTCCGTGCCGTACCCCAGTTTCGCGGGGTAATAGACGGCGGAGTATGGAATCCCGAGAAAAATTCTATCTATGTTTCCTTCAATCAGGATAAGGATTTACGTGAAGCTATCGCACGGACCGGCGTAAAAATCCTAGGAGCCAAAGGCGATTCAGCCTATTTTATCGGTGGTGAAGACGCCGCCACCCGTGCTACGGACGGTAGTGCAACTGCAGGACGTAACTATCGCTTACAAGGCAAGAACATCAAAGTAGCAGGTACAGATCCTGCTGTAGGTATCGTCTTGATTGATGAAAAAGGCACGGAAACGAAGCTACCGATGGATATGATAGCAGTAAACAACCCTTCGGAAGTATTGGTGCTACTTCCTGCCGACTTGAAAGACGGAACCTATGAGCTGCGACTGACTACACAATACTGCCACAGTTCGCAGACAATGCTAAAAACGCCGAGAACTGTCAGTCGATTTATCAATATCGGCGCATCCCAGGGGAGTGGTGATGACGATATTGTAGATGATCCAACGGCCTGATAGTAAACATACCGGCACATTTCATATCGTCCCGCATTGAGAAAATTCAATGCGGGACAATTTTGTATAATGTGTATACAGCATTGTCTACGGATCGTATACTACTCTATATACGTACCGTATACAGAGTTGCATGCGGTGCGTAGACAGAACGATCTGTTTCCCATATTCAGTTAGCCACCATTGCCTCTGTCGGAGTGACCCCATAAAGTGTACGGAAACATTTAGTGAAATAGGCGGGCGAAGTAAAACCGGTCATATAAGCTATCTCACTGATATTGTACTGCCGGGCTTTAAGCAAAAGCATTGCTTTATTGAGCCGGTAATTCCTCAGGTAATCGGTGGGGGAAACCCCGAACAGTGTTTTCATCTTCCGGTAAAGGTGCACCCTCGACAATCCCAAATGTTCACTCAGGTCTTCGATGCTGAAATCGGAGTTTTCATATTGCGTGTCGACAATACTCAGCAGCTTGTCCCTGAACAACTCGTCTACCTTCATCAGTTTGCATACCTCCACATTGTCCATCGTACCGGCCCGGAGATTCTTCATATAAGCTTCCTTCATCTTCTGCCGTTCCGAAATCATGTTGATGATACGTATTTTCAGGAAGTCGATGTTGAAAGGTTTGGGAATATACTCGTCTGCCCCCTCGGCAATGCCGTAGATGCGCTGGCTGTCTTCGGACAAGGCTGTCAGCAGTATGATGGGGATATGGCTGAAAGCAAGATCATTCTTCACCCGGTTAACCAACTGGAACCCATTCATACCGGGCATTAATACATCGCTCAGAATCAAGTGAAAAGCATCACCCTGTCCCAACAAGTCCAATGCTTCATTACCATTACCTGCCACTTCTACCTGAAAATTGGCGGACAGCTCTTTCCGTAAGCTATATCGTACATCGGGATCGTCTTCCACGACCAGGACGTGGTAATCATAGGTTTTAGAAAGCATTTCGTTGACCACCGTCGTATCCACCTCCATATCGTGATAACTGAGATTGAAGCGATCGGGCTCTTCCAGTATATACTCGTGTGTATAGTGGGTGATATCTTTATAAAGCCGGACGCTGAATAAAGTATACTCTCCGGGTTGACTCTCTGCACGGATTTCACCGTCATGCAGGTCGACATACTCTTTTGAAAGATTGAGTCCAATGCCAAAGCCTACTGTACCGAAAGTCTTGTTACCGGTATAGAAGCGTTCAAACAGGTGTTCCATACTCTCTTTTGAAATTCCCCGCCCGTGATCCTCCACTTCCAGCAGGACAGTTTCCGCTTCACCGGTAATCCGGACAGAAATATCTCCTCCACTATCCGAATATTTAAAGGCATTCGAAATGATATTTACCAACACCTGCTCTATCTTATTGACATCTATGTAAATGTTCAGTTCGTCAATATTGGTAGAGAACCGGTAATGAATCTGCTTCTCTTCGGCAATACCGGTAAAGTAGTCGAAAACTTCCCTTACCATACCGATCAAATCTACCTGACGCAAAATCAATTTCATCTTATCGTTATCGATTCTTCGGAAATCGAGTATCTGGTTGACAATCCTGTAGAGCCGGTCTACATTCCGTTTCATCAAAGCCACGTCTTCTTGAATAGAAGGATCGAGCTTGGAGTTCTTTATCAATTTATTGACCGGTCCAAGTATCAGTGTAAGAGGAGTACGGATTTCATGGGAGATATTGGTGAAAAATTGTAGTTTCTGGTTGGAGATATTCTCAATCTGGCTATTCTTGACAGCCAGTTCTTCTTTTTGAGCTTCTACAAGCTGATTTTTATCATGCAGTTCTTTATTCTTATTTTTAACCCGGAGGTTCATGTACATTACATATCCCAGCAAAGGGATAATGAGCAACATCAATGCCAAAATCAGGATAGTAGAGTTGCGCAGGAACTTGAAACGAGACAATAAATTATCTTCTTCCTGCTTCTGCCGGTTGATTCTTTTCTGGTAGTGGTTGAGTTGTTCGGACTGTGCCAAAATGGTCTTCGCATTCCCCCGATTGATAATGGCAGTGTTCAATACATAGTTTTTCTTCACCTTTTCTCCATTAATAATCTGCATGGCCACCTGAATGGAAATAGCACCTCCGGTAGGGTACTGGAACGAGGCTTCCAACTTCTCATCGGCTACGGCTTGCAATCCGGCACCGTCACCATATACCCCGTCGATACCTATAAACCGGATACGTTTGCCGGACACGGAATCACGCTTCATGATGACGTCCCGGGCAGCAAGCGCCATCACGTCGTTGTGGGCATAGACCAGATCGATGTCGGCAAAAGTAGCTAACCTGTTGACAGCGTCATAAGCACTGTTATAATGCCATTTTCCAAAAACCTGAGTCACCTGAAAATTCTTATCACTACGAAGATGATCGATAAATCCATCATGACGCTCCATAGCAGGCGACGAACCTTCCAGTCCCCATATCTCGAGTATTTTGGAGTTGGGGGGCAATTGTCCGTTAATGTATTCACCAATGGCAGAACCAATGTTGTAATTATTGGCACCGATAGAGACCGTATATTCATCCGATTGTATCTTACGGTCGTGAATAATGGTAGGAATACCTTTCCGATAAGCTTCTACAGCCACATCGGTAATGGGAACAGCCTCGTTAGGCGAAATGATGAGTACATCCACGTTCTGGGAAATCAATTTCCGAATCTGAGATACCTGTCTGCTGCTGTTGTCCATAGCATTATATACCACCAACTCTACGTTGCGGTAATTGGAGGCCTCAATCTGCATTTCGAGCAATACGGCTTCGCGCCAGGAATCGGAGGTACACTGAGAAAAACCAATGACGTACTTTTTGTCTCCTTCCTCTTTGGGTTGGCAAGAGGACAAGAATATAGATAAACCTGCAAAAAGCAGAAAGGCCAGTCGGAATAGATTTGTGTTTTTCATGTTGCGTTTTCCTTAATAATACATATATAAGACGTCCTGAAGCAAAGAAACAGGACGCCTTTTCCGGAAAAAATGAACGACAAGGTGTATCGGGACTCTGTGCCACTCTGTGGTGAACGATGACACGCCTCTGCCTACATCTTCCCCTTTCTATCCGTCGACTTTACCAGATAGACTTTACCGAGAACACTTCCAGGTTCTTAACTTCTATGTTGTTACCCCAGAAATGGAGCCCTTCACGATTGCCCTCACGCGGACTGCGCTTCATCGAATACGAATAGGCTCCCCCGTCAATAAAGACTTCGATGGAAGTGCGATCAATGTAGATGTCGGCTGTCAATTCCATGCTGGTGCGGTCGTCAGGTGAGTAGAACACTCCATTGATCAGGTTGGAGTTCATGTCATAGTCCACCAGAGACTGACCGTAAAGATTCAGTCCGGCACTGGTAGCATGTGACAGTTTGATAGTTGTTCTGATCCGCAAACAATCCTTACCGGAGAACGCCTGTAAGCGTTGATTGGCCGCATCAGAGCTAAGTGAAGTCCAGTTTCCTACAGGCTGGAACAGTTGCTCGGTCTCTCTGACAGGCACACTAAACAGACGAACTCCCTTTGAGGTAGTGCGGAGTGTCAGTTCGTTGGGCAGCAACATCATTCCATTGAACGGCATACCGTCATGTGAGATTCGTCCCCATCCTATTTGTATGCGACGTCCGTCACTGGCAGGTATGTTACTATAAGTCTGGGCAGCATACATGCTTCCGGTATAATAATAGTATTTGCCGGCTTCCGGGGTAAACGTCTGTCCATCGAATGAGCCCAGCATATAGGTACCGGAAGCTCCGTACATCACCCATTTAGTGTGATTCTTATCGCCATCTACCGGTAATTCAAACAATTCCGGGCATTCCCAGAATCCGGTTACATGACTCTTATATTCCCAATTCTTCAGGTCGGCAGAATTATAAATCGAGTGTCCGTCCCGTTCATTAAGTACCATCACCCAATGTTTGCCGGGAGCATACCAGAAGACCTTCGGGTCGCGTGTATCCTTACTGTTCCATTTCGCTTTCGAGTCTATCACCGGGTTACCTTCATACTTGGTAAACGTACGTCCTTTATCGAGACTGTAAGCGATACACTGCCGCTGTTTCTCCGGATTATCCACTGTATAGGCAGCTACCAATGCCGGTTCGTTTTTCTTATTGAATCCGGCGGTATTATCATAATCGATCACGGCCGAACCGGAAAAAATAGTTCCCAGCTCATCGGGATGCAGAGCATCCGGCAGTTCCTCCCAATGTACCAGATCACGGCTCACGGCATGTCCCCAATGCATATTTTCCCATTCCCGTTCATAAGGGTTGTGCTGATAGAAAAGATGGTATTCACCTTCGTAAAAAACCAGTCCGTTAGGGTCGTTGATCCATCCCCGGCGAGTGGTGAAATGAAATTGCGGACGGTTTTTTTCTGCATACAAGCTATCTTGCCCCGCAATCACATCGTCCTGATAGATTTTCTCCAATCCGGCAGACTCCCCTTCATAGCTGATGCGAAGTGTCTTTCCTTTCCAGGAAGAGACATCGCAGAATACCCAGTAGTCGGGTTTCTCGTCAGCCAGACGGATTACGAAGTTACGTTCCGGAGTACCTTTTACCTCGAATGTCATTTTCTTCCGGTCCACTTGGTGGGAAACAGGAAGGTTGATATACTTCTTCGTTATCTTCAGCGTAACGTCGCCGGCAAATGAAGCAAACAGGTTACCGGCAAGCAGCGTTGCGGTAAAAAATAATTTTGTAGTCAAATGCATAGTTTTATTTTGTTAGTTAATAATGGAAAACCTGAGTGCAAGTTTACGGATTTTTTCAGGGATATGCTATCACTCAGCGTACAAAACGTATCACGCAAGTTACTTCAAGGGGGGACTTTACGGTAACATGGATGTAACGAGTTTGTCACTCAGCGTTCAAACGATCGTAAAGGGCACGAAATCTTACTCCTCTATTTTTGCATCAAATTATTAACGCATACTAAAAAACATGAAACGAGTTCTGAAGCTAGTATCATCCATTCTTTTATTATCAGTCATGGGCGGTCATCTCTACGCCGACGAAAAAGCAAACGTAGTAAAACAAGGTACGATCCGGGGACGTATCATCGACACTTCCAAACAAACACTACCGGGTGCCTCGATCTACATCGAGAACCTGAAGACAGGAGTTATCAGTGACGTAAACGGTTTCTATACCTTCGCCAACCTCAACCCGGGGACTTATACGGTAAAAGTAACTTATGTGGGATATGCCCCCGTAGAAATGAAAATAACCATTCCCGAAGGCAAGACACTCGAAAGAGATGTCATACTGAACGAAGGAGTCGAATTGCAGGAAATTGTAATAGGCGGTGCTTTTCAGGGACAGCGCCGTGCCATCAACTCACAAAAGAGCAGTCTGGGCATCAAAAATGTAGTTTCTGCCGACCAGGTAGGCAAGTTTCCGGATTCAAACATCGGAGATGCACTGAAACGTATTTCGGGTATCAACGTACAGTATGATCAGGGTGAAGCCCGTTTCGGACAGGTACGCGGTACATCGGCGGACCTCAGTTCGGTCACCATCAACGGCAACCGCATTCCTTCGGCCGAAGGGGATACACGCAACGTACAACTTGACCTGATTCCGGCCGATATGATTCAGACCATCGAAGTCAGTAAAGTGGTAACTTCGGATATGGATGCCGATGCCATCGGCGGATCTATCAATCTGGTCACCAAGAATTCACCCTATAAACGGACGCTGACAGCTACTGCCGGTTCGGGCTACAACTGGATCAGCGAGAAAGCACAGTTGAATCTGGGACTGACTTATGGCGACCGTTTCTTTAACGACAAACTGGGGGTCATGTTATCGGCTTCCTATCAGAATGCCCCATCGGGTTCCTACGATACCGAGTTTCTTTGGGAGAAAGACGACAAAGGAAACGTATATATCAACGACTACCAAATACGCCAGTACTATGTAACCCGTGAACGCCAAAGCTATTCGGCAGCCTTGGACTGGGATATCAGCGAAAACCACAAATTGATGTTTAAAGGAATTTTCAATAACCGGAACGACTGGGAGAACCGATACCGCACTACTCTGAAAGATATGGATGAAGAGGGAAAAGCAACTGTACGCGTACAGACTAAAGCCGGTACGCCGGACAATCGCAACGCCCGCCTGGAACGCCAACGCACGATGGACTTCACATTGGGAGGCGAGCATCTGTTCGGACCGGTGTCTATGGATTGGAATGCCAGTTACGCCAAAGCAACAGAGGAGCGTCCGAACGAACGTTACATTGATTTCCAACTGAAGAAACAGCAATTCGACATGGATCTGAGCAACGAACGCGAACCGCTGGCTACACCAAAGTCCGGTTCTACAATGACACTGAACAAAGATTTCGGCCTGAAGGAACTCACCGAACAACAGGAAGACATCAAGGAAAAAGACCTGAAATTCTCCATGAACTTCAAACTCCCCTTCCGGAACGGAAACAAACTGAAATTCGGTGCCAAGGTGGTACGCAAAACCAAAGATAAAGAGGTAGACTTTTATGAATACACTCCGAAAGATGAAGAGGCATTCATGACCAACAGCCTGCAGAACACGGTAGATCAAACCAACAAAAACTTCATGCCGGACCATAAATATCAGGCAGGCATTTACGCCGACAAACAATATGTAGGTTCACTGGACCTGAACAATCCCTCCCTCTTTGACAAAGAACAGGTGCAGGAAGAGTTAGCCGGTAACTTCGAAGCACGTGAAACCGTAAGTTCGGGCTACATCCGTTTCGACCAGAAGCTCACGGACAACGTAGAACTGATGACCGGGCTCCGCATCGAAAACACCAGCCTCAGCTATACCGGACGCACGTATGACGACGAAACAGACCAAACCTCGAAGACTGCCCGAGAAACGAACAGTTACATCAACTTCCTCCCGTCACTCCTCATGAAATGGAACGTAAACGAGGATTTCAAAGTACGCGGTTCGTTTACTCAGACATTGTCACGTCCGAAGTATTCTGCCCTGGTACCCAGTGTCAACATCAAACGTTCGGATAACGAAGTGACAGTGGGTAATCCCGGCCTGAAACCTACTCTTTCTTATAACTTCGACCTGAGTGCGGATTATTATTTCAAAAGTATCGGTCTGGTCAGCGCAGGAGTATTCTATAAGAAAATAGACGATTTCATTGTCAACCAAGTGTCTACAAACTACGAATACAACGGCAACCTATACAACCGCTTTATCCAGCCCAAGAATGCGGGTAATGCCAATCTGATAGGTATGGAACTCTCTTACCAGCGTGATTTCGGATTTATCGCTCCTGCCCTGAAATGTATCGGTTTTTATGGCACTTACACCTTCACTCACTCCCGTGTGGAAGACTTCAACTTCGAAGGACGCGAAAATGAAAAGGATCTGAGCCTGCCGGGTTCTCCGAAGCATACAGCCAATGCATCGCTCTATTTTGAGAAAAATGGACTGAACCTCCGCCTGAGCTACAACTTTGCATCGGCCTTCATCGATGAAATGGGTGAAGACACCTTTCACGACCGCTATTACGACCGCGTGAACTATCTGGACGTAAACGCCAGTTACACTTTTGCGAAACACTACACCCTCTATGCCGAAGCAAACAACCTGCTGAACCAACCCCTCCGCTATTATCAGGGGACTCAGGACCGCACCATGCAGGCTGAATACTACGGTGTAAAGATTAATGCCGGATTTAAGATCAACTTTTAACCGGCTATCAGAGGAGGTTGAACCCACGGTGCACCGCCGATCAGAAAACGCTGCACCGTTGATCAGAAAACGGTGCACCGTTTCTAAAGGAACGGTGCACCGTGGGTCTGAGATCAAAACCGTCTTCTCGCATCACTGACGAAAAAACGTATTCAATTCATTAATAATCAATATAAAAACTCATATTTATGAAATTAAAAAACTTACTGATACTACTGTTTATCTCCATTGTCGCAACCGCTTCGGCCCAGCTCAAGGATTACTCTATGTTTGACAAGAAGTTTAACTTCTACATTGCTAACGACCTGGGACGTAACGGCTACTACGATCAAAAGCCGATTGCCGAATTAATGGGAACTATGGGTGAGGAAATAGGACCGGAATTTGTGCTGGCTGCCGGAGATGTCCATCATTTCGAAGGAGTACGCAGCGTGAACGACCCGCTCTGGATGACCAACTTTGAACTGATTTACAGTCACCCGGAACTCATGATCGACTGGTATCCCGTACTGGGAAACCACGAATACCGGGGCAACACACAAGCTGTACTGGACTACAGCGGAGTGAGCCGCCGCTGGACCATGCCTGCCCGTTACTACACCAAGACATTCGAAGAAAAAGGAGCCACCGTCCGCATCGTCTGGATAGATACTGCTCCTCTGATCGATAAATACCGTAACGAAAGCTCAACCTATCCCGATGCATGTCATCAGGATATGAACGGACAGTTGGCCTGGCTGGACTCGGTGCTGACTGTTGCCAAAGAAGACTGGGTGATCGTTGCCGGGCATCATCCGATCTATGCCGAAACCCCGAAAGACCAGAGCGAACGCAGCGACTTACAGAGCCGCCTCGATCCTATTCTGAGAAAGCATAAAGTAGATATGTACATTTGCGGACATATCCACAACTTCCAACACATCCGCGTACCGGGAAGCGACATCGACTATATCGTAAACTCTGCCGGATCACTGGCACGCAAGGTGAAACCGATTGAGGGAACTCAGTTCTGCAGCCCCGAACCTGGCTTCTCAGTCTGCTCCATTGATAAAAAGGAACTGAACCTGCGGATGATCGATAAAAAAGGGAATATACTTTATACGGTAACCCGGAAAAAATAAATCACTCTCTTGAAAAATGCACAATTTTGAAAGAGCCGACTTCTTCGTGACGAAAGAGCCGGCTCTGTTTATTATTTATCAGTCTTGGGCCTCAAATCATCTTTGGGAATCGTAGACTCATTGCCGTCACGCATAGCCATATAGTGAGGCGACATGATTTCGATGCCCGCTTCATTAAAGCGATCCTGAATATTCTGATGCAGGTCCGAATATATCTGAGCCAATTTATCCGCCTCACGGATATAAGCATTGATTTGATAAACCGGATACCAGTCACTCAACGAAGTTTCAAGCACAAAAGGACGCGGATCGTCAATCACCCCGGGAGTATTCAAGGCAGCCTCTATCAATAGCTGATGAACCTGACGCCAGGGAACATCATATCCGATGGTCACTTCCGAGTGAATAATCAGACCGTATTCGCGGGCCGAAGCGCTATAGTTCACTGTATGGGATGACATGATAAACGAGTTCGGAATGGTTACCACCTCATTCTTCGGTGTCTTGATCCGGGTCACCAAAGGCGTTTTCTCGATTACATTCCCGGTAGTATCATTCAGCTGGATCCGGTCGCCCAGTTTAAAAGGACGCATATAAGTAATGACCAGCCCCGCAATCACATTACCGATTACCGTACTGGATCCTAAAGAAATGATCAGACCGACAAAAACAGATATCCCCTGGAATACTCCATTCTTAGCCCCCGGCAAATAGGGATAGATCATCGCAATCATAAAAGCATAAAGCAGAAAACGGATGATATGATAAGTAGGCATTGCCCAGTCGGGATAGAAGCCACCGAACTTGAGCCGCCCCGCCTCTACCTCACGGGACAAGTAGTGAACCAAGCGCACCAGATACTTAACGGCAAAACAGATGATAAGAATGGCAAACAAATTGGGAATATAATCGACTATACCTACCAGTATGTTCTTGATCGGGTTCCAGATATACGAAAATATCTGATAGGCCAGCCCCTTGGTCTGTGGGAAGATAGCGAACAAAAGGGGAACGGTAATCAACAATTGGAGAAGCATGATTACGTAGCGCAGCAAATTGGAAAGGAAGATCAACAGGTTGACCTGCCGCTGCGTATCCAATAACTCGTAATTCTGAATGGAGATCGGCTTCAGCCTGGTATCCTTCAGCTTTTGGATACGTACTTTCAGTTTACGGAACAGCCAGCCTGTAAGCCAAAACAACAGATACTGCCCTGCCAATACCAGGACAAAATACAGAATACGCTTACCCAGTTGCCACAAACTATGCTCCTCCTTCAACTCTTTCAGTTTCTGTACTACAATCTTCCGCTTATCCGTTGCCAACTGCTCGCGCGAACGTCCTTCCCATAGTCCATCCTGGTCGGTAAACGAAGCAATGACTTTATTGCCGTACATCAGATCGGTTACGATATCGCTGCTCTCGATATAGACAGAATCGGGATGCAGGGTAAACCGTTTACCCAACTGCATGATGGCCGCATCGATCATTTCGGCCCGCTGCAAAGGGGTATATCCCCCACGCTTGGTATACAAATAAAACAATGTATCGCCTTCGACCACTACCGGTACTCCCGGCGTAAACTGGCGAAGTGAGTCGATACGTGCCCTTTGCTGAGCTAATTTCACAGAGTCGGCAGCAAAAGCTTTCAGCCTCATCTGCTCCATTTCCATACGCATATTGGCTTCGCTCAGACGCGCCTCCTCCAGCTCTTTCTTCATATCTGCCATCCGTACGGAATCCGAATCGTTCCGAACTGCGGTCCGGGTAGCCACACTATCACCCGTCAATATCTCACGAACCGCCTTTCCCAACTGTGCGCACATATTGTTGGTCACCAACAGAAACAACAAAAGGCCGAATAATCTGTTCTTTTTCATATCAAAAACTCATAAAGTAATTGTCACCGGAATGGATAAACGTGCCAAACATACAGATTGTTTTTGACATAGCATAGATCGAAATCATTATATTTGCACCCGAATCCGTAATTTAAAGGTATAAACATGGATATATTACTGCTTATTGGAGGATTACTCCTCATTTTGATAGGTGCCAACTGCCTGACAGATGGTGCTGCGTCCGTAGCCAAGCGATTCCGTATTCCTTCCATCGTAATCGGCCTGACTATCGTAGCTTTCGGAACTTCCGCCCCGGAACTGACCGTTAGCGTATCGTCCGCCCTGAAAGGTAGCGCGGACATCGCCGTAGGTAACGTAGTGGGAAGTAATATCTTCAATACATTGATGATCGTCGGGTGCACCGCTCTATTTGCTCCTATCGTAATTACCCGGAATACTTTGCGGAAAGAGATTCCGCTATGCATTCTCTCCTCCATCGTCCTGCTGATATGCGCCAATGACGTTTTTCTGAATAAAGCTTCCAGCAACATACTAAGCATCTCGGACGGACTGATTCTGCTCTGTTTCTTCACCATCTTCCTGGGCTACACATTTGCCATAGCCTCACCCACAAACAATACTCAACCGGAAGAGGAAATCAAAAGCCTCCCGATGTGGAAATCCGTACTTTTCATTCTGGGCGGATTGGCCGGACTTATTTTCGGGGGACAATGGTTTGTAGAGGGAGCAAGCAACATCGCACGGCACCTTGGCGTCAGCGAATCTGTTATCGGACTCACACTGGTAGCCGGAGGTACCTCCCTACCGGAACTTGCTACATCGATAGTGGCTGCCTTGAAAAAGAATCCGGAAATAGCCATCGGTAATGTGATCGGCAGTAATCTGTTCAACATCTTCTTTGTATTGGGATGCAGTGCTTCCATCACTCCCTTGCGGCTGACAGACATCAATAACTTCGACCTTTTCACCTTGGTCGGTTCGGGCATTCTGCTCTGGTTTTTCGGATTATTTTTTGCCAAACGCACCATCACACGGATCGAAGGAAGTATTCTGGTGTTATGCTATATAGCCTACACCACCTATCTGATCTATCAGATTTGATAACATCGAGACACATAGTTTTTAGTTTTCGTACGTGGTAATTTAAAGATTATCACGTATCTTTGCCCCCTCATCATAAATACAAGCTATGGCCATTACAATTAAAAAGGTATCGACAAAAAGAGAACTTAAAAAATTCATTCGTTTTAATTACGAATTATACAAAGAGAATCCTTATTCCGTACCTGACCTCTACGACGACATGCTGAATACATTCAATAAGAAGAAAAATGCGGCATTCGAGTTCTGTGAGGCCGAGTACTTTCTGGCTTATAAAGACGGAAAAATCGTAGGGCGCATCGCAGGTATTATCAATCACCGTGCCAATGCCACCTGGAACAAAAAAGATGTCCGTTTCGGTTGGATCGACTTCATCGACGACCTTGAAGTATCTTCCAGACTTCTGCAAACCGTAGAAGAATGGGGTAAATCCAAAGGGATGGAGAACATTCAGGGACCTCTTGGATTTACCGACTTCGACGCAGAAGGTATGCTGATCGAAGGATTCGACCAACTCAGCACCATGGCAACCATCTACAATCATCCCTACTATCCGCAACACATGGAGAAACTGGGATTTGAGAAAGATGCCGACTGGGTGGAATACAAAATTTATATTCCTGACGCCATCCCTGAGAAGCACCAGCGCATATCCGATCTTATTCAGCGTAAATATAACCTCAAGATAAAGAAATATACCTCATCCAGAAAGATTGCAGCCGATTACGGACAAGCTATCTTTGAGTTGATGAACGAAGCTTATAGTCCGCTGTACGGATACTCTCCGCTTTCGCAACGGCAAATTGACCAATATGTTAAAATGTACCTTCCGATTGTCGACTTGCGAATGGTAACCCTGATCACAGATGCGGAAGACAAGTTAATTGCCGTAGGCATTTCAATGCCTTCACTTTCGGAAGCGTTACAGAAATCGCATGGACGCCTTTTGCCCCTCGGATGGTATTATCTGCTAAAGGCATTGTTCATGAAACGACGCGCCAAAATGCTTGACCTGCTGCTTGTAGCCGTGAAACCGGAGTACCAAAACAAAGGTGTTAACGCTTTGTTATTTTCCGATTTAATTCCGGTTTATCAAAAATTAGGTTTTATCTTTGCAGAAAGCAACCCCGAACTGGAAATGAACGGAAAGGTTCAGGCACAATGGGAATACTTTAAAACCGAACAACATAAACGTCGTCGTGCGTTTACTAAGAAGATAGACTAAAAACAATGGAAGAGAACGAACTGATACCTGTAGACAACAACCCTGTAGAATATACAGACGACAACATCCGCCACCTGAGCGACATGGAACATGTGCGCACCCGTCCGGGTATGTACATCGGTAAGCTGGGCGACGGTTCGCATCCCGAAGACGGAATATATGTCCTTCTGAAAGAAGTTATTGACAACAGTATCGACGAGTTCAAAATGCAATCCGGCAAGAAGATCGAAATCAGAGTGGAAGAGAATCTTCGTGTCAGTGTACGCGACTACGGCCGCGGTATCCCACAGGGAAAACTAATAGAGGCAGTCAGTGTGCTGAACACCGGTGGTAAGTATGACAGCAAGGCTTTCAAGAAAAGTGTCGGACTGAACGGTGTCGGCGTGAAAGCTGTCAATGCTTTGAGCTCAAACTTTGAAGTACGTAGTTACCGGGATGGTAAAGTGCGTTGCGCCACCTTTACCAAAGGAGAGTTGGTGACAGACCACACAGAAGATACGGAAGAAGAAAACGGTACTTACATCTTCTTCGAACCGGATGAAACTTTATTCCTGAATTATAGTTTCCGTCCCGAATTTATCGAGACGATGCTGCGCAATTACACATACCTGAACACCGGGCTGGCAATTATCTATAATGGGCAACGGATCCTTTCGCGCAATGGCCTGGTAGATTTGCTGAATGATAACATGACAGCTACCGGCCTCTACCCCATCGTACATCTGAAGGGCGAAGATATCGAGATAGCCTTTACCCATACCGGACAGTACGGAGAGGAGTACTACTCATTTGTAAACGGTCAGCATACCACTCAGGGAGGTACCCATCAAAGTGCTTTCAAAGAACACATCGCCCGCACCATCAAAGAGTTCTATAACAAGAATCAAGACTATACTGACATCCGTAACGGACTGGTAGCCGCCATTGCTGTCAACGTGGAAGAACCTATGTTTGAAAGCCAGACCAAAATCAAACTCGGCTCTACCAATATGTCGCCGGGAGGCATCACAGTAAATAAGTTCGTGGGTGACTTCATAAAACAGGAGGTAGACAATTTCCTCCACAAACATGCCGATGTAGCCGAAATCATGTTGCAAAAGATACAGGATTCGGAAAAAGAACGCAAAGCCATTGCCGGAGTGACCAAACTGGCACGTGAACGCGCCAAGAAAGCCAACCTGCACAACCGGAAGCTGCGTGATTGCCGCGTCCACCTGAACGATGTGAAAGGCAAAGGGCTGGAAGAGGAATCGTGCATTTTCATCACCGAGGGTGACTCGGCAAGCGGCTCTATCACCAAAAGCCGGGATGTGAACACACAAGCCGTATTCAGCCTCCGCGGTAAGCCTCTCAACTCTTTCGGCCTGACCAAAAAAGTAGTTTACGAGAACGAAGAATTCAATCTGCTGCAAGCTGCATTGAATATAGAAGACGGTATCGAAGGCTTACGCTACAACAAAGTGATCGTGGCTACCGATGCCGATGTGGATGGTATGCACATCCGCTTGTTGCTGATTACTTTCTTCCTTCAGTTCTTCCCCGATCTGATAAAGAAAGGACATGTATATATACTCCAAACTCCTCTCTTCCGCGTACGCAATAAAAAGAAAACGCTTTATTGTTATACCGAAGAAGAGCGTGTAAATGCTATTAAAGAGCTTAGCCCGAATCCGGAAATCACCCGTTTTAAAGGTTTGGGGGAAATCTCGCCCGACGAATTCAGACACTTTATCGGCAAAGATATGCGTCTCGAACAAGTATCGCTGCGCAAAACAGACACGGTAAAAGAACTACTCGAATTTTACATGGGTAAGAATACAATGGAACGGCAAAACTTTATTATTGATAATCTGGTTATAGAAGAAGACATCGCATAAACATGAGAAGAGCTATCTTTCCGGGAACGTTCGACCCGTTTACCATCGGACACTACTCCGTAGTTCAACGCACCCTGACATTCATGGACGAAGTGGTCATCGGTATCGGTATCAACGAAAACAAGAATACATACTTTCCGATCGAGAAACGTGTGGAAATGATTCGTAAGTTCTATAAAGACGAACCCCGGATCAAGGTCGAATCTTACGATTGCCTGACGATCGACTTTGCCCGTCAGGTAGATGCCCAATTCATCGTTCGCGGTATCCGTACCGTGAAAGACTTCGAATACGAAGAAACAATTGCCGATATCAACCGGAAACTGGCCGGCATTGAAACCATTCTGTTATTTACCGAACCGGAATTGACCTGTGTCAGCTCTACCATCGTCCGCGAACTGCTTGGCTATAATAAGGATATCAGTATGTTCATTCCCAAAGGGATGGAAATGTAATAAACCCATGTGATCATGAAAAGAATAATATACCTGCTTATCGGTTTGTGTTCCGTTTTGGGACTACAGGCACAGAACTTTGGCTCACCCGCCATGCGAAAATTACAACTGGCAGAGTTCGCCATCTCTAACTTATATGTAGATACGGTCAATGAAAACAAACTCGTTGAATCGGCCATCATAGAAATGCTGGCACAGCTCGACCCTCATTCCACCTATTCGGATGCCGAAGAGGTGAAGAAAATGAATGAACCGCTCCAAGGCAATTTCGAAGGGATAGGTGTACAGTTTCAGATGATCGAAGATACGTTGCTCATCGTACAACCGGTGAGTAATGGCCCGTCCGAAAAGGTAGGTATCCTGGCAGGAGACCGTATCATCGCGGTGAATGACACAGCCATAGCAGGCGTAAAAATGGGAACAGAAGAAATCATGGGACGCCTGCGGGGCCCCAAAGATTCGAAAGTAAACCTGACCATTATCCGCAGAGGTGTGAAAGAACCGCTTTTATTTAATGTAAAACGAGATAAAATTCCAATCCTCAGCCTGGATGCTGCTTATATGATTCAGCCTAAAATAGGATACATCCGTATCAACCGTTTTGGAGCAACTACCGCCGAAGAGTTTCTAAAAGCCCTGAAAGAGTTACAGAAAAAAGGGATGAAAGACCTGATTCTGGACCTGCAAGGCAACGGAGGTGGTTATCTGAATGCCGCCATCGATCTGGCAAACGAGTTCCTGGGACAAAAAGAACTGATTGTCTACACAGAAGGACGTTCTGCACAACGCAGTGAGTTTTTTGCCAAAGGTAACGGAAACTTCCGTAACGGACGTCTGGTGGTATTGGTAGACGAATATTCGGCTTCGGCAAGTGAGATTGTGACAGGTGCCATTCAGGATTGGGACAGAGGAGTGGTGGTAGGACGCCGTTCTTTCGGTAAAGGACTGGTTCAACGCCCGATCGACCTTCCGGACGGTTCTATGATCCGCCTGACCATTGCCCGCTACTATACACCTGCAGGACGTTGCATACAAAAGCCTTATGACAGCAGCATCAACGAAAAACCGGGAAAAGGAAAAAGCAGTGAAAGCAGCATCGAAAAATACAACCAGGATCTGATCGACCGGTATAATCATGGCGAAATGGTCAGTGCAGACAGCATCCACTTCCCGGATTCACTGAAATGCCAGACTAAAAAACTGGGACGTACGGTTTATGGTGGAGGAGGTATCATGCCGGACTACTTCGTTCCGGTAGACACAACGCTATATACCGACTATCACCGTAACCTGGTAGCCAAAGGGGTAGTCATTAAAACCACAATGAACTTCATTGAAAAGAACCGAAAGGCTTTATTGGATAAATATAAGACATTCGAGAAATTCAATGAAAAGTTTGAAATCGACGACCAGCTATTGAACTACCTGAGAGAAGCTGCCGATAAAGAAAAGATTGAATTCAACGAAGAGCAGTACAACAAAGCCCTGCCACTGATTAAAGCTCAGCTGAAAGCTTTGATAGCCCGTGACTTATGGGATATGAATGAATATTTCCAAGTAATGAATGCCACCAATAAGAGTGTGGAGCGGGCACTGGAAATCTTAAATGACAAAGAGTACGAAAAGATATTGAAATAACGTTTCTATAACGGAAAACGATATACGGTGAATGACGAACAGACCATGCTTCCTGCAGCCTGTTCGTCATTCACCGTATGTCGTCAATAACTTATTGTAACCTTCTTCTTCTCACCGAACAACCACTTGTTAAGCCAGCGATTCACATAAATATTGGCTACCGCACAACCAGCTCCTATCACAGCTCCTGCTGCTACATCCGACGGATAATGTACCCCTTCATTCATTCTTGAGAATCCCACAGAACATGCCCAGAAAGCAGATGGAGCTATCACATACCATTTAGGATAACGGATACTCAAAGAAGTAGCCAGTGAAAAGGCTGCTGCCGTATGACCGGAAGGAAACGAAGGACTCGATTCATGACTACGTGCATCTACCCGATCCGGATAACGGTCGTAGGGACGCTCACGGTCAAAAGCATATTTCATACCATACGTAATCACGACTGCCTCGGCCACACTCGTACCGATGTAAATGGCATCTTTCAGCAGCTCTTTATCTTTATCGATACCTGCATATACAGCCATCGCCACCGGTACACCTACCGCAATATAAGGTGCCGATTTAGAAAAGGCTTTGCTATAATTCCTCGCAAACTTACTATCAAGACTGTTTATTTTATGTAACGTATTGATATCCCAGTTCTGAGCATATCCCCCTACCGAAGAAAGCACACAAAAACAAATAAGCACAAATTTCTTCATTTTTCTACTAATTTACTATTTTGCAGCAAAGATAGATTAAAAAGACAGAGTTTTCGCAAAAAAAACCTATCTTTGTTCCCTAAGTATTATTTACCCTGACACCTAACTTTAATTCATGGCCAGAGAAACTCAATGTAATAGACAGACAGATTGTGCGCAATGTCCCAAAGCTACAGAAGGCATACTTGTTCACCGGAAGTTTCCCAAAGGACAACATTTTCCGCCCGACAAATGCACACAAAATTGTATCCTGTTTATACTACAAGGAGAATTACTGGTCAACAGTGAAGAGTATCCCGGCACCACATTACGTGAAGGACAATTTATTCTCCAGTCGATCGGCTCCAAATTAGAATTACTGGCACTGACAGACGTAAATTATGTAGTGTACTGGTTCAACGAACCACCCCTGATCTGTGAACAGCGCTATCATGAGATCCTGCAACAATCAGAAGCTCCGCTAACTTATACACCATTGGTTATGACACAACGCATAACCAACTTCATGAAAGATATTTGTGATTACCTCGATGAACAGATGCCTTGCGGCGCATTCATCGATCTGAAATGTCAGGAACTGATATATCTGATCATCTGTTATTACCCGATACCCCAGTTGAGCAAGTTTTTCTATCCCATCAGCAGCTATACGGAAAGTTTCCAATATTTCGTCATGCAGAATTACGAAAAGGTGAAAAACGTAGAGGAATTTGCACACCTGGGAGGCTATACCACTACCACTTTTCGCCGTTTATTCAAGAACATGTATGGCGTACCTGTATACGAATGGATTCTGAGCAAGAAAAGAGAAGGCATCCTGGAAGACCTCCAGCATACCAAACAACGGATCACCGAGATCAGTAATCGTTACGGATTCGACTCTTTATCACATTTTGCACATTTCTGCAAAGCTTCCTTTGGAGACTCTCCACGTGCCCTTCGTACACGTGCAGCCAGAGGTGAAAAAATTACTGCTTTAAAAACAGAATAGAAACCGCTCTTTTTACCCGATAACGGACAAAGCTTCATCCGAATCCCCTTCTCATTCTTCGGATCAGTCGGATACTTCTCCCACGTAAATGGATTTCAATCTTCCATCTTCCACCCTCCGGACAAGAGCTGGAATACAATACATCATGCTGATATCCAAATGTATATAACTATATTTCTATCTATATCACTTAGAGTATTTTATTTTTCTTGCTATCTTTAGTGAAAATAGTCTTTTCTTTATCTCGTCCTGTATATCTGTGCCCATGAGCCCAGATAGCAAGGCTCACATAAACATATCAGAAGGTACGGTAATACTCTTATTTACAAAGTATTATAAATGATGTCCATTTGACTTGTTTTCTTCTTAATTCATGCACAGAAAAGAGAATTAGAGAAAACCTCGGAAAACGACCAATTAAATATAAGCATGATAACGACTCCAAAAGCTAACTTCTTAAAGACAAAGATTTTACTATTCTAACAGATTCACGACAAATCCTTTATACCCCCAACCGATCGTCCCGTTTACCCCATCCTCTCCGGACATTCAGGATTAAAGAATTATTTCTTTAATTCTTTGGTTAATCAATGTATTTCGTGTACTTTTGCACAATGAGAAAGAAGGCTCGTAAAACAGAAATTATAGTTCTAACAATTAAATAATTTAAAATCAATCATTTATGTGGTTAAGTAATTCATCTGTAGGAAGGAAAGTGGTGATGAGCGTTACCGGTATCGCCCTTGTCCTGTTTCTAACGTTTCACATGGCGATGAACCTTGTTGCGATCATCTCGGCTGAGGGTTACAACTTGGTTTGTGAGTTCCTGGGAGCAAACTGGTATGCGTTGGTAGCTACGCTGGGCCTGGCTGCCCTCTTCGTGATTCACATTATCTACGCTTTCTGGCTGACAATACAGAATCGCGCAGCACGTGGTAGCGAACGTTACGCCGTAGTTGACAAACCTAAAACCGTGGAATGGGCATCACAAAACATGTTGGTGCTGGGTATCATCGTTATCTTAGGTTTGGGCCTTCACCTCTTTAACTTCTGGGCTAAAATGCAGTTACCTGAATTGGTGCACAACATGGGAGGAGTAGCAGACACAACTTATGCTGCTGATGGTGTTTATCACATCATGAACACTTTCTCTAACCCTGTATATGTAGTGCTGTACCTCGTTTGGCTGGGCGCCCTTTGGTTCCACCTGACTCATGGTTTCTGGAGCTCTATGCAATCTTTGGGCTGGAACAACAAGATTTGGATCAACCGCTGGAAATGCATCTCCAACATCTATTCAACCATCGTTGTTGTATGCTTTGCTCTGGTAGTAGTCGTATTCTTCGTTAAATCGTTGGCATGCGGTGCTTGCTAAATTGTAAATTGTAAATGATTAAATTGTAAATAGCATTATGACTAAGATAGATTCAAAAATTCCTGAAGGCCAGCTCGCCGAAAAATGGAGTAACTATAAGGCTCATCAAAAACTTGTTAACCCTGCCAACAAACGTCGCCTTGACATTATCGTTGTAGGTACCGGACTTGCCGGAGCATCTGCTGCCGCTTCTCTAGGCGAAATGGGTTTCAGAGTATTCAATTTCTGTATTCAGGATTCACCCCGCCGTGCTCACTCTATTGCAGCACAGGGTGGTATCAACGCAGCTAAAAACTATCAAAATGATGGTGACTCGGTTTACCGTCTTTTCTACGATACAATCAAAGGCGGTGACTACCGTGCACGCGAAGCCAACGTTTACCGTCTGGCTGAGGTATCAAACGCTATCATCGACCAATGCGTAGCACAGGGTGTACCTTTCGCACGCGATTACGGTGGCACACTTGACAACCGTTCATTCGGTGGTGCACAGGTATCCCGTACGTTCTATGCCCGCGGCCAGACCGGACAGCAGCTGTTGCTGGGCGCTTATTCAGCATTGAGCCGTCAGGTACAAAAAGGTACTGTTAAACTTTACACTCGTTACGAAATGCTCGACCTCGTTGTAATTGAAGGACGTGCGCGCGGTATCATTGCCCGTAACCTCGTAACCGGTGAAATCGAACGTTTCGCTGCTCACGCTGTAGTTATCGGTACAGGTGGTTACGGAAACGCATTCTTCCTTTCTACCAACGCTATGGGTTCCAACGGTTCAGTTGCCATCCAGTGCTATAAGAAAGGTGCTTATTTTGCCAATCCTTGTTTCGCTCAGATTCACCCGACTTGTATCCCCGTACACGGTGACAAACAGTCTAAGCTGACATTGATGTCTGAATCACTTCGTAACGACGGTCGCATCTGGGTTCCGAAGAAGATTGAAGATGCCAAAGCATTGCAGGCAGGCACTAAAAAGCCGACCGAAATTCCTGATGAAGACCGTGACTTCTATCTGGAACGCCGTTACCCGGCATTCGGTAACCTTGTTCCGCGTGACGTTGCTTCACGTGCAGCCAAAGAACGTTGTGATGCCGGTTTCGGTGTGAACAATACCGGTTTGGCCGTCTTCCTCGATTTCAAATATGCTATCGATCGTCTGGGTGAGGACGTGGTTCGTGCCCGTTATGGTAACCTCTTCGACATGTACGAAGAAATCACTGACGAGAACCCGTACAAGACTCCGATGATGATATTCCCCGCTATCCACTACACCATGGGTGGTATCTGGGTTGATTATGAATTGATGACTTCTATCCCGGGTCTGTTCGCTATCGGTGAAGCCAACTTCTCCGACCACGGTGCTAACCGCTTGGGTGCATCTGCATTGATGCAGGGTCTGGCTGACGGATACTTCGTATTGCCTTACACTATCCAGAACTACCTGGCCGATCAGATTCAGGTTCCGCGCTTCTCTACCGACCTGCCGGAATTTGCTGCAGCCGAAAAGGAAGTGAAAGATAAGATCCAGAAGATCAAAGCCGTAAACGGAAAACACTCTGTTGACTCTATCCACAAGAAACTGGGTCACATCATGTGGGACTTCGTAGGTATGGCCCGTACAAAAGAATCTCTGCAGAAAGCCCTGACAGGCATTGAAGAGGTGAAGAAAGATTTCTGGACCAACGTTCGCATCCCGGGTGATGTAAACGAACTGAACGTAGAACTGGAAAAAGCACTTCGTCTGATCGACTTCATTGAAGTAGGTATGCTGATGGCTCGCGACGGTTTGAACCGTGAAGAATCTTGCGGTGGACACTTCCGTACCGAATACCAGACCCCGGAAGGTGAAGCGTTACGTGACGATAAGAACTTCTCATACGTAGCTTGCTGGAAATACACCGGTGAAAATTCAGAACCGGAGTTGATCAAAGAAGATTTGAACTACCAGTTCGTAAAAGTTCAGACTCGTAACTACAAGTCATAATTCGGCTAATCAATTAAAGGAAAACAAAAATGGATAAAAATATATCATTCACACTGAAGGTATGGCGCCAGAAAGGCCCGAAAGCAAAAGGTGCTTTTGAAACATATCAAATGAAAGATATCCCGGGCGATACGTCGTTCCTCGAAATGCTGGATATCCTGAACGAACAGATTATTAATGACGGTGGCGAACCTATCGTATTCGACCATGACTGCCGCGAAGGTATCTGCGGTATGTGTTCTCTTTACATCAACGGACACCCGCACGGACCTGCGACAGGTGCTACTACCTGCCAGATGTATATGCGTCGCTTCAAAGATGGAGACACCATCACAGTTGAACCTTGGCGTTCTGCCGGTTTCCCGGTAATCCGTGACTTGATGGTTGACCGTTCGGCTTATGACAAGATCATGCAGGCCGGTGGTTACGTAAGCGTAAACACAGGTGCTCCTCAGGATGCCAACGCTATCCTTATCTCTAAGGATATCGCCGACGAGGCTATGGATGCCGCTGCATGTATCGGTTGCGGTGCTTGTGTAGCTGCTTGTAAGAATGGTTCTGCCATGTTGTTCGTATCAGCTAAGGTCAGCCAGCTGAACCTCCTTCCACAAGGAAAAGTAGAAGCAGCACGCCGTGCAAAAGCTATGCTTTCTAAGATGGACGAACTGGGATTCGGTAACTGTACAAACACACGTGCTTGTGAAGCAGAGTGTCCGAAGAACATTTCAATCAGCAACATCGCTCGTTTGAACCGCGATTTCATCATCGCAAAACTGAAAGACTAAGCACAACTTAGCATTTGATTAATAAGTAGGAAAATTCCCCACCGGTATCGGTGGGGAATTTTTGTATATGGAGAGCAGTGTTATCTCTTACGGCGCTTACGATACCAGATGATAAAGCCGGTCACAGGAAGTGAAGCACCCGTCAGGCTCGCAAGAAACATTATAATTTTACCGGGAAGCCCCCAGATGCGCCCGTCATGAATCTCCAGATTCATACGACGGAACTTATCGGCGGGAGAGGCCTCGGTATATTTACCGGCATAAGGACCGGCTCCTTTCAAAGAAACCAGTGTATACCGGTCAAAAAACAAATTATCGGTACGGTAGTAAGACCCTCTTTTATGTACAACACTGACCCGGTAAACACCATCGGCTTGTCCGGGTAAAGCAAAATAAAAGGTCTTGGCAGCAGGTTCTTCAAGCCGTAGCTGAGTATAAAGTCTGTCCAAAGGGTTTGTCACACGATTGACAACCTGCAATGTATCGGATACCGGTAAAACGTAGGGCTTCAACTCTTCACCACCCGAAGTGATGCTGTACACGCCTCTGCTAAACCAATTCAGGCTAAATATCAATCCGGTAAAACATAATACGGCCAGCACCAATGCAGCATAAAAACCCGCAACATTATGCAGGTCGAAGTTAAGCCTTGAAAAGGTAAAGGGGCGTTTCAGAGTCAACCGTTGCACAAGTGCCTTGCGTGTCCAGCTTCTGGGCCACCAAAGTATCACTCCCGTTATCAGGGTGATGAGGAAAATCAATACACTGTAACCAACAATCGGACTCCCGATCTCCCTGGGGAGCCATAAAGTGCGATGCCCGCTAAGCACCAACCGGAAGAAATCGAAATCACCGTTATGATTCACTACCGACTTCAATACCTGTCCGCTATACGGATTGATAAAAACAGTACTCATCCCTGCTTCCGGCTGATAGTAGTCCACCCAGGCCGCATCCGATCTTTCACCGTAAGTGATGGCTGTGGCCGAAGCTCCTCCCATGACAGAATCCGCTATCGCAAGTAAGCGGGAAGGCGGCAAAAACTCTTTCTCCAATGGAGCTACAAAGCGCCAAGGTTGTGTGGCATCGGTAATTTCGTCTTTAAATGCATACATGCAGCCGGTGATGCAGACTATGAATACCACAATACCCGAAAGCAATCCAAGCCATAAATGAAGTTTCGCACAAGCCTTCCGAAAAGTCTTATTCATCTCCTATCAATCCAGACGGAAGAAACCGCCGACAAACGTGGTTGAAACTTTAGCTCCCCTGACCGCAGTAGCCGCCTGAGGATCTACCTGATAAATGTAAGTACCCTCTGAAGTAGTGACCGGACGATAAACATAACCTCCGTCTACCAGAGCGGCAAAACGCCGTCCGCCATCTCCGTTATGCACCGGAATCTCTTTAATGTCACGTACCGTTTTATTATTAAGATCGATAATGCAGCATTTCAAACTCTTATCTCCCCAACGGTCGGCGGATGTCTGCGGACTGATGGTGCTGACCTCGGCAAATACCAGACCATTACCGATATATTTGATATGGGCAGGTTTCAATCCTCCCGAAACCGTCTCAAAGTCAAAATAGTAGTCATCAAAATGCGTCTCACCTTTAGGGATACGAAGGAAAGCAGCATTCTTGGTACTTTGTGAGAATCCGTTGGCAATGGCAGAATTAGACATGATGTACATATCGCCGGACTCTACCTTAAAAATACCGTTAAATGCATTCCACGAACCGGCAGGACCGGTACGCGTATCTTTCATCAATGTCTTAAACTGCATATCCGGATAAGAGTATACCGCAACAAAAGTAGTATCGGTATATAAAGTCTCAAAAGTGGAAGGGTTCATCGGAAAATAAGTAACGTACACATTACCTTCACTATAACACATACCCGTGATACTCGGCCATTCGAGTTGATTCAGCGGAAATACCGGAGCTTTGACCTGAGAAGTGATAGAAACATCACTGATATTTACGGTATATAAGGTCATTTGATCCCCACTCTCCTTATTAGCCGGAAGTTCAAGGCCGATCATGTTCTGCCCGTCCATTTGTGTAAACGCATTCAGCGAACTGTTAAAGACAAAGTCTCCACGCTCCGTCAGATAGCCGTTTGCATCACGTACAATTCCGGTTGCACTGGTCAGTCCCAGTCCGCCAATACTGAACACCGTTTGTCCGGCCTGTTCATAATCACGATATCCGTTTTGCTCGATACCTTTGGCCACCGCATTGATTGTTCCGGACATCAATTCGGGTGCAGTAACCACATAATAAGTGGTAGTCCCATTGGAATTGATACCCAGGCTGAGTACATAGGGAGCAAAAGGAGTTTCCTCATTTCCCAATCCTTCTTCTTCACATGCCGTGACACCCAATAAAAGGCAGGCAGCAAGGAGATACATATAAATTCGATACATTGTAATCATCAGACTTTTTTATTTACTAAAGAAATATCTCAGTTTCACATTAAAGGCACGCCCGGGTTTCTGCAAGCGGTAGTTATCATACAGCTTTTGATTGGTCAGATTGGTACACTCCACAACCACACTATACTTTCCGTTGTCCATTGAATACCCCAATGCCAGATCGTGTGAGAACTGTTCGGGGATTACTTTTTTAGAGCTTTTTGCACCCAATCCCGGGAACGAAAGATAATACGAATGAATATAATTAAGATTATAGTCAAACGTCAGCACAGAGTTTCTCCAAATCAAATCGTGAAAACGAACCCCTGCATCGGCATTAGCAAACAAATAAGGGATGTTCGGCAAACGCTCTTTATAGGTAATATTCTCTGTGATACCTTCGCCGACAAAGCTGTCCTTCGTCTTCTCATATCGCTGCCGGTCGGTAATGTCCTGGTAAGTAAAACCGGCTCCCGTATGGAACAGATCTTTATAGTTATATCTGACAGCAGCCTCAACACCCTTTGTCAACACCTTACCCAGATTCTCGTAACCGGTAGTCGGGTTACTGGTCAGGCTGACCCCTTTCAGGATAAAGTCTGTCGTATAACGATAAATGAAGTTTCCATCAGCCGAAAGTTGATGGGCTCCGAAAGTTTGAATGAAGCTCAACCCCAGATTCAAATTCCGGCTGCTTTCCGGTTTTAAATCCGGATTCCGCTGCTGAATCAACCCGTCTCCAAACATTTCGATACTTTCCGGCAAACGATAGGCATGCTCGTAAGAGAACTTAGCCTGCAAAGAGGGTAAGATATAATAAGTAGCCGCCGCACCGTATCCGAAATTGGTTTTATGATCCCGCACTTTTTCCCAACGGGCATTCTCTGTATATTCATCCAACCGCTTATAGGTAGAACTGTACAACTTATACATCTTTCCGAATACATTGGCATTCCAACGATCATAGCGGATCTGCCATCCCAAGCCTGTGATATTCTTAGTCAGTTGCTGAGGTACATTGTTGTTTTCATCATCCGGCCGTACTTTATCATTCATGGTTCTCCGCATAGCAGAAACCACATGGTTCAGTATCAATGATTGGTGACCGTCGATCACGTAACTGATGTTTCCGTTTCCTAACCATTCGCGGTTCTTTATCTTGGAATCCGTATAATACCCTTCTCCTGCAGAAGTAGACGGAACGGATTCTCCCAACCAGTTGTAACGGCGGGCGATGGTATCCACATTGAAAGTATTTACAGAATTATACGTTCCGTAAAGTGACAGCGAAAGTCCGTCAAGAAACAGATCGTCTTTCTTATAACGAATAGAAGGGATCACAGATTCACTCTTCATTTTTACGCCACCGTAAACGGCATCCATCGTAGCACCAGTCTGTACATCTTTATCATTCTTCGAAAGAATAATGCCTGCAAGCAGATAGTCGGCATAAGGCTTATTGGTTATTCCCGTCTCCAGGCGGATACCTCCTGACCGGTAGGCATCATTAAAGCGCTTTACCCACCGCTCGTTTATCTTCTTATTGGTAGCCAGATCGATGATGGGCACAAACACTTTATAATCATTGTCGGAATAGTTATAGAAAGCATTGGCACGCACCGTGAAACCTGTTTTCAGATGGGTATAGGCTCCATTCACCGAGACTTTATGAGTATTGAAAGAGCCAAAAGAATAGGTCGCATCCAGATAATTGGCATCTCTACGGCTGACGATATTCACCGCTCCTCCCAAGGCATCGGCACCCAGATTTACAGGTAATACCCCTTTATATACCTCTACACGCTCAGCCATGTTAGCCGAGATATTAGCGAGGTTAAAAGACGATCCGAAATTATCCATCGGTATTCCGTCCAAAAAGAATTTCACCTGATTGCCCGAAAATCCGTTCAGGCTGAAATTATAGTTAGACCCCATACCACCTTCCTCACGGATACGGACACTCGACACATTGTTCAATAATTTGTTGAGAGGTGCAGCGCTATTATACGCTTTCTTGATGTCGAGTACCGATATGGCATACGCCTGCTCCTGCTGCCGGCGAGCTTCAGATTTTCCAATCACCTGTACTTCTTCCAGCTCTTCCGCCTGGGTATCGATCTCTATGTCCGGAATCCGGTTCACTTTTCCGGCAGTCACATGTATCGGCACCTTTTTAGTTTTCACTCCTATGCCCGATACAACTATCGTCTGACTGCCCGCCGGCACATCATTGATATGATAAACTCCATTCTCGTTGGTATATCCGCCAATATAAACACCTTCAATGGCAACTGCAACCGGATAGTAAGGTTGCTTCTGTTGGTCGACGATTCGACCTGTCACTATACCTTTACTTTGTTGTTGCTGTTCGCCGGCATGCATAAGAACGGCTGACAGCATAGAAAAAAGACAGAATAAAGCTACTCTGTACAACACTTTGTGGTTCATTAATCACTCTGTTTAATTAGTCCGCAAAGGTACGTATATCGACACCGGACGACAATCACCATATTTAGGTATTCACCGAAACTCCGATACCTAAATACAATGATAAAAAAAATCTCTCTTCCAGAGGCCTGTCTCATTCGGATGAACGCTTCAATCGAATGCTGCGTGGCGAGGTACCAAATGACTTTTTACAGAAGTTTGAGAAATGCGGTAAAGATTCGAACCCGAATTTATAACAGATTTCAGAGATGGTAGCCTCTGTATTCTGAAGTTCGTAAATGATCTCCTCTTTGCGGCGGCTAAGCATCCACTCATACACCGGCTCATGAAAAACATTATCGAAAATCCTCCTGAATGTAGTCTGGCTATATCCTCCAAGTTTAGCAAACTCTTCAACAGTCTTCACCTTCTTATAGTTCTGATATACAAAGCACTCAAACGCAGAAGCATATTTTGAGAGAGGATGTACCAAGGAAGCCAGGTCATAATCCGAATAAAAATAACCGAGTATGAAAGCAAGCTCTTTCCGCTTTAATGATAAGAGATCCCGACAAATCTTCTTTTCGCTCAGATAAGTACGTGCAGACTCAAGAAAATGTTGAAGTTCGGGAATAATGGGTAAGGGTGAGGGAATTAACGGAGGATCAGTCTCCTTCATGATACGATTATACCGGATATCACAAAACAATTCAGGTTGATTAAACTGATAATAGATACATTCCACATCGGTCATGGCCAGCATTTCTATTTTCGAACTGATGGGCTGAAGCATAAATTCTCCGGCTTTAAGCATTGTTCCGGCATACTCCCGGCTATTCACCAGCATTTCTCCCTTGATAAGAAACAAAATGAAATTCTCCTCACATTTTTGTGCAGGATAATGGAAACCACGTCTATGGTAAACATGGAAAATGGCATTAGGAACTGACTTTTTGCAGTTCTGACACATCATGGGATCTCCACAAACGGAGCTGGGCATATATACGGGTGTGTTTGTTTGTATGTTTGCAACAAATGTAAGAGAATTATTTGAAAAAACAACTAACAATAACTAAAAAGTCAGTAGTACCTCCACTACACCCTTTAGAATGGAAATACTACTGACCTTTAATTAGACTTGATATATACTATTTTGCAGATTCTTCTCTAGAATCATCGGTCCAACCACCTACTGTAGGAGTGAAAGATATTGCATCTGCACCTGTCGGAAGAGTTAAAGTATACCGAATCTTCTTTCCTTCTCCCCAAGCTGTAGAATTTTTAAGTGCTACTTTTTTAGTTCCTGTAAAAGTAGTTTGTCCATTAGAAGCTGTAACAGTATATGTAACAGAAATTGCAGCTGTAGATGAATCATCAAATGACTGGGGTAATAGCATAAGTGCATTATCAGCTGTTGAAAAATCAACTGTTTTTTCAGAAGATTCTTCAGAAGTTTCCTTCGGATTATATCCGCTAGAGTTATAAGTAACATTATAAATATAGGCCTCGGAACCTGTCTGTGATGTCCATGTAGTGTTTTCAAAACCCAATGTCCCTTCATTAGCGACATTCTCTATCTTTATTTCAGTTATTTTATAAGTGAAATTTTGTGTTAACTTTACTGAAAAGTTAATTTGAGTAAGTGCATGTGCAAATACCAAAGACACTCCACCGGTATTAGCTTCTTTTAGCAGATTCGTAGCCTTTGCTATAACCAAATCCTCTTGAGAACCAACCCCCTTAATGGCATATGAAAGTGTTGGGTAGCCATTATTAGGGACAGCATATACATCTGGTGATAATAGTTCAGGAGAGTAAGCAAAGAAACATAACTTATCAGTAGCAGATGCAGGCCAATAATAAGTATCCCCAGCCCAAGATGTATTTTTATCAGTTCTAGTATAGCTACTTCCATTAGCAATTAATGGAGTTGTAAAAGCCGAAGTATTAGAAACCTCTGTTTCTCCAATATTGTATCCATACACATGAAACGCCGTAAAGTTATCAGTCTCCAATGGAGTGACTCTTGTTGTAGTCTTTACAACTGTATTGAACCCAATCTCCGCAGTTTTCGCCGCCTTTTCAATCTCCTCATTCTGTGAGCAACCTGTGATTGCCAATGCAGCAACTGCCGCAAATAAAATCTTTTTCATAATAGTATGTTTTATAAATTAATAATTATCTCTTTTATCTGCCTACCAGTGTCATTCCACCGGTATCACTATATCTGTTTCATCCTCCCAATCATCCACATCCCCATTCATACCGCCATTACCATCCGGAGGAGTTTCCACATCATCTACTTTTATTTCATCTTCTATTTCAACTTCAACCAATGCCGGCGGTTTTGTTTCCTCTCCTTCTCCTCCTTCACCACCACCGGTAGGTTCTTGTACAGCTTCCGTTATATTAATCTTAACCTCCTGTACCGAATTGTCCACCTTAATAATCATCAGGTTCATCATCACCGGAAGTTTTATTTCTAAACGGGTAATAATAGCTTCCGGTAATCCAAAAGTGGTAAATACCCCTTCTATCTTCCCGGCTTTCACATTCAGGTCAATATTAATCGGATAATCATCGCACATAGCATAAGCTTTTCCTAAAAAATAATGATCTGCCATCCCACCAATACTCCCTATCACGTTTGAAACATTACTTAATCCCTGCACTTTGATACTAAAGGAGTAAGTTCTTATCACCAATTTTGGTTTCAGCTTCAGAATCAATGTCTCTTCACTATTCTGTATATCCAAATCATCTATATTTACCACATAAAGCGGATCCGGTCCCCAAACCATCTTTTCTGTACCTGCAATACCCAACTTACAAAAATTGGTATAAGCCTGAATGGTTTCATAAGATTCCTCTCCACGAATTAAGACCGTTTCAGTATCGTAATTGTAAATAACAACAGCGTAGTGTCCCGAAGGAACTTTTACTTCCCCACCTGTTACCGACAAATACGTATCTATCTTTCTACCTTTTTCGTCTTTCGGATAGAAAATAATCCGAACTCCTTCCGGCAACTTCTCCGTCACTCCGCTCCAATCCAGCCGCACTTCCACACCACTCACCGGATAATCGTCCAGAATATCCCGCCGGCTGCATCCCGTCACCACCAGAAACGAGAGGAGAACCATGCAAAGCAACCTTGTTATATCTTTCATTCATTATCATCTCCTTGCTGTTATAAGCCACACCAAAGATACTTTTGCCTTGGTGGGGCCTATGAAGTTATAGCGTGCACTACTTTTCCAAACCAAGTCTCCCTCATAAGGAGTGTACTTCTTGTACTCCGTAGTCAGATAACCTATGCCCAGGCTGAATTCAAACGAGAGATGCCGTGCAATCTGCTTTGCATATCCATAAGTCAGCCCTGAAGCTGCATAATATCTTCCTTGATAGCCGTCTCCTTTAAACTGGAAATCATAAATTCCCCCTTCGGCATAAGCTCCAATGAAATGTCCCGCCAAGCGATTCCTCCGCTTCCGGTTGCCCAACCAGCAACGACCTTCAACGCCTCCCGAAAGCAATTGATAGCAAAACTCCCGGCTACTATTGAGCCACCACGGACATTTATACTCGGCATTGACCGACCAGCGTCTGTTCAATGGTATTTCCACCTCTATATTCGGTGCCAATGCCAGGTCGTATAGCAGGTTGTTTTTCAGTGCAAGCACTGTTCTCTGTTCTATTATTACTGGTGTTTCTATTTTTCCCTCTTCCGGGACCACCGGCTGAGGATGTACGAATTTCACTCGGGGCAATACATTCGCCGTACTCAAAAACACACCGGCAGCTTTATCATCCGGTATGGGTACAGGTGAATGTTCTCTGTATACATATAAAAGCGGTAAGATTTTATTCATAATATAGCGGTATGCTTCTCCACCGTTCAACCTGCGTAATAAATTCTCACATTTCATCCGGTCATCGCGGTGATAATCGATCAACATCAGCACATCCTCACGATCCGGAACGTGGAGGTCAGCCTGCACTCTTTCACGTAACAGCGACCAATCCTTCTGGTTTACACCAATCATCATTCTGGTCCAGGCATCCGGCATTGCTACCATGGCCCGGCTTTCTCCCGAAAGCAGAAAGAGAAAAACAAAAAGGGTCAGTATGCAGATACGGTTTTCCATAATTTGTCTGTTTGTGCAATACAAATATAGAAGTTCAAATCGATACATAATAATTTAATCAAAGCTAAATACAAGCTCTGAATGCTTCTGTGAAACGATTGAAAGGAATTTGCAAGTTTGGCGGTGAAGCACCCCCGCACTTGGGTAGCTTCCCGGCCAATGCCGGCCTCTAAAAGTGGGTACTGCCGTTGCTTAAATCTTCTTACTTACCACCTGACTTACTTATCCCGGCAAGAAAATAGATCTGTCTCTACGACATACGTTGTCCGACATGGGGGTGTCAGACCGTCCGACACCCCCATGTTAAACCTCCCGACATCCCCATGTCAGACTATGAAGAGTGGGAACCTAATGAAGAAAGCTTTTCAAGGAAAGTGAAGGGAGGTTAAAAGCAAAAGAGTTATTGCCGATGTTTAGCCCACTTGTAAAAGAGAACAGTAAAAAACAGTAAAAGAAACTCAAAGAGAGCCAATATTAAGAAGAATATTTGGATAATAGATAAGAGAAACCTACATTTGTACAGTGATTTTTTTCATAGTATTAGATTTAAGGTTAACAAAAGGTTGGAGTCAGGCGTGACTCCTTTTTTTTTTGCCTTTTTTATCTGAGTAACTGGTAAACTCCTCCTGCCAGAACCCGAATAACGCCTTTCATTTCAAGTTCAAACAGAATAGCACTGATCTTATTAATGGGAATATCGGCCTGAACCATCAATGCGTTTATTTGCAGATCGCCCAGCTTTCCGAGAATATCGACAATTCTCAGTTCCTCGGCAGACAGATCCGGAAAGAGGTTTCGCTGTACGGTTTCCGGCTTGACACTTTTCAAATCGCTGTCCCAGCCCATTGCTTTCACAAAGTCCGATGCAGACTCCAGCAAAACAGCTTTGTTATCTTGTATCAACTGGTTGCATCCCTTTGAATATTCGTCCGTGACCCGCCCGGGAAAAGCAAAACAATCTCGATGATAGCTTCCGGCAATATCCGCTGTAATCAGCGAACCGCCTTTAGCGGCAGACTCCACCACAATAGTAGCATCACTTATACCGGCAACAATGCGATTCCGACTTATGAAGTTGTGTTTATCCGGATTCGTTCCGGAAAGAAATTCTGTCAGCAATCCGCCTTGCCGAAGCATGTCGATAGCTGTCTTACGGTGAAGGGACGGATAGATGCGATCCAGCCCGTGAGCCAATACCCCCACAGTAGGAAGTTCGACAGACAGTGCTGAGCGGTGGGCATTGATATCGATTCCATAAGCCAATCCACTGACTACAAGCACATCCGGACACAGCATCTGCAACTCTTGCAGGAAGCTGACACAAATGTGCTTCCCGTAGTCTGTCGCATTACGGGTCCCCACCATATTAATAATGTGTAAGGCATTGAGATTGGCCTTCCCTTTAAAGAACAGCACGACAGGAGCATCGTCACACTCCCGTAAGCGGGAAGGATAATCTTCATCTGCCAGTGTAAAACAAGAGATGCGGTTATTCCGGGCAAACTCATATTCTTGCTCGGCACGTTTCAAGGCCTGCGGGGAGTCTAATGCCGCGACTACCGCCCGATTCACTCCGGGCAAACGGTCGGGCAGCTCGGTACGGTAGCGAAATACATCGGTAGCACTTCCCATACCGTCTACCAGGCGCTTGGCACCTATGTGCCCCACACCCGGTATTTGTGTCAGAGCAATGCTGTATATCCGCTCTTCGTCCGTACTCATTGCAGATAGGGTGCGAAGATCTGATCGAATAACTCACTGTCGCTCAAGCGTCCATTAACGACACATACGGTCTCTACGGTCGACTTAACGACTACTTTATCATCGCTTTTCCGAAAGATATCCTGATAGAATACATATTTGATGCCTTCTTTCTTCATATACAATTTGGAAACGAATTCATCGCCACTCTTCAACGGGGTTTTGAAAGCCATATTGATGCGGGCTACCACCGGATCGACTCCCTCTTCATGCAGTTTTGCAAAGCTTACGCCTACCGATGAAAGAAACTCGTGACGGGTATGCTCCAGATAATGTTGGTAATTCGCATTATTCACAATGCCTTGCAGGTCGCACTCATAGTCGCGTACCTTTAAAGTAAGTTCATAGATATACTTTTCCATTTTATTCAAGCCCTTTAAATTTTTTCAGTTCTTCGGTCGAAACCAATTTATATAACTTATCACTCGGACGTATCTTATCCAGTTTCATTGAGAAGTGTTCTCCCTTTTTCACAGTCTCCACCGGTTTCAGCTCTACACGAGCTTCGTCAAGCGTAGCAAACACAGCTCCGGTAGTAGGTCCGGTAATCAACAGTTTATCACCCACACTTACCTCTGCCGCTTCAACCAAGAATTCGGCCACACCAATGTTAGAGAAGTATTTGATGCCTTTACCCACATATATCTTACGCTCAGTGGCTGCCGACCCGTAGTTCTTGGTCCATTCGCCCAAACGCTGTCCCAAATAATAGCCATCCCAGAATCCCCGGTTGAATACAGTCTTCAGACGTTCATCCCATGCCGCAATCTTCTCGTCGGTAAACGAATCATCCAGATATGCCCGGATGGCCTGCTTATAACATTCGACGACAGTACGTACGTATTCGGGACCGCGGGCTCGACCCTCAATCTTGAACACACGTACCCCGGCATCTATCATTTTGTTCATGAAGTGAATGGTCTTCAAGTCTTTCGGCGACATGATATACTGATTGTCAACCTCAAGCTCTACATCGGTATCTTTGTCACGGACGGTGTAAGCACGGCGACAGATTTGCATGCAAGCTCCCCGGTTGGCCGAATGATTCATCTCGTGCAATGACAGATAGCATTTACCCGAAACAGCCATGCAAAGCGCACCGTGGCAGAACATCTCGATACGAATGAGCTCACCACTCGGACCGCAGATATGCTCTTCCTGAATCTGCCGGTAGATCTCCGCCACCTGCTCCAGATTCAGTTCACGAGCCAACACCACTACATCGGCAAATTGCGCATAGAACTTCAGGGCTTCCGCATTCGAAATATTCAATTGAGTAGACAGATGTACTTCCTGCCCAATCTTGTTGGCATAGCTCATCACTGCCACGTCAGCCGCAATCACGGCCGAAATGCCCGCTTCCTTGGCCGCATCGACAATGGTACGCATCAATTCGATATCCTTATCGTAAATGATGGTATTCACTGTCAGATAACTCTTCATTCCATGTTCATCACAGGTTCGGGCTATCTCGCGTAAATCTTCGATGGTAAATGTATTGGCCGAACGTGCACGCATGTTCAGGTTCTCAATACCAAAATAAATAGAATCGGCTCCTGCCTGAATAGCTGCCGCGAGCGATTCGCGTGAGCCAACCGGAGCCATTATTTCAAAATCGTTTATCTTATACATAGTCACAAATTATAAGTTACGGAGTCGTAACTACTTACTGAACATATCCTTTTTCTTTGAGGTTTGCCATTATCTCCTTGGCAATTCCCATACCGATCTGTTGGCCCGCTTCCATGGCTTCCGCAGTCATCACAGGAGTGGACTCGGCCAGCTTCTTGCCTACCGGCGATTCATAAAATGCAGTGATCTTCTTCAGGTCGCTTATCGTCAGGTATCTGTGATAGATAGACACGTATATATCCAGAAACTGGGTGTTTGCTTTCTCCGATAATTGCTCCTCGAAGTTCTTCCAGAATTCATCCGGAACATTCGAATAAGTATGTTTCATCATCCCGATCATTTGCGGAACCATCGACTTCACTGTAGTCATGGCACCCGAAGCCTCAAGCATCTTGCTTAATGCCTCTCTGTAGGCAGCATCCTGGGCCGAGACGGAAGTGGCAGACAAGATAAAAGTCAGGCACAGAGCAATGGAAAATAGTCTTTTTTTCATAATTTCTATCCAGTTAAATAAATGAATGAGGTGCAAAGGTAGGGGTTTTTTCCGTACTTTTGCAGCCAAATAATGAATAGAAAATCGTAAAAAGATGAAAATAGGCCACATAGACCTGGGCGAACGCCCTGTATTTCTGGCTCCGATGGAGGATGTCACTGACCCCGCTTTTCGCCTGATGTGCAAAAAGTTTGGAGCCGATATGGTATACACCGAGTTCGTCTCGAGTGATGCTCTGATACGTTCCGTCAATAAAACCACTCAAAAACTGACCATCTGCGATGAAGAACGCCCCGTCGCCATTCAAATATACGGTAAAGACACGGAAGCCATGGTGGGTGCCGCCCGGATTGTAGAAGAAGCACAACCGGATATATTGGATATCAACTTTGGTTGCCCGGTAAAGAAAGTAGCAGGGAAAGGGGCCGGAGCCGGCATGTTGCAGAATATCCCCAAGATGCTGGAAATAACCCGTGCCGTGGTAGATGCAGTCAAAATACCTGTCACCGTGAAAACCCGACTGGGATGGGATGCCGATCATAAAATAATAGTGGACCTGGCAGAGCAACTGCAGGATTGCGGCATTGCGGCACTGGCCATTCACGGACGTACCCGTGCGCAGATGTATACAGGCGAGGCAGACTGGACCCTGATAGGAGAAGTCAAGAATAACCCACGTATGCACATACCTATTATAGGAAACGGTGATGTGACTACGGCCGCTGGTGCCAAAGAGTGCTTTGAGCGATATGGTGTAGATGCGATTATGATAGGACGCGGCAGTATCGGCCGTCCCTGGATATTCCGCGAAGTGAAGCATTATCTGGAAACCGGAGAAGAACTTCCGCGGGAATCATTCGAGTGGTATCTCGATGTGTTGCGCGAAGAGGTGCTGAACAGTGTAGCCCGACTGGACGAACGCAGAGGGATCATCCATATCCGCCGTCATCTGGCAGCAACTCCCCTATTTAAAGGAATCCCCAATTTCCGTGAGACACGCATTGCCATGCTACGCACCGAATCGGTAGAAGAACTCTTCCGGATATTCGACGGACTCACCACAGAGTAACACGGAGTTCCACAGAGTAGAGTGGACAAATCGATAGTTGATATTAGAGTTTATGTAGATTTATTTTAGTATATGTGTACGAACTTTATTTTAATAAAGTTTATTTATTCTCTGTGAGACTCTGTGTTACTCTGTGGTAAGTCCACCCCATCACTTGAACATCGGCACTGCGAACCACTTCTTGAACATCTTCGTCACCAATACATACAACACGAAAGCAGAAACAAATCCTGCGATCGCATCAATCAGATAGTGTGCCTGAATGTAAACAGTAGCTCCACAAAGCAACAGATAGAACGGCATCAGGCAGGCAAACAGTTTCTTGCTGGCACGCCATGCCATAATCATCAGAATAGTCGACACGCCCACATGCGAACTGGGAAAAGCGGCAGTCGGACGTTCTCCTACTTGCTGTGAGCCCTCCACCAGGCTGTAAAAGAATCCATGCTGATAACCGGGACCGGGAAGCAACTCCTGATTGTGATTGAAATAATCGCCAATGGAAGGAAAGACGCCCTGCGAAACCGAATCCATGCCGATGGCAGGGAAATAGAACTGAGGGCCGGCAACCGGAACGAATATATAAATAAGGTAGTAGATGAAAAAGCAGGTGACCAGTACAAAAGACATCTTCTCAAACAGGTCGAACCGATAGATGAAATAGAACAACGTCACAACCAGAATCATAGGATAATAAGCGAAATAGCCCATGTTGAACGGCTCGCTCACCCACATCTGCGGAAATGCATGACAGAACCATACGGCAGGCTGTCCGCCGAACATCCACTGCTCGGCCGTAGCAAACAAATGATCCAGATTGGGGAAGACGCGGTTGAACTCGAAAGTATCCGGATACCAGTAGGATAAAAGGCTCATCTGGATGGCGATACGTACAAAAGCAGAAAACTTACACGGAGCCAGCCGATAGAGATACATCAGCAAAAAAGTCATTGCAGCAATCACCGCCCTGTCCCATAACATGTGGAGCGGATGATCCATTCGTTGAAACATGAATAAAATCAAGATAGAAGTTAACAGATTGTATATCAATGTTATCTTCTCAACAGCAAACAAGCCCTTACGGCTTTCTACACGTTTAAATAAATCTAAAGCCATCCTTCATTCTTATACCAGGCAATTGTTTCTTTCACTCCTTTTTCCAAGTCGTACTCAGGAGCATATCCCAGTTCTTTCACAGCCGGAGTTATGTCGCATTGCCAATTCCTTTGTTTCATTATTTTATATTTGTCCGAATTCAGCGTGCTGCTCTTTCCCGAACGGGTCGCTATAAATTCGGCGAGCAAAGATACGACTTTTAGCACAATTAACGGACATTTGATGTGAATAACAAACGGATCACCCAATTCTTTTTGAATCAGGTCGGAGAAAGCCCGGCTTTTATATACCTTCCCGTCAGACAGAAAGTAAGCGCGGCGGGAAACCTCCTTCTCGATTCCCAGGAAAATGGCCTGTACAATATCTTTCACATATACAAATGTCAGATCTTGCCGCTTATACCCTACGGAGAAGTCCGTATGCTGCCGGATGGATTTTGCCATCAGGAAATAGTCTGCTTCCCGGGGACCGTATACCCCCGTCGGACGATAGATGACATACGGAAAACCGGGTATGCTCTGAATGTAGAGCTCTGCTTTCAGCTTGCTTAATCCGTAAGCCGTATTCGGAGCCGGAGTATCTTCTTCACTAATGGGTGAATAGTCCTTTTCGCGTATCGGACCGAATACGCTCAGGGTACTGATGTAGATGAACTGCTTGGGAATCATATTGAGCTCACGCAACGTGTCGACAAAGTATTTGGTCTGCAAATAATTGACACGGTCAAAGTCGCTTTTGTCCGCACATTTGGTCACGCCGGCACAATGGACGATATAATCGAACTTATTATATGTCCCCTTATGCCCGGACAGTTGTGCCCGCAGTTCATTGGGATGTGCAAAGTCCAATTCAAGAAAGTGGATCTTACGTTCTTTCAGGTATTTCTTACTGCTGGATGCACGAATCCCCGCCCAGACGCCGAATCTGCGCTTCAATGCTTCCTGAACAATGAAACTGCCGATAAATCCGCTCGCTCCGGTAATTAGAATACTCTCCATAAAATTCTGGTCAAATGATAATTATTTCGTCGGTTCCACATGAATGCCTACATGGGTTCCTTTCCCAAACATCTCTTTCAGCTTGTTTTCAATGGCAGTTGCCGTACTATGTGCCTCTTCCAGAGTTATCTTCCCATCCATACGGACATGCAATTCGATGGCATAATAATTGCCGATTCTGCGGGTACGCAAATGGTGGGGCTGGCTCACTCCCGGGAAAGAGAGTACAGTCTGCTCAATCTCTTTCTCCACATCTTCCGGCAACGACTTTTCAAGCAGTTCGTCCACACACGGAATCAGCAACCGTACAGACACCTTCATGATAAAGAAACTGACTACCACCGCAGCAACCGGATCGAGCACCCGCCAATGATCTCCCAACAGGATGGCACCGCCGATACCGATGGCCGTCCCGATAGACGACAATGCATCACTCCGGTGATGCCAGGCATTGGCTATCACAGCCTGGGAGTTCAACTTCTTGCCCTGAATCACTGTATACTGATAAAGTATCTCCTTTGAAACGATCGACACCAGTGCCGCCACCAATGCCACTACACCGGGAGACTCCAACTGTCCGCCCCGCAAAAAAGTATAAATGGACGAAGCCCCATTCCAAAAGATACCGAAACCGACACACAGAAGTAACAACCCGATGATGGCCGTAGCCAAGGTTTCGTATTTGCCATGGCCGTAATCGTGACCTTTATCCTCCGGTTTCCCGGCAATGCGGACAAAGACAATGACAACAATATCGGTGATGAAATCGGATAGTGAGTGGACAGCATCGGCCAGCATAGCCGCACTATGCCCGGCAATTCCGGCAAAGAATTTAAAAACGAGCAAAAGGAAGTTCACGATACTTCCCACGATCGTTACTTTATAAATTCCCTTCTCCCTGGAAGACTTTTCACTTTCCATTTGTTAGATTATTCATAATGTGAGGGGCAAATGTACATGAAAATCTTGAATTATTAATATTTAATCGCTTACTTTGTACTGATTGATATAAAACGAACCAATTATGGCTAAAAAGAAAGAAAAAAAAGCCGGCAAAAGAATGAAGAAGAAAGAGCTGTCGAAGGCGGTTCTCGATTTCTTCCATGCCAAACAAGATGAGGTGATCAGCCTGAAATATATTTTCTCGGAACTGAAGTTAACCACTCATCCGCTAAAAATGCTTTGCATGGATATCCTGTCCGATCTCCTGGCTGATGACTACATAACCGAAGTAGATAAAAACAAATATAAGCTTAACAATCACGGCATAGAGATGACCGGAACCTTCCAGCGCAAAAGCAATGGAAAGAACTCCTTCATCCCCGAAGGAGGCGGAGATCCGATATTCGTCGCAGAGCGTAACTCCGCCCATGCGATGAATAATGATAAAGTGCGCATCGCCTTCTATGCCAAACGCCGCGGGTGCGAAGCCGAAGGGGAAGTGATTGAAATATTGCAGCGTGCCAACGATACCTTTGTCGGCACACTGGAAGTAGAGAAATCGTATGCCTTCCTCGTAACGGAGAACCGCACGCTTGCCAACGACATCTTCATCCCTAAAGATAAGCTGAAGGGCGGAAAGACCGGTGACAAAGCAGTGGTAAAAGTAACAGAATGGCCGGATAAAGCCAAAAACCCGATCGGGCAGGTGCTCGATATTCTCGGCAAAGCCGGAGATAACACTACCGAGATGCACGCCATCCTGGCCGAATTCGGATTGCCATACGTCTATCCGCAATCGGTAGAGAAAGCCGCGGATAAGATTCCGGCGGAAATTTCCGCCGAAGAAATAGCCCGCCGCGAAGATTTCCGGAAAGTAACCACTTTCACCATCGACCCGAAAGATGCCAAAGACTTTGACGATGCCCTTTCCATCCGCCCGCTGAAAGATGGGCTTTGGGAAGTCGGCGTACACATTGCCGATGTGACTCACTATGTGAAAGAGGGAAGCATCATCGACAAGGAAGCCGAAAAGCGTGCAACTTCCGTCTATCTGGTAGACCGCACCATACCGATGCTGCCCGAACGCCTGTGCAACTTCATCTGTTCGCTCCGCCCCAATGAAGAGAAACTTGCTTTTTCTGCCATATTCGATATTACGGAAAAAGGGGAAGTGAGAGACTCACGCATTGTACACACGGTCATCGAATCGGACCGCCGCTTCACTTACGAAGAGGCGCAACAAATCATCGAAACCAAAGAAGGCGACTTCAAAGACGAAATACTGATGCTCGACACCATAGCCAAGGCTCTGCGTGAAAAGCGCTTTACGGCAGGAGCCATCAACTTCGACCGCTACGAAGTGAAATTCGAGATCGACGAAAAAGGGAAACCCATCAGCGTCTACTTTAAGGAATCCAAAGACGCCAATAAGCTGGTAGAAGAGTTTATGTTGCTTGCCAACCGTACCGTAGCGGAAAAGATAGGAAAAGCTCCCAAAGGTAAAAAGCCCAAAGTGCTGCCTTACCGTATCCACGATCTTCCGGATCCGGAGAAACTGGACAATCTGGCTCAGTTCATCGCACGCTTTGGTTACAGACTCCGCACAAGCGGAACCAAGACGGATGTATCTAAATCGATCAATCATCTGCTGGACGACATACAAGGAAAGAAGGAAGAGAACCTGATTGAAACCGTATCTATCCGGGCCATGCAGAAAGCGCGCTACTCTACACACAACATCGGACACTACGGACTGGCTTTCGACTATTATACCCACTTCACCTCTCCTATCCGGCGTTTTCCGGACATGATGGTGCACCGGTTGGTGACCAGATATATGGATGGAGGACGCAGCGTGTCGGAAACAAAATACGAAGACCTGTGCGACCACAGCTCGAACATGGAGCAGATTGCAGCCAATGCCGAACGCGCTTCCATCAAATACAAACAGGTGGAGTTCATGAGCGAACGGCTGGGACAGACCTATGACGGAGTAATCTCCGGCGTAACAGAATGGGGACTGTACGTGGAACTGAACGAAAACAAGTGTGAGGGAATGATACCTATCCGTGACCTGGACGATGATTACTACGAATTCGACGAAAAGAACTACTGCCTGCGCGGTCGTCGTAAAAACCGTATCTACAGCCTGGGAGACGCAATCACCGTCAAAGTGGCACGCGCCAACCTGGAAAAGAAACAACTGGACTTCGCACTGGTAGAGTAACATTCTGTCAAAATGATAATCGTATTTGCTCAGATCGGCTTATTTACGGCCAAGAGTATGGGCACAAAGAAAAATCGCTTTCCCTACGGGTTAGCGATTTTCTTTTTATTATCCCAATCGAAAAAGAAGCAACCTAACCGAAAGCAGAAACAGGAAAAACAAGAACAAAATGGAAGGAAGAAAGAGTATATGAAAGTATTTTATCTTTCCGGAAGCCTTCTTTATTCAAGAGCAACGGGAGGAGCATATAGCCTTATCCTACTTCAGAACCGGGATAAAGAAAGAACATGAAACCAAAGCTCCTTGTCTTTTCGAAAAAGAAGTAAGCATTTCACCCGAAAGAAGTAAGCGTTTCCGGAAAACACCTCCTTCTTTTTGCCGGAAACAAGGGACTCCGACCCGAAAAGCCCGGCTTTCCGATCCGAAAAGAGCGTTTATCGAACCCCAAAAGTCCACCTCCGGGCTCTTTGGCTTCCTATCTGCCCTCTAAAAAAGAAAGTACATGTAAGCAGAAACAGCCATTCAGCACCTTTTTGAAATGAAATGAAGGCAAAATACATCAATTAGTCTGATGCAACAACTCTGCCCGGTCAAACACCTTTTACCGATACATACCTTAATTCTGTAGAACACTTCCTTTTTTCATAGTCCTTGTAATAAAAGCATCTTTCAGCCGACTATAAAGTAAAGATTAAACCAAATGAAGTCGAACAAGAATGAATTTCTAAAACTACTGACGGCCTACCAGGGAATTATCCACAAAGTAAACCGGATATATTTCAGGTCGGAAGCCGACAGGGAGGACAATTTTCAGGAAACAGTCTACCAGCTCTGGCGGTCTTTCCCGGCGTTGCAGAATAAAGAGAAACCTGCTTCGTGGATTTATACGGTGGCAATCAACACCTCCATCTCGAAAGTAAGAAAGGACAGCCGCATCGAATTTCGTGACTCGCCGCCGGATGGAGAGCCTGTTGACCCCTGGGAACAACAGGAACAGGACGAAAACTGGCAAAGACTTGTCAATGCCCTGCAAAAGCTGAATGAAATAGACAAATCCATCATGCTGCTTTATATGGAAGACTATAGTTACGAAGAGATAGCCGGAATAGTGGGGATAAGCAGTTCCGCCGTCGGCGTAAAGATTCACAGACTGAAAGGTCAGCTACAAAAACAATTTAAAAAGTAAACGTAATGGAAACAAATGACATTAAAGAAACCTGGAAAGCGGGAATAGAAAGAACCATCAAACCGTATCCGGAAGAGAGACTGAATGAAATGATTGTCAACTCTGCCAGAAAATCAATCAAGACAGTGTATCCCGGAACTGTTTTCCGGCTCGTTATCATTGCCGTGGCCGTTTTCCTCATCGTATCACAGTTCGTAAAAGAGCAAAACGCAACAAGAATGTATTTGGATATGGGCGCTTTGGCCGTGTTGTCCGTCTCTTATTTCCTCTGGGAACGCTCCGCATACAAGATGCGGAAGTATACCCATGGAATGCCCGTAAAGGAATGGTTGGAATACCGTATCAAAGAGATTGAGAAAAGCATCAGGTTCAATACCAAATATGACTGGATTGTATACACATGTTCCTTCCTTTCGGCAATCGGCTTCTACGTGTTTTACCTGATGGCAACGAACGTCGTCCCCGGCATACTGAACGTCATTGTTATTCCGCTCGGCATGTGCATTTACCTTCTGATCATCAAACGCTCTCTGAAACGGAATTACCGGAGAACCCTGCAAGAGCTGAAAGAACTGTACAGACAATTTGAGATTGAAGATCAGGAAGGGAGATGAAACGGGGGGTTACCATTCTGTCGTCACCAATCACAACAGGCACCGGGAGATTCGCATTCATCCCGAAAATCAGAACAAACAAAAAAACAATGCCTGTAAATGCCCTGTTGCTGCACGGATATCTAAAATAAATTTCCATCTTTGTAGTTCTATCAAGAGAATATAGTTATGAAGACAGTAATCATTGAAAACAAAGAGCAAGTAGAAGAAATTATCTCCCGCTGTGACATTTGCTTTGTAGGTATCACTGACCTGGAAGGAAATCCGTACGTAATTCCCATGAACTTCGGTTATCAGGACGGGGTGATCTATCTGCATTCCGGTCCCACGGGCAGCAGCATCGATATGCTGGCAAGAAACAACCGTGTTTGCATTACCTTCAGTGTAGACCACGAATTGGTATTTCAGCATCCCAAAGTGGCATGCAGTTACCGGATGCGGGCCAAGAGTGTGATTTGCAGAGGACGTGTGAACTTCATTGAAGATCCGGAAGAGAAGCGCGAGGCACTCAATATACTGATGCGCCATTACAGTAGCCGGGAATTTGTGTATTCCGATCCGGCAGTCAAGAACGTAAAAATCTGGGAGATTCCGATTGACAGCGTTACGGCAAAGGAGTACGCAGTGCCGCATACAAAATGAATTCACCACAGATTACACCGATTTACACAGAATTTTCAGCCGACAGATAAGCAGTCGGTCAGTCTGTGTCAATCAGCGTAATCTGTAATGAGAATAATCAAAGCGGATACTCTTCAAACGCATACAAGATAGTCGACAGATAGCGTTCTCCCGTATCCGGCAGCAATACAACGATCAGCTTTCCTTCATTTTCCGGCAGTTTTGCCAGCTCTGTAGCCGCATATACTGCCGCTCCCGAAGAAATGCCGACCAAAAGTCCTTCTTTAGCAGCCAACTCACGACTGGTGCGGATGGCATCGTCATTTCCCACCTGCCTGATCTCGTCTACTACGGCTGCATGATAAGTTTTAGGAATAAACCCGGCACCAATCCCCTGTATCTTGTGCGGACCGGGAGCTCCACCGGACAGCACCGGCGAATCGACAGGCTCTACGGCAACGATTCGTACGGCAGGATTATGCTCCTTTAAAGCAGCTCCTACCCCGCTTACAGTACCTCCCGTTCCCACTCCGGCTACAAAGATATCCACCTTTCCATCGGTATCTCTCCAGATCTCCTGACCCGTAGTACGGACATGGACTGCAGGGTTAGCCGGATTTTCGAACTGTTGCAGGATAACAGATCCGGGAGTGGCATCCCTCAGTTCCTCGGCTTTGGCGATGGCTCCTTTCATTCCGTTCGCTCCCGGAGTAAGCACAAGCTCCGCTCCCAGTGCTTTCAGCAGATTCCTGCGTTCCATGCTCATCGTATCGGGCATGGTCAATATCAGTTTGTAACCTTTGGCAGCTGCCACAAATGCCAGGCCGACACCTGTATTTCCACTGGTCGGCTCAATAATAGTAGCGCCGGACTTCAACGTCCCTTTCGCTTCGGCATCTTCAACCATAGCCAGAGAGATACGGTCTTTCACGCTCCCTGCCGGGTTGAAATATTCCAGTTTTGCCACTACACGAGCCTTCAGCCCATTACTTGCATTGTAATTACTCAGTTCCAGTAACGGGGTGTTACCCACTAAATCTGTCAGTTTCTTTGCTATCTTTCCCATATCTGTCTATTTAGTATATATCTGTTTATTAATAATATGACAAAGGTAGTGCAGATTTAGTTCATTCTCAATACCATAAGTATGGTAAATTCATACTACGAATGAGGGAGAAGCCTCCCCCTTAAAAACATCAACCGGACCGTCAGGTTACCTTCCGTCCGCAATAAAATTACGAATATAATTCGCTACCAGGCAACAGCCGGGGACGTATACCTGCCCATGATCGAACCCCTGCAATTCGTATAGCGATACCTTCTTATTACCAATATTCTTTAGTACCGAAGCCAATAAGGCATTCTCTTCATAGCGGTCGGCCATCTCAAGATTCCGGTCGCCGGTAATCAGTACAAAAGGCGGTGTATCTTTACGGGCCTTGTTGCAAGGAGCATATTGGTCGATCACCGGAATACCCTCGGGCAACGAGCGTTCCTTACGTATCGTGAAGTGTGTCACAGTCTGTCCGCTGATAGGAAGATAAGCAGCTATGCTATCGGCATCTACCCCGTATTCCTGAAGATAAGACTTATCCAGTCCCACCATTAAAGTCAAATAGCCTCCTGCCGAATGACCGGTAACGAAAACACGTCTCGGTGAGCCTCCATACTCTTCTATATGTTTATAAGCCCAGGCCACGGCAGCGGCAGCATCCTCTGTATAAGCCGGATTCTGAGCTTTAGGACTCAGGCGGTAATTGACAGCGACGACTGCAAATCCCTGATTCATAAACATCTCGGGAACATGCTTTCCTCCTCCCTCCAATCCACCGCCATGAAACCAGACGATCGTCGGAAAGTCTTTCTTCCCGACCGGATAGTAAACATCAAGTTTGCAACGCTCTTTACGGTAACCGTCCGTTTCCCCCGCAGGAATATACGAAATGTCTTTTACTGTTTTGTACGTCTCCTGTGCCTGTAAGGTCAAGCCAATCAACAGGAGAATGAATGATAAATACTTTCTCATGCTATTAAGTGTTTGTGAATTACTTGGGCAAATATACTACAATAACGACACTGTTTGAAAAATAATGCGTTCCTTTATATACTCAATATCAAAAAAGTATAGAGAAATAACTGTATTAATCCCAATTTAATTACCTTTGTCAATATCATAACCTCCAAACACTTATTTTAATATGAGAAAGATCACCCTCATCATGTTTACGCTGCTAATCTGTGCAGCGCAACAAGTAAAGGCACAAACTGACAGTATGCTCATCCGGCCGACAGTAGATAAAAGAGTCGAACTACTTAGCATTATTTTCCGTTTAACGGGTAATCCGGAGTATAACAGAAACGATTTCAAACTCTACACAGACCGCATCGAATCGCATTTTTCTCCCTATAAAAACCACGAACTTATATCATTCGCACGCTCGTTGGTCAAGACTGACGGTGTTTCATACGATGCAGTGATGAGTATGGCCATCAATCTCGATAACCAGTTCAATCTGCCCGCAGATTATGGTTCACTGGACTCTCGCTGGAATCGGAATCAAGTAGGCCCATTCATAAAACTGCTAAAGAAGTTTGTCAAAGACAGTCGTTTCGATGCCTTTTATCACTCGAACGAGAACTTATATCAAGAGGCTGTAAGTCGTTTTATGCCTATTTACAAAAGCATAGATACCCAATGGTATAATGATTTCTACGGGCAGAAGTCCAACGACCGGTTTCACATTATACTTTCAATGTCCAATGGCCCGGGAAATTACGGACCGAGTGTCACTGACAAGGAAAACGTACACAATGTCTTTTCAGTCATGGGAGCATGGGTTACCGATTCCGTAGGAATGGTTGTTTATCCGCCTGAATTAATCTTGCCGATCTTAATCCACGAATTCAACCATTCATTCATAAACTTCGACCCGGAAATGTTCCGCACAAGCGGAGAACAGATTTATGCTGCGGTTGGCGAACAGATGGCGCGCCAAGCCTATGGACAATGGTCTATTGTCCTCACCGAAGCAATGGTACGTGCGGCAGTCATAAAATACATGAAAGACCATAACTTCCCGGCTGTCGAAATCACCAAAGAAACCGTCATACAAAAAACACGTGGCTTTGTCTGGATAAGCAAGCTGGTTGATGAACTCGAGAAGTATTCCTCTGACCGCACGACATACCCGACCCTCAACAGCTATATGCCGCGGCTGGCAGAAGCTTATACAGGCTTTGCCCAATATACCGCAAACTATGATTCTATCCGTCCCAAAGTAGTTTCGATCGACGAATTTACCAACGGCGATACAACCGTTCGGAGCGACATCAAAACTATTACTGTCCACTTCGACCGTCCTTTGGTGGGCCGCGGACACTCTTTCAATTATGGTCACCTCGGAATGGAAGCAATGCCTAAAATTATAAATGTCAACTACGCCAATGACAACCGTACCGTGATTATCGGAGTAGAATTGTTACCCGGGAAAGAGTATGGAATCACTCTTTTAGGACTCTCTTTCCGCACTCCGGAAGGAGATGCCATAAAACCCTACGAAATTTCTTTCAAGACGGCAGAGTGACACAAATTCTCTCTCATTGTCTGTGATCCAGGTAATAAAAGGCAACCCCGTTTTGGACAAAAAGAGAAAGCAGATGACTGCATTAGCCTAAAATTGATTATCTTTGCACCCCAAAACGGAATAATATCAGAGTAATTGCTCTTTTTCAACTTTACAGAATTACTCTTCCATTTGATAGAAATACACAACTGATTGATAATATAAAAAAGACTATAATATTATGGCATTGCAATGTGGTATTGTCGGACTTCCAAATGTAGGTAAGTCAACACTTTTTAATTGTCTGTCCAATGCGAAAGCACAGGCGGCAAACTTCCCTTTCTGTACAATCGAACCGAACGTAGGCGTAATTACCGTGCCCGACGAACGTTTAAATAAACTGGCTGAACTGGTACACCCCAACCGCATCGTCCCCACAACAGTAGAAATCGTAGATATCGCCGGACTTGTGAAAGGTGCCAGCAAAGGTGAAGGACTGGGAAACAAGTTCCTGGCCAATATTCGGGAAACCGATGCCATCATTCACGTACTCCGTTGCTTCGACGATGACAATGTAACCCATGTGGACGGAAGTGTAAATCCGGTTCGCGACAAGGAAATCATCGATTACGAATTACAGTTAAAAGACCTGGAAACCATCGAGAGCCGTATCCAGAAAGTACAAAAACAAGCTCAGACCGGAGGAGATAAAGCCGCCAAACAAGCTTATGATGTACTTGTTCAATTCAAGGATGCGTTGGAACAGGGCAAATCGGCGCGTACGGTAACGTTCGAAACAAAAGACGAACAGAAAATAGCGAAAGAATTGTTTTTACTCACCAGTAAACCCGTAATGTATGTTTGCAATGTGGACGAAGCAAGTGCGGTAAATGGAAACAAATACGTAGACATGGTACGTGAGGCAGTAAAGGACGAAGACGCCGAAATCCTGGTAGTAGCCGGAAAAACAGAAGCTGACATCGCCGAACTGGAAACCTACGAAGACCGTCAGATGTTTCTTGCCGAAATCGGCCTGGAAGAATCGGGTGTGGCACGTCTCATTAAATCGGCCTACAAACTGTTGAACCTGGAGACTTATTTCACTGCCGGTGTACAGGAAGTACGTGCCTGGACCTACGAAAAAGGATGGAAAGCTCCACAATGTGCCGGAGTGATCCATACCGACTTTGAGAAAGGTTTTATCCGTGCCGAAGTTATCAAATACGAAGACTTCCTTCAATATGGCTCGGAGGCTGCTGTCAAAGAAGCCGGAAAATTGGGTGTTGAAGGAAAAGAATACGTAGTACAGGATGGAGATATCATGCATTTCCGTTTCAATGTATAACTCATCCGGAATCATCTATTTTCATTCATAAACCGAAGAGGAAGGGTCATAACCCTTTTCACCACTGAGTAACACGGAGTATCACAGAGTTTTTTTAAAAACCAATAATCAACAACTTTAAATCTCCTCCGTGTTACTCAGCGTCCTCTGTGGTGAGTATCGACACCTCCTCCTGTTGTTATCCCTCCTCTCTTCCAACGAAAACTCCCGGTTTTCTACTACTATCTTCAAGCAAATCATTATCTTTGCGACCGGATATCATGCCTAACAAGCAACACATAAAATATCAATAAATATGGAAAGTACCAACAGACTTCGTTATCTTATCGCAGGAACCGGAGGCGTAGGCGGAAGTATAGCCGGCTTTCTGTCACTTGCCGGAAAAGACGTCACTTGCATTGCCCGTGGAGCACATCTGCAAGCAATACAACAAGACGGGCTCAAATTGAAATCAGATTTGAAAGGTGAACATGCTCTACGGATAAATGCCTGCACGGCAGAAGAATATAACGGAAAAGCTGATGTGATATTTGTATGTGTCAAAGGGTATTCCGTAGACTCTATCACAGAGCTTATCAAGCGGGCAGCCCACGACCGAACGATTGTAATTCCCATATTGAATGTATACGGCACAGGACCGCGCATCCAACGTCTCGTACCGGGAGTCACCGTACTGGACGGATGTATCTACATTGTAGGCTTTGTTTCCGGACCGGGCGAAATCACTCAGATGGGAACCATCTTTCGTCTGGTATATGGTGCACACCGGGGAATCCTTGTTCCGGCAGGGCTGATGGAGGCCGTACAGAGGGACTTGCAGGAAAGCGGCATCAAAGTAGAAATCTCTTCCGACATCAATCGGGATACCTTCATTAAATGGTCGTTTATTTCAGCCATGGCAGTCACCGGAGCTTATTTCGATGTCCCGATGGGAGAAGTTCAGAAACCCGGCAAAGTGCGCGATACTTTTATCGGACTCTCTACCGAGAGCGCTGCTCTGGGAAAGAAACTCGGAATTGAATTTAAAGAAGACATAGTCACATACAATCTGAAAGTAATTGATAAACTGGCTCCCGAAAGCACAGCATCCATGCAAAAAGATATAGCACGCGGACACGAATCAGAGGTACAAGGTCTGCTCTTTGACATGATAACAGCAGCCGAAGAGCAAGGTATCGATGTGCCTACTTATCGGGAAGTTGCTAAAAAATTCATCAAACAATAAAGAAATCAATATGAACAACCTTCTTTTATCTATCAACTGGAACCCAAATCCGGAATTATTTAATCTTTTCGGCATCTCAATCCGTTATTACGGACTATTGTGGGCTATCGGAATATTCTTTGCTTACATAGTGGTGCACTATCAATATCGTGATAAGAAGATAGACGAAAAGAAGTTCGAACCGCTTTTCTTTTACTGTTTTTTCGGCATCCTGATCGGGGCACGACTGGGACATTGCCTGTTCTATGATCCAGGATATTACCTAAATCATTTTTGGGAAATGATACTTCCGGTTAAATTTCTTCCGGGAGGTGGATGGAAGTTCACGGGTTATGAAGGACTGGCCAGTCATGGAGGTACCCTCGGACTGATCATTTCTCTCTGGCTCTATTGCCGCAAAACGAAAATGAATTATATGGATGTGGTAGATATGATTGCCGTAGCCACTCCTATTACGGCATGTTTCATTCGCCTTGCCAATCTGATGAATTCCGAAATCATAGGTAAGGTAACCGATGTATCCTGGGCATTCGTTTTCGAACGGGTAGACATGCAACCACGGCATCCGGCACAACTTTATGAAGCAATCGCCTATTTTATCCTCTTCCTGGTAATGATGTTCCTCTATAAGAACTATAGCAAAAAACTACATCGGGGGTTCTTCTTCGGACTTTGCCTGACAGCTATCTTCACTTTCCGCTTCTTTGTAGAATTCCTGAAAGAAAATCAGGTGGATTTCGAAAATAGCATGGCACTGAACATGGGTCAATGGTTAAGCATCCCGTTCGTAATTATCGGCATTTACTTTATGTTTTTCTACGGAAAGAAAAAGAGTGTAAAATGAAACATATAATTGATATTAAAACCTGGGAAAGAAAAGAAAATTATGAATTTTTCCTTGGTTTCCAGAATCCCACTATCTCCATTACTTCAGAAGTAGAATGTTCGGGTGCTAGAACACGTGCCAAAACCGCCGGAGAATCCTTCTTCCTGCACTACCTTTATGCCGTGTTGCGTGCTGTCAATGAAATCAAAGAGTTCCGATTCCGCATTGATTCTGAAGGACGGGTAGTTTATTTCGATACAGTGGATATGCTGACTCCCATTAAAGTGGCAGATAACGGACGTTTTTTTACAGTACGACTTCCCTGGTATCCTGATTTTAAGACTTTCTACACAGAAGCCAAAGCCATCATTAGCGGAATAGATCCGGATAAAGATCCTTATGAAGCAGAAAAGACAGGAGGTAGTGATTTACTGGATGTAGTGCTCCTCAGCGCTACTCCCGATTTATATTTCACCTCACTGACTTGTACGCAGGAACATCGTCACGGTGGTAATTACCCGTTAATGAATGCGGGTAAAGCCGTTATAAGAGGTGGTGTATTAGTGATGCCCATCGCTATGACCATTCATCATGGATTTATAGACGGACATCACTTATCCCTGTTTTATAAAAAGGTGGAAGAGTTTCTTAAATAATTATTTTCCCCTGACTATCTTTTTGATATCATTCAGTTTGTTTAATGCCTCAATCGGAGTAAGATTATTCACATCCAGATGAAGTATTTCATCCCGGATCTGACACAAAATCGGGTCATCAAGCTGAAAGAAACTCAACTGCATACCTCCGCGATTCTCACTGACTTCTGCCAGCGGCTTACCCGAAATTCCCTGCTGGCGGTTGTCAGATTCGAGTTGCTTCAGAATTTCATTGGCACGTTTCACAATACTTTTAGGCATGCCTGCCATCTTGGCCACATGGATACCGAACGAGTGCTCACTTCCGCCCCTTTCAAGTTTCCGGAGGAAAATAACTTTATTATCCACCTCCTTAACCGATACGTTATAATTCCTAATACGCTTAAAGGATTTCTCCATTTCGTTCAGTTCATGGTAGTGAGTAGCAAAAAGCGTACGTGCCTTTGCCTTCGGATGCTCGTGGATATACTCTACAATAGCCCAAGCTATGGATATTCCGTCGTAAGTAGAAGTTCCGCGTCCCAATTCATCGAACAGGACAAGGCTTCGGGAAGAAATATTATTCAGAATATCAGACGCTTCATTCATCTCGACCATAAAAGTAGATTCTCCTACAGAGATATTGTCACTGGCACCGACCCGAGTAAAAATCTTATCTACCAATCCGATATGAGCACTTTCGGCCGGAACGAACGAACCAATCTGGGCAAGCAGGGTGATCAATGCAGTCTGCCTTAACAGGGCCGACTTACCGGCCATATTCGGACCGGTAATAATGATAACCTGCTGGGTAGCGTTATCCAACAACACATCGTTAGCTATATATTTTTCTCCGATAGGCAGTTGCTTTTCAATTACCGGATGCCGCCCCTGACGAATATCCAATACATCATTATCTTCAATCACCGGGCGAATATAATTATTCTCTTTGGCTACATTGGCAAATGAAAGCAGGCAGTCAATGCGGGCTATCTGGTTAGCATTGATCTGGATGGCAGGTATAAATTCACTCAATGCCTGTACAAGTTCTGTATACAGGCGAGTCTCCAATACCAGGATCTTGTCTTCGGCACCCAGAATTTTCTCTTCATATTCTTTCAGTTCCTGAGTGATATAACGCTCCGCATTTACCAACGTCTGCTTACGTATCCACTCTTGCGGCACTTTATCTTTATGCACATTCCGCACTTCAATATAGTATCCGAAAACACTGTTATAAGCAATCTTCAAACTAGGTATTCCTGTCAGTTCACTTTCACGTTGCTGTATCTTAAGCAGATAATCTTTGCCAGAATAAGCAATCTGCCGAAGCTCATCCAATTCCGTATCTACACCATCTTTTATGACTCCCCCCTTATTTATCAACAGAGGAGGATCATTATTAATCTCTTTTTCAATCCGGTCACGAATAGAAATACAAAGATTCAACTGCTCACCGATTCGGTTCAAACTCGGATTATCGGCCTGTTGACAAGCCTCTTTAATAGGTTCAATTGCTTGTAAAGCAACTTTTAACTGTACTACCTCACGAGGAGAAACACGCCCGACGGCTACTTTTGAAATGATACGTTCCAAATCTCCGATCCGATGCAGTTCGTCTTCAATCAACTCCCTGAAATCCGGTTTACGAAAGAAGTATTCTACTACATTCAGCCGGTCATTAATGGGTTTCTCATCTTTTAAAGGAAATACCATCCAACGCTTCAACAGACGGGCTCCCATAGGACTGATAGTCTTGTCAATAACATGAAGCAAACTGCTGCCACCATCGTTCATGCTACCGATCAACTCCAGGCTACGCACTGTAAATTTATCAAGACGCACATATTTGTCTTCCTCGATACGTGCCAGCGAAGTGATATGTCCTACCTGTGTATGTTCCGTCATATCCAGATATTGCAGGATAGCTCCGGAAGCTATAATACCATTCTTGAGATGCTCAACCCCGAATCCTTTCAGATTCTTTGTTTCAAAATGCTTCAGCAATTTCTCCCGGGAACTGGATTCGGTAAATACCCAATCATCCAGTTCAAAAGTAAAGAACTTACTTCCGAAATTTCCCTCAAACATTCCGCGTTTCCCACGTTCGAAAAGAATCTCTTTCGGAGCAAAATTATTCAGCAGCTTATCTACATAGTCAAAAGGTCCTTCAGCCGTCAGGAACTCTCCGGTAGAAATATCCAGAAATGCAATACCACAAGCCGATTTTCCAAAATGAACAGCTGCCAGAAAGTTATTTTCCTTATAATTTAAGACATTATCATTGATCGAAACACCCGGAGTAACTAACTCCGTAATGCCACGCTTCACCAATTTCTTCGTTGTCTTAGGATCTTCAAGCTGGTCACATATGGCCACCCGCTTACCTGCACGGATCAATTTCGGCAGGTATGTATCTAACGCATGATGCGGAAATCCCGCCATCTCAACGGTTTTACCCTTTCCATTGGCACGTTTTGTGAGAGTAATTCCTAATATTTCAGCTGCAATAATCGCATCGGTAGAATAAGTTTCATAGAAGTCTCCGCACCGGAACAGCATCACTGCATCCGGATGCTTAGCCTTCAGGTCAAGAAACTGTTTCATCATCGGGGTTAATTCAATATCATTGCTCACGGATAGTCTTCTTTTTAAGTTCATAAATAACAAGGCAAAGATAGCGGTTTCCCTCAAATCTACCTATCCTAACAGACAGTTTTACCATACCTAAAATAATGTATATTGATCGGTCTGCCCCTTATTCCGATAATAAGTTTGGCTATTATCATTTCTAAATAAACCTTTCAAAAAGAGTCTGTTTTATTAATAACTTTATTATATCCTTTAAAATATATTATAAAACACCGATTTTTATCCGAATTACTTGCTATTTTCGCAGGAAGTCGTACCTTTGCAATGTGTTTTTCATAGTATTAGATTTAAGGTTAACAAAGGTTGGAGCAAGGCGTTGCTCCTTTTTTTATGCCCATATCCCAACATCCTCTCAACCGGAGGAAGTATGAATCACAACAGTCTCCGATCCACCCCAAATATAGAATTTCAGAGCTTTCAACACTTAACAAATCACATTATTTTCTTAAAACGTGTTATAAAACATACTAATTTACTTGGTTTATTTGCTATTTTCGCAGAAAGCCGTACCTTTGCAACTGTGTTTTTCATAGTATTAGATTTAAGGTTAACAAAGGTTGGAGCAAGGCGTTGCTCCTTTTTTTATGCCCGTACTTATCTATCCCCCTCCATAAGGCTTCTCTAAAAAAGCTTTTAAAACCTTAACGTTTGGTCGGTTAATGATTTCCCGATAATTTAAATACCTATATTAGATCCCTTAATTAATCCGTTACACAATACAATTATGAAAAACAAATCCGCCTGTTTCTTTGTACTCTCCCTGTTTGTCTGCTCCATGTTTACTTCATGTAACAAAGAATCTACTACCGAATGTCAGACTATCGACTTCTCTACCCTTTTTGACGGCCAACCGGAAAAGATCCCTTTGAAAGAATGGGCAAAATCTATACACTTTGTCCAATTAGAAACCAATGATTCCATACTGATAGGTAATATCCGCGCAACAATCCTACATAAAGACAAAATACTGGTACATCACAATAATTTATCCCTTTTCGATCTGTCGGGCAAATTTATTTGTAACATAGGTAGCAAAGGAGGAGGTCCCACCGAATATAGCGGCATTAATAATGCTTGGACAGATGATGAAGGCATTCACATTTTCGACATAGCCAACAAAATTAAAACATATAACTGGAACGGAAAATGGATAAAGACCGAACCTATCCCGGAAAGCAATATCAAAGAAGTATTTCCCCTTGCATCAGGTAATAATATAAAAGCCGGTTATATACAGAATATTACCGGAAATGAACCTCACAAAATTTACCTATTCAAAGACAGCACCATCCTGGCTAAAATACCCTATGGCAAATCCTTTCAAAAAGGAGAGATGACAATGGTATTCTACAATGAATGCTATCCATTCCATGCAAATGGCCGGACTTTCTTTAAAGAGATGTTCAACGATACCATTTTTTCCATCGATAATCAATATCAACCCGTTCCACGTTGGTACATTGAATTAGGAAAATACAAAATAGCAGAAGATGCCCGCTACACATTAACCGATCCCAGAAAAAGTGTCTTTGACAATGCAGCGACTTTAACTCCCATCGGGAAATGGGATAATAAACTTTTCTTTTCTGCAAGGGCCAATAAACAGAATTATCTTTTTTACTATGACCTGAAAGAAAAGAAATCCAATAGCATTCAAATTTCTTACCCGGAAAATTCATTCGCCATACCGGAAGAACATTCATTCATACCTAAGTGTATGTCTGACGACGGAAAATATCTGATTTCGTATGAAATACAAGAGAATGATGAAAATCCGGTGATCATATTAGCGGAAAAATAATAAAGAAATCGGGATATAGTCTTTGTAAACTATATCCCGATTCGTTATCCTTTCAGCACATCTTCGTGCTCAAACCTATTGAATGAATGTCATCATTTTTATCTTTTGAGTAATCATATACCTAATCGATGATTACAAATATAAATACTAAAATTTAAATTATCAACAAATATAAGATTTTTATTTTCTGATTCTTCCTTTTCATACCTATTTTGTTTTTTAGCTATCTTCGTGGTTATCTGAAAATAATCATGTAAATTTGCTCCCTCATATAAAGCATATATTATAAATCACTATAAACAAAAGGTTATCGCTATGGAATATAATTTCAGGGAGATCGAAAAGAAATGGCAGAAAATTTGGGTAGACAACCATACCTACCAGGTAAATGAAGATGCATCCAAACAAAAATTCTATGTACTCAATATGTTCCCCTATCCTTCGGGTGCCGGACTGCACGTAGGTCATCCCCTGGGATATATTGCCTCAGACATTTATGCGCGCTATAAACGCCTGCAAGGATTTAACGTATTGAACCCGATGGGATATGATGCTTACGGACTGCCGGCCGAACAATATGCTATTCAAACCGGACAGCACCCTGCAATTACCACTGTTAATAACATCAACCGCTATCGTGAACAATTAGATAAGATTGGTTTCTCTTTCGACTGGAATCGTGAAATTCGCACTTGCGATCCGGAATATTATCATTGGACCCAATGGGCATTTATCAAAATGTTCAACAGCTATTATTGCAATGATGAAAAACAGGCACGTCCCATCGAAGAGTTAATAGAAGCTTTTAGTACCAACGGAACACAAGGTATGAACGTAGCCTGTGGCGAAGAAATGGACTTCACTGCCGACGAATGGAATGCTAAAAGCGAAAAAGAACAACAGGAAATCCTCATGAACTACCGTATAGCCTATTTGGGCAATACAATGGTAAACTGGTGTCCGGCTTTGGGTACCGTACTTGCCAATGATGAAGTAGTTGACGGTGTTTCCGAAAGAGGCGGTTATCCCGTTATTCAAAAAGTGATGCGTCAGTGGTGCCTGCGCGTATCCGCTTATGCACAGCGTTTGCTCGACGGACTTGAAACCGTAGAATGGACCGACTCGCTGAAAGAGACTCAACGCAACTGGATAGGACGCAGCGAAGGTGCTGAAATGAACTTTAAAGTGAAAGATTCGGATATTGAATTTACTATCTTTACAACCCGTGCCGACACCGTATTTGGAGTTACTTTCATGGTGCTTGCCCCGGAAAGTGAATTGGTAGCCAAGTTGACCACTCCGGAACAAAAAGCCGAAGTAGATGCTTATCTGGACCGTACCAAAAAACGTACCGAACGCGAACGTATTGCCGACCGTAGCGTAAGCGGCGTATTCTCCGGAAGCTATGCCATTAACCCATTGACCAACGAACCCATACCGGTATGGATTAGCGATTATGTATTAGCAGGTTACGGTACAGGTGCCATCATGGCTGTTCCTGCACACGATAGCCGTGACTATGCTTTTGCCAAACATTTCAATCTGGAAATCCGTCCGCTGATCGAAGGTTGCGACGTCAGTGAAGAAAGCTTCGACGCCAAAGAAGGCATCATGATGAATTCTCCCCGTCCGGGAGCTCCCGAAGGCGGACTCGTATTGAACGGATTGACCGTAAAAGAAGCAATCGCCAAAACTAAAGAATATATCAAGGCAACCGGATTAGGCCGTGTGAAAGTCAATTTCCGTCTGCGTGATGCAATTTTCTCACGTCAGCGCTATTGGGGCGAACCATTCCCGGTTTACTACAAAGACGGAATGCCTTACATGATTGATGAAAGTTGCCTCCCGCTGGAATTGCCGGAAGTAGCCAAATTCCTTCCTACCGAAACCGGTGAACCACCATTGGGACATGCCACTAAATGGGCATGGGACACTGTCAACAAATGCGTGACTGACAATGAAAACATTGATAATATAACCATTTTCCCACTGGAACTGAATACGATGCCGGGATTTGCCGGTTCATCCGCCTATTATCTGCGCTATATGGATCCGCGCAATCACGAAGCTCTCGTTTCTCCCGCCGTGGATCAGTACTGGAAAAATGTAGACTTATATGTAGGAGGTACGGAACATGCTACCGGACACTTGATTTATTCACGTTTCTGGAATAAGTTCCTGCACGATTGGGGTATCTCCGTAGCCGAAGAGCCTTTCCAGAAACTTGTAAATCAGGGAATGATACAAGGACGAAGTAACTTTGTCTACCGTATCAAGGATACCAATACTTTCGTATCTCTCAATCTGAAAGATCAATATGAAGTTACTCCTATCCACGTAGATGTCAACATCGTATCCAACGATATCCTCGACCTGGAAGCTTTCAAGGCTTGGAGACCCGAATACGAAACTGCCGAATTTATTCTGGAAGACGGCAAGTATATCTGTGGATGGGCTGTTGAAAAGATGAGTAAATCTATGTTCAATGTGGTAAATCCGGATATGATTGTTGAAAAATACGGTGCCGATACACTCCGTATGTACGAAATGTTCCTCGGACCGGTTGAACAGTCCAAACCTTGGGATACGAACGGAATAGATGGCGTACATCGTTTCATCAAAAAATTCTGGTCATTGTTCTATGACAGAAACGGCGAATATCTGGTAAAAGACGAACCGGCTACCAAAGAAGAACTAAAAGCACTCCATAAGTTGATTAAGAAAGTAACCGGTGATATCGAACAGTTCTCTTACAACACTTCAGTAAGTGCTTTCATGATCTGTGTCAATGAACTTTCAAGTCTGAAATGCAATAAAAAAGAGGTATTGGAGCAACTCATCGTAGTTCTTGCACCTTTTGCTCCGCATGTATGCGAAGAGTTATGGGATACATTAGGAAACACCACCTCTGTATGTGATGCACAATGGCCGGCTTTCAACGAGCAATACCTGGTAGAAGATACGGTTAATTACACCATTTCTTTCAATGGTAAAGCACGTTTCAATATGGAATTTCCCGCTGATGCCGCCAGCGATGCGATTCAAGCCACTGTACTTGCCGACGAACGCTCGTTAAAATGGACAGAAGGCAAAACACCGAAGAAAGTTATCGTAGTCCCGAAGAAGATTGTTAACATTGTTATTTAATACCTACACACAAAATGATTAGTAAACCCACAAAATCCGATGTAATGCGAGAGTTGAGAGATTATATTTTCATCACTCTCGGACTGATAAGTTATGCATTAGGCTGGACAGCTTTTCTGATTCCTTATCAGATCACTACAGGTGGAACAACCGGTATCGGTGCCATCATCTATTATGCAACAGGTTTCCCCATTCAATGGTCCTACTTCATCATCAACGCTGTCCTGATGACATTTGCTATTAAGATACTCGGTCCGAAATTCAGTATAAAGACGACATACGCCATCTTTATGCTCACTTTCTTCCTATGGTTCTTCCAACTGATCATTGTGGACGATAAAGGAGCTCCGCTTCAGTTGGTAGGAGAAGGGCAGGACTTTATGGCTTGCATCATCGGAGCCATCATGTGTGGTCTCGGATTAGGGGTGGTATTTAATAATAACGGCAGCACGGGTGGTACCGATATCATTGCAGCCATTGTTAATAAATATAAGGACGTTACTCTCGGACGAATGATCATGTTCTGTGATATCATTATCATCAGTTCATGTTATTTCATCTTTAACGACTGGCGCAGAGTGATATTCGGTTTCGTTACCTTGTTTATCATCGGTTTCGTTCTGGACTATGTAGTCAACAGCGCCCGTCAATCGGTACAGTTCTTTATCTTTTCGAAAGATTATGCAAAGATTGCCGACCGCATTACGAAAGAAACCCATCGGGGAGTGACCGTACTTGACGGATTGGGCTGGTACAGCCAGAATAATGTAAAGGTATTAGTTGTACTTGCCTACAAACGTCAGTCACTCGATATTTTCCGTTTAGTGAAAGATATCGATCCGAATGCTTTTATCTCGCAGAGTTCGGTAATCGGTGTATATGGTGAAGGATTCGACCGCCTGAAAATAAAATAAACTGCATACAATGAAACGTAAACTTGTTTTCGCAACCAATAATGCACATAAGCTGGAAGAAGTATCTGCTATCTTAGGGGATAAAGTCGAGCTACTCAGCCTGAATGACATCAATTGTCATACAGATATTCCGGAGACAGCAGAGACTCTTGAAGGCAATGCATACCTCAAATCATCTTTTATTTACCGGAACTACGGATTAAACTGCTTTGCCGATGACACGGGACTGGAAGTTGAATCACTGGGAGGTGCTCCGGGTGTCTATTCGGCCCGTTATGCCGGTGGAGAAGGACACAATGCGGAAGCCAACATGTTGAAACTCCTCCACGAACTGGAAGGAAAAGACAACCGTAGAGCACAGTTCCGTACAGCTATTTCGCTCATTCTGGATGAAAAGGAGTATCTCTTCGAAGGAATCATAAAAGGCGAAATAATCAAAGAAAAAAGAGGTGATTCCGGATTCGGATACGATCCGGTATTCGTTCCTGAAGGATACGACCGGACCTTTGCCGAATTAGGTAATGAAATTAAAAATCAAATCAGTCATCGTGCTTTGGCTGTGAACAAACTATGTGAATTTCTTCGTTCAATCTGATCGATAAAACGAAATAAATAAAATGAATCCTTCGGCTGAATATAATTTCAAACCGAAGGATTTTTTTATACTTACCGATGTCGGCAGACGGCACTTCCCCACCCGCTACTAATGTGACCAAATATGACATCAAACATCAGGAGATGAATGGGTACATGCGAAATACATAACGAAGCTGAATAAAATTCATTTCAATACTTCATTCATCCTGAAACACTAAGCTTACATTACAAAAACATCCGGATGTTCTGCATTAGAACATCCGGATGTTTTATATCATAACATGGGGATCTTATTCAGCAAAACATCCCCATGTTATTACTCTATACTCTTTACTTTATTCTTCCGGACTCTATCCTTTTTCTCTGGTCCTTTATCCAATTTATCCCTCTTTTTCCTAAAGAGTAACCGCCATTGAATGGATCTTTCCTGTTTAAACACTATACACTTATTATTAACAGGTATTTCAACCGATCTTGTTAATAACAAAAAATCGTATTATACCTTTATATATAAGTATAATACGATTCTTTTATATGATAAATACATTCAATATTAACCGGAAAGTTAACTTATTATTCACAACCTGTTTATAAGCCTAACTTAGCTGAAATCTCCAGCATCCGTTTAATCGGCTTTACCGCCTCTCTGGCAACTTCCGGGTCAACAGTTACTTCCGGGAATTCGTATTTAAGGCAATTATAGAGCTTTTCCAGCGTGTTCAGCCGCATGAAGTTACATTCATTGCATCCACAGGTACTATCGTTAGGAGGAGCCGGAATGAATGTTTTTTGAGGGCACTTTTTCTGCATCTCGTGTAAGATACCAGCCTCCGTGGCCACAATGAACCGTTGCTTGTCACTGTTCACTGCATATTTTAATAAAGCCGCTGTAGATCCGACCATATCGGCCAACTTTAATACCACACTCTTACATTCGGGATGCGCCAATACTACCGCATCGGGATATTGTGCTTTCAGTTCTACAATCTTCTCCACCGAAAACTGTTCATGCACATGGCAAGCTCCGTCCCACAACAGCATTTCACGTCCTGTAATCGAATTGATATAATTTCCCAGGTTACGATCCGGGCCGAAAATAATCTTTTCATCTTTCGGGAAACTTTCAACGATCTGTTTTGCATTAGTCGAAGTCACTACTACATCTGTCACCGCTTTCACAGCTGCCGTTGTATTCACATACGAGATCACCGTATATCCCGGATGTGCTTTCACAAACTCAGCAAACTTATCTGCCGGACAGCTGTCTGCCAACGAACATCCTGCATTCAAGTCGGGCACCAGCACCTTCTTGTCCGGACAAAGCACCTTTGCGGTTTCTCCCATAAAATGAACGCCACACATCACAAGAATATCCGCATCGGTTTTGGCTGCAATTTGAGCCAAAGCCAGACTGTCCCCAATGTAGTCGGCAATATCCTGTATTTCGCCTTTCTGGTAATAGTGTCCCAAGATTACTGCATTCTTTTCTTTTTTCAGTTCATTGATGACTGCTTTCAGATCAATGCTTTTGTCTACGGGCTCGTCAACGAATCCCTTATTCACCCATTCTTCTCGATTCATTATATTCTTATTTTTTCTCTTCTTTTAAAAAGAAATCCTTTGTTAGTGATTATAGCCTGTTAATAGTGTTAGCAAATAAACCGGCTTTTTCTTGCCGGATAAGTTATTAGTTACTTATCTAAGTTTATAATCAGTTTATGAACGTGTCTATTTATTGATAATAAGCTATATTGCTAACTTCATTAACACCTTGTTGATAAAGTGCAAAGTTAAAAACTTTATGGATATAAACAGGCTAATTAGTACTGAAAAATCTGTTGAAGTATGCTTGGAAAGTTGAAGCTAACTTTTTTGTATTGTTCATATCCTGTTGCTCTTATACCTTCATTTGAATAATGCAAGAATTAGTTTTCAAAATATATGCTGATTCTTTTGACAGGTTTTAAACCGTTATCAACACCTATGTTAACAAGAAAAGAATTACTTTTGCAACATACTAACAGAAACGACATCATCATGCGAAAATTGAAAATAACCGAGCTGAACCGGATAAGTATAGAAGAGTTTAAAGAAGCTGATAAATTGCCTTTAGTTGTAGTGTTGGACGATATACGGAGTTTGCATAATATCGGTTCTGTGTTTCGTACGGCAGATGCTTTCCGGATTGAATGTATTTATCTGTGTGGAATTACGGCTACTCCTCCCCATCCCGAGATGCATAAGACAGCTTTGGGAGCCGAGTTTACAGTGGATTGGAAGTATGTTAATAACGCAGTTGAAACGGTTGATAACCTCCGGAGTGAAGGATATGTGGTATACTCTGTCGAACAGGCGGAAGGGAGTATCATGTTGGATGAGTTAACACTGGACCGTTCGAAGAAATATGCTGTAGTTATGGGAAATGAAGTAAAAGGAGTGCAGCAGGAGGTTATTGACCATTCGGATGGTTGTATTGAGATTCCCCAATATGGCACAAAACATTCATTGAATGTATCGGTAACAGCAGGAATTGTGATCTGGGATTTATTTAAAAAGTTGAAATAGTCTTGTAGATGATCTTTGTTAAATATCTTATGGTTTTAGAATAAATTACTGTATAATTATTAAAAATAAATAAATAGAAATAGTAATATTATTCTATTTATATGGTTTTTATGATATTGCAAAATAAACCTAAACCTAAAGATATTCTAAAACATTGAAAACATTATTATATATATTGGTATTTTCTTTGTGCTATACGAATGCATATTGTCAAAGTATACCAAGGGAAGTGACATTAGATGAAGTGATAAACAGACTATCTCTGGAATCATCATCGGCTAAAATAGAATTACTTAACTTCCAAAATGACTTATTGCGATACGAGAATTATAAGAAAAGCTTTCTCCCTGCATTTGTGCTGAATTTTAATCCTATCAATTTTAACAGGTCACTGCGATTATTGCAACAACCGATCGATGGAAGTTATTCTTATGTAGAGGACAATTCAAATAATACTAATTTTGGTACTACTGTACGACAGAAAATAAGCATAACAGGAGGGGAACTGAGTATTGGAAGTAATATAAATTATTTGAATGAGTTTTCACGTAAACAAAACAGTTTTAGTACAAATCCGTTTTTTATAAGCTATTCGCAGCAGTTGTGGGGAGGAGGAAAATTACAAAGGTTGGAAAACAAAATTGAACGTGCCAAAAACGAAGTGGCCGTGAAACAATATTGTTCAAACATTGCCCAGATCCAGCAACAAGCATTGACGCTTTATTTATCCGCCATACTGAGTAAGATGGATAGTGAACTTGCCATAGATATCAAACAGAGCAACGACACTCTGTTACATATTGCAGAGATAAAATTGAGGAATGGAAGTATCACTGAATATGATTACAAGCAGATGGAATTGCAGTCCTTAAACTTGCAATACATGTATGAAAATGCGGTCAAACACTATGCGGAATCAATACAAAAACTTTTTACTTTTTTAGGAATAGAAAATAATGCCGAAATTACAATACCGGATTTTGACTTACCCTTAACCATCGATGCTCGGCTTGCAATCTACTATGTGAAAAAAAATAATCCAATTTCAAATCAGCAAGAGATTCAACAGTTGGAAGAGGAGAAAAACCTGTTCTCTATCAAATTGAAGAATAGGTTCAATGGAAATATAAGTTTAAACTATGGAATAAATCAGTATGCTGAAACATTGGCAGATGCTTACCGGCATGGAAATACAAGACAGTCCGTGATCATTGAATTTCAAATACCTATTTTTCAGTGGGGCATCAACAAAAATAATATCCGGATCGCAAAGAATAATTATGATGCAAGTCGGTTGCGAATAGAAAAAAAAAATTTTGAATTTGAGAACGAAGTAAAAGAAAAGATAAATGCTTATGATCATAGTGTAAAGCTTTGGCTGACAGCATCAAGAGCCTATGCGTTATCGAAAGAACAGTATAAGATGTTGACGAAAAAGTTTTCATTGGGAAAAGTGTCGGTATATGAACTTGCCACCGCACAAAAAGAGCGGAATGATGCTATGCAGCGTTACTACTCTGCCATCAAAGATTCTTACGAAAGCTTCTTTACATTACGTAATTTGGCTTTATATGATTTTAAAAAAAATGTCGAATTAGAAAAAATACTCTTCAATGATTAGTGATACAACCATACGAAAACTTGTTGATTATATCTCACTGAATGCCTGCTCTGTCAACTCTTCCGGTCTTTACAACGGAAAGTCAGGAATCTCTTTAGCGTTATTTGAAACTGCTAAATGTTTGCAAGATACTGAAATTGAAGATAAAGCTTTCAGCCTATTCCAAGAATCTTTAATAAGAAAAACAAATGATTATGGCTTTGAAAATGGTATGTCCGGAATAGGATATGTCCTTATTTATCTAATAACAAATAAATTAATTGATGCCGATTTTGAAGATTTGTTTGGAGACCAACGCGAAGCAATAATCAAACATTTTGAAAACATTGACAAGCAGCCGGATAAGCTGTTAGTTTCATATAAAATTATTTATTTTTTATTTGTCTTGGATAAATTACAAAAGCAAGATGAGAGAATATATTCAATTATTGAGAAAATATTTCAAGGACTGGAACTTTATTTATCACTTCAGTTTTTCGATTGGAAAAATATTTATTACATAAATAGTAAAGATTATGTATTACAAATGTATGAGGCTTATTTAAAGTTGGTCGATTTTTGCAATTATAAATATTTTTCAAAATCATTGATGGATAGTTACGTTACATTATATAGTGAGGGAAGAATTGCGAGTTCACTCGTTAGGGGGTATTATTTACGTAGTATCATTACTAAAAATAATATGGTTGGTTTTAATGATGTAATAAGAGATCATATCAGATATGGACAAAAGAATATTAATCCGGCTATTCTCTTTTTGGACCAAAAGATAAATTTAACGGGAATCATAGAAAACGCTGATGAAAATCGTGTAAAAATTCAGCGTATAGAAATGGATTTGTTTGAAGAAAGTTTAGAAAGGATAAAAAGAATGGTTCGTCCCAATTGTATACATGTTGGATATCAATATGGATTGGCCCGTTATCTTGGCTTTTGCGCGAATAAAAAATTTCCTTTACTTTAATAACTTGATAACAATGTGTGAGATATCTGTTGTAATGCCTGTCTATAATGCCGAAATGCATATAAAAGATGCGATAGAAAGCGTCTTAGAGCAATCTTTTGTGGATTTTGAGTTTATCCTCATAGACGATGGTTCTACTGACCGCACGTCTTCTATTATTCAGTCATATAATGATAAAAGAGTACGTCTTATTCAGAACAGTCATAATTTTATAGAGTCATTGAACCTTGGAATAGAGAATTCTTTAGGAAAGTATATGGCTCGTATGGATGGAGATGATATAATGCATATCGATAGACTAAAAATTCAATATGCGATTATGCAAGAATATCCGGATGTAACTGTTTGTGGAACTTGGATGAACAGTATTGGAACATATTCACAAACGAATGGTTTATTGAGTACCTTGAGTGGGTTGGTTGAACAACCACTGTTAAAATTTACAAAGGGAAATTTCTTGTTTCATCCCACTACTATGATAAGGATGGATTTTTTGAAAAAGAATGCATTAAAATATGAGAACTGCCCTTATGCCGAAGATTTTAAATTTTGGGTGGAGATAGCAAAGTCAGGAGGGAGATTTTATATTGACAGTCAACCATTACTCTATTACCGAATATCAGATAGTCAGGTCAGTAGCCAAAAAAGTAGTGAGCAAAGAGCAACAACAGAGTCTATAATTAATGAGGTTTTGGAATATCTGATAGAACTCAATAAAAATGAATATCCGGAATTAGTGGCAGCTTATGGTGATTTATGTAAGTTGTATGAAAAACAATTACTTACTAAGTGTGAAGTATTAACTTTATTTCAAACTTTATTTTCAAAGAATGAAAAGAAGTTGAACCTATAATAAATTTAATAATAACTTTAAAATTCAACAACAATGAAAAAACTGACAAGAAAAAGTTTAAATGAACTGGCGAAAACAATGCCGGTAATTGAAGAGTCCTTGCAAATGAGCTATGTTGGGGGAGGAAATGGAACATCAGCCAATCCTTATACCCAAGCGGAATTCGATAACATGCTTAGCAATGACAACTGGAACGGTGGTTATGTAGAAGGAATGGGATATGTAGCTACCAATACGTATATTTATGGGAGTTCGGTATACTCGGGATCGGTATCACAAATGTATTATACATTTCCTGATTATGTCACCTCGATCTCCTCTACAGGGTGGGACAGATTTCTCTCCGAAGCTGTAGGGCTTACTCCGTTAGGATCACTCGTAAGCCATGTTTCACAAGACATCACCAATATGGAATTATCTATTTTGAGAGAGCTGTTGGAAAAGGGCTATAATGCTTCGTCTTCTTTCAACTTTGTTAAAACGAATATACCGTACGGAGGAACTCAAATTTCAGTTTATGATGCTGCCACGGGTCAGTTTGTTACATCAAGAACGGTTGGTGAATGAAATTCCCCGCATAAGATCCTTCGGCTTTAATGAAAATAAAACCTTATAAAAACATAGGTTATGAAATACCTTATATTATTGGCGTCGGTTATTTTTTTAGCGCAATCTTGCTCGGTTGCACCCTCCATGCGTGAATCCGCCCGATCGTACGACTGGGCTACGTACACTAATTTTTCCTGGCAATCAAAAATAGATAGCGCGATCAGCTCTTATCCGCTTTTATTGTATCCGTCATATGAAGCTAAGGGGAGCGCGGGGTTCACGGTACCGCTTTTTTATCATATGGATAAAAAAAAGCGGGCAGATATTGAAGTGAGGATAAAGTATAAAACAGAAAACTGCAATGACCTGTATTTGAAGCTGAGTGGGATTAGTGAATGCAGGGAGGTCACTTCCGTGGACACGTTTCGGTTGTCTGCTGCCAACACATGGAGGGTAGCCCGCCGGAGTGTGGATATAGCTTCTCCTCTGTTGCTGGGAGTGGCTCTTGAAGCCCAAGGGGAGAAGCCCAGGAAAAAGGATTTTCCGGTCGATCCTTTAGGATCGGCGGATAATTCCTTTAAGCCCGGGGAATACTCTAAAATATGGATTGACTCTTTGGATATCTTAATTGATGGAAAATATGCGGTTGAACCCCCATCATTGAATAACGGTGCAACGGCTTCCGTTCGGGAATTGGATGTGATACCCGTGAACGGTGACGATCTTAAGTCTCTGTCCTTTTCCGATAAGAGGATACTTGCCATCGGAGAGAGCGTGCATGGCACCGGAACGATGAATGACATGGGTGTTGAAATAATCAAGAATAGGATCGAACACGGAAAATGCAGGCTCGTCTTGTTAGAAATGCCCCTGACATTGTCTTTCCATATCAACCGGTATTTGGAGGGGGACGAGCGGTTCAAGCCGGACAGTATCGCTTCCTCTTTTGACAAGGTCTTATTTTCTTCTTCATCCTTTGTGTCTCTTATGCGATGGATTAAAGAATACAACCGGCATTCGGAAGAAAAGGTGAGCTTCTTTGGCATTGACCGGAATATTTACCGCTTACAAAGCAGTATCGACCTGTTTTACTTCTTTTACACGCTCCGCAGAGGTAAAGGCGACGAAGGCTTGAAAGCGATATGCAATTCTCTTCTGTTGTCGGACGAGAAGTTCCCTTTTAAAGGGGCGGACTCTGTGTTGCATGCCAATCATGGCTTCAAGGGCATACTTACCCGGCGAGAAGCGGAAATAATGAGTTATTGCCTGAATGCGGAGGAGGAAGCGACCGTTGATGAACTGAATCGTTTTCGGGGTAGGGATTCCGGCATGTACGAGAATGCGAAGTTCTTAATGAAAACAATGCTTAAAAAAGATGAAACGACTACCGTATATTGTCATTTGGGGCATGCGAATTATACAAGTATCGCTGGATGGCTGGGATCGGACATGCGCCCTTTCGGAGAATATATGAAGGGTTCATACGGTGATGACTACTCCGCCGTGGGACTGCTTGCCGGAGGGGGAAGTTATTTGACATGGGTATTTCCTGGTAAAATGGGAATAAGGCGATTGCAGTCTTCGTCGTCTGCCGGATTGGAATACTGTATCGAACGTTCGGGTATCAGTCCGTGTTATCTGTCGATGGATAAACTGTCCGATGCGGATGTTTTGAAAATGAGATATATAGGAAATACAGAATCGAAAATTGGACAATTCCAGTGGGTTTTTCCAAAATGTATGATGGACGGAGTGCTGTTCACAAAAAACGCGTCCGCCATAAATAAGAGGGAAGAGTTTTTTAAAATGAACTTAGACTATCATGTCCAAACTTTATTTGCTCTTATGTATTTGTATGAAAAGAAAAGAAAATGGATTCCATGAACCTTTTCTCCGAAATATTCGGAAAAAAGGTGGTACTTCCTCTGACTTTATCGCTATTTTTGAATCCATAGTGGCATAATGCCGATTATGAAATGTTATGGTATTCTAAAGGGCTGAGAGATGGTTTGGCGAAAGGACGAGAAGTCAGAGGAAACTAAGTATTGATAATCTTTATAAATAATATTAAACATGAATTCAATAACAAAACTCCATGTATTGTTTTTCTTTGTATTTATATTCTATGCCGTATCATGTACCGCTAAATTAGAGAAACAAACATATACGAATGTATATGATTTACATTTTGCTATGCGTTTCGATTCTGCGGTGGTTTATCCGTGGCGTGAAAATGGAGCATATAGCAATTATACTATCCCTGCCTATATACAAGATTCAAATCGAAATTTGTTCGCTAAGAAATATTTTAAAGGATTTCCTTTTTCTAAGCGGTTAAGATCAGAGTACGAACAGAGAATTTTACTTCCCAATAATAACATAAAAGAAGCTGTAATCGGATTTGAAGGTAAAGGCGATAATATAAAACTTGTTTCCATCATCTTGGATGCGATAGGTAAGCAGGAAAACATTCTTTTTTCTGACACTTTAAGATTCAGGCCTGACAGTATATTAAGCTTATTTACCCAAAACATTAATTTGAATAATGCGGAGATGTTAAACGTACGAATTAATGTGGAAGGAGAAATTGATAAGGATGCTTATATTGCTTTCTCTCGATTGGACATACTGATTGACGGTAAACCTATCGACGAATTTCCTGTTCGAACCCTTTCCCCGTTGATAGTAGATAAAAAAATTAACTATACGGGTATAAATGTTGATAGAAAAATAGGATTGGAGCAAATCAATGAAATCAATGATAAAAAGATTATCGGCTTAGGGGAGTCAGTCCACGGGAATGACGGTATAAAAAATTTAGCGTATCAATTGATTATCCAGGCAGTGGAAAGGTTAAATTGCAAATTAGTACTGCAGGAAATGCCCCTCGAACAATCATTTGCTTACAATAGGTTTATACAAGATGACAATTATGAACTTGATTCTTCCTTGGTTATCAACCATGCTACAATTAATTTTTTAAATAGGTTGCGGAGCTTTAATTCTGGTAAAACGAAAGATTCTAAAGTTAAATTATATGGCATGGATTACAATTCAATCCTTTCTTCCACTCAAAGTTCTGCTATGGATATTTTTGATTTTATTACCGTGCTGAACCAAAAATCGCAGATTCCGGAAGTTGATCAATTATCTCTGTTATTAATGAAAAAAGATCGTAACTGTGCGATAAACTTTCTTGATACTCATCGAGATAAGATAAAAAAACTTCTTACTGCTGAAGAAATAGAATGTATCTTGCATATTCTGAGGGTTTCAAAGCAAGCCGGAGATGCCGGAATAGAAAGATTCATACGGCGGGATTCCATTATGTTCGTAAATGCAAGATTCTTAATTGACAAGTTCGCCAAAGACGAAAACGTAAAAACGGTAATCTACGGGCATGCGGGACATATTAATCCTATTTCGAGTTATCCTGCCGTACCTTGTATTCCTTTCGGGAGGTATATGCGCAAAGCGTATGGTGAAAGTTACTCTCCTTTGCTATTTCTGATAGGGAGTGGAGAAGCCATGGCATATGATGAGCATTATAACAGGAAAGATAATTGGTTGAGTAGGCCTCCTGAAAACAGTATGGAATATTTTTTAAGTCTTATTGATGACAATGTTTTTTACACCCCCTTAACTGTCGATTTTAATGAATTAACACTGTCTCGACTTCAGGGGAGTCACCATATCCCACAAGAATTTTATCCATTTAACTTATATCAAAGATTTAAAGGTGTGTTTTTCATAAAAAGTACGGATTGTACCCATAAGGATGAAAAAGAAATCTCTTTTGAGAAAGCTTCTGATAGGCTTATAATGAAAATAAAACAAAGACAGGAAAAAATAAAGGAGATACAGAAGCGGATAGAAAATTTATAAAAATATTCGGTTATGAAATACCTTATATTATTGGCATCGGTTCTTTTTTTAGCGCAATCTTGCTCGGTTGAACCCTCCATGCGGTAAATCCGACCGATCGTACGATCGGGTGAGTGAAACTAATTTTTTCATGCAATCAAAAATAGATCTCAATATATGAATATTGCATTTTTAACAACATTAAATCCGGCTGATATAAATAATTGGTCGGGAACGACATTTCATTTGTTTCACGCTCTAAGCAGAAAGCATCATGTAAAAGTGATTGGACAGAATACCCTTCTTCAGGCAGCGTATTTTACCAAAGATAATTATATTAAAAAAAATCCATTAGAGAACTATGTTTCTGTTTTCGGGAAATTATGTACCGAACAATTGACGAATTATGATCTTGTGTTTTTTGGAGATTTATATTTAGCTCCTTTTCTGGATGTAAATGTTCCGGTCGTGCATCTTAGTGATGTGACATACCACTCATTCCAAAGCTACTTAAACCCACTAAAGAATGAAGAACAGATAAAGAAAATAGAAATGATGGAGAAGAAATTATTGAATAAATATACTGCCATCATTTATAGTTCGGAATGGGCAAAGCAAAGTACAATAAATTATTATGATATAGAGCCGGGTAAAATTCATGTAGTGGAATTTGGGGCAAATATCCCTACTCCTTCAGACTATAAAATAGATATACAGACAGATATTTGTAATTTAGTCTTTATCGGAAAAAATTGGCAGAAAAAAGGTGGAGATAAAGTTTTAGGGGCATATAGAAAGCTTAAATCCGATGGATTTCGATGTACGCTTACGATTATTGGTTCTATTATTCGGGAACCTTATGATGAAGATGAGAATTTAGTTATAATTCCTTATTTAGATAAATCCCAACCGGAACATTTGGAAAGATTTTGTAAGATCTTGCAGGAAGCTCATTTTTTAGTACTTCCTACAGAGTTCGACGCATTTGGAATTGTGTTTTGTGAAGCATCGGCTTATGCCGTACCCAGCATTGCCGCCAATGTGGGTGGAGTGAGTCAACCGGTACGTGAAGGGAAAAACGGGTATTTGCTCATGCCGGATGCTACAGCTGAAGATTATGCTGAGAAAATAAAGTCGGTTTTCGCTGACAAAGAAAACTATCTGAAACTCCGGATGTCATCGCGGCAAGAATTTGAAACCCGTCTTAATTGGGAGGTATGGAGCGAGAAAGTAAATAAAATATTGGAAGAAATTGTAGAAGAACATCATAAGAATAATGGGAACAAACAACAGTGATTTTTATCTGCCTGTATATGTCATCAACCTTAAAGAGCGCACGGAACGGCGGCAACATATAGAGGAACAGTTTCAAGGGAGGGTAGAGTTTGCTCTCCATTGGATAGAGGCAATCGAACATTCCATTGGAGCAGTTGGATTATGGCAAAGCATGCTAAAGGCTGTACAAACAGCTATCGACAAAAGGGATGATATCATGATCATTTGCGAAGACGACCATATATTTACCCCCGCATATAACAAAGATTATTTGTTTGCCAATATAATAGGAGCAAACGCTCAAGGTTCCGAGTTGCTTTCGGGAGGTGTCGGAGGATTTGGCACAGCGGTACCAGTGGACACAAATCGCTATTGGATGGATTGGTTTTGGTCTACGCAATTTATCATTATTTTTAAGCCGCTATTTCAAAAGATATTAGACTATGACTTCAAAGACACTGATACGGCAGATGGAGTTTTATCTGTCCTTGCTAAAGATAAGATGACTATCTATCCGTTCATCTCCGTTCAAAAAGATTTTGGCTATTCGGACGTAACCGTCTACAATGGGACTCCGGGGATGATAAGCAACTATTTTTCTCAGGCGAACTACCGCTTGAGAATGATTCATCATGTTAGTCATAAATTTAAAGAACAGGCAAAAAGATGAATTCAAGAATACAAAAGCAGGAACAACCTATATGTTCACCAAAAATTATTTTGCCTAATCCGAACAAAAAATCTGATGTGATTGCCAGATCTGAGGAAGTACAAGCCATTATTGACCGTATGCCCACCTACTGGGCAAAATGGGTGATACTATGCGTAGGGGTACTGATGGGAATGATCATATTACTTGGTTTTTTGATACAGTATCCCGATACGGTAGACGGACAAATATCAGTAACCGCAAATGCAGCACCGGTACGTTTGGTCGCTAACAGTAACGGACGGATTACGTTATTTCAACCCAATAAAGCATTACTGCATAAAAACGATGTGATTAGTTGTATTGAAAGTGGTGCGGATTACAAACATATTTTATGGATTGATTCTTTTTTGAAGACACTTAGTGACAAAAGCACAATTCGTGTTGCATTGCCCGATACGCTGTTGCTTGGGGAAGTCAGTTCCGCATACAATTCCTTTTTACTTTCCTTTTTACAATATGAGCGGTTACTTACTTCTGACATTTATTCAACCATGCGACAAAAATTGCAACAACAAATTATTTCTGACGAAGCAGTCATTGCTAATTTTAATAATGAGCTGCGATTAAAAAAACAAATATTGGATAACTCTCAAAACCAATTGAGTAAGGACAGTATATTGCTGTCGATGAAAGGAATAAGCGAACAAGAATACCAGCAAAAGTTCTCGACACATCTTTCTTTAAAAGAATCACAATTAAATTTGCAAAGTAACCGACAGATGAAACAATCGGAAATAAGTCGTAATCAATTGGAAATACAGCGTATCTGTTTGGAAGAAACTGAGGCTAAAGAGAAAGCCTATTCCGATTATATTACTCGGAAGAATGAACTTTCAAATGCCATTAAACTCTGGAAAGAGCATTATTTGCAATATGCGCCTGTAGAAGGGGAGTTAGAATATCTTGGTTTCTGGCGGAACAATCGTTTTGTACAGTCTGGGCAGGAGCTATTCTCCATCATTCCCGATAAAACTAACATCTTGGGTGAAGTAGTGATACCTTCTTTCGGTGCAGGAAAAGTAGAAGTTGGGCAAACAGTAAACGTAAAAATGGACAACTATCCATATGATGAATATGGATTACTGAAGGGAGTGGTGAAATCTGTTTCACGCATTACCAACAAGATAAAAACTCAAAATGGAGACATGGATACTTATCTGGTAATCATATCTTTTCCCGATGGTACATTAACTAACTTTGGGAAAATATTACCCCTCGATTTTGAAACAAAAGGTACAGTTGAGATTATCACCAAACGAAAACGTTTGATTGAAAGACTATTTGATAATTTAAAATCAAAAGGAGAAAAATAAGAATATGCTACTCCACCGTTTTCCCGTAGAATACCAAATGGATTCGCAAGACTGCGGACCCGCATCCCTTAAAATTATTGCTAAGCATTTTGGTAAGTTTTACTCATTGCAGTTCATGCGTGACCGTTGCGGCATTACCAAAGAAGGTATATCGCTACTTGATCTAAGTACCGGGGCAGAAAGTATCGGGCTGCGAACGCTTGCCATAAAATGTACCATTGATGATGTGGTGAACAGCATTCCGTTTCCTGCAATTGTGTTTTGGAATGACAGTCATTTCATCGTGGTATATCATTCTGATAGGAAATACATATGGGTCTCGGATCCAGCAAAAGGACGCATAAAATACACGCATGAAGAATTTCGAAAGGGTTGGTATCAAAGGGATGAAAGCCAAGGTGTATTACTTGCCGTGGAACCAACTACTGATTTTAAGAATAGTAAAGCTGAACAAGAACAGAAGAGAAACAGCTTTTCGAGCATTATTAAATATTTTTTTCCATATAAAAAGAGCTTCGGGTTAATATTTATTATTATGCTCGTTGTTACTGTCTTACAAGGTATGTTACCATTTATCTCTAAAGCGGTGATTGATGTCGGCATTAAAACTTCGGATAGGAACTTTATTAATATGGTACTGATAGGGAACATCTGTATCTTGTTGAGTGTAATGATTTTCAATGTGTTGAGGGATTGGATCTTATTGCATATCACGGCGCGAGTAAATATTGCTTTGATTTCTGACTACTTGATAAAATTGATGAAACTACCTGTTACTTTCTTTGAGAATAAGCTGCTGGGCGATATTTTGCAACGGGCACAAGATCATGAACGTATACGCAGTTTCATTATGAATAATTCTTTGGCATTGATATTTTCAACGCTTACATTTGCCGTCTTTAGTATTATTTTATTGATTTACAATTCTATAATTTTCTATATATTTTTATCAGGATCGGTTCTGTACGTTTGTTGGGTGTTACTGTTTTTGAGCATACGTAAAAAACTGGATTGGGAATATTTTGAACTTTTGTCCAAAAACCAAAGCTATTGGGTGGAAACCGTTTCGACCATACAGGATATCAAAATCTACAATTATGACAAGTACCGGCGGTGGAAATGGGAAGAAATTCAGGCACGGCTTTATCATGTCAATAAGCGTGTTCTTGCCATAACCAATGCTCAAAATCTGGGTGCCCAATTTATAGAAAATATCAAAAATATGGCTATCGTGTTTTTCTGTGCTATGGCGGTTATCAAAGGTGAAATAACATTTGGAATAATGATTTCTACACAATTTATTATTGGTATGCTCAATGGTCCGCTTGTGCAATTTATTAATTTTGTGGTATCAGCGCAATATGCCAAAATCAGTTTCTTACGCATCAACGAGATTCGTCAGTTGGAAAATGAGGATGAATTACTTTCTATTGGCAGTACAACCATCCTTCCGGAAAGAAAAACGATTCTATTAGAGAATATACATTTTCAATACACGCCTAACTCTCCTTTGGTTCTGCATAATATTTACTTACAAATACCGGAAAATAAAATCACGGCAATTGTGGGAGGAAGTGGTAGTGGTAAGTCAACTCTTCTGAAACTATTGGTTCGGCTTTATAAACCCAGCCATGGAGAAATAAAAATGGACAAGATGAATGTAAGTGCCATTAATCTACGCCAATGGAGAAACATGTGTGGTGTGGTAATGCAAGATGGAAAAATATTCAGTGATACCATCTTGAATAATATTGTATTAGATGATGAACAAATTAATTATACGCGTTTGAGGGAAGTTTGTCGTATCGCTCAGATTGAGGATGAGATAAACGCGATGCCCAAGGGTTTTGAAACGACTATTGGAGAAACCGGACGCGGGTTGAGTGGAGGACAAAAGCAGCGTTTGTTGATTGCTCGTGCGCTGTATCGGGATCCGAAATTTCTCTTTATGGACGAAGCCACAAACTCTTTGGATTCAATAAATGAACGAAAAATTGTGAATGCCTTGAACAATGCATTTGAACAGCGTACTGTTGTTGTTATTGCTCACAGGCTTAGTACCATTCGTAATGCTGATCAAATTGTGGTGTTGGACAAAGGTTTTATCGTTGAGACCGGAACTCATGAAATATTGATGGAGAAAAAGGGGCATTATTTTGAGTTGGTTTCTTCACAGGTACAAGATTAACGGAGAATATCCGGGAGCGTGTATCAGAAGTCACTGCCATAACACACTTATAAGATAATATGAATTTGAGAATAACCTATTACTCAAAGTATAGGAAATGAATCTGGAAGGATACATTACAATTGTCCGCTTTCTACCAACAGTATCACTCGTTCGGTTAACTTATCTTCTCCTTCGGGGTCATATTGTTTTTTCAAACTGGCTCCGAAAAGAGCGGCAAATGTTTGATAGAATCCTGCTTTAAAAGGTCCCATAAATGCTTTTACCAGTTCATAAGAACTTTGATGGCTTTGCCGGTCTATCAGCTTTATCAACAGTTTGCCTTGTGCAAAAGAGAGCTTTTTCATTCGTGGAGTATATTGCTCCTTCAATCCTTTTTCCACCCGTTTGATATGACGTTGGCGGGCTTTTTCGTTGGGCAGGGTCTGTAAGTATTCGTAAGTTTCAATGATGGTGCGGTTAATTTCTCTGGCAATAGGATACACTTTCTTCACATTTCTCACCAATTTATAATATTCCATCTGCTCTTTTCTGTTTCTGAATTTTAAAGGCTTGAATATATGAATGGTCGGAATCTGGAAAGCCGGGATTGTATCACCATTATACACACACATAGGTACCAGGTATCCACCGAGATTTGTTTTTTCCTGTGCCAGTGATTCGGAAGAAAACAATAAGGCGATAGATAACATTAAAAGTCCTATGGTAAGCCTCATATTCATTTTGCAAAAATAAAGGATTAAATTTATATTAATGGTTTTCCTTGCAGCATTAACCTATTTAAATTATCTTCGACAATTCGTTTGCTATTTAAAACACAATAATCACACTCGATATGAACGAAAGCATATCTATATTGAGTATATTCCTACTTGTTAATATGACGTTGATAACTTCTACTTGCCATGCTCAGAATCGTTCGGATTATCCTTGGGAAGAGGTGATGGAAAACTTGTCTATATCCGATGAAGAAGGAGATATACGTAATTGGGAGAATGAATTGGAGGAATTAACCGATCTTGTTAACAACCCTGTTAATATAAACTCTGCCACCAAAGAGCAGTTACAGCGGTTTCCTTTTCTTAATGATGTTCAGATTGAGAATTTACTTGCGTACATTTATATTCACGGATCAATGCAGACTGTCTATGAACTTCAGTTAGTGGAGGAGTTGGATCGGCAGACTATTCAATATCTGCTTCCTTTTGTCTGTGTAGAGCCTGTTGATAAGAAAGAGTCTGTTACGTTAAAGCAGATTTTAAAATATGGAAAACATGAAGCGGTGACTCGTATGGATGTGCCTTTGTATAAGCGTAAGGGATACGAGAAAAATTACTTGGGTCCTGCTGTTTATAACTCGGTGAAATATGGATTTCACTATCGGGAAAAGGTTTATGCAGGTATAGTTGCCGAGAAAGATAGCGGCGAACCTTTCGGAGCTTTACATAATAAGCAGGGATACGATTACTACTCTTTCTATCTACTTCTTCATGATATAGGAATACTGAAAACTGGAATTGTAGGAAACTATCGGTTGAACTTCGGTCAGGGACTGGTACTCGGACAAGGTTCTATGTTTGGAAAAACAGCTTATTCTTCGTCTTTCACTTTCAGGAGTACAGGTATACGCAGACATACTTCTACCGACGAATATAATTATTTCCGTGGGAGTGGCATAGCTCTAAAATGGAAACAATGGACACTTTCCGTATTTTATTCACATCGTTCGTTGGATGGAGTGATAAAAGGCGGTGAAATTACCTCGATTTATAAAACAGGTTTACACCGAAGCGAAAAGGAAGCTGATAAAATGAATCAATTGACTATGCAGATGAGCGGAGGAAATATCAGTTATACCGGAAATAGTTATCAACTGGGTATAACCGGTGTTTATTACTGTTTTAACAGGTCTTATGAACCGGAACTTAAAGACTATTCAAAATACAACCTACATGGTCGTTCTTTTTATAATCTGGGTATGGATTATAAATATCGTTTTCATCGTTTTTCTATACAAGGAGAAGCAGCTTTGGGGATCAGTGGTATGGCTTTTATGAATCAGGTGCTTTATTCTCCTTTACAAGATATCCGGTTGATGTTGGTTCACCGTTATTATTCCCATGATTATTGGGCTATGTTTGCTCATTCATTTAGTGAAGGAAGTAGTGTTCAGAATGAAAACGGATGGTATCTGGCTGCTTCTGTAAATCCTTTCAACCGTTGGACATTTTTTGTTTCTGCCGATCTGTTTTCTTTTCCGTGGTGGAGGTACCGGATAAGTAAGGCCTCGAAAGGAGTGGATCTGCTCTTTCAGGCAAATTACGTTCCGTCGAAAACGGTTGATATGTATGTGAATTACCGTTATAAACAAAAAGAACGTGATGTGACCGGTACGCAGGGAAAAGTGATTCTGCCCACCTATCATCACCGGCTGCGTTATCGATTGAACTATTTACCCTGCTCTTCGTTATCTCTCCGGACAACAGTCGATTATAATCATTTTCATTCATCCGGAAAAACGGCTGGACAAGGTTATCAACTGACGCAGACGGCTGGATGGAAACTTCCCTGGTTGCCTCTGACAGCAGAATTGCAAGGTAGCTATTTTCATACAGACGATTATGATTCACGCATTTATATCTACGAGAAAGGGTTGCTGTATTCTTTTTATACTCCATCTTTTCAGGGAGAAGGTGTTCGCTTGGCTATTCATTTTCGCTATGATATGAACAAGCATTGGACAGCAATTGCCAAGCTCGGACAAACCACATATTTTGATCGTGATGAAATAGGTTCCGGCAACGACCTGATCAGGGGAAATAAAAAAACGGATGTACAAATGCAGCTGCGTCTAAAGTTTTAGTAATTTTGTAGAAATTCAAAACAGTTTCTAAGATTGAACGATTAAACAGAATTAAGTATGACTATTATTTTTCCTTCTCCTATATTCGGACCGGTTCATTCACGTCGGTTAGGGGTCTCACTTGGAATAAATTTGCTTCCTTCCGACGGAAAAGTATGTTCTTTCGATTGCATTTATTGTGAATGTGGTTACAATGGTGAACATCGTCCTAAATCTTCATTACCGACCCGCGAAGAAGTCCGTATGGCTCTGGAAGAGAAATTAAAAGAGATGAAAAGCAACGGACCTGCTCCCGACGTACTGACTTTCGCCGGAAACGGTGAGCCGACTGCTCATCCTCACTTTCCGGAGATTATCGAGGATACACTTGCTTTGCGTGATGCTTACTTTCCGGATGCAAAGGTGAGTGTGCTCAGTAATGCTACTTTTATTAACCGTCCGGCTGTATTCGATGCGTTGAACAGGGTGGATAATAACATTTTAAAGTTGGACACGGTGGATGAAGAGTATATCCGGACTGTAGATCGTCCGAACGGACGATACGATCTGAATGGAACAGTCGGACTTTTAAAAGCTTTTAAAGGTAATTGCATCGTGCAGACTATGTTTATGAAAGGAAAATATAAGGGGAAAGATGTGGATAATACTTCTGACAAGTATGTACTTCCCTGGTTGAAAGTTGTAAAGGATATTGCCCCAAGACAGGTAATGATTTATACGATCGATCGGGAAACTCCCGATCAGGACTTGCAAAAAGCTACTCATGAAGAGTTGGATCGTATTGTGGCTCTTCTCACGAAAGAAGGACTTTCGGCATCTGCTTCTTATTGAGAATTATTCTTAAACGTATCATTTATAAAAAAGATTTGGATATGATGAAACCAATTGCTGTCAACCAACTTAGTGATAATTTCTTTGAAACCATCAGTAAAGAATGGATGTTGGTAACTGCCGGTAATAAAGATGCTTTTAATACCATGACTGCCAACTGGGGTGGTATCGGATTTCTGTGGAATAAACCGGTTGTTTATGTTTTCATTCGTCCGGAAAGATATACGTTCGGCTTTATGGAGAAAAATGATTATTTCACTCTTTCTTTTTTAGGGGAGGAGAATAAAAGTATTCATAAAATATGTGGTTCTAAGTCGGGACGTGAGGTGGATAAGATCAAGGAGACCGGATTGAAACCGATGATTACCGATAAAGGCAACGTTCTGTTCGAACAAGGAAGGTTGAGTCTGGAATGCCGGAAATTATATACTGATGTGTTGCGGAAAGAAAACTTTCTGGATCCGTCTGTGTATGAACAATGGTATACTACACATGGAGGTTTGCATCATGTGTATGTGGCGGAGATTACGAGTGCATGGATAAAAGATTAATCTTAATAGCTTAATTTATGAAAAACAATTGTCTGATATGTTCCTTATTGTTTGCTTCGGGAATTCAGAATGCTTGGGGAACTCAAATAACAGACCGTAAAGCGAATCCTGATCAAGCGAAACCCAATATAATTCTGATTATGTGTGATGATATGGGGTTTTCTGATTTATCGTGTTATGGCGGAGAAGTACACACACCACATATTGATTTTCTGGCGGAAAACGGGATACGTTTCAGTCAATTTAAAAATACGGGACGCAGTTGCCCCAGCCGGGCGGCTTTGCTGACAGGTAGATATCAACACGAAGTAGGTATGGGCTGGATGACTGCTGTGGATGAACATCGTCCGGGATACAGAGGACAGATATCGGACCGGTATCCTACAATCGCAGAGGTATTTCGTGAAAATGGGTACCACACTTATATGAGCGGTAAATGGCATGTTACCGTTGAAGGAGCATTTACCCAACCTAATGGAAGCTATCCGGTTGAACGGGGATTTGAGAAATATTACGGTTGCCTTTCGGGAGGGGGCAGCTATTATACTCCCAAACCGGTATTTTCGGGTTTGCAGCGCATTACGGAGTTTCCGAAAGACTATTATTATACCACAGCCATAACCGATTCTGCCGTTAGTTTTATCCGTCAACATCCGGTTGATGAACCTATGTTTATGTATTTGGCTCACTATGCTCCTCATCTGCCCCTTCAGGCTCCAAAAGAGAGAGTAGAGGCTTGTCGGGAAAAGTATAAAGCGGGATATGACGTATTGCGTAAACAACGCTTCGAACGCATCCGTCGCAATGGCTTAATCGACATTGAAAGAGAACTTCCGGTATTTGAAAAAGAGTTTGGAGGAAAACGTCCCGCATGGAATAGTCTTACTCCGCAGCAGCAGGAACGATGGATTACGGAAATGGCTACTTATGCTGCCATGATTGAAATTATGGACGATGGTATCGGAGAAGTAATAAAAGCCACTAAGGAAAAAGGTATATTTGATAATACCATATTTTTATTCTTAAGTGATAACGGTGCTACCAATGAAGGCGATATGATCACGCAATTGCGTGCAGATTTGAGTAATACTCCATTTCGCAGTTATAAGCAATGGTGTTTTCAGGGAGGTACGAGTGCTCCTCTGATTATCATGTACGGAGGCGGACAACCTGATGGAAAAAAGGGAGCGGTTCGTCACGAATTTACACATATTATCGATCTTTTTCCCACTTGCCTGGATATGGCTTCTATTGAATATCCCCGGGAATTTCGAAATCATGCCATTGATGCTCCTGGAGGCAGAACGATTCTTCCGGCGTTGAAAGGAAAGAAATTATCGAAAAGAGATTTGTTTTTTGAACATCAAACCTCCTGTGGCATTATATCCGGAGACTGGAAGTTGGTTCGGGCTAATGGTAAGCAGCCGTGGGAACTGTTTAACCTGTTACAAGATCCGTTTGAACAGAACGATTTATCTGCCCGTTACCCGGATAGAGTGAAAACATTGGAAAAAAAGTGGAATCAATGGGCAGAAAAACAACAGGTATTTCCTTTTGAATACAGACCATGGACTAAGCGTATCAATTATTATAAATCCCTGTATCCTGATCAATCCGGAAAGGATTTATGATCCCAACCGTTATTCCAGACCATGAAGATGTGTTGAAAACACCGCAAATTTCACAGATTTAATAATCATTTCTATGTTAATCTGTGAAATTTGCGGTAGCGGACTATAGTAATTTTTTTCTTTTCAGATACATCCAATATCCTGTGACAGGTAATGAAGTTCCTATCAGGGCAGCGATAAAAGTGACGATCTTTGAAAACATTCCCGCATAGGTGCCAAAATGTAAAGCACGTACTATTTTCCAGATAGGTGCTCCGCGTTTTACTTCCGCATCAAAGATAAAACTTACGATGTCTCTGTACCATTGAAATGACCACATCAATCCGGTGAGTGCACATACTAATAAGATAAGTGCTGCATATAATCCCAGTACAGAGTGTAAATCGAACATTAACCTTCTTCTGCCTTTTTGATGTTCTATAATCAACCGGCTTTTCTTCCACTTGCGCGGCCAGTATACTGTAAGTCCGCTGATCAGGATAAAGATGAAAAAAAGGGTAGAAATACCTACAATCATTTTACCTGTCGTACGGGTATCATCCATAAGCCACCGATGGAGCTTCATCACGATCATCAAAGGACTTTCCCGGATGGAATCATATCCCATTATTGTCAGAAGCTCTTCTTTGAATACAAGGATGGCGCCTGTAAAACAAATGATGCTGATCAGGATCCCTGCCGGTAGTGAAAGCCATAAGTGAATGTAACGGCAATATTTTTTTATCTTCATTTAAAAATGGTAAGAGATTACTGCTGAGAAATTACGTGGATCGATCTGATTGATATAACCTCCGCGATAATACGAATTGTATCCTAATGCATCGAACAGGTTGTTCAGGTATACACGGGCAGTAAACTTGTGGATACTATAGGCCAGCTGGGCGTTTATTGTAGTATAACCGGGCATGTCAAAAGGCTTTTCGTTGGTCATGGAGCCGTGTCCGTCCGGTTTGATTGCAAAATCATTAACAGGACGTTTACCTACGAAATAGACTCCTATACCGGCTGATAGTCTTTTTAATACTCCTTTGTCGAATCGATATTGAATCCATCCGTTAGCAGTATGTTTCGGGGTATTCATCGGGGCTGAACCATTTTTAAAGGCCGGGCTGTTTTCGTATTTTGCATCCAGATAAGCGTAACCCATCATTACTTGGAGGTTTTCAAGTATACTTCCGCTTAATTCGGTTTCAATACCTTTTCTTTTCAGACTTCCCGCTTTATCAAAATAACCGGTAGGTTGAGTAGTTCCCGGATGATAAGTACTATAAGAGAGGTTTTTAGTAAGGATATCGAAATATGTCAGGTTAAAGCGCAGGCGGTTATTCAGCCAATCGGACTTGATGCCCACTTCAAACTGGCGGGTCTTCGACGGACCTATTTCATCTCCGTTCTCCATTCGTCTGGCTGCATGGAGAAGGCTGGTAGTAGTTGTATATGAACCGAACAAATTAATGTTCTTTATCGGAGTCAGCATGATGCCTAACATCGGATTCCAGGCATCTCCGGTAGTGGGACCTGCACTTGTGCCGTCCTGACTGCTGATATAACTGTATCTCAGTCCCAGGATAGCCTTTATATACTTATTAAAAGTCATTACTTCCTGTGCCATTATTCCATAACTTGAAGAATTGGATTCTACTGGGGTTTCGGGAACAAATTTAACCGCAACAGGTAGCACATTCGAGATGCTCGGGGCCAGTACGTTGATAGTGTCTATGTTGACAGGGGTATAATTGGTGATCGACAGATCGGTGTTTTTGTAGTCGAATCCTAATTGGAATGTATGTTTAACAGGGCCGGTGAAAATATCTCTGCCGATAAAGTCAAGCTGGAAAGTTGAGTTGCGGTCATCGCGTAATGAACGTGAAATCGTTCTTCTACGCATGTTATATTCTTTATTGACTACGGTTTTTACGGAAGTACTTGTATTATCCACTTTATATGAAGAGCCGAAATATGCTGCCCGCACACTGATATTATCTGTCAGCTGGCGGGTGATGCGTGCGGCATAAGTCAGCGTCTTGTTGTTTACATTATCGTTTTTGAATCCCAGGAATTTGTTGTGTGGCATGTCGTACAGATTCTCTTCCGTATCTTTCGATAGATTGACTGAACTGGTATAAGGAGTACGGTTATCATTCAGATAATCCATTTCTATGGTAACGCTTGTTTTGTCATCCGGACGCCATTCTAATGAAGGGTTGATGTATACGCGATTGGAATGGATGACCGGACGATAATTATCCGAACGTTCGAAGGCACCGTTCATACGGAAAGCGATCGTCTGATTTTTATCCAGAACGGACTGTACGTCAAATGTGGGGCGGAACAATCCCCAGCTGCCTGCCCGCAAAGATACTTCTCCTTCATTGGTGAACTTGGGTGTTTTGGTTACTACGTTGATTACTCCGCCTGCACTTCCGAGGTCGTTTCCGATACCTTGTGTGACGGCTGCGGAACCTTTGATGACCTGTATGCTTTCTACTCCCTGCATTTCGGATAAAGCAGAGCCGGTACGGAAATCGGAATCTATCCGGACTCCATTCTTTAAAATAGGTACTCCCCGGTATCCGCGGATGGACATGCTTTCTCTTACTCCGCCATACGATCCGAAAAGAGTAACTCCGGGTACATTTCTTGCGACATCGGTTACGGTAAGTGCCCCCTGTTCGGTAATCGATTTTTCTGAGATTACAGAAATACTCTGTATCTGTTCACTGGGACGTAAAGGCATGCGGGTGATGGCATCCAGTTTTTTCGGTTGTTTATATCGTTCTCCGAACACTTCTACAGTCGATAGTAAATTATCGTCCGGTAAGAGCGTAAACGAGAGTTGCGCTACACTTCTCGAGGTGAGATCGACTGTACGGGTTTGAGTGGCATATCCTACAAAGCTGACATTTATCTTGTAAACTTTACGTGCCAGATTACGCAGAATAAATCGGCCTTCACTATTGGTTGTTGTTCCGATGGTGGTACCTTCTATTTGGACAGTGGCCGAAGCCAATGGCGTATCAGTTTCGTCATAGACTACTCCACGGATGGCAGGGACTCTATCGACAGACTCTGGTTCTGTGGCAAAAAGTAACGATGGGAATATTAGTAAAACTAATAAAAGCAGGGTACTATAAATTTGCTTCATACATTTAACAGCATTAAATTAATATTAAAATTTAGCGAGCCGCAAAGGTATGTGTACCTGAAAGAGTCTACAATACCTATAAAAAGGTATAATGCAATGTGGAATCCATAGAATTGGTGAGTTATATAATAAAGAAAGCGGATGAAAGTGATGATTTATTCACTTCCATCCGCTTCGTGTGTGCAGATAGTATCAGATGATTAATTTATAATTTCTTTGGCTCTGTCCAACGCTACATTTATATTCGGGCAGATGTTTTGTTTTCCCAGTAATTCATAGAAACCCGACTTCTCAAGGGTTTTGTGTACTTTCTCGTTTACTCCCGAGAGTACGATAGTGATCTTTTCCTTTTGAGACATTTTACAAAGGCTGGTCAGGTTGTGAATACCGGTCGAATCGATGAATGGAACTTTACGCATGCGGATGATGCGTACTTTAGGACGGTCACCCAATTGTGCCATTGTTTCTTCAAATTTGGTGGCAATACCAAAAAAGTACGGACCATTAATTTCATATACCTCCACGCCGGCAGGGATTATCAGATGCTCTTCGCATACGGCAATGTCCAGTTCGTCATTCGGATCGATTTCATCTTTGATGACAGATATCTCGGTTGTTTCCATCACACGTCGCATAAACAGGATACAGGCGATCACCAAACCTACTTCGATGGCAATAGTCAGATCGAATATAATGGTGAGGAAGAAGGTGATCAGCAATACGGTCACATCCGATTTGGGATTCTTCAGCAATGCTTTGAATGTACGCCACTCACTCATATTATATGATACGATGACTAATACGCCTGCCAGGCAGGCCATTGGGATGTATTGCGCCAGAGGCATCAGAAACAGGAGGATCAGCAATAAAACTATAGCATGAATGATACCGGCTACCGGTGTTTTACCGCCATTATTGATATTAGTCATTGTGCGGGCAATGGCTCCGGTTGCGGGGATGCCACCAAATAACGGTGTGATCAGATTGGCTGTTCCTTGTGCGATCAGTTCGGTATTTGAATCGTGTTTATCTCCTGTCACACCGTCGGCTACGGTTGCCGATAGTAATGATTCGATAGCTCCCAATACAGCGATTGTAATGGCCACCGGAAATAAATCCTTGATGGCTTCCCAGTTGAGGGTGGGTATGGCTGCTTCGGGCAATTCTGATTTGATGGTAAAACGATCGCCAATGGTATCGATGGAATCAATGCCGGCATATGTCTTTAATACATATACCCCTATCGTTACCACAATAATAGCAATAAGAGAACCCGGTATCTTTTTCGAAAACCGCGGAGTAATGGCAATAATGATGATGCTGAGAATACTTACGACGGCGTTCCACCAGTTGACTGTGTCGAAATGCCGGAAATAGATCATCCATTTTCCGATAAAGTCTCCCGGAACTTTCTCTCCACCGAAATTCAATCCGAATATGTCAGCAATCTGGGTTGTGAAAATAGTGACGGCTATACCGCTGGTAAAGCCTACAATGATCGGATAGGGAATAAATTTAATAATCGCTCCCAATTTAAATACTCCCAATAGGATCAGGAGTATGCCGGCCATCAGTGTAGCTACGATTAATCCCGCTTCTCCATATTGCTGGATGATGCCATAAATGATGACGATGAATGCTCCAGTCGGTCCTCCGATTTGTACTTTGCTTCCTCCGAGCAAAGAGATGATGAATCCTGCAATGATAGCTGTAATAATTCCTTTCTCGGGTGATACACCTGATGCGATACCGAATGCGATGGCCAGAGGTAAGGCTACGATACCTACTATGATACCTGCCATCAGATCTGACATAAACGTTTCCTTAGAGTAGTTCTTCAAGGTAGAGAATAACCTTGGTTTGAAATCCAACACTTTCATTTCCTTCTTTTACTTATATAATGTGATAAATGTCGTTATAATCTCCGTTTTGCAAAGTCGAGGTTGCAAAATTACATAAAATAAATGGCAATATTATGTTTTTGAACATCTTATTTATTTTAGATCGGTTTTGTCTATGTTCTTATAGATATTATTAATGGATAAAGTTCCGTGTTTTTTGAACTAAATCCTTATATTTGCGTTATTAATAACGGCATATAATCGACAAACGTAATTACCAATCTAAAATAAATCAGATTATGACTAAAAGTATTAAAGGCACTCAGACAGAAAAGAATTTGCTGACATCATTTGCTGGAGAATCACAGGCAAGAATGCGTTACACTTATTTTGCAAGTGTAGCTAAAAAAGAAGGTTACGAACAGATTGCAGCTATCTTTACAGAGACTGCCGATCAGGAAAAAGAGCATGCAAAACGTATGTTTAAGTTCCTTGAAGGAGGTATGGTTGAAATCACTGCAAGCTATCCTGCCGGTGTTATCGGTAATACTCTTCAGAATTTGCAGGCTGCAGCGGCAGGCGAACATGAAGAATGGTCTTTGGATTATCCGCATTTTGCAGATGTTGCAGAACAGGAAGGTTTCCCAATGATCGCTGCTATGTATCGCAATATCTCTATTGCAGAAAAAGGGCATGAAGAAAGATACCTTGCTTTCGTAAAAAATATAGAAGTTGCATCTGTATTCGCTAAAGAAGGCGAAGTTGTATGGCAGTGCCGTAACTGTGGTTATATCGAAGTGGGTAAAGAAGCTCCTGAGGTATGTCCGGCATGTCTGCATCCACAAGCATACTTCGAAATCAAGAAAGAAAATTATTAATAGACTGCATTTTGCAGAAAGGTGGAGCTATACTTAAATATAGCCCCACCTTTTCTTTTATCTCTCTGTTGAGTTATTTTTTTCTATTTACCGGCATGCGGATAATCGACCGTGTAGTGAAGACCGCGGCTCTCTTTACGCTCCATGGCCATACGCATAATCAGATAACCTACATTGATCATATTACGCAGCTCACATATTTCTTTAGATGCTACACTACGCTTGAAAAGGCTTTCGGTCTCTTCATATAAGATATCCAGACGATCCCATGCACGTTTCAACCGGAGATCGCTGCGGACGATACCTACATAGGTACTCATGATCTGATTGACTTCTTTCATGCTTTGAGTAATAAGTACCATTTCTTCCGGTGAGCGGGTACCTTCGTCATTCCATTCCGGAATTTCTTCGTTATAAGTATATTGGTCGATAACCGATAAACAATGTCTGGCAGCAGCATCTGCATAAACCACTGCTTCTATCAGTGAGTTTGAAGCCAACCGGTTGCCACCATGCAAACCTGTACACGAACATTCGCCGGCAGCGTATAGCCGCTCGATAGAAGATTGGCCATTCAAATCCACTTTAATACCTCCGCAAAGGTAATGAGCCGATGGTGCTACAGGGATATATTCTCTGGTAATATCGATTCCCAGGCTCAGGCACTTCTCATATATATTGGGGAAGTGTTTTTTAGTCTCTTCCGGATCTTTATGAGTTACGTCGAGGTAAACGTGGTCGTCTCCACGGTTTTTCATTTCATTATCGATAGCACGCGCTACGATATCACGCGGTGCCAGAGACAAACGGGGATCATATTTCTGCATGAACTCTTTCCCGTCCATGGTACGAAGTACACCACCGTATCCCCTCATCGCCTCGGTAATGAGGAAAGAAGGACGATCGCCCGGATGGTAAAGCGCTGTCGGGTGGAATTGTACGAATTCCATATCTTTTACGGTTCCTTTTGCCCGATATACCATGGCAATGCCGTCGCCGGTTGCTACAAGCGGGTTGGTTGTAGTCTGGTAGACAGCCCCTACTCCACCTGTTGCCATTAATGTCACTTTGGCCAGATAAGTATCCACTTTCCCTGTTTTCGGATCGAGTATGTAGGCTCCATAACATTTGATGTCCGGTGTCTGACGGGTGACGGTTACTCCTAAATGGTGTTGTGTCAGGATTTCGATGGCAAAATGATTTTCAATAACCGTTATATTCGGATGTTGTTGTACGGCTCGAATCAGGCTGTCCTGAATTTCGGCGCCGGTATTATCTTTATGGTGCAGGATACGAAACTCCGAATGACCTCCTTCCCGGTGAAGATCGAACTCTCCTTTTTCGTTTTTATCGAAGTTTACACCCCAACTGATCAGTTCTTGTATCTGTGCGGGAGCTTCACGTACGACTTTTTCTACAGCGGTACGGTCACTGATCCAGTCACCGGCAATCATTGTATCTTCAATATGTTTTTCAAAATTGTCTACCAGCAGATTGGTCACTGAGGCCACTCCTCCTTGGGCAAAATAAGTGTTTGCTTCTTCCAGCCCGCTTTTGCAAACAAGGGCAACTTTTCCTTTATGTGCCACTTTTAGGGCAAAACTCATTCCGGCGATACCAGAACCGATTACGAGGAAATCGAACTTTTTAACCATAAGTTTTAGTGTTTATCACCGCAAAGCTACAAAATAAGTTTTTTCGTTGTGCTTTTCGTTGCCATTAATTCATAAATTTACTAACTTTCCGCCAAAAATCTGACAAAATGAACCGTATCTTTCATGCTCGCATTGTCTGGTACCAATATTTCCTGCTGGTTGTATTGGGTGTTAATGCTTTTGGTTTCTTATGGTGTAAGAATATTATATTAGCTACTCTGATGATGTTGTTTCTGATTGTTGTTATCGAACAGATCATACATACTGTTTATACCGTTACGGCAGACGGCCTGTTGTTACTTAATCATGGCCGTTTTATCCGTAAGAAAACCATTCCTATTGCAGAAATTACTTCTATCCGGAAAGTCCATTCTATGAAATTCGGAAGTTTCTCTGTAACCAACTATCTATTGATAGAATATGGAAAAGGGAAATATGCTTCTGTACTTCCGGTGAAAGAAAAGGAATTTATGGAACTGATTGAAAAAACAAGAAACTTAATTTAGTGAACTATGAAATACCAGGTTATTATTATCGGTGGAGGGCCTGCCGGCTATACGGCTGCTGAGGCTGCCGGGAAAGCAGGACTGAGTGTGTTGCTTTTTGAGAAACAAAATTTAGGAGGTGTCTGTCTGAACGAAGGGTGTATCCCGACAAAAACGTTACTCTATTCGGCTAAAACCTATGATGGTGCTAAATATGCGTCAAAATATGCTGTAACGGTTCCAGAGGTCTCTTTTGATCTTCCTAAGATCATTGCTCGTAAATCGAAGGTGGTACGTAAACTGGTTTTAGGGGTAAAATCGAAGTTAACGTCCAATAATGTTACTATTATAAGTGGAGAGGCAACCATTTTGGACAAGAATACGGTTCGTTGCGGTGAAGAAACTTATGAATGTGATAACTTAATTCTCTGTACAGGTTCCGAAACTTTTATTCCTCCTATTCCCGGAATCGATAGTGTAAACTATTGGACACATCGTGAAGCATTAGACAATAAGGAGTTGCCGGCTTCACTTGCCATTGTGGGCGGTGGAGTGATCGGTATGGAGTTTGCGTCCTTTTTCAATAGTCTGGGTGTGAAGGTGACCGTTATTGAGATGATGGATGAAATTCTGGGAGGCATGGATAAAGAGCTTTCCGCCCTGTTGCGTGCCGACTATGCAAAGCGGGGCATTCAGTTCCTGTTAAGTACCAAAGTCGTTTCATTGGCACAGACGGAAGAAGGTGCTGTGGTTTCTTATGAAAAGGCCGAAGGGGCAGGAAGCGTGATTGCCGAAAAGCTATTAATGAGTGTGGGACGTCGTCCGGTGACAAAAGGCTTTGGGCTTGAGAACCTTAACCTGCAACGGACAGAACGTGGAAGTATTGTAGTGAACGGGCAAATGGAAAGCTCGTTACCCGGAGTCTATGTTTGCGGTGATTTAACCGGATTCTCCTTATTGGCACATACTGCTGTCCGTGAAGCAGAAGTAGCCGTACATGCAATTCTTGGAAAAGAAGATAGGATGAGTTATGCCGCTATCCCCGGGGTAGTTTATACTAATCCTGAAATAGCCGGTGTCGGGCAGACAGAAGAATCTCTGACTGCAAAAGGCATTGCTTACCGTGCCGTAAAACTTCCCATGGCATATTCCGGACGTTTTGTTGCTGAGAATGAAGGAGTGAATGGAGTATGTAAGGTGCTACTTGGCGAGGATGATACTATTTTGGGAGCACATGTTTTGGGTAATCCTGCTTCTGAGATTATCACGTTGGCAGGGATGGCTGTAGAAATGAAACTGAAGGCAGCCGAGTGGAAGAAGATTGTTTTCCCACATCCTACGGTTGCCGAGATTTTCCGTGAAGCATTATAAGAGTTACAGATTGCAGGTTACGGATTATAGTGGGGTGCAGATTAATCATGCAGCGAACTGCAGTCCGTAACTTGTAGTTTGTCATTCGTAGCTTGTAAGCATTATGAAGAAACTGAACTTATTTATTTTATTCTCTTTTTGTTTTTCGATTATCACTTGGGGACAAGCCAATTTTGCAGCGATTGATTCACTTATTAAAAAAGAACTGCCTCAAGGTTCGGAGGTTGGTATTTCCGTGTATGACCTGACTGCCCGAAAGACACTTTACACCTATCGTGATACCAAACTTTCGCGTCCGGCATCTACCATGAAACTTTTGACTACCATTACTGCGCTTGCCCGGCCGGACGCAGATGAACCTTTTCGTACTGAAGTGTGGTATAAAGGTACAATAGAACATGATACACTTCGAGGAGATATCTATGTGGTTGGCGGATTCGATCCGGAGTTTGATGATGAAGGAATGAATGCATTGGTAGAAGAGGTGATTACTTTCCCTTTCTCGGTATTGAAAGGGAATATCTACGGAGATATATCGATGAAAGATTCTCTCTATTGGGGAAGCGGTTGGGCATGGGATGATACTCCCTCCTCTTTTCAACCTTATCTATCACCATTAATGTATCATAAAGGCATGGTGAAAGTGACAGCTGTTCCGGGGGCGACACGAGGTGACTCGGCACGTTTAAGCTTTGAGCCGTCATCGTCTTATTATACTATGACCAATGAAACTAAAACACGTACATCCTCTGCCGGTAAGTTTTCTGTGTCAAGAGGTTGGTTGGAAAATAAAAATAATCTTATTGTCAGTGGAAATGTAGAGAATAGAAGAATAGGTGATGTAAATGTATATTCTTCGCAGGACTTTTTCATGCATACTTTTGTCGAACGTTTACGTAATAAAGGTATAGAGATTTCTAATCATTATGCTTTCGACAGTTTCCGGTCTGACAGTCTTTCTATCTGTATGGCACGTTGGGAGTGCCCGGTTCAGGATGTGATAGACCAGATTATGAAAGAGAGTGATAATTTGAGTGCGGAAGCACTGCTTTGCCGTTTAGGTGCCCGGGCCACAGATAAGAAGCAGGTTTCGGCTAAGGACGGAATTGAGGAAATATATCGGTTGATTCAGGATTTGGGACATGATCCGGATAACTATAAGATAGCTGATGGTTGTGGATTGTCCAACTACGACTACCTCTCTCCTGCCCTACTGGTTGATTTTCTGAAGTTTGCTTATTCGCGGACAGATATTTTCCGGAAATTATATAAGGCCCTTCCGGTTGCAGGCATCGATGGAACATTAAAAAATCGGATGAAACAAGGGGCGGCGTTTAAGAATGTACATGCCAAGACCGGTTCTTATACTGCTATCAATACATTAGCCGGTTATCTTAAGATGGCTAATGGACACCAAGTGGCTTTTGCCATAATGAACCAGAATATACTTTCAGCCGCCAAAGCAAGGAATTTTCAAAATAAAGTATGTGAGATACTGGCAAACCATCAATGACGAACGATGAACCCTCTGTGGAAACCACAGTCGGTTCATCGTCCCATTGATCGTTAACGGTTTACCATTAATGGTTCATCGTTCATATTCTGCCCAGTTCACGTTTTTCATGTCTCCGCTTTTAGCCAGTTCGGCGTGCATTCCTAAAGCGGCTTGAATGGCATGAGGAGTCTGTGACTTATTACCTGCCAGTTTCAGGTAATCCCATAAAATCTGTTTGTAATCCGGGTGTGCACAATTCTCGATGATTGCTTGTGCTCTCTCTTTCGGACTCTTACCGCGCAGATCGGCTACTCCCTGTTCGGTAATAACGATGTTGACAGAGTGTTCGCTATGATCCAGGTGAGAAACCATCGGAACGATAGAACTGATCTTACCTTCCTTAGCCACTGACGGACAAGTGAAGATAGAGATGTACGCATTACGTGTAAAGTCGCCCGAACCGCCGATACCGTTCATCATTTTGGTTCCGCCAATGTGGGTAGAGTTTACATTACCATAGATATCCGCTTCAATGGCTGTATTGATAGAGATGATGCCTAAACGGCGAACTACTTCGGGGCTGTTAGAGATTTCTGACGGACGGAGGATCAGTTTATCACGGAAAAAGTCCATATCGTCATATATACCCTGCAGACAATCGTTGGTTACGGTCAGCGAACAGGCACTGCCGAATTTTACACGTCCTTCGCGAATCAAACCGATCACAGAGTTCTGGATAACCTCAGTATACATTTCGAAGGCAGGAATTGTTTGGTCACGTCCCAATGCACCCAAAACTGCATTGGCGATGTTGCCTACTCCCGATTGTAACGGAAGGAATGTAGAAGGAATGATACCGCGTTTCATATCGGCAGCCAGGAAGTCGGCTACGTTCTGGCCGATTTTATCGGTGATAGGATCGGCTGCTGCAAATGAGCGGGCTTCGTCGGGCCAGTTTGTCTCTACTATACCTACAATTTTTTTCGGATCGACCTGTATGTAAGGTAGTCCGATGCGGTCACTTGGTTTATAGATCGGAATTTCACGGCGATAAGGCGGATCGAGTGGTTCGTATACGTCATGCATTCCCATCATGTTTTTGCTGTGTGCACTGTTCAGTTCGACAATGATCTGGTCGGCCAGGCGGCAGACGGTCGGAGCAATTCCGCCGGCAGCCGTCAGATAAATTTTTCCGTCCGGAGTTACTTCGCAGGCTTCGATAATGGCTACATTCACTTTTCCCATGAATCCGTAGCGTACCTCTTGTGCCATTTGTGAAAGGTGAATGTCATTATAGGCAATCTCACCGTTGTTCACAGCTTTACGGAAATCGGGGTTGGTAGTGTAAGGGGCACGATAGCGGATGGCTTTTACACGTGATAATATACCGTCACATGAATCTCCGGTAGAGGCTCCGGTAAAGATGCCGATTTGGAAAGGATTTCCTTTTGCGTGTTCCGCTTCCGCTATTTTTGCTATTTCGGAAGTGACCGCTTTGGCCGTTCCTGCGGGTGTGAAACCGCTGAGGCCGATGTTGTAGCCATGTTTGACAAGGCTGGCAGCTTCTGCTGCAGAAATGGATTTGAATGCCATAATTATAGTATTATTTTCGTGTTAGGAATAATTATTTCAATATTTTCTATTTAGAATTTCGGACCAGATAATGGCTTTTCGGGCTTCTTCAGCCGAATGAATGGTAAATTCCGGGTCGTTGGCCGGAGTCGTTTCTATTTTCTGAGAAACTGTTTTGTTCTTTTTTACTTCCACTTTCTGAGAAGTGGATTGGGAGTGTAACGGTTGGTATTTTCGCGTGACTTTCAGGACTTCCGGTTCTTCAGTATCCGGAATGGGTACGAAAGGTTTTTGGGCAGATCTTTCTGTTTTGCTCTTTTTGATCTGTCTGATAAGAGGTAATGCGAAAGCAGCCATAATGACGAGGACTTTTACAATATCATCCATAGTACTTTTATTTTCTACAGTCCGCCAAAGTTATACATTTAATCTGATTGATACCAATATTTTGGCATGAAAAAAGGGCAGCTTCACAGCTCCCCTTAATTTTTTTAACCTAAACCTTAACTATGAAAAAATCTAATGTTTCTTTCATTGCACAAATGTGAAAAATAAAATTAAATTTAGCAAGGATATGCCCCGTAAATGTTTATTTTATTAACATTAATTATCAGAATAATGCCTGAACTACAAGTTTTTGCGTTATTTTCGTACCATTTTACCGCTTATTGAATTCGAAGCCGTATCTTTGCGGATAAATTTAAAACAAGATTTGAATATGAACGAATTAACGGGAGCGGACTTTAAATCCGCAACTGCTGATGACAACAAGAAGTTGTTTATCGAGACTTATGGCTGCCAAATGAATGTGGCAGATAGTGAAGTAATCGCCTCTGTGATGCAAATGGCGGGTTATTCGGTTGCCGAAACGCTGGAAGAGGCTGATGCGGTGTTTATGAATACCTGTTCTATCCGTGACAATGCCGAACAGAAGATTTTGAATCGTCTGGAGTTCTTTCATTCGATGAAGAAGAAAAAGAAGCACCTTATTGTAGGTGTATTGGGGTGTATGGCCGAGCGGGTAAAAGATGATCTGATAGAACACCATCATGTGGACCTTGTAGTAGGACCGGATGCTTATCTGACTCTTCCTGAGTTGATTGCTTCGGTAGAGGCCGGTGAGAAGGCAATGAATGTAGAACTTTCGACTACTGAAACCTACCGGGATGTGATTCCTTCGCGTATCTGTGGTAACCATATCTCCGGATTTGTATCCATCATGCGCGGATGCAATAACTTTTGTACCTATTGTATTGTGCCTTATACCCGTGGACGTGAACGTAGCCGGGATGTGGAGAGTATATTGAATGAAGTGGCCGATTTGGTATCAAAAGGTTACAAAGAGATCACTCTGCTGGGGCAGAATGTAAACTCTTATCGTTTTGAGAAGGAGGGGGGGGAAGTAGTTACTTTCCCAATGTTACTTCGTCTGGTGGCTGAGGCTGCACCGGGAATACGTGTCCGTTTCACCACTTCGCATCCCAAAGATATGAGTGATGAAACCTTGGAGGTGATTGCACAGGTTCCTAACGTATGCAAACACATTCACCTTCCCGTACAAAGCGGAAGTTCGCGTATCCTGAAATTGATGAATCGCAAATATACGCGTGAATGGTATCTGGACCGGGTAGCGGCGATCAAACGTATTGTGCCCGATTGCGGACTTACTACCGATATATTTTCCGGCTTCCATTCCGAAACGGAAGAAGACCATCGGGAATCACTTTCGTTGATGGAAGCTTGTGGTTATGATGCAGCATTTATGTTTAAATATTCGGAGCGTCCCGGTACTTATGCTTCCAAGCATCTGGAGGACAACGTTCCCGAAGAGATAAAAGTCCGTCGGCTGAATGAAATCATTGCTTTGCAGAATCGTTTGTCGGCCGAATCCAATAATCGTTGCATCGGTAAAACGTACGAAGTGTTGGTTGAAGGTGTTTCGAAGCGTTCACGCGACCAGCTGTTCGGCCGGACCGAACAGAATAGGGTAGTGGTATTCGACCGCGGTACCCATCGGATAGGTGATTTCGTGAATGTGAGAATCACGGAGGCCAGTTCTGCCACATTGAAGGGTGAAGAAGTCTTCAGCTAATCCGGGTTTTTGTATATAAGATAAAAAGGTGTAGTCATCAGGAAGGTATGATTGCACCTTGTTTGTTATATGGCTACATTGTTTTATCTTTGTGCGTACCTTAGAAAATAGAACACTATGAAGAACAAATTATTTATTTTATTTGCATTTTGTATTTCAGTCCATGTTTATGCTCAACAGCCCTCCAGGGAGATACCTTTAAAATATGGAGCTACCAATATTGGCAAACGTCAGGATGATGCTATGAAGCGGTTTCGCAACAATCGCCTGGGAGAGTTTATTCATTGGGGACTGTATGCTATTCCCGGTGGCGAATGGAAAGGTAAAGTATATAATGGGGCTGCCGAATGGCTGAAATCATGGGCTAAAGTCCCTGCTGCCGATTGGCTGGAATTGATGAAACAATGGAATCCTGTTAAGTTCGATGCCAGACAATGGGCTCGGATGGCCAAAGAGATGGGAGTGAAATACGTTAAGATTACGACAAAACATCATGAAGGTTTCTGTCTCTGGCCCAGTCAATACAGTCAGTATACCGTAGCGCAGACGCCTTATAGAAAAGATATCTTAGGTGAATTGGTGAAAGCCTACAATGATGAAGGTATCGATGTACATTTCTATTTTTCGGTGATGGATTGGAGTCATCCGGATTATCGTTATGAGATTACATCGAAAGAAGACAGCATTGCTTTCAGCCGTTTTCTGACTTTTACCGACCATCAGTTGAAGGAACTGGCTACCCGTTATCCGACAGTCAAAGATTTCTGGTTTGACGGAACTTGGGATGCAAGTATCAAGAAGAACGGTTGGTGGACAGCTCATGCCGAACAAATGCTGAAAGAACTTGTACCGGGAGTTACCGTTAATAGCCGGCTTCGTGCCGATGATTATGGTAAGAGGCACTTTGACAGTAATGGCCGTCTTATGGGAGATTATGAGTCGGGATATGAACGGCGTCTTCCCGATCCGGTAAAAGACTTACAAGTGACTAAGTGGGACTGGGAGGCTTGTATGACTGTTCCCGAAAATCAGTGGGGATATCACAAAGATTGGTCGTTGAGCTATGTTAAAACCCCGATAGAGGTGATCGACCGCATTGTGCATGCGGTGTCGATGGGAGGAAATATGGTAGTGAATTTCGGTCCTCAGCCCGATGGAGATTTCCGTTCGGAAGAGAAAGAGTTGGCGATGGCATTGGGGTGCTGGATGAAGAGGTATGGTGAATGTATATATGGATGCGACTATGCCGGATGGGATAAGCAGGACTGGGGATACTATACCCGTAAGGGGCAAGAGGTATACATGGTTGTATTTAATCGCCCCTATTCGGGGCTTCTTAAAGTAAAGGTTCCCAAAGGTACCGAAATAGAAAGAGCCGTTTTGCCGGATGGACAGGTGGTAAAGGTAACTGAAACTGCCCGGAATGAATATAATGTGGCCATGCCTTCGCAAGATCCGGGTGAGCCGTTTATAATCAAACTACAAGTTAAGGAGGCTTCCGGAGCAGCAGACGGATATCGGGACGCATTAACGTAACGGTACCCCGTCACGCTATGCACTTGCTTTAACAAACCATTAAAATAAAATATCATGAGAAAACTATCTTATTTAATCATCGTGTGCTTATGCCTGTGCAGTGGTGTCATTCCTCTGATGGCACGTCAGGTCACGGCTTTCAATACCGGCTGGCAATTTAAGAAAGGTCCTTTTGCTACAGATCCGATGCGGGCCGCCTCCCAATGGGATGGAAAGTGGGAAACGGTCGAAATTCCACATACCTGGAATGCCATGGATATGCAGGTACAGTCGGGCTCTTTCTACGAAGGGGCAGGCTACTACCGCAAAACACAGTTCTTTCCCCACGACCTGGAGGGTAAGCGTGTTTTTTTGCGTTTCGAAGGGGTAGGAGCCTGTGCCGAAGTGTATGTCAACGGGAAACTGGCAGGTACGCACAAAGGTGGTTATTCTGCCTTTGCATGCGAAATAGGTACAGCGCTCAAACTCGGTGCCGAGAATGAAATCATTGTTAAAGCCGACAATAAAGCCCGTCCCGATGTAATTCCGGTCAATCAAAACCTTTTCGGTGTCTACGGCGGTATTTATCGTCCCGTATGGCTGATTGTAACCGAACAGAATAACATAACGGTTACCGATTGTGCCTCGCCGGGTGTCTACATCACCCAAAAGGATGTATCGAAGAAATCGGCCGATATCACCGTAAAAGTAAAATTGGATAATGCAGGACTTCAACCTGCTGCTGTAACACTCGAAAACACTATTTATACGCAGGAGGGTCAGAAAGTCGGTACACACAGCCGGTCGTTTGACTTGAGTCCGCAAGGGACACAAACTTATTTGTCCACTTTTAAACTAAAGAACCCACATCTCTGGCAGGGACGTAAAGATCCGTATCTTTATAAAGTTGTCTGCAGGCTGATGGCAGACGGAAAAGTAATCGATGAAGTGGTGCAGCCTCTCGGGGTGCGGAAGTATGAGATAGTAGCCGGGAAAGGCTTTTTCCTGAACGGAGAGAAGTACCCGATGTATGGTGTGACCCGTCATCAGGATTGGTGGGGATTGGGTAGCGCCCTTAAAAACGAACATCACGATTTCGATTTGGCTGCCATTATGGATGTGGGAGCCACTACTGTCCGTTTTGCCCACTACCAGCAATCAGACTACCTTTATTCCCGCTGTGATACATTGGGACTGATTATTTGGGCCGAAATACCTTGCGTGAACCGGGTGACCGGATACGAAACTGAGAATGCGCAAAGCCAGCTTCGCGAATTGATCCGCCAGAGTTTCAATCATCCTTCCATTTATGTATGGGGGCTTCACAATGAAGTATATCAACCACATGAGTATACAGCTGCATTGACCCGTTCTCTCCATGATCTTGCCAAGACAGAAGATCCGGACCGTTACACCGTTTCGGTCAATGGGTATGGTCACATGGATCATCCGGTCAACCTGAACGCAGACATACAGGGTATGAACCGTTATTTTGGCTGGTACGAGAAAAAGATACAGGACATCAAGCCATGGGTGGAACAACTTGAAAAAGACTATCCCTATCAAAAATTGATGTTGACCGAATATGGTGCCGATGCGAATCTGGCTCATCAGACCGAATACCTTGGGGATGCCCTGAATTGGGGAAAGCCTTTTTATCCGGAAACATTTCAGACTAAGACACATGAGTACCAGTGGAGTATTATCAAAGACCATCCGTACATCATTGCTTCTTATCTCTGGAACATGTTCGATTTTGCCGTACCTATGTGGACTCGTGGCGGTGTGCCTGCCCGTAACATGAAGGGGCTGATTACCTTCGATCGTAAAACAAAGAAAGACTCTTATTTCTGGTATAAAGCCAACTGGAGCGAAGAGCCGGTACTCTATCTCACACAGCGTCGCAATGCCGATCGTGAAAAGCGAACGACAGCCGTTACCGTTTATTCCAATATCGGAATTCCGAAAGTATACTTGAATGGACAGGAACTGAGTGGCATTCGCAATGGCTATACCGATGTACATTATGTGTTTGACAATGTATCACTTGCCGACGGAAAAAATATACTGAAAGCTGTAGTCTCAACTAAGGGGAAGGAATATACTGACGAGATTGAATGGAATTATTCCGGTGAGAAAAACAGGGAAATCGATTCATATGAAAATAAGAATGAACATTCGGGCTTTTGATCGTAGATTTCAAAATTTCCTACGAAAATGTATTTTGATCTTCCATCTTCCACCTCCTGTTTTTAAGGACCGAATAGATCATAAATTTCTGATAAACAGATAAAAATTCGGATTTTTATCTGTTTATATCCATTATTGTATTTTGTTTTTCTCGTTATCTTTAGTGAAAATGGTCTTTTCTTTATCTCGTCCCGCATACCTGTGCCCATTGTCCCGGGTACCCAGGCCCATCAGCCCGTGTATGCGGGCCGATGAGCCCGGGTATATGGACTCAGATAATGATGCCATATAAGGAAGTAACATTCTTATTGTAAGCGTGTTATGAAAAGAAGATTATTAACTTGTTTTCTTCTGAATTTGCTTTTTGAAAGGAGTATAAAGCCGTATAACTTTAGAAAACCTCTTTAATATATTGTGTAGGTGGAACTTTATAGAATTTCTTAAATCGTTTTCCGAAATATTTGGCATTACAAAAGCCTAGAAAAGTGGCTATTTCCGTAACTGTATATTGTTGGGTAACCAATAAAATTTTAGCTTTATTCATTTTGAAATAATGCATGTATTCTGTAGGTGTCTTGTCTGTAATTTCTTTTATTTTGGTGTAGAATTTGGTACGACACATTCCCATATCAGCACTTAACATGTCAACTGTATAGCTTTCTGTTGAAAGATTCTTTTCCAGAAGCTTGTTCACTTTGTTTATGAACAGTGTGTCCTCTTCACTTTTTGCAGTTGGTGAAGGCAGATTGTCCGACAGGTTTTTCTCCAGGAGTTTCATGATACGTTCATGCTTATTGATAAGTATTTGTATATCCATTTTGAGTCTGCAAATATTGATTGCGCGCGGTTCCAATTTATCTACTCCACAGTCCGCATGGGCAAGATAACTTCCGTTATCATTGTTACTGATCAGGAGAATGACAGGAATATGAACCATGCTTGTATTCGATTTTATTTTAGAACAGATTTCCTTGCCGCGTATGCCGTTTACCGTTTCGTCAATAACGATAATATCCGGTAGCCGATCTCCCGAGAAATGTAATATCTGTTCCGGATTTTCAAGGATCGTTATTCTGAAAAGTATGGAGAACGCCTTATGCAAATAGTTGCTTAACTCTGTATCTGCCATAACCAGCAGTATGTGATGCTGTTTTTTATCGGGACGGATGATTTTATCATCTTTCATTACAGGAGGCACTACTTCTGGACATTGGATGGTATTACAATATCCGTTGATAGGTACAGTAACCCGGAGAGTTATTGACCGTCCGTGATAGCTGCCAATCAACTTTCCACCATGTAAGCGGATTATCTTTTTTATAATTTGAAGACTTCCGCAATAGTGTATTAACATAAATGTAGAGATGAACGAAAGTATCTTTTTGTGACTTTGCCTGCATTCCGGTCCATTGGTTATCTGGAGGTTCCAATGCTTGATGCTGTGTGACACGTCCATATTTATGCAGCCTTTGCAAGGTGTGGCTTCTATCATTTTATTCAGCAGGCATTGCAGAGCGGCAGTCATCGTTATTTCGTCCACCCGGCAACTGATATAACTGAAGTCTTTATTAATATTTAATTTTATTTGACGAGTATCGGCGTACGCCCGGCATTGGTTGACGATTGAGGTTATAAAAGTGTAAAGTTCGAATTCAATGGGAGAGGAGCCCGGGTGCAGTTCATTCTCCTTATCGTCGAATACCGCAATGTTCTGGTAGCAACTCATAATATGACTGGTGTATCTGAGTATCCGCTTTACTTTTTGGGATGTAGATTCGGAGAGACTGTCCGAAATGATTTCTTCCAGTAGGTGGTGGATCAAAGTTAGCGGTGTCTGAGTTTTATGGGTTATGTTTAAGATCAGTCTCAGCTTTTCGTGAGGAAATAGCTTTGTGCTGTATACCATTCGGTAATATACGATAAGGGAGATAAGTAACCCTATTGCCAGGCCCTCAATAGGATAAGACCATGACGATTGCCATAATAACATTGGAATAATGGTGGCCGTTTGAAACTGACTCGCGAAACTTTCATTCATTTCAATAAATGTATTGGTTGGGCTACAGGGGCATGCGTAATTAAATTGTATGTCCATTAAGATAATTAGTAAGAAAGTGAGAATTGATTTCATAATTATAGCTAGATAAATTTTAATTTTATGTTCCTATTTGATCTATGGTTTTTTATACATTTTTTATTCCTATGAATATCTTAACTATTGTTGTTGCTGCAAGTATATGATTTTTTGAACATCCTGATTGGGTATAATCTTTCAAAAGAAATGGGTAATATTTGGTGCAGAATTGCGATGTATATCTTTTTCGTAATAAAGATCCTTTTGCCATGAGGAGTTATTTATTATTTTGAACTGTCAAGTCTCTTTCTCTCTTTTATGCCCGAATGCTCCTATTTTATATGTTTTTTATTCCTATTTAGATGTCGATTGGCTATATTGAAGATGCTATATAGGGCTTATTGGGTGGGTAGAAAGAAACCTCCAACGGGGTATTTTCTCTAGTTGAATCAGATTCAATTTAGGGATGCCTCTTCTCTATATGTAACACCTGTCTTATGCAACTATCTTTTGGATTATAAGTGGCTGATATACTGATGAAAATATCTGTTTCTGATTTTTGGATATGATGATTTTTTTTTTGATTGAAAGGGATATCTTGGTCAATCCAAATTCATAAAAATAGTAGTATAATCAAGGGCTGATGTGATTGTGTCAAGTGTTAATTCGATGTGCTAATTGAGGTTAAATATAGATTATTACTTATTATTACCTGTATATGGGGTAAATATCGACATTGTAATACTATGTAATAAATTGTAATACACTGAAATATACCCATAATGTAAAGGTTTCTTTTTAAAGGGAAAATATTAAAGTAATCTGAATTTGATATGAAAAATAGGACATTGACAAACATCTGCTTTTCTGTGTCTGTTTGAGGCAAATATTTGAAGACCTGCCTACCGGCATCAACAATGGGCCAATTGTGAGTTTATTCTCTGTCAGTCAGTGAAATCTATGAGGGAACTTTGAGATAATATTGTAAAGTATTACATTTGTTTGCAAAAACAAACAGTGATGAAACGTTCTAGGTTATTTTTATGGATTTTTGGGATATTGATGCAAGCATTTTTAATTAGTATGCACTTCTATCAGAGGAACATGGAAGCAATGTATGCCGAAACCGAGTATCTTCTGAAGGAAGTTTTGAATGAGGAACTACACAGAAAGCAATTAGAGTTAAATATGTTTTATGTTTCTAGAATAGTAGTCGATACTGTTCCTTTAACCATTCGTATTACAACTAGTGAGGGAGTTAAGACTTATACTGTTGACCTCCAGAAAAGTAAAAAGAATATTTCACAAAGTATGGCAGAGCGATCTTGGCACTCAATTGTTTGTATGAAAAGTTGTCTATCTACAGATAGTTTGCAACAACTATGGAACGAAAGGCTCAAGAAATCTAAAATTTTTGCTAATACCGACATACATATATCAATAACTCATTTGGATAATACTACCTCTTATTTTAAATGTAAAACTTGTGACGACCTGTGTTTCGGCACACACAAAATTACTTTTTATGTAGGTAATAGATGTGAAATTGAGATCACTGCTTTCTGGTCTTATTCATGGCAAGCTATATATCAGTATAATAGCACTCCATTTGAAGTAATAGGTATTGTGGCAGCTGTTCTTATCATTATTTTCTGTAGTTGGTATCTGATGAAGAGATATATATCTAAAATTCGAAATGATAGAAGGCGTTTAGCCAATGATCGGGATCGCGAGAGAAAGGTTCGCATGCAATTGGAGAAGGATCAGAAGAGATTGGAGGTAAAGCAAAAAGAGTATGAAAGACGAATTAAAGATCTTTCTTTAAAAGGTGAAGAGCGTGAAGAAGAACGAAAAAGTATGGAGAAAATATTGAAAGAGTATAAGATGCAGATTCAAAAACTTAAAGAATTAAGAGAATCCGGAAAAGAACCGTTACTTTACATACTGAGTTCAAAAGTTACTTTTGATTCCTATGCAAAACTATTGATTTGTGGTGATCAGTCGATATCTCTAACTTCGCAGGCATGTCAACTATTGGATACTTTCCTGAATGCTCCTGAATATATTTTAACATACGAGGAACTATTGGAATGTTTATGGAAAGATGGTAGTGGAGACATGATTCGTTTGCGAGTTGCAATTTCTCGTTTACGTATTGTGCTGAGTGTAGATCCTGAGATTTCTATTTTTCAGAAGGATATTAATAAATATCAATTAGTACTACCTGAAAAGGGTTAATTTAGGACAGTTTTTATGCAATGTAATAAATTGTAATGTATTACATGATATTTTATTGGTTAATAGCCTTTAACTTTGGAGTGAATAATTTAAATTTATATTTTATGAAGATGAAAAACTATTTAAAAGCAGCTTTTCTTTTGGTTGCTATCGTTTCTGTTTGGGTTTTAAAACCGATAGAAAAATCTCAGGATGCAGATCCTCTTTTGTTACAAAATGTAGAAGCTTTGGCAAGTGGGGAAGATTCTTCTCAGACTCATTGTTATGGACGGGGATCTGTAGATTGTCCCGTTAGTCATGATAAGGTAGATGTCGTATATGACTCCTACAGTCTAGGAGAATAAAGTTGGCTCAGTATTTCTTCTTGAAAGAGGAATCGATTTAGGAAAGGGGGGATTTCAAATACTTATAGCAGAACTCTTTAGTCAGCTCTAAATTAAAAAGATCATGGGGAAATATATTCGTATATTAATCTTAATTGGAATTATTCTTTTAGGATGTCACTCGACAAAAGAGAAGATTGAGTTTTCAAACAGAGTGATTTGTAGCGATAGCATATCGCGAGAACTGGTTGTTTTAAATGATACGTTTTTATTTTCGTATCCTTTGCAAATAGAATGTATAGACTCAATGCTACTGGTATTGGATAATGTTAATAATAATTTCTTCCATCTGTTTACTCTAAAGGGTGTACCCATAAAATCTTTGGAGAAAAAGGGCAAGGGCCTATTGACTTTATAAATGTGGAATCATTCAATTTATCTGAAGATAGAAAAACCATGTATGCCTACGATACGTCATTACGTAAAATAGTGAAATATGATGTTTCTTCTTTTTTAAAAGATTCATTGAAATCTGAGGTTATACAGGTGAATTATGATAGCTTGCCTCAAGCCGAAGTGCCTACAATAATCTATGATATGCTTTCTCTTAAAGATTCAAACTTTCTGGTAAAAGCAAATCATAAGGGCCTTCGGTTTGGATTATTAAAAGATGGAAAGGTTACTCAATTATACAATTCTTTCTCTGATTGTGTAAATACGAACGATGACGAAGAAGTCTGGTCAGTTTTCTGTAGCAATACCAAAACCAAATTAAGACCTGACAGGACAAAGATGTTGAATGCAACCTATCTTGGAGGAGTATTGGAATTGTTTGATTTGGATGATAATTGTTCCTTATCATTGGCAAAGATACTTTATATTTACGAGCCTAAATATGGTATTGCCGAAGGGGTAATACCTAAATATGTTGTTTTCAATGAAACGACTCAGATTGGTAGGTCTTTCACATGTCATTGGAGTGATAACCCTATCACCATTGGTTGGAGCTTGATAAAACATACATCAATGGCAGGCTTCTTTTCAAAGAAACAGTAAGCAGCAATAGCTGAAGAGCATTGGCTATAGAGTTTTTGAATCAGCGGTGTCTGGATGTTCAATCTGTGTAATATTTTTCAATTTGTTATTTTAAATGCTCCCGATTATACGGTGAGTGATGAGGATATCATTAAGTTTATTTGGAAAGGCGAAACGAGTATTCAGATAAATACGTTTTGTTCTGCCGGAAACAAATTAGGGAAGAGATTAGAGCAAGCTGGTTGTGACTATCCAAAATCTCTTTTTACCTTTGCTGCCAGTTATTAACACTTATACTTTGAAGCCATGAAAAACTATATGAAATTAATCTTTGGGTTAATAGTCTTGATCGGGTATTGGCCTACCACGAAAATTTCTAGGAGAGTAAATTCCCTATTCTTGCAAAATGTAGAGGCGCTTGCCGGCAGTGAACACGTTACCAATTTAGGTTGCTTGGGTGACGGGTCTGTAGATTGTCCTATTAACCATATCAAAGTAGAACATGTGGTTCAAGGATTTAGTCTTGGGGAGTGAGGATTCATTTACTTTTTCTACGGCGGAGGTGGCTACCCGAAATATCCTTGCTCCCATACGTGTTCTGATGGAGTAGGACGTTGCTACAAGGTTTATGATGATTAGGGAAACTGTCATTTTGACGGTAGTCAAACATATTCTTGTGCCTGCTAACTATTAAGAAGAAGTTATATCAAAAGTTTAGAGTTTCTTCATTTCCTTTTTTAAAATACAGGAGAGGAGATGATTACTACAATTTTCTTGGTATAACTTCCTGTATTGTTAATTTAATGTAATAAAATTATGAAGAATATCTTGTTAACACTTCTCTTGTTTATACTTTTTTCATGTAGAAGCACTGGAGATAAAACCGACTGTGAAGTATTACATGTCGATTTGGTTGAACGCCCTGTTCCAACAGAAGAATTATTTTCTAAAATATCTGTCATTCCATTGGAAACCAATGATAGTTCCTTTCTTGTAAGGCCTGTGAAAGTTATTATAAAAGATAACAGATATTATATTGTCGATGAAGGGGTTCCGGCTGTGTTTTCTTTTGATGAAGAAGGGCATCTTTTGCATAAAATAGGTAAAAAGGGACAAGGTCCCGGAGAGTATCGTGAAATATACGATGCCGTTATTAAAGAAAAAGAAAATGCAGTGTATATGCTATCTCCATTTGGCTCTCTTTATGTGTATTCTCTGGATGGAAAATTCATAAAAGAAATAAAACTGCCAACGAGGGCAAATTATCAATTGATAGAGGAGCTGGAGAGTAAGTATTTCGTTACATGGACACTTCCTGCCTCTGAGAATGATAATTGTATCAGCGTTATTTCTAAAGAGTCTTCCAAGAATGTGAAAGAATTTTGGCATGTTCCTCCCGTTCTCACTACTCTGAATTCTAAACCTTTTTATAATTATGAACATAAAATATATTTTTCGAATCCTTATCAAAATGAAGTATATGAAGTAAGGACAGATAGCTTACGGGTTGCATACCGTTGGGATTTTGGAAAAGATAATCTTGATTTGAAGGAGTATGGATTCACTTTATTAGAGGATCAAAAGGTTGAGGAATATAAATTAATGTTGCAGTGTTTACGTGATTCTACTGTACCTTATTTATTAAGGCATCAATTTCAGAATAAAAAATATTATTATACCATGTTGACGTTTGGCTTTCGGCATCGGATAAATCTGTTTTATCGAAAGGATGACGGCAAGAGTTTCTTTTTTGAGAAAACAGCGGAAGGTGTTTTGCTCCATCCTTTAGCCTTTAATGAAGATTTTCTGACTTGTATTGTTTTCAATGAAGACTTTCCAAACTATGAAAAAGTGCTTCCTTCGGAGGAATATAAGAAGCTGGAAGAGCGTTTAGAAGATGATAACCCCTGTTTAATCAAATTTTATTTTAAATGAAAAATCTTATACTGGTGTTAGGTTGTTTTTTCTTTCTAATCTCATGTCAGCAGACCGAGAAGGAAAAACTTGAAGAACTTGTTAAAAATTGGAATGGGAAGGAGGTACTATTGTAAAGAAAGTGATACTGGATAGATGGGATATATGCATCTCGGTGGATAGTAATGATGAGCGACTCTGCCTGATGACAAAGGAAACGGATGGTGGAGAAGAGCGTTATCATTATTATTGTTATCAGTTAAACTGACTTTTTTATTAGGGTGTTACGGGGTTGCTTGATATGTATATTTTTTGTTTTTCAAATTTTTCTTTATGCAGGGATGGAACAGACAAGCGGGAGGAGGCTTTGTTATTTTCGGGCAATAACCGTGATGAATTTGAAACGGTACTGAATGCAATCTATCTTGGAGGAATATTGGAATTAGTTGACTCGTACAAGAGTTCTTGTTTGCGTGTGAAATGAACAGAATACTTACAAACTGTTTTGTATATCCCTAAATTTGTTATTTAATTTTTTCTATATTTTAGCTTCTTGTTAAGAAATAATATTATTTTTGTCGGTAAAATAAATCGAAATGACAAAAAATAAATTGCTTTCGTGTGTTATTGGAGTGATAATCCTATCACTATTGGTTGGAGCCTATTTCTATCAACGAAATAAGGTGGCTGTACATCAACAGGCGGAGAGGCTATTCGTACAGATGCTTCAAGAAGAGATAGAAAGAAAAGAAAGAAATTTAAATCTATTTCATCTGTTTTCTGAGAGTTCATCTGATACTTTACCTTTGAAAATTTGCATTATCACAGAAGAGGGGAAAAAAGAGTATGAGGTTGATTCCCTGAAAAGTAAAAAGAACATTTCTCAGAACCTGAGAAACCGGTCAATACACTCTATATTATGTGAGAAATCCCATTTATTGCCGGATTCTTTAAATGAACATTGGCAGAGTATGCTTAAGAAAGATCACATTGATACAGAGTCCACTATACATGTGCGGATGGAAAATCTTCAAGGAAAGATTATTAGTTCATCAAGTCACGATGGTGTGTGGGATACTTCTTCTGGGATTATAACTTCATATATAGGTAATCGTTGTGAGATAGAGGTCATCGGTCTTTTAGCTTTTAGTTGGAAAACAATATTATGGTATCATTGGCAACCTTTTGGATGGATTGTAATTTGTTTGTTATTGATGCTTTTATTTATCTGCTTTTATTATAAAAAGGTGAATCGCCCTCCGGAATTAAAAGAGGTTCCTTATGAGGTTGTCGTTGAAAAGGAAGTCGTTGTTGAGAAAGAGGTCATTCGTGAGATAATAGTTGAAAAAGAAACATCTCCGGAAAAAAAGGCACCTTTAATAAAGCAAATTTGTAAAGTAGAAGGACAACTATATGGTTTACGTTATGGAGTTGTTTTTGATGCCCAGAATAGAGTTCTTAATTGTAATGGCAAGAAAATGTCTTTGTCCCCCCAACAGTGTCAGATTCTAAAGCTTTTTTTAGATGCTCCCGATTATACTGTGACTGATGAGGATATTATTAAGTTTATTTGGAAAGGTCAATCGAACGTTCAGATAAATACGTTTTGTTCTGCCGGAAACAAATTAGGGAAGAGATTAGAGCAAGCTGGTTGTGGTGTTTGTTTCAGGCGTTTTGGAAGCGATCGTTATCGTATGTTGTTCATAGACGACCTTGTTGATAATGATTTGACATAAATGGCAATAAATGGCAATAAAATTGATAGCAGTTTATCCAAAATCTCTTTTTACCTTTGCTGCCAGTTATTAACACTTATACTTTGAAACCATGAAAAACTATATGAAATTGATCTTTGGGCTTGGTTTAATAGCCTTGGTCGGGTATTGGCCTGCCGCGAAAACTCCTAAGAGAGTAAATTCCTTATTCTTGCAAAATGTAGAGGCGCTTGCCGGTAGTGAACACGTTACCAATTTAGGTTGCTTGGGTGACGGATCTGTAGATTGTCCTATTAACCATATTAAAGTAGAATATGTGGTTCAAGGATTTAGTCTTGGGGAGTGAGTGCTCTTTTATATAAATCTTATCACACTAGAATCATTCATTGCATTATTAACTTGGGTTAGAAAGGGAGTGGACGATCTACGTCCGGGAAAAGTCTTAGAATCGTTCACTCCCGGATAACCTTTAAAAAAGGAGGTTGCCCGGCACGAAGATAGCGAAAAAATAATTGGAATGAGTAAATGTAGCATTTACTTTTTTTACGGAGGAGGTGGCTCCCCGAAAGAGAGACATGGGAGAAAAATAATTAACATCATAAAAGTAGATTATGAGTAAAAAGATTTTTGCGGCCCTGATAGTCGCTGTAGTCGCAACTTTTGCAGGCTACAATATATATCAGTCACAGAAAACAGAGAAAATAGTTTCAGACTTGGTGATAGCTAATGTCGAAGCATTGGCAGGCGATACTGAGGGCGGTGCTACTATCACTTGCTCCCGTACGTGTTCTGACGGAGTAGGACGTTGCTACAAGGTTTATGATAAGTGGGGAAACTGTCATTTTGACGGTAGTCAAACATATTCTTGTACCTGCTAACTATTAAGAGGAAGTTATACCAAAAGTTTAGAGTTTCTTCATTTCTTTTTTTAAATACAGGAAAAGGGATGATTACTACGAATTTCTTGGTATAACTTCCTGTATTGTTAATCTAATCTAATAAAGTTATGAAGAATATCTCGTTAATCCTTCTCTTGTTTATACTTTTTTCATGTAAAAGCACTGGAGATAAAACCGACTGTGAAGTATTACATGTCGATTTGGTTGAACGCCCTGTTCCAACAGAAGAATTATTTTCTAAAATATCTGTCATTCCATTGGAAACCAATGATAGTTCCTTTCTTGTAAGGCCTGTGAAAGTTATTATAAAAGATAACAGATATTATATTGTCGATGAAGGGGTTCCGGCTGTGTTTTCTTTTGATGAAGAAGGGCATCTTTTGCATAAAATAGGTAAAAAGGGACAAGGTCCCGGAGAGTATCGTGAAATATACGATGCCGTTATTAAAGAAAAAGAAAATGCAGTGTATATGCTATCTCCATTTGGCTCTCTTTATGTGTATTCTCTGGATGGAAAATTCATAAAAGAAATAAAACTGCCAACGAGGGCAAATTATCAATTGATAGAGGAGCTGGAGAGTAAGTATTTCGTTACATGGACACTTCCTGCCTCTGAGAATGATAATTGTATCAGCGTTATTTCTAAAGAGTCTTCCAAGAATGTGAAAGAATTTTGGCATGTTCCTCCCGTTCTCACTACTCTGAATTCTAAACCTTTTTATAATTATGAACATAAAATATATTTTTCGAATCCTTATCAAAATGAAGTATATGAAGTAAGGACAGATAGCTTACGGGTTGCATACCGTTGGGATTTTGGAAAAGATAATCTTGATTTGAAGGAGTATGGATTCACTTTATTAGAGGATAAAAAGGTTGAAGAATATAAATTAATGTTGCAGTATTTACGTGATTCTACTGTGCCTTATTTTTTATGCGATCAATATCAGAATGATAAATTCTATTATATCATGTTGGTGTTCGGGCTTAAGCATTCGAAAAATCTATTTTATCGGAAGGAAGACAGTAAGAGTTTCTTTTTTGAAAAAACAACAGAAGGCATTCATTTTGAACCTTTAGCTTTTAATGAAGATTTCCTGACTTGTATTGTTTTCAATGAAGACTTTCCAAACTATGAAAAAGTGCTTCCTCCGGAGGAATATAAGAAGCTGGAAGAGCGTTTAGAAGATGATAACCCCTGTTTAATCAAATTTTATTTTAAATGAAAAATCTTATACTGGTGTTAGGTTGTTTTTTCTTTCTAATCTCATGTCAGCAGACCGAGAAGGAAAAACTTGAAGAACTTGTTAAAAATTGGAATGGGAAGGAGGTACTATTTCCGACAAATCCTAGTTTTACGTTATATGGAAAAACTCCTGTCGATTTTAAAATCCCTGTTTCGGATTATAAGATCGTGACCTATGTCGATTCGTTGGGTTGTTCCAGCTGTAAATTGCAATTGCCTAAATGGAAGGAATTTATGAAATATGCGGATTCTATAGTAGGCTATCAAATACCGGTTCTTTTTTTTCTTCATCCTGCTAATGTTCGCGAGATGAGGTCTGTGTTAAAACAAAATCGTTTTGATTATCCTGTTTGTATGGATACGGAAGATACTTTTAATAAAGTGAATAAGTTTCCTTCACAGCTAAATTTTCAAACTTTTTTATTAGATAAAAACAATCATGTAATTGCGATAGGAAATCCGGTCCATAATTACGATGTAAGAGAACTCTATATCCATCTTATTTCAGGAGGAATAGATGGAGATTCTCTTTCAAATATGCGAACAGTGATAAAAATAGAGGAAGATATGGTTGATTTGGGGAGTTTTGATTGGAGACGAGAGCAGCATATAACTTTTGAGATACACAATATTGGTAATAATAATTTGGTCGTTTATGATAATAAGACATCTTGCGGATGTACTTCTGTTGAATATTCCAAAGAACCCGTTCAGCCCGGAAAGTCTTTAGCAGTTAAAGTAACTTATAAAGCAGACCATCCGGAACACTTTAATAAAACTATTATACTATATTGCAATGCTTCCGCTTCTCCTTTGGAATTAAAGATAACTGGAAATGCTAAATAATTGGAGCATAATGAAATAAATTTCTATAGGGCGAGTGCTGCCAGTTGTCTTATTTGTCTTTGATAGTCGCTGTAGTCGCAACTTTTGCAGGCTACAATATATATCAGTCACAGAGAGTAGAAAGTATCATGTCGGATTTGACGATGGCCAATGTAGAGGCGTTAGCTGGTTCTGAGATTAATGATGAGGATTGTGTCAGTGCATCTAATCGTTATTGCTCTGTTTTGATAGTGACCCCAAATGGGAATTATCTAGAAACTTATTTTGACCAAAAAACAAAGTACTGATTCTTATAAAAAGTGGGGATAGAAATATTAGTTTTGACTAGTCAATTTTATCCCCTAATTTATTATTATGAATAAAATTGTATCGTTTTTTATTTTATACTCAGGGACAAGAAAATTATCTGTTACGGTAAAAAGGGTATCCTTCAAGGGCTCCCAATACAACACTCTCCGACCTTCTTCTCCTACAAAAAAAGCATCAGGAAAATGGATACCATCATTCATGAAACGTCCTTTCACGATTTGCTGAGATGAAAAGTTTTTATTCCAGAAGCTTAGCACTGGCATTTTACGATAATCACCCCCAAATCTATTTGTACTTAAGTAACGTTCCGTTCCAATCGGAATTATCATTGAAGGAGAAGGAGCATCTTCATCCAAAAGAACCTTTTGAACTCCCATAAACTTACCATTTATATCAAAACGTAGTATTTGCTGTTTATCTTGATCAAAAATACATACCTCCCCGTCCTCCATAAACATACATCCAAAACTTAAATACTCACCAGGCCCCTGCCCTTTACATGATATATTAAAAAGAAAATCACCCTTATCATTAAAAACATAAGCATTATCTCTTGACCATATAAAGTAACGGTCATCTTGCTTGAATAAAGCACAAATATCATACAATAAAGAACTATCCACAGTTTCTAAATTTATCATTCTTGATGCAGATATTTTCACTGTATCGATATGTGATAAGTCTACTTCTATCCTTTGGGTAACATTTTTCTGTTCTCTTTGGCAAGAGAACAGAAAAAACAATAATCCCAAGGACAATATTACTATTTTCCTCATACACTTTAATATTTTTCACAAGTACAACGAATACCACAACAAGCATAATAGCCAGTTTGACATGAAACATCGCATGCTGCACTAGCTCCCCCTCCTTTTATATCTATTCCACCACTTATAGAACAGGAGGTAGCCCCTCTACCACCATTATAGCAATAATTCGAGCCATCAGCTTCATAAACAGTAAAAGTCTCAATACCATTGTTATGCAAAGGGATAGGCGAATTCTTCTGCTGTGTCATTGCAACAAATACATTAGTAAATCCCAATACAGCAGCAATAAATACAAATTTTTTCATTTTGTTCTTTTTTAATTAGTTTGTATTTTTCCAAACCAATATATAAATAGTAGCAAAGTAGTATTTTTTAAAATTTTCTGAATACAAAGATCAGTAAAACAAAAAGGGGAAAGGGATAATTACTGGTCAATAAACAGTAAAATACAGCCAAAATCAGAAAATTAGACCAATATTACCTGTAATGTAACAGCAGCAGAAATTATTTACCAAATTTTACTATTCCACAAAACATATCCATGTTATTTTTCTCTCAACCCTGACAGTATATTAAACAAAAATAGAAATACAAAAACAATATATATTCAATAGCTATTACAAACTAAAGACACCCCATATATATCTGGGTGTAGCCCCAACAACAAAAGGGTGTAGCCTCACCATATAGATAGCTACACCCTTTTTATCGGACAACAGATTCTCCGGATTCATCCATCCGTTTTACGCCTATATCGATTTCTATCCCCCAGTTTATTCGACCAATTCCGCAGCAATATATTCCTTGTTGATCCGCATGCGGTCTATACCATCCACTTTTTCAAAATAGACCTTACCGATGTACATGCCCCGTGGATGAATATGCTCTTTATCTTTATGCGCATGATAAACAATGCGAAGTCTGCCCTTTTTATCCCTGAACATGGCACTATGCCCCACTCCCTGCAAATTCCCCGGTTTCTGCAAAATCGGATTTTCCTGATATTTGGTCCATTCCCCCATGATATCCGTAGCGGTGGCACATCCGATCCCATAGAATGGGCTCTCAAAGCTGTTACCGGAATAAGTCATGTAATACAATCCGTTATGTTTAAGCACATAAGATCCTTCATTCACACGCGGCCACACTTCTTCCCATGCCTGCGAAACATGAATGCAAGGACGCATCGTCTCCGTTTTAATCGTCATATAATCGTCCTCCAATTCCGCTACCCATACGTTATTGCCATCATTGAAGCGAACGAAGAAAAGATAAGGTTTTCCATCTTCATCGATAAACAGGGAGCTATCGATCATCTTCTCGCCAGCAACCATCGGTTTCTTCTCGTTCTGCCTGAACGGACCTAACGGAGAATCGGCTATGGCCACACAGATGTGTTCGTCTGCCGTATAATACATATAAAACTTCCCGTCGATCTCGTAAATCTCCGGTGCCCAGAAGCGGCTATCCGCCCAAACATCATCTTTATGAAGTGCCAGCCCGTGCAGTTTCCACTTCCTGAGATCTTTTGATGTATACACTTCAATACCGTCGGCCGCATGCGTTCCGTAAGCATAATAAGTTCCATCGTGCAATAGAATAAAAGGATCGCCCAACGGAACCGACTTTGTCACGGTTTTTGTTTTTGACCTGTTTTTTGCTCCGGCAACTCCTGTATAAGAGCAAAACACAATCAGCAGCCCCAGCAGCCATACTCCGGTACTAATCTTTTTCTTTCCCATAATATAATCTTTTTTCAATATAATACAATCATTATTTCATCCGGTCTTTAGTAAACTGAAACCAATCCAGTTTCAATAGGTTCTCGGTACCGGTCTTACCTTTGAACAGCAGATACAATTTCTCCTGCCGCCCTCTCGCAATCCGTTCAAGAGACGTTGACTTGATTTCCCAGGATTGGTCGCCACCCGTATTGCCCACTTCGAGCACTCCGATAGGTTTTCCCTTCAAGGAACCCAGATAAACCTCTATCTTCCCGCCTTCGGTACCTGAAGCAACTTTAGCTGTAAACGTGCCTGCCCCTTTGCCTAAATCTACATTCCGGTAGAGCAAATAATCGTTATTATCGATCTGCCCCATGATAAATCCGTTCTCGGCCGCATTCTTTTCAAGAGCTATCCCATATAGGTTATGGAAGCTTTCCGCCTCAAAAATACGGTTCAGGGCATCCGAGCGATCTTCTCCAAAAACTTTCAATTCAAAAATACTTAATGCATTTTCGGCATTCTTCTTGTCCAGCCCGTCTGCTCTCAGGGGGATGTCAACCCCTTCCAGAATGGTCAGACGGATAAACCTTGCTTTCACCGGAGAATTGCCCGGCTTCGTATCCGTCACCGGAGATTGTCCGACACCGTCCGTACTCCGGTCTGCAAACACTTTCCATAAATGACTGCCGGAGGCTGCATCCAGACTGCCGGCTTCTTTCTGTGACAAATATTCGAGTTTATACTTGTAAGTACGGCTTGTAAACTCAAAAATTGTCTCTATCTCATCCACTTTACACTCGCTGCCCAAATCTACAATCAGCCAAGGCTTATGTGCACCGACTCCGGGATCCCAATGGGTCCCGTAATTCTCGTCTACGGCAAAGTTACCGGCATAACAGAATGAAATGCCGTGTGTACGATAGCGGGGAGCAAATTCCGAATCATCATACACCCTCGCCGAAGAGGTCAAGGTCTGCTTTCCTAAAGCAAGATTCGTACGATGATCGCCCGGAACATCGGGAGCAACCGTTACCCCTTTGTGGGTTGGAGTAATGGGACGGATACTTCCATCCTCATTAAAGAAAACTTCGTCGATACAAGTCTGCCGTTTACTGTCTACAAAGGGATAATGTTGCCGATGATAAGCAATAAACGTACGCCCTCCGTAACAGAACATCGAATGATGTCCGGGACCCAAAATCCGATTGGCATCATCACGTTGCAATATAGGAACAGTCATAGACCGGTTGATCTCCCGGTAAGGCCCCGTGATCTTATCGGCTACGGCATATCGGACATTATAATTCTCGCTACCGTTAAACGACCACATCAGGTAGTATAAATTATTTCTCTTAAAAATAAACGAAGCTTCAAAAGCATTTTTTATCTCTTCTATCTGCGTATAGTGGTAAGTGCCGATAAATGGATTGGAATCGCTTTTGGCGAATACCGGATCACTGTTGTCAATATAGATCTTTCCGGCCTCATCGAACTTCAACTTCATAATCTTAAAGTGCCAGGAGTCAGTTACAATATACATCGTCCGGTCATCATCCATAAAAAACTGTCCGTCATATCCCTTGAAAAGCATCTTACCGGGAGCTGCCCCATTGGCATCTTCCCACGGCCCCAAGAGGTCATCCGCCATACCGACAAAGGTATTCGAAGCAATGCTATACATCAGATAATACTTCTTTGTATCCGGATTGTATTCGATACTGGGAGCCCATACACACAAGGTCCCGGCATAGTCCGTCCATGATTTTGGGAAGGCGATCACTTTATTCTTCCATTCCTTACAGTCCTTGGAGTACCACATCTGGGCCGGATACACATTTTCACCACCCGCTCCGTCATTGGTTCCGAAAGCATAAAAAGTCTTGGTCCGGTCATCATAATAGAAAGATGCGTCTGCCAGATAAGCAGGCACAGTCGGATTTCCCGTCTGCATCGAAAAGACATTCACATCTTCCGGTTCAGTCCCTATATCCTTGACGGTCAAAACAAAGTCTTTAGTCAAAGCCACGTCTCCCTTCCGGACCGTTGCTGTCAGGGTTGCCTTCTTGTTTCCGGTTCCCGCATCGGGGCGGTAAAGCTTTCCACTGTCACTGATGTACTGCCCCTGAGCCGAGCTCCACGAGATGGTAGTACCGCTCTTACCGGACGAAGGCAACACAAGGTCGGTGGTTACCGCCGACAAATCGCCCAACGAAAGTCCGTCCCTGTCTTCCTGCACCAACCGCCCGTCCGCTACCGATGCAAGTTCGTATACCTGCCGGTCTGTCAAGGCATAGTCATACAACCTGAAATCATCAATCCCGCCATTCAGATATGGATCGGGCCAGGTCGGCCGGCCAATGTAATTATCGGTCGTATTACCTAACAATGAAGGATTCACGGTGAAGTCCGTCTTTATTTCAGCTTTCACTCCGTCTACATAAAGAGTGCCGACACTCCCTTTCAGAGTGAAAGCAAGATGATGCCAGGCGTTAGCCGACAGTTTACCTTTCTGACGAGTATATGCAATGCGTTCTTCCTTGTCGGTATGATTTCCACTCTCCTGTGTCTTCGTCATAACCAGAGAAACGCCGTTCTCTTCATTCCCTCTTTGGGTTGTCAAAATCAGGTAACGGTCTGTTCCGCAAGCAAACGTGCACACCGTTTGGTTGTCAGACTGTTCATTCAGATAGACCCAGACAGACAAAGTGAAATCTTTCACATGTGCCAGGACTCCGTCCGGTAACTTGAAGTGTCCTTTGTTACTGAGTCTTGCCGCTCCCTGCTGCAGACCCGGCCCCCACTCCACCGTACCTCCGTTGATCCGGGCATCATATTTTGAGCCTCCTCTTCCACTGTTACGGGCTGTCTCTCCTCCCTGTTCATCGAAGTTGAATTGAAGGAAAGGAACTTGCTGCACCTGTCTTTCCGCCTGTTGTATCTGCTGCCCATACACAGGAACAGATAACAGGGTAAACGCCCCCAACAGGATCAATCCCGGAGAACAGGAAAAAGGGGATTTCCTTAAAGAATTTATAAACATAAGCCAATATCTGTTTTAAATATCACCAATATACCTATATGACACATTATTATCCAAGCGAAGCTTTACGCCTTGACAACGGCACCACCTGAAACCAGGTAAGCGAACGCCACAGCCACTCCATCGGACCATAGTAGAATCTCTTAATCCACCAATTGCTATAAGCAATCTGGATGACACAGAAAGCCGCTCCCAGCAAAAAGCTCTGCAAATAGTTGAACTCGACAGCAAAGTTCCCGCCAAAACCATAGAATAGGGAAACTCCGACTATCGACTGCGCCATATAGTTCGTCACACTCATCCGTCCCACCGGAGCAATACGGTCGAGCACTTTCTGCCCCTTATACCGATAATACAGCAAAGTGAAACCGCAGAAATAAACCATCATCTGTCCCAGATTGCCATACGTCTTGAAAAGAGTCTGTCCTACCCGCAACGCAAACCCGTCCACTCCCCATACCGGAAGCAGAAAGGCAACAGCATAAAATACTGCCCAGAAAGCCAGACAATAAGGTAAAAACAGATGACTGTACTTCACCATCTTTTCCTCACTTTTGTGAATACCCTGACGCCCGATCAGCATTCCGGCAATAAACAGTCCCAATAACTGGAGGTAACGGAAATTATTGAATACCCACAGGCATTTGGCCGACTGTCCGTCGAACGTATTGAAACTCAGTACATCCATCAGTGATCCATTGATAAAGACATCGGCCGCCCTTTCAAAAAGCCGGTCCATATAGGCTGCCGCAGCAGTCGGTTCATTAGCCACATTGTCGCTGAGCAGAGATACAAAACTAATGACTGCCGGTATCTGCAGAAACAGCAAAACGCATAGCACCAGCAACCATCTGGTGGGAACTTTATAAAGAGGAATCAAGAAGACTCCTAATACGGCATAGACCATAAAAAACTCTCCCATATAGACCAATCCGTTGATATAGCCAAACAGGAACAATAAGGCAAGCCTCCAGAGGAAGCGTCCCCGGAAATCGACTCCTTTAGCTGCTTGAGACTCCATCTGCATGAAAAAGCTCAAACCGAACAAAAGGGAAAACATAGCGTATGATTTCCCGGAAAACAAAAAATAGAGTGAATCGTATACTGCCGTATCTATTGCCTGCCAGAAAGGAGACTCCACAACCGGAGCTAAAGTCAGGTCGAAACGCTCCATGCAATGCAAGAGCATGATGCCAATCAGTGCGAACCCCCGCAAGGCATCGATCGAATTAATACGCTTTTTAGGTGTGATCGTTTGTGTATGTGTCATGATATGAATTAAAAACAGGATATAAAAAGAGGCATAAGGATATAGAAGCAGATCTGCCAGACCCTATATTCCTTATGCCAATACAACTAAAAAAACGCTTGTGTTATTTTCCGTTATCTACCGAGAATTTGAAGATACAATGACTATTGTAGGTTTCACCCGGACGCAATACAGCCGAAGGCCATTCAGGTTTGTTCGGAGTATCGGGATACTTTTGAGTCTCCAGACAGACAGAAGCACGTTGATTGTAAGTAATACCTTTCTTACCGGTCAGCGAACCGTCAAGGAAGTTTCCTGCATATACCTGAATACCGGGTTCGTCAGTGTATACATCGAGTACGATACCGGTTTTGGGTGATTCAAGAGTAGCGGCCTTACGGGTAATATCGCCTTTGGCATTCAACACCCAGTTATGGTCGTAACCATTACCGTTCTTCAACTGCACGAAATCGAAATCATTAATGCGTTTTCCAACCGGAGTCGGTGTGCGGAAGTCCATCGGAGTACCTTCCACTGTTACAATCTCACCACTGGTCATAAAGGTACTGTCCACGGGAGTATAAGCATCGGCGTCGATAGTCAGCAGATGATCGGCATTGCTGCCTGCATCTCCGTCCAGATTGAAATAAGAGTGGTTGGTCATATTGACAATGGTCGGTTTATCCGTTTCTGCCTCATACTTGATATCGATGGCATTATCATCTGTCAGCTTCATAATAACCTTACAGGTGATATTACCGGGGAAACCTTCCTCGCCGTCTTTTGAAAGATAAGTCAACTCAAGTTCCTGCGGTCCCGCCTGCTTGGCATCGTATACCTGATATTGGAATCCTTTCGGACCACCGTGCAGGCAATGTCCGTAGTTATTGCGCGGCAACTGGTATTCAACTCCATCCAAAGTAAATTTTCCCTGATTGATGCGATTGGCATAACGACCGATGCTGGCACCGAAGTCCGAAGGCTTGCTGATGTAATCCTGAATAGAGTCGAAGCCCAACACTACATCACGCATCACCCCTTCTTTATCGGGAACCATTACCGAAACAATACGTCCTCCAAAATTAGTGACGCAAACCTCCATGTTGTTCTGATTACGGAGTACATACAAATCGGTTTTCTTTCCGCCCACCTCAGTCTGGAAATTGCTCTTTACCAAACCGGAATCCGTAGTAGCCTTTTCTGTCTCTGCACAACCGGCTACAAAGAGGGCGCCCAATGCCCACATAGCTAATTTTCTCATTATTAAACTGTTTTGAGTTTTATTCACCACAGAGCGACACGGAGTCCCACTGAGTTTTTTTAGACAGATGAACAAAAGGACAAACTATTCTTTATTTGTTCATCTGTTCTTTTGTCTGAAAACAAATAGAGCGCAGCCAATCAATCTCTGTGGGACTCTGTGCTACTCTATGGTGAATCTCATTCATTTCTGTTTCGTTATATTCTTACTGTATACTATTCAGCATATCCACTTTACCTTCATTCACCAGTTTCAGGATCAACTCACCGAACAAAGTATTCTGCCATGCAAACCAGGCACGGGTAAATTTCTCAGGATTGTCTTTATGGAAAGACTCGTGCATGAAGCCTGTACCTGCATCCGTATTCATCAGCATCTCGATGCACGACTTGATCTCCGCATCATCCTTGCTAGTGAAAGCTTTCATCATGATACTCATGGGCCATACCATATCGTATCCGATGTGTGGTCCGCCAATGCCCTCGCCTGCCTTACCTTTGAAGAAGTAAGGATTGTCGAGGCTCCATACAAAACGGCGGGTATTCTGATAAATCGGATCATCAATCGACACATCACCCAGATAAGGCATTGCCAGCAGGCTCGGAACGTTGGCGTCGTCCATCAGCATGTGGTTACCAAAACCGTCCACCTCAAAAGCATAAATCTTTCCGTATTTGGGATGATTGTAAACGGCATATTTCTTCAGGGCTGTTTCCACTTCGTTTGCCAAAGCCTTGCATTCATTGGCCAGAGCCGTCTTTTTATTCACGGTTGTCAGTATCTCGGCTGCCTTGCGGAGTGAAGATACGGCAAAGAAGTTGGACGGAACCAAATACTGCAATGTCGTGGCATCGTCCGAAGGACGGAAAGTGGAAACAATCAGTCCGACAGGTTTCACCGGATTACCCAGTCCGTCGTTGGTCACTGTATCGAGAGCACGCTCTGTCTTACGTTGGAACTTATACGGACCCACACCGTCTTTGCGCTGTTGTTCCTTAAAAGTACGCAATATGTTGGTGATTGCCTGTATCCATTCTTCATCGAAGATACTGGCATCCCCTGTTGTCTTCCAGTACTGATAAGCCAGGCGCAACGGATAGCAAAGCGAGTCGATCTCCCATTTGCGTTCATGCAACTCAGGTTTCATATCCGTCAGGTCGCTCATCCATTCACCCCCTTTAGGACCATCATTGAACGCATTGGCATACGGATCGATATTGATACATTTAAACTGGCGGTTGATAACTCCGGCAAGCATTGTTTTCAGTTCCGGATCGGAATTGGCCAGTTGTACATAAGGCCATACCTGAGCCCCCGAGTCACGGAGCCACATGGCATGAATATCTCCTGTATATACAAAAGTATCGGGTTTGCCGTCTTTGCCTTTGCGGAAGTGTACGGTGGTATCCAGTGTATTTGGGAAACAATTGGTAAACATCCAGGCCAGCTTTGAGTTATGCAACAGTTTCTGTACACGTATGATTTCGTTTTCTACAGCCTGCGAACGGAACAGACGCTTAGCGGGTTCCGGACGGTTGTCTTTCTGAATAGCATCTGCCACACAAGTATAATGCGACAACATACCTTCGGCCTTCAGTGCTGAAGGCGCACAGAGCAGTGCCGCAGTAACGACACATGCTCCGATCATTTTCTTTGAGTTTTTTCCTGGCATAATCTTGATTGGTTTTTATTAAGTAATCTGTTTCTGTCCAGCCTCAACGTACCTCTTTAGAGAACGAATACGGGAAATCCGACTCGCGTACTCCACGCTGTTTGTTCGGAGTAGACGACATCTTCATCGTAATCTTCGCTCCGTTCATCAGTTCTTTATGTGTCAGGTAGTTGCGAGTCAATGTTTTACCGTTTACGGTCATTGACGCAATGTAACGGTTTTCATCGCTATTGCCCGGTGCGCTGATCTGCACGGTCTTGCCATTTTCCAGATGCAGCTTCATCTGTTTGAAGTACGGCGTACCCATCACGTACTGATCCGTTCCGGGGCAAACGGGATAGAATCCCATAGCAGAAAATACATACCATGCCGAAGTCTGTCCGTTATCTTCATCACCGCAATAACCGTCGGGATTGGGTGTATAGAGTTTATCCATCACTTCACGAATCCAATGCTGTGCTTTCCACGGTTGTCCCGAGTAATTGTACAGATATAGCATGTGCTGGATGGGTTGGTTACCATGTGCATACTGTCCCATATTCATAATCTGCATTTCACGGATTTCGTGAATCACACCGCCGTAATAGCTGTCATCAAATACAGGAGGCAGGATAAAGACAGAATCCATCATCTGATTGAACCCTTGCTGTCCGCCCATCAGGTCGATCAGTCCCTGAGGATCATGGAATACAGACCAGGTATAGTGCCAACTGTTTCCTTCGGTGAAGGCATCGCCCCACTTCAGCGGATTGAACGGTGACTGAAATTGTCCGTCCTTATTCTTGCCACGCATCAGCTTATGCTCTTTATCGTACAGGTTCTTGTAGTTCATGGCACGCTGTGCATAAACGGCTATCTCCTCTTCGGGCTTGTTCAAGGCTTTACCCAACTGATAGATGCACCAGTCATCATAAGCATATTCCAGCGTACGGGCGGCATTTTCATTGATGCCTACATTATAAGGTACGTAGCCCAGTTGATTGTAATATTCATAACCGAGACGTCCGGTAGACGAAACCTGCGGATGAACAGCATTTGCACCGTGTTTCACAGCTTCCCAAAGAGTTTCTATATCGTAACCTTTCAATCCTTTCAGATAGGCATCAGCCACTACTGAAGCGGAATTGTTACCTACCATACAGCCCCTGTGCCCGGGACTTGCCCATTCGGGAAGGAATCCGCTTTCCTTGTAAGTATTTGCCAGTCCCTCCTGCATCTTTTCGTTCATCGAAGGATACATCAGGTTGAGGAACGGGAACAGGCAGCGGAATGTATCCCAGAAACCGGTATCGGTAAACATATATCCCGGCAGCACTTTACCGTTGTAGGGACTGTAATGTACCGGTTTCCCTTTGGCATCCAGTTCGTAGAAGCTTCTTGGGAAAAGTACCGAACGATAGAGGCAAGAGTAGAATGTACGGAGATGATCGGTATTATCGTCTTCCACCTCAATACGTCCCAGAACCTTGTTCCATTCCTGGCGTCCTTTGGCTGCAACAGCTTCCAGATTGTCTTTACCCAGCTCTTTCAAGTTCTGTTCTGCCTGCTCGGGGCTGATAAAAGAAGAAGCCACTCGTACGTTGACCGTCTCTCCGCGACGTGTAGAGAACCCGATGATACCACCTGCATGTTTATCTTTCGATTCCAGCTCACCCGGACGGATGTTGCCGTTGGTAACTGCTGCGGTAAAAGTGAACGGCTTATCGAACACCAGTACAAAATAATTCTTAAAGTTCTCCGGCACTCCTCCACTGTTCTTGGTTGTGTAGCCGATGATCTTGTTCTCTTCCGGAATCACTTTCACATACGAACCGTTGTCGAAAGCATCTACCACTACATAAGAGTCCTTACTCTCAGGAAAAGTGAAACGAAACATCGCCGCACGGCTGGTCGGAGCAATTTCAGTCGTGACATCATGATCGGCCAGATATACTTTATAATAATACGGTTTGGCAACCTCAGCTTTATGCGAGAACCAGCTCGCACGCTGATCCTGATCGAACACGACCTTTCCCGTAACAGGCATAATGGCAAACTGCCCGTAGTCATTAATCCACGGGCTGGGCTGGTGAGTCTGCTTAAATCCCCTGATTTTATCGGCATCATAGGTATAAGCCCATCCATCACCCATCTTTCCGGTTTGTGCCACCCAGAAGTTCATTCCCCAAGGCATGGCAATAGCCGGATATGTATTTCCGGTAGATAAAGCATGCTTTGACTGGGTACCGACCAGTGGGCTTACATAATCCACCGGTTCTGTCGTGCTCTTTGCAAAAGTGCAGAAAGCAGTACCCAATACGCCAACAAGTAATAGCGCTAATTTCTTCATGATATTAATAGTTTTAAATTCACCACAGATTACACGGACTAACACAGTTTTTTTAATCTTCAGTATCAATGGGAAAAATGATTAACCTGTGAAAATCCGTGTAACCTGTGACAGAATCTTATTTTTTCAACTTCTTCTCAATCATCTTGATATAGTATCCGCCTACTACCGAACGAGCTTGGAAACCTCTCTGGTTCGGACGATCGGTAAATACCCAGTCAGACATCGGCACGCGATCGGTCGTCTCGTTCATGAACAGATAAACCGGATCGATAAACTTCTCGAATGTAGCTTTGTCCGGTGCCAGTGTAGCAGTCCACATAATCCAGTCGGTCTTGGTATAAGTTTCACGGTTATCCAGCGGCAATCCATATTGATTCTGTTTGCCAAGATAGTAAGCTATCTCTTTCTGTGCAACTGTTTCAGGGAATATCTGCAGATTCATCAGTTTATCCCATACCAGATTGTATTTCTGGCTCCATGTTCCGGGCTTGTCAAAAGTCAGGCGGTAGTGATCGCCGTCGTCTGCCATCTTCACCCATTCGGCAGCCATTTCTTTGGCTTTCTGTGTATATTTCTCAGCCACTTCTTTCTTGCCCAGCTTATCGGCCAGATAGCCATAAGACGCTACACCCAGGATGGCTTTGATAGACAGGTTGGCGTTGTGTGCAAAGTGTCCGGCAAAGTCGTCTGTACAAAGTTGATTTTCCGGATCGAGTCCATATTGAGCCAGATAATCGGTCCAGGTTGTCAATACATCCCAGTGTTTCTGCGCATAGTCGGCATTTCCTTCGACAATGGCGATGGCTGCACTCAAGATCAGCATATTTCCCGATTCCTCGATCGGCATATCTCCACCGTATGTCTGGCCGTTAGCCAACGGATAAGTACCGACATCATGTGCAGCGAACGGCTTATTCCATTTTCCGCTTTCGCTATAATAGAAGATGTGGTTCATCAGACCTTTTGCCAATTCCGGATTGTATACCAGGAACAAAGGAGCAGAAGGATAAGTGATATCCACCGTACCGATCGAACCGTTGCTGAAGTTCTCTTTTGAGAGGAACAGCAGGTCTTTATTGGGGGCTTCCACCAATTTGTGGGCAGCGATTGCCTGGCGATAAGCCAATGCACAGAGTTCGGCATACTTACGTCCGCCTACTTCAGTAGCTTCTTTCATCAGGTTAGCATCGAATGCAGCACATTTATCCATCACTGCATCATATTCCTTATCAGCTTTCGCAAACTGCGACTGAATGGTTTCGTTTCCATTGCGGTTCCAGTACGGACGAAGATTTTCACCGAAATACTGAATAGAGTACAAGTCATCATAACCCAGCAGCAAGTGTCCTTCCGCTTTCTTCGTTTCACCCAGTGAGCGAACCAGTGCCAGCTTGTCACTTCCATCGGTCTTGGATGATGTCAATTTTCCGTCGATGAAACTCTTTCTTAGGGTCTTTCCCTCTCCGGTAGCGCATGAACTGTTCTCCTTATCGGCAGCCATGTAGAAGTATCCCCAGTCAATGCGGACATCATCTCCCTTTTTACCCAATATTTCCTGGTTGCGGCTTCCCGTCTTGAGGTATAGCAAATTACCTTCTGTAAAGCTTTCGGCTACAGCTTCCTGATGAGGCTGGTCGAGTGCCCACTGCGGTCCTGCTTCGAAATACAGTTCTACGTTATGTTTATTTCCGTCATTCGAAGCCACTTCATAGGTAAGATAGCTCACCGGACGAGTCATCAAATCGAGATTATCCATAAAGAGAGGTGAAGTGAACGCAAGTTTCAAGTCCACCGGTCCGCAAGTAAATTCGTAGTTGGTCTGCATAGCCTGCACGTCTACCGATTTCTGTACTGCTGTCTGAGTAAAGTTCTGTGTATTGTCTTTCTCTACCAACAGACCGCAATCGATCAGACCGTTGGCAACACGGTTGTTACAGTAAATTGCAATCAGGTTCTCTCCCTGTTTCAGTGCGGCCACAGCCTCTTCCGGCAGTTTGGCAAGCATATGTTTTTTAGCCGAGTTACCGGTATCCACCACCTTCACGCCATTCACATAGATGATGGCGTCATCGTCGTGAGAATATTCCAGATATACATTTTTACCTTGCAGGTTGTCTTTAATATCCGCTTTACGGCGTATCCAGATATACTCTTCTCCCCACTGGGTCTTGGCTGTACTTTCATTTTCCATGGTACCGAAAGCACCTTCTCCTTCTTTCCATGCCGCATCATTAAAGTCGGCATTCTGCCAGCCGTCAGCCGGTTTCTTTGTTGTATACTTAGCTGTCCATCTGCCTTGTTCCGAGGTCTTAACCAGCGGAAGCAGCTCAAGTTCTTCCGTTCCCATGAAACGGTAAATCTGTCCGTCTACCTTGGCAACACCCAAGAACGGGAAGTCCTTACCGGTCCAGTGTTTCACCGGTCCGTCATACAGATTATCCGTAAACGACCAGGCACTGGTGTAAGGGTCAATCATCACCAACGGATAGGCCGGTGCACGCATTTCACTTTTTTCACTCTTGACGTCCTGCGGTGCCCCACAACTGCTCAGCATGGCAGCTGCACCCAAGAACAGAGTCGATAGTTTAAGCTTCATAACTTCAGATTCTTTTTTTATAGTTTTTACCATTCAATATCTACTTGCACGCCGGCGGGGTCGTTCTCGAACTTCAAGAGCAGGGTACGCGAACGCTCTTCCCACAATTTCTCCGGCTGAGGCTCTTCTTTCCCGTTCACGCAAACCCGTATCGGCTGTTTAGGGAGCAATATCCTCGAAGCGTTAGTCGTATGCAACGGGCTCTTGGCTACAAACGAATAACTTCGTTTTCCTGCCTTTTCATCGTATATCCTGGAAGCACCGCAAAGCACTTTCGCCTTTGCCCGTCCCGAAATCCGTTTGACATTATATAAGTAACCTTGTTCGCCCGGACGAATCACCTTATGTGTCAATACCGGAAGATCTTTATCAAACAGGTCGATATACACCCCCGAAAGTTCCATCGGAGCATCCGATACACTTTCGTCCAATACGGCAGCAATGGTATATGGTCCCCGTTCGAGCAGGAAACTGTTTTTCAGTTCTACTTCTTTCCCGGCACTCTTTCTGTAAGCAGCCGAAACCGCATCGAAATATTGCCGGTCATTTCCGCTTTTCAGCACAAAGTGTTTCGGATCTTCACGTATAACGGTCACCATACCTTTTCCACAAGGGTAAGTTCCGGCAGCAGGTACTCTGTCCAGTCCCAGTTTCTCGAACAAATGTTCCGAAGGAGCCTTATATTGATTTCCGTTGGAATTCCACCATTCAAGCACCGACTGATAAGGATCGATATCTTCGCCGCAATAGATCAGCGCTCCGCCTTTTCTCACCCAGTCTGCCAGAAAATCATGATATCGGGGTTCCATCGGTTTCATGTTCGAATAAGACATTACAAGCACCTTCAGCCCCTTGAATGTGTCGCCGAACGGAGTATTCTCCATGTGTACCAACTCCACCGGTATTCCTCTTTTCAATAACGGCAGGGTCTGTCCATAGAAACTGCTGAATTGCGGATCGTCATAGCCATCATGATCGGGGAAACGCTGAAACATCAGCGAATTTGCCATCAGTACCCCGATGCCGTGCGTACCGCTCACCTGAGTTTCCGAAGTCCGTATGTCGTTCAGCGTATTCACCATAATCTGCATCTGTGTGGAGTAGTCGCGCGGAATACGTTCTTTCCGGTCTGTTCCCGCTACTTGGTACAGCCCCTGATAAATACGGTCCGGCCAAGGCATCACTTCGTATGTGTCTACCGCCGGATACATCAGTTGGGCGGCAAAAGTAGCCTGGTAATTTATTTTATAATCGAGCCAGTCTTTCGCCCGGTCCTCGATGGGGTCGGTCAGGAAGTACATCTTGCGGTTTAACGGGGCTGTCATCGATTTCATACATCCATATTCAAGAAAAGCATTCTCAAATACCCGTTCTTTCTTCACTCCGTCATAATAGTTCGGTTCGCGGGCGGTTCCCGTCCAGACCTGCGCGATATACCCATCCACACAATCCAGCGAAGCCAGGCTCGCTTCGGGACTTACGATCTGCCACGATGTATAGTTGACAAGTGAATGTGTAGGCACAAAGCACTTCACATCCAGTCCTTTCGATTTGCCGTACGTTTTGGCATACGTGAATATCTGATTAAGCGCGTTGTAGTACAGATAATATTTCAGTTTATTCGATAAGTATGTATTCTCAGGAGATTCATGTTGAGCTCTCCACGGGAATCCATAATATTTTTGCCATTCGGATTTGAAGGCTTCACTGTATCCGCCCCGCATCCAGAATTCCGGTTCTTCCAGATAAATAGAAGTAATGCCCGCATCGATCACCCGTTTGATCTGCTTCTCCTGCATGTAACGGATGAAACTCTCAGTAGGCACAATATAGGGGATCAAGTGCCCGTGCGCAATCTCCCGCCCCTCGCGGTCGCGCTGGCCCTCTTTGAGGTGATCTTTCACCCCATCCCATTTTCCAAGAAAATAATCCTGATAATCTCCCCAGGCTACCCCTGTCATAAACTCGGCCCGGTACCCTTTGTCTCTCCACGATTGAACGCGTTGCTCAAAAGTAACGCCTTTCTTATCCAGCGTTCCGTATACCATCACGGCATCGGCACGCACATCTGTTTCCGGTTTCCACGACTCTGCTGTCTGGAAATTCGTTTTTGTGCCTGTGGCGGTTTGAGAATAGACGCCGCCACAGGCCAAAAACAAACCAATCAAAACTAATACCCTCTTACTCATGTGTTTGTGTTGTCACGTGTTTGTGTTGTTATTTGAATGGAGAAATCACTTGCATCAGTGCGGGACATCCGCTGGCATCATAGCTTTCCATCACACCTGTCGGGCAGGGTTTGGCTGCATCCTTGAATGTCACATTACGGTTTACATCCCGGTTGTTCCACGCCACGTCTATGTTGTGACGAAGCCAGTCCATATATTGGGGCTGATTGCCATCTTCTATCAGGCGAATGATGTACTGTGCAAAGATGGCAGCATAAATTCCCTGTTCCACGCCATTTTTGAACGGAAGCAATCCATCGGCATCACACATCTCGTTGCGGACGTAGTCGGCAGCCAGAACGGCATCGTCCAGATAAGCTTTCTCGCCGGTTGCTTTGTACAGCATCACGGCCGAACCGATAAATGTAGCCTGATTATAAAGTTGGGTTGTCCAGTCTATGTCCATACCGTTCTGTCTTTGGAAATGATAGTGCATATTGTCTGCTATGCGGCCTTTCTCCTTGTCGAAAAAAACATCCCTCGACCATGCATATACACTTTTTGCCTTTTCCAGATAATCGGGATCTTTGGTCACATTATAAAGAGTCATGGCGCCCACCGTAGTCGGATAGTTGATGCAAGCCATCTTTCCATCGTGCTTGAAGTTCCACCACAGGCCCCCCCTTTCTTTATCATACGACTCTTTCCAGACATGGTAGAATCCCGAAGAGGCATGTGCCAGGTATTTCGGGTCATTCGTGATTTCGTAAGCACGTGCCAGCGAAATAATCCACCACATCATATCATCATAAATAAACCATTCGATTTTATTGTCCCAATTGTATTTATCGTATTGTTCGTATCCTCCCTGATACACCTCTTCTATCAACTGGCGATATTTAGGAGCCTTCGTACGTTTATACGCGTTCATAATCATATCCCAATAGATAGCCTGCACCCAGATGGCAGCTCTTCCTTTCATATCCGAAGATATGGCATACAACTTCATATCCGGATTATAAAAAGTAGAATGAAAAGCATCCATCGCCGTCGTCGCGTCTTTCTTTGTAAAATGCTTCAGGTTTCCGTCTGCGGGCTGATGTGCCCATGCCATTGCATTGGGAAGAAGTAATAAGATAGCTACTATGGTCAGTACTTTGTTTTTCATGTTTTTGCCTCAGATTTTAAATTTTCATGTTACAAAGATTGGGGAAATATTGGAGAAAGGAGGATAATTATTATTCAATAAATAGCAAAAACTGACCAAAAACGGGGGATAAACCGGTTACTATCAATAATGGAACATATGTAACAGGCTTTTGACCGGAATTTGTCCATTCCATCCGTAAGGTCAGGAAACATACGGTAATATTAAAAGAATTCATTTGTGGTTCTCACGACTGAGGGTGTGGCATCATTCACCACAGAGCCACACAGAGTTCCACAGAATCTTCCGAAACCGGACGTCTCTCATACGAAAAATGGTTCTTCTTCAAATTTGGTGGTCAATTCTTTATTTTTTTATTTTCAAGTTGATAATTGTCCTTTTTGCTTGCTTTAATAAGAAAAAACAGACACTGGCTGAATAAGATAGCTCAAGTTTCGGAAGTGAGTTTACGCCGTCTGAACCGGTATCTTCATCCTTATACCTTTTTTCAATTAACATTGTTAACGCCTTTTGCAGGTTGTCAGGTTCTTGTGCGCAAATAACAAGTCTTTTGCATTTAAAGAACTTCTTATTCACATCCAAAGAACAAGCTTTAACTCTGTGTTAAAACAAAGCTTTTGAGGACAGAAATCTTACTTCTTAAAGATATTGATTTTCAGATGGTTTAGTCTAAGATTAGCTTCTTCACCTCACGGATGGACTCTTCGGGAGAAAGCCGGGATACCTGCTTTTTTGTCAACTATAAAAGAGGGCTTACACGTCCGAAAACTGAATTAGATTCCATGAGTAAAAGAAAACTTACCACCAAATTTGAAGAAGAACCATTTTGTTTTTCTCTATTAATTAGTTGGAAATAGTGCAATCTTTACTTCGTCCTGTATACCCGGGCCCATGAGTCCGGGTGCCTGTGCCCATGAATCCACGTACTCGGGCACGGCAGCCCAGGTACGCGGGACAAGATAAAGATTACGGAATAAGACGTAATATATAGGTATCCATACCATTAGAAGTAGGTAGCATACTGATGTTTACTCCCTTATTTGTGCCGGATAACAGGTGCTTTTGCTTGCAACGACGGTGTATCACCCTCTACAACAGGCCACCCTTTTTTCCAGTTTACACGGTCGAGCATCAACACTCTTCCTTCAGGATTGGCCACACTGACAGCGTGATAAAACACCCAATCCGCTCCTTTATCATCTGTTACGATCTCCGAGTTGTGCCCGGGACCCACGAATGCTTCATTTTTATCAATCAGCACTTCATGATGATTCTCCAGCATCGATTCCCCTTTTTTATCTACATAAGGGCCAAATAAGTATTTCGACCGCCCCACCACTGTGGTATACGTACTCTTTAATCCTTCACAGCAACGACCGATAGAGGCAAACAAATAGTAATAGCCTCCCCGTTTGTGAATATAAGTTCCTTCATAGGCTGTGCCTGCCACCTGCTGTGGTTTCATTCCTTCTTTCAGGGAGAGCCCGTCATCACTTAGTTCTGCTCCATAAATGCCATGAAAGCTTCCCCAAAAAAGGTATTTCTTACCACCATCTTCTATATAGAAAGGATCGATACAATTCTGAATCCCTATTTCATTGCTCCGGAACAGTTTTCCATGATCGGTAAAAGGTCCCTCAGGTTTATCTGCCGTAGCCACACCAATCCCGCAGGTCCACTCTCCACCCCAAACAGACATGGAGTAATACATCACATACCGATCACCGATTTTATTTATATCCGGTGCCCAAAGATTTCCTTTCGGCTCAAATGTAGGGCGGGTTTCATTGGTAAAAGCAGTACCCACAAAGCTCCAGTTTACCATATCTTTCGATCGGTGAATAGGAAGATTTCTGATATTTTCCGTTGCGTACAGGTAATAATAACCATCATCTGCCTTGATAACCGTAGGGTCGGGAAGACTGTAATTAATAACGGGGTTGGAATACTGCTGTGCAATGGAAGGAACACAGAAAGAAAAAACAGTAAAAAGGGAAAATAAAAGTTTCTTCATGCTGAATATATAAATTAAGAAAAGTCCCCTTATTCAGTTTATCAAAAATAAACCCAAATATAGGGGACTTTAGTTTTAACCAGTTATCAAGTTATCTCTCTCTGATATAATAATACCGAGTTTCATATTTAGTCGTAGAGCTACTACCAGCACTTTCATTATAACTAGTACTTATAGTAAAACGATTTGCTTTTATTTCCTCGGTTATTATCTCCCCGGTCCAACTATCTGCCGTATACCACAATCTATAAGATTCACCATTATCTACATAACAGAATAGCTCTACTCTTCCACCACGTTTTGTTTTAATTCTCAAGACTTTCTTAGTAGGATCCAATAATTCTATTTCTTCAAACAAACCGGAACCACTCTGAGTACCAATCTCCAAATAATATTCGGTAGTAGCCACTTTATCCACACTACTTACCTCGATTTGTTCATTATCCGACGTATTAGCCATCACATTTGTCATACCTAAAGATACTAACACTAACGCAGTTATAAAAAATTTCTTATTCATGATAACATAAAATTTAAAGATTAATAAAAAGTTTACTAAAAAAGAAAAAGGTATCAGGAAAGCCCGATACCCTTTTCCCTATTAAACATTGATATGAATTATTTCAGTCGGACCACAGGAGAGTAAATTCCCTGATCTGCGCCAGAAGACCAAACACATACACGAGCGAAAACTGTTTTGGCTTTTTGGAAAGCATCGTTATTTGTCAGATCTTGCTCCATAGAATAAGCCCCTTCTGCATTCCATACACTTTCTCTGTCAGCATCATCTGCACGCAGAATATTATGCCAAACATCATCTACAAAATTAGTGGTATTCATCAACAAAATGATACGATCAATTTTAGTTCCGGCAACTTTATTAATAGTAAAGTTAGCCTTAACTGTATTACCTGCCAATGAAATATCAGCATTAGAAATAGTATAGAATGGAGTTACTTCTACATCATGCGTAGTATTACCTTTTACTTGAATAATGGTAGTATCACGGCTATTCACCCAAGGACCATTATGATCTCTAGTTACCATTTTATACTCACCGTCAAATAGTTTGGCAGAGTACACACCATCCTGACCAACAAAAACATTGATTGGATCATGTTTCTCGTATCCATCTTGATAAAGCTGAAGTTGGATAGCTTCACTAGTACCACGCAACTGCAAAGGTTCTCCCTTGTAAACGATACGTCCCATCAATGTAGATTCCGGAGCATCGTAGTTATCTTTTGTACAACTTGTAGTAGTTACTATCAAGCCTAACAGCAGTGTCGAAAATATAGTTTTGATTTTCATTGTATTCCACGAATTAAAAATTATTGATACGGGTTTTTCACCAATTTCGGGTTATTATTCAACCAACCATTCTCAAACTCACCATAATAATGTCTAAGTTCAAATTTCAACGGATAAGGATAAATTTCGGTCATATTCTTCTCAAAGAAAACCCACTTTCCATGATTTGCGTCTCCTTTATCTACCACTAAATAAGGCCATAAGCCACGACGTTGTGCAGAAGGATTATTGCTATCACCATTCCAAATTTTATCAGCCAAACGCCAACGTTTCAAATCCCACCAACGATGTCCTTCAAAAGCAAACTCAACTTGATTCTCGTGAACTATATTCTCAAAAGTCAAAGCCGTCAATGGTTGTACACCGGCACGTTCACGTATAGCATTGATATAACCCAAAGATTCAGTTGTACTACCTTTTAATTCAAAGGAGGCCTCTGCAGCTATCAAGTATGCTTCTGCTAAACGGAAATAAGGTGACCACATCTCAGAACCACGACCTATTGTACCCGCAGACGGAGTAGTATCCAAGAATTTACGAATATAAAAACCCGTTCTATTACATTGACGGTCATCACGTGGTTCGTAAGGTCCACTAATAGCTGTAATGACATTGCCATCACTGTCTTGCGTACCTCTTGTACTTGTTTTAATCGTCCATGCTCCATTTTCTTTATTTAACTGGCCACCCTGCAGTTCCGTTTCCATCCCATTAAAGAATGACCCAGGATAAAGCACAGTACCTCCTAAACGAGGATCACGGGCCGTAAACAATTCAGTCGGGGTATCAAAGAAAACAGGATCTTGTACATTACCCGTTTCAAATTTAGCAGCTACACCCGGAGTAGAAGTAGACAATGGTTCATATGCTTCTACCAGATTCAACAGAACAGACATCATAGATGATTCCACATCTTGATTCATATTACGAGGTATACAGGACTTTGTAAACCCGTGTGTCTGACCGGGATATACATAATCACGCACCCACATAACCTCAGTATTGCCATTCTTTTCACAGATCGCGTTATAGAAATTATCAGCTAAGTCCTGCCACTTTGTAGAATTGGTTTTCATCAAAGAATAAGGAGAGGAAGTAATAACCTCTTGAGCAGCAGTTAAAGCTATTTCATAATAACTATTTGCTTTACTAGCATCAATACCCACCTCAGCACCTTCTGTTTTTAAAGGATTTACCATCATAGCATTATACTTAGCTATTGAAGCAGCATACAAAGCAGCACGAGCCTCTAGCATTTTAGCGGTCCATCTATTAGCACGAGCAGAATTTTTATTTGTCTCTCTGCTCATCATATCTGCAATAGTATGACATTCGTTTATGATATAATCATAAGTCGCAGCCTCTGTTGATCGTGGAATCTGGACAGTAGTAATATCCATACCCGGTGTATAATCAAACACTTCATCACCTACTATAGGCACCCCGCCTAATACGCGGCAAGAACAGAAATAGTACCAAGCACGCATCAACCGTACTTCACCTTCCAATGGAGCTTTTTCTGTATCAGAAAGTGCAGTAGACTCTCTTAATCCCTGTAAAAATTGATTCATCTTTCTAACCAAATCATAATTGTATTGTATCCACCAATTACGTCCTTGGTCTTGGCGTTCTTCACGCCAATAGCGAATAGATTCATCCAAAAAAGTATAATCTTCTGGAGCATCTAATCTCTGTCCAAAAGTAATATCTCCGTACAACTTGGCTAGTGCAGATTTAATCAAAACCGGATCACTATATAATTGATCATTGGTTATAATTGTATCCGGATCTTGGTCCAGAAAGCCACTACAGCTACTCAATGACAAAAGTCCTGCAGCAATAACCGAAAATAAATATTTCTTCTTCATACTTTAATCAAAATTTGAGGTTCACACCAATATTAATCACGCGCATAGTCGGATAGTCCAAACCATTATCAGCAATGCCTTCCGGATCAACCGGTACATTAGAGAACGTTAACAGATTAGTTCCCGACAAATATACACGCATGCTGCTTATACCGGCTTTAGTTGTAATCACCTTCGGTAAAGTATATCCCAATTCCAGATTACGTAATTTGATATAGCGTACATTATGCAACCAGAAATCACTCGTCCAATAGCTACTATCGTTATCACCCAAACGAACTAATGGATATTTACCTGGGATTAATTCACTATCAGCATCCCAGATATCAGCTAAATGCCAAGCATCCTTGAACACTTCACTCGGGCTATTACCGTCGTTTTGGAACGGGCGAGCTGTTTCATATCTCTGTGCCCAAGAGCTAAGCCCTGAGCCAGTCCAATCCATAGCAAAGTCAAATCCTTTCCACGATGCAGCCACATTAATACCATAATTTAAGTTCGGAGTCGAGTCAGAGCGATAACCGATAGGACGTTCGTCCATACCGTTGATTACACCGTCACCATTGACATCTTTATATTTAAAGTCACCCGGAACAATAGTTGTATTACCTTTACGGTCATTATCAATAGGATAATTAGCAATATCTTCCCAATCTTTAAAACGACCAACAACTTCATGTCCCCAATTGATATAACCTACACGATGCCAAATACTATTCCGGTATCTATCCCAAGAGTTGCTACGACGATCATCATACTGTTCCCAATCGTAGAAGCGAGAATAGGTTACATTACCAGCAACACTATAGTTGAAATCATTAATATTATCCGTCCAACGTACCATAGCATCATAACCAATATGTACATCTGAGTTTAGATTCTCTTTCGGTAAACTAAATCCCAATTCTGAAGGAAGTAATACGTCATAACGTCCTGCTGGTAAACCGGTACGCACGCGACGGAAGAAATCCACTTGCGCATTTAAACGATTATTGAAGAATCCCATATCTACACCAATATCAAGAATCTTCGCCTTCTTCCATGATATAGTAGTATTAGGTAATCCACGCGGATCAGAACCTACTACATATTGCCCGTCAATTACCGCACCACCATTGTTATAATTGTAACCCGGCATATAACCAAAAGCACTATAATCTCCTCCCATATCATCATCACCGACAACTCCATAAGATCCACGTATCTTAAAATCTGAGAAAACATTTACCATCTTACTCTCTTGCCAGAAATTTTCCTGAGAGATTCTCCAACCCAAAGACGCCGAAGGGAAAAATCCCCAGCGTTTACTTGGTTTAAATTTCCAAGAGCCGTCCCAGCGACCAATAACCTCAACAAGATATTTATCGGCATAACTATAATTAATACGCCCTAACCAACCTAAACGTGCCTGAGTTCTATTTCCCAGATCTTCGTAAGTGTCCATTTCTTTGAAGTTTATCAGGTCCATATTATTGGCAACAGGAATAGAGTGTACTTTCGTAAACGGTTCATCACGCTTAGAAGCTTCAAAAGCAGCTACAGCATTAATAGAATGATCTCCAAATTTATTATCGTAATTCAACTGAAAATTAGAAAAAATATCTTCTTTTCTCTCACGTATACGTTCACGATAAGGGTTACTCATATTCACATCTACCGGATACGTATCTGTAGCAGCATCATAACGATACAATTTATAAGTATATTCATGGTTATCCATTTCACGATAAGCAAAATAATAACCTACCATACCCTTAGCTTTCAAGCCTTTCATAAGCTCATATTCCGCAGTCGCTTGCATCTGGATAACACGCCATACATCACTCAAACGACCAGACTTGTCATAGTTCAAAATGGCAAAGTTCGTAGCATCATCTGATGAAACCTTTTGCGGGTAAAGAGGATTATCATTAGCATACGGACCTTTTGTCGGCTGATTCTTCATCACAGCAAAACGAGGTAGCCAATAGTCATCTCCCCCTGGTACACCTGGGTTTCTACGAGCCTCAATACGCCCATTCATAGTAGCACCAATCTTGAATCTTTCATTCACATTCATATCAATATTCATCTGAACATTGGTACGTTTGAAGCCACCATAATTACGTACTGTAGCATCTTGTCCCAAATGAGAAATAGCAACATAATAATTTGACTTATCTGAACCTCCCTGGAAATTAGTGTTGATATAATACTGAGGAGCAGAAGTCCAAATATAATCACGCCAATTGAATCCTTTATAGCCTGTTTCAGTACCATCCATCCATTTATCGTATTCAGATTTCGGATAGCGACGATCACCTTCTGACTTTCTAGCCCAAGTTTCAGCTGCAACATAAGCATTTACATAAGTCTTAGTATCTGAAGGTTTAATCCATACTGAATTTTTCTGCCAACCATAATAAGCATTCACGGATACGGTGTTTTTACTATTACGATGCCCTTTCTTAGTAGTAACCACTACTACACCATTTGCCGCACGAATACCATAAATGGCAGCAGACGCATCTTTCAATATGGAAATGTTTTCAATATCATTAAAATCCAAGTTATTAAATTGTCCTCCATCAGATTGTACACCGTCAATTACATACAATGGATCACCCATATTACGAATCTGCAACTGTGTGGATGCACCCGGACGCCCGTCATTCTGACGAGTATTCAAACCCGCCATTTTACCAACTAAAGCTCCTGAAGCAGTCGCTGCACTCGAGCGTTCAATATCTGTGGACTTAATTGCAGAAACTGCACCTGTCAAAGTAGCTTTTTTCTGTGACATACCGAAACCGGTAATAACGACTTCATCGAGTACTTTTGTGTCTTCCTTTAGAATAACTTTAACTGTGTTTGATGCGCCTACGTTTACTTTTTGTGTTGTGTAACCAATAAATGAGATTTCAAGTGTAGCTTTAGGGCCGACACTCAGCGAGAATTCACCGTTCATATCGGTGATGGTACCAGTTGTACTTCCCGGCTCTTTTACGTTAGCACCAATTACCGCTTCGCCATTGGCGTCGATAACTATACCCTTTACAGTCCGTTGTTGTTGAACGGAGTTCACTGCCAATACAGTTTCTGTTGCCGGGTTTTCGGCACTGGCGAAACTGTAGGCACTTGGCAAAAGCGAAAAGGCAGCCATACAAAGTGGTATGCGCCACATTCTGCTACGACTTGCGAGCCAAAACATTTGTTCTTTTTTACGCATAGTACATAAATTTAAAAAACAGGTTCTATAAATCTTTAATGTATAAAAGCATCGTTATGGAAATAATCCTCGGAATATAAGACGGGATGTATTTCATAGTATAGCTTTTACGGTTTCGAAACATTGCAAAGGAAAGTTATTTTTAACTAATAAGACGATAATTTCCGTTCAATAAACAACAAAATCTGTTCTTTTCAACATTTCAATCCCCCTCACAGAGCTCTAAAAGCACATCTGAACAGATTCTGCTATTTATTGAACAGTATTTTTCATCTCCTTTCTGCGAATTTGGTCACCTTTGTATAATTCCTCATTTATTAATTAAATAATGTATTAAGCAAACATGAAATTACACATTGCTATGCTGGCAGCTACCCTGCTGTTGTCCGGAGGAGCCTCGTACGCCCAAGGGAACAAACAGGAGAAAAAGGCGAAAGCCTACATGGTGGCAGATGCCCATCTGGACACTCAGTGGAACTGGGATGTACAGACTACCATTAAAGAGTATGTATGGAACACGATCAACCAGAACCTGTTTCTGCTGAAAAAGTATCCGAACTATGTATTCAACTTTGAAGGCGGAGTGAAATATGCCTGGATGAAGGAGTACTATCCTGCACAATACGAAGAAATGAAGAAGTACATCGGGGAAGGCCGCTGGCACATTTCCGGAAGTAGCTGGGACGCAACGGACGCTCTGGTACCTTCGACTGAATCGTTCATCCGCAATATTATGCTGGGACAACAGTATTACAGACAAGAATTCGGAGTGGAAAGCACGGACATCTTCCTGCCCGACTGTTTCGGATTTGGCTGGACACTGCCTACTATCGCTTCGCACTGCGGCCTGATTGGTTTCTCTTCACAAAAGCTGGACTGGCGTGTGCATCCGTTCTATGGTAAGAGCAAGCATCCGTTTACAATCGGCTTGTGGAAAGGAATAGACGGATCGTCTATCATGCTGGCACATGGATATGATTATGGCAGAAGATGGAACGACGAAGACCTTTCAGAAAACGAACAACTGAAAGAACTGGCAGGCCGTACACCTCTTAATACAGTATACAGATATTACGGTACAGGCGATATCGGCGGATCACCGACACTGGCCTCTGTCCGTTCAGTGGAAAAAGGACTTCGCGGAAACGGTCCGGTAGAAATTGTCAGTGCAACCAGCGACCAGCTTTACAAAGATTACCTTCCTTATAAGAATCATCCGGAATTACCGGTATTCGACGGTGAACTGTTGATGGATGTTCACGGTACAGGATGCTACACCTCACAGGCTACCATGAAATTGTACAACCGCCAGAACGAATTACTGGGAGATGCGGCCGAAAGAGCTGCCGTAACTGCCGAATGGCTGAATCAGGCCAAATATCCGGGAAGCACCATCAATGAAGCATGGAAACGCTTCATTTATCATCAGTTCCACGATGACCTGACAGGAACCAGTATACCGCGTGCCTATGAATTTTCATGGAACGATGAACTGATCTCACTGAAACAGTTCTCCAATGTACTGACTTCTTCCATTCATGGTATCGGCAGGGAATTGGATACACGGGTCAGTGGTATTCCGGTAATCCTTTATAATGCACTCGGATTTGCGGTTACAGATATTGCGGAAATAGAACTTGACCTTCCAAAAGCCCCCAAAGGGATAACGGTGTACGATGAAAAAGGCAAAAAAGTATCGGCTCAGCTCATTTCTTATACCGACGGAAAAGCACGCATCCTGGTAGAAGCAACAGTTCCGGCTACAGGATATGTGGTATATGACGTACGCACATCAGGAACCGGTGCAAGCAACGTCTCGACGAACGTCAATACCTTGGAAAACTCTCTGTACAAGATTACATTGGATAAAAATGGAGATATCGTCTCTCTGACTGACAAAAAGAACGGCAAAGAGCTGGTGAAAGCCGGGAAAGCAATCCGCCTGGCACTCTTCACTCAGAACAAGTCATACAATTGGCCGGCATGGGAAGTGTTGAAAGAGACAACCGACCGTACTCCGGTTTCGATTACGGATGACGTGAAAATAACTTTGGTTGAAGACGGAACTTTACGTAAATCGCTTTGTGTCGAGAAACGTCACGGAGAATCTGTCTTCCGTCAATACATACGTCTGTATGAAGGTAGCCGTGCAGAACGCATCGACTTCTATAACGAAATAGACTGGCAATCGACCAACGCATTGTTAAAAGCCGAATTCCCGCTCAATATTGAAAACGAAAAGGCTACGTACGACTTGGGTATCGGCAGCATACAACGTGGCAACAATACCGAAACAGCTTACGAAGTATATGCACAATATTGGGCCGACCTGACCGATCATGACGGAAGTTATGGTGTATCGGTGATGAACGACAGCAAATATGGATGGGACAAGCCGGATAACCATACGATCCGTCTCACCCTGCTCCACACACCGGAAACACGCGGAGGTTACGCATATCAGGATCATCAGGATCTCGGTCATCATACCTTCACCTACAGCCTGATACCACATCAGGGAGCCTTGGATAAACCTGCCACTGTAGAGAAAGCCGAAAAGCTGAACCAGCAACTGAAAGCCTTCCGTACGGAAAAACACAAAGGAAATGCTGGAAAATCGTTCTCGTTTGTCGCTTCGGACAACCGCAATGTATTGATCAAGGCACTGAAGAAAGCGGAAGAAACCGATGAGTATGTAGTACGCGTATACGAAACCGAAGGCCGGAAAGCACAGAGCGCCACACTGACCTTTGCAGGGGAAATCATCAGTGCCAGCGAAGCCAACGGTACAGAAAAGACAATCGGCAATGCAACTTTCAAAGGAAACAAGTTGCAGGTAAACATCACTCCTTATTCTGTAAGAACTTACAAAGTACGCCTCAAACCATCGGGACGTGAGGCGTCTCCGATCGAATATGCCGCTTTACCGCTTGACTACGACCGCAAATGTGCTTCTTATAATGAATTCCGTGGAGAAGGCGACTTCGAATCGGGCTATTCTTTTGCAGCCGAACTTCTGCCGGACTCACTGATAGCCGGTCAGATCACTTTCCGCTTGGGAGAAAAAGAGATTGCGAACGGAATGACTTGTGAAGGTGATACCTTGCAACTGCCTGCGGGAAACAAATACAACCGTCTCTATATCCTCGCCGCCTCTACCGAAGGAGACAATCAGGCCGACTTCCGCATTGGCAAGCAGACCGCTTCATTCGTTGTACCTTCTTATACCGGCTTCATCGGCCAATGGGGACATAAAGGACACACCGAAGGATATCTGAAAGATGCTGAGATTGCCTATGTAGGTACACACCGCCATGCATCCAACGGTGATCAGCCTTATGAATTCACTTATATGTTCAAATTTGGTATGGATATTCCGAAGGGAGCTACCAGCGTAATCTTGCCCCGAAATGAGAAAGTGGTTTTGTTTGCTGCTACTCTGGTTGCCGAAAATGAACCGGCTACAACCGTTTCCGGCACTCTTTTCCGCACCAATAACGTAAGTAATGCAGCTACTGCCGGAAATGATGAAGAAGCAGTACGCGAAAATATCCTGAAAAGAGCTAAAATCATTGCTTGCTCCGGATATACCAACGACGAAGAAAAACCGGACTTCCTGCTGGATGGTAAAACGGATACAAAGTGGTGTGACGTTTCGCAGACTCCGAACTACGTAGACTTCGATCTGGGTGAAGCACAAAACATCAGTGGTTGGAAGATGGTGAACGCCGGACAGGAAAGTCACTCATACATCACCAATGGTTGCTTCCTGCAAGGTAAAATGAACCCGGGCGATGAATGGACGACTCTGGATGCTATCGACGGTAACCATGCAAATGTCGTTTCACGTCCGCTGAACTATGACGGAAAAGTACGTTACATCCGTCTGCTTGTGACTCGTCCTACACAGAGCACCGGAGGCAGAGATACACGTATCTACGAACTGGAAGTTTATAAATAAACAGAAAACTGTAAATTCAATGACAATAGTGGCTGATAGTTGGAATACTGTCAGTCACTATTATCTTTTTTCACTACCTTTGTTCATTATGAAAACACATTCAGCATTAACTATTCTTTGTCTATTATGCACCATCCATTGCATAGCAACTCCACAAAAAGCCGTAAGCGATACTCTTTTGTCAGCCCGGTTCAACCGAATACTCTCTTCCTCAGCAACCGAAGCCAGCAGGATTGCATACATAGATCTGTCAAATAGTAAAGGGGAAATTATAAAACAAGTCAAGTATCCTTCTTTCTAAACGATCAGGAGGACGGAGAATACGTGATTCATTGTGAAGGCTACTCGGAAGAGGGATTGATTGGTACGGACTTCCGGGTTACAGAGGTGCCGGAACACCCTTGACAGCCACTTCATGCTTAAACCGACACCAACTTAAGTAGAACAGGCAGGCAACATAACATCTCTTGGAAAGAAAAAAGGGTTGTATCCAAGCAAAACAAGCTTTTGATACAACCCTTGATAATAAACCCTAATTATATACCGGTTCTTATTACTTCTGCATTTTATCCATTAATACCTTCATCCAATAACCACCGATCACGGAACGTGCCTTGAAACCGACAAACTTACCGCTATCGGTATGATGCCAGTCGCTCAGCGGAACACGTGATACGGTTTCATTAGCATACTTATATACCGGAGAAATAAATTTCTCGAAAGTAGCCTTATCAGAAGACATGGCAGCAGTCCACATAATCCAGTCGGATTTAGTATATTCCTTGCGGGAATCCAACGGAAGTCCATAAGGGTTTTGCAGTTTGGTCTGATAATAAGAAATTTCTTTCTCAATCACATTATTGGGGAAAAGGTTCAGATTCCACATCTTGTCCCAAACCATATTGTACTTCTGGCTCCAGGTATTCTCACGGTCGAATGCCAGACGATAATGATCACCCTCACGAGCCATTTGTTCCCATTTGGTAGCCATTGCTTTGGCTTTGGCAGCATATCGGTCGGCTACATCATCCATACCGAGCATACGGGCCATTTCACTGTAGGCAGCTACACCCATGATCGCTTTTACCGAAAGGTTGGCGTTATGTGCCCAGTGTCCGGCAAAGTCATCAGTACAGAGTTGGTTCTCGGGATCTTGTCCGTATTCCGCCAGATAATCAGTCCAAATGGTCAGTAAATCCCAATACTTTTTAGCATAGTTGGCGTTACCTTCTACCTTGGCAATAGCAGCAGCCAGGACTACCATATTTCCGCCTTCTTCAATCGGCATGTCACCACCGTATACCTGTCCGTTAGCAATTGGATAAGTTCCCAGGTCGTGAGCCGGGAAAGGCTTGTTCCAACGTCCGCTGGCACTATATTCAAAGATACTGGTCATCATGCCTTTCTGCAATTCGGGGTTATAAGCCAGGAAGAGCGGAGCAGACGGATAAGTCAGGTCGACAGTATTGATACAACCGTTACTATTGTTCTCTTTAGAGAAGAAGAGCAAGTTACCATCCGCATCCTTGAACAGCTTATGGGCGGCAATCACCTGACGGTAAGCCAATGCACACAGTTCAGAGTATTCTTTGCCACCTGCTTTTTCTGCATCGTTCAGAATCATTTCGTCGTAAGCACGGCAACGTTCCATGACAGACGCATAGTTTGCTTTGGCACGCTCAAAGGCATCGAAGATGCTTACCTTACCATCATGCTTCCAGTAGGCCATGCGAGGTTGATAGAAGTATTCGATAGCATAAATATCATCGTAACCCAACATCAGGAAGCCGGATTTGCCATCGGTACCTACTTCACCCAGATCGTCAGTATAGGCCATAGCCGGCATCTGGTCGGCACGACGGGTCACGCACTCGGCTTGTGTAGGCAACAAAGAACCCTTGGTAGCAAACTCGTTCTTCATACCATAATAGTTACCCAGGCTGACAGCTGTATTGGCACCTATATTTCCTGCCAGATAAGCATATCCCCAATCAATACAGATACCGTCTCCTTTTCGTGCGAGGATAGGCTGGTCGATAGTCCCTGCCTGTACATAATTGATACCGTTACGGCGGATCACTTTCGAACGGGTAGGTTGCGTCAGTTCATTGATGGCAAGCTGCGGAGTGGTCTCCACATACATCTGCACATCATGTTGCTTTTTGTCCAGCGAACGAACGCGATAAGAAATATAATTAACGGGAGTAGACAACAAATCGAGGTCGTCCATCATCAAAGGTGCGGTAAACACCAGGTCCAGTTCCACCGGACCGCAAGTAAACGTGTAGTAAGTTTGTGTGGGGAGTACGCTTACCGATTTCTGGACGGCTGCCGTCTCAAAACCTGTCGTCTGTTTGTTCAGGCGATAAAGGCCGAAATCTACATAAGCACCTCCTGTTGTGTTGTGACAGTGTGCGGCAAGTACGTTTTTTCCTTTTTGCAGCTTCTTCTTGGCTGCATCCGATAGTTCGAGTAATACGTCGTTGTTCCATGAATAGTCTGTAGCAACCAGCTTTTCACCATTCAGGTAGAGTTCGAATACATCGTCGTGCGAATATTTCAGATAGATGGTTTCTCCGTTCATATCATCGTTAATCTGGAAATCGCGGCGAACCCAGATGTCCGGAGTAGTCCAGCGAGTATGGACACGAGGCATATCGGGAGTACCGAAAGCACCTTGTCCCTCTTTCCATCCGGCAGCATTGAACGAAAGGGCGTTCCATCCCGCAGCCGGCTCATCGAAAGTATAACTCCCCTGCCAGGTATCGGTATCGGTCATGGGTACAAGGGTTTCAAGATTCAATTTATCTTTCCCCATAAAGCGGTAAGTCTTCCCGTCTACACGGATAGCACCCAACAAAGGATGTTCCGTTCCGGTCCAGTGCATAGTGCTGCTTTCGTTCAGCGCATCTGTGGGCGACCAGATGGACAGATAGGGGTCGGAAGTGATGAGAGGCACCGCCGGCGCACGCAAAGCAACATTTCTACTTGCCTTATACAGGTCGGCTGCCTGCGCATTGCACAGCATACCGACTGCTAAAGCCATTGTGAATAGTTTTTTCATTATTTTATTTATTAGTATGTTTCAATCTAAATAGTATCCTTCAACAATCTTTACCTTAATCAAAAACCTGTGTACCTATCGACACCCTACTCTAATCACTTATTTAAAGAATTGCATATCTTTGTATTGATAGCTTTCACCTGAGCTTCATTCACCTTAATCACTTTACGGTCGTATGTCATCAGTCCGTTCACCTCCATTTCTACATCCGTAGTCTGTGTATAGACAGCAGCTGAGAAACCTCTTGAAATCAACCGATACAGTTCATTGCCGTATTCAACGTATTGTTTGGTTACTTCTTCGGGTGAATTGAACTTCACGTATCCCCAGTTGTGGTTCGGTTCCCAAAGATGTTCATTCAGTGCCAGGCCGATGCCGCCATATTCACCCAACACGGTAGCACGTCCGGCATCGTAGAAGTCAAGTGACGGATTGGGATAATGATGCAGGTCAAGAATATCACCGCAAGGGAAGTGATTGCCGCCACTTGCCGGGTTCACCAGGCGTGAAGGATCATACTTCTTTGTCCATGTCGCGATATCTTCAGTCTTGAACTGTCCCCAACGCTCGTTAAACGGAACCCATACACCGATACAAGGATAGTTGTACAGATAATCCATGATTTCCTTCCACTCTTTGCGATAGATCTGTTCCGACTCCTCGCTACGATTCAGTTCATTGCCGGTGAAGTAGTTGTACATCTGCCACTCCGGTTCACGGTCGCCGTTCGGCATATCCTGCCATACGATGATACCCAGTTTATCACAGTGTGTATACCAACGTGCCGGTTCCACCTTCACGTGTTTACGGATCATGTTAAATCCGAAGTCTTTGGTTTTCTGAATATCATAAACCAACGCTTCGTCTGTCGGAGCTGTATACAGTCCGTCGGGCCACCATCCTTGATCGAGAGGACCGAACTGGAACACATCTTCATTGTTCAGCTGCAAACGTACAATTCCGTCCTTGTCACGGCGGGTAGAGTATTTGCGCATAGCTGTATAGCTATCTACTTTATCGGTCACTTTACCATTGCTCAATAGGGCAATCTGCATAGAATAAAGAGTCGGAGAAGCAGGACTCCACAGTTTGGCATCAGCAGGCATCTGAATGTCAATAGTCTGGCCGTTCAATCCTTTTCCGGTAGCAACCAGCTGTTTACCATCGAAGACCTTTACTTCGACAACTTCCGAAGGACAGCTGGTACTGGTAGTAACGTCCACTGTGAGTTTCTTACGGTCGATGTCCGAAGTCGTACGAACATTAGTAATATGACGTTCGGCCACAGGCTCCATCCAGACAGTTTGCCAGATACCGGTAACAGCCGTATACCAGATGCCTTCCGGACGGTTTACCTGTTTGCCACGAGGCTGAGGTCCGCGATCTGTCGGGTCCCATACCTTCACAACAAGTTTATTGTCTCCTTTAGTAGCCAAAGCAGCCGTAATATCGAGTGAAAAAGGAGTAAATCCTCCGGTGTGTTGTCCCACCTTAATGTCATTGACCCAAATATCAGCTTTCCAGTCTACAGCACCGAAGTTCAGCATCACTTTTTTACCTTTCCAGGAAGCGGGTACTGTGAAAGTACGCTGATACCAGAGTTCTTTGTCGGGGCCGACTTTCTTACCAACACCCGAAAGGCTGGACTCTATGGCAAAAGGAACCAGAATCTGACCTTCGTAAGCTGAAGGAGCAGCTCCTTTCTCGGTGATGGCATAATTCCACAAACCATTCAGGTTCTTCCACTCTCCCCGTTCCATCACCGGACGTGGATACTCGGGCAATACATTTTCAGGATTCACCTGCTCAGCCCACTTTGTCTTGATTTTGTCTCCTGCCGGTTTCCATTGTGCAAAAGCGGAAGTAGCTATCGACGCTGTCAGAACTGCAATTAAAATGCTCTTTTTCATTGTCTTCAAATTATGTTTAACCTATTAATGATGCAATACGATCCCCGGGACAGGTAGGCGGCTACCTGTCAGACTAAGGAAAAAATGTTCTAAATGACTATTTTATTTCAAAAGAGTACCCGAAGGTTTCGGCAAGGCAACCCCTGCACGAACCGGAATCCCCAAATCGGGCATTCCATGGGCATCCCATCCTATTTTTTGTATTCGCGGATTACGGGTTTCAGGACTCCCGGTGTCTCCATTGGTCACCTGACGGGCATGGTAAATCATATACCATTCAGTCCCATCGGGCGAGGGAACAAAGGAGAGTCCACCCGGACCATAAACTTCATTCTCCAACGATTGCTGAAATACCGGAACCGAACTCTTTGTCCAGGAAGCCGGATCTAACAAATCACTCTCGGCATCGGCAGTCAACATCCCGACACAGTAATAGGGTGACCACGAACCGCTGGCAGCGTAATATAGAATCAACGTCTTATTATCTTTCGAATGGAAGAACTGAGGCCCTTCATTCACATAAATGGGGTAAGCCGTACGGCTGCCATCCGGATTGACCCACTGCCGTTCCCATTCATACTCGGGTTTGGATATCAGGACACGGGGTGAATCGAGTGTCCACGGATTTTTCATCCTGGCAATATAGATACATTGAGTTTCGGCATTGGTTCTCCTCTTGGGCCATCCGGACCAGACCAGATAGCGGACTCCCTTATGTTCGAAAGTGGTGGCCTGTATCCCCCAATTCCATTCGGGATTGGTTATGATACTTCCTTTCATTTCGAACTTTCCCTCCATCGGGTTGGGTGAAGAGTTTTCAAGTACGTACAACTGGTGATTATCCGTATTGCCGTCGTCGGCTGCATAATATATATACCATTTATCATTGATATAGTGAATCTCCGGTGCCCAGAGATGACAACTGTTGGATGGATCCTGAGGCTTCCACACTATCTTGCAAACCGCATGAGCCATATCAGTGATATCGGACGTTTCCCAAAGCATGATCTTATCTTCCGTTCCATGGGTATAATAATACTTACCATTATGGAAAAGAGCACTCGGATCGGCCCCTTCCGGAAACAAAGGATTTACATATGTATCCTTTGCCGCACTTACCGACTCCTGTTTCTGCCCGCCGCTCTTGTTGCCACAACCGGCGCAGAAGAATAAGGTAGTAATAAATAGCAGGTAGATCTTTGTTTTCATAGCTTTCTGTTATTAAGATGCTACAAAGAAAAAACATTTTCGTTGAATAAAGGGATAAATACTGCTCAATAAACAAAAGAATCTGTTCTTTTTATACTTCTAATATTCACATAACCCGCATTTCGCATCGTATTGGTCAGTAATTGCTATTTATTGAATAGTTTGTGTCGCACATTTCATACAGAATTCACAAACTTTGTAGCATGATATCAGATGAAGCTACTGATTTGTATTGAAATAACCCCTAAATAATAACCATAAGTAAAAACACCCAAACATGAAAAAGATGAAAAGTCTGAAAGGAGGCTTGGCCGGAATCCTATTTACAGCCGGATTACTGGCAGCATCGTGTACTTCCGATCAATCATCGTCGGCAGTAACCATCGTGAACCGCCCCGACTGTACACAAACCAACGTAAACTATGTAGGAAACCGCTTGCCACTGAAACCGATGAATTTCATTAAACTGCCCGTCGGAAGTATTCAGCCCGAAGGATGGTTGAAGAAATATCTCGAATTACAGAAAGACGGTCTGACCGGTCACCTGAATGAAATCAGTGCATGGCTGGGCAAAGAGAATAATGCCTGGCTGACCAAAGGAGGAGATCACGGATGGGAAGAAGTCCCCTATTGGCTGAAAGGATACGGAAACCTGGCTTATATATTAAAGGATCAGAAAATGATTGATGAAGCTAAAGTATGGCTCGAAGGAGCATTCGCCAGCCAACAACCCGACGGATACTTTGGTCCCATCAACGAGCGGAACGGAAAAAGAGAATTATGGGCACAGATGATTATGCTCTGGTGTCTGCAATCCTATTATGAATATTCAAATGACCAACGGGTAATCGACCTGATGACCAATTACTTTAAATGGCAGTTAAGTGTACCGGACGAACAATTCCTGGAGGACTATTGGGAAAACAGCCGTGGCGGAGATAACCTGTTAAGCGTATATTGGCTTTATAACCGCACAGGAGATCAATTCTTACTGGAACTGGCTGAGAAGATACACCGGAACACAGCAGACTGGACCCGTCCGTCGGCACTGCCGAACTGGCACAATGTAAACATCGCACAATGTTTCCGCGAACCGGCTACCTATTATATGATGACAGGAGATTCAGCCATGCTGAAAGCATCTTATAATGTACACAATCTGATACGCCGTACTTTCGGACAAGTGCCGGGCGGTATGTTCGGTGCCGACGAAAATGCCCGCATGGGTTCTATCGACCCACGTCAGGGAGTAGAGACCTGCGGATTGGTAGAACAGATGGCTTCCGATGAATTGATGCTTTGTATGACGGGTGATCCGCTTTGGGCAGAACACTGCGAAGAAGTGGCTTTCAACAGTTATCCGGCTGCCGTGATGCCGGATTTCAAAGGATTACGTTACATCACTTGCCCTAACCAAACGGTCAGCGACTCAAAGAATCATCATCCGGGCATCGACAACCGGGGACCTTTCCTGGCAATGAACCCGTTCAGCAGCCGTTGCTGCCAGCATAACCACGCACAGGGATGGCCTTATTATGCCGAGCATCTGATTCTGGCTACTCCGGATAATGGTGTAGCGGCCGCCATGTATGCCGCCTGCAAAGCAACGGTGAAAGTGGGTGACGGAAACGAAATAAGCCTTCACGAGCAGACGAATTATCCTTTCGAGGAAACCATCCGGTTTACGGTAAATACTCCGAAAGCTGTAAGTTTCCCGTTCTATCTGAGAATCCCTTCATGGACAGAGGGTGCGACTATCTTTGTTAACGGCAAAAAAGTAGCGGCTAACCCCGAAGCCGGACAATATGCCTGCATCAATCGCGAATGGAAAGACAATGACCAAGTGGAGATTCAACTGCCGATGCAACTTTCGATGCGTACATGGCAAGTGAACAAAAACAGTGTAAGCGTAGACTACGGTCCGTTGACAATGTCACTGAAAATTGACGAAGATTATGTGAAAAAGGACAGCCGCGCTACGGCTATCGGTGACTCTAAATGGCAGGAAGGCGCTGACGCCAGCCAATGGCCGACATACGAGATCTATGCAAAAACTCCTTGGAACTACGCATTGGTACTCGGTAAGAACGAACCTTTGAAAGACTTTAAAGTAGTACACAAAGAATGGCCGGCTGACAACTTCCCGTTCACGGTCGCAAGTACACCTATCGAGGTAAAAGCTATCGGACGCAAGGTTCCTTCATGGGTTATCGATCAATACGACTTGTGTAGCGAACTTCCTGAAATGGACGCTCCGAAAGGGGAAAAAGAAGAAATCACCCTGATTCCGATGGGAGTAGCCAGACTGCGGGTTTCGGCTTTCCCGAACACAAGAGAGTAAAAGATACCCGGTGATAAAGCATTAATCGAAAGACACTCATGAAGAAAAAAAATACATTTACATATCTGCTCATCGGACTGGGCCTCTGCTTCTCTTCCTTGGGAAGCGGGCTCCGGGCCGATACCCCCGAGAACTATACCAACAACCGCTATCCATTGGTACGCAAACCTTTGATGGAACTACCATTAGGCAGCATTAAGGCAAAAGGATGGTTGCAGGAAATGTTGGTAAGGCAGAAAAACGGGGCAACCGGGCAAATGGACAAACTGTATCCGCTGGTGATGGGCGAACGCAACGGCTGGCTCGGCGGCGACGGTGATCAGTGGGAAAGAGGACCATACTGGATTGACGGTTTACTTCCTCTGGCATATATCCTGGACGATGCGCAACTGAAAGCTAAAGTGCAACCTTGGATAGAATGGGCTTTAAAAAGTCAGCGGGAAGACGGTTTCTTTGGTCCGGCCAAAGACTATCCCGGAGAGGCCGGCATACAACGGGATAACTCTCACGACTGGTGGCCGCGTATGGTGATGCTGAAAATACTCCAGCAATATTATTCTGCCACGAACGATCAACGGGTCATCCGGTTTATGACCGACTATTTCCGTTATCAACTGAAAACGTTACCGGAAAAGCCGCTCGGCAACTGGACTTTTTGGGCAGAGTTCCGTGCCTGCGATAATCTTCAGGCCGTATACTGGCTCTATAATATCACCGGTGATTCATTCCTACTCGATCTCGGCAAACTGATTCATCAACAAAGTTTCAGCTTTGTAGATATGGTGAACCGGGGAGACCTGAAACGTATCAATACGATTCACTGTGTCAACCTGGCACAAGGTATCAAAGAGCCTGTCATCTATTATCAGCAAGAGCCCGACAAAATGTATCTCGATGCGGTTAAATGTGCTTTTCGTGACATTCGCCAGTTCCACGGACAACCGCAGGGTATGTATGGTGGTGACGAGGCATTGCATGGCAACAATCCGACCCAAGGTTCAGAACTCTGCTCAGCTGTGGAACTGATGTACTCGCTGGAAAAAATGGTAGAGATTACGGGAGATATCGACTTCGCCGACCATCTGGAAAGGATTGCATTCAACGCACTGCCCACCCAGATTTCAGACGATTTTATGACAAAACAATATTTCCAACAAGCCAACCAGGTGATGGTATCACGCCATCGTCGCAATTTCGATCAGGATCACGGAGGAACGGACAACTGTTTCGGGCTGCTGACGGGATATCCTTGTTGTGCATCGAACATGCACCAAGGTTGGCCTAAATTCACCCAAAGCCTCTGGTATGCCACTCCTGACGGCGGACTGGCTGTTACAGCATACGCTCCATCGGAAGTGACGGCCAAAGTAGCGGATGGGTGTACGGTAACTTTCAGTGAAGAAACCTATTATCCGATGGATGACAAAATAAGTTTCACCCTCCAATCGATGGACAAAAAACGGAAAGAAGTAAACTTCGCTCTCCAATTACGTATCCCGAAATGGTGTAGACAAGCCGGAATATCAGTCAACGGACAACTTCTTCAACATGCCGAAGGAGGCCGGATGGCCATTGTCAACCGCAACTGGAAAAAAGGGGACCGGGTGGAACTCCATCTGCCGATGGAAGTCACTGCCAGCACCTGGTATGAAAATTCGGTAACCATTGAACGCGGTCCGTTGGTATTTGCCTTGAAGATGGAAGAAAAATGGGAGAAGAAAGAGTTTGAAGAGCCGTGGTATGGTCCGTATTATTACTCAGTGACTCCTACCGAACCATGGAACTATGGATTGGTTGATTTCAATCGTAACAAAGCGAACGAACATGCCCGTGTAACGATTCATACGGAAAAGCAATCTTCCGTATTCCCCTGGAATAAGGAAAATGCCCCGATAGAAATACGGATGAAAGCAAGATTGGTACCTTCATGGAAACTTTACAACGAAATGGCAGGGCCTCAACCTTATTCTTTCTGTAGCGGAGGCGAAGGGCCGGAAACAGAAATCACCCTGATTCCTTATGGATGCACTACATTAAGAATAACGGAATTTCCGGTAGTGGGAGCCTCCCGATAGAGAGGTGAATAATCACTCCGAACCATTATAATAATAACTCAATATTCATACACAAGTCCTCCTTTCTCTCCTGCCTGCAAGTGGAGGGGAAAGAAAGACTCAAACACACAATTACAATGAAAAAACTTTTAGCAGCAGCAATGCTATTCATGCTGAACAGCTGGTCCTGTTTCAGTGCAGATACTCCGCGAGCGGAGTATCCCCGTCCACAGTTCGAACGGGAACAATGGGTAAACCTGAACGGGACTTGGACATTCGATTTCGATTTTGGTAAATCAGGAAAAGACCGCCGTCTGCAGTCGGCAGAGAAGTTTGATAAGAACATCACTGTACCCTTCTGCCCGGAAAGTAAACTTTCGGGAGTAGGCTATACCGATTTCATCGAACAGATGTGGTATCAACGCAATATTACCATCCCATCGGACTGGAATGGAAAAAAGATATTCCTGAACTTCGGTGCTGTGGATTATTGTGCGGAGATCTACGTCGATGGTAAATTCGTACAACGTCATTTCGGCGGTTCGTCTTCGTTTGCCGTAGATCTGACTCGCTATGTTACCCCCGGAAAGACTCACAATCTGGTGGTATTCGTACAAGATGATCTCCGTTCCGGACTACAAACCGGAGGAAAGCAATGCGGTAACTATTATTCGGGAGGCTGCTCTTATACCCGTACTACCGGTATCTGGCAGACTGTATGGATGGAAGCTGTCTCAGCCGACGGTCTGAAGTCAGTATTCGTACGCCCGGACATCGACCAAAAACAGTTGGTCATCGAACCGGAATTTTATAATGAATCGGCCAACACATTGGAAATCACCTTGAAAGACGGAAATAAAACCGTTGCCAAGAAAAGTGTAAATTGTGCCAACAGTTCGGTAGTAGTTCTGCCGGTGAAGAATATGAAACTGTGGTCGCCGGAAGATCCGTTCTTATACGATCTCGTTTATCAGGTAAAAGATGCCAAAGGCAACGTACTGGACGAGGTGAAATCATACGCCGGTATGCGCAAAGTGCACACAGCCAACGGACGTTTCTATCTGAACAACCAGCCTTACTTCCAACGTCTGGTACTCGATCAGGGATTCTATCCGGAAGGTATCTGGACAGCTCCGAGCGATGAAGATCTGAAGAACGATATCGTATTGGGAAAAGAAGCCGGTTTCAACGGGGCACGTCTTCACCAGAAAGTATTTGAAGAGAGATATTATTACTGGGCCGACAAACTGGGATACATCACCTGGGGAGAATCGGCAAGCTGGATGCTCGATGTAAACAAGGAGCTGGCTGCGCGTAACTTCCTGGGTGAATGGAGCGAAGTAGTGGTTCGTGACCGCAATCATCCCTCACTCGTAACCTGGACTCCTTTCAATGAAACCTGGGGTGGCGGTCCGGATGCTTATGTCCGCTTGGTACGTGACGTATACAACATTACCAAAGCCATCGACCCGACTCGTCCGGTAAACGACGCCAGTGGTGATAACCATGTGATAACAGATATCTGGAGCGTACACAACTACGAGCAGGATCGTGCTAAACTGACTGAACAGCTAAAAATGGAAGAAGGTAAAGAGCCTTACCGCAATGCGCGTGACAAGGACTTCCTGGCCGTTTACGAGGGACAACCTTACATGGTTGACGAATTCGGCGGTATCCCCTGGATGGCAGAGAAAGACCGCAAAAACTCATGGGGATACGGTGGTATGCCTGAAAATGCAGAAGCATTCTACAAGCGTCTGGAAGGTCAGATCGATGCTTTTATCGACTCACCGCATGTGACAGGTTTCTGCTATACTCAGCTGACTGACGTGGAACAGGAGAAAAACGGTATCTACTATTATGACCGTACTCCGAAATTGGATATGAAACGAATCAAAGCTATTTTTGAGAAAATAAAATAAAAGGAGTGCCTCCCTATAAGGGGACATTGCAGAAATCTGTTTACCTGTGATGGGATACTTTCATGAAAGGGAGGCTTTCAACTGTTATCTGCTATTTTATTATTTTGCAAATCAATAGTTGAGTCGTTGTCGGGTGTAGGGTATACAACCGGATAGTGGCCTGTAAAGACCGTACCCCCGACTCAACTACTGATTGCTATTATTTAAATACAAGTATGAGAAAATTATTCATTGCCCTCACCTTCCTGCTCGTTCCGGCTTGTCTGTCGGCACAGTTGGGAGGTAAAATCTACCTTCAGAGAGCCGATTCACTCCTTCAACGAGTACTGTCTCTTTATGAGGTAAAGAAGTATGGATTGCTGATGGAGACTTATCCACGGAATCCCAAACAACAAATTACATATACAGCCAACACCGGTTCGGAAGTTACTCAACAAGAAGTATCCTTCTTATGGCCTTATTCGGCAATGGTGTCAGGTTGCGTATCGCTTTATAAAACATCCGGCAACAAGAAGTACAAAAAACTGATGGACAAACAGATCAAGCCCGGACTCGACTTGTACTGGGATACCACCCGCCAGCCGGAATGTTATCAGTCTTATCCGGCCTTCGCCGGACAAAACGACCGTTACTATGATGACAACGATTGGGTAGCGATTGACTTTTGCGACTATTATGCCGTGACAAAGAACAAAGAGTACTTAAAGAAAGCCATCGCCCTGCACGACTACATCTACTCCGGGTGGTCGGACGAACTGGGAGGTGGAATCTACTGGTGCGAACAGAAAAAGGAATCAAAGAATACTTGCTCGAACGCACCTGCAACGGTTCTTTGCATGAAGCTCTACAAGTTGACCAAAGATAAAAAATACCTCGACCAGGCAATGGCAACTTACCAGTGGACACGCGATAATTTGCGCGATCCGTCGGATTTTGTCTATTGGGACAACAAGAACCTGCAAGGCAAGATCGGTTATGCCAAATATACGTACAACAGCGGACAGATGATTCAGGCAGGTGTACTGCTCTATCAGGCCACCGGTGACGAACAATACCTGAAAGATGCACAACAAACGGCCAAGGGATCTTACGAGCATTTCCTGAAACCGCAACCAACGGTAAAAGGAGAAATGAAGTTTTTCCCGTCTAGCCCATGGTTCAACGTCATCCTTTTCCGTGGTCTGAAAGCCCTTTACGAAGTTGACAAAAACGATACTTATGTAAAAGCTATGATCGACAATGCAGACTATGCCTGGCAGTACACCCGCGATGAAAACGGGCTGCTGAACAACGACTGGTCGGGCAACCGGAAAGACAAGTTCAAAAGCTTGCTGGAAAATTCCTGCATGATTGAACTGTACTCGGAAATCAGCGAACTCTAATATAGATTTACCACAGAGGACACGGAGTTGTAGCTTACTGTTAAACAAGTCAGCATATCTCAAAGAAGATTTCCTCTCATGCTCTCCGTGCACTTTGTGGTAAATTCACAACAGACCTGCACAAACCAATAATCTTACTAAAATGAAAGCAACTACCTCCTTGGCAACTTCTTGCCGCCGACTCCTGTTATGGGGAGTACTCACCCTTCAATGTCTTTTTAGCACCGCCCAAAAACGATTCACTGCCGATGTGGAACAACAAGCGGAAAAAATACTCTCACAAATGACCCTTGACGAGAAACTGTCTTATATAGGGGGCATCAATTGGATGTATACCCGTCCGCTGGAACGTTTCGGCATCCCCCAACTGAAGATGAGCGATGGCCCACAAGGGCTGGGAACACACGGGCCCTCTACTGCTTATCCGTGTGCACTGATGCTGGCTGCCACCTGGAACGAACAATTGGCTACGGAATACGGAAGCGCCCTGGGTAAAGATTGCCGCGCACGAGGAGTACATGTCGTTTTAGGTCCCGCAGTCAACATTTACCGTACTCCGATGTGTGGACGTAATTTCGAATATATGGGAGAAGACCCGTATCTCACTTCACGCATGGCAACCGGATATATAAAAGGCGTACAAGGGCAAGGGGTCATGGCTACCATCAAACACTTTATCGCCAATAACTCGGATTATGATCGTGATCATATCAGTTCGGATATTGATGAACGAACTCTAAACGAAATTTATTTCCCTTCTTTTCGGGCAGCCGTACAAGAAGCCGAAGTAGGTGCAGTGATGTCAAGCTACAATCTGCTGAACGGAATTTATACTACCGAACACCCGTGGCTGCTGAAAGATGTACTAAGACAGCAATGGGGCTTCAAGGGAATCCTGATGTCCGACTGGGGATCGACTCATCATTGCATCCCTGCCGTAAAAGGGGGGCTCGATCTCGAGATGCCTGCCGGAAGCAAGATGCAACCCGAAGAACTGAAGTACTACTTACGAACAGGTGATATCACAATCGAAATGATAGACGAAAAGGTACGCCACATCCTGCAAACTCTCCTTGCTTTCGGATTCCGGGAAACACAGCAGCCGGATACTCATATCCCACTGAAGAATCCGCAATGCGCCCAAACCGCTTTGAACGTGGCGAGTGAAGGCTTGGTATTGCTGAAGAATACCAACCAGATCCTTCCGATCCGCTCCGGCAAAGTGAAAACAATCGCAGTAGTAGGTAAAAACGCACAAGGATATGTTTGCGGAGGCGGCAGTGGTGAAGTACATCCGTTCCAATATGTATCCGTATTGGACGGTATACGCAAAGAAGCCGCCGAAAGAGGCATCCGGGTAGAATATCTGGATGTATACGACTATTTACCGGCTATTATTTTTACCGATACTGAAAGAAAGCAAAAAGGCTTCCGTGCTCAGTACTTCGATAACATGAATTTGGAAGGCACTCCGAGAGTGGAACAGACTGAGACGAAAATAAACTATTCCTGGTCGAGTGGTACGGGATTAAAAGAGATGCCCAAAGAGCAATTCTCCGTCCGATGGAATGGAACCATCTGTCCACAGGAAACAGATGAATACCTGTTCACCCTTGGCGGAGACGATGGATACAGACTATATATCGATGGAAAACTCATCGCAGACGAATGGCACGAAGGTGCTTTCCGCAATTCCACTTATCGTTGCATGCTGGAAGCCGGTAAAAAGTATGACCTGAAGATAGAATACTTCCAGAAAGGCGGAGGTGCTGCTGTCAATTTTATATGGAAACAGAAGAATGCCTCAAACAATTTATTCGTTGAAGCACTGAACCGAAACGACCTGGTAGTGGCTTGCATCGGATTCAACTCAGATACGGAAGGAGAAGGACGAGACCGTACCTTCGAACTCCCCGAAGACGAAGCACAATTACTGCAGAATACGCTGCAATCTAAACGTCCCGTAGTAGGTATCGTCAATGCAGGGGGCAATGTAGAGATGCAAAGCTGGGAACCTTCCCTGAAAGGACTACTATGGGCATGGTACGGAGGCCAGGAAGCCGGAACGGCAATCGCACGTACACTCTTCGGGGAGCTCAATCCTTCGGGGAAATTACCTGTCACTTTTGAGAAACGATGGGAAGACAATCCCACTTTTCACAGCTACTACGATCCGGACGGAGACAAGCATGTAGAGTACACCGAAGGTATATTTGTCGGATATCGTGGATACGATAAACTGAAACGAGAAGTACAATATCCATTTGGTTACGGATTGTCGTATACCCGTTTTAAACTTTCGGCACCGACTGTCGGTACTCCGAAAACGGACGGTTCGGTAACAGTCACCTGTAAACTCACCAACACCGGAAGAACGGCAGGCGCAGAAGTCGTACAACTTTATGTATCCAACAAAGATACGACAGTGGAACATCCGGAAAAAGAACTGAAAGGCTTCCGGAAAGTATATCTGGAACCGGGCGAAACAAAGAGTATAGAAATTACTGTTCCGGCAGAAGCATTCTCACATTATGATACGGGTAGCCGGAGATTTGTCATCGACCGGGGTAGCCACGACATCTTGTTAGGATTTTCTTCCCGGGATATCAAAGCAAAGATGTCGGTCGGGATCTCACGTTAAAATAGTCTAAACTTGAGCCGGACGTGTCTCCGTTCGTCCCAAAACGTGTTTAATTTGCAATATTGTTAAAACCCAAAGCCTATGAAACTCAAACATATCCCCTTACTCCTGTTGGTACTGACCTGCTGTCCGGCTTGTCAAAACAAGAAAGCTTCTGCCACTAAAGAGATTCCTTCCGAAGCTACTTATACCAATCCACTATTGGCAGTAGGAGCAGAACCATGGGCTGTCTTTCACGAAGGCAAATATTATTACACGCAAGGAGCCGAGAATAAAATTATCCTTTGGGAAACCAATGACATCACCGACCTGGAACATGCTGCCCGGAAAGAAGTATGGATTCCAAAAGAAATCTCCAACTCTTATCACCTCTGGGGACCGGAGATACACCGGATTGACGGGAAATGGTATGTTTATTTCGCAGCAGATGACGGCAACATGGACAATCACCACATCTATGTCATAGAAAACAGTTCTCCCAACCCGTTGGAAGGTGAATTTGTGATGAAAGGACGAATTAAAACTGACAAAGACGATAATTGGGCAATCCATGCTAGTACATTCGAGCATCAGGGTCAGCGTTATCTCATTTGGTGTGGATGGCCTAAGCGCCGGATTGAAACAGAAACTCAATGTATCTATATTGCCAGGATGGAAAATCCGTGGACACTCTCGTCGGACAGGGTGATGATTGCGGAACCGGAATATGAATGGGAACGTCAATGGATCTCACCTGATGGCAGTAAAACAGCTTACCCAATCCACGTCAACGAGTCCCCACAATTCTTTGAATCGAAGAACAAGGACAAAGTGCTGATATACTACTGTGCCAGTGGAAGCTGGACTCCCTACTATTGCATCGGACTGCTGACTGCTGATGCCGGAAGTGACCTGACCAATGCGGCATCCTGGAAGAAACAGGATACTCCTGTCTTTGAGCAGCAACCCGAAGACAGTGTTTTCGGACCGGGTAGTCCCTCTTTTGTCCCTACACCGGATGAAAAGGAATGGTACATGCTTTATCATGCCCGAAAAATCCCCAACGATGCACCGGGAGCAACAGACTCCCGTAGTCCCCGTCTGCAAAAAATAAGCTGGGATGCAAACGGGATGCCTGTTTTGGGAAAACCTTGCAAAGAAGGAACGCAAATTAAATAGTACAATCCGATCGATCTATTGTATACACAGTTATACATCCCCTCTTTGTCAATACCCTCTTTACTCTTTTTCCATCAACTGAAAGGAGAGTAAAGAGGGTACTGATTGTTTAAGCGATGACAGTCATCTATCCCCTGTGGTGCATCATATATCTTGGGATAATGCGGAGTCCGCACTTGTATCAATGATAATCTTTCGGCAATACTCCAAACTGAATCTTAAAGCATTTGGCAAAATAGGACGAAGAACTGAAGCCGATTTTCTCACACACTTCGGTTATGCGCACTCCGCTTTTCAGCAGCTCGGCAGCTTTATTCAAACGGATAGTCTTCAGGTAATCATTGGGCGGCATACCGGCCAAGGCCTTTATCTTACGATAGAAATTGGAACGGCTCATATTGAGTGACTCTGCCAGTGTATCGACAGAGAAGTTCTCGTCCGAAAGCTGTGCCTCGACCGCTGCCCGAACCTTAGCCATCAATTCACAATCTTTCTGAGACACAGAATATTCTACCGGGCTGATAGGGGAAGCCCCATTGCCACCTGATAATTCAGCTATCATTTTATGGAAGGCTTGGCGCAGCTTCAGCAAATTCTCAATCTGCTTGCGTAACTGACGGATAGAGAACGGTTTTTCAATATATACGTCGGCACCACACTCGAAGCCTTCCACCTTGGCTTCCAGTGTCGTTTTTGCAGTTAACAGGATGACAGGTATATGGGAGTATTCAATGTCCGACTTAACTTTTGCCGTTAACTCCAGACCGTTCATCTCCGGCATCATCACATCACTGACAATCACATCCACTGTCTCGTTGGCAAGTACCTCAAGTGCCTGCCGGCCATTCTGAGCTTTCAAGACTTTAAACCAGGTACTCAGAGATTCCCGGGTCAGATTCAGCAAGTCGACATTATCTTCCACCAACAGAATGGTAAATTTACTGCCCGATAACTCGGTACCCTGTTCTTCGTCAGCCGCTTCCCGACCATCCGGTATCACTACTTCCGGTTCTTCGGATACAGCCTCTTCACCCCAAGGCAAAGTGAGGACAAAAGAGGATCCACCATATACACTATCTTCAAGGCTCAACGTACCATGGTGTGCTTCAGCCAGTGATTTGGAGAAAGCCAAACCGATACCTGTACCTACTGCTCCCGATTTTCCGTCTTTCACCTGGTAGAACGCCTCAAATACTTTCCGCTTTTCAACATCCGGAATACCCGGACCGTCATCACTCACCGAAACCCGGAAGCCTTCATCGGAAGAGACTAATTTGATATCGATACGGCTTTGGGCATATTTTACTGCATTACCTATCAGGTTGACGATAATTTTGCAGACCTTTTCACGATCGACCGAAGCAAAGATCTCGCCTTCCGGCAGATCAAGCATCACTGAGATGCCTTTCAGTTCGGCGGGACTCGTAAACTGGCTGTGAACATCACTTACCAATTGGTTGATATCACACTTCTTCAGACTCAACTGCACCCCACCATTTTCCATTTTTTGAAAGTCGAGCAACTGGTTGGTAATCCCCAAAAGGTAATTGACATTCCGGTCGATTACCGATAAGTACTTGGCATCCCGCCCTTCTCGTTTATCTTCCAATAGTTTCTCAAGAGGAAGCCGGATCAGACTCAGTGGAGTACGGATTTCATGCACCAGATTAATAAAGAAACTGATCTTCGACTTGTAGACCTCTTTTTCTTTCGTAGTCTGGTACTCTTCCATACGACGTTTGTATTTCTTCTTCACATGCCGGTTCCAATGCCAGCCTGCATAATAGGCAAGACCGAGGAGGAGAAGTGTATAGACACAATATGCCCATGTAGTCAGCCACCATGGAGGCGTGACTACAATCAGCAAGGAAGTAGTCTGGTCATTCCATTTATGATCGTTGTTCGAACCCCGTACCTCAAACTCATACTTGCCCGGAGGCAAATTGGTATAAGAAGCCGTATTCTGTTCGGAGTTAATAACCCACTCTTTATCTACTCCTTTCAGGCGGTAAGAATAACGGTTTTTCAAAGGATCTTCGTAACTCAAGGCTACAAAGCTCACAGAGAAAGTATTATGTTCGTAAGGTAACGTTATGGTTTCCGCACGATAGAGGGGACCTTCCAGATGAAGAATATCCTGCACCAGCCGTTCATCCGTCGTATAAGGCAGACGTATTTCCGTAATATATACGGAAGGGATGTACTGATTATCCATGAATTGATCGGGGACAAAAGAATTGAAGCCACTGATTCCGCCGAAATAGAGTTTACCACTTGCTGTTTTCAATGAAGATTGGGCTGTAAACTGATTGCCTTGCAGTCCGTCATTCACCGTAAATTGGCGGAAATGCTGCTTTGTGATCGGATTGATCGTTATCAACCCGGCATTACTGGATATCCAGAAGTCACCGGTCTTGTCTTGTTCAATGGAGTAGATGACCCGGTTGGGCAATATTGTATTATCCGGATCGAAATCAATAAATGTTTCAGTCTTCGGATCGAACGAACAAAGTCCGCCTCCATTGGTACCAACCCACATGGTACCTTTCAGATCTTCAAATAATGTAATTACGGAATTATTAGTGATGGTAGTCGAATCATTCCTTTCATGCTGGAAATGTTTCCAATGCCCGTTCCGGGTATTAAAACGAAACACACCGCTGTTGGATGTACCAATCCAAAGATTGTCGTACATGTCTTCCAGAATATCAACCACAGAGACCATTGACCCTACTGTGGTAATTGTCGAGAAATTGTCTTCCCGGGGATTGTAACGACACAGTCCCCAACTGGTTCCTACAAAAATATCCCCGCTTCGATCTTTATATACTGCCAGGACATCGTCACTGCAAATTGTGTTCGGAGTATCCTGCAGATGATTGTACGATTTCACATGGCCGGTCCGGAGGTCGAGTACCTTCAACCCTTCGGCATAAGTACCAATCCACAAACGCTCGCCATCCAACAACAAAGAACGTATGTCGTACTTCTTATCCACGCCTCCGCCTATCGGATAAGCGGTCAGTTGATGAGTGGAGACATCGAAGAAACACAACCCATCACGAGTACCCACCCAGATATCCCCAGCAGCATTTTCGCAAAAAGGACCTACTACTTTTCCGGCAGCCACACCTCCATCCCGATAAACAGGAGGATAATAATCGAATCTTTTAGTCGGTTTAGCCAGATAATTCACTCCTCCCAAATTAGTCAACACCCAGATTCCACCTTCTGCATCGCGCATCATTGCATTGATAGACTGGTCGCTCAAGCTTCTGGGATCTGACGGATTATCGATTCGTGAGAAGTTTTTATCATGTAAGTCAAAAAGGTAGAGCCCATTGTCGGTACCCACCAGAAGCTCTGTTTCCGAGTAATTCAGCAGACAACGGATCGCACCGAAATTCAGATGGGATGCATTATAGCAGTCCAGGTTGCCGGTACGCTCGTTCAGACAGTACAACAAGTTGCTCCCCGCACCGAACCAGATATCACTCCGGATATCGAGCAAACAGTTGATACGATAATTATCGGGATTATTGCCGGCAGACAAAAGAGGATAGGATTGCAGGAATTTACCGTTTTCATCGAAGCAAAGCAAACCTTCCTGTAAAGAAGAGGCATAGATATGTCCAGAGTTATTCTCACAAACGTCCCATACGAAAGAGGTCTGAAGACTATTCTGTGTCAACACATCCGTTTGAGGATTATAAACAAATAATCCTTGTCCCAAAGTGGCAATCCAGATCAAACCGCTTTCGGACTTTATTATTTTCTTTATCTCACTACTGATAAAAACGCCATAGCGGGTCTTCTTATCAAAATAAGTGAAACGATCGTATTCACGGTCGTAGATATAAAGTCCCCAGTTGGTTCCGACCCATATATTGTGGTTCTCTTCCTCAAAAAGTGCCTGCACAAAGTTGTTCTCTAGCGAAAACTTATCATTCAGGACATTTCTGTAAACCTTGTTACCACGTCCGTTATAGCAATTTAAACCGTCGCTCGTTCCCAGCCATATAAAGCCATAGCTATCTTGCATGGCGCACCAGACTGTGTTATGTGATAATCCGTCTTCTACCTGATACTTCTTAAAAGAAAAATAGGAGAATGCCTGTAACGGTGTTATCCCAAAAGCAAATAAGGTAATTAGTAGAGTGATGATTCGCATGTGTTGTATTCATTTAAGATTAAAAAAACGACTTGTTGTTATGTATGTGCATAATCTGTCTGAAAGCATTTATCGGTTCAGCCATGGCTCCGGATTCAGTTTGTCCCTCTCCCTGCGCAACTGGAAATGAAGAACAGTCCGTCCATTGTCACTACCATCCGAGAAAATCGGACCGATAGCCTGCCGGGTCGTTACCGTATCACCGGATTTCACGGAAGCGGATGAAAGATTACAATATACCGAGATATAATCACCATGGCGTATCAGTACATTGAAAAGTCCGTTCAATTGGAACACGGCAGCCACTTTTCCATCAAAAATAGCACGGGCCTGTGCACCCGGTTTCCCTTGTATATCAATTCCTTTATTATCAAGTTTTACGTTACGTAATCCTTCCACAGCATATTGTCCGTAGTGGCTGGTAATAATGTAGGGTCCTGTAATAGGCATCGGCAATTTACCTCTGTTACTTACAAAATTACCCGAGAGTTCACGGTCGGCCTTGCTCATGGTGAAACGTTCCAAAGGTTCTGCTTTCTTCTTTGCTGGAACCGTACCGCCTCCCGTCGAAGACGATTTACTTTCTTTGGCAGCTGCTTTCCGACGGGCCGCCGCTTCCCGACGAGCTTCCTCTTCAGCACGCTTACGTGCACGTTCTATCTCTTCGGCAATCAGCTTATCAATTTTTGCATTTAGTTGGTTGGCCTCACGCCGTTTCTTACTAATCTCACTTTGCAATCCTTTCTGTTTCTTTTGCAAACCGGCAACGATCTCACGTTTTTCTTTTTCCTGTGCTTCCAGTTTAGCCTTTTCACCTTCCCGTTCGCGCAACAGATTTTCTTTAGCAACCTTCACCTGCTGAAGCTCTTTCTTTTTACGATTCACCTGTTCTTGCTTCTTCAGGATCTCCTCCCCCTGCAAACGCTGATAAGTGGCATACTCCCTCACATAACGAAGGCGACGATAGGTCTGCCCGAGACTTTTGGCAGAAAAGATAAACATCAACTTCTCCTCAACCGACTTATTCTTATACAAATACTGTACAGAAGATTCATACTTCTTCTTCTTATCCTTCAGATCCCGCTGGAGTCCCCTGAGCTGCCGCTCTAATCCGGCAATCTCTCGGCCTACAGCCTCCACATCATTGTTTATGGCAATGATATAGCGCTTTCTCTCCTCTATTTGTCCGGTAAGGGCAGCAAGTCCGTTCAACTGGCTACCCACATCTTTCTTTGTGTTCTTCAGCAATGACTCAGTCTCCGCAATCTGTTGTTGCAGGGCACCACGTTTACTTTCCAGCTCTTTGATCAGTTTATTGGACTGAGCTGAAATCGTAGTTGTCAGACAGAGACAGCTTATCAGAATCAAAAGAAAGCGGTTCATAGTTTCATCAGCATTTTTAGCAGATCCTCCAATGCTACTTGAGTGTATCTGGACGATACCTCAGTAGGTATTAATTCGAATTCGGCAGTCGAGAAATCAGATAGTCTCACCTTTGCCTTTTCCAGAGATGGAATTCCCAATTCACGTCCTGTGAGCTCCTTTTTCTCACCCGGAAGTGAAGCTTTGAACAAAAGTTTCTCCAATCGGTCAAAATCAGCATTCTCGGGCAGTATTCCCTTTAGCTCATCACGGGTTGCCCGCACATAACGTTTATTCATACGGTCAATCAGTAACACCTCATCCGGGGTAACTTCCATACGCATTACTTCCGAGCGGAATACCGGCATCAGGACAGATAACTGTATCCGTTCACCGCTTTTCATCTTCATGCTGCCACTTACGGTCATACTGCCGTTTTTGTTGGGCACTGTCAGTTGCAGTTTAGATGACAGATAAGCCGGTTCTACCGGTGTAGTCTTGCCCACCTTTGATGTTTTACAACCTGCAAGCAGAACTACCATAAGTAGCAAAGGCAGCAGGTACGACTGTTTAATGACAGTTTGTTTCAACTTACTTCCTTTCATTCTGCAATGTATTTCTTTTTTTCTATTTTCTGTTTAAGTGTTTTCGATTCAGTGCCCAGTTCCAGTGCTTTCTTCCAATATTTCAAAGCACCTTCTACGTCACCGGTCATAAAATAGATATCCCCGCAATGTTCAAACACCACGCTGCTCTCTTCTTCCGGTTTGGTATTCTTGATGGCATCGTCAATATAGATACGGGCCTCAGCATAGTTTCCCTTCTCAAAAAGAATCCAAGCATAAGTATCCAGATAAGTAGCATTGTTCGGTGCGGCTTTTACGGTTTTATAGCTCATCTCCTCTGCCTTATCGAGATCTCTGCGCTCTACCGATAAATAATAAGCATAATTATTTAGTGCACCTATATTGGACGGGTTGTAAACCAAAGCTGAATCATACGCTGCATATGCCTCCTTCATCAACTTCTTGGTATGATATACATCACCTATAATTGTATAGAAATCGGAGACCATTTGCTTGTCACTCTCCGGAGTGACATGTTCCAGTGCTTTCCGGCTGACTTCCAGTACATCGTCCCAATGTTCGGCCTGATTATATGCAATAACCAGATAAAAATAAAACTCCAAAGCATCCGGAGTTGCCTCAATCCCCGGCTCACAGATCTTAATCACCTGCTCATAATCATTCTTCCGGATGGCGAAACCTAATAAAGTCATGCGTGCTGCTTTATTGGTAGGATCTATCTGTACTACTTGCTCCAATACCGGAATAGACTGTGCCTCCATTCCTTTGGATAGCAGATACTGTGCATAAAGCATCGGAATTTGCACATCATCCATATCCATCTGCATCATCCGGTCAAAGAGTCCGATAACCTGTGTACTGTCTTTTCCCTCCTGTTCGCTCTGGACGATAAACTGCCTCATCACATTCACCTTTGTATCCGAAGGAACTTTCCGGTTCAGTAGCAAAGTATCCATTTGTTGTTCAAACAGTTCTTTCTGTCCGGTCTGCTCGTAATACGAAGCCAATGAAAACAATGCCATCGGATTGTCCGGTTCTGCGGCAAGTACTTTCTTATAAGTATCATAAGCTTCCTGCTTCTTGCCATTCTGCATATAGACATCTCCCAGAATCACCTGATAGCGGTAGTCCATCGGATACTCATTGACCAGGCTCTCTATTTCTTCAAAAGCCTTTTTGTCGTCCTTCATTTGCAGATAGATACGAAACTTCTCCATGGTGATCTGCTCATTCTTTCCCGTTTTTTCCTCTATACGGTTCAGGGTAGAAATAACTTTACCATAGTCTTCCTTCTGATTATATAAATCGAGCAGGTTGAACAACGGATCTTGTTTAGCGGGAAAACGCGTTGCCATCTTTTCGAGTATTCCTATCGCTTTTTCTTTCTGATCCTGCTGTTGGTACAGACCGGCCAATGCCTGACTATACCAATAATTATCAGGGGCATAAGCGACTGCTTTCTCCAATGCCTCTTGTCCTTGCGGCACTTGTTTAAGGAAAAGATAATACTGGGCAATCTCGTATAGAGCTGCCGAACCGGTCGGATTGATGGCCAGGCAATGCTGCAACAGGTCGAAAGCAGCCGTATACTCCTTTTTCACTTTCAGGCGCGATGCTTCAAGAAAGAAATAGTCATATTTACGTTGCTGCTCCGGAGTGAGATTTATTTCCTGAACGGCAACTTGCTCCGATTGTTTCTCCACCTTGCGGGATGAACCGCAGGAAGCCAACAGAAGCAGCAGCATTCCGAAAAGCAATTTATTTATTTTCATTTTACTACAATTATTGATTCGACCGAACATCTATCCTCTTCCGGTATGTCCGAAACCACCCGCGCCGCGTTCCGTTTCGTCCAGTACCTCAACTTCTTTCCATACAGCTTGTTCGTGGCGCGCAATGACCATCTGTGCAATACGCTCCCCATCTTCTATGACAAACGTCTCAGCCGAAAGATTTACCAGGATGATGCAAATCTCACCACGGTAATCTGCATCGATGGTACCGGGAGAATTCAGCACAGTAATCCCTTTCTTCAAAGCCAGTCCGCTCCGAGGACGAATTTGCGCCTCAAATCCCTGTGGCAGAGCTATGAGCAGTCCTGTAGGAACCAGGCATCGTTGCATGGGAGCCAAAGAGATAGGTTCGGAAATATTAGCGCGGATATCCATTCCTGCAGAAAGTTCGGTCGCGTATGCGGGAAGCGGGTGCTTCGATTTATTGATTACTTGTATGTTCATATTCAGTCTGTTTACTATTTAACGGGCGAAAATACGCAATTTGAGCCTAAAATTCATACTTTTGCAGTTAAATAATGTGCAAATACCAAATTGTAAAGATCATGATGGACTGGAAAAGATTGATTTCAGCTAAGCGTTTCGGCATGGAAGAGTTTCACGAAGAGCGTCAGGAAAACCGTTCGGAGTTTCAGCGGGACTATGACCGTCTTGTCTTCTCCGCCCCTTTCAGAAGGCTTCAGAACAAAACCCAGGTTTTTCCCCTTCCGGGCAGTATTTTTGTTCACAACCGACTGACACATAGCCTTGAAGTATCTTGTGTAGGACGTTCGTTAGGCAACGATGTATCGAAAGCGATCCTCGCCCGACAGCCCGAACTGCAAGACTCTTTCCTGCCCGAGATCGGTTCCATCGTCTCTGCCGCCTGTCTGGCGCACGACCTGGGTAACCCTCCTTTCGGTCACTCCGGTGAAAAGGCCATTTCTACCTTCTTTTCAGAAGGAAAAGGAGCCCAGCTCCAAGAGAAGCTCTCACCGATGGAATGGAATGATTTGACACATTTTGAGGGGAACGCAAATGCATTCCGATTGTTGACACACCAATTCGAAGGACGTCGGAAAGGTGGATTTGTCCTGACTTATTCAACCTTGGCCTCTATCGTAAAATACCCTTTTTCATCAAGCCTCGCAGGAAATAAGTCCAAATTCGGATTCTTCACCACCGAAGAAGAGGGATTTCGCCGTATCGCAACGGAACTAGGTCTTATTCAGCTCAGCGACCGTCCTTTAAAATACGCACGCCACCCGTTGGTCTATCTGGTAGAAGCTGCCGATGACATCTGTTACCAGATGATGGATATCGAGGATGCCCATAAATTGAAAATCCTCACTACAGAAGAAACCAAAGAACTGTTGTTAGCTTATTTCGCAGATGAACGCCAGACACATATCCGAAAAACGTTCGATATTGTCAAAGACACGAACGAACAGATCGCTTACCTCCGCTCATCAGTTATCGGGTTGTTGATAAAGGAGTGCACTCAGGTATTTTTAAATAACGAAACCGAAATACTTTCAGGAACTTTTGAAGGGGCTCTGATCAAGCATATATCAGAACGTCCGGGAAAAGCATACAAGCATTGTTCGGAGGTATCTTTCAGCAAGATTTACCGTTCACGGGATGTATTGGACATTGAGCTGGCGGGGTTCAGGGTTATCAATACACTCCTTGAATTGATGATCGATGCCGTCACTTCGCCGGAGAAGGCTTACTCACAGCTGCTCATTAACCGCGTATCGGGACAATATAATATAAAAGCGCCTGCACTCTACGAGAGAGTACAGGCGGTGCTCGATTATATTTCGGGCATGACCGATGTCTTTGCCCTGGATCTTTATCGCAAAATCAACGGGAACAGTCTTCCTGCGGTGTAACGACTTTCGGTGTGAAAACCTTATTCACCCCGGAAGTTATCTGGCAATCTTCCGGATCGTTTTTCACGAACGATTCGATATGACGCATCCGTTTCTCTTCAAGGATTTCGTCAACGGCAATCAGGATACCGGTCTCTTCTACATCTCCAAAACCGTAATTGATAGCCGTACCAAACATACGCATGGTCGGACTGAGACTCATATAAGCATTCACTAACGGTGGAATATTAAAACCGAGTTTACGGATCTCACCGTTAAGTATCCGGTAGTCATCCTTAAATGAATCTTTGCAGAAAATCCTTGCCAGTTCAGCCTCATCCGTCTCCATTTCCAGCGGTTTCATCGGAGTGATAAGTCCGTCTTTATCTCCAAAATGCTTCTTCAGGAAGTAAAGGATCATGTCTCTTCCCTGACGGTGGTAACTGGGATACATCGTTACTTTACCAAAGAAATATTTTACATTTGGCATCACAACCGTCAATGCCCCCAATCCGTCCCACAGATTATCCAAAGCAAATAGCCCCTTGCTCCCGGCACGGGTTGACTGATATTCCAATGTAACGAACGAACGCCCGAGTTCAATAGTGGTAGGCAGGAATTCCTTCACAAATCTATCCGAAAAATTGAACATGTGCGAAGTAGCAAGAACCGGAGCACCATGCTCGTCAAAACGCACATCCGTCCCCAGAATATACCGATAACCTCCTAAAATTTCTTCTGCCTCAGGATTCCATACAATCAATTGTTTATACGGATTCTCCATCGTATCATACTCATCGATATCCATTGACAGCCCCGTACCGCCTCCTGCAGCCCGAAAGGCAATCTCACGCAGACGCCCGATCTCCCGCATAATATTAGGAGAGTCCTGATAAGTAATAATGTATATCTGATTATTACTCTTATTGGTCATACGCAACCGCTTGTCTTCAGTCAACTCAGCTATAATCAGCTCCTTGCTTACCGGTTCAATAACTTCTTCCATATACTTTGTTAGTAGTTGTTCCTTAATCTGTTACAGTTTATACACGATATCTTTCACATATTGTGCCCACTCTGCCGGAGTTTTCGACTTATCGAATGTTTGCCACGGAATGGGTTTTCCGAAAGTGACGGTGAATGTTTTATGGCGATTTTTCAGCATCTCGTCCGCCAGGTAAAGCATAGCAATATTAAACTTAATCCCCAGTGCCTTGCATAAATTAGCCAAATTATAAAAGAAATCAGAGTTACGCCCTTCAAAATGGACAGGAATCACATCGCGCTGAAACTGAACACTTTTTACGATAAATGTTTTCTTCCAGTCAAGATCGCGAATCACTCCGTTCTGCCGCCGGGAACAAAGTCCAGCGGGAAACATTATCAGTTGATCGTCCGACTTGAATCCGGCTTCTACCATCTTAGGAAAATCTTTTGCCTGTTTGCCTGTTTTATTAATAGGAATGCACAACGGTGCCAAGCCATGAAGGTTCATCAGCAAATCATTCACCAGATACTTCACCTTCCCATCGAAATGACGTCCCAAAATATATCCGAGAGAAACACCGTCCTGTCCTCCCAGCGGATGATTGGACACGAACGTATATAAACCGTCTTTCGGAATATTTTCCAGACCTTTCACCTCCAACTTTGCATCCAGAAACTCAAGACAAGCCCCCAGAAAATCGACTCCCACTTTATCTTTCGAATCGCGCAGAAAAACATTTAATTCTTCCTGATGTACAATTCTCTTCAGATAGGAGACGACAAACTTTGGTATGTACTTGTAGTGCTTCGGAGCTTTCGTCTGAAGTATCTTATCAATATCTATTAAAAATAAAGAGTCGTCAGCCATTCTTTTTAGATGAAATGATTGCGCAAAATTAACTGTTCTTTTTTATTAATCGCAATAAATCGGTAGAAAATACAGATTTTGTCCCATCAAAAAAGGGTAAAAGAGGTCGTTTATCAGAAAAAGAGGATGAAAAAAGAGAGGTGAGAAGGCTAATTATCAAGCAATAAAGAACGACACACAAAAGAAGACCATACCTGGGGACGGGATTTTCTAACTCCTCATCCGTCGGTATGGCCCCACTCATATTCAGGCTCAGGTATTCTATTTAATCATGGTGATGTTCATCATGGTGATGTTCTCCCTCTTCACCTCCTTCCACGCTTAACACAATATTACGTACTACATAAGTTTCATTGCCCGACTGATCTAAACAGTAAACCATCAGGTGATAGTTTCCCGGAGTGGCGTCAGCCGGTATTTTAATATCATGGTTATGTACGTATGCATCTTTCTGTCCGGCCTTATCCGTATAGGTCCTTTCAAATGTAAAAGGCTTGGTTATTCCTGCTTCCGATGCCCTGGTATGCGAATGACCGTCAAAGTTGTTGTGAATATTAATCTTATAGGAAGCAATCGCTTCATTATCGTGAAGATTCATCTCAAAATGTACTCCATGAGAACTTCCGATCCTTAATATAGCGCCTTCTTCAGGTTCCAGCAGATCAATGACGGGTTTTATCGTATCACCTTCGTCTTCTTTAGAGCATGACACGAACAGAAAAGAAAAAAATAAGATACTGATTATTGACAAATAATTTTTTGTTTTCATTTTAATAAACTTTTAAATGGTACTTTAATTAAAATCTGAAAGTTCCGTCCCGGTTCGGGGATTTCTACTTTCCGGTAAAAACTAAGATGATTAAAGTATTTGGCACCGGATAAATTCCGGGCTGATAAAGTCACCTCGGCCCATATACCCCCTATCCGGAGGTTGGCAGATACTCCGGCATTCAACAGCTGCGCTCCGGGAGTGGGATCTTCATTTCGTGCCACCCGGTGTTGTGCGGCAATATGCTGTACCTCACCATAAATGCTGAACTCTTTATATCGCCACGTCAGTGTATTGCGGAGTGAAGCAGGAGGCGAGAAACTTAGAGGAATATGTTCATCGCAATTATAAGTATAGACATATTCTCCACTGACACGATAGTTAAAGTGTCGGAGGAAGTCAATGCCCACTGCAGCCTCACCGCCCGCAAACAGGGCTTCCGCACCGGTGTACCGGTAAATCTGTCCGGCATGGGGCAGTATCGACCATTCTCCGGTAGGCCGAAGAAAAATATAATTGCTGAACCAGCTGACAAATGGTGACAAACTTACCGACAACGGCCCATTTTCATAGGTATATGAAACATCAAACTGCCAACCGCGTTCGGAAGCAAGCGCTGCATCTCCCTGTTCATGCCGGAAAGTGCCGTGATGAACTCCGTTCGATGCCAATTCATTGGCTCCCGGCAACCGGAAGCTATGGCCGACATTTACCTGAAGAAGATGACCTCCGGAAGGACTCCATACCAACCCCAGTGAACCGGAATAATCGCCAAAATGGCGACGAACGGGGTAACTACGCCATTCATACTTCCGGATAAATTCATCACCATAACCCTGCTCCCGCAGATATATTACCAAGTAAGGGTCGGTATAAGCGGATGCATCTATCTTTCCGTAATCATAGCGAAGTCCTCCACTGAAGGACAGAGTGGGCCCCGTACGATAAGTGGTCATCCAGAAAGCCCCTGTGGTAAATCTCCGGTAAGCAGGCAAAAGAAATGAATAACCGGCAATCGTATTCCTCTGATATTGTACATCCCATCCTGCCGTGTGTTGCCATACGGCAGAAGCAAACAACTTCAGCTTAACAGCAGAACTATAAGTGTTCAACGTAAAAGCCAGTTCCTTATCCGGATCTTTGTCCGGTACAGGCTGAGCATCATAATGAGTATGAAACCGGCTCCACTCCTCGCGATGATTCTTCTGAAAGCCAATATCCCACGTCAGCGCCCATTTATCGTACAAAAGGCTCTGCCGGGTAGAAACTTTCAAGTGATTCACCTGGCTGTACGGAAGTTCTATGTTACGGCTGTCCCCGTCATCCTGCAAACGCGACACATCGGGAATGCCATGTGCACCGGGAAAGAACCCTGTTTTCTGAAAAACATTACTCACCCAATAAGAAGAGACATACCGTTCTTTTCTAAATCCGGCAGCCCAACTGACATCTCTCTCAAAACCGGCTGTATTTTTAAGCCTTCGGTGATAAACAGGCATACGTTGGGTGAGGTAGACAATAGTATCCGTCGGAATACGATAATCCCCAAAGTGTTGTTCCGAATACCTTGCCCAGGTATACCAGGCATCTTTTTTGACCCCAAGCATCAGTGAACCTCCCAATGTACCGTTGACGGATTTCCCCAACAAGCTCGCTTCACCGAATAACCGGTTACCCGCAGGCAATGGTAATGGAACAAGTTCAATAGCCCCTCCCATTGCATCACTACCATACAATAAGGAAGCAGGACCTTTGCGAATACTTACCTGACCGGCATTAAATGCATCCAGCTCGAGTCCATGATCGGCTCCCCATTGTTGTCCCTCCTGTTTAATCCCATTTTCTACAACCGAAATCCGGTTGAATCCCATTCCGCGAATCATAGGTTTAGAAAAGCCCGAACCGATATCCATGGAATGTACTCCCGGAAGTGTTCCAAGAGTTTGTATCAAGTTCCCCGTGAAGTGTTCACGCAGAAACTCTTTCCCTACCACCTCCATACGCCATGTGGAGTTCTTATTCTTCAGATGCTGATAACTCTCCGTCACCACCACTTCAGATAAGGACACGGCTTTCAGTGAATCGGGCTCTTGAGCATGCAAGGTAGAGATTAAACATAACCCTCCCAGCATACCCGAAAAAAATCCGATACGCATACTTAAATCGTCTTAGTTAAATAAAACAGAGTAAGAAGACAAACGGTAAAATAAATCCAGTCTGCCTTCGCAATTTAAACGATATGATAAAAAACAGGAGGAGGTCCGCGAAGATAATGCGGATAGAAAGCGATAGAAAGCTTTTTATCCTGAAAAGTTCCACTCTCCCATTTTACGTAAAGGGGCGTATAAGTCAGAAGAGTAGAAGGGGTTTCAATAAATGGAGAAAGCATAAACTGACAGATGGGACAAGTCTCACATGTGTGATGGGACTTTCCGGAATGTGCGTCTGTACAGGTTATCGAAGTTTCTTCGGAATGATTATGAAAAACCTTCACGACAGACAAGGGCATAAATGTCATCAGTAACATCCATGCAAGCCAAATCCTATGTCTAGTATTTCTCTTCACACCCATTTATATTTAAACCGACGCAAAGATAGAAAACCCAGCGTCCCAAAAACACCCAAAAACTATCAAAATACACCTAAAATCTATCATTTGACAGTTTTTACCCTGTTTAAAGCTTAATTTTCCCCCGTCACTGTCTAAAAAATACCGTAAACTTGCATCATCGAAAAACAACGAATATTCACAATTTAAAAAGCAACGTTATGAAAAGTTTAAGCTTCAGAAAAGATTTAATTGGAGTTCAGGAAGAGCTACTTCGCTTTGCATACAAACTAACAACCGACCGTGAAGAAGCAAACGATTTGTTGCAGGAAACCTCTCTTAAAGCGTTAGATAACGAAGATAAATATACTCCCGACACTAACTTTAAAGGATGGATGTACACCATCATGCGCAACATCTTCATCAATAATTATCGCAAAGTAGTACGCGATCAGACTTTTGTAGATCAGACCGATAATCTTTATCATCTGAGCCTTCCGCAAGAATCAGGACTCGACAGTACCGAAAGTCGTTACGACTTAAAAGAGATGCACCGCATCGTCAATTCATTACCCAAAGAATATAAAGTGCCTTTCTCTATGCACGTTTCCGGATTCAAATACCGTGAAATAGCTGAGAAACTGGACTTGCCGCTCGGGACAGTAAAGAGCCGTATCTTTTTCACCCGCCAGCGTTTACAGGAAGAACTGAAAGACTTTAGACAATAGGCCACATGCATTGTCGATTTCTATAAATCATTTTAGTGCAGATTTTTAGTTGTGTATCAAGGAGCAGAAAGAGAGTGATTCCCTTTCTGCTCTTTTTATTATCCGGCATTTTTTAAACGATACTTCAATAACACAGGATTACTATCTTGACTAATGACCTCTCTCAAAGAATCAAACCCTGCTCTATATTTTTCTTTCACAGGAGAATCCGGAGACAATATAACATCGAACATCTACATCAATGCGCTTACTGAATATAAGTCCTGCCAAATAAGCAAAACGAATCATTAAGCCTAACACTTCAACTAATTAAACCTACACCTTCCTTGTATATCTCCATTATTTCACATACCTTTGTCTAAAATTAAAGTATTAAAACATCCGGATGTTATATATCAAAACACCCGGATGTTTTATATCAGAACATCCGGATGTTATCTATTAAAACATCCGGATGTTTTCAGACATAACTTATAGATGTTATATACCTATATAATAAGAGGCAAAAAGGAAATGTATTCATATTAAAAACCTAAAATACTAATGTCCATCAATTACGCAGTTACCAAGAAAGTAGACAAGAGCAAAGGTATCGCCAAAGAACGATATTATGCCACTACACGCGCTTTACAGAAAAAACCCGTAAACAGTGTACAAATTGCTAATCAACTCGCAGAAAGAAGCTCTCTTCAAAACGGAGACGTACTCTCTGCACTTACTCAATTATCGGATATTATTGCCGCTCACCTGAAGGAAGGGCGTACTGTTTCCATCGATGGATTGGGCAATTTCTACCCCAGTATCACCAGTGAAGCAGTGGACAAACCGGAAGAATGCACCGCCAACAAAGTATGGGTATCCCGTATTTGCTTTAAGGCCGCACCCGCTTTCCTGAACAATGTGCGGAAAACCGATTTTGTCAGCCTGCAACTTAAATACGGACCCAAGTCTGCAAAGTCACAAAACGGTTCCGACAAGGAAACAACCGATGCTATCCCCCACCAGCAAAGCATCTCTGAAGATTCTTCATTATCAGACGAATAAGCAATTAACAATCGGTTGAAAACTTCTCAAAAAGTTTTTGGTGGAAAATTGTGGGGAATTGTGGGGAAATACCTACTTTTACGGTCGCTTATTATAATAAGGTGAAATGATACGTTTTTTAGGAAATATTGAAGCAAAGGCGGACGCGAAAGGAAGAGTTTTTATCCCCGCCCAATTCAGACGGCAACTACAGTCCGGCTCTGAAGACAAGCTCATCATGCGCAAAGACGTATTTCAAGACTGCCTGGTGCTCTATCCGGAAGAGGTCTGGAATGAAGAACTGGACGAACTTCGGCAGCGACTGAATAAATGGAACGCCAACCACCAACTTATCTTCCGCCAGTTCGTCAGTGACGTCGAAATCATCACGATGGACGGCAACGGACGTATACTGATACCGAAACGCTATCTGCAAATCACCGGTATACAAAGCGACGTACGCTTTATCGGGGTAGACAATAAGATAGAAATCTGGGCGAAAGAACGTGCGGAAAAACTCTTTATGGAACCCGAAGCATTCGGAGCAGCCTTGGAAGAGATTATGAAAGAAGAACGGAGAACAACGAACAACGAGCTAAAATGAAAGAAGAAGAAACAACATATCACGTACCGGTACTGCTAAAAGAAAGTGTAGATGCCATGAACATATCTCCCGATGGGACTTACGTAGATGTCACCTTTGGCGGTGGCGGACATTCCCGCGAGATACTTTCACGGCTCGGAGACGGAGGACGCCTGCTAGGATTCGACCAGGACGAAGATGCCGAGCGCAACATTGTAAATGATCCGCATTTTACTTTTGTACGAAGCAACTTTCGTTACCTGCACAATTTTCTACGTTATCACGATATCGGAGAGGTAGACGCTATATTGGCCGATCTCGGCGTCTCTTCCCACCACTTTGACGACAGCGAACGGGGATTCTCTTTCCGCTTTGACGGGAAACTGGACATGCGCATGAACAAACGTGCAGGCATTACGGCTGCCGATGTGGTAAATACATATGAGGAGGAACGCCTTGCCGACATTTTCTACTTGTATGGCGAACTGAAGAACAGCCGCAAACTGGCATCCGTCATTGTGAAGGCACGTACCGGACAGAAAATAGAAACGATCGGTGAGTTTCTTGAAATCATAAAGCCTCTCTTCGGCCGCGAAAGAGAGAAAAAAGAGTTAGCTAAAGTTTTTCAGGCACTCCGCATTGAAGTGAACCAGGAGATGGAAGCCCTGAAAGAGATGCTGATGGCCGCGACAGAAGCATTAAAGCCCGGAGGACGACTGATGGTAATCACTTACCACTCACTGGAAGACCGCATGGTGAAAAACATCATGAAAACCGGCAATGTAGAAGGCAAGGCCACACAGGACTTTTTTGGCAATTTACAGACACCTTTCCGCCTGGTAAACAATAAAGTGATCGTACCCGACGAGGATGAGATAACACGCAATCCCCGGTCGCGCAGTGCCAAGTTGAGAATAGCCGAGAAGAAGTAAGGGAACAGAGTGAAACAAGAGAAGTGAAATGGAAGATAAAGAAGCAAAAAAGAAGAAAAGCAACTCCCTGAAAAGTATTCTGGGAGGTGATATTCTGGCTACCGACTTTTTTCGCCGCCAGACTAAATTGCTGGTACTGATTATGGTGCTCATCATTTTCTACATTCATAATCGCTACGCAAGCCAGCAACAGCAAATCGAAATAGATAAGTTGAAAAAAGAACTGATCGACATAAAATATGATGCACTGACACGAAGTTCGGAATTGATGGAAAAAAGCCGTCAGTCGCGGATAGAGGATTATATATCGACCAAAGAAAGTGACTTGCAGACATCAACCCATCCACCTTATTTAATCAGTACGAAATAGAAGATGGCTGTAAACAAGAAAAATATAATGACCCGCTACTTCTTCGTCATCCTGTTGATGGGACTGATAGGAGTAGCCATTGTTGTCAAAGCAGGCATCACGATGTTTGCCGAACGACAATACTGGCAGGATGTGGCCGACCGTTTCGTCAAGGAGAATGTAACGGTGAAACCCAACCGCGGAAACATCATTTCGTCCGACGGCAAACTGATGGCCAGTTCGCTGCCGGAATACCGTATATATATGGACTTCAAAGCCGGTGGAGTAAAAAAAGACACCATGCTGATGAATCATCTGGACGAGATATGCGAAGGACTTCATAAAATATTCCCTGATAAAAGCGCTTCGGAATTTAAGACTCACCTTAAGAAAGGGCGCAAACAGGGAAGCCGTAACTATCTGATTTATCCGAAGCGTATTTCATATATTCAATATAAAGAAGCTAAACGCCTTCCGGTGTTTAACCTCAACAAATACAAAGGCGGATTCCATGAATTGGCTTATAACCAAAGAAAGAAACCTTTTGGTTCACTTGCCGCCCGTACGTTGGGTGACTTATATGCCGATACGGCCCAGGGAGCTAAAAATGGTATCGAGTTGGCTTTTGATTCTATCCTCAAAGGACATGACGGAATTACTCACCGGCAAAAGGTGATGAATAAATACCTGAACATTGTGGATATTCCTCCGGTAGACGGTTGTGACCTGCTTTCTACCATCGACGTAGGCATGCAGGATATCTGCGAGAAGGCATTGACCGATAAACTAAAAGAGCTGAATGCCAGCGTAGGTGTGGCCGTATTGATGGAAGTGGCAACCGGCGAAGTAAAAGCCATTGTCAACATGACGAAAGCCGGAGATGGCAATTATTACGAAATGAGGAATAACGCTATCAGCGATATGCTCGAGCCGGGATCAACATTTAAAACAGCTTCTATCATGGTGGCCCTTGAAGATGGCAAGATCACTCCGGAAGACGGTATAGATACGGGAAACGGTATCAAGATGATGCACGGTCGGCCCATGAAAGACTGGAACTGGTATAAAGGAGGATATGGCTACCTGACGGTTACGCAAATTCTGGAAGTATCTTCCAATATAGGAACTTCGAGCATTATCGAAAAATATTATGGAAGTAATCCGCAAAAGTTTGTCGACGGACTGAAACGAATGAGTATCGACCAGCCCCTCCAACTGCAAATAGCAGGAGAAGGCAAACCCAACATAAAAGGTCCTAAAGAGCGCTATTTTGCAAAGACCACTCTGCCATGGATGAGTATCGGCTATGAAACTCAGGTACCTCCCATGAATATACTGACATTCTATAACGCCATTGCCAACAACGGAGTTATGGTACGGCCGAAGTTTGTGAAAGCAGCCATTAAGAACGGAGAAATAGTGAAAGAGTATCCTACGGAAATCATCAATCCGAAAATCTGTTCGGAGCGGACCTTGAAGCAGATTCAGGAAATTCTTTATAAGGTAGTACACGAAGGTCTGGCTGCTCCGGCAGGTTCCAAGCAATTTGCCGTTTCGGGTAAAACTGGTACGGCACAGATCTCACAAGGTGCCGCCGGATATAAATCGGGACGGGTGAACTATCTGGTCAGCTTCTGCGGATATTTCCCTTCGGAAGCTCCGAAATACAGCTGCATCGTTTCTATACAGAAACCGGGACTTCCCGCTTCGGGAGGTTTAATGGCAGGTAGCGTATTCAGCAAAATAGCCGAAAGAGTGTATGCCAAAGATTTACGCTTGGACATCAGGAATGCAATCGATACCAATACGGTAGTGATTCCCGATGTAAAAGCAGGCGAAATGATAGAAGCAAGACAAGTATTGGAAGGCCTAAACATCCAGACACAGGCTGAATTTAAGGCTAAAAAGAACAAAGAGGTGTGGGGACATGCACAGGCAGCCCCCAAAGCAGTTATCCTGCAGGGAAAAGAACAATTACGCAACTTTGTGCCCAGCGTAATAGGTATGGGTGCCAAAGACGCTGTATACCTGCTGGAAAGTAAAGGATTGAAAGTAACCCTGTCGGGAGTCGGCAAAGTAAAGAGCCAGTCGTTGCCCCAGGGAACTACCATCAAGAAGGGACAAACCATCAGTATCCATCTGAATTGATTATTATAGATTAAGGTATGAAACTAAAAGAGATTCTAACATCTATCCAACCGGTGAAAATTACCGGAAATCAGGATATCGAGATAACCGGGGTTGACATCGACTCCAGACAGGTAGAGTCCGGTCATCTGTTTATGGCCATGCGCGGCACACAGACCGACGGACATGCCTACATTCCGGCAGCGGTTGAAAAAGGTGCCACGGCCATTCTTTGTGAAGAGTTACCTGCAGAACTTGTAGAAGGAGTTACCTACATTCAGGTTGCCGACAGCGAAGATGCCGTAGGAAAAGCAGCTACGACTTTCTACGGAAATCCGAGCTCAAAATTGGAACTGGTAGGCGTTACCGGAACAAACGGAAAGACAACGATTGCCACCTTATTATATAATACGTTCCGATACTTCGGCTATAAAGTGGGATTAATCTCCACGGTATGCAATTATATAGATGATGAAGCCATTCCTACCGAACATACCACTCCCGACCCGATCACATTGAATCGTTTATTGGGACGCATGGCGGACGAAGGTTGCAAATATGTTTTCATGGAGGTCAGTTCACACTCCATCGCACAAAAAAGAATCAGCGGACTGAAATTTGCCGGCGGCATCTTCACCAACCTGACACGCGATCATCTGGACTATCATAAAACAGTAGAGAACTACCTGAAAGCAAAGAAGAAGTTCTTCGACGATATGCCTAAGAACTCTTTCAGTCTGACCAACCTGGACGATAAAAACGGACTGGTGATGACACAGAACACCAAGTCGAAAGTATATACTTACTCTCTCCGCAGTCTGAGCGACTTCAAAGGAAGAGTACTGGAATCTCATTTCGAGGGGATGCTTCTCGACTTTAACAACCATGAACTCGCAGTTCAGTTTATCGGAAAATTTAATGCATCAAACTTACTGGCTGTATTTGGTGCTGCCGTATTGCTGGGCAAGAAAGAAGAGGACGTGCTGGTTGCTCTCAGTACGCTGCATCCGGTTGCCGGACGCTTCGATGCCATCCGTTCTCCACAAGGATATACAGCCATTGTAGACTATGCACACACACCGGATGCCCTGGTCAATGTCTTGAACGCCATACATGGAGTACTCGAAGGAAAAGGCAAGGTAATTACCGTAGTAGGTGCAGGCGGTAACCGCGATAAAGGGAAACGCCCTATCATGGCAAAAGAAGCAGCCCGGGCAAGCGACCGGGTCATCATAACTTCGGATAATCCCCGTTTCGAAGAGCCGCAGGATATCATCAACGACATGCTGGCAGGACTGGATACCGAGGATAAGAAAAAAACGCTAAGCATCGCAGACCGTAAAGAAGCTATTCGCACGGCTTGTATGCTTGCAGAAAAAGGAGATGTGATTCTGGTTGCCGGAAAAGGGCACGAGAATTATCAGGACATCAAAGGAGTGAAGCATCACTTTGATGATAAAGAAGTTTTAAAAGAGATTTTTTCATTGACTGTTTAAGCAGATCTGATTGAAACACCCCCGCTTATAAGCACCGGATGTTATTCAATCGAAAAGCGTAAATCGTCTAACCGTAAATAAAGTTATGTTATACTATCTGTTTGAATGGCTACACAAACTCAACTTTCCGGGTGCCGGAATGTTTGGGTACACCTCGTTCCGTGCATTGATGGCTATCATCCTGGCACTGCTTATTTCCAGTATCTGGGGAGATAAGTTCATCAATCTGCTGAAACGGAAACAGATCACCGAGACGCAGCGTGACGCCAAAATCGATCCGTTCGGCGTCAATAAAGTAGGAGTGCCCAGCATGGGGGGTGTCATCATTATCGTAGCAATCCTGATCCCCTGTCTGTTATTGGGAAAACTGCATAATATCTATATGATACTGATGCTGATCACCACCGTCTGGCTGGGATCTTTAGGATTTGCAGACGATTATATAAAGATATTCAAAAAGGATAAAGAAGGGCTCCACGGTAAATTCAAAATTATCGGTCAGGTGGGTCTCGGCTTAATTGTCGGACTGACTCTATATCTGAGTCCGGACGTAGTGATTCGTGAAAACATAGAAGTTCAGAAATCGGAAAACGAAATCGAAGTAATACATGGCACTCACGATCTGAAATCTACCCAGACCACGATTCCTTTTTTCAAAAGTAACAACCTGGACTATGCCGACCTTGTAGGCTTTATGGGAGAACACGCTCAAACAGCCGGATGGATTTTGTTTGTCATTATCACCATCTTTGTCGTGACAGCCGTGTCAAACGGAGCCAACCTGAATGATGGTATGGATGGTATGGCAGCAGGCAATTCCGCCATCATCGGACTAACGCTGGGCATATTGGCTTATGTATCGAGCCACATCGAGTTTGCGGGTTACCTGAATATCATGTATATTCCCGGAAGTGAGGAACTGGTAATCTTTATATGCGCCTTTATCGGAGCATTGATCGGTTTCTTATGGTACAATGCCTATCCGGCCCAGGTATTCATGGGGGATACAGGCAGTCTGACCATTGGAGGTATCATTGCGGTATTTGCCATTATTATTCACAAAGAATTGCTAATCCCGATTCTCTGCGGTATATTTCTGGTTGAAAACCTTTCAGTACTTCTGCAGCGCTTCTATTATAAAGCCGGAAAAAGAAAGGGTGTAAAACAACGCCTCTTTAAGCGGGCCCCGATACACGACCATTTCCGTACTTCGATGAGTCTGGTAGAGCCGGGATGCAGCGTAAAGTTTACGAAGCCCGATCAGTTGTTCCACGAATCAAAAATCACAGTCCGCTTCTGGATTGTAACCATCGTGCTGGCAGCTATTACGATTATAACGCTGAAGATTAGATAACAGAAGTGACGAGCAACAGGCTATGAGCTACAAGTGCCTGCCGCTAATCACAAAGTATGAACCTAAAACTTGTAGCATAAAGAAAAAGATCTATCGACGGATCGACAAATTCCGGTTGATAAATCGAAACCTAAAAATCATGAAAAGAATTGTAGTATTAGGAGCCGGTGAAAGCGGTGCGGGAGCAGCCGTTCTGGCCAAAGTAAAAGGATTCGATACTTTCGTATCGGATATGTCTGCTATCAAGGATAAGTATAAAACTCTCCTTGACGGCCATGGCATTGCCTGGGAAGAAGGCCGACACACAGAAGAACAGATTTTGAATGCTGACGAAGTTGTGAAAAGCCCCGGAATTCCTAATGACGCCCCACTGATTCTGAAATTGAGAGAACAGGGCACACCTATCATCTCGGAAATAGAATTTGCCGGCAGATACACCGATGCCAAAATGATCTGTATCACCGGCTCGAACGGAAAGACGACCACAACCTCGCTTATCTATCACATTTTTAAAAGCGCAGGACTAAATGTGGGACTTGCCGGAAACATCGGTAAAAGCCTGGCATTGCAAGTGGCCGAAGAGAAACATGATTATTATGTAATCGAATTGAGTTCATTCCAGTTGGATAACATGTATAACTTCCGTGCCGATATCGCTGTATTGATGAACATTACGCCGGACCATCTGGACCGGTACGACCATTGTATGCAGAACTATATTAATGCAAAGTTTCGTATTACGCAGAATCAGACTTCGGAAGACGCGTTTATCTTCTGGAACGATGACCCTATCATCAAACGTGAACTGGACAAACATGGCATTCGTGCCCACCTGTATCCATTCTCGGCAATCAAAGAAGAAGGATCTATCGCCTATGTGGAAGACCATGAAGTAGTAATTACCGAACCGATCGCTTTCAATATGGAACAGGAACAGTTGGCCCTGACCGGCCAACACAATCTTTATAACTCTTTAGCCGCCGGTATCTCCGCCAACCTTGCCGGTATCACCAAAGAAGATATAAGGAAAGCGCTCAGTGACTTTCAGGGGGTAGAACACCGCCTGGAGAAGGTGGCACGCGTACGTGGCATTGATTTTATCAATGACTCCAAAGCAACCAATGTAAACTCTTGCTGGTATGCCTTGCAGAGTATGACTACTAAAACGGTATTGATTCTCGGAGGAAAAGACAAGGGAAACGATTATACGGAAATAGAAGAACTGGTACGGGAAAAATGCTCGGCACTGGTCTACCTGGGATTGCACAACGAAAAGCTTCATGAGTTTTTCGACCGTCTCGGACTCCCTGTAGCCGAAGTACAGACCGGCATGAAGGATGCCGTAGAAGCGGCTTACAAGCTGGCGAAAAAGGGCGAAACAGTATTGTTGAGTCCATGTTGCGCCTCCTTTGACCTTTTCAAGAGCTATGAAGACCGTGGCGAACAGTTTAAGAAGTATGTAAGAGAATTATAAAAATCAGAGTCCTGAGCCATAAAAGGTTCAGGCTCCGAAGAGCTAAAAACTTAAAGCAGTGGATCTATTAAAGAATATATTCAAAGGTGATAAGGTAATCTGGATTATTTTCCTTTGCCTCTGCCTCATCTCTATCATAGAGGTGTTTAGTGCTGCCAGTACGCTGACTTATAAAAGTGGCGACCACTGGGGACCCATCACACAACATTCCATCATCCTGATGGTAGGTGCGGTCGTAGTGGTCCTGATGCACAACATCCCTTATAAGTGGTTTCAGGTGTTTCCGGTTTTCCTCTACCCTATTTCGGTAGTATTGCTGGCTTTCGTAACTTTAATGGGAGTCATCACAGGTGACCGTGTGAACGGAGCCGCCCGCTGGATGAGTTTTATGGGGTTACAGTTCCAGCCTTCAGAACTGGCCAAGATGGCAGTAATCATCGCGGTTTCTTTCATTCTATCCAAAAAGCAGGATGATGAAGGGGCCAATCCGAAAGCTTTTAAGTATATCATGATACTGACCGGACTGGTATGTATGCTTATCGCTCCTGAAAACCTTTCGACAGCTATGCTGTTGTTCGGAGTAGTAGTATTGATGATGTTCATCGGACGTGTTGCATTCAAGAAGTTAGCCATGTTATTGGGCGGTCTGGCATTGGTTGGCTGTCTGGGAGCAGTATTTCTGCTGGCTATACCGAAGGATACCGACATCCCGTTCCTCCACCGGTTTGACACTTGGAAAAGTCGTATTACCAACTTTACGGAGAAAGAAGAAGTTCCGGCAGCCAAATTCGATATTGACAAAGATGCCCAGATAGCTCATGCACGCATTGCCATCGCTACCAGTAACGTGATAGGTAAGGCACCGGGAAATTCCATTCAGCGTGACTTCCTGAGCCAGGCATTCTCCGATTTCATCTTTGCCATTATCATTGAAGAGTTGGGGCTGGTAGGAGGCGCCTTTGTAGTCATACTCTACATCTGGCTATTGGTCCGGACAGGCCGAATCGCCCAAAAGTGCGAACGTACATTCCCGGCATTCCTCGTCATGGGTATTGCCTTGATGTTGGTATCACAAGCCATATTGAACATGATGGTAGCCGTCGGACTATTTCCTGTAACAGGACAACCTTTACCGCTAATCAGTAAAGGAGGTACAAGTACACTGATCAACTGTGCCTACATTGGCATGATACTGAGTGTCAGCCGCTATACCGCTTATCTGGAAGAGAAAAAAGAAAATCCTGCTCCTCTGCTCACCCAGAGTGAAGGAAATGAGGCGATTGCAAGTGAGGCACAGACTGCGGCCGAACCTACAGCAGAAGTTTTAAACAGTGATGCTAAATTTGAAGAGTAATATGAATAAAGAAAATAATAAAGAAGGACAGAGTGATGCCTTAAGAGTCATCATCAGCGGTGGTGGTACCGGAGGGCATATCTTTCCGGCCGTATCCATTGCAAACGCCATAAAAGAGTTACGTCCCGATGCACAAATCCTGTTTGTAGGAGCCGAAGGCAGAATGGAAATGCAACGAGTACCGGATGCAGGCTATCAGATTATCGGATTGCCTGTAGCAGGATTCGATCGTAAACATCTGTGGAAAAATGTCGCCGTATTATTAAAATTGGTACGCAGCCAATGGAAAGCACGAAACATTATCCGGCAATTCCGTCCTCAGGTAGCAGTAGGAGTAGGCGGATATGCAAGCGGTCCTACTTTAAAAATGGCGGGAATGATGGGAGTACCTACTTTAATACAAGAGCAGAATTCATACGCCGGAGTAACCAATAAACTATTGGCACAGAAAGCACGAAGAATTTGTGTGGCGTATGACGGAATGGAGAAATTCTTTCCTGCCAATAAAATCATTATGACAGGTAACCCGGTACGTCAGAATCTGCTGGCGGAAAAACCGGAACGTGAACAGGCTATTCGTTCTTTCGGGCTGAATCCGGAAAAGAAGACCATTCTGATTTTGGGTGGAAGCCTGGGGGCACGCACCATCAATAACACATTGATTGCGGGATTGCAACTGATTCGCCGGACTACAGACGTGCAGTTCATCTGGCAAACGGGAAAGATTTATCATCAACAAGTGACAGAAGCTGTAAAAGCAGCGGGAGAGATACCCAATCTGTTTGTAACGGACTTCATCAAAGATATGGCTGCCGCTTATGCTGCTGCCGACCTGGTTATTTCACGTGCCGGTGCAGGGTCTATTTCCGAGTTCTGCCTGCTGAATAAGCCCGTTATCCTGGTTCCGTCCCCTAATGTGGCAGAAGACCATCAGACCAAAAATGCTTTGGCTTTGGTGAATAAACAAGCAGCCATCTACGTAAAGGATGCGGAAGCAGAAAACAAGCTATTACCGGTAGCACTGGAAACGATCGCCAATGCCGAGAAGCTGAGCGAACTCAGTGAAAACATTGCACACCTGGCTTTACCGGATTCCGCTGTCGTTATTGCAAAAGAAGTTATAAAATTAGCGCAACAATCATGAATATAGAAACGATTCAATCTGTATATTTTGTCGGGGCAGGCGGTATCGGAATGAGTGCCCTCGTCCGCTATTTTCTTTCTAAAGGAAAAGTAGTGGCAGGCTATGACCGTACTCCCAGTGAACTGACTCAACATCTTATAGAAGAAGGAGCACAGATCCATTACGAAGAGAATATCGATCTCATACCGGAGGCTTGCAAAAACAAAGCTACCACATTGGTAGTCCTGACCCCTGCCGTACCTCAGGAACATGCCGAATTAACTTACTTCCGTGATAATGGATTCGAAATACAGAAACGTGCACAAGTACTGGGCACCATTACCCGTTCCAGCAAAGGACTTTGTGTAGCCGGCACACATGGTAAAACCACTACCTCAACGATGACAGCCCACTTGTTTCATCAGTCACATGTAGGTTGTACTGCTTTTCTGGGAGGTATTTCCAAAAATTACGGAACGAATCTACTACTCTCTTCAACCAGCCCTTATACGGTGATTGAAGCAGACGAATTTGACCGTTCATTCCATTGGTTGTCTCCTTATATGTCTGTCATTACCGCAACCGATCCGGATCATCTGGATATTTATGGCACCGAACAGGCTTATCTGGAAAGCTTTGAACACTACACCACACTGATTCAGCCCGGAGGAGCACTGATTATCCGCAAAGGCATTTCCCTACAGCCGAAAGTGAAAGAAGGAGTGAAGATGTATACTTACTCACGTGACGAGGGAGACTTTCATGCTGAGAACATTCGCATCGGAAACGGAGAAATCTTCATTGACTTCGTAGGGCCTGACATTCGTATCGACAACATTCAGCTAGGAGTACCGGTAAGTATAAATATAGAGAATGGTGTCGCTGCGATGGCACTTGCCCACCTTAACGGAGTCACACCTGAAGAGATCAAACAGGGAATGGCCAGTTTCCGGGGTGTGGACCGCCGGTTCGACTTTAAAATCAAGAATAACCGGATTGTATTCCTGAGTGACTACGCACATCATCCATCCGAGATTAAACAAAGCGTGATGTCCATGCGTGAGTTGTACCGGGACAAAAAGATCACTGCGGTTTTTCAGCCACACCTCTATACCCGTACCCGCGACTTCTACAAAGATTTTGCCGACAGTCTGTCTTTACTCGATGAAGTGATATTGGTAGATATCTATCCGGCGCGCGAGCAACCTATTCCGGGAGTAAGCAGCCGGCTGATATATGACAACCTACGTCCGGGTATTGAAAAAAGCATGTGCAAGAAAGAAGAAATACTCGATGTACTGAAAGCAAAACATATCGAAGTATTAATTACATTGGGAGCAGGAGACATAGACAACTATGTTCCGGGTATTTGTGACTTATTGTCCCGAAGAATGGTTCCTTCGGACAATTAATTTGTAAATCGTCAAAACAATAAATTTCCTTATGATAAAAAGAATTCTTCTGACCATCGTCATGTTACTTCTCATAGCCTACCTTGTAGCAGCTGTGACAGTGTTCAACGACAAACCTGCCCATCAGGTATGCCGTGACATGGAATTAGTGATCAAGGATACACTCAATGCCGGTTTCGTTACCAAGAACGAGGTGGCTGCCATCCTGCAGAAGAAAGGCATTTATCCCGTTGGAAAGAAAATGGACCGGGTACACACCAAAACATTAGAAAAAGAGTTGGATAAACATCCACTCATCAATGAAGCTCAATGCTATAAAACGCCAAACGGCAAAATTTGTGTGGAAGTAACCCAACGCGTACCGATTCTCCACATCATGAGCAGCAACGGTGAAAACTACTATTTGGATAACAAAGGAAAAATGATGCCGCCCGATGCAAAATGCGTAGCACACCGGGCAATTGTCACCGGAAATGTAGAAAAGTCGTTTGCAATGAAGGATTTATATAAGTTTGGTGTATTTTTGCAAAACAATCCGTTCTGGGAAGCCCAGATTGTACAGATTAACGTGCTGCCCGGAAAAGAAATCGAATTGGTTCCCCGGGTAGGCAATCATATTATCTATTTGGGTAAACTGGAACATTTTGAGGATAAACTGAAACGCTTGAAGACCTTTTACGAAAAAGGGCTCAACCAGGTGGGATGGAATAAGTATTCGCGTATCAGCCTGGAATTTGGAAATCAGATTATCTGCACAAAAAAGAAACAATAATTTGTAAACAGCTAAACGTACCTTTGTGTTAAAGAGATAAGTCTATAATACGAAAGGGAATAAAATAGGATTTTATATGGCAACAACAGATTTTATCGCCGCTATTGAACTGGGTTCATCGAAGATAGCCGGTATAGCCGGAAAGAAGAATAGTGATGGAAGTATACAGGTATTAGCTTATGCCAGGGAGGATTCGTCTTCTTTCATCCGGAAAGGAGTGATCTATAATCTGGATAAAACGGCACAAAGCCTGACTTCAATCATCAATAAACTGGAGGGGGCTCTCAATAACTCAATTGCCAAGATCTATGTGGGTATCGGCGGACAATCGCTCCGTACGGTGCGCAATGTGGTAAGTCGCGATCTTGAAGAAGAAACCATTATTTCTCAGGAACTGGTCGACTCAATCTGTGATGAGAACCTCGAGATACCACTGATCGATATGGATATACTGGACGTTGCTCCACAAGAATACAAAATAGGAAACAATCTTCAAGCCGACCCTGTCGGTGTAGCCGGAAGCCACATTGAAGGGCGTTTTCTGAATATTGTAGCACGTGCTTCGCTCAAGAAAAATCTGGAACGCTGCTTCGAACAGGCTAAAATAGAAATAGCAGACCTATTGATCTCACCTCTGGTTACTGCCGATGCAGTACTGACGGAAAGTGAAAGACGCTCCGGCTGCGCACTGATCGACTTTGGTGCCGACACATCTACCATTTCCATTTATAAGAATAATATCCTCCGCTTCCTCACTGTGCTGCCGTTAGGAGGAAACAGTATTACCCATGACCTCGTCTCTCTTCAGATGGAAGAAGAAGAGGCCGAACGCCTGAAAATCAGATATGGCAATGCTTTCTACGAAGAGGAAGAAGGCGAAGAACCTGCTACTTGCCAATTGGAAGACGGAAATAGAACGATAGAGTTAGGTAAACTGAATAATATCATCGAGGCACGTACCGAAGAGATTATCGCGAACGTATGGAATCAGATTCAACTTTCGGGATATGACGACAAACTTCTGGCCGGACTCATCATCACCGGAGGGGCCGCCAACCTGAAAGACCTGGACGAGGTTCTACGCAAACGGAGTAAAATAGAGAAGGTGAGAAACGCACGTTTCGTACGCAATACCATCCATGCAGACGAAGACGTTGTGAAGAAAGACGGTACACAAAACACTTTATTCGGACTGCTTATTGCGGGCAACGAAAACTGTTGTTTATTGGAAACACCCGCTCCACAGCCGCATATACAACCTCAGCCCCAGCCCGAACCGGTGAACATGTTTGAAGAAGACGAAAGTCTGAAGGAACAGGAAGCCGCTGCCCGCGCTGCCAAGAAGAAGAAAGAAGAAGAAGAGAAAAAGCGGAAAGAAGAAGAAAAGCAACGCAAGCTGGAAGAGAAGAAAAGAAGGGAAGAAGAGAGAAGAAATAAACCTAACTGGTTTAAATCGACTTTCGACAAACTTTCTAATGAAATTTTCTCTGACGAAGATATGAAATAAAGTGATAATTCATAATACAATATAATATGGACGAGATAGTACAATTCGATTTCCCTACAGATTCACCGAAAATCATCAAAGTGATTGGTGTAGGAGGTGGTGGAGGTAACGCCGTCAACCACATGTACCGGGAAGGCATACACGACGTAACATTCGTTCTCTGCAATACCGACAACCAAGCATTGGCTGAGTCTCCCGTACCGGTCAAACTGCAACTGGGACGTTCCATCACACAAGGACTCGGTGCCGGAAACCGTCCGGAGCGTGCACGTGATGCTGCCGAAGAGAGCATCGAAGACATCAAAACTCTGCTGAACGATGGTACCAAAATGGTGTTTATCACTGCCGGAATGGGTGGAGGAACCGGAACCGGAGCCGCTCCCGTCATCGCCCGTATCGCTAAAGAGATGGACATCCTGACTGTCGGAATCGTTACCATCCCTTTCATTTTTGAAGGCGAAAAGAAAATTATTCAGGCTCTGGACGGTGTAGAACGCATCGCACAACATGTAGATGCTTTGCTGGTGATCAACAACGAACGCCTGCGTGAAATCTACTCCGACCTGACTTTTATGAATGCATTCGGCAAGGCAGATGATACGTTATCAATCGCAGCCAAGAGCATAGCCGAAATTATCACCATGCGAGGTACGGTCAACCTGGACTTTGCAGATGTGAAAACGATTCTCAAGGACGGCGGTGTAGCCATCATGAGTACCGGATTCGGCGAAGGAGAAAACCGTGTGACCAAAGCAATAGACGATGCACTGCATTCACCTCTGCTCAATAATAATGATATTTTCAACGCCAAGAAGGTAATGCTGAACGTCTCCTTCTGTCCTGCTTCCGAATTGATGATGGAAGAAATGAACGAAGTACACGAGTTCATGAGCAAATTCCGCGAAGGTGTGGAAGTGATCTGGGGTGTAGCTATGGACAACTCACTGGATACGAAAGTAAAGATCACTGTATTGGCTACCGGTTTCGGTGTAGAAGACGTACCGGGCATGGACGACCTACACGAAAAACGCAGTCAGGAAGAAGAAGAGCGACAGTTGCAACTGGAAGAAGAGAAGGAGAAGAACAAAGAGCGCATCCGCAAAGCATACGGTGAAAGTGCCAGTGGAATCGGAACACGCAATCTGCGTAAACGCCGGCATATCTATCTCTTCAATGCAGAAGACCTGGATAACGATGACATCATCGCCATGGTAGAGGACTCTCCTACTTACTTACGCGACAAAACAACTTTGGGTAAAATCAAAGCAAAAGCCGCACTGGAAGAAGAGATAGCAACAGAAGAGGCTATAGATGACAGTGGAGTTATCACATTTTAATTAAAGTAAAATATCGAATCATTAACCCGGATTTACCAATTGTAAACCGTAAATCGTTAAATCATAATAACATCATGGATTTATTCGAAAGAGTCAGCGAAGACATTAAAAACGCAATGAAAGCGAAAGATAAAGTAGCTCTCGAAACTCTCAGAAATGTAAAAAAGTTCTTTTTGGAAGCTAAAACAGCTCCGGGAGCTAATGACACCCTTACAGATGCAGATGCACTGAAAATCGTGCAAAAACTGGTAAAACAAGGTAAGGATGCCGCAGAAATATATATAGGACAAGGTCGTCAGGACTTAGCTGATGCAGAATTGGCTCAGGTGCAAGTTATGGAAACTTATCTGCCTAAGCAGATGAGTGCCGAAGAATTGGAAGCCGCACTGAAAGAAATTATTGCTGAAGTAGGTGCTACCAGCGGCAAAGACATGGGAAAAGTAATGGGAGTCGCTTCTAAAAAACTGGCAGGATTGGCCGAAGGACGCGCGATCTCAGCTAAAGTAAAAGAGTTATTGGGATAAGTCTCAAAACAGAAATACTTTCTACCCCCGGATGCAAGCCAGACTCGCATCCGGGGTATTTTGTTTATGGCTTGTCTATAATATATATCCCTCCAATATGCATGAAGCACTAATCAAACAGCTCCTTCAATACATCCAGTGATTTCAGTATAGGAAAATCGGGAAGATGCAACCGGTAATATTCATTAATAATAGCCAGACAACGGGCTCTTTCTGTGCGGTTCATTCCAAAAAGATGCATGGTTTCATAATTCATACGCATCAACTGCAACAACCGTCCGGCTTCATCGGGCTGTATATAAGAAGAATGCAGTTGAGGACGAACGGACGTAAAAGTGGCATTCAACATATCAAAATAGTCACCCGCATGATAATCGTCCAGGTTGGGGTACAGCCCCAAAAAGCGTGAAAGACGCATCAGAAATACCAGATGGAAATTAGCAAAACTAATCTTACAGGTATCCAACCATAATATAGAATGTTGTAAATAGGCAAACAACGGACGGTTCTCAGCCTCCTCACGAATGGCACGATAAAGAAATTCAGCGAGAAAAAGAGCGATAGCCGATTTAAAAGGATCATAGGGAATAGAAGTAAAGGGACTGAAAGATTTGGCCTCCTTAATTCTAAAAAGTGAAGTATTCGGTCTGTAATCTGCCTCAAATTCGATTAAAGCCAATGGTTGAAACAACACCGATTTGACAGTAGCCTTCTTAGAACGAGGCACGGTGACCAAAAAGGACGCACGCCCTGACAACTCAGTATACATCTCTACGATATTCGATGTATCGTTATACTTTAATACATGAAGAACGATTCCAACCGTTTTTTGCAACATAGCTCTAACTTTTCTTTCCGGTAACAAAGCTACAAAAAAAGAGGAAATGGACAATCGAATACTACTATCTCAAAAAAAAATCATTCTTTCGCCAGAAAATAAAACAGCAAATAAGAAATTGATTATCAACACATAACCTAAATAAAAACGAAAAACCATCAAAAATAATCAGAAAATTTTTCCGCGAATAGTTTGGTAGTTTCAAAAAAAGCCCTACCTTTGCACTCGCAATCGGGAAACAACGATACAGAACGAAAGCAAAGTGAAACAAAAAGAGCAGAAATGCTCAAAACAGGATGGCCCGTTCGTCTATCGGTTAGGACGCAAGATTTTCATTCTTGAAAGGGGGGTTCGATTCCCCCACGGGCTACAATTAAAAAAATAAACGAATTAAAACAGATTAGTCGAGATGGCAAATCATAAATCATCAATCAAGAGAATCAGACAAGAAGAAACTAGAAGACTTCGTAACAGATATTATGGTAAAACCATGAGAAATGCTGTTAGAAAACTTCGTTCAACTACTGACAAAGCAGAAGCAACTGCTATGTATCCGGGCATCGTTAAGATGGTAGACAAGTTAGCTAAGACAAACGTTATTCATAAGAATAAAGCTAACAATCTGAAATCTAAGTTGGCCATTTACATCAACAAGCTTGCTTAAGAAATAAGATATATAACAGACTCTATATAATATTAGAAGCCGGACTTTTCAGTTCGGCTTTTTATGCTTTCAATTACCCGGTCGGGTTTATTTTTAATTCTTCTTTTTTCACTCTTCATTCTTCTCTAACTCAGATATTTTCACTATATTTGCTCTGTTATTATAATTAGGAATCAAATTATGAGCGAAGAACAGAATCCCACCAATAACGGGTCTTATTCAGCAGATAGTATCCAAGTATTGGAAGGACTTGAAGCAGTTAGAAAACGCCCTGCGATGTACATTGGTGACATCAGCGTAAAGGGACTTCATCACTTGGTATATGAAATTGTCGACAACTCTATCGACGAAGCATTGGCCGGTTATTGCGACCATATCGAAGTAACTATCAACGAAGACAACTCTATCACCGTACAGGATAATGGACGTGGTATTCCGGTAGATTTCCACGAAAAAGAGCAGAAATCTGCCCTCGAAGTTGCCATGACCGTACTGCATGCCGGAGGTAAGTTCGATAAAGGTTCGTACAAAGTATCCGGAGGTCTTCACGGTGTAGGTATGTCCTGTGTGAATGCATTGTCTACACACATGACTACCCAGGTATTCCGCAACGGTAAAATCTATCAGCAGGAATATGAAATCGGTAAACCGCTTTATCCCGTTAAAGAAGTAGGAATAGCGGACCACACAGGAACCAAACAGCAATTCTGGCCCGATGACAGTATCTTTACCGAAACCATTTATGATTATAAGATTCTGGCTTCACGTTTACGTGAATTGGCTTATCTGAATGCCGGTCTGCGCATCTCGCTGACAGATCGTCGCGTAGTGAATGAGGACGGCAGTTTCAAACACGAAACTTTCTATTCGGAAGAGGGTTTAAGAGAATTTGTACGTTTCATCGAATCGTCACGCGAACACTTGATTAACGATGTGATTTATCTAAACACAGAGAAACAAAACATCCCCATCGAGGTGGCTATCATGTACAATACCGGATTTTCAGAAAATATCCATTCGTACGTCAATAACATTAATACTATAGAAGGTGGTACGCATCTGGCAGGTTTCCGCCGCGCCCTGACCCGTACACTGAAGAAATATGCAGAAGACAGCAAAATGCTGGAGAAAGTTAAAGTAGAAATCTCCGGCGATGACTTCCGTGAAGGTCTGACAGCTGTGATCTCTGTAAAAGTAGCTGAACCCCAATTTGAAGGACAGACTAAAACTAAGTTGGGAAACAACGAAGTAATGGGTGCTGTCGATCAGGCGGTAGGCGAAGTACTAAACTATTATCTGGAAGAACACCCGAAAGAGGCTAAAGCAATTGTAGACAAAGTGATTTTGGCTGCTACTGCACGCCACGCCGCCCGCAAAGCGCGTGAGATGGTACAGCGTAAATCTCCTATGTCAGGTGGCGGTCTTCCGGGTAAACTGGCCGACTGCTCGGACAAAGACCCGCAGAAGTGTGAGTTATTCCTCGTCGAGGGAGACTCTGCCGGCGGTACAGCTAAGCAAGGTCGTAACCGTGCATTTCAGGCTATTCTTCCACTACGCGGTAAGATTCTGAACGTAGAGAAAGCCATGTATCACAAAGCGCTTGAAAGCGAAGAAATACGCAATATATACACGGCACTGGGTGTCACTATCGGAACGGAAGAAGACAGCAAAGCTGCCAATATTGATAAGCTGCGCTATCATAAAATCATTATCATGACCGATGCCGACGTCGATGGATCACACATCGACACACTGATCATGACTTTTTTCTTCCGCTATATGCCACAGATCATCCAGAATGGCTATCTGTACATTGCCACTCCCCCGCTCTACCTTTGCAAAAAAGGAAAAATAGAAGAGTATTGCTGGACAGATGCGCAACGCCAGAAGTTTATCGACACTTATGGTGGCGGTTCGGAAAATGCAATCCATACACAGCGCTACAAAGGTTTGGGTGAGATGAATGCCCAGCAGTTGTGGGAAACGACTATGGATCCGGAAAACCGTATGCTGAAACAGGTTAATATCGACAACGCAGCAGAAGCCGACTATATCTTCTCCATGTTGATGGGTGAAGACGTAGGTCCACGCCGCGAGTTCATTGAAGAAAATGCAACGTATGCAAATATCGATGCATAATTCGTAATATAAACACCAACCTCACATCTTACAACGAAGAAGCGCCGGCGCTGAAGGAAAATCCTTCGGACCGGCGCTTTTCTTTGAATTCCTCCCGGGCTTATCGAGGTTGTCGTCCCAATACTACTCGTCGGAAACGATTAACAATCTCATTGCCCATATTCATGCGGGTACTATCCACCCGATGTACCGCAGCAGGGGTAACCGCATCCTTATATTTGGCCTTACCTATACGGAACTTCATTTTGTCCAGATTGCCCGAAATATTCACTCCCGCTTTAAACGGCAACGGAGACTTCAAGATGGAGATGTGATAGTTAAAGTTCATATCTAATCCTTGCTCACCTCCAACAGCAGCTTTATAACGGTCTATCTCTACCAGGAAAGGATAGACGGTCACATTACCGTCGTGTACCGTCACATTGACAGAGATACTATCGAATACATTCTCTTTTTTATTCTTAAACATCAACATCTTTGAGATCTCAGCAAAGGTTTCACCATCCATCAGGACCAGGCTGTCTCCTTTGATGTGAATGGCCGAACGCAAAGTGGGGATACGGACATTCATTGCCGAATCCAAACGGGCATCGGCAGCAACATCAAACATAACCCGTCCCTTGAAAGAACGAAGCATAGGCACTATCGTATCGAGTGCAGGAACAAAGTCGACCAGCTTCGCAATATTGATGTTTCGGATCTTAAAATCAAAACCGGCATATCCGCCACGGGGACTACCGGCCTTATAGACCATCACAGCCTTCATATCGGCATCGAGAGCACGCATTGAAAGATCTTCCAGATGTATGGCCTGATTCTTAATATCTACCGCTCCATGTACATTCTCAAACAGCATTTTCTCAAAAATGACCTTCTTCAGATCTGTTTGCAATTCAAAATCTATATTTCGGGGAATCACAAACAATTCCATCTCCGAAGGTACGCTGTCGGTAAGCACTTCCGTAGTATCCTCGGGGAAAGAAAGAGAATTAATCAACTGATTACAATCGATCAGATCAGACGTAAGAGACAAATGTGCCGTCAACTTCTCTCCTTTCGTCATTGCCCTGTAAACACCCATCATATCGCCTGTAGCCGTCATATTGGAGCGTCCGATACGGACAGAAGCATTCTTTAAAGTAATCTTCGGGCCATCCACCGTCACCGCTGTTTTTGACATGCGAATAGGCAAGCCGAATTCCGGCGTACGGAAGCGTAAGCGATTGAACCCAACAATCCCTTTAGGCATCCACAGGGAGTCATTCAGCTTATCAGCCTTCATCTTGATGCCCGCCACATTCATAGCCATGCGAGTTCCTGCCGCACTGAAGAAAAGCGAATCGGCACGAAGTGAAAAATCAATCGCCGGCTTCGTTACATCCACCTCCTGAGGCCCCAGTGCAGCTTGTGCTTTTGCACGGGCACTGTATAACTTTATAGAATCGCCCATCGAAGCACGGAGCTTACTGACCTCCATATCGCACTGCAAAGAGACAATGCGGTTGGTATCCTGCGGATTAGTCGAAGAAACATTGGCAACCAACCGTTCGATGTCAGAAGAGAGAAAACGGCTTCTCAACACCAGTTTACGGACATCCATCTGCGCCTGCAAGGTTTCGTTATCACGGAAACGGAAAGTAGCATTACCTAGAAAATCGAAATCCTTGGCAGTATCCTTCAATTCAAAATCTTTCAATTCAAGTTTGCCTCCCAACTTCATGCGCCCGATATCCTGCTTCTTCAAAGCAGAAAGGCGGCACTTCATCCCCATATCCGCATCCAGTTTTCCCGTGATTGTCACGCTTTCCTGCAATGGAAAGGTTTTAGCCAGTGCATCCAAGTCGACAGTCGACTTGGTATGGAAAGTAATCAACGGATCATCCAGCAAATCGTCTACCTTCGCATCGGCCAAAACTTCAGTATGTGCCCCTTTAAAATGGAATATTTTCAGGTTTAGATACGAAGGCTGATGACGCATCAAGTCGACATACGCATCAAAATCTGCCGTTACCTCATCAATACCGTATGGTAAACCCTTATATTGTGCCGAAGCCTCTTTGATACCGATCTTGAGTGAAACGGCAGGCAACTTTTTGTCACCATACACACCCCTCACCCTACCGCTAACGGTAACTTCACCTTTAGCCGAGACTTTACTATCCTTCACATACGATTTCGGAATCATCCGCAACACCGTCTCCATCGAAGGGGCATGCAAACCATATTCCAGATCCATACCGATTGTCTTCGCCACGGTATCCCGCCGGAAAGCTCCGTTTACATCCAGCCGGATACCATTCACATCGAGTTCCGTATCCTTCAGTTTCCAGACAGCGGTCTGCCTGTCCACCATAATATCTGTCCGTAAAGAAGTAGCTATCTTATTGACCAACAGTTCTCCCTGCTGCCAGAAAAGAATATTCTTGTTGTCAAATTTCAACCCTAAAGTAGAAATACCCTTTGTCAGCGAAAGCCTCAACTTCAGATTGGCATCATCGATGCGTGAGTAAATATCCGTATTCCGATCATCGAAAACAAGATTGGCATGTTTGAGTTCTATATTCCGGATATCAATCTCACTATTAAAATCGGTCGATGCAGTATCGGCCGGTATCGTATCGACCGACGCACGGGTTACCTCCCAATTGGCTTTCCCGGTTTTATTCCGGTAGGCATATACAGCTACCTCTTCCAACGAAAGATTGTGAACAACAATGCGATTTTCCGTCAAATATGCTATCGGGTTGACGGTCAGCACACATTCCTTGAAAGACAGTAACGAATCGGTTTTGCACCAGCTACTATCATTCAAGGCTTTAGACACCAAACTACCGTTCTTCACCTTCAATCCGAACTGTGGGAAAGTTGAAAAGAAAGTCAACTCTACGCTCTCCATATCCAGGTGTACATTCAGAGTCTGATTGGCAGCATCCAGCACCACCGGAGTCAGCTTCTTCGGAGTTACGATGAAATTAATCACAAAAGCAATGGCAACAAGCAGCACCAAAAGAACTGTTCCCAACGTGATGCCGCTGATCTTAAGTGTTTTCTTTACCTGTCTGTTCATATCATCCCTCTATCCTGCAATTCTTTTACCGCAATCTCCAGTTCATCATACCACTCCTTACCGAATTTACGAATCAACGGCTCCTTCAGGAAGCGATAGACCGGAACATTCTCCTTTTTACCCAACAATACAGCAGCCTTACATACATCCCAACGATGGTAATTCACTGCCTGATAAGGTCCGTAATTGCCTACCCGTATAGGATACAGATGGCAAGACACCGGTTTATAAAAGTCTGTTTTTCCTCCCCGATATGCTTTCTCGATGGCGCAATAGCAATACCCCTTTTCATCGTAACAAGTAAATACACAGTCTTTGCCATTCACAATGGAGGTCACCAGATCACCGTCCCGATCGGTATATACCACGCCTTGCTTATCTATTACCGCACGAGCTTCGGGCGACAGTTCATCCCAAACAACCGGAAGCACCTCTTCCAATTTCTCCACCTCTTCCAGTTCTACCGGAGCCCCGGCATCACCTTCAATGCAACACTCACCTTTACAGGCATCCAAGTTGCACACAAACTTCTCGCGAAGCACATCCAGGCTCACAACAACGTTGTCTATTTGAATCATAATTATCGGTTTATATTATACAAGTTACCTAAGTGTAAATAGAAGGAATCTCTCAAGTTTTTCATACTCTTAAAGAGATATTCAGATCTGATAGTAAAGCCACCTGAGTTTGATAGATTATCATGTAAATTAGAATATTGACAAACAAATAATTAGCGATAAAATTTATAATCTTATAGTGGCTAATTGCATAACAGATCATCTATTATCACTACGTTTATTAAAGACAAAGTTACAGAAATATATGGTTCGACAGATCGTTTTCGCCGGGAATTTGCATAACAAGAAGATAAAACGTATCCTAAAAGACAAAAACAATTACGCTTTCTCATGCCGGATACGAATCATCTGCAATCATGACACAGGATATGTAATGATAATCATCCGCTCACCACTCTCTTCGAGTAACTGATAGCTACCTTGGAAAGTTTCTAAGTACAGCCGATTGATGGTATGCAAAACATCAAACTCCTTTTCACTTTCGGCAGTCATAAAAATGGGGCTGTTTACAACTTTAATTTGCAAATAATCCTCGCTTGGGCGGGACAAGATGAATTTCACCCTGAAAAGCCCCTCACTTTCTTCGGGATATTTTAGCACAGAAGCAAGCATTTTCATAAACCGGTTGGTATCCACATCGATCAGCAGCATATCCGGTTCCGTGTGGAAATCAACTTTCGTTCTATTTTCAGTTTGCATCTCCACCATCAGCCTGGCATCGGTACATAACTGAACCACATCATACTCCTCTACCACAAACTTCATCATTCCCGATTCTAATCGGGCAAGGTCCAGCACATTGAATATCAGGCCAATCAATTTTGAAGCACACTTCTTAATTGTTGCAGAATACTCCTGCTGTTTTTCCTGTTTCAAATTCGTCTCCCGGCACAGGCGGTCAGACAATTCCACCACAGTATCCAGAGGAACCCGTATTTCATCTGTAATATTCCGCAAAAAAACCTCTTTCATCTTATCGGTTGCTACGACCACGGCATACGATTCCGCCATTTCCTTCTGAGATTTCACCAACTCTCCCCGAATCCGGATCAAGCGTATCACTCCCCACACCAACAAAACAACAAACAGAGACAATCCTACTACCGCCACTTGCAAAAAGCGCTTCTCTCCCAATTCTTTGTCAAGCAAAGCTTTCCGGATACGATAGTTGGCCTCCACCGTCTCTTCATTCATTCGCAAAGTAGCTTTATTTACAGAATCGCACATCACAGCCGCTGTTTTATAAGTCCGGGCAGCCTCTTCATATCGGCCGACATCCACATAGGCATCTCCCATTATTCTCCGAATCTCAATCTCATACATAGGCTGAGTACCCTTAAAAGCAGCCAATGTACGTTCAAATTCAGGGAAACATCGTTCCCAGTCCTGTCTTAAATAATAATATCCCGCCCAAGAAAAGTGATAATTGACTGCTGTAGCCGAAAAACAGTCATCATCATAAAATTTGGCAGCTTCATTGAGATGTATCCACAAGGGATCTGCGTCAACCATACCCAGATAAATCTTGCAATACATCAACTCGATAGTCAACAGAGTAGATCTGTACACTCCAAGCATAGACGGCTTTTTCTTAATTACTCCGTCAATCAATTGCCGTTGTGCTTTCAATTCTCCAAGAGCCTCCTTATATTTATCTTTCAGGTAATAGGAACTTGCCAGATATCCATGTACCATGAGTTTGTCCCCGAAAGTCGTTCCTTCAATCTCAAGTGCCTTCAGATACTGTTCGATTGCTTTTTCCGTGTTTCTTGCGAAAACATACGACTTTCCCTCCGTGATATATGACAAAAACACTCCACGGTCGGCATGCAAACGCACAGCTTCTTCACGCATCTTTCTCGATTCAAGAATGGCATACTCCGTGTCCCCCTCCGATCCCTTCAACTGGAGCACATAATGCAAAGCCAGAAAATAGTTGTCATATTTCTTATAACGATAACACGCTTCCCTCAGGGTGGCACACGTCTTTTCCATATTCTCACCGTCCATCCTGAACGTATAGTAACGAAAAATCCCGTATTGGAGTTCCAACTCACCCTCCACATCTTTTATCTCCCGGGCAAACACCAATGCCGAATCCAGTAACTCCAACGCCCAGCTTTCTTTAACGTGTCCCATTGCAGCCTCTTTCGCAAAAACGGTCCGAGTGGTGTCGGCAGGCATCGACCGATAGACATGAAAGATACTGTCACGCAGTACACGATCACCCGAATTGGCAGCCGACATAAGCAAGGCGGCACCGACCAAACCAAACAATAGAACAACCAGTCTCTTCATCGGTTTTCCTCCTGTTTCAAAGGGTGAGTAAAAATAAAACGGGCCCCTTTGCTATAAGTGGAGTCAACCCGGATATCTCCTCCCATACGATTAATGATCAGCTTACAGATAGACAGCCCCAGCCCTGTACCCTGGATGCCTTCATTGAGTTTTTCGAACCGACCGAATACAGCCTCTTGATTTTCAAGGGGAATTCCACACCCGGTATCCGTTACCATAAACTCAGGTACCCCGGCTTCATTTATCCGCAGTGTCAATGTGATATATCCCTCCTTCGTAAATTTTGTGGCATTGACCAGTAGGTTGATCAATACTTGCTGGAGCCTGCACGGATCAGTTTCCATTTCCAAAGCAGACAATTCTGTCTCAAAAATCATCTCCGCAGAAGTCTGTTTGATATTTCTCAGCATCTCCACCACATTCCGGCATAAAGCCACCACCTCATGCGGAACCACGGAGAATCTCATATTTGCCACATCCAGACACGAAACATCGACTACGTCATTTACCAAATGCAACAATAAATCGGAGTTTAACCTGATCACGTCATTACACTGCGCACGAACTTCATCGTCAATTCCCGGAGTAATCAAAATTTCAGAGAAACCTGCCAACGCATTTAAGGGAGTTTTTATCTCATGGCTCATATTGGAAAGAAATACGCTCTTATTACGGACAGACTCTTCGGCCAGCCTTTTTGCCTTTTGCAACTCTTCTCTGGAAAATAGAAGTTTTCTCTCCGCTCTCCTCAAATAGAGAAGTCCTACGAATAACAAAACGACCAGACATAGAATGGTGATAAACACCAATTTCCATATTTTCTTCTGCTGCATTCCGTTTTGTAAGTCCAACTCGTCAATGGAATATTGTTCACGCATATCCTCAACATGCCGGCCGGCATAATCCACAAACAAAGAATCTCCTTTCGTAATCAATTCCTTATATGTCAGTGCTGCATCCTGAAAATCCTTCTCTTGCATTTTCTGCTCTGCACGATGCCAGTTTATGCTATCCACAGCCCACTTTTCAGAAGCAAGGGATACGGACAATCCACATACAACGAACATCCCTGACAATATAAGCTGTTTCATCTTTATATTTTGTGTAAGGTTAGCAAAGATAACTCATTAAATATGAAGCAACAAGCATTTAGATAAAAAAGAAGTGTCTTCAAGAGGTATAAGCCTCCCGAAAACACTTCATTTTATGCTGATAGCTATTGTAGTAAAAAGCTATTAATTATTTAATCAAATTGCAACCTGTCATCTCAGCCGGTTGAACCATATCCAAAATATGCAGGATGGTAGGCGCCACATCTGCCAAACGTCCGTCTGCCACTTTTGCTTCTTTATTCTCTGTCACGTATACACAAGGTACAGGATTCAAAGAGTGAGCCGTATTCGGGGTACCGTCTTCATTCAAAGCATGGTCAGCGTTACCATGATCGGCAATGATGATAGCTTCGTAACCTTGAGCTTTGGCTGCTTCAATGGTATCTTTCACACACGCGTCTACGGCAACTACCGCTTTCTCGATAGCTTCGTAAATACCGGTATGACCTACCATATCACCATTGGCATAGTTCACCACGATAAAGTCATATTTATTCTCGTTGATGGCAGCCACCAGTTTATCTTTCACTTCATAGGCACTCATCTCCGGTTTCAAGTCGTAAGTTGCAACTTTCGGAGACGGAACCAGGATGCGGTCTTCGTTATCATACGGAGTTTCACGACCACCGTTAAAGAAGAATGTTACGTGAGCATATTTCTCTGTTTCGGCAATATGAAGCTGTTTCTTTCCGTTAGCAGCCAGATACTCGCCCAACGTATTAGCCACGTTTTCCTTATCGAACAAGATATGCACACCCTTGAACGAAGCATCGTACGGAGTCATACAGTAGTACTGCAATCCCGGTATTGTGTGCATGCCTGCTTCCGGCATATCCTGTTGGGTCAAAACTACAGTCAGCTCTTTGGCACGATCGTTACGGTAGTTGAAGAAGATCACCACGTCACCTTCTTTGATAGTACCGTCTACACCGGCATTCACAATCGGTTTGATAAACTCGTCCGTTACCCCTTCATCATAAGATTCCTGCATAGCCTGCACCATGTCGGTAGCTTTCTTACCAATGCCGTTTACCAGCAGGTCATACGCTTCTTTCACACGTTCCCAGCGTTTGTCACGGTCCATAGCATAATAACGGCCAATGATGGAAGCCACTTTACCGGCAGACTTGGCGCAATGCGCTTCCAGTTGTTCGATAAAGCCTTTACCGCTCTTCGGGTCTGTGTCACGTCCATCCATAAAGCAATGAACGAAAGTGTTCTCAATATTATATTCTTTAGCAATATCGCAAAGTTTGAACAGATGGTCCAGAGAGCTATGTACGCCACCATCCGAAGTCAGTCCCATAAAATGAACATTCTTTCCGTTTTCTTTTGCGTAAGAGAAAGCTGAAACGATCTCCGGGTTCTTCAGGATGCTGTTGTCACGACAAGAGAGGTTGATTTTCACCAAATCCTGATAAACTACGCGTCCTGCGCCGATATTGAGGTGACCCACTTCCGAGTTACCCATCTGTCCGTCGGGTAAACCTACGTTTTCACCGCTGGCCTGTAACTGAGAGTGAGGATAGGTCTCCATCAGATAATCCCAGTAAGGAGTAGCAGTGTTGAAGATTACGTCATCTTTCCCGTGGTCGCCTAATCCCCAACCATCAAGAATCATTAAAAGGGCTTTCTTACTCATAATATTCTAAAATTAAATTGTCGTTCTATTTTTCGGGTGCAAAGGTACAAAAAAGTTAATTACGAACACGTTTAATCTATGTTAAGCAATCTCCCCGCCGGACAAAAAGGAAGAAAAAATGCCGCAGATTTGAAATGATTTCCTTATTTTTGCGCTGCTTTAAAAATAAAACAGAATATGGACGATTCAAACCCGCGAACGTACAACAGTATTAACTAACACGAACAGAGTCATTCTGCGGTAATGCCTCTGCTCGGACATTAACAAACGAAAGGAGGCAATAAGATGCGAACATATCTTTATTGTGAGGCCGGCTTTGTGGAAAAAGCACAATGGCTTCCTAACAGCTGGGTCAATGTAGTATGCCCGGACAGCAGTGATTTCAAATTCCTGACCGAAACCCTGAAAGTTCCTGAATCTTTTTTAAATGACATTGCCGATACCGACGAACGTCCGCGTACGGAAACGGAAGGCAACTGGTTGCTGACCATACTGCGTATACCGGTCCAGAACGCTCAAAGCAGTATCCCTTATACCACCGTACCCATCGGCATCATCACCAACAATGAAATCATTGTTTCTGTGTGCTACCATCAGACGGATATGATTCCCGATTTCATCGAACATACCCGCCGGAAAGGCATCGAAGTACGCAATAAGCTCGACTTGATTTTCCGACTGATCTATTCTTCGGCTGTCTGGTTCCTGAAGTATCTGAAACAGATAAATATAGACATCACCGCTGCCGAGAAGGAACTGGAGCGAAGCATCCGAAACGAGGATCTGCTGCGATTGATGAAGTTACAGAAGACACTGGTCTATTTCAATACTTCCATTCGTGGCAATGAAGTGATGATCGGCAAGTTGAAAACCATCTTCCAGGATACCGATTATCTGGATGAAGAGTTAGTGGAAGACGTGATCATTGAACTGAAGCAGGCATTCAATACGGTCAACATTTACAGTGACATTCTCACCGGAACCATGGACGCCTTTGCATCCATCATCTCCAATAATGTGAATGCGATCATGAAACGTATGACAAGTCTTTCCATTACATTGATGATCCCCACGTTAATAGCCAGTTTCTATGGCATGAACGTAGACATACATCTTGAGGAGATGCCTCATGCCTTCCTGCTGATCATCCTGGTATCCGTATTCCTGTCTGCCCTCTCCTTTGTGATCTTCAGGAAGATAAAGTGGTTTTAAGGAAAGTTTATTTTGAGAACAATTCCAACTGTCCGTCGCCCAACAGATTGAAAGTCATGCGATGATACGGAGTAGTACCGTGCCCGGCAATAGCCGCACGGTGCTTTTTCGTAGGATAACCTTTGTTATGCTCCCAGTCATAACATGGGAATTCCTGATGCAGTTTGTTCATGTAGTCATCACGATAAGTTTTGGCAAGGATAGAAGCAGCAGCTATCGAAAGATATTTGCCATCTCCCTTTATAACAGTAGTATGAGGTATGTCGGGGTACTTCTTGAAACGGTTTCCATCGATCAGCAGATGCTGAGGACGGGTTTTCAGCCGGTCTACCGCCCGGTGCATGGCGAGAAACGATGCATTCAGGATGTTTATCTTATCAATCTCTTCGGGCGAAACAATGCCGACGGCCCAGGCAACCGCATCCCGCTCAATCACTTCGCGCAAAGCATATCGCTGCTTCTCCGACAACTGCTTGGAGTCATTCAACAATTCATTCTCAAAATCTTTCGGTAAGATAACGGCAGCAGCATAAACCGCACCTGCCAGACAACCGCGTCCGGCTTCATCACAACCGGCTTCTATCAGTTCTTCGTTTAACCAGGGTAAGAGCATCGTTTCTTTTATTTAACACGGCAAATGTAATCAATTAAACGGAAATGAACAAAAGATGAAGAAGAAGGCAAGCATTCGTCATGCCATCAGCCGTTTTGCATTAAATCAGAACTCACATTCGCCACAGATTCACACGGATGAATATCGCCAGCTATCAATAGTTTAAGCTCGTTCGATGAAACTCCATGTTACTCTGTGGTGAATGATGTCCCTTCTCAGAACAGGCTCCAGGCAACAGTTAATCCTGCCATAACAATAGCAACCATGCTCATCAGTTTAATCAGGATATTCAGACTCGGGCCGGACGTATCTTTAAATGGATCCCCTACCGTATCACCTACCACAGTAGCCTTGTGCACCTCGCTACCTTTACCTCCAAAATTGCCTTCTTCCACATACTTCTTCGCATTGTCCCATGCTCCACCGGCATTGGCCATGAAGATAGCAAGTACAAAACCACTACTCAGTCCGCCAATCAACAGTCCCAATACACCGGGAACACCAAATATCAGTCCGGTAAGGATTGGAGCAATGATGGCAATCAGAGAAGGCACTACCATTTCCCGCTGTGCTCCTTTTGTAGAAATAGCAACGCAACGTTCGTAGTCCGGTTCGGTTTCCCCGGTCAGGATACCTTTCATTTCACGGAACTGGCGGCGTACTTCATCTACCATATGTCCGGCAGCACGTCCGACTGCATTCATAGTCAGACCACAGAACAGGAATGCCATCATCGAACCGAGAAACATACCGGAAAGTACCTTCGGATTCATCAAATTTACCTCATAATAGTTCATAAAATCCACAAAGGTAGCATTGGCCGTACTGATCGTGTCTCCATTCGGAAAAGTAAGTTCCAAATTACCAAGACGAGTCAACCCAATGCGGATCTCCTCAATATAAGAAGCCAGCAATGCCAGCCCCGTAAGAGCAGCCGAGCCAATGGCAAAACCTTTTCCGGTAGCAGCCGTTGTATTTCCCAACGAATCGAGCGCATCGGTGCGTTTACGCACCTCCTTACCCAAAGAGGACATCTCCGCATTGCCACCGGCATTGTCGGCTATCGGACCGTAAGCATCCGTAGCAAGCGTAATGCCCAATGTAGAAAGCATACCGACAGCAGCAATACCGATGCCGTAAAGTCCCATTCCCACATTATTGAAATCAAAACCGGAAGCCAACAGATAGGAAGCAATAATACCGATTACCACCGCCACCACAGGAATAGCTGTGGACAACATGCCGAGTCCTATACCCGAAATGATGACTGTGGCAGGACCCGTTTTGCCACTTTCACTCAACCGCTGAGTAGGCCGGTAAGATTGGGAAGTATAATATTCCGTCGAACGGCCGATAACAATACCCACAACCAATCCTACAACTACCGCACAAGAAATCCACATCCAATTGTCCAATTGTAATAACCACAAGATAAAAAAAGTGGCTGCTACAATCAAAGCCGAACTCAGGTTTGTCCCCCAAGCCAGCGAACCAAGCAGATCTTTCATGGTAGCATTCTCTTTGGTACGTACTGAAAAAATACCGATTATAGAAAGAATGATGCCGATAGCGGCAATCAGCATCGGAGCAATTACAGCTTTAAACTGCATAACCGTATCGCCCGTATGAATAAAGGCGGCCGCACCCAAAGCAGCCGTTGCCAAAATGGAACCGCAATATGACTCGTATAAATCGGCACCCATTCCTGCCACGTCACCCACATTATCACCTACATTATCAGCAATGGTGGCAGGGTTACGCGGATCGTCCTCGGGAATACCGGCCTCAACTTTTCCCACAAGATCGGCTCCCACATCGGCAGCCTTTGTATAAATGCCACCTCCCACACGGGCAAAAAGCGCCTGCGTACTGGCACCCATACCAAAAGTCAGCATGGTAGTAGTGATGATACAGAGTTTATGAGTGGGTGTCAGCACATCGGCAGGTATCGCCCAATTGAGCAACAGATACCAAAAAGAGATGTCGAGCAGTCCCAGGCCGACCACTACCAGTCCCATCACAGCTCCGCTTCGGAAGGCTATTCGCAATCCGGCATTCAATGACGTACGAGCAGCATTAGCCGTACGCGCCGATGCGTAAGTAGCTGTTTTCATTCCCAAAAAGCCGGAAAGACCGGAAAAGAAACCTCCGGTCAGGAAAGCTATCGGTACCCAGGCATTCTGCACCTGAAAACCATAAGCCATTACAGAGAATAGAATCACCAGTCCGAGAAATACCCAGCCAACGATTTTATACTGCTGTTTCAGATAAGACATAGCGCCCCGACGCACGGCAGCGGCAATCTTAATCATTTGTGGAGTACCTTCGCTCTCCTTCATCATTTGTTTATGAAAATAGAGCGCAAAACAGAGAGCCAGAACAGAGGCAAACGGAACAAGCCAAAAAAGAATGCTATCCATAGACGTACAATATTTAGAGGTTTAACGAAAGCCTAAAAGTATTGAATCTAAACGAGATAACCAAATATTTTCGACTTTTGCTGATCTCCCGCCTCTAAAAAACGAATACAGGCACTATGCACTTTATTTCTCTTCCTTCTTCACATAGAATGCCGGACAACGGCTATTCAGGAAAATGATTTTACCTTCGCGGAAAGTCAGTCTGCCATAACGTTTATAAAGTAATTTTCGGTGTTGTTCATCGGAAGCCCCTTTTCGCTCCACCAATGAGTCGGACATCACAAACCCGGTACTACTTAATTTTAGGGTATACCAGATACGAGGATTCTTATCACGGGTCACCCGACGTCTATTCACCCGATAAGTTTCGGTACCACTCGTGACGCGCTTTGTGAAGATATGCACCGTATCCCGATAATGGAAACGCAATCCATCGTAATATACCTTTTCCGGAGATTCTGAAGAACTCTTCCTCTCCCACAACTTTATATCATACACCGAATCGTTGACCGGGATAATTGACAAACGATAATCCTGTGTCATGAATCCGTCCGCCCGGTGAATTCTGTGTTCTCCTATCATTTCGTCGGGAATCGGGCACCTGTGGGGTGTGCAGGCGGCAAACAAAAAAAGAAGCACAAACAAAGCTCCCTGAATTAGCTTCATACCTGTTTTCATCCTGTTTTATTTTAAGATCCTCAAAATTACATATTTTTATTTATGTAACAACAAAGTACCGGAATGATATTCCCACTACCCCGGAAGCTCTTTTAAAAGCCACTATCTGCCGGAGAACGCTTAAGAAACAGAGCTCTGAACCACAAACATCCATTTGTTTCTTCCCGTTTCATTTGTGAATATAATGAAGTTTATCTTACTTTGCACACACAATGCATATTTCATAACATCAACAACAATACCATGAAAAAATTACTTGCAACATTACTGATTCTTGTAGCTTGTATTCATGTCAATGCACAAGAGTCCAGACAGATTCGCATCTCGACAGATCGGACGGACCTTATCCTGGAAGTTGCTCCGGACGGACGTCTGTATCAATCTTATCTAGGTGACAGACTACTGAACGAACAAGACCTGAAAAACCTTTCCGGCTCCTCACGAGGATGGGAAGTCTATCCGGGTTCGGGTGGAGAAGATTATTTCGAACCGGCCGTAGCCATTACGAACAACGATGGCAATCTCAGCACGATCCTGCGTTATGTATCTTCGGAACAGAAAGCAGTGGAAGGTGGAACAGAAACCATCATCCGGATGAAAGATGACCAATATCCGGTGGACGTCACACTGCACTATGTAGCCTATCCTAAACAAAATGTCATCAAAACATGGAGCGAGATCAAGCATCAACAAAAGAAGCCGGTCGTGTTATGGCGTTATGCTTCGACAATGCTTTACTTCTCAAACCAAAAATATTATCTCACCGAATTCAGCAGTGACTGGGCTAAAGAGGTGCAGATGAGTACACAGCAATTGCAACCCGGCAAAAAGATTCTCGATACGAAGTTAGGTAGCCGTGCTGCCATGCACATGCAACCTTTTTTTGAACTCGGACTGGAACAGCCCGCTCAGGAGCATCAGGGACAAGTAGTATTGGGCACCATCGGATGGACAGGCAACTACCAGTTTACTTTCGAAGTGGACAATGAAGGCGACTTACGAATCATCCCTGCTATCAATCCATACGCCTCGGACTATCAATTGAAAGCAAACGAAACATTTACCACCCCGGAGTTTATCTTTACGTTGAGTAACAACGGTACGGGTGAAGCCAGCCGTAACCTGCACAATTGGGCACGCAACTACCAACTGAAAGACGGCAAGGGAGACCGAATGACTCTGCTTAATAATTGGGAAAATACTTACTTCACCTTCGATGAAGAATTACTGGGCAAACTGATGAAAGAGGCCAAACACCTAGGCGTAGATATGTTCCTGCTCGACGACGGATGGTTTGGCAACAAACATCCGCGCAACGATGACCATGCCGGCCTGGGCGATTGGGAAGCGATGAAAAGTAAGCTTCCCGGAGGAATCCCTGCATTAGTAGAGAAAGCGAAAGAAGCCGGTGTCAAATTCGGTATCTGGATTGAACCAGAGATGGTGAATCCCAAAAGTGACCTGTTCGAAACACATCCGGAATGGGCTATCCATTACCCGAACCGGGAAACTTATTATTTCCGTAATCAGTTGGTACTTGACCTGAGCAATCCTAAAGTACAAGACTTCGTGTTTGGTGTCGTAGATAAGATTATGACGGAGAATCCCGATGTAGCCTTCTTTAAATGGGATTGCAACAGTCCGATTACTAATATTTATTCGCCTTACCTGAAAGATAAACAAGGACAGCTCTACATCGACCACGTGCGCGGTATATATAATGTATTGAAACGGGTAAAAGAGAAATATCCTAATGTGCCCATGATGCTTTGCTCCGGTGGAGGTGCACGTTGTGATTATGAAGCACTGAAGTACTTCACCGAATTTTGGTGTTCGGATAATACCGATCCGGTAGAACGCTTATTCATTCAGTGGGGCTTCTCACAGTTCTTCCCGGCCAAAGCGATGTGTGCACACGTAACAAGCTGGAACAGCAGAACAAGTGTGAAATTCCGCACCGATGTTGCCAGTATGTGTAAACTTGGTTTCGACATCGGACTGAAAGACATGAAAGCAGATGAACTTACTTATTGCCAGGAAGCAGTAGCCAATTATAAACGCTTGAAACCTGTCATTCTAGATGGTGATCAATATCGTCTCGTATCTCCATATGATGGCAACCACATGGCAGTGATGTATGCTGCCCCCGATGCTTCGAAAGCCGTCCTCTTTACCTACGACATCCATCCGCGTTTCGGCGAGAAACTACTACCGGTAAAGCTCCGGGGGCTTGATGCCCAAAAGATGTACCGGGTGAAGGAAATTAATCTGATGCCGGGTCGGAAATCCAATTTGTCGGGTAATGAGAAAATCTTCTCCGGTGACTATCTGATGAAAATAGGATTGAATGCATTTACAACTTCACAAACCAATAGCCGGGTAATAGAGGTGGTAGCAGAGTAGAGAAAGAACGATCCATAAGCCCCCTATTCTAAATTTGGGGATTTGCCGGAATTCACCACAGATTAATACAGATTACTTATATTGATAATCAATGACTTAAAATCATTCTGCGCTAATCTGTGGTGAAACCCGTATAATCCGGCCGGATGTCATATATTCCCGGAATATCAGCGCAAAAAGAAAGTAAACATCCGTTTTTGACAACAGGATTCCTGATCGTTTCCGATAATCCTGGAGAAGAAAAGAGCCGAACGGAGGCTTTCGGAGCCGGAGTACCAGGCTTCGGAGACAAAAGAGCCGTTTTTTTACGAAAAGAAGTAGGCATTTACCCGAAAAGACGTAAGCATTTACCCAAAACGTCCTTATGTTTTAGAAATATCTTCTATTGTTTTCCCGAATATCTCCCATTGTTATTCAAAATTCGGTCTAAAAGGAACATTCTTTCTTCTGGTTACAAGCGCAGGCAGAGTTTCCCGAAGTGACAAAAGGCAGGAATACAGCTTCACACAAGAAACCTTTTAACACCGACAAGACATTTCCACTTTCCTATTGCAGCCAAACAATCAAAATTCTAAGAAATACATCATCAAACGCATCCAGTAGAATGCGTTTTTTCATTCAGGCAAGTGCCCACGTCCGAAATAAACGATTCTGGAGAGCCCCGATTATCAAAGTGACAGAATGATATCAAGCCCCGCCCAGACACTGAAATGATGCTAACTCCCGCTACTCATCTCTGTTCGAATCCACCTTACTATACTACTTTAAGTAATGCTTTAAAATAACTTGGTACACATTATACTGGTTTGATGAGATAATTCCATTTAGGAAACTGTCCATGAAAAACAAGTCCTCTAAGACACCTCCTTTTCATAAATCTATATCATACGTTTCTGAATATATATCAATAGGAACAATTAAACATTTAATAGAATTGAACTTAGGAACAATATGGCGGATAATATATCACCCAAAAATTCATTTTTAGTTTGTCAGCGAATTCCATAAGTTCTCGCTTTACAACGCAGTGAGAACTGGAGTTCGAGCCTCCGTCATCCCATATTATCACGAGCATATGGACCTTATGATACTGTTCTTGAAGACGTTGTGTATGTTGTCACAAACGAACTTAGAAGCATCATGGCTTGTACTAATTGTCACATATTCAACATTCCCCGTGGCATCGTAAATGCCGTGAGGGATGATCTGCCCATTGGAAAATATGGCAAAATCATAATCAAGAGATTTTTGCTGAGTTTTAATCAAAACTTTTCCGTTGCGCTTGAACTTGCCAATGAGTTCTTTCTTTTTGGTATCAATACTGATCATAGGAAATCCGATCTTCCAACATGCTGTCCTTATGGAAGAGATATTCTTAAATTGTGCATCTCTGTCCTTAACTTCTTTCATCGGCATATCCTTTATGAAAGAACAATGGTGAAAGGCTAGCAAATCAAGAACCTGCCTAACAATATATTCGAATATATCAGATCCATTCTTCGACAGTTCTTTACTTATTGAGGGACTTCTGCTGTATATGATTCAATTACAATCTTCAAGGCGTCTATCCACTCAGGGTGAAGACCCGGAAGATACTTCCTGCCACCACCTTGTCGCCGAATACGCCCCCTTACCGGAACCATTACCGATTCTAAGTTCCCATTTGTCTTTATAAAGTGTATGCTTACTAACTTTGCTGATGCTAAAAGTTCGTGAAGGGAGATTGCTTTCGTTGCCAAGAACTATTGTGTTCAACATTTGCTAAATATAGCAATATAAGCCGGTTCTTCAAGCTTAAGCACTTTTGAAGTAGATTTTGTAATCATCTTATAAATACCTTTGTCAAGCATCTAAATTTACGATTTTTCTCCGGGTCTACAAATATAGCTACAGAAAAGGTACTGGTTTAATTCATAATCAAGACAATTTTCAATGGTTATCTAAGGCCATATTCATATATCTATTTTTATCCGGTATGGGAGAAACGGTGTCAATGAAAACTGTACCAGCTTATTTCCTTGCGATTACTAAACTTTATTTGGAATAGACCTGGAGCTCTCTTAAATTTTGCTCAGTATTGTTTTGAGAGTCCTCTTTGAGGATGTTTTTCTATCTTTATGAGGAGCATAGCGGACTATGTGACGAATAAAAAGAGGAAAACAAACTGAATAAAAACTTTTATGAGGAAAATTTAAACAGACTCTCATATTTCTGCTATTTTATTTTTAATTAATCAAATGAATTGTTATATTTGTAGGGAATCGTAATAGATCAACTATAATTAAAAATACCATGAGAGCGTCTTCTTATAATATATCTGTAAATGTAGATAAAAAAAAGAATCTATACGTTATTTTAAATGGATATACACGTGCCCTTGACATTGTGAATAAAAGCGTTTATGACTTTCTTAAAAATAATGGAAATTTGGGACATGTGTCAGAAGATACTAAAAATAAATTAATAAAAAGAGGATACTTAACTTCTCTCACACACAGTGAAGAAATACAACTCGTGAAACATTTGCTCGATAAGGCTCATAAGGATATGCGCTTTAAAAAATATAATTTTCATTTCATACTTTCATATGATTGTAATTTACGTTGTATTTATTGTTACGAGAATCCCATTTTAAACGGTTCACATTGTTTACCTAAAGCCAAGATTTCTAAAGAATATATTGACAGAGCCTTTGAGATAATATCAGAAAAAATAAAAGATGGCTCATGTTCTAGAACGATTGCTTTATATGGAGGAGAGCCATTCCTTGCAGACAATTATGATATGATTTGCTATATAGTGAAAAAAGGGAAAGAAAATAAATGTAATTTTTCTGTAACAACCAATGGCTATGATATTGATAAATATCTTGATTTTTTGAAAGATAATAAGATTTTCTCTTTTCAAATAACCTTAGATGGTGTAGAGGATGTTCAGAATGAACGAAAGCCACATTATAAAAACAATGATTCTTTTACAAAGATCACGGAGAATATTGATGCTTTATTAAAATTAGGCTTTCCTGTTGCAGTTAGAATAAATACAGATTCTTATACAATTAGTCGACTTGACGAGTTGTTCTTGTTCTTTAAACAAAAAGGGTGGTATCGCTACCGGACATTTGCTCCATATTGCGCTTTATTACGTAAGGACATTGAGGAGAATTCAATGTTTGAAACTCCATTCTCTCAAATAGACTTAGTAAATACCTTTTATGAAAAGAAAAAACTCGGAAAGTTAGATGAAAAAGCAGAGTGCCAGAATTATGGGACATATAATATTCTGAAATCTTTGTTATTAGGTAAACCATTGGCTTATAAAGGAGCTTTTTGTGGATCGCAAACAGGTAATATTATTTTTGATCCACTTGGAGATATCTATCCTTGTTGGGATGTAGTAGGTATATCTAAATATAAGATAGGACGTTATATTCCTGACTTTCATCTTGAAGATGATAGACTTAAATTTTGGTTTTATATGAATGTCAGTGAATCCAATTGCTGCAAGTGTAAATATGCCTTATTTTGCGGAGGTGGCTGTATTATAGGAAGTTTGAGGAAAAATGGAAAAGTAAAACCTGGAAATTGCAATAATTATCCACAACTTTTCATTCGTATGATTAAGATTATCTATGATGAATATATAAGAAAGGAGATAAGTTGTGATAAATAATTTAGAGGATGTAATACTATTGTTATCAGATGAAGAACTCTTGAAAGATAATGCGATTTCAAGGGAAGAGTTTACATTAGACAATCTTTTGAGGATGTTAGACATGAAAGAAGAATTATACTCTTTTTTGTACCTTTCTCAATTGGAGGGAGGACTTTTCTCTTTCAGAGAAAGAATAAGAAATACGAAGCGATATGAATCTTATATTGAAAGAATAGATCTGTTTTTGAATTCCGTTTTAAACGAAAATAGTATACAGGACATCAAAAACTTATTATTGGAAATTAAAGAAAACGAATTTGTTGCTAAAAGAAAGAATAATATAGTAATAAAACGTCTTTTATGAAACATTTAGAAGTTGCTCATACAGTAGTAGATTTTCTACATAAATCGTTTCCTGATGCGTCAATTGCACTCGGTGGATCTGTTGCAGAATTTTTTTTTAGGAAAGACAGTGATCTTGATATTTTGTTTATGAAAGCATCTATAACAGGGGCATATTTAGTAACTTTTAAATATGATGGACTGGAGGTTACCATATTTATTATTTCAAAACAACATATATATCGAGATTTTCAAAAGTATTTATATGGATATCATAATATGCCTTTGACGTTTGTTTCTTCTTCCCGAGGTATTTATGACCCGTTACATCTAATAAAGGATTTACAAAAATATTTGAATGATATAATTGAACGCAGAGTATTGTTAAGGACTATGCTTGTTGATAATTTAAAGAATGAAATATTGGAGATTTGTAATATAGATCATGATGAATGCATCGAGAAGAAGAAAAGCGTATTTATGGTCTGCAATAGATTAATTCAATTGTTTTATCTTGCTCACTATCCTCATCGGATAACTACAAAATCAGAGGGGAGGAATCCTTTTATATTTTTAGAGAAAACTGATTATGTTTTATACAATTTCATCAGAAAGATATTGCCATATAATTGGGAGTCGTATTCTCTTTTAAGAAAAGATATTAACAAGATACTAGATAGTTATTGATATAGAAAGGAGGTGTCAAGTATGAAAAAGAAAGAAATGATTTCTTTAAACTCAATTTTTTTTGAATTCGAAATGAATATGGGGGTTAATGAAAGAATCGAAAGATTAGATCTTATGGAACAGTATGTTTTAAAAGGAGGAGCAGATGGTTGTGGTAAAAATACATGTGTAAATAAAGATTCAGCTCCGCCTTGCTATGCTGATCCATGTGATCAGTTCTGTAATTGTGATGGACTTCCTCCCATTTGTCCCACGATGGGCTGGGAGTGTAGTTGTGACCAAGATGATTGTATGTTATATCTTTGTCCTGGTATGACGTAGCCAATTTAAATGAAGAATAGGTATTTCTAAAATAGATATCTATTCTTCTAATATGTATGAAAATGATAAAGTACTTATGGTTAATAATATTTCTCGCACCATGGTGCAACAATAATTTATCCTCTCAAGTTAGAGGCCAAATTATTGATGCAAAAACAAAACAGCCTTTGGCAGGAGCTAATATTTATACTAATCGGGGGGTAGGAGTAGCTGTTGCAGATAAAAAGGGTGAGTTTATGATAAACAATGGAGAGTTGTTACATAATATAGATACTCTCTGTTTTTCTTTTGTCGGATATCGTACAAGAAAATTTGCTGTAGCCTCTTTATTGCAAAAGAAAAATGTGATTTTATTGCAAGAAGAGCCATTTATACTAGGAGAAGTATCTGTTTATGGCATAAAAAAAACTTACTTACGTTTGCCATATACACAAATATCATCAATGCCTGTCCCACTATATTCGTTTGCAATGATTTCATTAGGAAAGAAACTGTATATTATAGGTGGAGATAGATCTCAGATAAAACTTCCTATGGGCTTTAGTTTGGGAGCATCTGGCGGACTTCCCACAGGGTTTATTTATGAAAAGTATAGTAATAGAATGTATATTTATGATACCACATCGAATACTTGGATCGTTTCAAACCAAAAGTTGAGGGAGCGTGCTTATCATTCAGCTCTTTACAATGATGGGAAAATCTATATTATGGGTGGGAAACGTTTCTCAACTAATCGGAAGATTGAGTATCTTGATGAGACGGTAGAGATATATAATATACATCAGGATACAATATTAATAGACCCAGTGAATCCGCATCAAGCCGCTTCTTCTGCTGCATTTATTTACGATAACAAATTAATAATCTTCGGAGGTTCTACCTATCAGGCAGAAAATGGATGGCAAAAATATTCAGATAAAATACACATGCTTGATTTGAAAAAAGGCATTTGGTATGAGGTAGGAAAAATGCCCTTAGGAATGGAAACAAATGGAATTCTTATGGGGCATACTGTTTTCTTATTTGGTGGGTATCGACAAAGACCTTTATCGACAATACTCACTTATGATCTGACTACCGGTATTTGGAAGAATAGAGGAAACTTGTGGTTTTCAATAAGTAAGGCGGCTATGACTCGTGGTGGAGATAAAGTCTACATTTTGGAAAATGGTGTGATACAAGTATATAATTTATGTACTAATGAGACAAAAGCTTATCAAATTGATCTGAAGTTACGGGCGGGTGGACTTTATTGCACGGGCGATAAATTAATTATTGTGGGAGGATATAGTGAAGGAGTAGATGGCAAGTTAGGGGATTCTGGAGTTTATGAGGTCCGATTATCCGATTTTGACCGCACAGAGTTACATTTTATTAATCGGGAATAAGCAACAATAATCACTTAAAATTCAAATACTTACATCACAACCACCTCAATTCCAATCCCTTCTTCCCATAGCCTTCGATTTATTGCGATATTCGGTTTAATTAGGCTATATTTACATTGGTCAATGAAGTACCACAAATGAAAGTGCAGTTTATCCAAATCTCGACTTTGGCAATCGGCAAATCCGGTAACCTGTTTACTGTTACGATAATAAGACGGCTTACCCAATTGAAGAAAATTAATCATACCGAGAATAGCCAAATATTCAAAAGCGTTTTTAATATTTTCTCCTATTCCCCAGCGATAACCGACATCTGCCAGTATGATTTTGATATAACAGCAAAGTTCCCCAAGACAATCTAGCTAACAGATAAACGACTTTGCCATCATGCACGCAAACTATTGTCACCATTACAGTGAGTAGAAAACCATTCTTATCTACTACATGACGCTTGATTCTTTTAACCCTTTTGTTGCCATCAATGCCGTTGAGGGGACGATTGTCGCCCCAACAAACACTTTGACTATCCATAATACCCAAACCAGCTCCTGCAACTTATTCCATTTCCACACGTACTTTTTCTCTTAAGTTATTCAATAACAGATCAAATTCACCCCAAAAAGACCATTTACGATAATAGTAGTAAACCAATTCCCAAGGTACGAAGTCCGAAGACAACATGCATCACTGATAAGCGATATTGACGATATAGAATATTACATTCCATATTTCACTCAAATCATATTTTCGCTTTCTTTCTTGCAAATCCAAGATTTTCTTGGTAACTTGTAACTGTATTGCTTCTAAATCCGTTAAATACATAATCATTTGAAGCTTGGCAACTAAAAAAAATAATCATTTTGACGGAAAGAGGAAACACTCTTTTTATTTCAAACTATAAAATTTAAACAGGTCCTGAATACGGGTTGTATCAAAAAGTTTGCCCCCCTCATTTATGGCTAACACAAAACCTGCAAATAGAAGCAAGTAAAAGTGATCGAGCCTTTAAAATACCACATATTATTAAATTAAGAAGCGAAACAATGTAATAAATATTAAGAAAAGAAGTTTATATTTTATATTTTTGCAGCGCACATATGGTAACCATTACTCTATATATGAACAACAACATAGAATATATCAGCAAGATAAAGAAAGGAGAAGAGGCTTCTTTCCGTCATTTTGTTAATAGCTATTCGAAAGACTTGTTCTACTATGCACAGTGTTTCGTACGAAGCAAAGAAACCGCTGAAGAAGTAGTCAGCGACGTCTTTCTGGATGTATGGAGACACCGGGAAGAAATAGATGAAATCAAGAATATAAAAGCTTGGTTGCTCACATTAACTCATAACAAAGCCATCTCCTATCTGAGAAAAGCGGAAAATTCAAGTGAAATTGCCTCATGGGAAGAAATAGATGATTTTCAAATAATCGGAAATCTGCAAACTCCCGATGAAGAGATGATCAGCAAGGAAGAGATAGCTCAAATCAATAGCCTCATTCAAACACTTCCTCCAAAATGCAAGGTAGTCTTCGCTCTTGCCAAGATAGAACGCCTACCCTATAAAGAAATAGCCGATATGCTGAATATCTCGGTTAAGACCATTAACGTCCACGTTGCCAAAGCATTAGAGATCATTTCAAATGGTCTGAAAAAATAAATCAGAAAATAATCTAAAAAAAATGGAATCCGAATAGGACATTCTCAAGTAAACTGCGTCTTTATTAATGTAATCCTATTAAAATAATGAGAAAGAATAAGTTTAAATCATTTGCTTCACGCCTGAATAAGGATGGCGATCATCCGGAAAAGATATCATTTGAATCTCCGGAAGAACAAGCCGAATATGATAAGCTCGACTTTCTCTGGAACCGATGTCTCCCCGAAGAAACGGGTGAACCGGATATATGGGCAAAAGTGCAGGCAAAAATAAATGCCGACAACACTCCGGTCCGTCTTGCCTTGAAGAGCAATAAGACGGCAAGGTTGTTCAGTATTCTGAAATATTCGGCAGTTGCAGCTTCTGTAGCCCTGTTAATAGGAGCCGGCTGTTTTCTTTTATTGAATGATGAAGAGAGACATGATCTGAATAAAATAGCACAAAGTCTGCAAACAGAAATTCCACAGGATATAAAAGAAGTTACGCTGGTGGTTTCGGATCAAAAGAAGATAGAATTGGACAATAATGCCCAGATCGTCTATTCGGCAACAGGTCAGGTGCAGGTCAACTCTAATAAACTTGTGGAAGATGACATTAAAGAGGAATACAATCAGATTATTGTCCCGAAAGGTAAGCGTTCACAGATTGTCTTAGCCGATAACAGTAAAATATGGATCAATTCCGGGAGTAAAGTTATCTATCCCCGTGCATTTGAAGGGAAATACAGAGAAATTTATGTGGAAGGAGAAGTGTATCTGAACGTAACACATGATACTTCGAAACCGTTTATCGTGAATACTTCCGGATTTGAAGTACGCGTTTTGGGTACATCCTTCAACATATCGGCTTATAAAAATCAGGAAAAAGCCGCAGTCGTATTGGTAGAAGGTTCGGTCAATGTAAAAGACCAACAAAATCATCATATAAAGATGGTACCTAACGAGAAAGTAGAACTTAATCAAGAAGGTATATCAGGAAAAGAAAAAGTAAATGCCCGTGATTATATCAGCTGGATTGACGGGATATGGACCTTGCAGGGAGAAAGCCTAAAGCAAGTTTTGTTACGGCTGCAAGATTATTACGGACAAAACATCCGGTGTGATGCTGCGATAGAGAACGAACAAATGTTTGGTAAACTCTTTTTAAATGATGATTTAAATCAGGTAATGAAGTCAATTCTATCTATCTTGCCTGCCGAATACACAATGAAAAACAATGTAATCTATATAGAATAATACAAGTAAAATAAACAAATGTTTAACCTTAAAAAACACACATTATTATGTAGAAAGAAAGCGGATAAAAAAAGAAAATCGGATAATACGCCCATATTATCCGACTCTAATGACTTTTTATTAAATCACAAACTTTTAATGATTAACTAAAATCAATGTAAATGTATGAAAAAGAAAGCAATTCCTTGTCATAAGGCAGGGAGGATTACGTCCTTTTTTTTATTAATTAGTATTTTTTTACTTATACCGAGTATCGCTACTCCGGTTTATGCTGTAGAAACTTATACCCAGCAAACTGTTTTTACGCTTCACGCAACTAATAAAACAGTAAAAGAAGTGTTTGAATACATCGAAAAAAACAGTGAATTTGTCGTTTTGTATTCAAAAGATCTTTTACCTGTACTGCAGAAGAAAGTGTCTGTTTCGATAGATAAACAGAATGTAGAATCGATTCTGAATATCTTGTCTAAAGAAGCGGGATTGAAGTACAACATCAACGACCGTCAGATCACAATTACCAAAGCTACGGCAGAAGCACCTCAACAGGAAAAAAAAATCAAAATCACCGGTCAGGTTCTTGACGAAAACGGAGAAGGGATTCCGGGAGCAAATATCGTAATAAAAGGCAATAGTACATTGGGAACAGTAACCAATGTCGAAGGGAACTTTACATTAATGGCTCCGGAAAATAGCACATTAGTAGCCTCCTTTATCGGATATACCCCTGTTGAAATTCCGCTAAAAGGGAAAAAGGTAGTTGTTTTCAAATTGGTACCTGACGCCCAGAGTCTGGAAGAAGTAGTGGTAGTAGGATTCGGAACACAGAAAAAAGCCAGTGTTGTAGGTGCTGTACAATCCATCAAACCGGCTGAACTTCGAGTACCTTCCAGTAACCTGAGTACATCATTTGCCGGACGTATAGCAGGCGTGATTTCTATGCAACGCACCGGTGAGCCGGGTGCCGATGGAGCAAACTTCTGGATACGCGGTGCCGCAACTTTCAGTGGAACGACTGATCCTCTGATCTTCATCGATGGTGTCGAAGTTTCGGCAGGAGATATGAACGCTATTCCCTCGGAAGCTATCGAAAACTTCTCAATATTGAAAGATGCCTCGGCTACAGCCCTCTACGGAGCACGCGGTGCCAATGGTGTCATCCTGATCACTACCCGAACCGGTAAAGATCTTGAAAAAGCACGCATCAATGTACGCATCGATAATACATTTACCGCACCGACACGTACACTCAAACTGGCAGATGCAGTAACAGCCATGAAATTGAGAAATGAAGCCATTCTGACCCGTAACCCGGATGGTACACCGGCTTTCTCAGATGATAAAATTCAAGGAACGCTTGAAGGCAGAAATCAGTATGTATATCCCAACGTTGATTGGTTCGACTATATGTTTAAAGACTACTCCATGAACCAATCAGCCAACCTGAATGTAATGGGTGGTACAAAGAAAGTAGACTATTTCATCAGCGCCTCCATCAATAATGATAATGGTATGCTGAAAAAAGATCCGAATAACACATTCGACAACAATATACAGAATCTTCGCTACTCGTTCCAAAGTAACGTGGGAGCATGGTTGACATCAAGTACCAAAGTAAATGTGAGAATCAACTCGCAAATAGTCAATTACAATGGTCCGTCAACCAGTATGGACGATTTGTATAAATACGTAATGGAAGCTCCGTCAATGTATTTTGCACCTGTATATCCGAATATCAACCGTGAAGATCACACTATATTCGGAAACAAATCAGGTGGTCCTATCGGTTCCGGAGGATTCAGTATTTATCGCAACCCTTATGCAAGTATGGTACAAGGTAGTTCTAAGCAAAGCGCATATACCATTAATACGGCTTTCGAACTGGAACAGAAACTTGACTTCCTTACCAAAGGATTGAATTTTAAAGCACTGGTTTCTTTTAAAAACTGGTCGAAGACGACTGTCAATCGCTCCTTTTCACCTTACTTTTATGAATTACAGAATCCTCAGGAGCAAGAAGACGGAAGCTATCTTTATGATTATAACTCTATCAGTAAGGGACGTACCGCTCTTGAGACATCGACTTCCACTACTGGCGACCGTCTGATGAACCTGCAGGCTACACTGAACTATCAGCGCATGTTCGGTGATAAACATGATGTCGGAGCAATGTTGGTATATCTTCAGCGCGAATACAATCTGAACAATCCTGACAATAACTATTACAATACATTGCCGGAACGTAATCAGGGGCTGGCCGGACGTGTTACCTATGCTTATGACGGACGCTATTTGGCTGAATTCAATTTCGGCTACAATGGTAGTGAGAACTTCGAAAAAGGAAGCCGTTACGGATTCTTCCCTTCACTCGCTGTCGGCTATCTTATCTCCAACGAGAAATTCTTCGAACCATTGACAAAAGTTATCTCCAACTTAAAAATACGCGCTTCGTACGGATTGGTAGGTAATGCGGATATCGGCTCCAACCGTTTCCCCTATCTTACTAAAGTAGATTTGGGTGGAGCCGGATTTGTATTCGGTGACCAGTGGCAAACCTCATCTAACGGAGCTACCATCACTACTTACGGAGCTGAAAAGGTGACATGGGAAATCGGTAAAAAGTATAATGTAGGATTCGACCTGGGATTATTCAACAAATTAAGCCTCAACGTAGATTTCTTTAGAGAAGACCGTAAAGACATCTTCCTTAGACGTAATACAATCCCTGCAGAAAGTGGTATCACCGGAGATCTCCGACCCTATGGTAATCTGGGTAAGGTACGCAATCAAGGCGTTGACATGTCATTGGACTATAATCACGCTGTCAGCAAAGACTTCATGATCTCTGCCAAAGGTACTTTCACATACGCTAAGAACCAATATATGGAAATAGACGAACCGGACTACGAATATGCATACATGTCACAAGTAGGACGCCCCCTGAATCAGTATAAAGGCTATATTGCATTAGGACTCTTCAAAGATCAGGAAGAGATTGACAACAGTCCAAAACAAATACTAACCGGAGTTGTGCAACCGGGTGATATTAAATATGCAGACCTCAATAATGACGGAAAGATCGACGGAAACGATCAAACTTACATTGGTAATCCGGAATTACCCCAAATCAGCTATGGTCTGGGAGTCAGTATCCAGTACAAAAAATGGGATGCTTCCATCTTCTTTCAAGGAGTAGGCAAAAGAAGCATCATGTTGAGCGACATCCATCCTTTCGGTGGAGAATCGTATGGTGTCATGCAATTTGTTGCCGATAATCATTGGACAGAGGCAAACCCGAACCCCGAAGCAATGTATCCGAGACTGACAAACGGGAAAAACAACAATAATAACCCCAACTCTACTTACTGGCTGAGAGATGGTTCGTATATCCGACTTAAAAACGTGGAATTAGGATACTCTTATAAATTTTTACGTGCCTATATCAGCGGACAAAACCTGCTGACATTCTCTAAATTTAAATTATGGGATCCGGAGCTCTATACCTCAAACGGATTAAAATATCCGACACAAATCATGGGTTCCATCGGTTTACAGTTCACTTTTTAAAAATCTGAATAATTATGAAACTAAAAAATATAATTGTAGCTTTACTAATCGGAGCTAGCTTACACTCTTGTGATTATCTGGACATTGTACCCGATGACACCCCTATTTTGGCTGATGCGTTCAAGAACGAACAGACTGCCGAGAACTTTGTCTTCGCCTGCTATTCTTTCATTCCCAATTATCTGAACTTCCGTCAGAACTTCAGTTGGTGCACAACTCCGGAAACTGTCGGATCTGCCCACTGGACCACTACTTGGTTCACCTTTATGAGAATGCAACAAGGATTGTACAATTCTGCTGATCCAATCATTGATGTGTGGCAAAGTTCATACAACGGTATCCGCCAATGTTATACGTTCTTGGATAATATTGATGATGTAAAGCCATCACAAATCTCAGAGGCAGACCTCGCAGCCAAGAAAGTACTTTGGAAAGGTGAAGTAAAATTTCTGATTGCCTACTACCACTACCTGCTATTACAGAACTACGGTCCTATAGTCATACTGGACGAAGCAATCCCTCTTAATGCACCCAAAGAAGAACTTTTCAAGCCGCGTGTACCCTATGATGAATGCGTTAGCCGAATTGCTCAAATGTTCGATAATGCCTCTGCCGACCTGCCTATGACAGTGAAAGCTTCCAACTACGGTCGTGCTACAAAAGTCATTGCACAAGCACTAAAGGCAAGAATGTACTTGTACGCAGCCAGCCCACAGTTCAATGGGAATGCTGATATGTATAAGAATTTCAAGAACAAGGACGGACAGTTGCTCATGAACCTGACTTATGACAAGAATAAATGGAAAACTGCCATGGACGAATGTAAAAAGGCAATCGACATGGCACATCAAGCCGGAGCAGAATTGTATAAGTATACAAAGAAAGGTAATCTGCCGGAATTCAACCAAGCCATTGCCAATGCACGTAACCTGGTTGTAGACGCATGGAATAAAGAACTGATCTGGGGATATAGTGGCTGGAAAGAAACATGGGCCGATGGAAACTCTATTCAAACACACGTAATTCCCAAAGGTATCAGTACTTCCTCGGGAGCACCTTATGGAGCTTTAGGTGCAACGGCTTTCAGTGCGGACATGTATCTGACCAAGAACGGACTTCCGATAGATGAAGATCCAGAGTTTGATTATGCACATCGTTTCACAGTAGCCGAAGGGGATTCGGTAGCAGTGCTCCATCGCAACCGTGAACCACGTTTCTATGGTTCTATCGGCTTCAACCGCGGGGACTACCTGATCAACGGAGACACCATTAACCTCAAAATGCGCTTCAAAGAGCAAAATGGAACACGTGATGCGGGAAGTGACCAATTATATGGATCGTATGCTATCGCCAAACTGGCTCATCCAGAAACTTTTGTTAGTGGTACCAGCAACTCTCTGGTAGCTTTCCCTTTCCCTATCATCCGCTTAGGAGAATTGTATTTGGACTATGCAGAGGCTTACTTTGAATACAATGGAACACTGGAAGGAGATGCACTTACTTACTTCAACCTGATCCGCCAGAGAGCCGGTATTCCTAATGTAGAAGTTTCCTACAAAGGACTTCCGTCCGGAGACAAACTTCGTGAGGTAATTCATCGTGAAAGAACCATAGAGCTGATGTTCGAAGGACATATGTCATACGACTATCGCCGTTGGCTGATTGCCCTGAAAGAATGGAGCGGTATGGAAAATGGTATGATCGGATTGAACTCTTACGGTACAACCAACGAAGAGTATTATAAAAATGCACGTTTGGATGCTCAACCATTCATCTTCAGGGATGAACAGTATTTGAGTCCAATCAAACAGGATTACCTGAATGTAAATTCAAATCTGGTCCAGAATCCGGGTTGGTAATTCATCTTTCCTAATAATATAAATTAGCCTGTATATACCTACCACCGGACAGGGATATACAGGCTATTTTACCTTACAAAAACAACACCTTATGAAAAAGAAGAAAGTTACTACTTATTGCTGCCTCCTGTTATTGGCAAGCTTTTTCACAACTGTCACGGCACAAAACACAAATACTCCCATGATGGGGTGGAGTTCATGGAACACCTTCCGAGTACATATTAATGAAGAACTAATTAAAGAGACAGCTGATGCCATGGTCAACCGGGGTCTGAAGGATGTAGGCTATGGATATGTGAACATAGACGACGGATACTTTGGAGGACGAAATTCGGAAGGACGTCTTTTTGCCAATAAGAAAAAATTCCCGAATGGGATGAGAGTCCTGTCCGACTATATTCATTCAAAGGGATTGAAAGCCGGTATATATTCTGATGCGGGCAGCAACACTTGTGGCTCCATCTATGACGCAGATACACTCGGTATCGGTGTAGGGCTTTGGAAACACGATGATATAGACTGCCAAACCTTCCTCAAAGACTGGGGATATGATTTCATTAAAATAGACTGGTGTGGCGGTGAAGCAACCGGACAAAGTGAGCAGCAACGTTATACGGATATCTACAAAGCGATCAGACGGACAGGACGGACAGATGTTCGATATAATATATGCCGTTGGCAGTTTCCGGGCACTTGGGCTACCCAGTTGGCAGGTTCCTGGCGAATCCATACAGACATCAATCCACGATTCACAACAATCGACCGAATCATTGAAAGAAATCTCTACTTAGCACCTTACGCAAGCCCGGGGCACTATAATGACATGGATATGCTTGAAGTAGGAAGAGGGCTCACGGAAGACGAAGAAAAAACTCATTTTGGAATATGGTCTATCTTGTCCTCCCCGTTAATGATCGGATGCGATCTTCGTACAATTCCTGAAAAAACTTTATCGATCATTACCAATAAGGAAGTGATCGCATTAAATCAGGATTCATTAGGTCTGCAGGCTGAAGCCATTGAACGGGGAAAAGACTATCTGATTTTATCAAAAGCCATTCAGAAACGTGAAGGCAAACTACGTGCAGTAGCACTATATAACAGAAGCAATACAGATCAGCAGATCAGAGTCGATTTCGATAAGCTCTATTTATCAGGGGATGTACGAGTGAGAGATCTATGGAACCATCAAGAAATGGGAACATTCACCGATTACTATGAAACGCTAGTTCCTGCACATGGAACAGCTTTAATAAGACTTGAAGGTAGCAAACGTCACGACCGGACATGTTATGAAGCTGAATATGCTTTCATGCAAGAATTTCTGCCAGACAACAAACAGGCAGCTCATTTTACACCAGAATCAGGAGCCTCAGGAGAATATATTATGAAAAATCTTGGAAATTCACCTTCCAATTGGGCAGAATTCAGAAACGTGTATATTAGCAAAGGAGGAGATTATCAACTTAAGTTAACTTATTATTCAGGTGATAAACGCGATATCCAAATAGCTGTAAACGGAACAGAATATAAACAGTCTAACCTTTATTCCGGTACATGGGATCAAGCAGCTACAACAACTATCAAGGTTAAACTTCGCAAAGGCTATAACACGATACGTCTGTATAATTCGTACGGGTGGGCACCCGATATTGATAAAATGGAAATCATCAAAGGTCGTTAACAATAGGTAAACATATAATCCATACGAGTGTTACAGACTTCCGTAACACCCGTATGGTCTTTATGATTACTTTGTTATTCCAAAAACACAGCCGTCCCACTAGCAGTTACCATCAACATACTGCCACTTCCCCCAACTGTTTCGTAATCCAAATCAACTCCGATCACAGCATTAGCGCCCATTTGGCGAGCCTGTTCAGACATTTCTTTCAAAGCAGTATCTTTTGCCTCACGAAGCACTTCTTCGTATGAACCGGAGCGTCCGCCTACTATATCACGAATACTGGCAAAAAAGTCACGGAAGACATTGGCACCTATAATAGTTTCTCCGGACACAATGCCATAATAAGTGGTTATTCGTTTTCCTTCGATGATTGGAGTGGTTGCTAATAACATAATTCTTGTTTCATTTAGAGGTTTATATTAATATTAGACGATAAAGAAAGAAAAAGGTTGCAGGAATCCTTCATTTATTATCTATTTATACGGATCGGTCGTTGGAAGTAATACTGTACGGTATTTGCTCCGCCTTCCCTTAGTTGACGGAGGAAAAACAGACCTCCTCCCCAAAAGAGTTAAAGACAGAGCCCTAAAGTCATTCAACACATTTCAGCAAGCCCCTATCAAACATAAAAAAATGTCGCAAAAGCAACAACTTTCACGACACTTCAATATCTGTCAGAATACACATGCCTCAGAACATCTTACTGACCCGTTCGATACCAGCTACAAGAGCATCAACTTCCTCTTTTGTATTATACACGGCAAATGAGGCGCGAACCGTACCTTCAATGCCTAAACGACGCATTAACGGTTCTGCACAATGGTGTCCCGTACGGACAGCAATGCCCAATCGATCAAGCAAGGTACCCAGATCCAAATGGTGTATATCGCCTACCAAGAATGAAATTACACTGCTTTTATGCTCAGCCTCACCAAAAATACGCATGTTCGGAATTTCTTTCAGCCGTTGCATAGCATAGACTGTAAGCTCATGTTCATGTAATGCTATTGGGTCTAAGCCAATACCTGTGACATAGTCCAGCGCTTTGGCAAGCCCGGTAGTGGCAATATAGTCTGGGGTTCCAGCCTCGAATTTAAATGGTAATTCACCGAAGACAGTCTTTTCAAATGAGACAGACTGAATCATTTCTCCTCCACCCTGATAAGGCGGAAGACGTTCGAGCCAATCTTCCTTTCCATATAAGACGCCTATTCCGGTAGGCCCATATATTTTATGACCTGAGAAAACAAAGAAGTCAGCATCCAAATCCTGTACATCCACCTTCATGTGAGGAATGGATTGAGCACCGTCAATCATAACAGGTACTCCATGAGCATGTGCCGTGGCAATCATCTCTTTCACCGGATTGATTGTTCCCAGTACATTGGACACTTGGGCGACGCTGACAATCTTAGTACGTTCAGAAAAAAGATTTTCGTACTCTTCAAGTAACAGCTCACCTTTATCATTCATCGGAATGACTTTAATCGCAATCCCTTTACGGGCCGCCAACAACTGCCAAGGTACGATATTACTGTGGTGTTCCATCACTGAAACAATCACCTCATCACCCTCTTGCATAAACTCTTCACCAAAACTGGAGACAATTAAATTAATGCTCTCCGTTGTCCCGCGAGTGAAAATGACCTCACGAGTACTACGGGCATTAATGAACTGACGTACAGTCTCACGTGAAGCCTCATGCAGCTCCGTCGCCTGCTGAGACAAGAAATGAACTCCCCGATGTACATTCGCATTGACCGAATAATATTCGTCTACAATCGAATCGATCACCAGGCGAGGCTTCTGAGTAGTCGCACCATTATCTAAATAAACCAAAGGCTTGCCATATACCGTACGGCTAAGTATGGGAAAGTCCTCACGTATCTTATGAATATTCATTTTATCACTGATTATTTGCAAATAGAACATCCCTGGCACTTATTCAGTTCACCGCGGAAACGTTTTTCAACCAACAAATGCAGACGATCTTTCAACGCCTCCAGACGAATGGTATCAATCACCTCGTTGACAAATGCAAACATCAGCAACAGACGGGCCTCCTTTTCGGCGATACCACGAGCACGCATATAGAAAAGAGCGTTTTCATCCAGTTGACCTACAGTAGCTCCATGAGAGCATTTTACATCGTCGGCATATATCTCCAGTTGCGGCTGAGTATACATACGGGCATCACGAGTAGCACAGAGGTTACGGTTTGTCTGCTGAGAACTGGTATGTTGCGCATCAGGACGTACCAGTACCAAACCGGCAAAAGCTCCCACAGACTGATCGTCAAGAACATATTTAAACAACTCATTGCTGGTACAATTCGGCACGGCATGATCTATCGAGGTATTATTGTCCACGTGTTGGTTTTTATCAGCAATGGCCATACCACAAAGATTGATCTCGGCACCTTCACCGGCAAGGGTAACTTCTGTCGTATTACGGGTTGTCCCGTTATGAAGTGTCATTCCATTAAGCAATACATTGCTGTTTGCTCCCTGTTTCACATACAAATTACTGAAACGCACTGTACTGGTATGAGTCTCTTCCAATTCATAAAGATCGAAAACGGAGTTCTCTTCTGCAAACACTTCAATAACTTGAGTAGCCAAGAAGTTTACATTATCCATTGCATGATCGCAAATAAGCAAACGGGCCTGAGCCCCTTCTTCAAGGATAATCAACACACGGCGGTTTACCATGAAATTAACATCCGCACGAAGTATATTGACCAGTTGAATAGGTCTATCGACGATCACATTCTTCGGAACATACATCAATACTCCATCCTGTGCAAAAGCTGTATTAAAAGCCGTAACCGCATCTTTCGAAGTATCAGCCAACTTACCATAATACTTCTTCACAAGTTCCGGATGCTGTTCAGCCATATTTCTCAAACTACCGAAGATAACTCCTTCAGGCAATCCGGACTTAGGAAGCACCTGATTGTAGAATGCATCGTTCACTACAAAAAACAATGAAGTGCTCATGTTCGGAACATCACATTTAAACACTTCATAAGGGTTCACCGGAATGGGCAGCCGATTCAAGTTCAACCCATAATCCGGCTCAAAGAATTTACTGACATCCGTATATTTGTATTTCTCTTGTTTCCGTGTAGGAAACCCCTGACGTTCGAAATCAGCAAAAGCTGTTGCCCGGGGGGCATTCAACGCCTCAGCGCTATGACGACAGATCATCGCCTCACACTGAGAAAAGAGATCTATATATTGCTGTTCTGCATTCATAATTAAACTCATTCTCCTAATTCCTTCTTAATCCAATCATATCCCTTCTCTTCCAACTCAAGAGCGAGTTCCGGACCGGCAGTCTTTACAATACGTCCTTTGTAAAGAACATGTACAATGTCCGGCTTTATATAGTCCAGCAGACGCTGATAGTGGGTGATGACAATACAACTGGTATCGGGAGTTTTCAGTTTATTTACTCCTTCGGCTACAATACGAAGCGCATCGATATCGAGTCCGGAATCAGTCTCGTCTAAGATACTGAGACGGGGTTCGAGCATAGCCATCTGAAAAATCTCATTCCGTTTTTTCTCTCCACCCGAGAAACCTTCATTTACCGAACGATTGGCCAATTTATTATCCAACTCGACCACTGCACGCTTTTCACGCATCAATTTCAAGAACTCACTGGCTGTCAAAGCGGGTAATCCTTTGTACTTACGCTGTTCATTGACAGCAGCACGCATAAAGTTCACCATGCTCACGCCCGGGATCTCCACCGGATACTGAAAACTAAGAAAAATACCTTCGTGACTGCGATCTTCAGGGCTCAATTCCAAAAGATTTTTACCATAAAACGTGATGCTTCCTTTCGTCACTTCGAAAGCAGGATTACCTACCAGAACAGACGAAAGCGTACTTTTACCCGAACCGTTAGGTCCCATAATGGCATGTACTTCGCCCGGCTTCACCGTCAGGTTAATGCCTTTCAATATCTCTTTGCCGTTAATGCTGGCATGCAGGTCTTTTATCTCTAACATGATCTTATCAATTATTTCATTATCTATTCTTTTCCAAAAATAACCTCGTCCAACCATTGTAGTATGGAATTTCCGTCCGTCTGCGTAATAGTAAAAGGGAAGTTAACCTTTACCCCTACACTTACGGTCTGCCGCATCCCATTGCTACGTACAAATCCGGTTCCACGAGAATTAGTCTTCTCTATCTCTCCACTTATCTTTCCGGCAATGCCCATCCGGAAATTATATTCCAAGGTGAGAGCAAGACAAGAAAGAAAATATACATCAGCTCCCACCACAGGAGAAACTGTGAATAATGGTTCTTTAATTCGGTATCGATAATCGTAATCTTTACGAAACTCTTGCCTTGAAGGATCGTAATAACTGCTACTGCCCATCCCCTCCTGCCTTCGTGGAGAGAGGTTCCATCCAGTAGAAAGTCCCCCATAAGGTTGGATTGCAAACCGTTGTGGTAAGAAATAATACCGCCCTCCTATTTCCAGATTACTCATTGAGGCAGAAATACCTGGATTCAAACCTATTTCTTCACCTGTATATCCTCCTTTCAGGGAGAAACGGGTATAAGGAATATAATACTCCAACATTAAAGTATGTATATGTCCTGCAGAAACAGCTTTTCCCGAAAGTGTATTCTTTGTGACTATCGGCCAATTTCCTCCCCAAGAGCCACTGATCGCCCACCTCCTTTCTTGATCGTCAAGGTTTTGTGCCAGTACTACACCAACATAGGACAGGAATATCAATAGCCAACCAACACGTTTCGTCTTCATTATCCTACACTGCCTTCAAGAGAGATCGTAAGTAGTTTCTGAGCTTCTACGGCAAATTCCATTGGAAGTTTATTAAGTACCTCCTTAGCATAGCCGTTTACGATCAATCCAATGGCATCTTCTGTAGAAATACCACGCTGATTACAATAAAATATCTGATCCTCACTAATCTTACTGGTAGTCGCTTCATGCTCCACAACTGCCGTTTCATTATGGATATCCATGTAGGGAAAAGTATGTGCACCACACTTATCACCCAACAGCAATGAGTCACACTGGCTATAATTACGGGCATTATCAGCCTTTTCAGCTACACGGACCAACCCACGGTAAGAGTTCTCGCTCTTCCCGGCAGATATACCCTTGCTGACAATCGTACTACGGGTGTTCTTACCTAAATGGATCATTTTAGTACCTGTATCTGCCTGCTGATAATTATTCGTCACAGCTACAGAATAAAACTCTGCAGTAGAATTATCCCCGGAAAGAATACAAGACGGATATTTCCATGTAATAGCCGAACCTGTCTCAACCTGGGTCCATGAAAGTTTACTGTCTACTCCTTTGCAATTGCCACGTTTTGTCACAAAATTATAAACTCCACCTTTGCCTTCGGCATCGCCCGGATACCAATTCTGCACGGTGCTATATTTCACTTCCGCACGATCATGTACCATGATTTCGACAATAGCAGCGTGTAATTGATTCTCATCTCTCATTGGAGCTGTACACCCCTCCAGATAGGAAACATAGCTATCGTCATCAGCCACAATCAATGTACGTTCAAACTGACCGGTATTGGCAGCATTGATACGGAAATAAGTAGAGAGTTCCATAGGACAACGTACCCCCTTGGGGATATAGACAAAAGAACCGTCTGAGAATACAGCCGAGTTTAATGCCGCGAAGAAGTTGTCTCTATACCCAACAACAGATCCGAGATACTTTTTCACCAAGTCGGGATGTTCACGCACAGCTTCACTGAATGAGCAAAAAATAATACCTTTCTCCATCAGTGTTTCCTTAAAGGTCGTTTTCACTGACACAGAGTCCATCACTGCATCCACAGCCATACCACTCAATGCCATCTGCTCCTCCAGTGGAATGCCGAGTTTATTGAATGTTTTTATCAATTCCGGATCAACTTCATCCATACTCTTCGGGCCCTCCTTCTTTTTCGTAGGATCGGCATAATATGAGATTGCCTGATAGTCAATTTCCGGTATACGCAAATGTGCCCAAGTAGGCATCTCCAGCGTTAACCAATGACGATAAGCTTTCAGACGGAACTCCAGCAACCACTCCGGCTCGTTCTTTTTAGACGAGATCAAACGTACCACGTCTTCATTGAGTCCCTTCTCTATGATATCTGTATGTACCTCCGTAGTGAAGCCGTATTTGTACTTCTCCTGCGTGAGTTCTTTTACATATTTATTGGGTTCTTCTTGTTGCATCATTTTTATTTGAATATATATTGTTGTGTAACCTCTTTTGCTGCGGGAAAGAAGATCCCCGCAAAGCTTTCCATAGGATAATATAACAAGGACTGCTCCTTCTTTGTTTGGCTAATCAACTGACTATCGGAGTCTATAAACTGAATGACACAGATAACCAAGCTCACCAATAAAAGATATTTCAAAGCTCCGAGCCCGGCTCCAAGCATGCGATTCAGCCAGCCAAGTGAAACCGCCTCCAATGCCTTGGTTAATACTGAAGCCACCAATGTAAAGATTAGCGGTACAGCGATCCAGATAATGACAAATGCCAGTATCTGCGCCACAGTCATGGAGTCGGTCACCGTAGGGCATAACTTCACAGCCAGTGAGGTGTACAAAGCTTTTGCTGCCAATAGCCCCACAATTAATCCGAGAATGGAAGCAAGCTGCCGGATAAAGCCCTTCATAAATCCGACAATAACACCGGCTCCAAGAGCAATCAGTATGATAATATCTATGGTCGTCATTCTATGTAAAACGAAAACGGAGACACGGAGTTGTAATCACTCTGTGCCTCCGTATATTTTCAGTTTCGTGAGAATTATAAAGTTTGCTTCACTTCTACTTCTTCGTAAGTTTCAATCATATCACCTACCTTCAAATCGTTGTAGTTAACAAGACTGATACCACATTCGAAGTTTGTACCTACTTCCTTCACGTCATCTTTAAAGCGCTTCAAAGCATTGATGGAACCTGAGAAGATTACTATACCATCACGGATCAGGCGAGCCTTATCCGAACGTTTCACCTTGCCCTCTTTCACAACAGCACCGGCTACTGTACCCACCTTAGTAATGTGGAATACCTCACGCACTTCGATAGTAGCAGTTACTACCTCTTTCACTTCCGGAGCAAGCATACCTTCCATAGCAGCCTTCACCTCTTCGATAGCTGCATAGATAACAGAGTACAAACGTATGTCCACACCTTCCTGTTCGGCAAACTTACGTGCGGAAGCCGATGGACGTACCTGGAATCCGATAATAATAGCATCCGAAGCAGCTGCTAATGTCACATCCGATTCCGAAATCTGACCTACAGCCTTATGGATCACATTTACCTGGATCTGTTCGGTAGACAGCTTGATTAACGAATCACTCAAGGCCTCGATAGAGCCATCCACGTCACCTTTCACAATTACGTTCAGTTCCTGGAAGTTACCTAGCGCAATACGACGTCCCACTTCATCCAGTGTCAACAGTTTCTGAGTACGCAGACCCTGTTCACGCTGTAACTGTTCACGTTTATTGGCAATCTCACGGGCTTCCTGATCAGTCTCAATCACGTGGAAAGTATCACCTGCAGCAGGAGCACCATTCAAACCCAGAATCAATACCGGTTCCGATGGCCCTGCCTGGGCTACACGCTGGTTACGTTCATTGAACATGGCTTTTACACGGCCGTAGCTTGTTCCGGCAAGTACAATATCACCCACCTTCAGCGTACCGTTAGAGACCAATACAGTCGCAACATATCCACGTCCCTTATCCAAAGTTGATTCGATGATAGAACCCGTAGCATTACGATTCGGATTTGCCTTTAAGTCGAGCATTTCTGCTTCAAGAAGTACTTTCTCCATCAGTTCAGGAACTCCGAGACCCTTCTTAGCCGAGATATCCTGTGACTGATATTTACCACCCCACTCTTCTACGAGATAATTCATCTGAGCCAATGTCTCTTTAATTTTCTCGGGATTAGCATGAGGCTTATCTATTTTATTAATAGCAAATACGATAGGAACACCTGCCGCTGCTGCATGATTAATGGCTTCTTTGGTCTGGGGCATTACATCATCATCGGCAGCTACAATAATAATTGCGATATCGGTCACCTTTGCACCACGGGCACGCATTGCAGTAAATGCCTCATGTCCCGGAGTATCGAGGAACGTAATCTTACGTCCATCTTCCAATGTAACATGATATGCACCAATATGCTGTGTGATACCTCCGGCTTCACCTGCAATTACATTTGCTTTACGAATGTAGTCAAGCAACGAAGTTTTACCATGGTCTACGTGTCCCATGACTGTAACAATCGGAGCACGATGTTCCAGATCTTCCGGTGCATCTTCCTCTTCAACAATGGCTTGGGCTACTTCTGCACTGACATATTCAGTCTTAAATCCAAATTCTTCAGCCACAAGATTAATCGTTTCTGCATCCAGACGCTGATTGATAGAAACCATCATACCAATGCTCATACAAGTTCCGATAACCTGATTTACAGATACGTTCATCATGCTTGCCAATTCATTAGCAGTCACAAATTCTGTCAGTTTCAGTACCTTGCTTTCTGCCATTTCCTGATCTTCCAGTTCCTGCATACGGTTGGACGCCATGTCACGTTTTTCTTTACGATATTTGGCACCTTTGTTCTTACCTTTGCTTGTCAGACGAGCCAACGTTTCTTTAACCTGCTTTGCTACATCTTCTTCGCTTACTTCCTGCTTTACTACAGGCTTTTTGAAGCGGTCTTTATTATTGTTATTACGGTTTCTATTCTGTCCGCCGCCACCTTGTTGATTTCCTCCACGGTTATTATTCGTACGCTCACTGTTTGGAGTAGGGTGTGCAAAATTAGAAGCAACATTGTTCACATCTACTTTTTCTTTATTATTGTTGATGCGATTACGTTTCTTCTTACCGTTAGGATCAAGGTTTTCCTTACCAACGACCTTAGCTTGTTTACTATCTTCTTTACGGATTTCCTTGATGATGGCTTCCTTCATCTGTTTCTTCTGATCCTGACGAAGCTTTTCCTTCTCTTCACGCTCTTTCCGCTTTTCCTCTTTCGATTTCTTTTTCGGACGTGTCGACTGATTTAATGCAGCCAAGTCAATCTGCCCGATAACATTAATCTTAGATACAAACTCAGTCGGACGGATCTTAAATACGCCCTCCTCTTCCTTCTCTACTGGAGTAACCGGTGCTTCTGCTACCGGTTTCTCTTCTTTCTTCTCTGTTTTTTCTGGAGACACCACGACTTTTGGTTCTTCTTTCTTGACTTCCTCAACCACTTTCTTTTCTGTTTCAACAGGCTTTTCAACCACCACCGGTTTCGGTTCTTCTTTCACCGGTTTCGGTTCCGAAGTAGCAGGAGTCACAGTGACTTCTTCTTTTTTCACTTCGTTTACAACAGGCTTAACCTCTTCCGCTACTTTCTTTTCCTCAGCAGCTACAGGTTGTGGTTTTGGCTCTTCTTTCACCGGTTCTTTCTCAACCTTCCGGTTCAGTTTATCTAAATCAATTTTTCCGACAGGTTTAAACTTCGGACGCACATCTTCCGGAATGACCGTCTTAATCACATCGTCAGCAACAGTCTTCTCCGGTTCCTTCTTATCATAACCATCGATAGAAACAGATGCCTTGTTGCGATCTTTGTTTTGACGTTCCTGAATGAAACGTTCCGATTCAAGTCTAAGGTTCTTATCTGTGCTGAACTCTTTCACGAGCATAGCATACTGCTCCTCGGTAATTTTCGTATTCGGGTTTGCCTCAACGGTATACCCCTTCTTTTGCAAGAACTCAACTACCGTCGCGATTCCTACATTTAAATCTCTTGTAACTTTGTTTAACCTTATCGTCATATTTTAATTTAAAGAATAATGGAGAAAGAATAATTTGATAATCGTTCAATATGCCAATGTGCCAATTCCTATACGCCCTTTCTTTTTATTGGCATATCGGCACATCATCGCATTGATCTATTATTCATTATCTTCAAACTCCGATTTCAAAATGCGTAATACCTCGTCCACCGTTTCTTCTTCAAGATCCGTTTTTTCAATCAGCATTTCGCGAGGTGCATTCAATACAGACTTAGCCGTATCAATGCCAATAGCCTTGATAGCATCGATCACCCATCCGTCGATTTCATCTCTGAACTCGTCCAAATAAATATCTTCATCCTGCGCGTTTTCATCCAACTCACGGAACACATCAATGGTGTACTCAGTCAACATACTGGCCAGTTTAATATTCAAACCGCCTTTACCAATAGCCAACGATACTTCTTCCGGTTTCAAGAATACTTCTGCTTTACGTTCTTCTTCATTCAGACGAATAGAAGAAATCTTAGCCGGGCTTAAAGCACGCTGGATAAACAATGAAATATTAGATGTATAATTAATCACATCAATGTTTTCATTGCGAAGTTCACGTACGATGCCATGAATACGACTTCCCTTTACACCTACGCAGGCTCCTACAGGGTCAATTCTGTCATCATAAGATTCTACCGCAATCTTGGCACGTTCACCGGGAATACGGGCAATCTTTTTGATGGTAATCAGGCCATCGTTTATTTCAGGCACTTCCATCTCGAACAAGCGCTGCAGGAAAACCGGAGAAGTACGCGAGAGGATAATTTTCGGATTGTTGTTTTTGTTGTCCACGCGTGCCACCACTGCACGGGCAGTTTCTCCTTTACGATAAAAATCGCTTGGTATCTGCTCTGTTTTCGGCAACAATAACTCGTTTCCTTCATCGTCAAGCAACAACATCTCTTTTTTCCAGATCTGGTATACTTCTGCGTTGATGATAGTACCTACTTTATCAATGTATTTATTATAAATACTGTCCTTTTCAAGCTCAAGAATTTTAGAAGCCAGTGTCTGACGAAGATTCAAAATAGCACGGCGACCGAACTTAGCGAAAATCACTTCATCGGTTACTTCTTCACCCACTTCGTAAGAAGCATCGATTTTTTGTGCTTCAGTCAACGAAATTTGCATATTCGGGTTAGTCAAATCCTCGTCTGCCACTACCTCACGGTTACGCCATATTTCAAAGTCACCCTTATCCGGATTCACAATTACGTCGTAATTTTCATCAGTGCCAAACATTTTCGCGATCACACTGCGGAACGACTCTTCGAGCACGCTTACCATCGTGGTTCTATCGATATTCTTCAGTTCCTTAAATTCCGAAAATGTATCAATCAAGCTGATTGTTTCTTCTTTCTTGGCCATAATTATTTAAAACTAATTAAGTATTTAGTATATTTTATATCATCATAGGTGAAGGTTTCATCCTCTTCTACCAATTGAGGACGTTTGGCTCCTTCGGGTTTTACTTTCTTTTGTACGGTCACAACAAACTTTTCTTCATCAGCATCTTTCAAGACCCCGCTCAGTTTGCGTCCGCCTTTAGTCAGCACTTCCACCTCCAGGCCGATGTGGTTATAGTACTGTTGCAATACTTTAAATGGCTGTCCGATTCCGGCAGAACCTACTTCCAGCTCATAATCTTCCTCTTCACGGTTCAGTTTCGACTCAATGAAGCGACTCAACTCCACACAGTCTTCAATCCAAACACCTTCTGCATGGTCAATTTCGACCACAATCTTGTCATCAGGGCTGACGGTCACTTCTACCAGAAAATAGTCTTTATCCTCCAGCCATTCTTCAACAATCTGACAAACAGTTCTTTTTTCTATCATTGATTAACTATTAAGAACAAAAAAAGGAGCTTAATCGCCCCTCCACCTTTCATCCGTTTCGGGTGCAAAGATATAAATAATCTGTTCGACTACAAAATATTAGAGAAAAAAAAGAAATGATAAGAAAAAAACAGGAACTATCTACATTTCAATCGACCATAGAAAATATAATTGTTATCATTTTCTTTAGTACTCCTAAGCAGTTCGGTTAGCTTTCTTCGGTCCGAATCCGAGACAATCTCACCTGAAGACAAACGATCCTCAACCATTTGCTTCAATCGTACAGGTTCAACATTCCAAACATAATATCCGTCATGAGATGAAAAGAACCAGTCAGCAGGAATGCCCCCTAAGAAATCATTGTATATTTCAACAAAAGCGCCTCGTAAAGTATGTTTATCAACCATATAATATTCCGGAGGAGTGGTAGTTGACGAATGTGGACTTAGCCTTACAGGATATGATATTTCTCCCCAGAAGTGATTCGGCAACTCTCCGAAGCTGTGTGGGGTCAATTCATGTCCTCCATAATCAAGCGTAAAACGCGGAACAAGCCTAAACTCCTGGTTATTATAGTGATATAATGAATCGTTACGATATTGGCCTCCAAACCAGAAACCAATGTCCATCACCGTCCCATTATTTAGAGATTTGATTTCATTTCCATAATCATTCACGGCCAAATACCCTGCCGGAAGTTCTTTTATAATCTTGCCATCCAAACTTTGCGTCCAAATCATAGGCGAATGCCTATCACCTACAAAGTCACGATTAAAAGAAAGAGCACAAACATGCACTCGTCCTCGTTCCGTTTCTACATGAAATACCCCTTTAGGTGACCAATGCGCCAATCGAATCGGTTGAAGTATATTTCCTTGTAAATCGAATACCAAGATATGGTCGGCCTGCCAACATAACACATAAAACCGGTTATTCTCCTCATCCATCTGTGCATCATAAGCTAAGCCATATTCACCCGCACCTTGACCAAAGGAACCGATATCCCTCAAATAAGTCCCGCTTTTAGTAAAAAGTTTGAAAGGGACATGCCCCATTTTATGTACTAAAATATATTGTTTGCCAATAATTGTTTTGGAAGAAGATACCAATGCAGCATCCCGATTATCAAGTTTGACCATTTCCAGCTCCTCGACAAAATAACTAAGAGGTACAGTAACCGTATCCTTCAACATAGACAAGTGGCAGACCCAAACGCTATCAGAGCCTGCCATTTCAACCGTAGCCACTTGTTTATGTCCCCAAACGTCATTTATCTCCCCGGAAGCTAATGGCGAACAAGCTATTAACTTCCCAAGAAGACAAATAATCAATATCTCGCGGAACAACTTCATCATTTATTGAAGTTCATAATTTGTAATACAGGGTTACCTTCTTCAGGTATAGATTCCATTATTGCCCGGAAACGAGGGTCAAACTGCTCTTTTTCAGCTTGCATCGACTCTCCTTTCATAGTAGAAGGCCAATAATAACCAATGCCGATACCTGGAGTATTCGTTGTACGGGTTCTCTGTACATTGCAGACATCTTTTAAAACAGCCCATCCGGTTTCATTTTTCAAAGTATACATTTTTTGCTCCTTCTTATCAAAATAATAATAGTTCATTGGCATATCTGGAGTCAACCATTTCGTACCGAGCGTAGTATACAAAGTATAATCTTTAGCATCGATCGCCGGATGTAGCTTAACGAACTCTGCATTTTCAAATTTATATTCTGTCACTTCATCAATAACCTGTTTTACTTCATATGTTTCAGCATCAATAAAATACACGCCTTTCAATGATAAATCTGAAAATAAAATCCCACCATAAGCTGGCTTCAATGGTTCATAGCCAATACGTCCCTCGCTATCCCACACAAAATTATCTATCGTAATAGGACACACATACAACTTTTTGCCATCTTTTTTAGAAAGGATACAAACTGCCTCTCCATTATTACGATTCGTAAAAGGACAATATATCAGTACGGCCTCATCATTCAAGTTAGCAAACTTCCAAGAGCAACCAGGCGTTGGGAAGCTTCGTTTAAATTTCCCATTCAAATCATAAACTATAAACTTTTTAGCCCAGTCCAACACTATAATTTCTTTATTAGGGCTGTCCACATAGAAAGAGTTCAGAGACGCCCATTCCTGAGGACCACCTCCTTTATGACGCATTTGCAATAATGGATTTCCCTGACGGTCAAAAATAAATATAGCCTGTTGCTCTTCATCCTGAATATAAATCCGGTCTTCAGTGACCTGCATACAGGGATTTGTCGGTAACCTACCCAACAATGAATTTTCATCGTCTTTTAATAACACATAATCACTAACTGCCAGATCGGACAGTTTCAACTCTTTTACCGGATACTCTTTTAATCCATCGTAAACAAAAGGAGTATTTGCAACCTCTACCTGTTTTCCGGAATTAGACGAACATGCTACTAAAACAAGTAGCCCTGCCAACATAATGAAATAGTTCAGTCGATTCAACATATCACGTACATTTTTAAAGTTTTGATATTGCAAAATTAACCATCGGGCAGAGGAAAAACAAAAAGGGATATAGACAAAGTACTTCAAAAAGAGATACGCTACCACACTATATATCAACATATTATATAAAATATTTCTTAAATTAGCATGGACAAACAAGTTTCCGAGAACTAAAAACCACGTAAAAAGTCATCTAAAGAGTCCGAATCCTCTGCTCCAAGCTTCTCTCGCTTGATGCGAAATTTCTTTTTACTAACCGAGGTACGACTAATACAATAAATATCGGAAAGGTCCTTTATACTGACATTGATCTTCACCAGACAACAGAAATAAATATCTTTTAAGGTCAACAAAGGAAAGCGTGCAAGCAACCGTTGTGAAAACCCATCATAAGCATTATCCACTGTCTGACGAATTTCCTCCCACTCCCTTTCCGACAAAGCTATGCGATGTTCACCACTCTCCTGTTCTTCTTCATTGAGGGAGGGTATTTTACGCAAAACATCGACCTTACGGAACAAAGACTCTCGCAAAACCGCCTCTTTTTCTCTCAAAGCACTTAACTCTTCAGTTTGTTTCAGTATTTGGTTCTCTTGCTCCAACTTGGCTTTCTCTTCAAGAAGCAGACGCTCTTTTTCACGCTTTATCTTATTTTGCCGGTAGAAAATAAACAAAGCAATCAGTATAATCAGACAAAGGCTCAAAGTTAACATGGCAATTTCCCTATTCTGTTTGGCAATCTTCAATTGGTTTAACTCGTTTTTCAACCTCTCTTCCTGATATAGAGCTTCACTGTTATCACTCTGCACATGGCCTATCTCCACCCGGAAAAGTGCATCTGCCTTCTGCGTAGAATAGAACCCTTGCTTCTCATTTCCTTCCATAAGTTCCAGTTCTGCAAGTTTCCTCCAAGCTTCGATAGCAATATGTGGATGAATGGAATGGGCTGCCATACTAAAATAACGACGGGCAGAATCATATTGATGGATGGAATAATATACGTCCCCGCGTGCCAATATATAATAAGGACGTCCGTAATGTTCCACTTGGATACGAGCGGAATCCAGCCAAGATAAAGCTCCCTGATAATTATTCTCTGTCAGACAACTGTCAGCCCGTTTCTGACAATACCACTCCCATTGACGAAGCCTCATAAATGTCGTATCCACCGGTATAGAAAACACTGCTTCTTCCGCTAATGACACTTTCCCGCAAGAGGCTAATGACACAAGCAGAAGAAAACAGTTGCCCAGAAGAATCGTCAAACACCGCATCCGATTCTCAATATTACTTTCGTGCTGCTTTTATCTTCTTCACACGTGCACACGTACGATGTCCATAAATAATAATCACTACGAAACAGATAAAAGGAAGTATGAAAGACAAGTTTACAGCAGGCATACCCAACAATGTATGTTGGTCAATAATACAAGCCTGTAATGGTGGCAACACAGAGCCTCCCAGAATTGCCATAATCAAACCGGCAGCCCCAAATTTGGCATCATCACCCAAACCACGAAGAGCAATGCCATAAATCGTGGGAAACATTAGTGACATACAAGCCGAAACAGCTACTAAACAATACAATCCCCATATGTCTTGCAAAAAAATCACACCTAACGTAAAAGCACCACCCGCAATCGCAAGAATCTTGAGAAGCATCCCCGGATTCAGGTAGCGAAGAATAAATGTACACACGAAACGGCTTATGCAAAAAATAATCATAGCAATTATATTATATTCCTGGGAAAGCACTTCAGCAGCCTTCTCCTCCATTCCCTGCGACATAAACAAGCGCGTTCCATATTGGATAACAAAAGTCCAACACATAATCTGTGCACCTACATAAAAAAATTGTGCTATGACTCCTTCTCTATAATGGGGAATTTTAAAGATACGCTTCAATGTGGGTATAAAATCAATATTATGGTTCTTATCGCCATTCTTAGGCATTTTAACGGCACGTATCACAAAAAGCATCGCTAGAATTACTAATCCTATAATCAGATAAGGAGCAATCAACACAGAGAGATCCGACTCTTTCAATACTTCAAACTCTGCCGGAGACAATTGGCTGCGTTCTACCGTATCCATAGGATTCAGACGCGCCTGAATGAAATTCATGGCAACATACATGCCGAGCAATGATCCCATCGGATTAAACGACTGCGCCAGATTCAATCGTCGGGTCGCCGTCTCTTCTGTACCCATCGATAATATATAAGGATTAGCACTTGTTTCCAGAAACGAGAGTCCACATGTCAAAATAAAATAAGCGAGCAGAAAAGGGTAATAATCGCCTGTCATCTTTGCTGGGAAAAACAGCAAGGCACCCAAAGCATATAGCCCCAGTCCCAACAGGATACCGGCTTTATAAGAGTATTTGCGAATAAACATTGCAGCAGGAAAGGCCATTGCAAAGTATCCCCCGTAAAAAGCGACTTGTACTAGTGCTCCATCAGTGACGCTCATACGGAATATTTTCGAGAAAGCCTTCACCATTGGATTGGTAATATCGTTAGCAAACCCCCATAGAGCAAAACAAGAGGTCACTAAGATAAATGGTAGGATATAACTTACTCCATCTTTATGGAGAATGGAACGGTTGGTGTTTTTCATGAATTGTCGGGTTATTCAGGATAATATACCTGAGGTTCTACACTGTTTATGATAATTTCTTTTAATTCTTCCCAAGAATCGACTTCGCCTTGGGCTTTTGCCTGCACTAAAATATTGCCGATAGCAGTGGCTTCTACCGGACCGGCATACACAGGAATACCTAAAGCATTGGCAGTAAGCTGATTTAACAGACGGTTCTGGCAGCCTCCTCCAATAATATGAAGCTGTTTGACCGGTGCCGGCAGACATCGATTCATCTGCTCTACTCCCAATTTATAACGATATGCCAATGACTCGATAACGCAACGAACAAATTCTCCTTGAGAGACTGGTGTCCGTAAATGGTGCTTATGACAATACTTAATGATCGACTCTTCCATATGGTCGGGATTGCAAAAAGCAGAATCATCCACATCAATCACCGAACGAATATCCGACGCTGTAGCTTCAGCTATTGCACAATCATAACTGATTTCCTTTCCCTGTTCTTTCCATTCAGCCATCAAACGTTGTAAAATCCAAAGCCCAGTTATGTTTTGTAGAAAACGTATCTTACCTTGTATTCCGCCTTCATTCGTAAATCCGGCCACACGTGCTTCTTCTGTCAGAATCGGTTGATCTACCTCTGCCCCGAGTAAAGACCAGGTTCCCGAACTGAGATAAGCCCGATTGGGTTCATTGGAGGGAACGGCAAATACGGCACTGGCTGTGTCATGCGAACCAACAGCAACGACATTGATACATCCCAAACCGGTTTCATCTGCTATTTCCTGCTTCAATTTGCCACGGACAGTTCCGGGAAAAACGATTTCACCAAAAAGCTGACGGGGTAATCCCAACTCACTGATCAAGTTATCCGACCAATTACGCTGACGAGCATCCAGTAGCTCTGAAGTAGAAGCGATACAATATTCATTGTTCGCTACTCCGGTAAGAAAATAGCTGAACAGGTCAGGCATAAATAATAGCTTATCAGCCACCCGGAGTTGCACATCATCATTCTGCTTCATACTATAAAGTTGAAACAGAGTATTGATAGGCATCACCTGAATCCCGATTTCAGCGTAATGAACAGTCTGATCAATCTGTTTAAACACTCTTTCAGGTATACCATCCGTACGGGAATCACGATAACAGACCGGGTTGCCCAGCAACTTACCATCCTTATCTATTAACCCAAAATCAACTCCCCAGGTGTCAATAGCCATACTTTTTACTTCATAGCCTTTCCGGGCAGCGACACGAAGTCCGTTTTTCATTTCTTCAAAAAGAGAAAGAAAATCCCAGTAAACACAGTTTCCAAGTTTTATCTGCCGATTGGCAAAACGATATACCTCTTCCAGTTTTAGCTTACCTTCGGTAAGGGTACCGGCCATAATCCGACCGCTACCTCCACCAAAGTCAGCTGCTAAGTAAGTACTCATAAGCTGGTAGTCATTATCTATTTTGTTTTCTTTCCCAATACATATACCTCCAAGTCATCAATCTCTTCCGGCGTCAAGACCGAATAGTCCCCTCCGGATTGAACTATGATACGGCAAGCCATCTCAAAGAAAGTAGCACGTTCGTATACCTGATCAAAGTCCTTGCCACATACCACCTGCCCATGATTAGTCAGCAATACAGAATTATGTTCTTTCATCGCTTCCACAACAGCCTTGGCAAGCGCCGGAGAACCGGGACGGTAGTAAGGAATAATAGGAATCTCTTTACCTACATGACAAGGGATCTCCGCAGTTACATTGAAGTTAGATGGTTTATTTTTCATACAAGAAACAGCCGTAGCATATTCCGACTGAAAATGCAAAACAACATTTACATCCGGACGCTCACGAAGAATCCCCAGATGAAAGGTACTTTCCATGGAAGGTTTCACACCGTTTTGAGGCGTACCCGTAGCAATATTACAAATGGATACTTTCTCTTTCTGCAAATTCGGCACCCAAGAACCTGTTCCGGAAACAAGCGCTTCTTCACCGATTCTCCATGAAAGGTTACCGCTACTGCACAACATCAGTTTGGCATCGCCATAGCGATGTGCCTGAGCAAGGTATTGCTCGATATGTTCATTGGTTATCATAATGCTTTCTTATATAAATCAAGAATAATTTCTTTTGTTACTTCCCGTGGATTGCCCGGCGTACATACATCAGCAAACGCTGCTGTGGCCAGACGGTCAAGATCACTTTCCTGAATACCCAAGTCCGACAAGTGTTGCGGAATATTGACCCTCAAAGATAATGTTTTTACAGCTTCGACTGCTGCTTCTGCCGCCTTTTCTTTAGTCATGTCAGTAGAATACACATTCATCGCTTTAGCTATCTCAACATATTTGTCAAGAGCTGCAGGAGCATTGAACTCCATAATAATGGGCAATAATAGAGCATTGGCCACACCATGAGGAATATCGAAAATAGCTCCCAACGGATGTGCCATACCATGCACAACTCCCAGACCTACATTCGAAAAAGCCATACCTGCAATATATTGAGCCACTGCCATACCGTTACGTGCCTCTGCATTCGATGGTTCTTCAACGGCAGTCACAAGATAACGATTGATCATTTCAATAGCTTTAATTTCGAACATATCACTCATCTCCCATGCCCCTTTGGTTATTAAACCTTCAATAGCATGAGTCAGTGCGTCGAGTCCCGTAGCTGCAGTCAGACTTTTAGGAAGTGTGTACATCAACTCAGCATCCACTATCGCAATAGACGGAATATCATTAGGATCTACACAAACCATCTTCTTCTGGTTCTGTTCATCCGTTATCACATAGTTGATAGTCACCTCTGCCGCAGTTCCTGCAGTAGTAGGTAATGCGATGATGGGAACAGATTTCTTCTTGGTATCTGCCACTCCCTCCAATGAAACGACATCACTGAATTCCGGGTTATTGGTAATAATACCAATCGCCTTTGCCGTATCCATAGAAGATCCGCCACCTATAGCCAAAATAAAGTCTGCACCGGAAGATGCAAATGCCTCGACACCGGCTTTCACATTCGACACTGTAGGATTGGGCTTAATCTCACTGAATATTTCATAAGGAATCTTGGCAGCTTCCAGCACCTTAAGTACTTTGTCAGCTACTCCAAATTTTATCAAATCTTTGTCTGTTGCGACAAATGCTTTGTGCAGCCCCAAACGTGAAATCTCTTTGGGGAGCACTTCACGTGCTCCCGGACCGAAGTAAGAAACCTCGTTTAATATAAATCGATTAATCATGTTGTACTCTTCTAAAGGTTATTTATAAATAGGACCATAAGTAGTACAAGCTCTATAATCTGCTCCTTCTTTATCCATACCAAAAGCATTCCAAGCTGCCGGACGGAAAATCTGGTCTTCTTCTACATTATGCATGCAAACCGGAATACGAAGCATGGAAGCCAATGTAATCACATCCTGTCCAATATGTCCATAACTGATCGCCCCGTGATTGGCCCCCCAGTTATTCATCACAGAATATACATCTTTAAAGGCCGGTTTATCACACAAACGAGGAACAAACCAGGTAGTAGGCCATGTACGATCCGTACGTTCGTCAAGTAATTTATGAATCTCCGGATCAATCTCTACTGTCCAACCTTCGGCTATCTGCAGCACTGGACCAAGACCTTTTATCAGGTTCAACCGCATCATAGTTACAGGCATACCTCCTTTTGATAAGAAATTGGAAGAGAAACCACCCCCACGGAAATAATCGCGATTAGCCGGATACCAGGTAGTAGCCTCCAGACACTTCTCAACTTCTCCTTCTGTAATTTCCCAGCAAGGTTTCATCGCAGGTTCTCCGTTAGCATTCGTCTGCTGCCCGGTTCCGTCAAGAGTAGTTGCCCCCGAATTAATCAAGTGAATAATACCGTTAGCAGCCATTCCTGTCAACTCTTTACCGGTCACACGTTTCACTGCTTCCGGACTCCAATATGTGCGTACATCTGAGAAAATCTGTGCACGATTCGTCAGCAGATGACCAAACAGCATAGCCACACCGTTACAAGCATCGTTTTCTGTTGCAACGACAAAAGCCTCACGAATACCATTCCAATCGAACGAAGTATTGAGTAATGCTTCAGAGAAGTCGCCATTCGGATAGAAATCGGTCCACTGACGCTGCCCTTGGAAACCTGCCGCAATAGCATTATGCCCCAAAGCCTCTTCCTTAAATCCGAGTTCTTTCAATTTAGGGTTTCCCTGCATCAGATCGCGCATGATGATTGTCATTTTCACAATGAACTCCCAGTCCTCATCTTTTTGTGCACGGGTCTTCGTTTTTTCAGGTATATTAAAGTCATTGCCCTCATTCTTTTTGCAATATTTTTCAGTCCAAGCCATTGCCTTGGCATACTCTTCCTTATCATAGATTCCTTCGGCCATACGACGAATAATCTCTGTCAAATCAATCGATTCATTACGCATGCCTAGATATTCCTGGAAAAAGTCCGGGTTTACAATCGAACCGGCAATACCCATAGAAACACTGCCCATAGACAGATAAGATTTGCCACGCATTGTGGCTACAGCCTGAGCCGCACGTGCAAAACGCAGAATTTTTTCAGCTACATCTGCCGGAATAGAATTGTCATTCAAGTCTTGTACATCGCGACCATAAATGCCAAATGCCGGAAGTCCTTTCTGTGCATGTCCTGCCAGCACAGCAGCCAGATATACAGCTCCCGGACGCTCTGTTCCATTAAATCCCCAAACAGCTTTCGGATAATACGGATTCATATCCATTGTTTCGGCACCGTAACACCAGCATGAAGTGACAGTGATAGTGGCTCCTACCCCCTCACGTTCAAACTTCTCCGCACAAGCAGCACTTTCAGCCACACGTCCGATGGTTCCATCTGCAATCACACACTCCACAGGGGTTCCGTCTCCATTCTTCAAATTAGAAGTGATCAACTCGGCAACAGCTTTTGCCAGATTCATTGTTTTTTCTTCAAGGCTTTCGCGAACGCCGCCCTGACGTCCATCGATGGTGGGACGAATCCCGATTTTTGGATACTTTTTCATACTATATTATTAAGTTTATTAAACAATCTTCCTATGCTGACCTGTGCTGACATACAGGTCCGAAAAGCTCTTTTATAAAGAAGCCCTTAACCTGACCTCCGTAGGCAAGTAATCTTGTATGGTTTTCCCCTGCAAAACAAACTCAGCAGCTTTATCTCCCATCTTTTCCCAATCCACACTTAGTGCAGTTATTCCCTGATCTATCACTTCATAAGCAGGTGTATCATTATATCCGATCAAGCCAAAATCAACCCCACATTGCAATCCCTCAACCCTACTTTTCTTAATAATACTTACTACATCTATTTGGCGAATTGCTATATAAACTTCTCCTCTGCGAACCTGAAGTCCCTCAATATCACTCACCACTTCACAACCAAGATGTTGATCGGCACAAAATCTCTCAAAAAAGTCACGGCTACTCCGGGGATGCATACTATCATCTACTAACACGAAAACGAGTTTTTGATATTTTCTCAATCGATCTGCCAGTTGAAATAGCGCATTATAGAATCCTTGATCAAAGTCCTGACAAACATAAGAAAATCCCTCTTTCTCAAATTTACCGAAATCAAGAAGAAGAAGTTTGGATGGATTTACCTTATAAAGATTAGGAGACAGTTTTTCGTTATCGAAGTTCATCACAATATATTTATTATACCGCCCCAACGATTCACGGATGATGGTATTGAACAAACGCTCATTGTACTGATGAAACAGCAGGTCGACTTTATAGCGGATAGACAAACGCTTTACAAAACTATTGTAAAGTGCATACTTAAAAGGAGAATATTCATCAAGCAGAAGCAATACATTCTTCAATCTCCCCACAACGTAATACCCTTTTCCCGGAGTAGAATCAATAATCCCTCTTTCTTTTAAATCAAGAAAAGCTTTAAACACAGTATCACGGGAAACTTCATACGCCTGACTGAGCTGATTAATAGAAGGCAATGAGTCTCCCGATTTATATACTCCCATCGAGATATCAAAACTGATCTTATCAGCCAGTTGCTTTACTTTGGTCGTTTGTTGTCCAAAAGTTATTTTCATACGTATCAATAAAGGTTATTTAATTGTAGATAGCTATGCTGAACTATCATGATACAAAGAAAAGTAGTTTATTCTGGATAAGCAAGATAAAATGGTATGTTATATAACATCAAAGGCAGAGAACAAAGCAATTATTTATAGTAATCATTTACTCTACAACCAACAAAGCTACTCTTACTTAAATATAGAAAAGCATCCCTTGTGTTACAAGAAATCTAAATCTATTGACTTTACTAATTTAAAGTACAAGTTCAAGTCTATATTTTTATGATGAAGTGCCAAAGGATATAAAACCGTTCCAGTTTTTGAGCAATAGAATATATATGTCATATCTTTAAATTCCTCCTGAGAGATGGCATACTTTTCCGAACAAAAAATAGACGACAACTTAAGTTTATAAACGGTATTATAGATTTCCATATTCTTCTTCAATTTATCAGGGACAACCACCACTAAATCCGAAGTACTGGATAATTCAGAGATTTGTTTAAACAACCATTTATTACAAACATCACAAATACCATTAGGAAACACAAGGACAAAATATCCTGCAAATTCTTTTTTATCAGAAATTACATGTGGAATAATCCCTGATTCTATTTGATTAACTATTAATTCATAATTTTGTTTTTTCTGATGTTCCAACTCTTGCCCCAACAGCACTTCCCTGTTTTGTTGGTAATAGTAGTATCCTATAAACAGACAGTTAGTAAATAGACACAATGCTAACAACGAATAAAAAATTATATCATTACTTTTTTTTCATAAAAACAAACTATTATATCATTTGAATTTTCATCTAACATATCATCTAGTTTTACCATCCACTTTTCTCCTACGCTTTTTTTACACTTCTTTTTCAACTGCATAATTCTATCAAAATCGTAAAAAGACAATGTATAACAATGGATATTCTCCTGAACATTAGCACGATATAAATAATCTTCAACAGGGACAACCTCATTTAATATCAAGTCATCATATACCCATTTATATGAATGTACGCTATAATCAGATTTATCTATAATATTCCAAAACAGTTCTTTTTTATACATATAAGTAGAACTCACAAAGCGCTCTCCTTCAAATAAATTACGATGTGCCCAAATAAAAGGACTATTTTCACAAACATCTATAAAAGACTGAAATGTATGATCTTCATTATAAAGTTCTTTTTCCGGAAAAGTATATTCATTTTGTTTAAAAGCGATGTATCCAGTCATATCATTAGCAGATAACCGACAAATACCATTTCTAAAAACCTCGTAATAATAGATTTCATCCTGAACACGATATAAACAATCACTTTGATCAAAAGAAATATACTCACTAGACTTTTTATCCATATTCAATATTCTATTTACGATTGTCCCCTCTTTCTTATTATACACATAAAGTTTATACTCTTCCTTTTTTTTCTCTCGGGAGATCGATTTTAAGAATATATAATTTCCACCATTATCAACAACAAAATCTGTAGCTGAAAGTATCTCAGACGGTAGCCGAAAGCGCTCTACCATTTTTTGTTTCTGCAAAGAATATTCCACAACTTCTGTTCCAGAATTAATCAATAAATAGATAGATCCATCTAATAGTTTAATACTCCAAATATCATATGCCTCTTCAGGCCCTTGCCCCCATTTCAAAACAGTTTTTAAATATCGGCCTTCATTATTAAACAAATGGACCCCACCCTGATCAGACTTTCCTTGCACAATCCACAAAGAATCATACTTAAATACTTTATTTATTGACGCTAAAACAATATCATTCAATTTTACAATTTCACATCTAGAAAAGAGAGCAGATAATGTGATAGTATCCTCTTGGGGTATGATACTTACCATAGTATCGGCTTGGATAATATCGGAGTGTTTAACAGGTCGATTACATCCTGCCAACAACAACACGAATATAAACAAATTCAAGTACTTCATAACTAACATATTATTAGAATAAACCGGAAGAGGAAAACACCTCTTCCGGTAACATTTGAACAAGTAACTATTATTTTTTACAAAAAATTGAATATGAACAAGTGCGGGTTGGATCAGGATCCGAAACACATCCTGTAGCATTTTTGGGACTTGTACAATATTGATTATGGGCTCCAGTATAGTTTCCCGGACTGTTTTCATAAGTAGCTGCTACAGCTTCTATTCCAGATAGAGTTAATGTCTCAGCATCATCCGATTTCACAACGACATTAAGCACATTTACAACAACAATTGTAAATAATGCCAAAAGACAAATAATTTTCTTCTTATAATTCATAAATATTTTTTTTAAAATTCATATTTCAAGAAATCAGTGAGAAGAACTTTCCTCCCATTCTTATCTCTAATTGTTTTATTTTATATTTGAAGCATATCTTAGTCCCTCCTTGGACTGATTCAAAGTGGGTTTACTAAACACTAATAATACAACTCACTCCTTTTCAAATTAATACTCTTTCAAAAACTGCGCCCATTCATAACATAGGAAACTTTGCTATCGCTTATAGGGCAATCTACATTACCACTGCCATAACAACTTGTAGGAACATCTCCTTCACCTGTAGCAAGCGCTTCAACATTCACTAAAGCCAATTCACTCAAATATTGCTTATTATTCATTCGGCAAACAGTCATAACGGCAATACCGACTAATAATAAAAAGGCACTTACAAAAAAATTTCTCATACTCTGATTTGTTTTTAACGGTTGCAAATCTATGGAAAAAGAAAAGGAATAAAAAAACAACAAGAAGGAATCGACTGACATTCACTGACAAACAATAAAAGCCTATATAAACCTCCGAAAGCAGATCCGAAAGCTTATACAAAATTCTCAAATACAAACATTATAAAATTTGCATCTGATAAATTTCCTCCCCTAAATATTCAATTTGTATGGTCATAGGAAGCTGCCTTAACAAATCACGCAAACGTTCTATTGCTTTATGGAAACAATCGGGAGAAATAGATTTTCCCGGCCAAACATCTGCCATAATTTGAGACATAGACAGAGTATGATTCTCAGCCTTAATAAACAAAACTAAAAGAACACGCTGCTGGGGAGTAAGAGATACTTCCATGTTTTCGCAGATCAATACACCTTTACCAACATCCAGTTTAAGATCATCTTTCAAATCGTATATAGGCAGAGTCCCCTTTTTAACAGCAACTGTCTGAATATAAGTAGTAACCTCTTTTATTTTAGGAGGGTGAACAGACAACTTATATATATAGATTGTAAGAATCACACAAAGCACAAAAGCAACAACAACTCCAATAAGAGTCCAAACTAGATTTACAAATACTGAGAAAAAAGATATAGATACAAACCCTAAGATTTCAATTTCACATCTATAGCCTACATAATAAGTAAATATCGAAGAATAAGATAAACAAGAAAGGCTATCCGGACTAAAAGAAGAGCGGACCACTCCATTATTATCAGAAACAGTTAATTTTAATCCTGTACGAATAGGAAATTTCTGCCTTTCATTCAACATAGTCCTCCATAGTATATTCAACGTATCTACACTCAAAGGATGTGTTAAACAAACAACAGTATGCAGTCCTTGCTCTCCAGGGGAAGACACGATATTTTTGCGAATTTTCATTGCATCAACCCGAAAGCTATACGTACCGTACTCGTCCTGTATAGTAACTTTTTTGAAGGCTGTATCCACTGAAGAGACGAAAGAGTCTTCACATCCATATCTCCAACTTTCCACTTGATCCATACCTCGTTTTTGCAATTCTACATGAAAAGCTTCATGAAAAACACTATCCGCATATACATGCAATGCCTTTACTTCTTGTTCATATGCATAGTTTCCCCCTAACAAACCAAGAAGGGCATACCCTCCAATCAAACAACCGAGAATTGTTTTCCCCCAAGACATTACCATTCGTTTTTCACAGTTAATTTCAGCAAAGGTATCGTTATTCTTGTAATGAATAAAACAAATCACTATCTTTATCACGGATATTATAAAAAAAGAATAGAATAACATTATGGCACATCGTCTTAACACTAACAAGCAATTTATGGTAGGAAACGGCATTTTGGCATTTGCCGTCATATTTGTCGTGGTCATCTTTGTATATATGAGTTTAAGATTACAACGAGAAAAAGAAGCTAATCGTCATTTTAGTGAAACATACTCCATTCAGTTGACAAAAGGCTTCGTGGGTGATTCTATTTCACTGTTTGTTAACGACAGTCTGATCATGAATAAACAGATCAAAGAGGAACCTACTGCCATCGAAGTCGGACGCTTCGCAGAGCAAAGTGCACTGATGATTGTAAACAATCAAACTGAAACAGTAGCCGCATTTGACCTAAGTGAGAAAGGAGGTACTTACCGTTTTGAAAAGGATATTGACGGTATCAAACAGCTGCCACAAAAATGAGAAGGCAAGAGCTTTTCCAGTTTAAACCATAGAATATAAAAGATTCGATTCACACTCATGAAAAACTAAAAGCCGATTATCCATGCAGACAATTAATCTGTAATAATCGGCGAAATCTGTGGTGGGAAGAACTTTACGACAATTGTTTTGTAACTGCCATGTCAGATCTCAGTCTTGTACCTCTTCAACTCTTCGCGTAGTTCCAATGCTTTCCCATCGGTAAGCCCATTTAGCAAGTCCCAAAAGCGATCTCCATGATTCATCTCGCAAGTATGGCAAAGTTCATGCAAAAGGACGTAATCTATCAGATGTTTTGGCAACAATACAAGGAAATAAGAGAGATTTATCTTTTTACGAGAGGAACAGCTTCCCCATCGCCCACGGCTCGAATTTATCTGCACGCTCTCGTAGGGTAAACGGTGCTTCTCTGAAAGCATATACAACCGGGGAGGCAAGATAATCTTTGCATTCCGTCGCAAAGCTTCTTCAATCACTTTTCGAAGCCAATCCTGCAAATTCGAGTCTGTAAAATCAGCTGTTGGAGGACAGATAATCCGCATCTCTCCCAACTCTGAATGTGCCAAAAACCTCTCTCGTTTACCACTAACCAGTGATAATTTGAAGTATTCTGTCTCAATCCGATAGTTCAGGTCAATCAAAGGGCGCACCAACTTCTGCCTGGAATCCAGTAATCGGGGACGCAACTTCTCTATTGCCTCTTTTACCTCTCGCATCGTAACTCCCAGAGGTATACTAATGTAAATAGCATCCGCTTTCGTACGAAAAACAAGCCGTTTTGCACGCACATTATCGCGTACAACCAAACGCCCTAACTCTTTATCTTCGATAACCCTATCCAATGTTACTCTTAATTATAAATACAAATAAACGGATTATTTTGCATAAAAAAGAAAGATAGATGCAACTTTTCATAGCCGACTTACGTCTAAATCAATAGAAACCTCTAAAAACGAAATAAAATGAAAACAATTTTCAGAATGTTATCGGTATTACTGCTAACTACAGGTTTATTGAGTAGCTGTATACAAATAGGTGAAGGTATCCAACCCAGCAAGAAGCTCATCACAAGAGACTATAAAGTGAAGGAGTTCAATAAGATTGATGCGGGGACTGTGGGCAACATCTATTATACACAATCCACAGACGGAAAAACGGATCTGCAAATCTACGGACCGGATAACATCGTAGCACTGATACAAGTAGCCGTAAAGGACAATACACTATTTTTGAGTATCGATAAATCAAAAAAGGTACGCAACTTCAAAAAGATGAAAATAACCATTACATCTCCCACCTTAAATGGTATCTCCTTTAAAGGAGTGGGCGATGTACATATCGAAAATGGATTAACTACGGATAATCTTGATATAGAGAGTAAAGGGGTAGGTAATGTGGACATTCAATCGCTGACTTGCCAAAAATTGAACGTTCAGTCGATGGGTGTAGGTGATGTAAAGCTTGAAGGCACAGCTCAGATAGCTGCTCTTCATTCCAAAGGAGTGGGAAACATAGAAGCGGGAAATCTACGAGCCAACGCAGTGGAAGCCAGTTCACAAGGCGTAGGAGATATAACCTGTAATGCAACAGAGTCCATTGATGCAGCCGTACGAGGAGTGGGAAGTATTAAATATAAAGGTAGCCCTACTATAAAATCACTCAGTAAAAAAGGAGTGGGAACTATCAAGAATATCTAATATAACAAATCAGAAGAGCATGAAAAAATATATACTATCGAGTCTTACAATTACTTTTTTGTTACTCAGCATCACAGCCTGTTCGCAAGGAAAGCAAATCAGTGGAAGTTCCAACTACATCACTAAAAATATAAAAGTCGGTTCATTCGACCAAATAAAATCGATGAGTAGTTCAGATATTGTTTATACACAAAAACAGGGCGCCCCCACCGTTCAGATTTATGGTCCCGACAATATAGTTGAATTGATGGAAACCTCTGTCAGCGGTCGAACATTAACGATTAAATTCAAAAAGAATACCTCCATCAGTAATAGTGGGAAACTCGAGATCAGAGTATCTTCTCCATCACTAAAACACTTATCTATATATGGATCGGGAAATACCACTTTTACAAATGGAATAAAAAGCCATGATGAACTGCAAATGTCTATCTATGGCTCGGGAAACATCAGCGGAAACAGTTTCTCATGCACAAAACTGGCAGCACGTATTTACGGTTCAGGAAATGTCAACCTGAAAAGAATCAGTACATCCGACACCCAAGTAAACATTTCCGGCTCGGGAAATGTACTGCTAGACGGCAAATCGACCGAGGCCGAATATCGCATTGCCGGTTCGGGAGACATTAATGCTACCGAATTAAAAGTAGAGAATGTCAATGCACGTATTAGCGGTTCGGGCAGTATAAGATGTTACGCCACAGAAAATCTGACAGGAGGAGTCAGTGGCAGTGGAAACGTAGCCTATAAAGGCAACCCGCAAATAAACTTTTCTAAAAGAGGACTACAGAAACTCTAAATATAAAAACTCTCTCTTAGTTTAACTTCGCTCTATGAAGACAACGTAGTATAAACATAAAAGGGCTACTGCATCACGCGGTAGCCCATTTATTTAGTTAGTTTTTTTATTGAAATTGAGAGAATTGAAACTTCACAGCCTCAAGTCAAAAAGTTGTTTTAATTAAGCACACTAACTATATTATATGTTTAAAGCAAATGAAAATGTCTTTTTATTTGTGCAATAAACTCAGGACTCATATTCCCCGTAAAGTTTACCACAGCAAAGTGATTCTTTTCGTGCATCAACATCACCAGTTCAACAATCGTACTTTTTTTCTTACGAACCATAATCTGACAATTCTCAGATTTGTCCTTAAAAGAAAGAAACGATTCAAACCGACCGGAATTCTTCTCTACCACCTTCAAAGCTGCATTGAAATACTTTTTTCCTTCCACATCAGAAGTAAGCACCTGCATGCTTTTGAGATTAGAGATCATATCCAGCACCTCCTTATCTTTTTCAGCATCGCTTTTCATAATCTCCTCCATCATTTTCGGACTGATCGTAACACAAGTCAGATTGGAATCTGCCTGATGTTCAGCCATGAAACGTGAAGCAAAGTCCTGGGCCGAAACAGCCACAGACAGCAATGCCATCCAGCACATTAAAAGAACGCTCTTCATTATTTTATTCCTTCATCACACGAACCGGTTCGACCTTTACACTGTCTCTTACGACCTGATCCTGCGATTTATTTATACCTTCAGACAACATCATCAACGCAGAAGAAACTTGTTTGTAAGCCACTTCGGGATCGTCGTATGTGTCCTTGTAAGCATCATAATTATAATCCAAAGCCTCATCGGCAAAGAATGTATGTTGTGCTACATTGCCCAATGATAAAATCAATGCAACCACGGCAGCAGCCTTAAATAAAGGCATAAATCTTCCGACCATTGTCAGATGTTTTGCTTTTACCACAGGTGCCTCTACCTGAGCCAGAATACGTGCATCAAAGTCTTTTCCCAGCCCTGCCTCCTGTTGAACAGTCTGATAAACAAACAGTTCTTTGTAACGGAGCAAATGAGCAGGCACCTCTTCCTCCGAAAAGAAAGAGCGCAATTCCGATTCTTCTTCCAGAGAAGTCTCACATTGCCAGTATCGCTCTAAAAGCTGTTCTATATACTTATAATCCATATTCATCAATCTCTAAATACCTTTGTTTTACCTTTTGTCTTGCTCTGAAAAGATTCACTTTTACCTGTTCCTCTGTCAGATTCAAGATTTTTGCTATTTCTTTATAGCTCTCTCCTTCTATATCCCTCAACTGCATAATGAGCCGTTGCTTCTCAGGAAGTTCGTTAATCAGACGATGGATAATCGACATCCGTTCATTATTGACCAATTGATCATAAGGCCCGGATATTTCGGATTCTTCTTCCATTTCAGGTGTGAGTTCTACATTCTGAGCTTCTTTTTTTTGGCTTCTGTCTATAGCCAGATTTTTTGCTACAGTCAGGCAATATGCCTCTATAGATCCGAATTGTGTCCACTCTTCACGTTTATTCCACACTCTAATCATCGTATCCTGAACAACATCCTCTGCTTCGGCCCTGTCGAAAGTGATTCGGAGTGCCAAACGAAAGAGTTTATCCTTCAATGGCAATATGTCGTCTCGGAAGCTGATTTCTTGCATCTCTATTAAGTTGACGGATGAGCTGGTGAAAAGTTACAGAAGTACTCCTATTTTTTTTGAATTATTTTTTTATCCGAGTTCCCCCATCTGTATGAATAGCTGATGCTAAGGTAATTACAACCTCAGACACACCTGCATTAATTGCCTCAAAAGAATTTTCAAGCTTCGGTATCATTCCTCCCTGAATAACCCCCTCGGCAATGTAGCGTTGAAACTCGGCATGATTAATTTGGGGGATGACACTCTCATCGTCATTTTCATCACGAAGCACGCCTTTCTTTTCGAAACAATAAACCAAAGTCACATCAAAAATAGCAGAAAGGGCTTTTGCTGTTTCTCCGGCAATGGTATCTGCATTCGTATTGAGCATATTACCTTGTCCGTCATGCGTCAACGGCGCCATCACAGGAACAACACCTTTATGAATCAGATCGGAAAGTAGCGTAGAATCCACACGCTCTACGTCCCCTACAAAACCATAATCAACCTCTTTCACAGGACGCTTCATTGAACGGATTACATTCATATCCGCCCCGGTCAATCCCAAAGCATTGACACCGCGAGCTTGTAATCCGGCTACGATATTTTTGTTCACCAGCCCGCCATAAACCATAGTCACCACCTTCAATGTCTCAGCATCAGTGATACGGCGGCCATTAACCATTTTGCTGTCTATACCCAGTTGCGCGGCTATTTTCGTTGCCGAACGTCCGCCTCCATGCACCAGCACTTTATGCCCTTCAATGGCTGCAAAATCATTCAACAACTGATTTAATGTAGCTTCTTCTTCTACAATCTTACCTCCGACTTTAATGACTGTCAGTTTTTCCTTCATCTTTTCTTTCATTACAAATTATGAGTTATGAACCACGGATTACAAGCCACGAGCTACAAGAAACGAGACTGATATCATGCAGTATTCGTAACTTGTAGCTCGTCGTTTGTTGTTCGTTGTTTATTGTAATCCTTTCTATTTATTCAAGATAAGTGTATCCATACAATCCCGAACGATAGTTGGAAAGGAATTCTTTACCTTCTTCTACCGAAATTTTTCCCTCTTTAACGGACTTTGTCACCCATGTTTCCAGGGTTCGAACCAGTTTCTTCGGGCTATATTGTACATAGTCAAGCACTTCGGCAACCGTCTCACCATCAATAATCTGTTCAATGTTATATCCCTTCTCATTGACAGAAACGTGTACTGCATTTGTATCTCCAAACAAGTTATGCATATCACCCAGAATTTCCTGATAAGCTCCTACCAAGAATACCGCAACATAATAAGGCTCTTTCTGCTTCAAGCTATGAACCGGCATATAGTGTGCCACATTCCTGGTAGAGATAAAATTGGCTATTTTCCCATCGGAATCACAGGTTATATCTTGCAAAGTGGCCGAACGATCCGGCTTCTCATCCAGACGCTGAATGGGCATAATCGGAAAAATCTGGTCGATTGCCCAAGAATCCGGCAGTGATTGGAAAAGTGAAAAATTACAGAAATATTTATCGGCCAACAACTTGGACAATCCACGGAATTCATCGGGGGCATGTTTCAACCCACCGGCTATTTGATTGATTTCGCGAGTAATTGACCAATAAAGACGTTCGATCTGAGCACGCGTTTTCAGGTCCACAATTCCATGACTGAACAAGTCAAGTGCTTCTTCACGTATCTGCTGGGCATCATGCCACGCCTCGAGCATCTTATTCTGGTTCAGCGTATCCCAGATACCATAAAGTTCTTGTACCAGTTCGTGTGCATCCGGAGCAATCTCTTCTTCATCATCCCATTGAGGTAAAGTAGCCGTTTCGAGCACCTCGAAAATCAACACAGAATGATGTGCTGTCAAAGCCCGGCCACTCTCCGTGATGATATTAGGATGGGGAATACCGTTTTTATCACTGGCATCTACCAACGTAGAAATAGAGTCGTTGACATACTCCTGAATAGAGTAGTTCACGCTACTCTCGCTGCTTGACGAACGGGTTCCGTCATAATCGACTCCAAGCCCTCCGCCAATATCAACAAATTCAACATTGAATCCCATTGCATGAAGCTGCACATAAAATTGAGAGGCTTCCCGCAATGCTGTTTTGATGCGACGTATCTTTGTCACTTGGCTGCCGATATGGAAATGGATCAGTTTCAGGCAGTCCTTCATTCCCTTACTCTCGAGGAAATCGAGTGCTTCGAGCAGTTCGCTGGAAGTCAAACCAAACTTGCTGGCATCCCCTCCGGACTCCTCCCACTTGCCGCTTCCCGAAGAAGCCAGTTTGATACGAATACCGATATTAGGCTGCACATTCAACTGTTTTGCCATGCGGGCAATCAGTTTCAGTTCATTCATTTTCTCAACGACCAAGAAAATGCGCTTACCCATTTTTTGTGCCAGCAAAGCAAGCTCGATATAGCTTTCGTCTTTATATCCATTACAGATAATAAGAGAGTCAGAATCGGTATTGACGGCAATTACAGCATGCAATTCCGGTTTGGAACCGGCTTCAAGTCCCAGATTAAATTTCTTGCCGTGGCTGATTATTTCTTCAACAACCGGGCGCATCTGGTTCACTTTAATCGGATAGATGATAAAATTCTGGGCTTTATATCCATATTCTTCAGATGCCTGTTTAAAACAATAGGCAGTCTTTTCAATACGGTTATCCAAAATATCCGGAAAACGTACGAGCATCGGAGCCGCTACATCACGCAACTGCAACTCGTCGACCAATTCTTTCAAATCGACGGCTACGCCATCTTTCCGCGGTGTAACAACAACATGACCCTTGTCATTAATACCAAAGTATGAAGTCCCCCAACCTGTGATGTTGTAAAGTTCTTCAGAATCTTCAATACGCCACTTTCTCATTTTTCTGTTATTCAGTTGTTTTTAATAAATAATTGGACGGCAAAAATACGTATTAATCTACAGGTTGCCAATTAAATTGACATTAAATAATCGTTCCTGATATCCGTTATTTCCGTTACGTGTGTCATACAAGCTTGCCAATTGGGTAGCTTGTTTATAAAAATAATCACGCAATGCAGCTACTGAGTATATTCCGTCTGCCCGGTAAAGCGGAAATTCTTCCGGCAGGGACAAACTGACTTCTTCACGGGATTCATAACTCAAAGCCTCTACCATATCACACGAAAAACGATATTTTTTCTGCATATTAGTATTCAGGCTCCAGGGAATACAACGCTCTGCATACTCCCAGCCCCGATCCGGATGGGTCATAAAATAATAGGCAATAAACAACCCGAGATATAGCAACAAATATTCATCTTTTTCTCTCCCAACCAAGGCTTCTTCAGCCCGTGCACACATATCGGCAGCAATTTCCGGCTTCCCGGCTTTACAGGCATAATAAGCCAACTTCATATAGGCTCTCAGGTTAGCTTCATAACAAGAGACCTGTCTGGTAATTAAAGGTTGGGCACGATTATAAGCTTCCTCAAACTGCCCGGTTTCAAGATAATAATCCAACATAAAATTCAGTTCGCATGCCTCACAAGTCAGATCATCCATTTTTTCCGCCAACATTTTATCAATGCATTCTTTAGCTTTCGCGTATTCCCTCATTTTGGTATACTCCACAGACAGACGATGATAGTACGTACGCAACGAGTAACCATTTCGCAAGATACGGGTTTTATAATCTTCTCCCACTGCCTCTACCTGTTCCATCGGTATGCTGGGAAGATCGAATGTACAAGACCATATCCATTTATATTTCCATAAAATATCATCTTCATTTATCTGGTCCTTATGATTTTCATAACTGTCCAGGATTTTAGAAAACACAGCAATTTCTTCAGCATCAGCCGAAAGGAGATTTAGCTCGTAAATAAGATCCAATCTCATCTCCACAGCCCATTGTACATCTTCATTCTCGTCTGCAATGCGAATAGCTTCTCTCAGCAAATTGGCCTTTTCGCGGGGATGCAGGTTGTCGTTTTGTGCCTGCAACAGTAATTTTTGTATTTCAAGTGTATATTTCATGCTTTCGTTTAATTGAGAAAGTTTATAAAATCATTCATTTTGGCAGTCATCAATTCAGAAAGAGAGTGATTGAAAAGTTCCATCTCCTCACTGTTCACGGGATATTTTCCTTGCAAAAGCGATTGTACATACAGAATGTGCACAACATGCTGAAACAACTTGTTGTCTCCCTGGATTCTCAGCAATGTCTGCACCATCTCATTGTCGGCATTGAAAGTCAATGTGGGTGGCAAACGTTTTTGGGCATTTACCGAGCCCAATACCGCCGCCAACGGATTATTGGCGACTTTACTGTTCTCTTCTTTTTCTTCGGCTACGAATATAACCGGAGTATCCACCGGAGTGAAATGCTTCAACCGGCAAATACACCCAAAACGTTTCAAAAGTTCACTGGCTTTCGTTTCAAAAGACCGGTGCTCTTTATTACCCTCTACTTCGGCAAACTCTTCCAACAGACGGGCAGGTGAAATCTCCTCTAAAGACAATTCTTGATTAAGCCGGATATATTTTTTCAACAACGTTTCATCGAATGTATAAGCAGCATTAACTACCAGCCTGCCTTGTGCACCGGCTATTCTGCGCACTTGCCTGAAATCTTCCAGATTGCGTGTATAATAAATAGTATTATTTGACGAACGGATACTACCGAAACTTCTTATTCCCTTATTCGTCTCAAACGGAAGATAATCCATAAACAGACGAAGTAACTCATTATCTTCCGAAGCAATGGCTTTAATGTGAAAGTGATGAACATCCAGTATTTTATTAAAAACGGACCGATTGTTCTGCACCAAAGCCCGGAGATATTCCTTGATAGCGACCCCAATCTCTTTCCGGGCATCTTTCAATGAATCGTTGCTGACAAATGATTCGCGGGAGGCTGTAGAAAGCAGTCCGTCGGCATTCACCAGGCAACGAATAAAAAATGCCCAAGAAGGCAACAGATTGCAATCGTCCTCACTAAGCAACATCCGCTTCAGATATACTTTATGCGAATTACGCACAGAGAATTGCGTACGGAAAGGTAATACATAGAGTACACCTTCTATCCGTCCATGCTCTGTCCGTATAGGAAATGCATCCAGAGCAGACGATTGGAAGACCTTTGTCCCATAATCCAATAACTCTTTCCGGGTAGCTTTCGGATCAAGCCAGACGGGTGATGGGGTATTAATCAACTCTTCTTCTTCTCCACGATGTAAATAGACAGGATATGGCAAGACTTCTCCATAATTTACCAATATCTTTTTAAACACTTCGTATTCGAACAGATGAGCCCATTCATTTTTAGGCCTCAACACAACCCTTGAACCGATCTCCCACTCTTCATCGGGGAAAGTAGTCTGATAAGTACCGTCCACCTTTCCGCACCAGCAAACAGGATTTCCCCCCATTGCCGACCGGCTCTCTACCCTGATTTCATTGGTCACCACAAAACAAGACAACAAGCCGATACCAAACCGACCGATAAAATCGTCGGCATCGGGAGTATCTCTCTTTGAACTTTCACCTATCACTGTGAGGAAACGGTATACCTCCTCTTCCTTCAGTCCGATTCCGTTGTCCTGAAAGACCATCGAGCCATCCCCATTCAGGAAGACATCAATACGTCCGGAGTAATTTTCATCAATGTTGTGCAATGCAGTGATGGCATCCACACTATTTTGCAATAACTCCCGGACAAAAGTATTCGGATTACTATAAATATGCTCTGACAACAGGGCAATCATACCTTTAAGATTGACCTGAAACAGATTATTACCTTCTTTTTCCATTCTGTTTTTATCGTTGTCTTCTTCCAGTAATTTTCAAGGCTTTCGCGTTTCCGTTTTCGGCTGCTTTCTCAAACCACTCCATAGCGATCTCATCATTCTCCTCTACTCCATTACCCATCAAATAGGCATTGCCCAATTCGAACTGCGCCTTGTCACTATTATGCTCAGCAGCTTTCATCAACCATTGAAGCCCTGCTTCCGCATCGGGCACACAGCCTTCGCCATACATCAGCATCTTACCTAAATAATAATACGAAGCCACATTGTCATTTCCGGCGGCATCATTAAACCATCGGTAAGCTTCTGTATAATTCTGTTTTACACCTACTCCGTTGTAATAACACAATCCGGTGCGATACATACTCATAACATTGCCACTGCCCGCAGCCAAAGTATAATATTTGAATGCCTCTGTTTCATTGTCTTCCACACCGATACCCATCTCGTAGCAGATTCCCAGTCCTTCATTATAACATTCTGCTTCAGCCGCTTTCTTGAAGTAGCTGAAAGCTTTCTCCGACTCGTTCAGTTTGTCATAATCGTAAAGGTAATATTCACCCATACGCAACATAGCCAAAGGTATATCATTTGCAACAGCCTTCTCGTACCATTCCACAGCTTGTTTGTTATCTTCGGGACAGGCACCGTAACCAAAGAAAAAGTAGTCTCCCATTTTAAATTGGGCATAACCATAATTTTGTTCGGCAGCCTTTGTCATATATTCAACAGCTTGATGAGGATTCTCTTCTATCCCACTACCGTATTCATAAGCCAACCCCATTTCTGTAAGACAACGGGGTTCGTTATTCTCTGCACCCTTAGTAAACCATTCAAGAGCCTTATCCGGATTCTCTTCCGTACCAATTCCATTCTTATAGCAACGCCCAAGAGCGAAGATCGCATCTCCATCTCCCCGTTCGGCTGCCTTTGCATACCATGCAAACGCTTCTTCGGGCCGTGGCTCACCGATGACTCCCCTATCCAAATAAAGTCCTACACGATACATCGCATAAGGATACTCCTGTCCGGCAGCTTTTTGGAGCAAGTCGAAAGCTTTCTCATAACTTTGTTCCACCACCTCACCATTTTCGTATAAGAATGCCAATTCTACCATTGCAAAACATGAACCCAGTTCTGCCGCTTTTTCATAATAGGCCTTTGACTTCCCGGCATCCGTAACTCCGGAATAACCATTAGCCAAATAAAGAGCCGCCCGTGCATACCCGTCAGCATTGTCCATAGACACAGCTTTTTCATAATACTCCATAGCCTTCTGATAATCCGGTTCTTCAGAAAGCAATCCACGCTCATACATCCAGCCGATACGATAGGCTGCACTACCGGACCCCAGCTCGATAGCTCTCTCCAACAACTGACAGGCATACGAGATATTCTCTTCCACCAACTCACCGTTGAAATAAACATTGGCAAGCGTCTCGATAGCTTCTACATAATTGTCGTCGACACAGCGCTGCAGGCACATCAACCCACGTTCCACATTCTTATACTCATCATTATAAAGATAGATCAATGCTAATTCATAGGCACAATATGATTCACAATAAAGCATCCCTTTCTCCAGCCATTCAATGGCTTTAGGCATATCGAGCCACTCTTCTTCCTGATAGTTATATCCAAGGAAATTAGCTGCAGACCATACACCTGCATGCCAGGCTTTCTCCCACAACTCAAACGCCAGTTCTTTTTGCTTCCCTAGTTCCGGATAGCGAAAATAGAGAGTTGCCAGATTTTTTAAAGAATATAGATTAGGAACAAGTTCCAGCGACTTCTCATAGCATGCCGCTTCTTCAGCCACACTTCCTTCTTCTATATCAAGTGCGTCGCCCATCGCGGCATATACATGGGCACGCAGGCGATGGCCTTCGGGAAGTTCGTCAAGCAGCTCTTTTCGCATAAGCAGGGCTTTCTCTTTACTGCCGGTGTGCTGCTCGGCATAAGCCCGGTAATATTTTCCCCATAGCAAAGCTTCGGGTGAGGATAAAGCTGCAAATCGACGCTCTCCTTCTGCCCTATCCTGTTCGCAGTAGAAACCCATATAACGCCAATAAGCAACGGTTGCCTCTGCTTCCGGGCTTCCCATTTCCGCCGCTTTTTCATAGCAAGGGAATAACAGGCTGAGATCACGTTTCCCATAACGGGCTTCCGAATATTGTGCACCTTTCTGTGACCACCCGGCACCGTTGAATACAGCCACACGATCGCATACACTGATCACTTTCTCCCACCAGTAGGCATACTCTTCCTCATTAAGATCCACTTCTACGTTACAATCGTATGCACTGAATATTAATTCAAAAAATCCGGCTGTCAGTGCTTCGTCCTCATGGGTGACCAAGGCATATTCGCACACAGCAAGTGCTTCCCACCAATTTTCGGCGTTCAACAAAGTGACAGGTGTAAATTGAGGGAACCATGCGGCAGCCGGTTTTCCGGATGATTGGATACGATGGGCCAGGGCTTCGAATTTCTCTTTTAAAGTTTCCATAATTGTCTGATCGTTTTATTTATGTTGTAACACACTGACAGGCATAAAACCTCACAGCGACTGCAAGATAGTAATATTGGCCGACTGAACAAAGGATAGAGAAGAAAAAAGGGATAGCCGAAGCAGAAAATAAGGTTTCTTAAAATTTAGCTTGCTATATGTAAGTTCAAAAGTTTACGCAGTTGTTGCACGGATGTTTCAATCTGACTACGGTCTTCCAATTTGTCTGCACAGTAGATATAATTAGCCTGACGATAAAAAGGCGCGCGTTTTTCGAGTGCCTGTACGATAAAATCAAGTAGTTCGTCATCTTTCTTCCCCTGCAATATAGGGCGCTGTTGTTTGGCAACCCGCAACCGGCTAAACAATACCTTGGGGTCTACATCCAGAAAGACGGTAGTCCCCACCCGATTCATATACTCCATGTTATCGAAAAAGCAAGGCGCCCCTCCTCCTGTAGAGATCACCACATCCTCAAACTCACCTACTTCATGTAGCATGTTCTTTTCAAGTTCCCTAAAACTGGCTTCTCCCCGTTCAGAAAACAACTCTCCGACCGTTTTGTGAAAACGCTCTTCAATATACCAGTCCAAATCGATAAATGGGATGTGCAGTTCTCGTGCGAGAGCCTTTCCTAACGTGGTTTTTCCGGCTCCCATATAGCCGGTCAGAAATATACGGATCATAAGCAAACGGCATTTTCGCACAAAGATAGATATTTATTGAGAGAACACCGAATGACCCACATGGTAACTTTTCGGGTTCTTCTTCAAATTTGGTGGTAAATTCTTTATTTCTTTTTTTTCAAGTTGATTATTGTCCTTTTTGCTTTAATAAGAAAAAACAGACATCGGCTGAATAAGATAGCTCAAGCTTCGGAAGTGAATTTACGTCGTCTGAACCGGTATCTTCATCTTTATACCTTTCTTCAATTAACATTGTTAACGTCTTTTGCAGTTGGCAGGTTCTTGTGCGCAAATAACAAGCCTTTTGCATTTAAAGAACTTCTTATTCACATCCAAAGAACAAGTTTTAACTCTGTGTTAAAACAAAGCTTTTGAGGAGAGAAATCTTACTTTTTAAAGACATTGATTTTCAGATGATTTAGTCTAAGATTAGCTTCCTCACCTCACGGATGGACTCTTCGGGTGAAAGCCGGGATACTTCCTTTTTTGTCAACTATAAAAGAGGGCTTACACGTCCGAAAACTGAATTAGATTCCATGAGTAAAAGAAAACTTACCACCAAATTCGAAGAAGAACCCCAAAAAATCATTTCGATCTTCCGTCTTACACCCTCTGTTTTTCAGGCAATACGGAGGCCCATAAGCCCGCATGCCTGTGTCCATGAGCCCGAATATGCGGGCTTATGAGCACAGGCATGCAAACTCGGATAAGGATGCCGTTCTTTTTCATAAAAGACTTAATCATAACACATTGCACACAAAGCGATGTAATGCTACTCAACAAGTCTTGACCAAAGATAAAACGATATCCCCTCCTTCGGTGAAACAAATAAACCTTATTTAAATACCTTGACCCGGGTATCCAAATCTTTAAAATCTTTATCGCCAGGTCCCTGTACCGGAAGTCCAAACGGCATTTCGGCAATCAGATGCCACTCTTCAGGCAAATGCCAGGTATGGCGTACTTCTTCATCGATCAGCGGATTGTAATGTTGCAAAGAAGCTCCGAAGCCGACATCTTCCAACATCGTCCATACAGCCAGCTGATGCATCGCAGAAGTCTGCAGCGACCACCCGGGGAAGTTATCCTTATAACTGCTGAATGCTTCCTGCAATCCCTTAACGACCGACTGATCTTCGAAGAATAAAACAGTTCCGTATCCGCTTGCAAAAGAGTTGTCGATTTTGGCTTCCGTCGTTTTAAAAACTTCCGGTGGGACGATCTTTCGCAATGTTTCTTTTACGATATGCCATAATTTCTTATGATTCTCACCCAACAATAGCACTACACGAGTCGATTGAGAGTTGAAAGCAGAAGGCACATGAGTGACAGCTAAATTGACAATCCGCTCTATTTCCTCATCAGAAACCGGAGACTGGTTTGTTATCGAATAATAGGTCCTTCTGTGTTTGAGGGCCTCTTCGAAGGATTTTTTCATAAAAATACTCCTTTCTTTATTAGATTGATTCTTTTAAATTAAAACAACTGACAAACGAAAGTTGTTCGGTAATGGAATATATTCGTACCTTTACCACCCGATAAGTTGAAACATCAAATATGGGCAAACAAAAATTTTACGTTGTATGGGATGGAGTCACTCCTGGTATTTATACCTCCTGGACCGAATGTCAGCTTCAGGTGAAGGGATATGACAGTGCCAAATATAAATCTTTTGATAACCGGGAAGAAGCAGAACGAGCTTTCGCTGCATCACCTTATGCTTATATTGGTAAAAATGCAAAGAAAAAAACAACCGGACCTTCCACTGAGATGCTACCGGCAGCAGTCATAGAAAACAGCCTCGCTGTGGACGCTGCATGCAGTGGCAATCCGGGCCCGATGGAGTATCGTGGTGTCCACGTGGCAAGCCGGCAAGAAATTTTTCATTTCGGCCCGATGAAAGGTACCAACAATATCGGCGAGTTTCTGGCACTCGTACACGGTCTTGCTTTGCTGAAGCAGAAAGGGTTCGACATGCCAATCTATAGCGACAGTGCAAACGCAATCAGTTGGGTGAAACAAAAAAAATGCAAGACGAAACTCTCCCGTACGGCAGAAACTGAAGCCCTGTTTGTATTGATAGAACGCGCAGAAAAATGGCTTAAAGAAAATAAGTATACCACTCCCATATTGAAATGGGAAACCAGAGAATGGGGAGAAATCCCGGCAGACTTCGGAAGAAAATAGACTCTAAAACTTCTTCAATAAAAATGATGGATTAATCCGGAAATAGACTCCGACAGAAAAACTGGTAGTGCTACCGGGAGAAGTTAATTCTCCATTGGCACTCCGCATTGTCCCCGGGAAAAACTGATATGCATCGGCCTTCAATCCCAGTGCATAATGCTTCCCGAACATGCGGGAATACTCTATCGAATAAAACAGAGTTTGCGGTTTATCATAAGTCATACCCTCTTTCTTGGTAGATACTGTTCCGAAATAGGGAATCCCAAACATCGTAATGAAATCGTTGCAGATCCAATGCCCCATCTTTACGCGGAAGTTGCCCAAATCAACAAAAGCACTACTATAGACTCCAATGCCCTTATGATAAGGCCATAACTCACCTTTCTGTTGATAATAACCGGCAGCATCAAGTTCTACATTAACACGCTTCAAGATCCGGCGATCGATGTTCCACGTCACTCCTGCCCCTACGGCACCGTTCATCAACGTTTGTACTGAACTCTCACGAATCGTGTCGATCTCGCCTCCGCGATGTTGCGCCAATATTTGCAAAGGAATATAGCAATGGAAAGTCGAAGAAGGGGCATTCAACTTGAACCGTGTAGATAATCCGACAGTAAAAGCTTCCTGATGAGTATCATCCCGAAAGATAAAACTCTGCCAATCAATCCAAGCATCCAGATCGATCCAGGGAGCACCTGCCAATACCTGAAAACCCGTCTCCGGATCGGCAGTCAAATTCAACTCCGGATTATACAAAGGTGCAATCAGTCCATGATTGGAGCCTCCATATATATTCCCTAAAATCAAGTCTACTGATTTCATCGATATTTGTGCCCGGAAAAAAGGCAAAAGATGAGCACCTTTCTGATATTGTTCACCTTTCCACAGTGCTATGTCTTGATAAGAAACACTCGGATATCGATAAGCCCCACTAAACCACAACATATGGACTCCTCCTTCCAATTTGATATTCTTCAAAGGATAATATACAAATTTGGGTTGTATCCAGAGTCCCGGCAATGAATAGCCTTTTATCACTGTACCGGCAAATTCATTGTCTTTGAAAAAGCTGATATTGTCCAACTCCAGAAGAAGTTCTCCTTTTCGTTCGGGGCTTATTTTATAATCGGTACGGCAAACTCGCTCTACCAGTTGCGCCTTTGCGGGGATAACTCCTCCTATAAAAACTAATACTAAAAGGCATCTACATAAATATTGCCATTTTTTTGTCATGTCTATAGTGACTGCATATCATTCAGTCGTTTATAATATCCGTTTTTAGCCAATAATTCTTCGTGTTTTCCGCGTTCTACAATTTCCCCTTCGTACAGCACACAAATTTCATCTGCATTTTTGATGGTAGAGAGGCGGTGGGCAATAGCAATCGTCGTACGTGTTTTCATCAAACGCTCCAGCGCTTCCTGTACCAAACGCTCTGACTCAGTATCCAAAGCGGAAGTAGCCTCGTCAAGAATCAAAATGGGAGGATTCTTCAAGATGGCACGGGCTATGCTGATGCGCTGGCGTTGGCCCCCGGAGAGCTTGCTGCCCCGGTCACCGATATTAGTATGGTAACCGTCTTCTTTCTCCATGATAAAATCGTGTGCATTGGCTATTTTGGCGGCCTCAATCACCTGCTCCATAGTCGCGTTCTCAACGCCGAAAGCAATATTATTGAAGAATGTATCATTGAACAAAATAGCTTCCTGATTGACATTTCCTATCAGGCTGCGCAAATCAGAGATACGAACATCCTTGATATTGACTCCGTCTATAGTAATCGTCCCTTCCTGCACATCGTGATAGCGTGGCAATAAATCTACCAACGTAGACTTTCCTGAACCGGACTGCCCAACCAAAGCAACGGTTTTACCCTTGGGTACAGTCAGGTTAATATGTTGAAGTACTTCTTTCTTCCCATCATAACTGAAAGAAATATCTTTGAACTCAACTTGTTCTTCCAACCCATTCAACGGTTTCGGGTTCGGAATCTCCACAATCTTATTTTCTGCTTTCAGTATCTTATCGACACGCTCCATAGAAGCCAGTCCCTTAGGGATATTATATCCGGCTTTCGAAAATTCCTTCAAGGGATTGATAACGCTATAAAGAATTACCATATAAAAGATAAATGTAGGAGCATCAATGGAAGAGTGATTTCCTAATATCAGTGATCCGCCAAACCACAATACAACCACAATAAGCAATGTGCCCAAGAATTCACTCATCGGATGCGCTAATGCCTGACGCATGGCAACCCTATTGGTAGCGTCACGAAACTCATTACTGCATTCCGTAAAACGATTTATCATTTTTTGCTCGGCGATAAAAGCCTTAATAATACGGAGTCCCCCCAAAGTTTCTTCAAGTTGAGACATCGTATCACTCCATTTAGCCTGCGCCTCAAGTGATTGCCTCTTTAATTTTTTACCTACTTTACCCATGATCCATCCCATACCCGGAACCACTAACAATGTAAACAAAGTCAGTTGCCAACTGGTGATAATCAACGTTCCAAAATACATGACAATCAGAATCGGATTCTTGATCAACATATCCAATGAACTTGTAATCGAGTTTTCAACCTCACCCACATCACCACTCATACGGGCAATGATGTCTCCCTTGCGCTCTTCTGAAAAGAAACCCAATGGTAAACTCATCACTTTAGAATAAACCATGATGCGGATATCACGAACGACTCCCGTACGCAAAGGAATCATCACTGCGGAAGAAGCAAAATAGCACGATGTTTTCAATAAAGTCATGAACGCCAGGAACAAACCCAAAAACAGCAATGTAAGAGAAGGACCGTTTATTTCAATCATCCGAGTCACATAATAATAGAAATTATTCACAGCGATGTCCTTCAAGCCCTCTCCCGCAGCATCCCAAGGAATAAACTCATAGACTTTATTGTCCATCTTAAAAAGAATCTGAAGAATCGGAATCAATAAAGTAAACGAAAATATATTAAAAACAGCCGACAGCAAGTTTAAGAATACAGCCCATCCCAGAAATTTCTTGTAAGGCGACACAAACCGCCGCATGAGTTGAAAGAATTCCTTCATTATATCTTATTTATGTTTAGGGCACAAAGATAACAGAAAATCTTTAGTGAATTTATAAATCATCGCATAAACCTACACTATATTTCTTACTTCAAGCCCAATAACTAACATTTGTTATCGAAATAATAACCAATATATTAAAACAGATCATTCCATTTTCAATCACTCTCCACCACAAAAGCTATCCCCCCTATTAATTCCGATCAAAGTCACATATAGCAAAAATTATAACTCGCCGACAAGAACAAACAGTGCTGTTACACTTACATTTAGACCCCAATTTAGTTTTAGAACCTCTAAATATTATAAAAGTATCCCACTTTTCTCCATTTTTTAGTAACATTCTAATATAAACGTTCTATCTTTGCACAAACTATATAAAATATAGAATATAGCAATTACCTAAACCTGCTTAAAAGAATGGAAGTAAATAAACCTCTGCCGCTTATTAGCATCATTGTGCCTATATACAATATAGCAGAATATGCTTCTGAATGCATACAATCCTTAATCAATCAGACCTACAAAAATATTGAAATCATCTTGGTAGATGACGGCTCAACCGATCATTCGCCTGCTATCTGCGATGAATTTGCCGAACAAGACGAACGGATTAAAGTTATCCATAAAAGAAATGGAGGACTCAGCGATGCACGTAATGCAGGGTTAGACGTGGCTACGGGAGAATACATCGGTTTTGTTGATGGTGACGACTGGGTTGATGAGGATATGTACGAGACTCTATATCACTTGATATACGAACATCAAGCTGATATTTCAATTTGTACACACTATACAGAACTGCCCAACAGAACAAAAGTAAAATATAAATCAAAAAAGACAAAGATTTTTAGTTCTCAAAAAGCAATAGCGACTTTAATTGAAGACAAAATAATCCAAAATTATATCTGGGAGAAACTATTCAAACGTGAATTGTTTACAGAACTCCGTTTTCCGGTAGGATGGAGTTTTGAAGACATAGCTTTATGTTATAAAATATTTCATAAAGCCCGGAAAATCGTTTTATTGCAGACTCCTAAATACCATTATCGAACCCGACCGGGCAGCATTACAAACAGCACACGTAATCCGCTCAAAGAGTTTCAATATTTGCAAGCGTTACATGAGCAATTTCAGTTTGCTGCCGAAAATAACATAAAAGTAAGGAAGCCCAAAAAGTTGGTTCAAAAAACGTTTCATTTTATTAATCACATTATTATTTTGCCGCCTTCTTCGTTAAAGAAGAAGTATATCAATGATGCTTTCGAAATAGCACATACTTATGATTATTTAAGGAATTGGGAAATAGGAGTTGCAGCCACCCTAAGACGCTTTTTCGTATATAATTATTTTAATGCGTATGCCTCAGTAATTATCACCTACAGAAAATATATTCCGGCAAGAACGGTAAAATCGACAACAGAATTCTTCTTTGTAAGACGAGTGGCAACCTCTTTGGCTACGGCTATGAGATCAATTCTTTATATCTAAACAATAAGAGCAATATAAAAGTCCTTTATTTCAAAATAAGTATTACATTTGTATCATCCTCACCTTGGAAGAAGCTGTAACATAAAGCTTTTTCCGGTTTTAAATAATAACTGAACTAAGATGAAAACAACTCTTATTATCTCTACTTACAATCGACCGGAGGCTTTGTCCGTATGCCTGGACAGTGTTCGTTTCCAAACCGTTATGCCCGACGAGGTCATTGTTGGCGATGATGGCTCCACTTCAGAAACCAAAGATTTAATAGAGTCTTTCAAAAAAGATTTTCCGGTGCCTCTTATACATTTATGGCAAGAAGACAAAGGTTTTCGCTTGGCTATGATGCGCAACAAGTCTGTTGCGGCAGCAACAGGAGATTATATCATTGAAATAGATGGAGATATCTTCCTCCACAACAAATTTGTAGAAGACCACAAACGATTAGCGAAACCAGGACATTATTTGAGGGGAACCAGAGTGAATCTGGGGCAGAAACTAACAGAAGAAATCTGTAAATCAAAAGTAAACCGAAGAATTTATCCTTGGACAATCGGTATACAAAACAGGGCTGAGACAGCAATTCACTCTACACCGGTTTCTAATTTCTTTGCTGACAGATACAAAAAGAACGTATCTTCCGGACTGGGATGCAACATGTCTTTCTGGAGATCCGATTTTCTGGCAATTAACGGATATGATGAATTTTTTGAAGGCTGGGGAAAAGAAGATGATGACCTGACTCACCGTTTACAACGGAAAGGCTGCAAAAAACGTTCTTTAAGGTTCGCCGGCATCGTATATCATTTGTGGCATGGACACGAAAGCATGGAAAGTGACCAGAAGAATGCAGAATATTTCCGGAAAAACAATGAAAAAAATATAGTTTACTGCGAAAACGGAGTAAGTAAATACTTAAAACAAGAATAAAAATGGGTGACAGTCTGGTATATAAATTGCGTAGTGGGAAACCGCCTAAATTCATCTACTTCGCTTATGATATGTTGAAGATGGCTATTCCCTCCTATTTTTATAGAATGCAGCTGAAGAGAACAATCGCCCAACTATCAAAACGTCCGGACAGGGCCTATATTGAAGAGCGTGTTAGTTATTATAACAGGTTATCCGGAAATAATCATCCCATCCCGCAGGGAACGCATGTAGAAAATAAAATCAGGTATCTGATATACAGAGGAAAGTTAGGCAACTACAAAATGTCATACTTTCACAAGGCCTACTTTTTTGATGCCAGAGAATATACACGTTGGTTCAGTCCTGATTTAAGATGGCAATATTGTCCGGGAGATGTTTATTTCACACCGGATTCACCTACCATTGTAAAAAGCAGATTGTTGGCCGGTGATAACCAAAACTCCGTTATCCTAAAATTAGATGCACTTCGCCATTTTATGTTTGTAAATGATAAAAGATCTTTCACAACCAAAAAGGACTGTGCCATTTTTCGTGGTAAGATCCGTGACAGTCGTATCCGGACTCAATTTATAAAAATGTATATAAATCATCCTCTATGCGACTGCGGAGTAGTAGGTCACGAAGCAGGTATACCTCAGGAATGGATGGTTGCCAAGAAGACGATCCGGGAACATCTGGAATACAAATTTATTCTGTCACTTGAAGGGAACGATGTTGCATCTAACCTGAAATGGGTCATGTCTTCCAACTCTATTGCGGTGATGACCCGCCCTACTTGCGAAACCTGGTTTATGGAAGGAAAACTAATTCCCGACTACCATTACATCGAAATCAAGAATGATTTCTCTGATTTTGAAGAGAAACTCACTTATTACATAAACCATCCGGAAAAGGCTCAACAAATAATCGATCATGCCCACGAATATATAAAACAGTTCCAGAACAAGAAACGGGAAAGACTCATTTCACTTCTTGTTTTAGACAAATATTTCAAAGCGACTGGACAAAGCGGAGAAATGTAATAACTACAAACCATAAACTCAATCACCATGATACACATTGCATGTAACATCGACTCTAACTTTACGATTCACTGTGCTGTAACCCTGACTTCATTGTTCGCCAACAATCGTAATTCTGAATTTTGTGTTCATATCATAGCCAGTACTTTGCCGGAGGCCGATCAAAAAGCACTTTCCAGCATTGCAGAGTCATACGGAAACAAAATCTGTTTTTATTTCCCGGAAAAAGATCTTTTAAACAATTTTTCCATCAAGAAAAGTGGAAACAGAATTTCGATTGCAACATACTATCGTTGTCTCTTATCCCGGATACTGCCTGTAAATATTGACAAAATCCTATATATAGACTGTGACATTGTGGTCCTGAATGATATAAGTGAATTCTGGAATACAGATATTACGCAATATGCAATAGGATGTATAGAAGATATCGGTAGTGACGAAGAGGAATACTATTCCCGTTTGCAATACGACAAGAAGTACTCTTATTTTAATGCCGGAGTATTATTGATCAACCTGAAGTATTGGAGGGAACACAAAATAGACGAAATGTGTGAACAGTATTTTCTGGCACATTCCGATCGTATCCGGTTCAATGATCAAGATCTTCTCAATGCACTGTTGTATAAGAACAAATTATTCGTACCTTTCCGCTGGAATGTGCAAGACACGTTCTACCGCCGAACTTACAGTCACAAGGTGAAAGAGCATAGCGGCTTAAAAGAAGCTTTACTGCACCCGGCAATTCTTCATTATACCAATAAAAAGCCATGGAATTATGACAGTATGCACCCTTTGAAACAAGAATATTTTAAATACCTCGACATGACACCATGGAAAGGAACACGCCCTATTATTGACTTTCAGACACGTGTCATCACCGGATTCAAAAGACTCCTCTACATAACAGGAATAAAAAAATCAAAATATATTAATCTGAAAGACTATGAGCTTGCTCAATAAGTTCCAAACAAGTTTGTACGTCAAAGCCACGGGCTTTGGCGTACTCTTCGGCTAATATGGCAAACATCTCATGAGTACCGGGAAGACGCTCAAAATTTTTACATCCCGCTTCTATACCCACATTTCCAAAACGCATACGGTTTAAATCGATGATCTCCACTTCTACTTTTTCATCAATTGTTCGAAAAAGAATGTTACCGGCAGAGTAATCCTTGTGCAACAGTCCATTCTCATGCAACATGGCTGTAGTCCGGGCTATGGCACGTAAGATCTGCTCCTGATTCGGAAACACCGTTTTTTCAAAGTCACGATATGTATAAGGACAATCTGACTTCAAACACACAAAATAACTTCTACCGAACAAAAGCCATGAACCTGTAGAATAATATCCCACAGGCGCCGGTGATCCGATACCCAATTTACGGAGCATCAAAGCATAGGAATACGAACGTTTGGCCTTTGAGGCACGAAAAAAATTATAGATAATACGATTCAACAGATGAGGTAATTGGTAGGACTTTACAATCAGCTTCTTACCCTCTACATCAAACTCTTTAAGCTCGTTACGTCCTTTGTAAATCACTTTACCCCCTGTTTCGAATACAGTAGGGAGCTCATGTACAAACGAAGATAATTCCTGAAAATCAGGGTTTACACCAATTTTCGTCAGCCTCTTTGTCATACCATCAAATTTTATCTAATCCTTTAGTAAATTTCAACCAGTAATATTTAAGCGGATTAGTATATTTCAACTGTTTCCACGGACGGCTACTATGCGGACGGTGCCAAACAGTCAAGGTAGTAAACAGATAGTTAACAAAACCCTTTTCAAGAGCCTGATGAGAAATGGTCACATCAAACCAGTTTTTCTCCGGGTTCAGAGAATGGAAATCAAAAGCACGTAAAAAGTCAGTCGTCAGCAAAGAGCAGCAGAAGCTAAGATGCTTCTTCTCCGGGAAGACTTGATTCTCTTTGCCTTTTGCATATAAATAGGGATAATTGATCGCCTCATGTTCATCTACTGTCACCGCGGCAGCTATACCGCAATCTTTGCGAGCCTGCGCACCATCAAAAAGAGACTGTAAAGTATGTTTCTTCACAATCACGTCAGATTCCACGATCAACAATCCCGCTTCGGCGGCAATGGCCTTCTCTTGTGCCATCTGGAGCACCAGCAAATAATTGGGAGAAGGATGAGAAGTGATCTCGGACAGATTGACCAATTCAAATCCCATCTTAAGGGATGCCTCCTTCAATTGTTTCGTATTTTCATCGGTGCTGAAGTCATTGTAAATAGTGTAATGAAAAGGAACGGTGAAATCTGATTTTAAAATAGCTTCAGCCGTTTGCAACGTCAACTCGATAGAATCTTTTACCGGAGTAATAATGTGGATACACTTCATTATGAATATAAATTGTCTAAGTTCAAACTTATCGTAATGCGCATTACCGGGCAAATCTATGCAATATTTTCCATATAGCCAATCTTTCCTGCTTTTTATTTCCTACCTTTGCATGCAAACCCCTAACCAATCATGAAAGTAATTGTAGATAACAAAATACCTTACATCAGAGAAGCTATCGAACAAATAGCGGACGAAGTAATATACGCCCCCGGAAAAGATTTTACGCCTGAACTAGTGCAAGATGCCGATGCGTTAATCATCCGTACACGCACCCGTTGTGATCGTTCACTGCTTGCCGGAAGCAAAGTAAAGTTCATCGCAACTGCCACGATCGGATTCGACCACATCGATACGGCTTATTGCCGTGAAGCCGGCATCACATGGACTAATGCTCCGGGATGTAATTCGGCTTCCGTAGCACAGTATATCCAATCCGCACTATTTATCTTACAGCAAACCCGTGGCATGAAATTGAATCAAATGACCATCGGTATTGTAGGTGTGGGAAATGTAGGAAGCAAAGTAGCTGATGTAGCCCGAAAATTAGGAATACAAGTGATGCTGAATGACCTTCCGAGAGAAGAGAGAGAAGAAAGTACAATGTTCGCTTCTTTAAAAAGTATAGCCGAAAAATGCGATATTATCACTTTCCATGTACCTTTATATAAGGAGGGGAAATATAAAACGTATCATTTGGCGGACAAGCATTTCTTCCATTCACTGAAAAAAGGAGCGGTAATCATGAACACTTCACGCGGTGAAGTCATCGAAACAGAAGCACTGCTTGAAGCTCTCCGGTCCGGCATTCTGTCTGATGCTGTCATTGACGTATGGGAACATGAACCGGATATCGACCTTGAACTGCTGGAGAAAGTAATTATAGGCACTCCCCACATCGCCGGATATTCAGCGGACGGGAAAGCAAATGCAACCCGAATGTCACTCGAAGCCTTATGCCGGTTCTTCCGGATAGAAACCGACTATCGGATTACTCCTCCGGAACCGAAGAATAAACTGATTTCTACTGCAACTTATGAAGAGGCATCCCTTATGATTTACGATCCTCGCAGAGACAGTGATGCCCTGAAATCTCACCCGGGGCTCTTCGAACAACTTCGGGGAGACTATCCTTTAAGAAGAGAGGAAGGTGCGTATCGGATCGTAATAACTAAATAATCATGGATATAATCTGTGGAGAATGTCCCCGATCATCTTATAAGCTGTTTACAACGCGCTCTATGATCTTGGGGAACCATTCATATTCCAATGCATGAACTTTTTTAGCCACATCCGCAGGGGTATCTCCGGGAAGTACCGGGCATTTTGCCTGAAAAACAGTACTTCCCTCATCGTAATGCTCATCTATATAATGTATAGTAATCCCACTTTCGGACTCACCTGCCATTACCACCGCCTCATGTACCCGGTCACCATACATCCCTTTTCCGCCAAATTTAGGTAAAAGTGCAGGGTGAATATTTATAATTTTATCAGGATAAGCATGCAAAAGTGCATCCGGAATACGTAACAGAAAACCGGCCAGCACAATAAAGTCTATCTGATATTTACGCAGCAAATCCAAGATGGACTCCGCAGCTTCCCAATCAGACTTCGGAAAAGCCCTATAAGGCACTCCTAAACGACATGCACGCTCCAAAACATATGCATCTTTCCTGTTAGAAAGAACCAATCTCACTCTAACAGAAGCATTTTTTTCGAAATACCGGATAATGTTTTCAGCATTTGTACCGGAGCCGGAAGCAAAAATAGCGATATTTTTTCCCATAATCAGACCTTTTAGTGCACAAAACAGTGAAAAATGTGCAAAAGATTGCATTTATTTAATCAAAAATTTGCGCAGGACGATAAATATTTATTCCTTTGCACCGCAAATTTAAAGAAATAAAACTAATTATTAATTAAAAACTTAAAGTTATGTCTGAAATTGCATCAAGAGTGAAAGCGATTATCGTCGATAAATTGGGCGTAGAAGAATCAGAAGTTACAGAAACAGCAAGCTTCACTAACGACCTGGGAGCTGATTCTCTTGACACTGTAGAACTTATCATGGAATTCGAAAAAGAATTCGGTATCTCTATCCCTGATGACCAAGCTGAAAAGATTGGCACAGTACAGGATGCTGTAGCTTACATCGAAGAACACGCTAAGTAATTCGATTTCATCAGTATGGAATTAAAGAGAGTTGTAGTAACAGGTCTGGGCGCCATTACTCCTGTTGGCAATAATGTCCCGGAATTCTGGGAGAACCTCGTGAACGGGGTTAGTGGAGCAGGACCTATTACTCATTTCGATGCATCGCAATTCAAGACTCAATTTGCATGTGAAGTTAAAGGCTTCGATGCAACTCAATATATCGACCGCAAAGAGGCTCGTAAAATGGACCTGTACACACAGTATGCCGTTGCCGTTGCCAAAGAAGCAGTTGCAGACTCGGGTCTTGATATCGAAAATGAGGATTTAAACAGAATCGGCGTTATTTTTGGTGCCGGTATCGGTGGTATACGTACATTTGAGGAGGAAACGAGTAATTACGCCCTTCACAAAGAAAACGGTCCTAAGTACAATCCGTTCTTCATCCCTAAGATGATTTCAGATATTGCTGCCGGACAGATTTCTATTATGTATGGCTTCCACGGCCCGAACTACGCAACTTGTTCTGCATGTGCAACTTCTACTAACGCCATCGCCGATGCATTCAACCTGATCCGTCTGGGTAAGGCAAACGTGATTGTATCCGGTGGTTCGGAAGCCGCTATCGCAGCTGCCGGTGTAGGAGGTTTCAATGCTATGCATGCATTGTCAACTCGTAACGACGAACCACAATCTGCATCTCGTCCGTTCAGTGCAAGCCGTGACGGCTTTGTAATGGGTGAAGGTGGTGGATGTTTGATTCTTGAAGAACTGGAACATGCAAAAGCCCGTGGCGCAAAAATCTATGCAGAAGTTGCCGGCGTAGGTATGTCTGCTGATGCTCACCACCTGACAGCATCTCATCCGGAAGGACTCGGTGCAAAATTGGTGATGAAGAATGCCCTGGAAGACGCAGAGATGAGTCCTGAAGAAGTGGATTACATCAATGTTCATGGAACATCTACTCCGGTCGGAGATATATCGGAAGCCAAAGCAATCAAAGAAGTATTTGGTGAACATGCTTTTGAGTTGAATATCAGTTCAACCAAATCAATGACAGGTCACTTGTTGGGCGCTGCCGGTGCGGTAGAATCAATTGCAAGTATTCTGGCTATTAAGAACGGCATCGTTCCTCCGACTATCAATCATGCCGAAGGTGACAATGACGAGAACATTGACTATAATCTTAATTTCACGTTCAACAAAGCACAGAAACGCGAAATTAATGTTGCCCTTTCGAATACATTCGGATTCGGCGGTCACAATGCTTGTGTAATCTTCAAGAAATACGCTGAATAAAGTCGTGTTACGTAATAAAATAGATAAGATAAGACTCCTGTTCCGCAAGGATAGAGAGTCTTATTCTTGTTTTTACCGTATACTCGGGTTCTATCCCCGCAACATCAGGCTGTACGAGCAGGCTCTACTGCATAAATCAACGGCAGTACGTTCGGAAAAAGGACGTCCGTTGAACAATGAACGCCTGGAATTCCTCGGTGACGCCATCCTTGACGCCATCGTAGGAGATATTGTCTATCAACACTTCGAAGGTAAAAGGGAAGGATTCCTGACCAATACACGTTCTAAAATCGTTCAACGTGAGACTTTGAACAAACTGGCTGTCGAAATAGGCTTGGATAAACTCATCAAATATTCGACACGCTCTTCCTCCCACAACAGCTACATGTATGGCAATGCATTTGAGGCCTTCATCGGTGCAATTTATCTTGACCGCGGATATGAATGCTGCAAACAGTTCATGGAAAGAAGAATCATCGAACCTTATATCGATTTGGATAAACTTTCACGTAAGGAGGTCAACTTCAAGTCAAAATTGATTGAATGGAGTCAAAAAAACAAGATGGAAGTTTCTTTCGAATTGATTGAGCAGTCCCTCGACAAAGAAAATAATCCTGTATTCCAGACAGAAGTGCGAATCGAAGGCATACTCGGTGGATCAGGAACAGGATACTCTAAAAAAGAATCCCAACAGAATGCAGCACAGATGACCCTCAAAAAGATTAAAGGAGATCCTGAGTTTATGGCAAGTGTACAAGAAGCCAAAACACAGAATAATGTACCTGCAGAAGATACGACTCCCGAATCAGAAACGTCTCTGACCGCAGAAAATCAACAGATCGACGAAATTATATCAACCGAAGAGATCAGTGTGTAATCCAAATACAGACACTGTTTATCCAAAGCAGATTCCCATCCGGCGTCCCTGCACCACAAGATCGTGTTCCTCGGTCACCAACTTCAACTTTCCGGCTACCTCCTCTAATGCAACAGAAGATATCTCATCCCCTTTCAAAGCAATCATACGACCGAACTGTCCATTAGCGATCAGTTCTGTTGCATGTCCTCCCATACGGGTAGACAAGTTACGGTCGAAAGGTGTAGGCGACCCACCACGCTGAATATAACCTAATACAGTTTCACGTGTCTCAATACCCGTTTCATATTCAATCTCCTGAGCAATATATTCGGCAGCACGTTTACGTCCATCGGTCTGGATGCCCTCGGCAACCACTACAATCGAATAGGGTTTTCCTTTCTTCAAGCGATTTAAAATCGTATCTCCTATATTTTTAATATTGTAAGGTATCTCCGGTACCAGAATAACATCGCCTCCACCTGCCATGCCCGAATATAAAGCAATCCAACCGGCTTTATGTCCCATCACCTCGATCACCATCACCCTTTTGTGCGAACTCGCCGTGGAATGAAGCCGGTCAATAGCATCCGTAGCAATACTCACTGCCGAGTCGAATCCGAAAGAGATATCGGTACCCCAGATATCGTTATCGATCGTTTTGGGCACAGAAACAATATTGATTCCCATCGCAGCAAACTTTGCAGCGGTTTTCTGTGTACCATTCCCCCCGATACACACTACACAATCAAGACCCAATTCTGCAATATTACGTTGTATTAACGCAGGTTTATCTACATCCGAGATAATGCCTTGCTTACGAAACGGTTTCTCCCGCGAAGTTCCCAGCATGGTACCGCCTAAATTCAACAATCCGGACAAAGATTTTTCAGTAAACGATTCTACTTCTTTCGTCAACAGTCCCTGAAAACCACTGTGAATCCCTACAACTTCCATCCCGTAATGATTAATAGCTGTTTTGCATACCCCACGAATTGTAGCGTTTATACCGGGGCAATCGCCGCCTGATGTAAGAATTCCGATCTTCATTGCTGCTCTTTTTTTATTGAATATTACGTATTTAAAAGAAAAAAGCTACTCTATTACATACAAAAGCATGACATATCCTCACTTTTAACTATTATTTCCGTCGTAAAGATAGAAAAAAAAGATAATTAAGGCTATTTTTGCACGACTAAACATTATATGTTAAAGAGCAATGAATATTACAAAGATTATAAGCAAAGTTTTTGATTCCCGTTTAAAAGCAATAGATCTTTACGATACACAAGCCGGAGAAATACAACACCGGGTATTGACTCGTCTGGTGAAACAAGCAGAAAATACCGAATGGGGAAAGAAGTACGATTATAAATCTATCCGCAATTACGAAGACTTTAAAAATCGCCTCCCCATACAAACCTACGAAGAAGTTAAACCTTATGTAGAGCGTCTCCGCGCGGGCGAACAAAACTTGTTGTGGCCTTCGGAGATACGCTGGTTTGCCAAATCTTCGGGTACAACAAACGATAAGAGTAAATTCCTCCCGGTCAGCAAGGAAGCCTTGGAGGATATTCATTACCGGGGCGGAAAAGATGCAGCTGCAATCTACTTTCGCATGAACCCCGAAAGTCGTTTCTTTTCCGGTAAAGGATTAATTCTGGGAGGTAGCCACAGCCCGAACCTCAACTCCAACCACAGCCTGGTGGGCGACCTTTCGGCCATATTGATTCAAAATGTCAGTCCACTGATCAACCTGATACGCGTGCCAAGCAAACAAATCGCGTTAATGGACGAATGGGAGGCTAAGATTGAAGCTATCGCCAACAGTACCATACCGGTGGATGTGACCAACCTTTCCGGTGTTCCTTCCTGGATGCTGGTACTCATCAAACGTATCCTTGAGAAAACAGGCAAACAAACCTTAGAAGAGGTATGGCCCAATCTGGAAGTATTTTTCCACGGCGGTGTGGCTTTTACCCCCTACCGCGAACAATACAGACAAGTCATTCATTCTTCTAAAATGCATTATGTCGAAACTTATAATGCATCGGAAGGCTATTTCGGCACACAGAATGACCTTTCCGACCCGTCTATGCTATTGATGATCGACTATGGTGTTTTCTACGAGTTTATTCCTTTGGAGGATGTAGAAAAAGAAAATCCCCGTACTTATTGCCTGGAAGAAGTAGAATTAAATAAAAACTATGCAATGGTGATTTCCACCTCTTGTGGATTATGGCGCTATATGATTGGGGATACAGTAAAATTCACCCGAAAGAATCCGTATAAATTCGTCATTACCGGACGTACCAAGCACTTCATCAACGCATTCGGCGAAGAGCTAATCGTAGATAATGCCGAGAAAGGACTTGCCAAAGCCTGCGCCGAAACAGGAGCTCAGGTCAGCGAATATTCTGCTGCTCCCGTATTTATGGATGCAAATGCCAAATGCCGTCATCAATGGCTTATTGAATTTGCCAAAATGCCCGATTCCATCGAGAAATTCGCAATGATACTGGATGCTACCCTGAAAGAGGTCAATTCGGATTATGAAGCAAAACGATGGAAAGATATTGCTCTCCAGCCATTAGAGGTAATTGTAGCACGCAAGGGCCTCTTTCATGACTGGCTTGCGAAGAAAGGAAAATTAGGCGGTCAGCATAAAGTTCCAAGACTAAGCAATACAAGAGATTATATTGAAGAAATGATTGCTTTGAATGAACGGTGATGAACGACCGGTGGTTTTGAACGATCAACGATGAATATAATGTAAATAGCGCAGCCCACTCATCGTTGATCGCTCATCGTTATGATCCCTCCTCCCAACAACAAACCGTCTTTGTAAAAAGCGGCAGCTTGTCCTTCTGCAATAGCAGATAAAGGTTCGTGCAATCGTATGTGTAGCAACCCTTCAGGAGTGATTGTAACCGAACAATGGTTTTCTTGTTTCCGATACCGTATTTTCACTATGACATCATCACAGCCCAACAGACGAGATTCATCCACTATGTTCCAATCTTTCAGCCACATTTCTGATTTCTCAAGTGATTTCAAGGATGCCAATACCACTTCATTCGTTTCCGGATGGATTTCTTTTACGAAAACAGCACGATTCAACTGAATGCCCAATCCTCTACGTTGGCCAATCGTATAAAAAGGATATCCCTCGTGCCAAGCTATAAAATTGCCGCTTTCATCGAGGAATCGTCCTCTCTCTACTTTTCTGTATATGTTACGGTTCTTATCTCCGGACTCATCACAAAGACATTTCTTCAGAAAGCTACGATAATCGAGCGGACAAAAACAAACACCGATACTATCTTTCTTTTTCGATACCTTTTCAAATCCCCTCCCGGCGGCATAAGCACGTGCTTCAGACTTAGTCATTCCACCCATCGGGAGTAACATACGTTGCAGAATCTCTTGCCTTAACCCCCACAGGAAAAAGGACTGATCCTTATCCACATCCTCAGCAGGTGCAATATAATAATTCCCATCTACCCACTGTTTTCTCACGTAATGTCCCGTAGCCAAATAAAAAATGCCCATTTCATCGGCGATTTTTGCCAACAAGGGCCATTTCAACTGATTATTGCAAAGAGTACAGGGTACCGGAGTATGACCGGACATATATTCATCAATGAAGTAATCTATAATCTGTTCTTGAAAAACTTTGCGAGCGTCATACGTAATATGACCGATACCCAAACGAGCAGCTAACGCACGGGCATCCTCCAAATATTCAGTAGAACCGTTGAACTCATAAAAACGAAAAGTAACCCCTGTTACTTCATAACCGGCTTCAAGCAATAACATAGCAGCCACAGAACTGTCTGTACCGCCACTCATTCCCAACAAGACTCGTTTGTTTTTTTCCATCATACCGCAAAATTACATAAAATCCCGTATCTTTGATCCTCCAAACCCGATAGAATGAAAGAAGCACTTACCACGAACCAAGTTGTCATTGTACTCGTAGAGCACCCTGTTTTGGGACTATTGCTCGTACCGTACACCATCGGCCGGGCCTTGGACAATACGTTGGAAGTGATCGAACAGGCTTTTCATGCTTCTCCCGATGCCCTGAAAAAAATGAATGAAGCGGAACAAAAAGCTATCGACATAGCTTCACACTATACTGAGAAATATTTGATGGGAGTCTATTCACGTGAGAAGACAGTTCCCAAATTCCTCCGTAAACTAACCGAGGACAGCAATAAGCTAAAGCAGCAAATCCGCCCTTTCATCGAGAAAAAGCTCTTGGAAATGCTAGAACTGATATGTAACGGACAGCTTCCGTTCTATCAAAAGCCAAGTGGCAGCAAACAACTTTATGAACACCACGCGTACCGCGTCCATCCTCACAACCTAAAAACTCATTTTTCATTCAAAGTAACCGAAGAACACTTCAGTTATCAGTTGCAGTGCTACGATGATGATACTCCGGTTTCATTAATGGAGCAGAAACCTGTCGTCGTCCTTACCTCAAATCCTGCCACTCTGCTGCTGGGTATGGATTTATATACTTTTAGCCACATCGAAGCCTCACGTTTGTTACCCTTCACTAAAAAAGAACGCATCAGCGCAGATGCTTCACTAACCGAAAAATATATAGATAATATCATAATTCCTCTCGCACGTTATCACGACATCAGTATACAAGGATTAAAAGTCGTCAGAGAGAAACGTCCGTGTAATGCTTATCTCTATCTTGAAGATACGATTTATAACGATACATTGTTACGGCTTGATTTTCGTTACGGCGAACAGTCCTTTTCACCGCAGCCCTCCGATGAAACCAGGAAATTTGTCTTTCGTGAGCAAGAAGAGGAGGAAATCGTCATACACTATTTCCAGCGTAATTCAACCGCTGAAAGAAAAGCTGTACATCTGCTTCAGAAAGCCGGCTTGCAATGCATCAGTGACTCCCATTTCAAGCTATCATCCGCGGCTCCCGAAAAGAACATTACCGAATGGATCAGCCACCATCGCCAAATGTTGCTCGAAGAGTTTGTCTTGTCCAGTGATACACAAAACAAACCGTACTATCTTCCCGAAATCCGGATAGAACAGAGTTGTGAAGACGGTCCCGATTGGTTTGACCTACACATCACTGTTGTCATCGGCAATCAGAGAATTCCTTTCAGCCGCTTCCGAAAAAACATACTGGAAGGCAATAGAGAATATATCCTCCCCGACGGACGCATTGTCCTTCTACCCGAAGAATGGTTCAGCAAGTATGCCAACCTTCTTGAAGCAGGCAAAGAATCAGACAAAACGATCCGTCTAAAACGCCCCTTTATCGGTGTAATAGAATCTATTTTAGAAAAAGACCGACAAAGCACAAGCATCAAAACGCTGCTGAGCAAAGAAATTCCCGTACCCATCGGGCTTAAGGCTAATCTTCGCTCTTATCAACAGAAAGGCTTTTCATGGTTGGCAAACCTCTATCTTGAAGGATTTGGCGGATGCCTGGCCGATGATATGGGATTGGGCAAGACTTTACAGACACTCGCTCTCCTGCAATATGTCTACAAACCGGGAAATACAACCGAAGCAATTCGGGAAACAATCGATTTGAAAAAAGCGGAAAGCACTTCGGATTGCCTCCCTCAAAAACAAATATTCTTCGATGAAAAGGGACAATTTTCACTCTTTCCCATGCAAAGCAAAGAGGAAGAAAACTCCCGGATCGCCCCCCAAGTTCCACAAATTCCGGAACCGGTTCAAAAGCAAAACCGGATATCCCCCTTACACGGTACCCTGATAGTCGTACCTACCTCCCTTTTACATAATTGGAAACGTGAGGCATCTCGTTTCACCAATCTGTCAATGATGGAATACAATGGAAGTTCACCCAACGAAATTACCCGATTGAAAAAATATTTCGACCGTTATCATTTGATTTTCACTACTTATGGTGCGATGCGCAACAACATAGCAACCTTAAGCCAATATACATTCGAATGCATTGTCCTTGACGAGAGTCAAAACATTAAAAACAGCGAATCCCTCACGTTTCGTTCGGCCATACAGCTACGCAGCAAACACAGGCTGATCCTGACAGGAACTCCCATCGAAAATTCACTGAAAGACCTTTGGGCACAATTTCATTTTCTTCAACCCGAACTTTTAGGAAATGAAACCACTTTCAGCAAGCATTTTATCAATGCCATCCGGCAAGGAGACGAACGAATGAAGGATCGCTTACGTCAGCTCATCACACCATTCATCCTACGCAGAAGTAAGCAGGAGGTAACCCCGGAACTGCCATCATTAACCGAAGAAGTAGTTTATTGCGATATGACAGAAAGACAAAACGAACTCTATCAACATGAAAAGAACAGCCTTCGGAACATCTTACTGGAACAGACTGCAGAGAAGGGACAACAATCTTTCACGGTACTCAATGGAATCCTCCGTCTAAGACAACTCTCCTGTCATCCGCAATTGGTTTTACCCGATTTCATCGGTGATTCGGGTAAATTATATCAGATTATAGAAACCTTCGAAACGCTCCGCAGCGAAGGACATAAAGTTCTGATCTTCTCTTCTTTCGTTAAACACCTGGAATTAGTTGCCAGTGAATTTCGTAAACGCAAATGGGATTACGCCTTCCTGACAGGCTCTTCAACCAATCGTCCGGAAGAAATAGCACGCTTTAACCGTGACCCCAAGATACAGGCTTTTCTTATCTCACTCAAAGCCGGAGGTGTAGGCCTCAACCTGACACAGGCAGACTATGTATTCATTATCGATCCTTGGTGGAACCCGGCAGCCGAATCACAGGCCATCGCCCGAGCCCACCGTATCGGACAAAACAATCAGGTGATTGCTTACCGTTTTATCACTCAAGGCAGCATAGAGGAGAAAATTATACAACTGCAAGAAGAAAAGCGCAAACTGGCCGAAACCTTTATTACAGATACCGAGCAGCTTCCGACACTAACCAACCGAGAGTGGGCCCGACTTTTAGGATCATAGCCTTCTTCCCGCTGCTTATCAGGCCGGTTCTCTCATACATTCAAGATCAGAAAACCGCACTGACAACCTGCATGGTGTATACACTTTCCACTTCGGGATAGTCATCTGTAAACTGATCCAGGAGATCCTCATAAAAGCCATAAGGCACCATAGCCACACTTCGTGTCTTCGACGGATAATATCTCTGAACAATATATGTCCTTTCCATACCATCCAACTTTATTTCATATTTCCGATATGAACTATTCCCAACCGCAAGAGAACTACGGGTGAAAGTCCCTTCTTTATATTTCTCACCGTATTTATCCGGATAGACATATACAATTCCCCCTTGATCCTTTGTATATATAAACTGATAACCGCCTCCTGCTTTTACAGGAATGGAAGCCAAGGCTTTTTCTTTCAGTTCCTTTTGTGCAGCCACCGTCATCTTATCGCCTTTCACATAAGCATCCAGCTTAACGATCTTCATTTTATCAGACCGATAATCTATTTTCACTTTTAAACCGACGGATTCTCCTTTCGCATCGGTAATAGTCACTTCCGCATCACCAACGCCCAGTGTTTCGTAGTTGAAAGCATCCGAAAGCTTATCCATATTCACTTTGAGGATATCAGAATTGCTACTTACGGTATAGGGTTTTACTCCTCCATAAATGGTGATAGACGTCTGATTTGTATTCGGATAATAAGCAGTCCAGACACCATTTTCAATATTATTAAATGAATCGTCTCCAATTCTTAACGGTTCGGATTCCTCCTTATCACAGCCGGCCAGTCCCAGCAGAAAGGCTGTAGCCAGTAAAGTAAAGCATAGATAGCTTCGTAATGTCCGAGTTTTCATGTTTTTGTGTTTTTATGGTTACTTATCAGACAAAGATATGCATTTTTTGTTTAGAGAGTTTCTATTTCTCTCTTTTTTAGAAAATTATCATTCAGAATCTTTTTATCACCCAATCTAAATCTGACAGCATATCTCCTCTCCCGCCCTAAAAATCGCTGAACCTAAAATCCCGGTCCACTCTTTTCCCTCCGATACCATTTACATCGTTTCCCCGCATCAACTATCTGACTCTTCCACCATTCAATACATACCCCATCCTTATCAGAAAAACTTCATGAAGCCCTCCTCCATTCTTTATCAGATGTATTGCCGGCTGTATATATGTATCCCGATTAAACGAATAACGATATGTCACTTCTCCGGCAACCTCATTACACGATTTGAACTGAGCGGCAGACAGGAACAAGCCTGCCTCATGCCGCTTCTGACCGCCCGGAGCATGAATCCACGTCACACCTGCTCCCATATAATTTCTGCATTCACTGAACACAGAAGAAGTACGGGTGTATTGTACTAACAGGTTTACCTCCTGACGAACTCTACTCCATAACTTTCGTTCTGCATACCCCCACCAGGCAAACGTCATCTTCGGGGAGACTTTCTTTTCCCTTTCCCGGGTCTTACACTCTCCAGCCACATCAGGCATATCACCGTTAGTATGTAGAGAGAAACCGCCAAAACACTTTCCATATTCTGTTTGATAATTAATTTCCGTTATACTGAATACTCCGTCCTTGCGGGGATTGAATGTGAACGGATGCTTACCTTTACTCCATCCGTTGTACCCTTTACCGTTGTACAGACTGCTTTCAATACCGAACCGGCCCAGCGTCATCTTATAATCGAGACATAATGCAGCCAGAGGATAATTGGCTATCGGATAGTTAGCGGACAAAGTAGGGAATATCCCGCACGAACTGTTTGTAAACAGTGACATACAAGGAGTTGTGAAATAATCTTCATTCAGATTGCGAATCCCGGCAAACAAAGTGACATTTCCGACAAGCCGGGTATATCCCAGCACAGCAATGGCACAAGGCAAATTATCCTCTTCAATATTCGAGAAGGTTTGCAGGTCATTAATGATCCGTTCCGGACGCGTCTTATATACGTGTATCGAAGCAAACTCCAAGATTCCCTTCGTACCGATGGGCACGTATGCGTCCAATCTTAACAGGTTGCACCAGTTCGTCCTCTTCTTCAGATCATATTGGAACTCGGTAATATAAGTGGCGCCACACGTCTGGGCGCAAAGGCGGAGGACGCTCCCGAAAAGCATCCAACAGACTATTGCAATATAGTTCATAATTTCCCATTCTTGTAATTCAGTCAGTAAATAGAGTTCGATTCAGCCTACTTCTTCCCCGTCTTTATAACCATTTCGAAAATCTTCGAATATACCAGCTCTTCATAAATTGTGTAAGAACACAGTAGGATACCAAGATAAGCACCAGCCAGGGGAAGTAACTCAACGGTAACGGTTCAAGTCCTATCGACAGGCCAAACGATGTGAAAGGAATAGCTATGCCCATTGCCATGATCAGGAAGGTCAACCCTAGCACCGGCCAGGTGGCACGACTCTGAAAAAACGGTATCTTACGAGTCCTGATCATATGTACGATCAATGTCTGTGACAATAATCCCTCGACAAACCAACCGGACTGAAAGAGAGTCTGGTGCTCAGGTGAATTACAGGCAAACACGTACCACATCAAACAATAGGTGGCAATATCGAAAACGGAACTTATCGGCCCGATGTAAATCATAAACCGACTCAGATCGGATGCGTCCCACTTCTGGGGTTGCTTCAGAAACTCGGCATCCATCCGGTCAAACGGAATGGTAGTTTGCGAGATATCATACAAAAGGTTCTGAATGAGCAGATGTATCGGCAACATGGGCAGAAACGGCAGAAATGCACTGGCGAACATCACACTGAACATATTGCCGAAATTGGAACTGGCGGTCATCTTTATGTATTTGGTGATATTGCCAAAGGTCTTACGCCCTTCCAAGACACCCTCTTTGAGCACACTCAAATCTTTGTCCAAAAGAATGATATCGGCACTCTCCTTCGCAATGTCCACGGCAGAATCTACGGAAATACCAATGTCCGACTGCCTCAATGCTCCGGCATCATTCACCCCGTCACCCAAAAATCCTACCGTGTTGCCATTTTGCTGAAGAATCATGATTATCTCGCTCTTCTGCAAAGGCGTCAGCCTGGAAAAGAGAGTGGCTTGTCCCACTATTTCACGTAATTCTTCCCCGTCCTTGCCTTCAAGCTCAACCCCTGTTACCGAATGGCACGTATCAATGCCTATCTGCCGGGCAATGGCGTTCACGATTACATCATTATCACCGGAAAGTATCTTAACCTCGATACCATATTCGCGCAATTGGCGGATAGCCTCGGCAGAAGAGGGCTTGGGGGGATCAAGAAACGCCAGGTAACCAATAAGTACCATCTCGTCCTCGTCGGTGACGGCAAAGTCCCGTGCCTTGCTGATAAAGCTTTTTTGTGCGATGGCAAGTACCCGCATCCCGTTACGATTCATATCATCACTGATTCTCTTTGCCTTACTTCTGAGTTTATCGGTCAATTCATATACCTGACCGTTGAACTCGGCATGAGAGCAAATATTCAGCATCTCCTCCACAGCTCCCTTCGTGATGATTTGCCTTTTTCCCTGCTGATCTTCAATAACTACCGACATCCGACGTCGACTGAAATCAAACGGTATCTCATCTATCTTCGTGTAACCTTCCGTCAGATGTTCCAGATTTTCTTCGCGTACGTGGGCAAGGATAGCTTTGTCCATCAGGTTCTTGAGACCTGTCTGAAAGTAACTGTTAAGGAATGCGTGGCGCAATATCCTTCGGGAATGATCATCGCTGCCGTCCGCATTGATATACTTCTCCAATACGATTTTATCGCAGGTCAGCGTACCGGTCTTGTCGGTACAAAGAATGTTCATGGCCCCGAAGTTCTGGATGGCATTGAGATTCTTCACGACCGTTTTTTTCTTCGACATTGATACAGCACCTTTCGAGAGGTTTGCTGTGACTATCATCGGAAGCATCTCAGGAGTCAATCCCACAGCCACCGATAAGGCAAATATGAATGCCTCGAACCAATCGCCTTTTGTGAAACCGTTGACAAAGAAGACGAATGGAACCATCACCAGCATAAAGCGTATCAGTAAGAAACTGACCTTACTGATTCCCTTGTCGAAAGCGGTAGTCGCACGTTCACCCACTAAACTTCGGGCTATCGTTCCGAGATAGGTATCGTTACCCGTCCCGAAAACGATTCCTTTGGCAGATCCGCTGATAACAGTGGAACCCATGTAGCAGATATTGTCAAGCTCGATGACGCTTCCGTGACTGTGTCTCCTACCGTTTATTTCAGGAAATTTCTCTACTGGATCGGACTCACCGGTAAGTGATGCCTGGCTGACAAACAGATCCTTCGATTCAATGATGCGGATGTCTGCCGGAATCATGTCACCGGCAGCAAGGCAAACAACATCACCCGGTACCAATTCCGTAATATCAACCTCCTCACTTCCCGAAAACCGCTTTACGAAACAGGTATTTTTGACCATCTTCATCAATGAGTCAGTAGCTTCACTTGCTTTCCACTCCTGCCAGAAGCGGAGAATGGCACTGCAAACTACCATCGAGATAATAATCAGAACAGCCGTCCACTCACGGTCTTCAGGACGGGCCATTACTACATCGATGACCAGAGAGATGACAGCCAGCGCCGTCAACACACCGATAAACGGATTGATGAACGTACGGATGAAAAGTACGAGTGGATTCTTCTTTTGCTCTCGTGAGATTTCATTTTTACCATAGGCGGATTGTCGTTGCCCGATCTCTTCTTCACTCAGTCCCACACTCGAAGTCTGGAAATAAGAATATGCAGTCTTAGCAGGTTGTGTGGCAACCAGGAATACCCGTTCGGAATTAAATTGATACTGCGCTTTCTTTTTTTCTTTCTTTCTCCAAATCATAATCTTTGCGCTTTAATAAGTAGACACTCGGTTCGTTTTTAACGCCACAAAGGTACAAACCACCTTATGAGAAGGTAGTTAGAAACAAATTAGAGCAGTATTAGAAAAGTATTAGAGTTTGCCGGATCGGAAGAGATCGATTCTACAATCTTACCGGAATTATAAATGATGAAACCTTACCACAAAGGTAGTGCCCTCTCCTTGGTGTGAATACACCGAGATCTCACTCTTATGGAGGGTGAGTATCTTCTTTGTAAGCGTCATTCCGATACCATGTCCCTGAGCCTGGTTTTTATTCTCTCCGCGGTAGAAGAGCTTGAACAAGTTCTCCTTATCCGTTTCGGACATCCCGGCACCGTTGTCGGATAAACTTACGATGGTCCACTGATCACAGAATGAGATCTGGATAAACGACGTCCGGTTATCAGAATACTTGCAGTTATTCTCTATGAGGTTCACAAAAGCAGTGGTAAGCAGATACGGATTCCCGATCACAGTCAACACACGGTCATCATCTGCCTCCTGCTCGAAAATCAGTTCTATGTGATAATCCGGATGGGCTTTGAGCACAAGCTCATTGGCATCCAACAGCAATTCATCCAGCCGGATTTCCTCTTTCTTGATTTGCTCGGGATAATAATCCGCTTTGGCAAGGTTCAACAAGCCATCTATCAGTTCAATGACGCGCTGGGAATCTTGTAACGCATTGTGTATTGAATTTTGATATTGTGTGACAGTACGTTCCTTTTGCAGCGCCAAGTCAAGTTCTGCCGACAGTGCCGCCATAGGTGTACGAAGTTCGTGTGATACATTGCTCACAAACATCCGCTGATCATTGAAAGTCTTTTCCACCCTGTCCAGCAGTGCATTGAAGGCAAGGGCTAGTTCTCCCAGTTCATCATGCTCGTTCTTGACAGGCAACCGTTCGTCGATTTGAGTGACGGTGATACCCTCGGCTTTACGTACGATGCTACGGATAGGGGCAAGTGAACTTTTGGCAAGCATATAACCCACAATGACGAGCACACTCAGTCCGCCGATAGATAAAAGGAGAAGCAGCCGCGTCATTATGACCTGATTAATATGTCCGTAACGGTCGTAAGCGGCAGCTGTCACCACATAATTTTTACCCCCGAACTCATATAAAATCCCTATCCCCTGATAGTCTCCTGTACGGAAGTCGATCTCCTTTTTCCGGACAATCTCATCGATCATTCCGGGAGTCTCCTTAATGATATCGTTGTGCAACGCATCGTGGTAGAGTATCCGGAAATCGGGAGTGTATACAGCTACTTCCACCTCATCAATGAACTGACGATTATTGAGATATATCGACTGCATGGTTTCTACATCAACCTGATTGTTAAGAAACAGATGGGCTTTAGTGATAGCTTCGCTTCGCAGGCTACGATAAAAAGAATCACTGCGCAGATGTTCGTTCACACAATAGATAGTGGCCATAAACACGAGAAAGATAGTGGCCGTGATACCTGCATATTTGATGGTAAGGATACTTCTTATTTTCATAACTTATCGGTGAGAATAAATCCCATGCCTGTCTTTGTGTGTATGAGTTTAGTATCGAAGTCACGGTCTATTTTCTTACGGAGATAGTTGATATAGACATCAATGAAGTTCGTACCCGTGTCGAAGTGCGTGTTCCACACTTTGTCGGCTATATCCATCCGACTGACAACTTTCTCTGCATTCTCGATCATATATACCAGCAGGTTGTATTCTTTGGGAGAGAGCTTAATGTCCCGTCCCGCCCTCTTTACGCTCTTGTCCAACAGGTTTACGGATAAGTCTGCATAATTTAACTCTTCCTCCACATCAGTCACTACTGCAAGTTTTCGTTTCAGAAGAACCCGGATACGAGCATACAGCTCCCTGAAGTCGAAGGGTTTCACCATGTAATCATCCGCTCCGGCATCAAACCCATCCAGTTTGTCGTCCGTACTGCCCAATGCGGTGAGCATCAGGATAGGAATGGCAGGGTTAGCAGCCCGAATCTCTTTGCACAATTCAAATCCGTCCATCTTGGGGAGCACAATGTCCGAAATGACAAGGTCGAACGTATTTGCCCGGAACATTCTCAGCCCCATAGCTCCATCGTAAGCTACCAGACAGTTGTAACCGTTCTCTTCCAAACCGGCGCGAAGCAAATCGGCCACCCGCTGTTCGTCTTCAATGATTAGTATGCTGTACATAAAGAGTCTTTTTTATTGTATGTTATTCGTCCCGATCAACCTGAACGGCACAAAGTTAAGACTTTTTTCCTATCCTGAATGTCATGCGGATAGAAAGAGGGTCAATCCTATAATAAAGTACTTCCAATCCCGCATATATCAGCAAAACGAAGCTAACAAAATGACCTATCTGATGGCATATCTCTTATTCCGCTGAGAACAAAAGAAGAAGTTAATTTTCTCACTATCCTGCTTTGACTGAGGACTATATTTATACAATTCCTTGTGATATATCAGTTGCTAATAAATAATCTTATAGAAAAAGTATTCCCATCATAAAGAAATGGTATAAGAACCGGGCTGCAATTAAATATTTTTATCTTACATTGTTATAATAATAATCGACTTCTGTTTTATCAAATTCCTTCAGATCAACACTATATACATTGCGCGAAGGATCTCCCATATAAAATCCGCCCAAAATATATAATTTCCCATCAAAGTAATACAAAGCTGGAGATTTCAATTTCAGATCTATCATATACGAACGAACTTGCCTGCTTTTTATATTAAACGTCTGTACAACACCTTGTTCAAAAATATAAATTATATCATTATGATAAGCCAAACTAGGCCAGCCAAGCCGATATAACAAACGTCCGGCATTGGCCCATGCCCCTGTCAATAAGTTATAACATTCAATACTCCGTCCGCCACCGTTACGATTTCCGATTAAATAAATACAATGATCAACCAGAATTGTTTCAGGAGCTTGCCCAATCGGCATTTTTCCCAATTCATACCAATAGCCGGATTTTAAATTCCATAAATGCATTTCATCCGAATAGACTCCTTCATTATTTTGCAAAACCTTTTTAACACCGCCTAAAACAATCATATTGTCTTTATACACAACGGATCCCAATAAAGTCGCTTGATGCGGATTAGTATAATCTGTCCAGACGGTATCACGCTTAATATCATATATTTCTATTGCATTATCCAGATAATCAACAATTCTGGTTTCAGATAATCTCTTTCCCCCTAAAATAAAAATTTTTCCATCATAATAACCCGCCGTATGATATGCCCTTTCTCTAAACTTATGCCTGATCGTCTCCCACTTATCTTGCTTGATATCATATCTATACATCATGTTACTATATTTCTCCCAAAATAGAGTAGAACGTATATTACTCTGAAAGGGACCGCACGATGTACTCCCTCCTACAATATAAATCTGCCCATCTACCAAGACCGAAGCAAACGAATAGACTCCTCTTTTCAATGGAGACAATATTTCATAATGCAAAAAGCGATTTAAATGCCTATTGCTAAAAATAGATACTTCTTCTAAAACCCGATTATTTTCTTTCAAAAAAACGGTACATCTATTTTTAATTAAATCACCATAAGACAATTTCTTGTGCAAATAATTAATATGAGAAAAATATAAAGTATCATTCAATGACAACGAATCATATTTCTCTAATGAGAACACCCCATTTTCATCACTGATAACTATGACTCTCCTATCTTTCAAACAGATATATACATTTGAAAGAGGAATGCTATCCTTTTCACTCACGACACACGCTCTGTCCTGGGCTTTCCCAGTTACATAGCAAAAAAAGAATATTAAAAACAGACTTCTCATATAACAAATATTAAATAAAAATCAACCTTGAACCATAACATTTATAGGTTCCAATGCAATGATCCAAGGTTAACTACCTATATTTAGCAACATATATTCAAGCTGAGGGGACATACATATATAAAATCTGTCAACAGAGATCATAAGTACTAAATATAAACATTAAATTATTCAGCATTTCCAGTTATTTTCAATTGCAGAGGAGAAGTAGGAACATTACAATATATTGTAATAGTTTTCCTAAAGTGTTCCGGATGATCCGCTTTATAGATCACAGTTATTCTTAAAGACTCCCCAGGTTTGACAGGTTCTTTAGAATACTGTACAGAAGTACAACCGCAAGAAGTATTCACATCATCAATAACTAGTAAAGCCTTACCAGTATTTTGTAATGTAAAAATACACTTTTGTGATTCTTTAAACGAAATTTTCCCAAAATCAAATAATGTTTCAGAAACAGTTATTTCTGTTTGCATACTTCCCTTTTTAGAAGTCATCTTATTTCCAGAAATAATATCCAAGTATAATTTCTTTATTCTATCATTATGAATGGGATTTCCAATAGCCACTACTTTATTGCCCGCATCAAGTAAAAATGTCTGATACATAATATTTGCAGGAAATTTATTCAACTTATTGAATATATCAGAATCATCAATGCAGACAGGACAATCAAAATGATTCTCCTGTAAAATATAGTTAACCTCTTTTTTACTCTTGGGATGTATAACAAATAGACAAGAGACCCTTTTATTTGTTATGCTTCTCAATTTTCTTTCAAGAAGAAGCCAGTTCTGCAATTTCAATTTGCAACTCGTACAACCAATAGAATCAACATAAGTAATTATAGTATAATCACTCTTAGGAATCTCCTTTAATGTATCTTTTTCCAATACAGTAAATAGCAAATCATCAGGAAAAAGAACTTCTTTTCTATTCCACTCTTTCATCAGCCTGACAACTTCTTTTTCTTTCACTTTTTGACATGAGTTTAAAGTCAAAAGAAAAAACAAAACATATAAAATACGCATACTCAATATATCCAACAAGAATTATCAATAAAATCAATCATTACATAAGTATAAAAATTAATCTATAGCATAGCATACAATAGTCCAACCCATATCTGGCTTTCTCACCACTGCGTACATTCTTTGTAATGTTTTATCTATAGTAATATAATATGCCTCTTTTGATAACTCATATTGTTTCACAGGATTTCCATTCCAATCAAAAACCAATACAGTGGTTGAACTTAGATCATTATAAGTATTATTATCACATATTTTCTTATTTGTATATAATGTATATACATATTTATCTGTAACACCTATATCAATATAACCAATAACATTGTTGTCTGAAAAAAGAACCCTGCTATAATCACCATCTTGGGTAGGTGTATATTCCGGATTATTAAATCGCAAAGATTTAATCAAATTAATCTTATTGTTTTTAATTTCGAAAAAATCAATGTTAGATGAATTGTTTATTGAATATACAAATTGAGATTTTCCTGGACGTTTCCTTAATCGTCCCTGATTAGACAAAAATTTATGATATATATTTAAATTCGCTTCATTCGAATTATATATAGTCACCGCAGAATCAATTACATTACTTTTATTATCAAAAAGTAGATATTGATATTCTGCGTTGTAAGTACCTGCCCCTAAAAAAAGGCTATCATTCACTACTGCGATTTTAGAAATCTGAGCTCCGGGTATTTTATACTTAGCGAGACAAACAGGTGGACAGTCAAGAATAACAGAACAAGAATCGAGATTAAATTTGCCAATATAACCTGTCTGATCATAGTAAATATAAAATCTATTATTCTCAATATATCCAAAAACGCCTAATGGTATTTCATCCCTTCCCTGCCCAATCGAGCCTAAACGAGATATCATCTTACCTGAATAAATATCAAATAAAGAGTAACTCTTACCTGAATAAAAATCAAAGACCAATAAAACAGAATCATTACATTGTATACCTTCAACTCTAGCTAAAGAATCAGCTTCTATACTCCATTCAACTTCTGATATCTCTGATACGCTAGAGAACAAGGTCTTGGGAGATTTTAAGTCAACGCGCCCACAAGCACATAAGCACCCCATAAATAATATAAATAAAAGAAATCTTATTTCACACATATATAATAAGTTTATTAAATAATGAATAAGACTGGATAAAACAAAAAGATCATATTTATCAACCAGTATTTTCTTAACCATAACCAGAATGAGGTAAAATAAACTGTATCAAGTTAGCATTTTTTTCTTTTACTTTATAACACATATGCTCATACAACTGAAATCAAACGTATTTTTTCAAAAGTCAAAACTGCCTCAATGACACATTCCTAACATGAAGCAGTTTAAATCACCCCTTTCTTATTACACTCATTTACAAGGATTCTCTTTAAGTTTTCCTTTTATTTTATAGTGAGGTCCCTCTGCACAAACATCCTCATTTCCACAACACCAATAGTCTTTAGCCCCATCGGTTTCTTCCATTCCTAAAGCCTCAATATTACTTAAAGTAAGTTCCGAAAATTCAGTATCACTCTTTATCTTTGCCTTTAATCCCAAAGCGACAATAATCAAAGAAGCAAAAAAGAACGCATATATATATTTTTTCATATATTACATCTATTTTATTTACATTTTTTACTAGATAGTACACCATGAATGATAAACTCTTCGCCAGTATCCTCATCTTCTCCTTTAGCGCATGTATCTTCATTACCGCAACAATATAATGTTTGCCCAGAAGAATCTGTTTCATTAATATCAGCCAATGCTTCCACATTAGCCATCGCCAATTCCGACATTGTATTTTTCGCTCTCTGTGACTGATATATATTGTAGCCTGCAAAAGTTGCGACTACAGCGACTATCAAGGTCGCGAAGATTTTCTTACCCATAATTTTTATACATTTTTATGAGGTTAATAATTTTGTTGTTTCTTGTGTCTCTTTTTCGGGGAATCATCCACCCGCAGAAAAAGTAAATGATGCACCTACTGATTCTTACTTAAATTCATTACCTTTGTAACCTATAAACCTCCTTTCTTTTGAAGGTTTTTCCGGGAGTGGACGATTCTAAACTTTTCCAGAGCATGCATCGTTCCACCCCCTTCCCAACCCAATTAAATATTTAATATCCTTTAAATATATACTTCACACCACTATGATTAACAGGACAATCCAAAGAGCCTACACCTATACAAGAAATATGTGTATATTCCTCACCTTCAGCCAATGCTTCAACATTCTGTAACGACAAAGAATCCAACTTATAAGGTTGCTCTCTGAAATACGAGAATACAGCCAATACAAAAATGGCAAAGCAGCCAATTGCTTTTAAAAACTTTTTCATATACTCGGTTGTTTTAGTAACACATAACAAATATAGACGATTTTTTCTATCTATTAAGAAAACGTTCCTTACTAAAACTTACAAGTTGAAAATCAATAAAATGCCTCCTTACAAGAACTTACATCAAAAGAGTTCTCTCTGCGAGAAGTCATCACTCTCCTTAGGCAGCACTAACTGATACCCGCCTTCATTTTTCACCTTTATGATAACACGAGTAGGCGCTAAAGCTTTACGCAAACGAGAAACAGCCGTCCATAAACGATTCTTATCCTTTCGACGATCAGCCCACATCATTTCAAGCAGTTCTTCATATGATAGTTTATTTTCAGAGGCCTCTAAAAAAAGGAGTAAAAGCCGGCTACCCTGAGCATCCAGTTTTATCCGGTTTCCGGCACAATCCAAAATATGATTTCGAGGATCAAAAGTCAACCCTGAACAGAGTTTATAAATGACTAATTCTTCACCCAACATTTCTTTTATTTTTCTCAGTTCCGCTATTTGCAGTTCGCATGCAGCCAACTTTTGTTGAAGCTCTCCCCGGTCTATCTTTTCCTTTTCCAATTTATCGGAAAGCATCGTTATTTGGAGCATACCCTCTTGACATTCCTTTTCAAGAATACTTTGCTGTTCTTTGCTACGTTTCTTCTCTACTGACAATACTTCAATCTGAGCTTCTTTTTGTTTATGCTTCTCCCGTAGATCACTCAGTTCTCTTATCCGCATTTTTTCTTCTTGTTGAAGCAAATTCAATTGTTGTTCATATTGCCTGCGTTTCTCTTCTAAATCTTGATACCGCTCTCTCTCCTTCTCCAGCCTTTCCTTTAGAAGCTCTTCTTCAACCTCCGAATCAGACAAATGTTTTTTCACCTTATACACATAGTAGAAAAAAGCAAAAAGTATAAAAGTCACTCCAACAATAAGGACAAATGAAGAAGAAGAGTATCGAATCACCGACCAACAAGTAGAAGATAAAAAACCGGCAACCTCTACCTCACACTCGTTCCCGACATAGGCAATCCAAATGGGCGATACAAAACAATTATTGTCACAACTCCCTTCAGAACGAATACATTTACTTGAATCGGCACTAACTACCTGTACAGAGGTTTTAGCGACAATATGCCGCATTCTCAAACTATCTGCCCAAATCCGATTCAAAGTATCAGCAGAAAGCTGCTTCTCCATGCAAACAACAGAATGCAAAGAACGCTCATTAAAATCAGAAGATATATTTTTCAAATCCTTTTTTACATCTACAACATAATCTTTTGTACCAAACTCAGTTTTCACAGAAAGTCTGGTCCAAAGAGCCGTTGCACCCGATACATTCATAGACACACATGATAGATCCAGTTCCCTTTCCATTCGCAGCATTTCACCTTTTAATGCCTGTATGAATAGATTTTTTGATTCCACACGCATCATCTCATTACTTCTCTGATAGAAATAACAACCTATTAATAAAGCTACCAATAGTGTCCCTCCAATACCCCAAATTAGTTTTATCGGCCTCATATCTAATTCTCTATTTATACAAATATCGTGTATTTATTTCTGATTTTAAAGAAAATAAAGAAAAATTTCAAGACAATAAATTCCCCAATAGCATAAACGTATCAAAGCGCATCAAACAGACTACGTATCATTCATTCTTTATTTACTCGCATCCTGTTTGGGTGATATACCCAAAACCACTACCTTTGCACCCTCAAAACCCAAACAAAAGCGACTGATGAAATACAAACTCCTCGTACTCGACTTGGACGGAACACTGACCAACGCTAAAAAAGAGATAACTCCACGCAACCGAGAAGCACTGATACGTGTACAGCAACAGGGTGTGAAACTGATACTTGCATCGGGACGTCCTACCTTCGGCATTGCACCCTTGGCCGACGAACTGCGCATGAAGGAGTTCGGCGGATTTATCCTCTCCTATAACGGCGGAGAAATTATCGACTGGAGTACCGGAGAGATCGTTTATGCCAATGTATTGCCGGACGAAGTGATACCTCGGCTATACGAATGCGCCACACGCAACCAACTCCCTATCCTGACTTACGACCGGCAATATATCATCACTGAATATCCCGATGACGTGTATGTCCGGAAAGAGGCTTTCCTCAATAAAATGCAGATATATCCTTCCAAGGATTTTCTGAAAGATATCCGTCTGCCGCTTCCTAAGTGCTTGATTGTGGGTGAGCCACATCGTCTGATTCCCATTGAAGCCGAACTTTCGGTAGAACTGCAAGGTCAACTGAGTGTTTACCGCTCGGAGCCCTTCTTCCTCGAACTGGTACCACAGGGAATAGACAAGGCACAATCTTTATCTGTCTTACTTAACAAGCTGAACATGAACCGGGAAGAGATAGTGGCTGTAGGCGACGGCTACAACGATCTTTCAATGATTCAATTTGCCGGATTGGGTGTAGCCATGGGCAATGCACAGGAACCGGTAAAGAAAGCCGCCGACTACATTACCCTTAGCAACGAGGAGGACGGTGTAGCTGCGGTCGTAAACAAGTTCTTTACAAAAGCACCCGAGAAGGGGGAGACAACAGCTTAAACACAGAAATTAATAAGAAAGCAAGTTGATTTCTCCATGATATTAACGCGTTATATATAAGTATATTATCATTCATCATACTAAACTTATCTCAGCCCGTATACCCGAGCCGGTGGGCCCGGGTATACAGGCTCATGGGCACAGGTATGCGGGCTTATGGGCCCGGGCATGCGGGACGAGATAAAGTCCGGACCATTTTCACTAAAGATACTAAGGAAAAGGAAATGCTTTAAACGGCATAAACAGATAGATAATACGCTATATACAATTACAGATCAATACCTTATCCATCAAAAACAGTGGGTGGAAGATGGAAGATAAAGGTGGAAGATAAACGGCTTGAAAACGCTATCTTCCACCCATTCATTTCGTTGATAATTAGATAAGTAAACAGAAAAAGGTGGAAGATGGAAGATCGGAATGCATTTTTCGTATGAGTGGCCCGATCTTACATCAGACACATATACTTACAGAGAATAATCCGGCAGAACACGTCCCAATTCAAATTATTTATTCTAACTTTGTGGTTTAAAACAGAATAAATCTCAAACGTTATGGAACATCAACTGACGATTTACAACACTTTAGATAGAAAAAAAGAGCTGTTTGTGCCTTTGCACGCTCCACATGTGGGCATGTATGTCTGCGGACCGACGGTATATGGCGATGCACATCTGGGACATGCCCGTCCGGCCATCACGTTCGACGTACTCTTCCGTTATCTCACCCGGTTGGGTTATAAAGTGCGATACGTGCGTAACATTACCGACGTAGGCCACCTGGAACATGACGCAGATGAAGGCGAAGATAAGATTGCCAAGAAAGCCCGTCTGGAACAATTGGAACCCATGGAAGTAGTGCAATACTACCTGAACCGGTATCATAAAGCCATGGAGGCACTGAACGTACTTCCCCCCAGCATTGAGCCACATGCCTCGGGACATATCATCGAACAGATCGAACTGGTAAAAAAGATTCTGGATGCCGGCTATGCATACGAAAGTCAGGGTTCGGTATATTTCGATGTAGCCAAATACAATAAAGACCACCATTATGGCAAACTCTCGGGACGTAACCTGGACGATGTACTGAATACAACCCGCGAGCTGGACGGCCAGGAAGAAAAACATAATCCTGCCGACTTTGCTCTTTGGAAACGGGCACAACCGGAACATATCATGCGCTGGCCTTCACCATGGGGTGACGGTTTCCCCGGCTGGCATGCCGAGTGTACGGCTATGGGACGTAAGTATCTGGGCGAACACTTCGACATTCACGGAGGAGGCATGGATCTGATCTTCCCGCACCACGAATGCGAAATCGCACAGTCGGTAGCTTCACAGGGTGACGATATGGTTCACTACTGGATGCACAACAACATGATCACCATCAACGGCACCAAGATGGGCAAGAGTCTCGGAAACTTCATCACGCTGGATGAATTCTTCAGCGGCTCGCACAAATTGCTGACTCAGGCTTACAGCCCGATGACCATACGCTTCTTTATCTTACAGGCACACTACCGCAGTCCGGTGGATTTCAGCAACGAAGCCTTGCAAGCAGCAGAAAAGGGACTGAGCCGACTGATGGAAGCAGTAGACAGTCTGGAAAAAATCACTCCCGCAGCTACTTCGAACGTCGATGTAAAAAGCTTGCGCACGAAGTGTTTTGAAGCAATGAACGATGACCTGAATACTCCGATTGTGATTTCACATCTCTTTGACGGAGCCAAGATGATCAATAATATCATTGCCGGCAACAACACCATTTCTGCCGATGACCTGAAAGACCTGAAAGAAGTATTCCATACATTCTGCTTCGATATCCTGGGTCTGAAAGAAGAAATCGGTTCGTCGGACGGACGTGAAGCCGCTTATGGAAAAGTGGTCGATATGTTGCTGGAACAACGTGTGAAGGCAAAAGCCAACAAAGACTGGGCAACCAGTGACTTGATCCGTAACGAACTGACTGCATTGGGATTCGAAATTAAAGATACTAAGGACGGATTTGAGTGGAAACTGAGTAAATAAAAAACTTCAGAAAGTTGTATTTAGAAAACATCACAGAGGATGCGGAGGGAACAAAGTAATAGCTTTGTATGCTCCGCGTCCTCTGTGGCTAATTCAGAACAGATATAAAAATGACAGCACAAGAATTTTTCAAAAACGACCTGTTTGCCACCAATGCGGGTGTAGAGCTGATCGAGATACGAGAAGGATACAGCAAAGCAAAACTGGAAATAAAACCCGAACATCTGAATGCGGGACAACGGACACAGGGAGGCGCCATCTTTACTTTAGCCGATCTGGCACTTGCGGCAGCAGCTAACTCACATGGCACATTGGCCTTTTCGCTCTCTTCCAATATCACTTTCTTGCGCGCCAGCGGCCCCGGAGACACACTCTATGCCGAAGCACGCGAACGCTATACCGGACGCAGCACAGGTTATTATCAGATAGATGTAACCGATCAGGAAGGCAGACTGATAGCTACCTTCGAGTCGAGCGTATTCCGCAAAAAAGACGAAGTTCCGTTCACTTTGTGACAATAGAAGTCTGAGGATGTCGGTAACCACTGACACTCTTCAGGAATGCCTTGGCCGAACCAAAGTTAAGGTGCATATCCAGACGTACCGGAAGGTGATTCCGGTCGTCCGTCACATAGAACGTTATGACCTCTTTCTCCTTTCCCTTTTTATTATATTCCACGAGTGAGAATATCAGGCAGCGATAGGTAGTATCGTTCTCGGCAGTAATCTTCTTAATTCCCCGGTAAATCAGGGTCTGTTCTTCTACTCTACGCCCCGTCGCCATCGGGAACTGGATACGTTGACCGATGGTATATTCCTTTGGATCGAACGAACGGGCCTGCGCCAGAATAGTAAGCATATCATAGATACAACGATTGTCACTTTGCTCCGTCTCGGTGATACTCCCGTCTTTACGCACCCGTTTTTGATTGACATAACACATGCCCTCCCGAAACGAGAAACGGGCTTCATCGACGGTATAACGTTTTCCTTCTTCGGCTCCCTTCCGAAAATAGCGGGGTTCCAGCTTTTCAGTCATGACGCTTGTCAGCGTATCCCGCATCTTAAAGAAGAAGTCGGCCTCTTTACTGCTAATGGCCAATAAATTGACCCGATAGGCCGGCTCGGAGTGATAAGTCGTCGAGTTAGTAGTAAGGCTGGCAAGTCCCACTTTCTTCCAAATGAATTTCCAGTTGAAATAAAGTTCGTACATGACGTGCTCACCGGACTTAAACGCATCGTTCTTTGCTTCACACTGGGCATTGCCCGATGATGGGAAAGCAAAAAGCAGGGCGATAATAAGACATATCCACTCTTTCCGCCTAATTGCGGCGGCTACGGTTTGCGTTTTGACTATCTCGGGTCTTTTTCTTCTTATCTTCATCTGGTTTCTGTTTTTTAAGTTCGTCCGGCTTTTGCTTATCCAGAGGCACAGCTGTCACATTCCAGTCCTGAGTAGCATCCCAGTTTGCTTTAAATTCAATAATATGCGGATAATAGTATACCATCTCAGGCTGTATACCCTTCTCATAGTCACCGGCATCCCACACTCCGTTGCCATTGGTATCGTTTACCAACCGGGCTCCGTATTTGCCGGGATTCAGATAGTAAAACTCCGCTCTCCCGTCAATCACCGGACGCCTGCGAAGAACTTTATCCTGATTATCCAACAGTTCGACAAAAGCGATAGAATCTGCTCCGGTTATGTTGAGGAACACATTACCGTATTCTTCGATTTGACGAACCTTGAAGGCTTGCTTTATCTTATCGGTAAACAGCCCGTAAATGCCATGAAAAGCTGTGGAATCGACGGCAAATTCATACTCGCCTCCGGGTTCCCAATCATAATAGAGGTTATAGCGGCGCACATCGAGCGAATCATGTTCGAGCTCAAAAGGAACGTCGGTCCATATCGTATCTACTTTCTGGCGAAGATGAATAGCCGCACTGTCAAAGCGGGCTACCGGTTCTTCAAAAGTCATGGTGATATAATCGAACACGTCCATAGACGAAGGAGCGTGTGTGTTTACCGACAAGAACTTAGTCGGTTCCGGCTCATCGTCTTTCTTCTTTTTCTTTTTAGGCTCTTCTTTCTTCACTTTCTTTGCGGCCAACCTTAGCGTATCCGTACGAGGAACTAATTGATTTAACGTATCAGTGTACAAATAGTTCAGGCTCAACGTAAGTGTATCTTGCTGATAAAGCAAAGAGTCGCGTATCCAATAATGAATAGTGTCGTTGCGGAATGTCTTTTCTATCACAAAAGCATCCTTCTCGTCGAAATTCAAGCCTTTCAACACAGGCAAAGAATCTGCCGGAGCCGAAAAATACAAAGAAAATTTATTCGGAGTAAGGCGTTCGCTCTTAACCAGGTATTGTGAAACAGAAGGCTTTTTAAATGAGCGAAGCACAATATTATCGGGCAGGAAGTAGGTATATTTCTGCTCAACAATCGTATCGATGGTCAGTGAATCGACCCAGGCAGTATCCTGGCGTATCCGCTCTTCGAAGCGGGGAATAATCAGCGAGTCATTGAAAGCCACCGCTTCACCTTTTTGGTTATAGAAGAAATTCTGATCGGCATCCATTAAACCGAAAATACGATATTTGCCCGGTGCAATCCCACGAATCGTGAAGTGTCCACGACTATCGGTACGAGCTACACGATCAAAAGGAAGTTTGGTAAAAGCCGAGTCATTCAGGTTGGAATGTAGTCCCACCAACATACCTTTAATGGGTTCCAGATCAGAAGCTTCAAGCAAGGTGCCCGATACCTCCATTGTATCGATAGAGGCCCCTGTAGAGAATGTAAACGCAAAATTACCGAGCGGATTGCCCTCGTTGTTATCGACGATCGCATCCGAGAAATCGATTGTATAGGTGGTATTGGGCTTCAAAGAGTCGAGCAGGTTTACAGTAATCCGCTTCCCTCCGGGTTTAATCTCCGGTTGTTGCAACTGGGGAGGCGAAACCACTACCTTTTCACTGGCCTTTTCAAGTTTAATAAACTCATCGAAATCAAGGACAATCTTTGACTTTTTAGTATTTACGGCTCCTGCTGCCGGCGTACTGCCGATGAAGCGGGGTGGAGTTTCATCAAAAGGTCCCCCATCCGGACGTCCCATACTGGCACAAGAATAAAGGGTAGCTACCAGAGCAGCAACTCCCAACAGACTACGGATGAGTCGTTTTTTTCTATATATATTGTCTTTTAACATGCTGCAAAAATAAGCCTTATCCATTAATTAATGCTATACTTTACACTAATTTATCCAAAAAGACTCTGTCCGACAAGACAAAAAACGTATCTTTGACCAACAATTTACAAACCTAATAAGATTAACCCCATGAAAAGACAACTGCTGACTTGCTGCCTGGCGATGTGTAGCCTGGCGACCATGGCTCAACATGACGAATGGAAAAACCCCGAAATTAATGCGGTAAACCGTGCACCGATGCACACCAATTACTTTGCTTACTCTTCAAGTGAAGAAGCCGCAAAAGCCGATAAGGAAAACTCAAGCAACTTTATGACCCTGAATGGCATCTGGAAATTCAACTGGGTGAAAAATGCAGATGCTCGACCGACCGACTTCTACCGGACAGACTATAATGATAAAGGTTGGGGACAGATGAAAGTCCCCGGTGTTTGGGAAATGAACGGATACGGTGATCCGATTTATGTCAACGTAGGTTACGCCTGGAGAAGCCAATACAAAAACAATCCTCCTTATGTGCCCATAGAAAACAACCATGTAGGATCGTATCGGAAAGAAATCATTATTCCTGCCGAATGGTCAGAAAAAGAAATATTCGCCCACTTTGGTTCGGTCACTTCAAACATGTATCTATGGGTCAACGGTAAATATGTGGGATATAGCGAAGACAGTAAACTGGAAGCTGAATTTAACCTGACCAAATATCTGAAACCGGGCAAGAACCTGATTGCGTTTCAGGTATTCCGCTGGTGTGACGGTACGTACCTGGAAGATCAGGACTTTTTCCGCTACTCGGGAGTGGGACGTAACTGCTATTTGTACAGCCGCAATAAAAAATATATTCAAGATATCCGTGTAACTCCCGACTTGGACAGCAATTATACAAACGGTACATTGAACGTGGCACTCAATCTGAACGGAAGCGGAACAGTAGAGTTGAACCTGACAGATCCGGCAGGAAAAAGTGTTGCTACGGCACAGGTTAACGGAAATGGACAAAAGTCTGTTGTCATGGACGTGAGCAATCCTGAAAAATGGACAGCAGAAACACCCAACTTATATACACTGACTGCAACCCTGAAAAACGGCAGCAACACGCTGGAAGTGATCCCGGTAAAAGTAGGTTTCCGCAAAATTGAATTGAAGGGCGGACAGATACTGGTGAACGGGCAACCGGTGCTCTTTAAAGGTGCCGATCGCCACGAAATGGATCCGGACGGAGGATACGTGGTTTCCCGTGAACGCATGCTGCAAGATATTCTGCGTATGAAGCAGCTGAACATTAACGCGGTACGTACCTGTCACTATCCGGACGACAATCTGTGGTATGACCTTTGCGACCAATACGGTATCTATGTAGTGGCAGAGGCCAATATCGAGTCGCACGGAATGGGATATGGCAAAGAAACACTTGCCAAAAATCCATCTTACAAAAAAGCACACATGGAACGCAACCAACGCAATGTACAGAGAGGGTATAACCATCCTTCCATCATTTTCTGGTCATTAGGAAACGAAGCCGGATACGGCCCGAACTTCGAACAGTGCTATACATGGATCAAAAACGAGGACAAAACACGCGCCGTACAATATGAGCAGGCGGGTACCAATGAATTTACAGACATTTTCTGCCCGATGTATTACGATTATGACGCCTGCAAGAAGTACAGCGAAGGCAATATAGACAAACCTTTGATCCAATGTGAATATGCTCATGCTATGGGTAACTCGCAAGGGGGCTTCAAAGAGTATTGGGATCTGATACGCAAATATCCCAAATATCAGGGAGGTTTTATCTGGGACTTTGTAGACCAGTCGAACCATTGGAAAAATAAGGATGGAATAGACATCTACGGATATGGCGGTGACTTCAATAAATACGATGCTTCGGACAATAATTTTAACGACAACGGACTGATCAGCCCCGACCGTCGCCCCAACCCGCATGCCCATGAAGTGGGATACTTCTACCAGTCAATCTGGACTACTCCCGGCGATCTGTCAAAGGGAGAAATAAAGGTATATAACGAAAACTTCTCCCGGGATTTGTCCGCTTATTATATGGAGTGGCAATTACTGGCAAACGGTGAAGTAATGCAAACCGGAGTCGTTCAGGACCTGAACGTGGCTCCCCAACAAACAGCGACTCTCAAACTGAATCTGAATACGGAAAAGGTCTGTCCATGTAAAGAGTTGTTGCTCAACGTAACTTATAAGCTGAAAGCTGCCGAAACACTGATGCCGGCAGGAAGTACAGTGGCATATGACCAGCTGACCATCCGTCCGTATACAGCCAAAGCATTGGAATTAAAGAACCAGAAAGCATCTAATCTTGACATTGTCGTACCGGTCATTAAGGACAACGACCATAATTATCTGATTGTAGAAGGCGAAAACTTCATAATCGAATTCAATAAGCACAATGGATATCTCTCTCGTTACGAAGCAGATGGTATGCAATTATTAAATCCGGGAGCTCAACTGACTCCTAACTTCTGGCGTGCTCCTACCGATAATGATTATGGAGCAGGATTACAGCACCGGTATGCTGTCTGGAAAAATCCGGGACTGAAGTTGACTTCATTGAAACAAAGTATCGAAAACGAACAGGCAATCGTTCAGGCTGAATATGAAATGAAAGCTGTAAAAGGAAAACTATTCCTGACTTATGTTATCAACAATGAGGGAGCGGTCAAAGTAACTCAAAAGATGGAAGCCGGCAAAGAAGAAAAGGTTTCTGATATGTTCCGTTTCGGCATGCAAATGCAAATGCCCGAAAACTTCAATGAAGTGGAATATTATGGCCGTGGTCCGGTTGAAAATTATGCCGACCGCAATCACTCTACTTTAATTGGCAAATATCGCCAGACAGTTGCCGAACAGTTCTACCCGTACATCCGTCCGCAAGAAACCGGTACCAAAACCGATTTGCGCTGGTGGAGAGTATTGAATATCAGCGGAAACGGTCTGCAGTTTGTAGGTGACGCTCCTTTCTCCGCCTCTGCCTTGAACTATAGCATCGAGTCTTTGGATGACGGAGTACAAAAAGACCAACGCCACTCTCCTGAAGTAGCGAAAGCTCCTTTCACTAACCTTTGCATCGATAAAGTACAGATGGGTCTGGGATGTGTCAACAGTTGGGGAACACTTCCACTGGAGAAATACCGTGTACCTTATCAGGATTATGAATTCAGTTTCATCCTGACCCCCGTACGCCACAAAGTGAATATGTGAAACAAGATTCCATGACAACAGGGACAGTGGTCCGGAATTTTCCGGATCACTGTTTTTTTATCATCTTTTTTCTGCCCCCGCCTGTTTCGCACCCATCTGAAGTAATTTTGAGCTTTACACCTATATTAATTAGAGAAAAACATCGTTAAAAACAGATATTAAAAAACAACGGTATAGAAAATAAAGAGTACTTTTGTCGCGGAAAACTAATTAAGGGTAATCAGTTTTCACCTATACCTGATAAGGTTATCACGATAAACCACTTTGCCACAAAATGAACATCATTAAAAATTGAATATAAAGAAGGTATGAAAAGTAAAATTGTTTTGTTTGCATTTTGTTTAGCCTTGTTGTCGGGTTGCGGCAAAAAGGGCTTCAACATGGGAGGAACTCCCGAATGTGCAGTAGAGACATTGCAGCCCACCACTGTCAATCTGAAAAGCTCCTATCCGGCCACAATCAAGGGTAAACAGGATATCGAAATCCGCCCGCAGGTTTCCGGGTTTATCACTAAACTGAATATTGATGAAGGATCTATGGTCAAAAAAGGACAGGTACTGTTCGTCATCGATCCGGTGCAGTATGAATCTGCCGCCCGTGCAGCAAAAGCCGCTGTAGCCACAGCTAAAGCGAATGTTTCTACTCAGGAAATCACTGTAAAAAACAAACGTGAATTAAACAAGAAAAACATCATCAGCGACTATGATCTGGAAATGGCTGAAAATACACTTGCATCTGCAAAAGCTCAATTGGCATCTGCCGAAGCCCAGCTGATCAGCGCTAACCAAAATCTGGCATACACACGCGTAACAAGCCCTTCGGACGGTGTAGCCGGAACAATCCCTTACCGTGTAGGTAGCTTGGTAAGCGCTTCAAGCCCGTCACCTCTCACTGTGATCTCGGACATCACTCAGATGTACGTTTACTTTTCACTGACAGAAAAGGAATTACTGAACCTGATCCGTCAGGACGGTTCTCAGACTGAATTTCTGAATAGCTTCCCGGCTGTTCAACTGACATTGGCTGACGGAACGTTGTATGCCGATAGCGGTAAAATAGAGACGGTAAGCGGAGTCATCGACCAAAACACAGGTGCTGTAAGCATGCGTGCCACTTTCCCGAATCACGGACATCTGTTGAGAACAGGCGGTACCGGTAACATCCAGATTCCTTATAGCAAGGAGAATGTAATCGTTATCCCTCAAAAAGCAACTTACGAAATACAGGATAAGAAATTCGTATATCTGCTCCAGCCGGATAACACTGTGAAAAATACCGAAATAGAAATATTAAATCTCAACGACGGACAAAACTATGTAGTCACTGCAGGACTGAAAGCCGGCGACAAAATCGTTGTCGAAAACGTCAGCACCCTGAAAGACGGTGCTACTATCAAGCCGCTCACCCAACAGGAATCGGCCGAACGCTTTAAAGCAGCTTTGGAAGAACGCAAAAATCAGTAAACGAGTTAACTCAAAAAGCAGAATATGAAATTAGATAGATTTATTAATCGTCCGGTACTATCAACGGTTATCTCCATCGTGATAGTGATTCTGGGTGTGTTAGGCCTGCTGTCGCTGCCTATCTCCCAGTATCCGGATATTGCCCCTCCTACTGTACGTGTCAACACGACGTATCAGGGAGCCAATGCACAAACTGTATTAAACAGTGTGATTGCTCCGTTGGAGGAGCAGATCAACGGTGTAGAAAACATGATGTACATGACTTCTACTGCCACCAATACCGGAGAGGCCTCTATCGAGGTTTACTTTAAACAGGGTACGGACCCGGATATGGCTGCCGTAAACGTACAGAACCGTGTAGCCAAAGCACAGGGTCTGTTGCCGGCCGAAGTAACCAAGGTAGGTGTGATTACCTCAAAACGACAAACCAGTATGTTGCTGGTATTCTCCCTGTATAGTTCGGATGACAAATATGATAACGAATTCCTTGAGAACTATGCTAAAATCAATCTCGTACCGGAAGTTCAACGTGTACCGGGTGTAGGTGACGCCATGGTGCTCGGTGCAGACTATTCTATGCGTATCTGGTTGAAACCGGACGTAATGGCCCAATATCACCTGATGCCTACCGATGTTTCGGCAGCATTGGCCGAACAGAATATCGAGGCTGCTCCGGGTTCATTTGGTGAACAGGGCAAACAGACTTTCCAATATACGCTGCGTTATAAAGGACGTCTGCAGAGCCAGGAAGAGTTTGAGAACATCGTGATCCGTGCCAATTCTGACGGGCAGGTGCTCCGATTGAAAGATATTGCCACAATCGAGTTAGGTCGTCTGACATACGGATTCTCTAACAACGTAAATGGTCACCCTGCCGTAACGGTTATCGTATTCCAGACAGCCGGTTCGAATGCGACTGCCATCATCAATGACATCCTCGACTTGCTTGAAAAATCAGAATCGACTTTCCCGCCGGGAGTTAAAGTAAATATCTCACAAAATGCCAACGACTTCTTGTTTGCTTCTATCCACGAAGTTGTAAAGACTTTGATTGAAGCCTTTATCTTGGTATTTATCGTGGTTTACATTTTCTTGCAGGATCTACGCTCGACACTGATTCCGGCCATCGCGATCCCGGTAGCATTGATCGGTACATTCTTTGTGCTTTACATCATCGGATTCAGTATCAACTTGCTTACCCTCTGTGCCATGGTACTCGCCATTGCCATAGTGGTGGACGATGCCATCGTCGTCGTCGAGGGTGTCCATGCCAAGCTCGACCAAGGCTATAAATCAGCTCGGTTAGCTTCCATCGACGCCATGAACGAATTGGGTGGCGCTATCGTCTCCATTACATTGGTTATGATGTCCGTGTTTATTCCGGTAAGCTTTATGACCGGTACTTCCGGTACATTCTACCGTCAGTTTGGTCTGACTATGGCTATTGCTATTGCCTTGTCGGCAGTAAATGCCTTGACACTGAGCCCTGCATTGTGCGCCATCTTACTGAAACCCCACGATCCTGATGCTAAAAAGAAATCGACTTTAGCAAGCCGTTTCCATGCTTCGTTCAATGCTGCTTATGACACAGTATTGAAGAAATATAAAAAACGTGTTCTCTTCTTCATCCAGAAACCGGTGCTGACCATCGGCTCCGTAGTAGTGGGTTTCGCACTGCTCATCTTCCTGATGAAAGTGACTCCGACCGGTTTGGTACCGAATGAAGATACAGGAACGATTATGGCAGTAGTCGATATGCCTCCCGGAAGCTCACTGGAACGCACTCAGGAAGTGATGTGGCAGGTAGATAGCCTACTGGCCTCCGACCTGGCTATCGAAAGCCGTACCATGATCGCCGGTTATAGCTTTATCGCCGGTCAGGGTCCCAGCTACGGTTCATTTATCTGTAAAATGAAGAACTGGGATGAGCGTTCCATCGCTCAACGTTCTGACTTCGTTTCAGGTATGCTGTATCTGAAAGCCCGTGAAGTGATTAAAGACGCCCGCGTACTGTTATTCGCTCCCCCTATGATTCCGGGTTACAGTGTATCCAACGGTTTCGAAATGAACTTACAGGATAAGACAGGCGGTAGTCTGGATAAATTCTATGAAGTAGCTCAGGACTTTATCACCAAGCTACAGGCACGCCCCGAAATTCAGTCGGCACAGACTTCGTTCAACCCGAACTTCCCGCAGTACATGATCGATATCGATGCCGCTGCTTGTAAGAAGGCCGGATTATCTCCGAGCGACATCCTTACTACCCTGCAAGGATATTACGGTGGTCTATATTCGTCCAACTTCAACCGGTTCGGTAAGATGTACCGTGTAATGATTCAGGCCGATCCGAACAGCCGTACCAATCTGGAGTCACTGAACTCGGTTAAAGTACGCAACGGCAACGAGATGGCTCCTATCACTCAGTTTATGAGCGTTAAACGTATTTACGGACCGGACAACATCAAGCGTTTCAACATGTTTACGGCGATGACTATCAATGGTTCGCCGGCTGACGGATACAGTTCCGGTCAGGCCATCCAAGCCATGCAGGAAGTGGCAGAACAGACGTTGCCTACCGGATACGGATATGAATTCTCGGGTATGACCCGTGAAGAACAAAGTTCGAGCGGCAGTACTACTGCGATGATCTTCGTCCTCTGCTTCGTATTTGTTTATCTGTTGCTGAGTGCACAATACGAAAGTTATATTCTTCCGTTTGCCGTACTGCTTTCTATACCGTTCGGTCTGGCAGGTAGCTTCATTTTCGCCCACCTGATGGGATTGGCAAACAATGTCCTTCCGATACTGGGAGCAGCTACCAACAACATTTATATGCAGATCGCATTGATCATGTTGATGGGTCTGTTGGCAAAGAACGCCATCCTAATTGTAGAGTTTGCTCTCGACCGTCGTAAGATGGGTATGAGTATCACTTGGGCTGCCGTATTGGGTGCAGGTGCCCGTCTCCGCCCGATCCTGATGACTTCATTGGCCATGGTTGTCGGCCTGTTGCCTTTGATGTTTGCCATGGGCGTAGGTGCCAATGGTAACCGTGCTTTGGGTACGGCTGCGGTAGGCGGTATGTTTATCGGTATGATATGCCAGATATTCGTGGTTCCTGCTTTGTTCGTTATCTTCCAGTATCTACAAGAGAAGGTGAAACCTATTGAATGGGAAGACATCGATAATACGGATGCAGAAACAGAAATTGAACAATACGCTAAATAGGAATAAAGAAAAGAATATGAAGAAACAAATTATAGGTATGTTGTGTGCAACTGCTCTCTTGAGCAGCTGCCACATCTACAAATCATATGACAGACCTAAAGATATTGAAGCCTCCGGTCTTTACCGGGACACAGTATCTGTTGCCGATACACTGGTATCCGATACTGTCAACTTCGGAAATCTGCCTTGGAGAGAGGTCTTCACCGATCCTCAACTGCAAGCGTTAATCGAACAGGGATTAACCCACAATACAGATCTGCTGACTGCTGCGCTGAAAGTGAAAGAGGCACAGGCATCACTGATGTCAGCCCGTCTGGCTTACGCTCCTTCACTCGGATTGTCACCACAAGGAACCATCAGCAGCTTTGATAAGCATGCCGCAACCAAAACCTATTCGTTGCCGGCAACAGCCAGCTGGGAGATCGATCTATTCGGCAAGTTGCTGAATGCCAAACGCGGTGCACAAGTAACATTGTTGCAAACCAAAGCATATCGTCAGGCTGTACAGACTCAGATCATTTCGGGCATTGCCAATACCTATTACACCTTATTGATGCTCGACCGTCAGCTCGATATTACCGAACAGACTGCCGACATCATGAAGCGTAATGTTGAAACCATGCAGGCAATGAAAGATGCGGCTATGTTCAACACAACTTCTGCAGGGGTGGAACAAAGCAAGGCTGCCTATGCACAAGTACTGGCGTCTATTCCGGCTATCCAGAAGAGTATCCGCGAAGCTGAGAACGCTATGTCCATGTTATTGGCACAAGCACCACAGACCATCAAACGGGGGGTTCTGGAAGAGCAGCAATTACCTGAAGATTTCTCAGTGGGCGTTCCTTTGCAACTACTCTCTAACCGTCCGGATGTGAAAGCAGCCGAAATGGCATTGGCCGGTACTTACTACAATGCAAATTCGGCCCGTGCCGCCTTCTATCCGCAAATCACTATCAGCGGCTCGGCCGGTTGGACCAATAGCGCCGGTAGTGCCATTATCAATCCTGGTAAACTGCTTGCCTCTGTACTTGGTTCGCTTACCCAGCCTCTCTTCTACCGTGGTGCAAACATTGCCCGCCTGAAGATAGCCAAGGCACAACAGGAAGAGGCTAAACTGGCCTTCCAGCAGAGTTTGTTGAATGCCGGAAGTGAAGTAAGCAATGCATTGTATCAATATCAGAGTGCTTCTGAAAAAACTGCTTCCCGCAAATTACAGGTAGAATCTTCAGAAAAAGCATCCGAATATACAAAAGAATTGTTTAAATTAGGGACGTCTACTTATCTGGAGGTATTGTCGGCCGAACAGTCTTTGCTCAGTGCCCGTTTATCTCAGGTAAACGACACCTTCGACCGGATGCAGGCTGTAGTGAGCCTCTATCAGGCATTGGGCGGCGGAAGAGAAGATTAACTTTAAATACAATACAATTATGATTAGTCCATTAGCATCGATAGCCCCCGGGGCAAAAATCGGAAAGAATGTGATCATTCAACCGTTTGCTTACATTGAAGATAATGTCGAAATAGGGGACGACTGTATCATTATGCCCTATGCCAGTGTGCTGAATGGTACACGGCTGGGAAAAGGTAACAAAGTATATCAACATGCCGTATTAGGAGCAGAACCACAGGATTTCCACTACAAAGGAGAAGAAAGTTCACTGATTATCGGGGATAACAACCATATCCGCGAAAACGTAGTTATCAGTCGGGCTACTTTCGGTGGGAATGCTACCAAAATAGGCAATGGCAATTTCTTGATGGATAAAGTCCACATTTGTCACGATGTACAAATCGGAGATAATTGTGTAGCCGGTATCGGCACCACCATCGCCGGAGAATGTACCTTGGATGATTGTGTCATCCTGAGTGGCAATGTTACCCTCCATCAATATTGTCATGTGGGACAATGGACATTGGTACAGAGCGGTTGCCGTATTTCAAAAGATGTGCCCCCATACAGCATTATGGCCGGTAACCCGGTAGAATATCACGGAGTAAATGCCGTAGTATTGCAACAACATAAAAATACGAGCGAAAGAGTTCTACGCCACATAGCCAATGCTTATCGCCTGATCTATCAGGGAAACTTCAGCCTGCAGGATGCAGTGCAAAAAATTATAGACCAGGTTCCCATGAGCGAAGAGATAGAGAATATAGTGGCTTTTGTCAAAGAGTCTAAGCGTGGAATCGTAAAATAGAAACCATTCTCTGCTTATAAAAGAAGGTGTAGCCATCTCAGAAAGAAGGCTACACCTTTTTTAGTAGTATCGAGGCCCTTTAGAGGCAGGTTCATCACAGACTATTCAAATTCCAACGTACCGAAGAAGTCGGGACGGTGAAAATCCGGCTTTTCTATTTTGATCGGATTCCATGAGAGGAAATGCGGAGTTTGCAGTTCGTCGCCACATTTATAGAAGTTGGCTGTGATTGTTTTCCCGTCCAAAGAGGTAATGTGATGTTTGAAGAAAGCTGTATATGGAATCACCAATGCCACCTCCCAGTTGCACTCACCGATACGTTCATCGAAAGGCTGGCGTCCCAGACTGGCCCAACGTTTCACCTGATCTGTCACTTCCCGAGAAGCGCGTTCACGGTTGTTGCGTTCTGCTCCTGCACCAATAAGAATGGTTCCGATACAGTTGCATTCGATGTTATAATAGATACCGTCACCGGCAGGTACAGAGAAAAACTCCACACAGGAATCAGTCCATACGGAGCCATCGTCTTCTCCATACTTAGCCCGTACACTGGCCTCTTTTACATTGAAGTGTAACAAAACAGCATCATCGCTATGTGCTATACGGAACTCCACTTTCGGACGATAAGGGTAGGCTTCCCAATTCACATTATCAATGGGTTGGAAACCGATCTTTTCTTTATCCAGTAATTCGGGAAGTGCATCGACCTCCACATTAGCAATACTGATCTTCTTTACTTTCATGGTCTATTCTATTTTTATCTTGCAAAAATATATACTTTATTTCAGTATTCCGTTCTCCATCCGATGCTATTTTACAACCTTTCCCGAAAACGTTTACTTTCGGATCTCCTTTTTTATGGTCAGTCAGATGATTTCCTTACCTTTGCAGCGTGAAACAACCACTTTGCATTGATTTAAGATAATAACTTCAACGGGTAAATCCCTAATGTATCTAACAAATAACACAAAAAATGAAGAAGCATCTGATTTTATCTGCTTGCCTGATAATGGCAATAAGCAGTTTTGCTCAAAAAAAGGACTTTAGTTATAAGTTTTACGGACAGATTCGCACAGACCTTTATTACAACAGTCGTGCCAACGAAGAGACAGTAGACGGATTGTTTTACATGTACCCCAAAGACGAAGTATTCGATAGCAATGGCAGAGATTTAAATGCAACTGCCAACGGTAGCTTTTACACCCTATATACCCGCCTGGGATTGGATGTAAAGGGACCTAAACTGGGACGCGCCATGACTTCCGCCAAAGTAGAAGCAGACTTCCGCGGTTCAGGTACTTCTTACTCTACTATACGCTTGCGTCACGCTTACCTGAACCTGGATTGGGGACGTTCGGCTCTTTTGCTCGGACAAACCTGGCATCCGCTCTTCGGTGACGTATCACCTCAAATCCTGAATCTTTCGGTCGGAGCACCTTTCCAACCGTTCAGCCGTGCTCCGCAAATTCGTTACCGCTATACACACAAAGGGTTCCAACTGACGGGAGCAGCTATCTGGCAATCACAGTATCTGTCACAAGGTATTGTCGGTAAAAGTCAGACTTATATAAAGAACAGTTGTGTTCCTGAGTTCTATCTGGGACTCGACTATAAAGCCAATGGATGGATAGCCGGAGCAGGAATCGAACTGCTCTCTCTGAAGCCTCGTACAGAGTCTAAAGTAGAGGACCAAGTCTATAAAGTGAACGAGCGCATCACCACCCTGTCTTACGAAGGTCATGTGAAGTATAGCAATAAAGATTGGTTTGTAGGTGCTAAAACCGTATTAGGCTCCAACCTGACACAAACCTCCATGCTGGGAGGATTCGGAATCAAATCCATCGATAATCGGACCGGAGAACAAAAGTATACACCGATCCGGGTATCCAGTTCATGGCTGAACGTAGTATACGGACAGAAATGGAAACCGGGTATCTTCCTGGGATATGTCAAGAATATGGGAACAAGCGATGCCCTGGCATCCAATCAAGTATACGGAACAGGAACCAATGTGGACCAAGTGGTGACAGCCGGTGCTGAACTGACCTATAATGTCAACCACTGGAAGTTTGGAGTGGAATATACCTATACTTCCGCCGCTTATGGCTCACTGTATCTTAAAAACGGTAAAATCATCGATACACACTCCGTTGGTAACAACCGCATCGTAGGTGTAGCCATGTTTATGTTCTAAAAACAGATGAATACATTACCTATCCACCTCGCTCCGCTGCAAGGTTATACCGAAGCAGCCTATCGCAATGCCCATGCCGCCGTTTTCGGCGGTGTGGATGTCTATCATACTCCTTTCGTACGAATAGATCGGGGAGAATTCCGCCATAAGGATGTACGGGATATTCTTCCCGAAAACAACCGGGTTCCTCACCTCATTCCACAACTTATAGCCTCCGAGATGGACAAAACAGAGCGAATAATCGCCCTTTTCATCGAACAAGGCTATCGGGAGATGGACATTAACCTCGGTTGCCCTTTCCCGATGTTGGCAAAACGGCAATGTGGATCGGGCATGCTGCCCCACCCTGATAAAGTGGAAACATTACTCAAACAGATCGAACAGTATCCCGGTGTGAGCTTCTCAGTAAAAATGCGCCTGGGATGGGAAAAGCCGGATGAATGTTTGACCCTGTTGCCTCTATTGAATGCGGCTCCGCTGACCGAGATTATCGTTCACCCCCGCTTAGGTATCCAGCAATACAAAGGAGAAGTAAATATGGAGGGCTTTACAGCTTTCTACGAAGCATGCAGACATCCTGTTATCTACAACGGAGACATCCTGACCATAGAAGACATCCGGTGCATCACCGAAAAGTTTCCGAAACTTACCGGAGTGATGATCGGCCGCGGATTATTGGCAAACCCTGCATTGGGTTGGGAATATAAAGAAGGCAGGAAACTTACGCCTGAAGAATGGAGAGAAAAGTTGAGAGCACTGCACACAGCCGTTTTCCAACACTATGAGACACAGATACAAGGTGGCGAAGCACAACTGGTGACTAAGATGAAAACGTTCTGGGAGTATCTGGCCCCACAAATAGACCGAAAGAGCTGGAAAGCTATCCATAAAAGCACTACGCTTGCCAAATACAACATTGCCGTCCGTTCGGCATTGTGATAAAAAATGTAATTCACCACAGAGTAACACAGAGTTTCACTGAGTGAGCCTCATCCATTAATAACTAATGATAGTTATCTGTGTTACTCTGTGGCAAATACGAATTTTGATACATCCCTCTTAAATTGACGCACCGGTATCCGAAAAAAGGGAGAGCCCTCTTAGCCCTTCTCTCCCACCGTTTTTTACGTTCCTACGGATGCAATTCTTTGAAAGTGTCGTTTTCTTCTTTCACTTGTTTCACAGTTTCGTTCAGATCGTCAATCGGAAGGTCGTATCCATACCATCCGGTATAGCAATCGGTCACGTACCACTTACCATCAATCAAGTCGAATATCACACGAAGATCTACTTCCGACTCTTCATATCCGGCTTCAAACTCTTTATGTGTCGGTTCGTTTACCGTAAACTTAGAAACATAAATTCCTCCTTCTTCCTGAGTGATGCGTTCCTCTTTCAGAGTCTCGGCATCCAGCAACGGCCATTTTTCCTGAGTAAAGGGGAAGGTCTTTTCACTATTCCCATCGTCCGTCATCAAGGTGATGGGAGTTTTCAACGGAAACTTGACACGGGTATACTGGAAAGAAGCACTTGAGGTGAATTTCTTCAGAAACGACTGGAAGGTCTCCTCAGCCGTCTCCGCAGCAACATCACTCTCTGCCTTCGCTTTCGAAGTATTTCCACAGGAAATAAAGCAAATACCCCCTATCAGGGTAAGCATAAACAGACAAAGCACAAATCTTTTCACTTTCATAACGAATGGATTTAGAACGGGGAATCTCACCCCGCATTTTCAGCGGGCAAAGATAATATATCTTCCTAATATCCAACTCGGAGGGACAGAATTATTTATGTCTCAGATACTCATAGCCGAAACGGCAATAAAGACACTTCTTCTTATCGCAATATTCTTTCTGCAATTGTAACAACGCCTGGCTATCTGCCGCTGTCTGAACCGAAATGCCGGCTCCGCTCCACATACGGGTAACATAATTATTTTCAGCTTTCAGTTCTTCAAGTAATGAGGCCGCACGCTCACACAGCCGTTCGTCGGCTTTATGCAGGCCATATGCATACAGAAAAGGAATGACCGTATTGATAATGATCAGCTCCTTTGCACCGGCACCAATACTTTTCTCTCTCCGTGGGGAGGATTTGCCAAACATGAAATGTTCTTCCCAATAAGCAGAAGTGTGACCGGCAAAAATCTGTTTCAGATCTTTCAGAGTCTCCGCTTCCATGACCCGTGAAAACAAAGAGCGTTCTCTGTAATAAAGTGAAGCTAATTGTGCCAGTCTCACATGGGGAAAGTTACCCGGACGAAGACGGAGGAAACGCCACAAAGAGGGATTCATCACCGGAGGAAGTTCAAACTTGTGTTGCAAATAACGGAATTCTTTCTGCATCCAACTGAAATAATCGTCGGCGGATTCTCCCTCCAACAAACCGGCTTGTCCGAAGAAGAAAGCTTCCACCTGTGTCAGATCGTCACGATGCTTATCAATGGCACGAAACGAGAGCAGATTTGCCCAAGTCTCAAAAGCATCTCCATTCAGCCCGAATCCGAAATTACGTGCCAACGTGATGAAAAAAGCATCTTCCCAATGCTGATTGCAACGTTGGAGTCGCCGAGTTATGGTTCGGTTCTTCTGATCAAAGCGCTCTGTCTGTAAAGCGGTCAGCCAGGAGTGAATCGTTAATTTAGGAAGGGTTTCCAGAATGGAATAGCAAGGCGGGTGTATATCTGCCCGGCAAAGCTCATCATAATGCTCTTTCACCTGTTCGGGGCAAGGTAACCGGAGTTGCGGAACCGGTTCCCCATTGGAACGATATATCTCGCAATCGATCTCTGTGACAATGTGCAGAATCACTGAGTCATACGCTATGTCACGGTCATGTCCGTGACGAAACCAATCAGAAGAAGCAGTATGTATTTCGACATTACCTACCCAAAGCGTACCACCGATTTTTAGTTTGGCATTAAAAAAATCGGGGCCGGAATCAGAATTCGGCAATCCGGTATCAATCACTTCAACAGGCAGCCCGGTGGTTGTTTGCAGTTCATGGAGAGGGAAGATTTTGTGTTTCCACACATAGTGCAGGAGTTGTTCCATTGTTAACAAGACGTTAATGTGCTCGACAAATGTAATAAAAATCTTATCTTTGCGACTAATATTTTGGATATAAAGTCTATAAAGTCAGTAAAACAATGAAAATAGCATTAATAGGTTACGGAAAAATGGGCAAAGAAATCGAAAAGGTTGCCCTCAGTCGCGGACACGAAATTGTCAGCATTATCGACATCAACAACCAGGATGATTTCGAATCCGAAGCGTTCAAATCGGCAGATGTGGCCATTGAATTCACTAATCCCATGGTAGCCTACAGCAATTATATGAAAGCTTTCAAAGCAGGTGTAAAGTTGGTTTCGGGCAGTACCGGATGGATGGCAGAGCACGGTGACGAAGTAAAAGAACTGTGTAACAAAGGTGGAAAGACCTTATTCTGGTCATCTAATTTCAGTTTGGGAGTAACTATCTTCTCGGCTGTCAACAAGTATCTGGCTAAGATAATGAACCAATTCCCCGCCTATGACGTAACCATGAGCGAAACCCACCACGTACACAAGCTCGATGCACCAAGCGGAACAGCGATCACACTGGCAGAAGGAATCCTTGAAAATATGGAACGCAAAAGCGTCTGGGTAAAAGAGGAAGCACATGCAACCAATGAATTGCCGATCCACTCTATTCGCGAAGGAGAAGTATTCGGTATCCATACCATCCGCTATGACTCCGAAGCAGACAGTATCTCCATCACCCACGATGCCAAAAACCGGGGAGGTTTCGCATTGGGAGCCGTATTGGCGGCTGAGTATACAGCAGCCCATGAAGGCTATCTGGGTATGAGTGATTTATTCCCATTCTTAAAAGATTAACATCATGAGAAAAGCAACACGTACTCAATGGATAAAGTGTTCCATTGCCATTCTTTTGTATCTGATATTCCTGATTTGGGTGAAAAGCTGGTGGGGACTGATCGTAGTTCCTTTCATCTTCGACATCTACATCACCAAAAAGATTCCCTGGTCGTTCTGGAAGAAATCTAAAAACCCGACGGTCCGTAGTGTGATGAGTTGGGTAGATGCCATCGTTTTCGCTTTGGTAGCAGTATATTTCGTAAACATCTATGTTTTTCAGAATTATCAGATCCCATCATCGTCACTGGAAAAATCGCTGCTGGTTGGAGACTTCCTCTACGTGAGCAAAATGAGTTACGGCCCCCGTGTGCCGAACACACCGCTATCAATGCCCTTGGCACAACATACATTGCCGATTCTGAATACTAAATCCTATATTGAATGGCCGCAATGGAAATACAAACGTGTACCCGGATTCGGTAAAGTGAAACTGAATGACATCGTAGTGTTTAACTTCCCTGCGGGAGATACCGTCGCACTGAATTTCCAGGATGCAGACTTTTATACATTGGCGTACAACATCGGAAAGCAGATTTACCCGAACCCGATCGACATGGACAGCCTGACTCGGGAGCAGCAGAAGACAGTGTATGATTTATACTATAATGCCGGTCGGAAAGAGATACTGTCAAACCCTCAACGATATGGTAAAGTTGTTACCCGTCCGGTAGACCGCCGGGAGAACTATGTAAAACGTTGTGTAGGACTTCCGGGAGATACACTCCAGATTATCAACGGTCAGGTTATGATCGATGGCAAGGCCATTGAAAACCCGGAAAACTTGCAATTCAACTATTTTGTGCAAACTACCGGCCCGTACATCACGGAAGAAATGTTCCGCGAACTGGGTATCAGCAAAGCCGACCAAAGACTAACTCCCGAAGGAGCAGGCTATGAAGAGGGGCTGATTGAGCTGGGATTGGACGGACGAAATGCCCAAGGTGGACTGAATCCTGTTTATCATCTTCCGTTAACGAAGAAGATGTATGACACTCTATCCGGTAACAAAAAATTAGTCAGTAAGATTGTAATAGAACCGGAAGAATACTCCGGAGAAGTGTATCCCCTGAATTTAAATACCCATTGGAATCGTAGTGACTACGGCCCTATCTGGATTCCGGCAAAGGGTGCCACCATCACACTGACCCCGGACAATCTGCCCATTTATGAACGGTGTATCACTGCTTATGAAGGCAATAAACTGGAACAGAAAGAAGACGGAATCTACATCAACGGTGTGAAGACAAACCAATACACTTTCCAGATGGATTATTATTGGATGATGGGCGATAACCGTCATAATTCCGCCGACTCCCGCTATTGGGGATTCGTACCGGAAGATCACGTAGTAGGTAAACCGATCGTCGTATGGTTATCATTAGATAAAGACCGTAACTGGTTCGATGGTAAAATCCGCTGGAACCGCATCTTTAAGTGGGTAGACTGAGTAATCAATGGGAAAGGGACTCAAATGGATTATAGCTTTTGCCGGAGCAATGGTCATCGTACTGTTGCTCCGCGGCTTTGCTTTTACCTCATGCCTGATACCTTCGGCGGGTATGGAGAATTCCCTTTTTCAGGGTGAACGTATTCTGGTAAATAAATGGAGCTACGGACTTCGTGTACCCTATATGTCATTATTCTCCTACCACCGCTGGGGAGAAAGTCCCATACATAAAGACGACATCGTCGTATTCAATAACCCTGCGGGTATCAAAGAACCCGTTATAGACCGAAGAGAGATTTATATAAGCCGATGCATCGGTGTACCGGGGGATACGTTACTTATCGATTCACTCTTCAACGTGGTCGACCGTAGCACACAACTCGGACCGGACCGGAAACAACTATATACGTATCCGCAAACCAAGGAACAGCAACTGGATTCATTGCTTTCTATTCTTTCTATTGGCCCTAATGAACTGATGGGACAACACGAAGGAAAAAATGTACGGAGCTTCAGCCGCTATGAGTATTATTTGCTCGATCAGGCTATGAACGGGAAAAGCTGGATACAGCCTTTACAACAAAGCTTACAGGAAGAAGCTAAACCACTTATTGTTCCGGGTAAAGGAAAAGCAGTCCGGGTATATCCGTGGAACCGGACATTGTTACGAAACACGCTGGTACTGCATGAGGGTAAACAGGCGGAGATCCGAAACGATACGCTCTACATCGAAGGCCGTCCTTCACAACATTGTTATTTCACCAAAGATTATTACTGGATGGCTTCCAATAATTCGGTAAATCTTTCCGATTCCCGCCTGTTCGGTTTCGTACCGCAGGATCATGTCATTGGAAAAGCTTCACGAATCTGGTTCTCAAAAACAGACCATACGGGAATCTTTAGCGGATACCGCTGGGAACGATTCTTCCAACCGGTAAAATAGTTCGTATCCCCGGATAACAAATTATATAATAACAATCAAGTAATCACTAATCATCAATTACCAATGAAAGTTGCCTATCTTTCTTCTGCCTATCTGGCTCCTGTAGAATACTACAGCAAATTGTTGAACTACGATAAAATATTCATCGAACAACACGACCATTACATGAAGCAGACCTACCGGAACCGTTGTACCATTGCCGGACCGGAAGGCGAACTGGCACTTTCTATCCCCACCGTAAAACCGGAAGAGCCTAAATGCCCGATGAAAGATATCCGGATTTCGGATCATGGGAATTGGAGGCATCTACACTGGAATGCAATAGAGTCGGCCTATAACAGTACTCCATTTTTTGAATATTACAAAGATGATTTTCGCCCGTTCTATGAGAAAAAATATGAATTTCTGACGGACTTCAACGAAGAATTATGCCGACTGGTTTGCGAACTGATAGATATACAGCCTGCCATTGAACGGACGAAAGAATATAAAACAGACTTTGCCCCGAACGAAATCGATTTTCGCGAAGCGATCCATCCCAAGAAAGATTTTCACCGGACAGATCCGGAATTTATCCCTCAGCCTTACTATCAGGTATTCGAAGCCCGCCACGGTTTTCTACCCAACCTGAGCATCATCGACCTTCTGTTTAATATGGGACCGGAAAGCCTGCTGATACTGCAGAAAACATGTGCCGATTCTCAATAAAAGGGAGCGATCCCCTTGAATTTCCCTCTTTTTTTAAACCATCCCATCAACTTTATAGCTATATTTGCGCTCTGCGTGTGCGATAACGAAGCCACAAGACAAGAAGTCTAACCTTTAAAAGCAATAGTATGGCAAACTTATTTAGTGTAAAGGACAAAGTAGTAGTCATTACCGGTGGAACGGGAGTATTAGGAAAAGCAATTGCAGCCCACCTGGCAGAAGAAGGTGCCAAAGTCATTCTCCTCGGACGTAAAACCGAAGTGGGTAATAAGATTGTAGAATCAATTCGTACCCAAGGAGGTGAAGCGCTGTTTCTGACAACCGATGTACTCGACCGGAAGATACTTGAACAGAACCTGGCGGATATACTGAAAGCTTATGGGCGGATAGATGCATTACTCAATGCGGCAGGAGGCAATATGCCGGGAGCTACGATCTCACCTACAGGCGATATCTTTGACCTGAAAATAGATGAATTCCAGAAAGTATTGGATCTGAACCTGACCGGTACGATACTGCCGACACAAGTATTCCTGAAACCCATGGTGGAGCAAAGAGCGGGCGCTATCGTCAATTTCTCATCCATGGCTGCTTTCCGCCCTTTGACGCGTGTGGCCGGCTATGCCGCTGCCAAGGCCGGGATCTCCAATTTCACCGCATTTATGGCCACGGAGATTGCCAAAAAGTTTGGTGAAGGAATCCGTATAAATGCCATCGCCCCGGGATTCTTCCTGACAGAACAGAATCGTGCACTACTAACCAATCCGGACGGCACCTATACACAACGGGGACAAGACGTAATCCGTCAAACGCCATTCGGGCGTATGGGACGTGCCGAAGAGTTATGCGGAACAATTCAATACCTCATCAGCGACGCAGCAAGCTTTGTAACGGGTACAGTGGCGGTAGTGGATGGAGGATTCAATGCCTTTGCGATGTAAAGAAAGTCTAACTTCTGATCCCACACATATCTGAAAAGGAAAGAGACAGAACAGACACACTGACTGATTAAACCAACCTCAAATAAAAACAGACTTATGAATCAACCAGATATCATGACTTTACCAAAAGACAAACTCTTTTTATCCGAACAAACCTGGCGTTGGTACGGACCGGACGATCCTGTCAGCCTTTGGGATATTAAACAAGCCGGAGCTACGGGTATTGTTAACGCTTTACACCACATTCCCAACGGTGAAGTGTGGACCGTCGAAGAAATTATGAAACGAAAGGAACTGATCGAATCTGTCGGCCTGAAATGGTCGGTAGTAGAGAGTGTCCCGGTACACGAACATATCAAAACCCAGACTAGCAACTTTCGGAAATACATCGAGAATTATAAAGAAAGTTTGCGTAACTTGGGACAATGCGGCATCCATATCGTTACTTACAATTTTATGCCTGTGATCGACTGGACTCGTACGGATCTTGCCTATACCCTCCCCGATGGCTCCAAAGCCCTGCGTTTTGAACGCGCCGCCTTCATAGCTTTTGATCTTTTCTTACTGAAACGGCCGGGTGCCGAAACCGAATACACAGATGAAGAAAAAACGAAAGCGAGAATCCGGTTTGAACAGATGGACGAAAAGGAGAAACAGCTCCTTGTCCGTAATATGATTGCCGGGCTTCCCGGTTCGGAAGAAAGCTTCACATTGGAGCAATTTCAGCATGAATTGGACCGATACAGAGGCATCGATGCAGAAAAGTTACGCACCCACTTAATCTATTTCCTCAAAGAAATAACTTCGACGGCAGACGAAGCCGGTGTGAAGCTGGTTATCCACCCGGACGATCCTCCTTGCTCCATTCTCGGTTTGCCACGCATCATGAGCTGTGCAGAAGATTTTCAGGCACTGATCGATGCCGTCCCTAACGAATCGAACGGACTCTGCCTTTGTACCGGATCACTCGGTGTAAGCTGTGCCAATGACTTGGAAGGTATGATGAGACAGTTCGGAGACCGGATCAACTTTGTCCATTTCCGAAGTACCCAACGGGATGCTGAAGGTAATTTCTACGAAGCCAATCACCTGGAAGGAGACGTGGACATGTATCACGTCATGAAGGCCTTCCTGGAGTTACAACAGAGAAGAAAAGTATCGATCCCCATGCGCCCGGACCACGGACACCAGATGGTGGATGACCTTAAAAAGAAAACAAACCCGGGATACTCCTGCATAGGACGCCTGCGAGGACTTGCCGAGTTAAGGGGATTGGAAATGGGAATTGCAAAGTCAATCTTTTAAAATCCGAAAGCTACAACAGCCAACTTCTTTATCCGGTACAAATACAGATTCCACAGATTAACACAGATTCCCCAATAGGACAATCAATCTCTGCTAATCTGTGGAATCAATAGTATATCGACAAATATACAAGGTTTGTACAAGGGTCAGCCGACTTGCTGCCTGTACACCTCCTCCTTGATTCTTTCTACCTGCTCAGCCAACCGGGGAGAATCTTCACTTCCCATAATCCAAAGCGGACAAGCATCTTCCAACGCATGATAAGAAGGCTGCACATAAGTTTTATCCAGCACTTCATATCCATTACGCCGGTAGTAATTCACACGACGGGTAGTCATTTCATCTTCTGTAGGTTCTACTTCGAGCAGGCGTACCCCTTTCAGGTGTTCAGCCACATAATCAAGCACTTGCTGCCCTATCTTTTTATTCCGCATCTCAGGGAATACAGCCAAATGTTCCAGATAGTAGAAGTCACCCATATCCCAATATACAAACATTCCACTCAATTCTCCATCACATTCAATAGCATTGAAATACATTGGGGCATGGTTCTCAATCATTCGCTTCAACTGCCCGATTTTTCTTCTCTCACTTTCGGGAAAAGACTCCTCGTACAAAGGAATCAAACGGTTCAGACGTGAATCGTCAGCACTCGTAATACGGATTAATGTCATCATAAATTCTATGTTTTCGAGCAAAGATAAGCTGAATAAGCCGGAAGACAGCGGTCTTTAAACATTTTTACGCAATCTTTTTAAGCAGAAGATATGCAGGCATTATTCACCGACGGACATCCCCCCGACAGGTTCAATCCAATACTATTAAAAATAATTAATAAGCGAGAAAAAGCAGAGTCACCCGGACCAAAGAGCCATATTAATCCATACATTTGCCGCCAATTATGGCAGCATACATCAAACTACTAATGTTATGCCTGTTGTTTTTGGTATTCGGTACCCAGAAAAGCAGTGCTCTACAGCCCGTAAATAACGGGGTGACGGTCACTACTGCCGTAAAAAGCCACACTCACAATGTTCCCTCTTTTGATAACTCCGGTCACGATCTGTTTGACTTCAATCAGGGGATACTGCTTAAGAAATCGGTTTCGGATTCAGCCAATCCGTATAAACAGAGCAATAACTTCCATCCCGCTATCAAGACGGATGCTCAGAGACCGATAACATTCAAAGAAGATACTTCTACCTATACCCTCCGTAACAGAGTTAAGCCTGCACAAAAATACGATGTATTTGCGCTCAGGCATATCCTTATTTAGCACTTTCTGCATCACGGCTTTATAGGTTCATATACAGCCCGCACCAGGATGTTTTTTTAGTTTATATATTCCAAGGTCAGAGAGTGCATCGTAAAGATTTATATAAGTATTAATTGTGTGTCTAATAGTAATGTCAATCCTCAGATGCACCCTCTTCCTTTTTTTCTTATCTGTAAATCAGTGTAGAGAGATATTCCTCTGCAAACATTTCATTGGCTACCTCCAACAGTCCTTCTGCTGTCAAGGCTTCGATACGCCGGAAAACAGATTCGGATGATTCATACTTATTGTAGTGTAGAAAAGTCTTCGCCATTCCCAGCGCATTGTTTTCGTTATTATCGGAAGCGACCCCGATCTGGCCGATCAGTTGCTTTTTGGCAGCCATCAATTGCGAAGAGGTCATCTTCACATCACGCATCCGTTTCAGCTCCTTGTAAGTCAGTTTCAGACAAGTATCCACATCCTCCGGATCGGTACCGAAATAAATGCAGAAAGCCCCCGTATCGGTATATGATGTCAAGTTGGACTCCACCGTATAGACCAGTCCCCTACGTTCGCGCAGAGAGACATTCAGACGACTGTTCATCCCCGGACCACCCAGAATATTATTCAGCAGATACAATGCAGTACGCTTGTCATCATAAGCATTATATCCCCGACTGCCAATCATCACATGTGCCTGATGGGTCTCCTTGTGAACAACCAACTGCTCGGGTACATAAAGCGGAGGTATCGTACGCTGATTCTCAACCGTAACCAACGGAAGATCCACTAACAGCTTCTCCACCTGACGGACTATTTTCTGAAAATTGAAATCACCCAGGACAAAGAATACCATATTGGAGGGTTGATAAAACCGGGAAGTAAAAGCCATGGCATCCTCGCTCCGGAACTTCTTCAGCAGATCGGGTCTGCCCAGGATATTACGTCCTAACGGATGATTGCGGAAGATCATATCTTCAAAGTCATCAAAGATCAATTCCGAAGGAGTGTCTTCGTACGACTGTATTTCATCGATAATCACCTCTGTCTCTTTTTCGATTTCGTTCTGCGGAAAGGTGGAATGGAAAACGATATCCGCCAGCAGTTCCAGTGCTCTTCCGAAGTGCTCGGTCAGAAATGCCGAATAGATCACAGTTTCCTCTTTATTGGTATACGCATTCAGATCGCCACCCACATTCTCCATGCGGTTCAGGATATGCCAAGCCTTCCGTTTCCGGGTACCTTTAAAAATAAGATGCTCTACAAAGTGAGCCATTCCTTGTTCATTTTCGGCCTCATCACGGGTTCCGGCATCTACGGCAAATCCGCAATAAGCTACCTTCGAAGAAGAGGGTTCATGAATAATGCGAAGTCCATTGGACAGGGTATGTATATTATATTGCATTTCTGCACGGGTACTTAACTGCTTCATTCTTACTATTAAGTTAGGTTGAGGACACAAAAATACAATAAAACTTATTGTCGTTTATAGAAAATTGCAGATATTTGTAAGCTATAACATCAATAACCCTTATGGAGAAGATAGGAATTTTCTGTTCCGCATCCGGCAGCATCGACCCGATATACTTCGATGCCGCCCATCAGATTGGCGAATGGATGGGGAAAAACGGCAAGACACTTATCTATGGTGGTGCCAACCTCGGACTCATGGAATGCGTGGCCAAAGCAGTCAAAGAAAACGGGGGACATGTCATCGGTGTAGTACCTTCCAAACTGGAAGAAAACGGCAAAGTAAGTACATACCCCGATGAGATAATCGCCACACACGACCTGAGCGACCGCAAGGATATCATCCTGCAACAATCGGATGTATTGGTGGCCCTTCCCGGCGGCATAGGCACGCTGGATGAGGTATTTCATGTCATGGCAGCCGCTTCCATCGGCTATCATCAGAAGAAAGTGATCTTCTACAATGCAGATGGTTTCTACAACCCACTGCTCGCCGTGCTCAGCAAATTACAGACAAGAGGATTCACCCGTCACCCTCTGTCCTCCTATTATGAAGTAGCAAACACATTTAATGAATTAACAATTAAGATATAATGATTGAATCTATTCAAGAACTCCTGCAAAAGGAAGCACAAGCTGTGCTGAATATTCCTGTGACTGATGCCTACGAAAAGGCCGTTGAGTTAATAGTGGAACAAATACACAGAAAAAAAGGCAAACTTGTAACTTCCGGCATGGGTAAAGCCGGACAAATAGCGATGAACATCGCCACTACGTTTTGTTCGACCGGAATTCCCTCTGTCTTCCTGCACCCCAGCGAGGCACAACACGGCGATCTGGGCATCCTGCAAGAGAACGACCTGTTATTATTGATTTCAAATTCAGGTAAAACCCGTGAAATCGTAGAGTTAACCCAGCTGGCCCACAACCTGAATCCGGGCCTGAAATTCATTGTCATCACCGGCAATCCGGACAGTCCGCTTGCCAGCGAATCGGATGTATGCCTGAGCACAGGACATCCTGCCGAAGTTTGTACCCTGGGGATGACTCCGACCACTTCGACTACGGTAATGACCGTCATCGGCGATATTCTCGTAGTGCAAACCATGAAAAGGACCGAATTTACTATTGAAGAATACTCCAAACGCCATCACGGTGGTTACTTGGGCGAAAAATCAAGAAAACTATGCGTAAAGTAATCGGCATCGGAGAGACTATACTCGATATCATCTTCCGGAACGACCAGCCTTCGGCAGCCGTTCCCGGAGGCTCTGTATTCAACGGCATCGTTTCTTTGGGACGCATGGGAGTCAATGTATGCTTCATCAGTGAAACAGGGAATGACCATGTAGGAAACATCATTCTGCAATTCATGCGTGACAATCACATCCCGACGGATCACGTCAACGTGTTTCCGGACGGCAAATCGCCCGTATCCCTAGCTTTCCTCAACGAACACAGCGATGCAGAATATATCTTCTATAAAGACTACCCAAAACAGCGGCTGGACGTTTTATTCCCGTCCATCAATGAAGACGACATCATTGTCATCGGTTCATATTATGCTCTCAATCCGGTATTGCGTGATAAGATATTGGAACTGCTGGACATAGCAAAAGAAAAAAGAGCGATTGTATACTACGATCCCAATTTCCGATCCTCACACAAGAATGAAGCGATGAAACTGGCTCCGACCATTATCGAGAACCTGGAATATGCCGACATTGTAAGAGGCTCTTTGGAAGACTTCTATTATATGTACGGAATCAAAGACGTAGAAAAAATCTACAAGGACAAGATAAAGTTCTATTGTCCGCTCTTCCTTTGCACAGCCGGAGCCGAAAGAATCTCACTGCGTACGAACGCAATATCCAAAGAGTATCCTGTCGCGCCATTAGAGGCAGTCAGCACTATCGGTGCAGGAGACAATTTTAATGCCGGGCTGATCTACGGCATGCTAAAGTACGACGTCCGGTACCGTGACTTGCAACACCTGAGTGAAGAGACCTGGGATAAAGTGATACAATGCGGACAAGACTTTGCAGCCGAAGTTTGCAAAAGTTTCAACAACTCCATATCCGGGGAGTTTGCGGCCAACTACCGTTGAAAGCAATAAGCTACGGGCTACAAACTGCGAATGAATGTACAGTCATCCGGCACGGTTACCTGTAGCTTGTAGCCTGCAATTCGTAGCTAATTACTATTAACGTTGCCTAATTATCGCAAAGTAATTATACCATGTAACGAGAATTCCTATCTTTGCAATCAGTGCTTTCAGACAAATACAAACTATGTACAAGAACCTGTTCAATTTACTAACTATTTTACTTATTCTGCCTTCGTGCACAGACATGTCTCCTAACATTTCGGTGGTTTGCGAAGAGAATAATATAGGAAACTGTATTCTTAAATGGGAAACGACTCCTCTCATCAAGGGGCAGGTGAAAGTATATACATCCGACAATCCGGAATTCATACCCGAAGATAATCCGGTTGCCATGGCCAATATCTCCGATGCGCGAATGACGATTGTGACCAACGATCCTTCCAGGCGCTCTTATTACATGCTGGTGTTCAACGATAAATACCGTGTGAAAGTGGCTCCCCGCAACGTGAATATGCCCGGCATTCAAAACTTCCGTGACCTGGGAGGTTACAAATCCGCCACCGGAAAGCATGTACGTTGGGGCAAGCTCTACCGTTCGGCACAGATAGACAGCCTGAATTGCTTTGCCCTCAGGAAACTGCAAAACCTGGGTATCAAGACCATTCTGGATCTGCGCTCCGAGAGCGAACTCCATAATACACCTCCCTTGCAAAAGGGATTCAATGTAGTACATATCCCCATCAACACGGGCGACATGGAACATATCCTGCACGGCATACAGCAAGAGAAGATCAAGACAGATACCATTTACCACATGGTAGAAGCGATGAATCGTGAACTGGTGGCAAAATACCAAAAGGAATATAAAGAGATTTTCGACATCCTGCTCGATAAAAACAGTTATCCGGTCGTGATTCACTGCTCGTCGGGAAAAGGACGGACAGGCATTGTATCCGCACTGATACTGGCCTCTTTAGATGTCAATGCAGATATCATTATGGAAGATTACCGTTTGAGCAACGATTACTTCAACATCCCCAAAGCCTCCAAATACGCCTATAACCTGCCGGTCAATTCACAGGAAGCCATCACCACCCTCTTTTCGGCAAAAGAAGACTTTCTCAATGCAGCCAAAGACGAGATAGAGCGGAAATACGGTGATGTACCCACCTATCTGCGAAAGGCAATCGGCCTTCAGTCCGAAGACATACACAGGCTACGCACCATCTTACTGGAATAACGCACTTTTTGTTCATCATTATTTATTGTTATCATTCATTATTCACAATTAATGCGTATCTTTGCACCCGAAAATAAAGATATACAGAGATTTAATGAAGACATTTGAAGAGCTTGGCGTTTCTCCGGAGATACGTAAAGCTATTGAAGAGATGGGATACGAGAATCCCATGCCGGTACAGGAGGAAGTGATTCCATACCTATTAGGAGAGAATAATGATGTAGTAGCTCTTGCACAGACAGGGACGGGTAAGACCGCAGCGTTTGGCTTGCCCCTCATCCAGAAAATTAACGTAAAAAACAGAATACCTCAATCACTCGTTCTTTGCCCCACACGCGAGCTTTGCCTCCAGATAGCAGGCGACCTGAACGACTATTCCAAATACATCGACGGGCTGAAAGTATTGCCCGTATACGGCGGTTCATCCATCGACAGCCAGATACGCAGCCTGAAACGGGGTGTGCATATCATTGTTGCCACACCGGGGCGACTCCTCGACCTGATGGAACGCAAAACGGTATCTCTTGCCACTGTCACAAACGTAGTGATGGACGAAGCGGACGAAATGCTCAATATGGGCTTTACGGACAGTATCAATGCCATCCTGGCAGATGTTCCACAAGAACGTAACACACTGCTTTTCTCGGCCACTATGAGCCCGGAAATAGCCCGTATTTCGAAGAACTACCTTCACAATGCAAAAGAGATCACCATCGGACGCAAGAACGAAAGTACGAGCAACGTGAAGCATGTGGTCTATACCGTACATGCAAAAGATAAATACGCCGCCCTGAAACGCATCGTAGACTATTATCCGCAGATTTACGGTATCATCTTCTGCCGTACCCGCAAAGAGACACAGGAAATTGCCGATAAACTGATGCAGGAAGGTTATAACGCTGACTCGTTGCACGGAGAACTCTCACAGGCACAGCGTGACACGGTGATGCAGAAGTTCCGCATCCGCAACATCCAGATTCTGGTAGCCACCGATGTAGCCGCACGTGGACTGGACGTAGACGACCTGACACACGTCATCAACTACGGATTGCCGGACGATACGGAAAGTTATACGCACCGTAGCGGACGTACAGGACGTGCCGGAAAGACAGGTACATCCATCGCCATCATCAATTTGCGTGAAAAAGGAAAGATGCGCGAAATAGAACGCATCATCGGTAAGAAATTCATTGCCGGTGAAATGCCTACCGGTAAGCAGATCTGCGAGAAACAGCTTCTCAAAGTGATAGACGATCTTGAAAAAGTAAAGGTAAACGAGGAGGATATCAATGATTTCATGCCTGAGATTTACCGTAAACTGGAGTGGCTGAGTAAAGAAGACCTCATCAAGCGCATGGTATCGCATGAGTTCAACCGGTTTGTCGACTATTATCGCAACCGCGAAGAAATAGAGGTGCCGACTGATAGCCGCAGCGAACGCGCCGGAAAAAGCCGTGAAGGAAAAAGCAGCCGCCAGGCAGAACCGGGTTACACCCGCCTTTTCATCAATCTGGGTAAGATGGATAACTTCTTCCCTCACGAACTGATCACCTTGCTCAACAATAACACACGAGGAAGAGTAGAATTGGGACGCATCGACCTGATGAAAAATTTCTCGTTCTTCGAAGTGGAAGAGAAACAAGCACAAAACGTCGTAAAGGCGCTGAACCGGACAAACTGGAACGGACGTAAAGTCACAGTAGAGGTAGCCGGAGAAGAGGCATCTACAGAGCACAAAGGACGTGGAAAGCGGAATGAAGGTAACGATCAGGGTGGCAGAGGAAGAAGCAGCGCTCCATCTGCCGACCGCAAAGAGAGAGGCAAAGGCAGCAAAGACAGCAAACAAGCCGACAGCCGGAAAGGCAAAAAGCCAAGCCGTGAGGAACGGGGATATTCCGCAGCCCGCGGCCCCAAAGGCAAAGATGAATGGAAACAGTTCTTTAAAGATGCCGAACCCGACTTCAGCGAAGAAGGATGGGCAAGAAGAAAGCCTAAAAAGAGCTAAATACAAAAGGACAGGAAAAACGGCTGACGGACTTACAAAAGGATTCAAATAGCCGTTTCTGACCAACCTTCCCTCTTTATAAGATCACTCTTTCAGAGAGATCCCGAACGAAAGCCCGGCGCTTCATCCCACTCAGCTACCGTCTGAGTGAGACGGAGAGCCGGGCTTTCCCGTTCCGACAAGCAAGCTCCCGGATGAAATGCTTACTACATTTACCCCAAAAGGTTACTGCATCGGGAGCAAATGCCTGCTGCATCGGAAGAAGAGACCCACTCTATCGGTACATTCTTCATAAAAGCTCCCGTTTCCGAGCCGGTTGGTATCCGAAGAGGAGCACGAACGAACTATCAAAAAGGCACTATACTTTTATCCGAAAGGTCTATTTGCTCACAGATCACCGCTTATAGCAAAAATCAGAAAGGAAACAGAAGAATTCTCAAGCATCGGATCCTTTCCCTGATGCAAAATCCAGCCATTTTTATTACCTCCACAGGAGAGAGGGCCGAAATAAACGATTCTGAATGGGTCGGAAAAGCAAAAAGTCAAAATGACAACATCCACCGCAGAGCAACAAAGAGTAAACCTGACCTATGGGTAACGAATGATATTTATCTGCGGAAAGCTGTGGAATCCGCAGTGAACACGAGTTGCGATCCCCCATAGTAAAAATCCTTCCCCTCTTTATTATTGTCTTTAAAAGTGCTACCTTTGCGTGAATTTAAAAAAACAGGTAATAGTTTTCGGGTATGAACAAATTGAATGGTTTCCTTTACGGTTTGCTGTCGTCGGCCTCTTTCGGCCTTATTCCTCTTTTCACGATCCCTGCCATGCGTGAAGGAATGAACTTCGAGTCCATTCTGTTCTACCGGTTCCTGTTTGCCTGCCTGGCATTGGGATGCATCCTATTGCTAGACAAGCAGTCTTTCCATATCAAGCGGAAAGAGATCCCGTCATTAATGTTACTTGCTTTTCTGTATCTGATGTCCGCAGTCTTTCTGTTCTGGGGATATAAATTTATGGCAAGCGGCGTAGCCACCACCATTCATTTCATGTATCCGGTATTGACCACTCTGATCATGATGATCTTCTTCCGCGAAAGGAAATCGACGTGGCGTTTCTTTGCTATCGCCCTCGCAGTGGTCGGTGTCTCCTGCCTCTCTTATGGCGACAGTTCGGGAGGAATTACCGCCCTCGGATTATTTATCGTCCTCCTGTCGGCTTTGGGATATGCACTTTATCTGGTTACGGTCAGCCAGCTCAAAATCGGACAGATGAAGGGATTACGGCTTACTTTCTATGTTTTCCTGTTCGGCACGCTCTTATTGCTGGCAGGCATAGGTACTACTACAGGCATACAAACCATCCCTGACTGGCACACGGGTGGAAACCTGGTACTCCTGGCACTGATCCCGACAGTGGTCTCCAACCTGGCATTGGTACGGGCGGTAAAAAGCATCGGCTCCACGCTCACTTCCGTACTTGGAGCCATGGAGCCGGTGACAGCTGTTTGTGTAGGTATCTTTATATTCGGCGAACCCTTTACCCAAAGCATCGGGATCGGTATTCTGCTGATTATTTCGGCAGTAATCGTTATTATACTGAAACGTTAGGAGGTATGTCGAAACCGTACCCTGCGTTACTCTGCGGTAAGTGATGCCCTCACCCCTCTATTTTCAGTTCTTGTATCAGATGGCTTGCTTTACCAAACTTCTCGATAATAAAGAGCATATAACGCACATCGACCCCAATGCAGCGTTGCACATCGGGCTCGAAAACAATATCACTGCTCATGGCTTCCCAGTTTCCATCGAACGCCAATCCCAACAATTCGCCTTTGCCATTGAACATGGCGCTGCCGGAGTTTCCACCTGTGATGTCGTTGTTTGAGATAAAGCAGACATTCATGTCTCCCTTCGTATCGGCATAACGCCCGAAATCACCCGATGACAGCAGGGACAGCACCTCGGGTTGCACGGCAAAGTCGGGATCGCCGCTGTGCTCTTTTACCTTCTCGAAAATACCCTTCACCGTAGTGTAATAGCCATAATCAGCCCCATCGTAAGGTGAATAACTGCCAATGGTACCGAAACTCAACCGCATGGTAGAATTGGCATCGGGATAGAAATTACGGTCGGCATACATCCGTCTCATGGCAGCATTGAACTCACGTTCGTCCTTCTCTATATTGTCGGAAGCCTCAGCCATCTGACTACGCATATCGAAGAGCTTTACAATGAGATCGATGCCCAGCGAGACTGCAGGATCATCGATCATGTGGAAAGTTGTGTCACGCTCCAGAAAACGCTTCAAGCCGCGGGGGGAGGTAAGTTCCGAATGAGCATACAACGTGTCGACATACATCTGTTCATTGCCTCCGTAAAGTGTATCTATGGTCTGATAAAGATCGGGCAGATAAGCCTTATCCACTTTGCTCCGATACTCCTTCAGCATGGCCACAAACACCTCCTTATCGATGGAAACGTCATAATTTGCATACTTATCGAGTAATTTCTGGAGCTGGGCCACGACCTGTTTCTGTTCCGCCTCAAAATCAAAATTGAGGATAGTCAACGCAAATTGCACCAGCTCGGGACCATTGATAAATGACTCCCCGAAATAAGACATCGCCCGGTTCACCTCCTTGCGGTCCTTATAATTCAGTTCGAGCGACGACATCAGATGCAACAGTTTCTCACGTTCTGCCGGAGTCTTCTGAATCCACTGCCGGAGTGCTTCTTCCGCCTGCCGTTTCTTGTCAAGCACCTTCAGCTTGCGTATCGCTTTATTGGTTCCGATGCTGTTTTTCCAGTAATTGGAACTTTCATCATATTTTGACGCATACTTGATACGGATGGAATCCCTGCGATCCATCTCACGTTTCCAAATGGCCTGTTTCACTCCGCGGACATCGATCATAGCCTGGTTCATGCCGTTCATCATCTCTTCGATGCCAAACGAAGAAAGATAACGTTCCGTGCTACCGGGATAACCCAGAGTCATGCAGAATGAACCTTCTTTGTATCCATCCAATGTGATGGGAGCCACGTATTCGGGACGATAGGGCACGTTGTCGGGTGAATAGTCGGCAGGACGGTTGTCTTTACCGGCATAGATACGAAAGACGCAGAAATCGCCAGTATGACGGGGCCACATCCAATTGTCCGTATCCCAACCAAACTTACCGATGGAAGACGGTGGAGCAAACACCAGGCGTACATCGTTGAAATCGCGGTAAACAGAAAGCCAAAACTCATTGCCACCGTAATACGCATCCACAATGCCGACCAGTGTAGAGTCCTTTTTAGTGACTTCATCTCCCAGCAACACCATCATCGAATCGATAGCCAGGCTGCGTTCGGATTCGGTCATACCGGGTGTCGTAGCTTTCAGTACCCGCCGGGTTACGTTTTCCGTACGAAGCAGAAACCGGACATACAGCTCGGGATTGGGCAATTCTTCCTCCCGGCTATGTGCCGTAAACCCGTCTTTCAGATAATCATGATCCACCGAACTGTGTTGCTGTATGCTGCTGAATCCGCAATGGTGATTGGTAAACACCAAGCCATCTTCGGAGACGACTACTCCCGAACAGAATCCTCCGAAACTGACCACAGCGTCTTTCAGAGACGGGTGCCTGGTGCTATAAAGTTGGTCGGCAGGCATCTGCAAACCCAACTCTTTCATCGTCTTACGGGTTTCTTTATTCAAATTGCCAAGCATCCACATACCTTCATCGGCATGCATCGAAACCGGATAGAGTAAAAGCAATGCCAGAAACAGAGCCTCCCCCCACCTCTTTCCGTTGCGGAAAGAGGTAATCACTTTCATTTTATTCATTTATATAAATCATGTTTATTCATCTTCTTTTCTCTGGCGACACGCTTACCGTCACTCTTCAACAATCAGCCGAAGTTTCTTCGCCCCTACCCGCGCCTGAAGCCATGCACTGATTTTCGCTTTTTCCTCGTTCTTCGGATGACGGGTGAATTTCAATACGGCAAGCGCTATGGTATCCGTTTTCATCGAATCGACCGTTGTCTCGATGGTATGCGAAATAGACAAAGCCGTCACCGACGGATAGAGTACTTTCAGTTCCGGGATAATTTTCCGGCTCATTTCATCGTAAGACTTATACCGTTCGAGGCTTTGCTGGAGCGTGGCTATCTTGACTTGCTGTTCCTGCAGGCGTTGTTCACTGTTTTTATAGAAGTCTTCCATAACCATGGCACGGATAGACGACATATCCATCGCTTCATTATTGTTCATCCCCTGCAGAACGATCAGTTTCGTATTCTCCAGTTTATAATCTTTCATCTTGCTGCGGGCAATGGCAATGGAAGCTTCCGGCACCTCCGGACCAATCAGCACAACCCGGATTTCGCATGAATCTCCTTCATAATGAATCTTCTTATTCAAGACCTGGGTATTGTCGAAGTTGAGCTGTTCGGAAACGAAACGATTCGCTGCCGCTTCGAAGAAGGTGCTTCGGATAATTCCCATAGTCAGGTAAATAGCCGGACACATGGTCAGGATTACGATCAATACGATGTATTTCCGCACTTTCTTTTCCCGGTTCTTATCCACAAACTCTTTCCGCTGGAAATGCATCAGCCTCACACCGATAAACGTAGCCAGACTGATAAATACGGAATTGATGAAATAGAGGTAGAACGCGCCCAGAAAATAGATCAGATTGCCCGAAGCCAATCCGTAACCGGCCGTACAGAGAGGAGGCATCAGCGCAGTGGCAATGGCAACTCCCGGAATCACATTTCCTTTCTCCTTGGTAGAGAGGGCAACCACTCCGGCAAGTCCGCCGAAAAGTGCGATGAAAACGTCATAAATGGTCGGTGACGTACGCGCCAGCAGTTCCGACTGCGCCTCAGCGATGGGAGTGAAAAGAAAGAAAACAGTCGCCGTCGTGACACTGAATGCAGTTGTAATCAGGAAGCTCTTCAGGGAACGCTTCATCAACTCGAAATCGTTCATACCGACAGACAGCCCCACCCCCATAATCGGGCCCATCAACGGAGAAATCAACATGGCACCGATAATCACGGCCGTCGAGTTGACATTCAGTCCGAGTGAAGCCATGAAAATGGCAAAAATCAGAATCCAGAGATTAGCTCCTTTAAACTCAACTCCCTTGCGGATAGAGTCGACGGTTGCCAGTTCATTGTCCTTATCCTTTCTCAGATCGAGATACTCTCTCAGAAACGCCTTAATGGCAAAAATGTTTCGGTTGTCTGCCTTCATAACTATTTCTTCTTTATAATTCGGTTAATCACAGGAATCTGGCTCAGCGGTAAGTCTTTCCGAACAACATAAGCCATAAATATCAGCAACAATACAGTACGGAAAGCCAGACGGAGCACGATATTCTCAATGGGAACCCACTCTCCGATCACATAAAGCACTGCTGTAAACAGCACATACGTACCAAGGTGTTTCAGGTCATAGTGAATGGGATATTTCTTCTGCCCGATCCAATAAGAAAGGATCGTAATCACAGCGTATCCGGCCACCGAAGCCCATGCCGAAGCCACAAATCCGTAAGTGGGGACAAGCATCACATTCATTCCTACAATGATGACACATCCGACAATGGAAAAGTATGCTCCCCAACGGGTTTCGTCTATCAGCTTATACCAGAACGAAAGATTGAAATAGATACCTTTGAATATTTCCGCTCCGATCACGATGGCGACAACGCTCAGTCCCGCCCAATAATCAGGTGCCACCATATAACGCAAAAGATCCAGGTAAAACATTACCACCAGAAAAGCGAACATCGCAAAAATAAGGAAATACTTCATCGCCTGTGCATACATCCGGCGGTTATCCCCTTCCTTTTGTTTGCCGAACACAAAAGGCTCGTAGGCATAGCGGAAAGCTTGGGTGAACATGGCCATTACCATGGCAATCTTAGTGGCGGCCCCATAAATGCCGAGCTGCACCAGTCCCTCCTGCCGGTCGGCAAAGAGAAAAGGATAGATAATCTTGTCTACCGTCTGATTCAGAATGCCTACCAACCCGAAAATCAATATCGGGAAAGAATAGATAAGCATCCGCTTCAACAACTGTTTATCAACCCTGTAAGCGAAACCGCGAAGTTCGGGAATCAGGCAAAAGAGCTGCAGACAGGTTGTTATCAGATTGGAAACGAAGATATACCCCACCAAATAGGTCGGGTTATAGAACCAATCGACCCAAGCGGGAAAGTGTTCATGCAACCACGGACACAGCAACAGGAAGAACAAGTTCAGAACAATGTTGGCAATGATGGAGACAAACTTAATGGCAACAAACTTAATGGGCCGCTTCTTGAAACGCAGATAAGCAAACGGAATGCACAGAAAAGCATCGAGTGCCATCACTATAATCATCATTCCGATGAAATCGGGATGATCGCCATATTCCAATAGATGAGAGACCGGTTGGAGAAACGTCAGGCAGAGAATGGCAAATATCAGTGAAATGCCCCCTACCGAAATCAGTGAATTGGCATATACTTTCACCGGATCTTCTTCCGACTTATTGGCAAAACGGAAGAAACCGGTCTCCATACCGAACGTCAAAAGTACCATAATCAACCCGGCCCAGGCATACACATTGGTAACCACTCCGTATCCGCCGGACGCAGCCGGCAGAACTGCGGTATATAAAGGCACCAACAGATAGTTCAGGAACCTGCCAACCATACTACTCAACCCATACAAGGCTGTATCTTTTACCAGGGATTTTAATCCGGCCATGTTATTTTTGTGATTAATAGTGTTTCCACTAATCATTAAACAGTGTTTTCTGACTATTGTAGAGACTGCGCCCCAAATGCTTATAGGCGAGTTCCGTCACCTCACGTCCGCGGGGAGTACGCTTCAGGAATCCCTCTTTGATCAGGAACGGTTCGTAGACCTCCTCAATCGTTCCGGCATCTTCGCCCAGTGCAGTGGCAATAGTCGTAAGCCCCACGGGACCACCCTTAAATTTATCAATAATAGTACAGAGAATCTTGTTGTCTATCTCGTCCAGTCCGTATTTATCGATATTTAGCGCCTCAAGCGCATAGTTGGCTATCTCCGTATCGATAGAACCGGACCCTTTCACTTGTGCAAAATCACGCACCCTGCGCAGCAGCGCATTGGCTATACGAGGTGTCCCGCGGCTGCGCGAAGCAATCTCACCCGCAGCCTGAGACGAACAGGGCACATCGAGTATGCCGGCCGAACGGCTGATAATGTTGCTCAGAATATCGTCATCGTAATATTCCAGATGCAAGTTAATACCGAACCGGGCACGCAGAGGTGCCGTCAGTAATCCGCTCCGGGTAGTGGCTCCCACCAATGTAAACGGGTTCAGATCGATCTGGATACTACGCGCCGAGGGGCCCTTGTCGATCATAATATCGATCCGGTAATCCTCCATGGCCGAATACAGATATTCCTCCACTACTGGTGAAAGGCGGTGAATCTCATCGATAAACAGCACGTCGTTAGGTTCGAGACTAGTTAAGACGCCGGCCAAATCACCCGGTTTGTCGAGTACCGGTCCGGAAGTTACCTTAAATCCTACTCCCAGTTCGTTGGCTATGATGTTCGATAAAGTGGTTTTACCCAATCCAGGGGGGCCGTGAAGCAATACATGGTCCAGTGCTTCTGCTCTCAAACGAGCTGCCTTGACAAAAATACGGAGATTATCTACCACTTTATCCTGTCCATTGAAGTCTTCGAAACTCAATGGCCGGAGGGCATTTTCAAAATCCCGCTCTCTGCTGGTCAGCTGATGATCACGTATATTAAAATCTTCTTCCATTCCTTTTTTATAAATAGGTAGCAAAGATATAGATTTCGCTACATAGTAAGGCAGAGTTTCACAGAGTTTTTCCTTTACGAAGTACGTTTAAGCTTTGTTTAGGCTAAGACAAGCCCAAAGGTTCCTCCGACAAATCTGCCGTTCTTTATTGTCTGACTCCGGACAGCTGATCTCTTTCGCTGCACCGGAACTTATATCCCGTACAAAGTTTTCCAACGGTTCTCTCCCGGAAGCAGTTCAAGCCAATGGTTCTTCTGTCGGACATTTTCATTACACACTGGCCTCACTTCCGGTTCTGAAAGCCCATTTCTCCTCCGTTCAATGCGGATCATCGCCCCATATACAACTTCCGCTCCTCGTCCGTGAGCTTCTCTATGGAATAACGCAGCATAGTGCGGGGCATCACTTTGCTATATTTATCCAGAAACTGCAACAGCAGGGTCTTGTCCCGCTTTCCCATTTCACGCAGCATCCAGCCTATAGCCTTCCGCATCAAGTCATGTTTGTGTTGCAGCAACAATTCCGAAAGACGGAGAATATCGATGAAATCGTTATTCCGGATGAAGGTAACCGTAGATACGACAGCAATACGCTGATCCCACAGCAGAGTACTTTCCGCCAGCCGATAAAGATCATCACGCGACTTATCCTTTAGGTATTCACCCACAATATATGGTGCCGACAGGTCCACAAGGTCCCAATTATTTATGCGCTCCGTCTGCGACAGATAAAAACGGTAGATCGCTTCCCGCTCCTCTCCACCACTTTTCTTAAACCGCTCCACCATCATCAGTAATGCACATAAGCGACATTCATGCCATTCGGATTGTAAAAGCTCCGCCATCACCTCAAAAGGCGCGTTCTTATACTTCTTCGCTACAAGCCGGGTTGCAGGAACCACTATTCCAAGAAACCGGTCGCCTTCACCATATTGCCCCTTGCCGGTTTTAAAGAATCCGGGAAGATATTCCCTTTTTACCGGATCAATATAAGTCTCCAGTTCTTTTTGAATTTCTATCGCTTTCATCGGGATATTTGAGTCTACAAAGTTATATACGGACAAAAATAGTCAAAAAAGCCGCAATGAGTGGAAACATATTCTTAATTTTGTAGGAAAATTAACGGGCATATTTATGGTTTTAAATTACATCTGGATCGCATTCTTCGTGATTGCTTTCGTAGTTGCCGTCTGCAAACTTTTGTTCTTCGGCGATACCCAAATATTCACAGAGATCATCAACTCCACCTTCGATTCATCTAAAACGGCATTCGAAATCTCTCTCGGCCTGACAGGTGTGTTGTCGCTTTGGCTCGGTGTAATGAAGATTGGCGAGAACAGCGGCCTGATTAATGCCCTTTCACGCTGGCTGAGTCCGGTCTTCTGCCGCTTGTTTCCGGACATTCCGAAAGGACATCCGGTCATGGGATCTATTTTCATGAATATGTCCGCCAATATGCTGGGGCTTGACAATGCTGCCACTCCCATGGGACTGAAAGCTATGAAAGAGCTGCAAGAATTGAATCCGAAAAAAGACACAGCCAGCAACCCGATGATTATGTTCCTGGTGATTAACACTTCGGGACTGATCATTATCCCGATCAGCATCATGGTCTACCGGGCTCAAATGGGAGCGGCCCAACCTACAGACATCTTCATCCCTATCCTGCTAAGCACCTTCATCTCTACACTCGTAGGAGTCATTGCCGTCAGCATCTCCCAACGCATCAACCTGATAAACAAAGCTATATTGACACTAATGGGTTGCCTGAGCCTTTTCTTCGGCGGAATTATCTATCTGACAACTACACTTTCCCGTGAAGAGATGGGAGTTTATTCCACTCTGATTGCTAATGTAATCTTATTCTCGGTCATTTTACTGTTCATTATAGCAGGTATCCGGAAAAAAATCAATGTGTACGACTCCTTTGTCGAAGGAGCCAAAGAGGGATTCACCACTGCGGTCCGGATCATCCCCTATCTGGTGGCTTTTCTCGTTGGAATCGCTGTTTTCCGCACCTCGGGTGCCATGGATATACTGGTCGGCGGCATTGGGGCAATCGTAGAATTTTGCGGACTGGACACCAGCTTTGTGGGAGCACTGCCAACGGCCTTAATGAAGTCACTGAGCGGCAGCGGTGCCAATGGCCTGATGATCGACACCATGAAACAGTTTGGACCCGATTCATTCGTCGGACGTGTCAGTTGTGTCGTTCGCGGTGCATCGGACACCACTTTCTATATTTTAGCAGTATATTTTGGAAGCGTAGGCATCACAAAAACACGTAATGCGGTCACGTGCGGACTGATTGCCGACTTTGCCGGAATTATTGCAGCCATTTTAATCAGTTACTTATTTTTCTTTTAAAAAGAACATCAACAAGAATTAGGTATCCAAGGGCTATCTCCGGCAGAAATCCGTAACGACAGTTCGGCAGTATTGGGATGGTTGAAAGTACCGGAGTGTCTAAAGTAGTCATTCACTTAGAGATATTCCGTCAAAGAGCTATTATGACAGTTGACTTCACAAACTTTACCATGTTTTGCATACACCAAAAATTCTGATGTTAACTTCTCCAAAGACTCTGACAACTAGAGTCCAGAAAAAGTATACCTAAAAAATCTACTAAAGGAAGACAGATTATTCCGATAATAAACATCTTACATTATAAAATCTTGTTTCAAAAGACGTACATCTGATGCAACAAAGATAAGACGCTTTTTTTGTCTGTGCAAATATTTCTGCATCGTTGTAACAATCAGTCATTTATCCCTTTTACATATATTCTGTGCGAGAACTAAAGATTGTGTTTCAAAAGATGTACGTTTTTTGAAACACAATTGTGTATTCAAGACCGTTATATCTGATTGTAATACACAAACTTACGCATAATAAAAGTGGTATCAAACAGCCTTTCCGGACTCATACGAAGATGTATAGGTCCGCAATGCATCTTTGATACGATTATTCACTTTAATATCTTAGTATATGAATAGAACTTTTATTATGCGAGAGTGTCTCGGTAAAGCCTTATGGCTGTGTTTTTGCCTTTCGATAGCAGGATGTGCCGAAGATGACAGAATGACTCCCCTGTCGGCTGACAGCGGGGATACTGCCGACGAGCTAATTCCCATCCATATCAGTCTGACGGGTGACAACGACTATCATTCTTCCTCTTTTAACGACGCTTCGACCCGTAGCCACTCTCCCCTGATCGCCGAATGGGTGGGAGTAAAAGCTTTCTCACCTACACGCACAGGAGAGCAACCGGACTACGAAGGTCCCCGGATAGCCTCGATGGAACTGACGGAAGATACCCTGCCCCGTGTAAGTACCCGTGCAACAGTGCCTGTGGAAGTTCGTTTCCGGCTGATTGCTTTCCGGAAGTCCGGAAGTGACTATGTCTTCCAGTCGGCTGCCGATTACGCCTCCAATGGTACGGGCACTCCTGTACTCAAACAAGGGAAACTGCTGACACGCTCGGGAACGATACGTGTGGTGGGCTACTCCTTTAATACCACTGCCGACTTGGGAGATATGCCTTCCACGTATGCCTACAACAGCAGTACAGTGTCTATCCCTGACATGACCAAGGACTTCATGACCTTCGATTCCGGAGATATAACGAATGTAAACAGCCTGAGCCACAATCTTCCGGTGAGTTTCAATCAGAAGTTGTGCAAACTGACAATTACCATCAGTCCCACCGGATTTCCAAGCAATACGATCACCAATTGCACGGGTGTATATGTAAAGCAAGGGGGAAACTCCACATCATGGAAGATCGGTCCTTCGACCAATGTGGTGGCCGCCAACACGAATAATACGGCGGCATTCAGTCCGAACACGACCCTGAATACAACCATACGCATGGTTCCATTTGCAGGGGCCAGAACGATTACAGTGCATTTCAATACACTGACGGTAGGCGGACGGACTGTGAACAACAACACCGAAATCACGTCCACCCAAAGTGTACAGTTGAAGGAAGGGAAAAGCTATACACTAAAAATACAGTTTAAAAAGGGTCCTGGAATTAATGTACCCGCAAGTAACATTAATCTTACGCAAAATGGGTGTACAGAAAATGACAAAACCATCTTATCAAAACTCCGATGGGCTGAAGGTAATCTCAATTCCCAAAGCAACTATAATCTGACATGGGCTTCTTCTACTACCGATTACGGTTATTATTATATATGGAAGAATGTATATGTATCATCTGGGTATACAGGCTATGGTGCTGTTGATCCTTGTACACGTCTTGACGAAAGTATATACGGTAGTGGTTGGCGTACTCCAACAAGAAGTGAATTCATAAGTCTCTCCCGCTGTAGCAACAAGCAATTGGTAAAGTATAACGGTATCCAAGGTATGTGGTTTATGAATAGCTCGACCGGTCTATTTTTGCCTGCTGCAGGCTATCGAGATGGCGACAAAGGCAGTGGTACTACTGCTACCGCTTATACCAATGGTACAGGCAGCTACTACTGGAGTAGTGACCTCAACGGTAATTCAGCCTATGGTCTTTACATCCTTAAAAATGACGTCTTCGTAGACGCTAACGGTAACAGGAAGTCCGGTGTTTCTGTCCGATGTGTTCACAATCTCTAGCGAGTTTGCCAGATGAAGTCAGAAGCCAGTAAGCCTGACACCTTAAAGAACGGGCTTTCTGGGCCTGCCACAAACACCCATACTACAAGATATTCAGTAAATGTCTTTAAAAGTAAGATGGCATATGAAGATGACTTGCTAATATCATCTCATATGCCATTTTTATTATAGTTTCTCTCTCTGACCTAAAATCTTATCCGTTTGGGCATGATGTTCCGGAAGAAGCCTGACAACTTCTTCTAATAGATTCTTTATAATCATACTATGCGGTTTCCCTCTGCCTGTTTTTGATTTTGTCAATCATTAATATGGCGTTTGCCGTATGTATTCCAAAGAAAATCCACAGGATTTCTATTTTCCTGTTCCGTGCCTTGATTTTTGATAGCGAGTAATGCTGTTTTTGCGTACCGAAATTGCCTTCGAGCCTGGTAGCTCTTCCCTTGCGTACAAAGGATGTTGATATCCCATATACTTTCCAGTATTTATCTGATTGATAAACAGTAATTGAAAAATAACAAGTTGTCGATAGCGATTTGACAAAAGTCAGACAGCATTAATATTCCGTACTTTGCATACCTCGTAAGTTTTCACCATCAGACCAATGATTTGGAAATGGTGTGATTCAAATTATATGTGAGCTTAGAACTAAACATAAGATCTTCGTACCGCTAATCAGTTTGGGTGGTGTCACCTTCCAATTTCCCATCTTCCGAGAGTATTTCTTTGCCATTTTTCTCTACAACAAGAGTGATGTCCGCGATCCCCGACGCGGCTATTTTATTATGGAACACCTTGTATTCATAGATATTATTTTTAAATGTAATCACGTGATTTCCTCCACTTCCACTAAATTCTATTTTTCCATTTTCCAAGACTAAATCCGGCTTGGTCGATTCTGGGTTCTCTTTTTTCCAACAGGCATACCGGTACATGCCGTTTTTCAGTTCATCTATCCTTATAAAATAATTTTTTGTCTTAAATTTATATACTTCCCCTTTGAAGTTATGTCGCAAATCCGAGGATAGGTCACCTTTTACTTTGGAGGTAAGCTTCTTGGCAAGCTTTTTCTCGTATTTGCTTTGATAATTCACAGCTGTAATTTTTCCGTCGTAATCCATCCAAAGTATGCCATCGTCCAGCATTATTCCTCTCCATCCCATTTCCGACCATTGATCAATATCCGAACTCGTAATAATACGGATTAAGTCTTCATCGAAGATTGAATCGAATCTTTCTTTCAATTCCTCTGCATTCTCAACACTCGGTATAGGGGATGTTCTCTTCAACGGATAAACTATATTTTCGGATATTTCATCGACAGCTTTTTGCCGAAACATTTTTTTGAGATATTCGATGTTTTGTATATTAGGATTCCGCTCATCGTTACGTTGTACATTCTTTTGCATCGTATCAATTTTGGATATCGACCAAACGACCGCTTTGCTACCGCCTTGTCCCTCTGCCTTGTAACCGTACGCTGAAAGTCCGATGGAACTGAACAGGGAAATCAAAATATACGGTATTACTTTTTCCTTTATTACTATTTTCATTGATTCGGTTATTCTTTTTAAACGATTTATATTTTATCTTCGGGTGCTACAAAAACGACTTGATCAGTACTGTTAAGTAACAATCTTCCAAAAGTTGCTCTTAGCTTCCGTATTTTGCTTATCTAAAAGGCTTTCTATCTCATTTATCCTCGGGGTACTACTCTTTATGCAATTTTTCTCCTTAGGAATTCCTGATCGTTTTTGATAAGGGCATTCAGACATTCAATAACATCCTCTTTCGTTTGACCAGTGATCTCACTGACATAATCCTCCACGACCGTTTGCGGTTTACGAAAAAACTGCTTCTTCACCACGCTTATGGGACGTTTGTAAAAAATATAAAACTCAGGATCTTCCGGATCGCCGACAGCAGAGATCGTAAGCCCGTTTTTATTCGCTTTATTCTCCACTTCCAGCGAGGGAGAAAAATAAATGTCCATTTTCCTCGTTTCAGCGACTTCTATCTGCTTTAAATAATAGTCCCACTGAAAATCATTGAACAACCCGATAACGGAGTCAGGGGCTATCATTCCTTTTTCTATCACTTTCGGATTAAGTGGTTCGCAAATACTGTATCTGAACTCTGTCATAGTATTGTATGTAATAGTAATATCCGACCTGGATAATTGTCATTTGCAAATATATAAAAAACAAAATAGTTACGGTCTCAAAAGATAGTATTCTTCTTGTGCAATAATACTCTGACCGGACAACCTGTCCAATTTGACATTTCACGATTTTCCTCTATATCACTTCTGCTTTTCGGAGCTTCGGTTATATTGGCAAACAAATAGTGTCTGAAAATCATAGAAATCAGTTCTTTGAAAACGATCCTAACCACTACCAACCCAAGGAAGTAACGGAACAGTATAGTTTAAACCGCTATTCATCAGCCTTATTACTGCAATTTGCGCTTATCCTCAATTAAAATTCTTATCTTTGTCTTTTAAAAAAAGAAATACTTTTTTTAAAGTACATCGGAAGCATGGTAACTCTCCCGAAAACTGCGTATTCCGATCATTATTAAAAATCAAATAATATGGCTATAACTTATCAGACAGAGGGTATCAAAATGCCCGATATCAAAAAACGTGAGACTACCGAATGGATCAAAGCCGTAGCCGCCACTTATGAAAAAAGAATCGGTGAAATCGCCTATATTTTCTGTTCGGACGAAAAAATATTGGAAGTGAACCGCCAATATCTTCAACACGATTACTATACAGATATCATCACTTTTGACTATTGCGAGGGCAATCGTCTTTCAGGTGATTTATTCATTAGCCTGGAAACAGTGAAGACTAACTCGGAACAGTTCAACACTCCTTATGAAGAAGAACTCCACCGGACAATTATTCACGGTATACTCCACCTTTGCGGAATCAACGACAAGGGTCCTGGAGAACGTGAAATTATGGAAGCTGCAGAGAATAAGGCACTAGCTATGAGAAAGCAGTAATTCTCCCTCAAATAAAAGATGGGATAGGAATCATGCATGGCAATCATTCCATCCCATCTTTATAGTTAAATATAGAGCCTGTCAGAAATTAATTCTTCTCCTTTGGGACCGATTGGGCACGGACTGCATAAAACCGTGTTACGAACTGGCTTCGCAGACCAAAGAAACGGATAAGAAGAAGACAAGACAGCCCATTGTTTAGGTTATTTTCCAAACGCAGATTTCGACAAAGGAATATAAACAGAGAACTGCCAGTTTGAGAAACGGCTATCCTTAAAAGGCGAAATCTTATTATTCTAATTGTGTCAGAGAAAAAACATCAAATGAATTACCGGTCCCTTGGAAATGCAAAACAACTTTCCGCTTATTTCCCGTTAAATTTCTGTCACAGTTGAGAGTCATTTCTTTTCCATTAACCTCTAATTGATACCATCCTCCCTGATATTCAACGCCATTAATCTCGCCTATACTGAAAATAGTATCCTGATTTAGAATCTCTTCTGTCTGTACAAGTATAAACTTCTCTCTTCCTTCTACAGTAATATCTCCTCCTTCCGCATTCAGAGTCACTTCCCTACTCTTCAGAAAATTAGAAGAATATTTATCAGAATCATCATTGCATCCATAAATACATAATAAAGAAATGCAATACAAAAAGAATACCTTTTTCATAATTATAAGTTTATATTTTACCACAAAATTTCAGTTCCCATCGCTTCATGAAAATAGATGTAATCATTTTCAGTATAAAAATCGGCATAAGACGCAAAGAAAAGCAAAGTTCTACTTGAATAATTGGAGGTCAGTATTTTATATGCAGGGCGGATTGAAACAAACTTTGGCATAAAACGCTTGAAAATACCCCTTTCGGACAAAGTTCGGCTACTAAGCAGCTACCAGTCCTAAAGAGGATATATGGGATATAACAAGTTCTGTTTCATAACTATGCGTTGTTTTGCATAACTCTTGGTAACAAATAATTAACTACCTTTAGAAACGAAAATTTTAGAGTTATGAAAACAAAGAGAAGTACGTTTGCAACCTCGTTCTACATCAAGAGATCGGCAGTGAGAAACCGGGACGGAAAAGCTCCCATCATGGTGAAGATCTCCATTGATGGGGATGACAAAGTATTGGGAACCAAACTATTCGTTACGCCGGATTTATGGGAGAATGGTAAGGCAAAAGGCAAGTCTGCCGAGGCGACAGAGATAAACGGGCAGCTCAAAGAAGTCAGTGCCCGGCTTACCAACCACTATCACCGCATCCTCCGGGAAGAGGATTTTGTCACCGCCGAAAAGCTGCGTAACGCCTTTCTGGGTATCGGTGTGATGGAAAACTGTATCCTGAAAGATTTCGAGAACATGAACCGGGAATTTGAGGCGATGGTGGAGAAAGGACAGCGTGCCAAATCCACTTACAACAAGTACTTGGCCGTGTACAACCATTTTGCCACCTTCCTTTGGGAGAAGAAGAAACGAACCGATATGGCTTACAAGGAACTGACAAAGGAGATTATCACCGATTTCGACAAGTACCTGCGCGTGGAAAAGGGATTGAGTGACAACACTCTTTGGATATACACCATGCCACTGCTCAGCCTGACAGACAAGGCATGGCGGCGTGGTATCGTCCGTTCCGACCCTTTCGGCGAGTACAGCCTTGAAATGCAGGAGACAGACCGGGGCTACCTCACGGAAGAGGAACTGCGCACCCTGGCTAACGCCGTGTTCGTGAAAAAACAGACCAACCTCGTACGTGACATGTTCCTCTTCGGGTGCTTCACCGGACTTAGCTACATTGATATAAAGACACTCACCCATGACAAGATCCAGCGCATGGACTTCGACGGCGAGGATTGGATCATAACCCGACGCACCAAGACCCGTGTGTCGAGCAACGTTCCCCTTATGGAAATAGCCAAGGAACTGATAGAAAGGTACAAGGGACTTGCCGGAGGCGATTTCGTATTTCCCATGCCCTCTAACGGTACATGCAACAAGCACCTCAAACAGATTGCCAAAGCCTGCGGCATCAGCAAGGAGATCGGATTCCACCTGAGCAGGCACACCTTCGCCACGACCGTCTATCTCTGCAACGGCGGCACGATAGAGGCGCTCTCCAAGATACTCGGTCACAAGCACATCAGCACCACGCAGATCTACGCTGAAGTAACCAACAAGATGGTAAGTTCAGATTTCCGTGCAATCTCCGGCAACCTCGCCGCCATGCAGCGGAGCGTACTGGAGAAAAGGGACAGGAAGCAAGGTAGGAAAAAGGTGCACCGGTCCCTCCGGGAAACGGCTTGACACCTTTCTCCATGCGAAACACGGCAAAGGCAGGAACCCCGATACAGTGCTCCTGCCTTTGCTGCATTTTCCGATGTATATCCCCGTGCGTTTATGTTGGACTTTTCCCCCGTTTGCGCTTTTGTCTCATGTCCACGTAATTTTCTTCCAGCATACGCAGCAGATCCGACTGGCGGTAAAGCGTCTTGCCTGGCAGCGATATGTACGGGATCAACCGTTGTGTGCGGTAGCCCTGCAACGTCCTTGACGTGATATGTAACATTCTGCACACATCCTCACCCGTGAAATAGACCTCGCCGTTCATCGCCGGACGGAAATGCGCCGTCACCGTATCAATATACCTCATGCCCTCTTCCAGAGCCTCGAAGTACGCACGTACCTCTTCCGTGTCTTTTGTTATCACTTCCATGTCACTCGTCCTCCATTATTTCCCGGCTCATGGATTCCACGAATACCTCCACGTCCTCCGTCCGGTAGTAAATCTTATGGTTGATCTGGCTGTACGGCAGCAGTCCCCGGTCACGGTAGGTCTGCAACGTCCGTTTACTGATCCCCAGTTTCTCGCACACGTCCGCCCCGTCCATCCAGTTCATCTTCCCGGGCGGGCGGTAACGGGCGCAAAGTTCCTTCACGTGCCGTGAGAAGCAGCCGAACCGCTCCTTCATCTCCTCAAAGGTCTTCTTTTCAATACTTACTATTTCCATCGTTCTGATACATTTTTCATTATACTTCCCTGCAAATATATGGATTCATATAAAACTATGTATCAAAACCGTATAGCTTGTCAGCGTTTTGCTTCACGTTCGTAGCCTTGTCGTACCCCAAACGATGAAAGGCGGGGAAAAGTCCTACATAAACGTACCCAGTTCAAGGGTACGCACGAGAACGGAATCCATAGCACCAATTCCGGATGGTTCAAAGGAAAATGTGTACTACGCACCGACTTCACCCTCATCCAGCCACGATGCAAGTTGATGGGGCACGGGGCAAATTTCGTCACCGGCTTGCCCCTTGTCAAAGCCATCTCTTTCGAAAACGGACTGGAATAGTTATTTTACTTTTGCGGTAATTTCATCTATCAGGTTCGTGATCTTCTCGATGGAATACTTTTCTATCAATCTCCTGTTTGCCGCTTCTGCCTTTAGTCTTTCATTGATTAATTTTAGTTGTGGCAAATCTGATTGACAATATTTGCTCAAGTGTTCTATTTCACTGCCCCAAGAGGTATATTTATAACGGAACTGTAAAAAATGCAGAAAGGTGTTACGTGATTCGTTGGACAATCCCAAAATACTTTTTGAAACCTTATCCGCATCAGCCTCTTGGAATATTGAAGTATCCCTATAAAGACGCTGTTTGACCGGGACTACATCATTCAATGCCGGATTCAGGCGTTCGCAAGTTTCATCCGTCAGATTTTCCAGCATGACAGACACTTTATTAGGGCATTTCTTCAATCTTTGCCCGAATAGTTTTTGAAAATACGCAACCAGTCCATTCAAAATTCGATCTGAACCAATATTAGAATGATTCCTTCTTGTACCCGCATGTACCTTTGAGTTACAATTCAACAAACCCTCCATGTCGCTGATACCTTCCATCAGCCTGTCTATGGAGTGCTTGCCTTGGGCTATGATGTCTTCCTCGGATACGTGAACAAGGTTGTCGCTATATAAAACCGATAGTACAGATATAATGACAAACAATTCTTTTAGATCAACGCTTTCATCCGCAAAGTAATATCGTACCGTTTCCCCGTAGTGTTTCTCGTATTCCCCGTTATCCAGTCTCCAATAGTCGTACAGGTAATCCCAACTGTTCAAACTTGCGTCTTCGGCTGCAAAATATTGTTGCAGGTAGGTCGTGTCAAAATACCCGCTTTCCAGATAGCAGACAATTTCATTAACGATGAATCTATCAAAAATATCCAACTGTTTACCTATCTCTATAAAACGGTATTTGGAGAGGATTTTTTCACGCTCCTCATCTTTCTCTTTATCCGGGAACATGTCATACAGGCTGTTGAATAGGCTTCCGATCCGAGTATTCCCACCCTTATACTCGCAGTAAACGGCGACAAAATTTGCCAACAACGATGTTATGACAAGTTTGTACTTGGGAGATTTATGATAATGCTCCGGCAAAGCCATGGCTATCCTGTGATAATCGTTTAGACATTGCCGCAGGACTCTTAAATTATCGAATTTAGAGGCATGGAATATCTTGATGATAAGCTCTTTGTTCTCAGACAAGAGGTTCCTGTTGTTGGTGGATATCTCGCCAATGAAGAAATCGAGTGTCTCCCCTATATTTAATTTGATCTCAAAAGTGCGCCCGATAGTCTTTTCCTTGAAATCCTTGAATTTCAACTTGCACTTATCGTCCTCTTTTTCGGAAATCTTGTTCTCATCGCCAATGATGATGACCTTGCATTTACAATGTTCCGAAAAGTAATTGATGTATCCCAACAAGGTTTCCAGTTTTACATCACATCTTTCAAGGTCGTCAAAAATCAGAATCTTGTTTCCTTTTATTTCGGAATTTTCTTCTTTCAACAACAAAATGGAGTCCAAGTCACAGGTTACACTCCCTTCATCCTTTCCGTCACCGTCGATGTCATATTTCAAAGCGATTTTCGAGGCGGCTTTTAATATATTCTTGGCAAGTTTCATTCCCTTGCTGTACAGCCACGGGGATATTTCCTTGTTGATTTGTTCTGTGATTTGCTGGGTAGTGGTCAAACCATATAAAGACACATATATGGGCCGCCATTTTAACTTGTCCGCATCTTTATCGTTTTTCAGTTGCTTTATCCATTGGCGGATAAAAAACGTTTTGCCGCATCCCCAGGCACCTCGCAGCATGATGGCATATTGCGGATCGGATATTTCCGCATATTCATTTAAAAAGGTGAGTATGTTTCTATTCATAGCCATGTTCATTAGAGGTTTCAAAATTACGGAAAAGAGGCATAATTCTGATAACTTTTAAGAAATAAGTTATTACGGTCAATTCGTGTTTCCAGATGATTGTCGGAGCGTTCCCCTTCGGGTCGGGCTTTCCGCTGCAAGTCCTCGCTATGCTGTGGGCTTTCCCCTGCAATCCCTAACGTGGGTGAAAGGGTTTTCACTGTCTTGCGCTTACACCTTGGCGCACGGGCTGTCCCGTCCCGGCGTCCGCTGCCGACCACTCAGTGAGGCTGCATGGCCGAAACCGGACATCGGGGCGGAAGGACAAACGGAACACGGGGCTTCGGCTATCGCCGAAACTTCCTGTGCCCCGTCCCGCCCAAAAGAGTTCCCCGGTGTTTGTCCGGCAGCCGGAAGCTGACCGTCTTCCCATATACTTCTCCCGCACGTATGTCCTTGCCTCGGGAAACGGGCGTTCCCGGCTCTCCGGAAGGCTTCTTTTTCCCGCACCCGGCAAGTAACTTACCATTGACTGGAATAGACTGACAGGGCATTTTTTCCCTAAGCTGATTGGAAAAACATTGACGAAGGTAGGCGGAGGTGAAAGCAAATCCGCAAAAAATGCCAAATCTCCACCCTGCGGGTAGTATTTACCATTTTTTCAGATGGTTGCAATTCACCTTTTCCGCTATCAATGATTGTCAATGTTCTTCCCAATCAGCCAAGGGAAAAAAATTGGTTGGGGCGACAAGCGATGAAAACAGAGTAATAACGATTAAAATTTGTGAGTTATGGCAACAACGAACAGCACCATCGAAAAAATTGCACCGATGTTCACCGAGTTGTTGATAAAGAAAATCGAGTGCCTGAAAACGGATTGGCAAAAACCGTGGATAACGAGCCTTGAACAAGGTTTGCCCCGCAACATCAGAGGGACGCTCTATAATGGCGGCAATGTCTTGATGTTATTGTTCTACACCGAGTTCATGAAATTCACTTTGCCCGTGTTCCTCACGTTCAACCAAGCGAAGGAAGAGGACTTGAGCGTCAGCAAGGGCGCACGATCGTTTCCCGTCTATTATTGGTTCAAGTTCGTGGTACACAAGGAGACGAAAAAGACAATCAAGTACGAGGAATACCGCAAGCTGCCCGCAACCGAGCAGGAAAATTACAAGGTCATCCCGCAGATGAAGTATTACAACGTCTTCAACATCGACCAGACCGATTTTGCAGGGAAATACCCCGAACGCTACGAGCGCATGAAAAAGGGAGAGCAGCCCGAAGACTATTCGGACAGAATGATTTACGAGGCGTTGGACGAGCTTGTCTATCTGCAAAATTGGTATTGCCCTATCAAGGTGCAGTATTCGGACAGTGCCTACTATTCGCCCTCTTCCGACCATATCGTTTGCCCGCAGCGTGAGCAGTTCCCGCAGGGAGCGGAGTTTTACGGCACGCTCCTGCACGAGATGGCGCACAGCACGGGAAGCCCCCAGCGACTGAACCGCACGTTCGGCTGCTTCTTCGGGGATGCGCTCTATGCCCGTGAGGAACTTGTCGCCGAACTTACCGCAGCCCTTTGCGGTGCGTTCTTCGGCTACGCAGCCGCACCGCAGGAGAACAACGCCGCCTATCTGAAACACTGGCTCACCAAGCTAAGGGAGGAACCCGCCTTTTTGGTGGAGATATTGGGGGACGTGAACAAGGCGGCGAAGATGATTGCCGACAAGGTAACCGAACCGGTAAACGAACCCGCAGCAGCCTAAGCGGGACAACAAAGGAACAAGAGTATAAACCAACGGGCGGAGCAATCCGCCCCACTTAAAGACATAAGACGATGAAAACATTATCAGAAAAGGAATTTAACGGCTTTAACGTTAATGCGATGTTTACCGAAAGAGCGGAACGGGCGAAAAAAGAGCTGTCTCCACTCATGCAGGAGATAAGGAAGTACATACCCCAAGCGGAATACGGCTACCACGTGGAGAGCGGTGAATATCCCGCATTTTACGGCGTGCGCATAGAGTTCACGTATAACGGCATCCGTTTCCATGTGTGCAAGATATACAAAGAGAACAAATACAGGATAGCCGCCGACATGGAGCATTTTGAATATGTCAACCGCTACGACATCGAAAGGGCGGGCAGCCAATACGAAAAGCCGTGCAATATCGGCGTGTTCACCGCCAAGAAAATAAACGATTGGATAAACTACTGCACGCAGATATACAGGCAGGTGGAGCAAGAAAATGTGGAGAACTCGAAAAAGGTCGCCGATTTCTTGAAAAGTATCGAGAATGAACCCGTAAGATGGGAAGGGAACAACCATTCAAAAGGGACGATAATCCGCAACGGCTTGCGCTTCACTTTCTACATAGAGGAAGGACACCTCTATTTTGAACTGTCCCTAAGTTATCGGGGAACGGCTGATTACGACACGTTCCGGCTGATAGCCGATAACCGCTATATCCCGAAAGGAAACTATTAAACAACCACGGGCGGATTCCTCCGCCCGACAATACCCGAGAACATGAAAACGACATTCATTTACAGACTGGTTTACCGCCTAATCCTTTGGGCTTCGGCGGTGTACTTCCTCACCACCACCGCAGGGCAGTTTTTTGCCCTATCCGCTACTTTGCTTCTGTTAGGCTTCGTGGCACGGCTTGTTTTCGCCCTTGCGTGGCGGTTGTTTGTCGGCTTCATGTTCATCTTGATAATCATTCTTTTAATCATCTGAATCATGGAAGGAAAGAAGTTTAAACACAAGTATCTGCCGTACCTCACTTGCGTGGTCGTGGCAGCCACCCGAAAAGGGTACAAGGTTTTGGAAACCCAAGTTTTGGGCGGGCGCAGGAAGCCCAAAACAAAGACAGCCTACTACTACGACATTGATTTTGATAAAGAGCGTGGTTTGTGGCAGGAAGAAGGCAAGTAATAACCGATAAAAAAATATCAATATGGAAACAAGGACATTGGCAGAAAACGGAACACCCGTTACGAAAGAAAAGACGGTAGCCTTTTCGGGACACCGCACCAACCGTATAGCCAAGTTCACGGCAGACCGTGAGAAACTCTTTAGAGAGGTGGCGTTCGATACATTTGTAGCCATCGAGAGTTATTGTATCAAAAAAGGCTACCATACCTTTTTGTCGGGAATGTGCGAGGGCTTCGACCTTATCGCAGCAGAGGAAGTCTTGAACCTCAAAAAGGAATACCCGCATATCCATTTGAAATGCGTTCTCCCCTTCAAGGGACAAGCCGAGCGGTACACCCAGGCCGACAAGCGGCGTTATGACACCATTTTGGCGCAAGCCGATGAAGTGGTAACCTTGCAGGACGGATATACCGAGGGCTGTTTCCTACGCCGTAACGACTACCTTTTGGAAAACTCCGCTTTTCTGATGGTCTATTACGATTCGGTAGCCGTGGGCGGCACGTTCTACATCCTCAAACGGGCGGTAGAGCAGAAAAAGAAGTTCGCGAACGTGTGCTATAACCGCAGGTAAGCCGCAAGGGCGGACTTTCCGCCCGCTACTTTCTTTCGTGAGCCGGAGCGGGGAAAGAAAGATAGCAAAGAAACCGATTTCCCGACCGGAAGAAATTATCAAAAAGAACAAGAATAAACAATCAACTTAAAAACAAACGGATTATGAAGACAAAAGCAAATCAATCAGCAGCAGAGAGAAACATCACGATGGTAGCATTGGCAAACATTCAGCCGAGCGGTTTCAACCCACGCAAGCGTTTCGATGAAACGAGCCTTTACGAGCTTGCCGAGAGCATCAAGCGGCAGGGTGTGTTGCAGCCCATCACCGTGCGCCCCGTTGACGGGACAGACCGTTACGGGATTGTTTTCGGGGAACGCCGTTACCGTGCGTCCGTCATTGCGGGCAGGGACGAAATTCCCGCAATCGTTTCCGAGTTGTCGGACGAGGAAGCCGAGGAAATGGCGATTACTGAGAACTTGCAGCGCAAGGACGTGACACCCGTGGAGGAAGCCGCAGCCTATCAGCGGCTTATCGAGAGCGGACGCCACACCGTGCAGACCTTGGCGGTACTCTTCGGAAAGAACGAGAACTACATCCGCACACGGCTGAAATTCACCGCCCTTATCCCCGAAATCGCCGCCCTCTTGGATGCGGATGAAATCACCATCAGCGTGGCGGCTGAAATCTGCCGATACGGGGAGGACATTCAGCGTGAGGTGTACGAGAAACATTTGCAGGACGAGGGAACGTATAACAGTTGGCGGGGACTGAAAGCCGCCGATGTCGCAAGGCGCATCGAACAGAACTTCACCACCGACCTGCAATACTACCGCTTCGACAAGACCGAGTGCGCCACGTGCGCACACAACACCAATAACTTGCTGTTGTTCCATGACGGCGGGTGCGGGCATTGCGCCAACCGCACGTGTCTTGCCGAGATGAACGCCTCTTTCCTCATGGAGCGAGCCGTGCAAATCATGCGGAACCAGCCGGAGGTGTCGCTCTGCCGTGACCGCTACACTACCAACGAGACGGTGGTAGAACGGCTAACCGCTTCGGGCTACGAGGTGGAGACCCTTGACAGGTACACCGCCTTTCCAAGCTGCCCCAAAGAACCCAAAGCCGAAAATTTCAACGACCCCGAACGCTACGGGGAAGCCCGCACCCGCTACGAGCAGCAATGGGCGGACTACATGGAGCAGGAGGAGGAAATCACCCGCAGGAGCGGAGCGGGGGAAATCACCGTCTATGCCAAAATCGGGCAGAAGGAGATTACATTCTGTTACGTGGAGAACGTGACAGAGACCGAGACAGCGGACGGAACGCCCGCACCCGCACCGCTCTCTCCCGTGGAGAAATTGGAGAAGCAGGACAAGCGCAATAAGGAAATCGCACTCGAACGCACGGTGGAGGACACCAAGAAACAGATTCTCGAAGCCGACATCACGGGCGGCAAGTTCAGTGCCGATGAAGACACGATGCTGTACTTCTTCCTTCTGTCCTCGCTCCGGAAGGAACACTTCGCAGCCGTGGGGATTGCGGAAGACAAGCCGTATATCACGGACGAGGACAAGATGGGGATTATCGGAAACCTCACGGTAAAGATGAAGACCATCATCCGCAGGGACTTCCTTGTAGCCAACTTCAAGGGAGCGTACGGGAACAACACCGTGGCGACCCTCTTGCTTGACTTCGCACGCAGGCACATGCCGGAGGAACTCGCCAACATCGAAAGGGAGTACAACGGGGTGTACGAGAAACGTCACCAGCGCATCGAGGAAAAGAAAGCCGTCCTATTAGTGCAGGAACGGGCAAGGGAGCGCAAGGTAACGCAACCCGAGGAACAACCGCAACCCGAAGAGATTGCAGCCTAAAGACAAAGGGCAGGGCGGAGAAATCCGCCCGCTACTTTCTTTCGTGAGCCGTAGCGGAAAAGAAAGATCGCAAAGAAACCGATTTTTAAACTTTCAAATTTTCAAACTTATGCGAACCGTACAGAGAACCTATACACTATTCGGCATTGCGGAACTGGAGGACGAAGCCCGTCAAAAAGCCTATACCGACTGGCTTGCCAAGGGAAACGATTACCCGTATGCTTCCGAGAACTGCGACACGCTCGAAGCCTTCTGCAACCTTTTCCGCATTGCCTGCACCAACTACTGTTACGACAGTTGCACATACGCTTACCGTTTCCATACCGGACACGAGGAGGAGACCGAAAGGCTTTCGAGCGTCCGCTTGCTGGCTTACCTCTATAACAACTTCCATGCGGAGCTGTACAAGCCCAAGGTCTATTGGACGAAAGACCGCAAGAAAAGACGCAGGAGCCGTATCTCCGTCACTTGCGAATGCCCCTTCACGGGCGTTGTGTCGGACGAAATCATCTTGCAGCCCCTCATGGACTTCATGCGCTCGCCCGACACACGGAATTTCAAGGAACTCATGCGTGACTGTCTGGAAAACTTCTTCCGCTCGTGCCGTGACGATTGCGAGTATTGCGAGAGCGAGGAATATTTCACGGACGAGAGCCACAAGAATAATTGGGAGTACCTTATCGACGGGACACTTTTCATAGAAACGGCATGAAGCAGGAAATCAGACAGAACGGGAAAACCGTCCTTTACAGCGAGGACGGTTGCAGCATCCCCATGATATTCAACAACCTTGTCGGGAAGAACCTCAAAGGCAGGGAGTATTCGGACTATATCGCTTTCGTAGCCATTCCCGACATGGGATTTACCTACGGGAAGATAGCGTATTATTCGGACGGGAATTTAATCGCAACGGGGGAAATCAAGCCATAACATTCCCCCTCTATGTTTCATCGCCGGAAGTCCGGGACGGGTAGCGATCCGCCCGGACTTCTTTTTTTACCCGCCCGTGGGAAAGGATTGACCCATTTTCGGACGCACTTCTTTTTCTTTCGGTGAGCCGTGGGCGGGAAAAGACAAAGAAGCAAAAAGAACCCCCTCGACTCACCGGATTTTTTAGCCAAGCTCCACACTCATTTTTTAGCAAACCTACAGGGAAAAACGGACAAGTAGCAAGGCTGAACCTGACGGTTTTGCGCACAATCTCCACACCTTCGGGTCGTATTCCACGCAAAAGCCTTGCATGAAGTCCGTTCTTTCCCCGTGCCCCAAAGCAAAAAATAAATGTTTCACTTTTAATTTTTTGCATTATGAATACACTGTCTTTCCCTCAAATCACCGTAAGTTACAAGGACGCTGACGCATCCAAGAGAGTTAGAATCCACTCTTCCAAGGAGTCTTACGACATCCTCAAGACTTTCTACGAGGACTGTATGCAGCACCACGAGGAGTGCTGGGCGATGTACCTGAACGGCGCAGGCAGACTGCTGGGCGTTTCGTGCGTCTCACGCAGCGGCATGAACAGTACGGTGGTGGACATACGCATCGTCCTCCAGACGGCTCTCGTCTCTCATGCCTCGGGAATCATCCTCTCGCACAACCACCCTTCCGGCTCGACCGTGGCGAGCACGCCGGACAACAACCTGACCAGCCAGTTGAAGAAAGGCTGCGAGGCAATCGGCATACAGCTTTTAGACCACATCATACTGACCGAGGACGCCTACCTTAGCTACATGGACGAGGGGATGCTTTAAGCGTCCCTTTTTTTGTTCGCTATCCGTTTCGCACTTCTTTTCTTTCGTGAGCGGGGCGGGAAAAGAACAAGAAGCAAAAGAAACCGGAAGGCGGCAGGGCGGATATGGAAAGCATCCTGAATGATGCTTTCCATTTCGTCCGGCTCACGCTACATCTTCAATCCCCGTTTTCGCTCCTGCCGGATGTCGGAGAAGGAGAAGCCTCCCGTCTCCTTGTCGAACTTCACCGACTTGTCCTTCTGCACGCCGCCCGGCGTTTCCATCCGTTTCACATTCAGCGGCTTCCCGTTGTAGAAGTCCGTCATTTGCCGGTAGCTGAACTTTTCCCCCGTCAGGCTTTCCATCAGGCTGTTCAGCGTGTAGATGCTGTCTTGGTTATGCACGCTCTCCGGCACGAACTCCGGGTGATTCTTCACTATGTCCGGGTACAGCGTCTTCGCCATTAGGCAGACCTCCGGCGAGCGTTCCGCCCACGGGATCATCATCAGCGACTCCCGACTGTGGGCGGCGCACCTGACATACACATCGGGCGTGAGCAGGCTTTTCGGCACTCCGCCACGCCCGACGGCGGACATCCCCGACGTTTCCACCGCCACCCGCACCCGCTCCGGTGTTTGCAGGTGCACGGGCAGGATGCTGATACACCTGCCGTCCAGCGGCAGCAGGAAGTCCGCCATTTCGCCGTTCATCACCTCCGGGCGGATAGCCACCGCCACCCCGTAGAGTTCTTCCGGGTTATTCTCCCGGCACTCCTTCAGCACCTCCATGCACACCTCCGCAAAAGGGATATGCTGAACCAGCCCCCGGTGGAAGTCGTTCCCGAATCCCGCTTCCGTTTCCAGCGCCTTCCGGCACAGTTCCGGTGTCTTCATCTCTTCGGGCACGTTCTCCAGCTGCCAGCCGTCCTCTTCAACGGCGGCACGGCACACCTCCGCCGTGCGGTCGTGCCTGCATATCATCTCCAGAGGTACCTGATACATTCTTTCTTCTTGTTCCATGTTTCTGTTTTTTTAGATAGGTTGTCTCATATTTTCATTCCGTTGCGCCTCTTGGGTGCGTCGTTCCGTTCCGGCTCTTGCTGTTCCTGCTGCCTCTGCTCCTGCCGCTGGCTGAGAGGGGCGATGCGGAACGTCTCTTTCTGCCGGTCGAAAGTACCTCACGGTCTTTCAGGAAACCATCGGGCACCTCGATGCACTTGACCGCCATCCGCTTTCCCCCGTAGAAGTCCGCCATCTGCCCGCAGGTGAATTTCTCGCCCGTCATCTGCTCCATCAGGCGGCACAGCGAGTACACGTTGTAATAGCTGTCCACCGGTTGCGGCACGACATGGGGATGGGCATGGATCATCCCGGGATAGTTCAGGTACGCCGTCAGGCACGCTTCCAGCGACCGTTCCCTCCACGGAATCATCACGAATGACATCCAGTTATGTTCGGCGCATTTCCGCCACAGCTCCGGCGTTTGCAGGTGGACGAGCAGCAGGGACAGGCACCTGCCGTCCTCCGCCACCAGAAAATCCGCCATCTTCCCGTCGAACACCTCCGGTCGGATTGCCGAAGCCACCTCGTAAAGATCGGCTCTGCCCTCGCCGTACCAGTCCCGTATGGCTTCCATGCAGACCTCTGCGAACGGGATATGGTGCAGCAATGCCAGATGCCCGTAACCGAGTTCCGCACTCGCTTCCAGCGCACGGCGGCACATCTCCGGGGTTTTCATGTCCTCCAGCACATGTTCCAGCGACCATCCGAACTCCCTGACGGTATCGGCGTACCGCTCTGCGGTGCACTCGTGCCGGCACAGGTCTTTCAATTCCGCCAAAGCCGGCACCTCACTCTTTCCCAGTTCCACTTCCATCCCCGTCCTCCTTGTCGTTGTCCGCATTGAAGTCGTATTCCAGCTCGACCGCCTGACCGTCCGAGTCCTCCACCCAGACGGTGAAGCTGCTCTGCTCGTCCGACAGCCGGGTGTAATAGAGCCGGAACGTCTCTTTCTCCAGCGGGTAGCGGTCATTGGGCAGCAGCACCGTGCCGTCATCCAGTTTGAGCGTGCCTTCCCCGTCGAAGAGGAACCAGCGGATCGTGTACCGGGTGTCCTCCCAGCGTCCTTCCCGTTTCAGCTCGCACCGTATCTCCGCCGTCTCGTTCACTTTCAGCTCCTTCGGGACGGGCATCGTCTCCACCGTGAACGGGTATTTCGTCTGAATATCCAGCCCGTCATTACAGGCTGCGACCAGCACGAGGGCGGCCACGATGTAGCAGCCCGTGAATATTCTATAAATCATTGTCCTCATATACAATTATATTATATAGCAGTTATCGAATCATGAAGCGGATTCCCACGCCGACCTGCGTGTGGAATTTCCCGCAGTCGCCGCCGAACAGCACCCGTTGGCGACCGTTTACCAGCAAGACAATCTTGTCCGTCACGTAGGCGGACAGCTCCAGCGTGAGCGCACCCCCGTAGATGAAATTGTCCTCATCCGTGAGCCGGGAGCCGTCCGGCAGCAGGCTCTCGCCCCAGTTCACCGTCTCGTACCCGGCAAGGGCGGACAGTCCCAGTGCGGCGAAGAACGTCTTCTTCCGGTCGGAAAGGAAGTTCAGGTAATAGCCGCCCTCGCCCGTGAACTGGCTCGCCGGATAGAGGCAGTCCCGGTAGCCGTACCGCTTCTCCAAGTATTCCACACCGACCACCCAATGGTGGGCGTTCTTCGTGTAGGTGCTCACCGCTATCCCGGCGTGGTAGCCGAAGCCGTCGCCGTTTTTCCAGCGCATGTTGTCCGACAGCCCGCCCGTGAGCTGTATGCCCCTCATTCCGGGCAGGCACCGTTGGGCGTGTGCCCGGTTCACATGCAGGCACACCCCGAAAAGCAGGATAATGAACAGTAACCTTTTCATCGCTTACTTGATTTTCAGTTCGTTAATCTGTTTTGCCGCCACGAGGTCGGCGTTCTCCACCCGGATGGTCTGGTGCCTGCCGCCGTCCTTCTCGAACAGCTCGATGACCAGCAGCTTGTCGTCCGGTATGGTGAACTGCGGGACGGCATACACCGTGCGCACGTCGCTTTTCCCCTCCGTCACCAGCACCTCGTTGTAGCTGCGCACCGGGTCGATCACCCGTTCCTGAATGGCGGTGCGCTTCGGCACTTTCTTGTCCACGATCTTGAACCGGATAAAGTCCGTCCGGAAAGCCACGTTCGACCTGTTCCTCGTTTCCGTGTGGAAATAGAACAGCCCGTTGTGCGAGTGGACGGATTTCAGGAGGAACTGCACCCCGAAGCGTTTGCAGCCCAAGTGCCGGATCTCCCGCCTGTCCTCCTTGTAGATGCTCTGCATGATCAGCTTCACCAAGAGCGGGCTTTCGCCTGCCAGTTCCCGGAAATGGAGGTTCATGCGGGTATGCGAAAAGTCCGTCGTGTTCCCGTTCTCCAAAAAATCCTTCATCTCGATGTTCAGCATCTCCGGCTCATGCGCATACCGGGCATTGAACGAATAGAAACTTCCGTCCTCGCAGATAACGGAAAAGTTCGTTTCCCCCGGAAACCCCTCGGTGGTCGCCTTCACCCGGATCACGTTCTCCGCACCGTCCGCTTTCCCGGCGATAATCCAATTGCTTCCCAAGTCCACGTACCGCACCGCCGAGGGGAAGATGATATGCACCGTCTTGGCGAACGTCACCTGCACCCCGTGGGGCGTAACCATCTGCCGGTAGGGTAGCTTCCGTGTAATCCCCTGATACAGGTCGTTGCCCGTAACCCGCTGTATCGTATCATTCACTTGTGCGTTCGCACCCGTCACCATGCCCATAAGCAGGGCGACCCATCCAAAAATCTTTTTCATTTGTCCTTTCTTTTTAATGGTTTTATAATCTGTCGATCTATTGTTGTTTGGCGTAAAGCATCAGCTCATACCCCGCTTTCAGGTGCACCTTTACCGTGCGGAACTTCTTGGCAAGGTACTGGCTGCCGCCCTGCATCAGCCCACGGGTGATGTCCATCGCCACCTGCTGTCCGGCGCTCCGTGCGAACGAGATGCTCGTTCCCAACCCGCCGCCGATGTTCGCCATCGCCTCCTTTGCCGCTTCCTGTTCCAGTGATGAAGGGACAGACAAGCCTTTCTGCCCGTCACTGTCATACACCGCCAGCTCCACGGGCAGCAAGTTCCCCCGGTATTCGATGGACGACACCACAATATCCAGCCGTTCTCCCTGTACCTTTCCCGTACCCGCAACGAGCGTGTTCTGCGGAATCACAAGGTTTCCCGCTTGCAGCGGTTCGAGCAGCCTGAGCTTCACCGTCTGTCCGTCCATAATCGTCTGATCTCCGTGGATGCACGCCCGTATCGTGTTCTTCCCCATAGTGTACCCGCTGCCTACCGCCGTGTTGAAGCCGTAGTTCCTCGGCTGGCTGTACCGCCGCATGAACTCCGCATCGCTCAGGGGCTGTTGCAGCCCCGATACCGTCCGCTCCCGTGCCACCTGCACCGCCACGGCGGGCTGTCTTGGACTGTTGTCGTTCTGCACGGCTGCGCCGTCCTTCCCGTTCTGTCCCATGTACTTGGCGGCAAGCTCGTAGCTCTTCTCCATCAGCGCCACCTGATCATCGATTCCGCCCGCCTGCCGTTCCCTTTCTTCCAGCTTGGCGGTCAACTCCTCCACCTGCCTTTTCAGCTCCTCCTTTTCCCCGTCCACCTTCGGCTCCTCGTAGAACGAGCCGAGCTGACGGTTGATGTCCCGGTAGGCGGTAACGGAAGAACGGCTGCCGCCGCCATTGTCCGAATAGTCCCTGAACGGTTCCCGTTCCGGCTCGCTGTCCGGCAGTTCCATTTCCACCCCGTCCATATCGCTCTCTTCGGAGAAGGCGAAGTCCTCCAGCGAGCGCACCTTCTCCGCCTGCTGTTTCTCCGCCTGCGCCTGCTCGTAGGCTTTCCGCTTGTCGCCGATGATCCCGTCATTCTCCGGCAGGGGGATGTCGGCGTTGAACGCCCCCACGGTGTCCCGGTTCACGTCCCGCTCCTCCGAAGGTGCGAATATCAGCCACATCGAGCCGAGGAACAGCAAGCCCATCAGCGGATATACCATCAGCTTCTTCCGTTGCTGCAACTGTTTCGGCGTGAGCGGCTTGGCTGTCTTCTTCTCCTTTTTCCCGCCGCCCTTGTCCTCCTTCTTTCCGTTCCCCGTCTCCGGGGCTGCGGCATCCGCCACCGTCACGTGCTGCGTTGCCGTTGCTTTTTCTTGGTTCTGTTCTTCCATCATGTCAAAAATTTATGGTTGTCCTACATTCTGATTCTCCTCCCCGGAGGCTTCCTTCTGCCTGTCTCCCCGGTTTGCCGCTTGCCAGGCGGTTCCTTCCGTTCCCGTTTGAGCGATGCCGTGGGACTTGCCCGGTTGTCCGCCCGCAGGTGCGCAGCCTTCCGTTCCCGGCGGAGCAGCCACTCACTCAACTTCTCCACCAGTCCCATACCGTCCGCTTTCAAAAGGGTTGATAATACTGTCATTGGGTAATTGCAGGCGCCTAATATGCTCTATCCCCAGTTCCTTCCCGTCGTTCCTGCCGATGCGGTAGATGGAGGAGACGGTCATATAGACCGACAGTGAGCCGAACGCCACCAGCGTCACGAGGATGATTGCCACACGCATGTCGGGCGAGATACGCCCGGCGAGGCGGCGGAGCTTCCCGTCCGCCCAATCCTGCGCCTTTGTGATGAATTTCCTTATCATAGCCGTCAGCGTTTGAGGGTCTGCAAATCCTTGTTCTCCGTGATCTCGAACCCCTCGATGATGAAGCCCTGCGGGTTGTTGTCGCTCCTGACCGCATCCAGCAGGCGGCAGCGGGTCACAAGGCTGCGCTCCGTAACAGAGCTTTCCCGCAGGATGATCTGCCGGGCGAACGTCCGCACGCTGTACGGGTACTTGTCGAAGTCGCACCGCAGGCTGTCTATCTCTATCATCTGGTTGATGTTCCCCGAGATTATCCGGTTGTAATACCCCTTTTCCGAGAGGTCCTTGTAGTAGTTGAAGGCGCTCTTGTCCGCCAGCAGCAGCGAGCGTTTGATATTGCCCTCGATAGCCGACTTGTCGGGCGAGAGCGTGAAGAACAGCTCGTGGAAGCGGCGCACGTGCTCCCGTGCCTCCACCGGGCGGTTCTGCCGCACGTCCTGCGAAAGTGCCAGCATCAGGCTCTTGCCGTTGTCCAGCACGTAGATCTTCTGCCGCTGCGCCTCGGCGAAGCTGTACGACTTCCACAGGGCGAAGCCCGTCACCACGGCGCACAGGCAGGCGAATACCAGCGTGAAGAGCCGTATCTGCCTGAAGCTCGTTTCGATATTTTTCAAACTCTTAAATTCCATGTTTCCGGTTTTTTATTCGTTATGACTCATTTTCTTGGGGCATCCGCCGCTACTTGATGATTTTTCCGGCGATGTTCCCCACGGCGGCACCCGCACCCGCTGCGGCGACGTTGCCGACCTTGTTTGCGGTTTGGTTCATCGCACGGTTGGCTTGGCTCACCCCGCCCGCCATGATGATCCAGTTGGCGACGGTCGGGATGGTGAAGTACCCGAATATCCCGATGATTAAAAAGATGATGTACACCGTGTTCGAGCTGTCCGGGATGAAGGTCGGGTCGCTCATCGCCTCGATGTCACGGGTGAGCATCAGCACTTGGATGCGTGCCAGCACCGAGCTGAACAGGTCGCTCACGGGCAGCCACATGTAGATGGAGATGTACCTCGTTATCCACTGCGTGAGCGTGCTCTGGAACCCGTCATAGACCGAGAGGGCGAACGCTATCGGACCAAGGATGGAAAGGGCGATCAGGAAGAACGTCCGTATCGTGTCGATCACCAGCGCAGCCGACTGGAACAGCAGTTCGAGCAGTTCTTGGAACCACAGCCGGATGTTCCGCTTCATGTTGTATTCCGTCCGGTCGATGTACATCACCGCCATCGTCTTCAAGTCCTTGGGCGACCAGCCCAGCTCGTCGAGCTTCTTGTCGAAGTCCTCCTTGCTCGCCAGATATGCCTTCTCCGGGTCACGGCGGAACGCCTCCCTCTCCAGCGTCTCCTTCTGCTCCCGGTATCGGTTCATGTCGAAGGTCTGTGATTCGAGCATCCCGTGGCAGCCCTTCACCACGGGCGAGAGCACCGTGTTGATCGTGCCGATGACGAAGGTGGGGAAGAAGAGGATGCACAGCCCGATGGCGAACGGGCGGAGCAGCGGGTACACGTCGATGGGTTCGGCACGGGCGAGCGCCTGCCACACCTTGGCGGCTACGTAGAACAGCGCACCCAGCCCGGCAATTCCCTTGGCTACCCCCGTCAGCTTCTCGCAGAGCGGCATCATGTCCTGATACAATGCCTGCAATATCTCATGCAGGTTCGTGAAGTCTATCGCTAACAACATAGTCCTATATTATATTTATGTACGTGAACATTATTATATATTGCCACTCTCACCAGTAACGGTCTTCCGCATCCCCGTAGAGAGCCACCACCCGGTCGGCGTCCTTTTTCTTCTTCGCCCGCAGGTAGCTCACCGAGATGTTCTTGTCCGTATAATACTGCACGAGGTTGCGGTACTCCAGCAGCCGCTTGTAGCTCTGGTCGATGATAGCCAGCCGTTCGGCATCCGAGAGCGACATCCCCGTCACGTTCACCACGTTCTTCAGATCTTGCAGGATGTCCGCACTCTCGCTCAACAGCTTGGCGTACCCGAACGAGATGGTTTCCAGCTCGTCCGGCGTGTAGTTCGGGTCGCCCAGCATCTTCTGGTAGTTGCGCACGTAGATTTCCGAGATGTCCGCCACCAGCCCGATGGACTTCTTCACCTTCACTCCGCCTTTCACCACGTCATGCACCGCCTTTAGCGCATTGTAATACTTCCGCCCCTGCTCGAATATCTTCGCCGTTTCCCTGAAGCCGTCCAGCGTGTGCTGTGCGGTGGCGGAGGTCTCCACGATCTCCTTAGCTGTGTTGATGATGCCCTGCGCCAGATTGCCGGGGTCGTGTACGACCCATTGGGCGTTGGCCGCACCTGCCGTCAGGCACGCCACGCCCAGAATGATTGCCTTTATTGTTCTCATGTCCTTACTGTTTTAGGGTTCCGTCACTCTTTCTCCTGTACTCTCCGCCCGGCGACAGCCGGATGCGGTCTTTCTCCCGGTCATAGTCCATCATCACGGCGAAGCCCGTCTCGATGAACAGCACCCCTTCCGTTTCCCGGACGAGGTAGGTCTCCGCTTCACTGTCGCCCTTGTGGTTTCTGTGCATGACCGTTACACGGTACTTGCCGTCCTCTTCCCAGAGGGTGAAGGGCGGCTTGCCGCCCGTGCTGACCCACTCGCCGCACATCTTTTCCAACCGTTCCGCATTTGTCTCCTTGCAGGAAATGACAAACGCCAGCGCCACCGTCACCGCCGACAGCAGCAGGATTAAATTCAATCGTCTCATCTTGATTCCGTTTTTTTTAAGTTTTACAAAATTTTATTCTCTCCATTCCGTTTAGCCGTTTGTACATCCAGCCGTTCAGCCAGCCAGCCGTTTAACTGTTTAACCGTTTGACCGTTTAGCCGTTTGGTTAATCGTCCGACCCTTTAGCCGTTCGTCCGGTCAATCAACCACCCGTCCGGCAGCCTGTCCGCCGCTCCCAGTTAGCACATCGGTACATTATTTATACTTCGTCTCCGCCAGTCGCTTGATGGCAAGCTCCAAATCCCCGCCCAGCTCTTCCGCCAGTGCGAACACCTCCGTCTTCTCGCTCTCTTCGGTGGTATAGGTCAAGTACTCGGCAGCCGATACCTCCGTGGCATACACCGCCGACTGCACCCCGTTCAGACCGATCCACACCTCCTTGTACTTCCGTC
>CANSEY010000001.1 GCA_947646015.1 uncultured Bacteroides sp. | reverse complement strand
AAGTTCTGATAGGACTTGGCATTTCTGCCGGCCTGCTCTCTCCGAACTATGTGTTCGCTACGTCTTTAGAGACTTATGAGAACCAGTCTGTAGCTGCTGTTCAGCAAGCAAGGAAGATTACCGGTACACTGACCGATGCTGTCGGTGAACCTATTATTGGTGCTACTGTTTTAGAAAAAGGAAACCCTTCCAATGGTACGATTACCGATATCAATGGTAAATTCTCTCTTTCGGTCCATCCTAATGCTGTGATCAGTATTTCGTATATAGGATACATAACACAAAATATTAAGATAACTAATCAAACCTCACTGAAAGTGGTTATGATGGATGATACCCAGGCGCTGGAAGAAGTAGTGGTAGTAGGTTATGGTTCGCAGAAGAAAGCGAATCTGACCGGAGCCGTATCTTCTGTGAAAATGGATGAGGTACTGGGTGACCGTCCTATTTTGAATGCATCTGATGCTCTTCAGGGAGCCGTGCCGGGACTGTTTGTATCTAATGGAGGTAATGCTCCCGGAACCAGCAAGTCGTTCCAGATTCGTGGAGCCTATTCGGTGGGTGTCAAGAACTCGGACGGTTCATACGGAAACACCATTAAGCCACTCGTATTGATTGATAATGTGGAAGGTGACCTCGATATGGTAAACCCCGAAGATATCGAGTCAATCAGTGTACTGAAGGATGCAGCTTCAGCAGCTATCTATGGTGCACGTGCAGCCGGTGGTGTAATTGTCGTTACGACTAAACGCCCTAAAGGTGCTGCTAAGTTCTCATTGAATTACAACAATAACTTTGCTTTCGGAACAGCTGTCAATCTGCCTAAACAGGCTCCGCTGATGGACTATCTGCAAGCTTATCTGGATTGTGGATATTCAGATGCCTATTGGTCGCTCGGTTCGCCAAGTGTCAGCAAATGGATGGAATATCTGAGTGAATACCAGAAGAACCCTTCTGCTTTCAATACGGTGGGAGACGGTATTTATATGGATGAATCCGGTGTACCATACTATTTGAATGAAAAAGATCTCTATAAGAACTTTATGGAGACCAGTTTCCAGATGACTCATAATATTTCCGCTTCAGGAGGTACGGACAAACTGCGTTATCGTATTTCGGGTGGATATACTTCGAATGACGGTGTATTGGTGTCCGATCGTGATAAGTTTGAACGTATGAATATCAATACCTTTATTTCGGCAGATGTAACCAACTGGTTCACTCAGGAAGTGACTATGAGCTATGCGCATAGTCTACAGACTTCACCCGGTGGAATGGGAGGTGTGTATAATACTCGTTTGGTTTCATATTATCCGGAAGGAGATCTGCCGGCATCAGTCAATACGTTGGCAAACGAGGATCTTCCTTTGTTCACTCCACGCAACCAGATCTTGTTGTCGAATCCGGTAAACAATAATAATGACAATCCGCGTATCTTCCTGAAATCCATATTGAAACCACTAAAGGGACTGGAAGCTGTATTTGAATATACATTTGATAAAAACATCTATGATTACCACTGGTATACAGGACAGTATGACTATACTACCATTCAGGGAGGAAGTTCAAAATCATTTGTAGACGATTATCTGAGAAAGTACAAACAGCATACGAATTATAACGCTATCAACGTTTACGCTACATATAGTAAGAAATTCGGTGACCATAATTTCAAAGTAATGGCAGGATTCAACCAGGAGTCGAGCTATCAGGAAACATTGGATGCTTATTCTTACAATCAGGCGGTGATAGACGTACCGGCCATGGGATCGGGAACCGGCACCATCAAGGCTACCGACTCATACAGTGAATATGCCGTACGTGGTGGATTCTTTAGAGTCAACTATAATTATCAGGACAAATATTTGCTGGAAGTGAACGGACGTTATGACGGTTCTTCTAAATTCCCGAAGAGCTCTCGTTTCGGTTTCTTCCCTTCTGTATCAGCCGGTTGGCAGATCGCTCAGGAGAAGTTTATGGAGTCTACCCGTAACTGGTTGGACGGATTGAAGATTCGCGCATCATATGGTGTGATCGGTAACCAGAATGTGAATCCGTATACTTTCACTCCGACAATGAGTGTCAGCAATAAATCTACTTCCTGGATTATCGACAATACGTATGTCACCTCTATCAGCTCGTTGCCGGCTTTGGTAAGTCAGAACTTTACATGGGAGAAAGTAGGTACGGTCAATGTAGGACTTGATATTAACTTATTCAACAATCGCCTGAATGGTGTATTTGAATGGTATCAGCGTAACACTAACGGCATGCTTGCTCCGGGTGTGCAGCTACCGGCTGTCGTAGGTGCAAGTGCTCCTTATCAGAATACTGCCGATATGCGTACACGAGGCTGGGAGTTGAGCCTGAACTGGCGTGACCAGATCGGTAAGGTGGGATATCGTTTGGGATTCAACTTGTCGGATTATAAATCGAAAATTACCAAATACGATGATAATGCAACCACCAAGTTGCTGAGCAGTTTCTATCCCGGACAGGTGATGGGAGAGATATGGGGATATATAGCCGATGGTTATTATTCTGTGGACGATTTCGAAGATACATCATCCTGGAAACTGAAAGAGGGAATAACCTCGATCAATGGTTATAACGTACGTCCGGGTGATGTGAAATTCAAAAACCTCCGTGATGATGAAAGTTCTACTAATGTAATTACCAGTGGTGACAATACATTCGACAATCCGGGTGACCGTAAAGTGATCGGTAATACGACTCCGCGTTATCAGTATGGCATCAATCTGGGAGCTAACTATGCCGGTTTCGACCTCAATGTTATCCTTCAGGGAACAGGAAAGCGTGATTACTGGATTTCGAATGTCTTGACTTTCCCGATGAATGGTGATAACTTCATTCCGTTGTTTGACGGTTTGAGTGATTACTGGATGCCTAAAGATCCCGACAACGGTGACTGGACGGCAGTCAATCCGAATGCGAAGTATCCCCGTCTGTATGGTAACCGAGGTAATTCCGGTTCAAACCTCCGTCAGAGCGACAAATACTTGTCTGATGCTTCTTATCTCCGTATTAAGAACATCACTTTGTCTTACAATTTACCAAAGAAGTGGTTGTCTCAGATCTTCCTTTCACAAATGAAGGCGTTTGTCAGTGTTGAAAACGTAGCTACTTTCACCTCTTTGCCTTCGGGTATCGACCCGGAGAGAATAGAATGGAACTATCCGGCATTCCGTACAGTTTCGTTCGGTATAAATATCACATTATAAACTCTAATCTGATACATGAATATGAAAAAGATATTATTGTTTTTAACCCTCTTTACAGGGATGATACTGGCGGGATGCAACGATAGCTTCCTTGAGAAATATCCTGTAACCAGCCTGACGGAAGAAAATGCATTCAAGTCGTATGACAATTTTAAGGCCTTTATGTGGCCATGTTATGAAATGTTCTCTAATACGAATATCGCCACTTCTACAACGGCAATCGGGCGTAACTCTCACTATATGGGTGATGTGTATGCCGGATACCTGAATCAGCGTGGAGCCAGCAGTCAGAATAAATATGCGTTTCAGACAGTGACCAATGCTACGTCGGGTAATGGATGGAACTTCTCTACATTCATTCGCCGTATCAACCTGATGCTTTCGCATGTGGATGATTCTGATATGACAGAAGCTGAAAAGAATCATTGGAAAGCTGTTGGATATTTCTTCCACTCATTTTGGTATATGGAGTTGATAGACCGTTTCGGTGATGTGCCTTGGATCGATAAACCACTGGACGAAACCTCTGAAGAAGCTTACGGAACGCGGATGCCTCGTCTGGAAGTGGCTGATAAAGTCCTGGAGCGCTTGCAATGGGCCGAACAAAATATCGGTGATGCGTCCGTTTACGAGAAAAAGGACGGTTCGAATACTATCAACCGTGATTGTGTACGTGCGGCTCTTTCACGTTTCACACTTCGCGAAGCAACTTGGCGCAAATATCATGAATTGGGTAGTTATGACAAATACTTCGATGAATGTATCCGTGTATCGAAGCTGTTGATGGCGGATTATCCTACATTATATTATGGTACCGACGGACAGCCGGCAGCCGGATATGGTGAAATGTGGACAACAGAGGATCTGAGTAAGGTACAGGGAGTCATTCTGTATCAGCAGTGGCTGGAAACCATTAAACCCGGACATTCGTGCTATTATGAACACACCTCTTCACATGATATAGAAATGCATCAGGGAACGGTAGACTTGTATTTGTGTAAGGATGGCAAGACTATTTCCCATTCAGACCAATATCAGGGAGATAAGGATATTTATGCTACTTTCCGCAATCGTGACCCGCGTATGTATCACACCATCATGCCGCCTTATAAGGTAAAAGATGGTAAGGGGGATTATTCCACATGGTCTTATACCAGTGATCCTGCCGATCGCGAATATATTGATATCATGGGAGCTAACGAGTCGTGCAGTAATCCGGGTATTGGCATGAAGCGCTTGCCGGGACAAAACTGGAGTGCTTCATTGGTACGTCGTGTTCCTAACCTGCAAGGGGGCGCACAATACACAATTGAAGGAAAGAAATATGGACCGCATGCCTATGTGGCTTCCCGTTCGGGATATTATGTATGGAAGAACTGGGATAATTGGGAGGAAAACTATAATAATGCCCAGGTGAATACTGCCGACAAACCTGTCTTTAAAATTGAAGAGGTCTTGTTGAACTATGCAGAGGCTATGTTCGAAACGAATCAATTTACACAAACCATTGCCGACGAGACGATCAACAAGTTGCGTAAACGTGCCGGTGTAGCCGATATGGTAGTAGCCCAGATTGATGGTAACTTTGACCCGAAACGTGGAAAATATTATCCGAAAGGAAATGATAACGGCATACTCGTTGATCCGGTATTATGGGAAATCCGTCGTGAACGTATTATCGAATTGATGGGCGAAGGATTTGGTTTTTATGATGTACGTCGCTGGAGAATGGCTCCTTGGTTCGTCAATATGCAGCAGAAAGGTATGTGGATTTCAAAGACGGAACTCAGCTCACTGACGTTGCTCAACGAAATGACCGGAACTTCAGACGGGGCGAACGGATCGATGACCGAAGGGTATATCTATCTATTCAACGATCCGTTGAAGGAAGGAAAAGGCTGGCTGGAGAAATATTATCTCTATCAGGTTCCGTTAGAAGAAATAGCTCTTAATCCTAACTTGACACAAAACCCGGGATGGGAATAAAAGGATCTGTAGCCGTTCTTTTTAATTAAATTTTGAGAAGAAGGGAATGTGTCAAAGGCACCACAGATTACACGGATGAAATAGTAAAATATAGGTTATCCGCATGGATAGTCTGTTATAATCTGAGTGATCTGTGGTAAGGAGGCTTTTGAAACATTCTCTTCTTTTTGTTTTGAAAACTTTAAATGAACATTATGAATCAGAAATTATTACTCGGAAGTGCACTGCTCGTGGGAATGGCTTCTACACAGCAGGCGTTGGCCCGGCAGAAGAAAGCAAAGGAACAAACCCGTCCGAATGTCGTTTTCATATTGGCTGACGATTTGGGATACGGAGACTTAAGCTGTTATGGGCAGGAAAAGTTTGAGACTCCTAATATCGACCGGTTGGCACAGAACGGAATGCGTTTTACCCAATGTTATTCGGGAACAACGGTTAGTGCTCCCTCACGTTCGTGTCTGATAACCGGAACCCATAGCGGGCATACGGCTATCCGTGGAAATAAAGAGCTTGCTCCGGAAGGACAATTCCCATTGCCGGAAAACTCACAGACTATTTTCAATGATTTCCGTAATGCCGGTTATCGTACAGGTGCCTTTGGTAAATGGGGGCTTGGCTATATCGGTTCCGCGGGGGACCCTTACAAACAGGGAATCGATCAGTTTTACGGATATAATTGCCAGTTGCTGGCACACAGCTATTATCCCGATCATTTGTGGGACAACGATAAACGGGTAGATTTGCCGGACAATAATCTCAATGTGCAATATGGGAAGGGTACTTATTCGCAGGACCTGATTCACTCTAAAGCATTGGCTTTTCTGGATGAAGCCGCTAAGGAGAAAGATCAACCTTTCTTTATGTGGTATCCTACTATTATTCCGCATGCCGAACTGATAGTACCTGAAGATAGTATTATTAAGAAGTTTCGTGGGAAGTACCCCGAGAAGCCTTATCGTGGAGTGGAGCCCGGAAATCCTGCTTTCCGTAAAGGAGGGTATTGTACTCAGTTCTATCCGCACGCTACATTTGCTGCAATGGTCTATCGGTTGGATGTATATGTAGGGCAGATTGTACAGAAGTTGAAAGATATGGGAGTATACGATAATACCATTATCATCTTTTCGAGTGATAATGGTCCTCATATGGAGGGTGGTGCCGATCCGGACTTTTTCAACAGTAATGGCATATGGCGCGGGTATAAACGTGACGTGTACGAAGGTGGTATCCGTGTACCCATGATCATATCGTGGCCCGGACACGTACAACCCAGTACTGAAACCGATTTCATGTGTTCATTCTGGGACTTAATGCCCACTTTCAGGGAAGTGTTGAATCCGAAAGCGGATACCCGGAATATGGATGGTGTCAGTATACTTCCTCTGTTACAAAACCGTAAAGGACAGAAAGAACATGAATATCTTTATTTCGAATTTCTTGAGATGAATGGGCGTCAGGCAGTCCGCAAAGGTGACTGGAAGCTTGTTCACATGAATATACGGGGAAATAAGCCCTATTACGAATTATACAACCTGGCTTCTGATCCGTCGGAGAAGTACAATGTGCTGAATCAATATCCTGAGAAAGCGGATGAATTGAAAGCGATTATGAAAGAAGCCCATATAGAAGATTCCAATTGGCCTTTATTTAGATAAATAGTGATTGATAAAGTTGTCAAATGAAAGGCAAGCATACTATGTATTGCTTTTAAAAAGGAAGAGGCTGTCATGTGATATAACAGCCTCTTTTGTATATATAGTCAGGTACCTCTGCTCTTTTTAGAAGGCAAGACCTACCCTGAAGCCGAAGTTGTTGAGCTTGTCTACATTGTAAGTCAGCACATTGGCCTTGTTGGTAGCATAGCTGTAGTAAACGGCGATATGCAGACCCGGACCGTAAGCCCAAGGGTATACGTTAAGACCGATTTCCGGTGATACGTAGAATCCCCAAGTATTATCGCGGGTTTCGAACATATTGTAGTTAGAACGTACTTTCGCATAATTGGCACCCAGCTTGACACCGAAATAAGGTTGCCATGCTCCGCCACGATTCATTTGATAACGTGCAGCGGCACCAAAAGGTAACTGGAAGATGGTATGTTGCTGGTCAGTATTCACGGTTCCTTCGCCAACAGGGAAAGTTGCGCGTGGGAAGTATTCGTGGTTACTGCTGTAGTTCATAAAGAGTCCGAGTCCGAGATTAGGAGTTACAAAGTAACCGCCTTCGAAGTTCATACCCCATCCGCTGGCTTTATCGGCAAAGTGATTCTTCAGTGGTGCGTTGAACTGCCAGTCCACGTTAGCGTATCCATTATCTGATAACTGTGCCTTGGCCGGCATGGCAAAGGCCAGAGCAAGGGCCGCTATGGCCAGTACTCTAAGAGAAATATATTTCATTGTTTTCATAACGGTTCTTGATTAAATTATTTGTTAGTGAGATAGGGTGACTGTGCAAACGACTGATTGATTGCGCGAACAACCAGAGTTTGGTTCACTTTACCGGAATAGCTTGCAGGTCCGCTCAGGAAGCTGCTCCACAAAACGGGGAGTTTTTGTTTTTCACCCTCAGGAGCTTTCAGGTTCATAATCTCAGTAAGGAATGAGTTGGTTGTAATGCTATAGTTTACAACATACGGATAATACCAGCCGCCCCAATTACCCCAGTAAGGTGCATCCCAGTATCCGGGATAGTTCCACCACCACTCAGGTTGTCCGTAATCGGTGAAGTAATAAGTACTTTGAACGTAACTTACCTGTATACCCAGGTCGGCAGCATCTTTATTGTCTGTATATGTAAAACCTTTGCTATTCAGGTTTTCTTTGTACGCATTGATGATAGCTTCTGCTGCTTCACCTTTCCAGTATTCCGGATCTTTTTTATCTCCGATGACGAGAACGCTGTCAGGGATGTAGTACGTGCTGAATTGTTTGAAGTCAGCTTTCTTGTCGTAGTTGGTGTAAACCAAATAGTCATTGTCCAATTTGTCCATGTCAGGGTCTTTTTCGCAGGCTGCGAATGCAAAGACCGCCAATAAGATGGGAATTAATCTCTTCATATCTTTATAATGTTTAGGTTAATTAAAAAAATCTTGCCCTGGTACCTTAAGGCGTTTGCAGAAAATAACAAGACTCTTGTTAAAAGGTTCGCAAAGAATAATGTTAAAATGCAGTATGATTACTTGGAGGCTTTGGTGAAAGATCTATCTTTGTACAAAATTAAAACCGAAATAAATATGAAGAACCTACGCATCTGGCAGACACTTTCCTTATGGCTCGTCTTGCTTGTTACATCCTTGCCTCTGTCTGCCCAAACAGCTTTATTAGAGAAATTGGGTAAGATTGCCGACATCACCGGAACCCAACCCTTGGAATCTACAGAATTTGTTGAAAAATATGTGGCTTATTTCACACAGCCGTTAGATCATCGTCATCCGGAGAAGGGTTCTTTCAGTCAGCGTGTTATTGTTTCTCATGTCGGATTTGATCGTCCTACTGTGATGGTTACCGAAGGCTATGGCGCTTCTTACGCCTTGGGAGCCAATTACCGGGAGGAATTATCGAAACTATTTAATACTAATATGATATTCGTGGAATACCGCTATTTCCTTGAATCGACTCCTACTCCTAAAGATTGGCAATATCTGACAGCCGAGAATTCTGCCGAAGATTTACATGCCGTACGGGAGGCTTTCCGTTCCATCTATCCCGGTAAGTGGATTGCCACCGGCATCAGTAAAGGAGGACAGACGGCAATGCTTTATCGTACTTTCTTTCCCGAGGATGTGGATATCTCTGTTCCATATGTGGCTCCGCTTTGCTATGGAGTTGAAGACGGGCGTCATGAACCTTTTTTAAAGATGGTATCTACTCCCGAAGCTCGTAAGAAAATTGAAGATTTTCAGTTGGAGGTGTTGAAACGTAAACCTACTTTGTTACCTCGTTTCGAGAAGTATTGTGCCGGAAAGAAATATAAGTTCCGTGCTCCTGTAGAGGAGATTTATGATTATTCGGTGCTCGAATATTCGTTTTCTATCTGGCAATGGGGAACTCCGGTCGATCAGATTCCTGCCGTTACAGCTTCGGATGACGAACTCTTTAAACATTTACTCGCTATCAGCGAACCGTCTTATTTTGAGGAAGAGGGTGCCAATACTTCTTTCTTTGTACAAGCTGCCCGCGAGTTGGGATATTATGGGTATGATATCCGTCCATTCAAAAAATACCTTACCATTAAAACCAGTAAAGATTACTTGAAGCGTTTGATGCTTCCCGAAGAACTCGGTGATATGAAGTTTGATAAGACTCTGAGTCGGAAAATAATTCATTTCCTGAAGAACAATGATCCGAAAATGATCTTTATTTATGGGCAGAACGATCCATGGACGGCAGCAGGTGTCACCTGGCTGAAAGGGAAAAAGAATATTCATGTCTTTGTGGAACCCAACGGAAGTCATTTGGCCCGTATCGGCACTTTGCCTCAAAAAGAGAAAGAAGAAGCCATCGGGTTGATAAAGAAGTGGTTGGAAGAGTGACCCCATTCTTGCCCCTTTGTAGATGAATAGAAAAGTTACAGAGGTGTTTTCACCACAGATTACACAAACCTGTACAGATGAAGGTCAAATGGATGACTGTCTGTATGGGTGATCTGTGATAATCCGTGTAACCTGTGGTGACCTCTGATGTTACAAACTTATATCAGTGGTTTTAACATTTCCGGTATCTCTACTTTGTCCAGATCCAGTTCGTTTAAACGCTTCTTGCCTGCCTCTGTGAGGCTGAAGTACATCTGGCGTTTGTCTACTTCACCCAATGCCCGTCGGATGAGTCCTTTATCTTCTACCGCACGGATGACTTTCGACGTATGCGACGGAGCCATTTCCGTTCGTTCGGCTATAGCAGTCGAGGTAATTTCCTTTCCGGCTTCGCGCAACGCACATAGCACCATTGCTTCGTTCAGCGATATTCCATACACCTCTTCAAATGCCGTTTCGAAAATGGAGAGTGCTTTGTAGATATCGCGCATCTTACATATTGTATTCATACTTCCTTATTAAATAAACAGATTGATGTTAGCATTATCGGCACGTTCCATATAAGTGGCTACTCCGCCTACTGTAACTTCATCAAGCAACTCTTCACGTTTTACTCCCATCACATCCATCGACATTTGGCAAGCAATAAACTCCACCCCGTTCTCCAGAGCCTGCTGCCGCAGGGATTCCAGTGAGTCGATGCCTTTCCGGTGCATGATGTATCGCATCATCTTTCCACCCATACCTCCCATGCTCATTTTAGAAAGTTTCAGTTTCAGCGAACTGGATGGGAGCATTGTACCAAACATCTTGCCGAAAATGTCTTTCTCTACTTTGGGCTTATGCAATTTCTTAATCACATTCAGCCCCCAGAAAGTAAAGAAGATAGTTACTTTTTGTCCGGTGGCAGCTGCGCCGTTGGCCAGGACGAAAGTGGCAAGTGCCTTGTCCAAGTCGTCACTGAACATAATCAGAGTTTTACCTTTGCTGTCACATGTCGTAGTCAGGTTACAAGCCTGGGGTTCGCCTTTCTCAATGACTACTACCGATTTCCCTCCGGTACTATCCTTGGAGATAAATTTATTTCCGGTAGAGTTGCACCATGCGGCAGCATCCCGCGAGAATCCCGGGTCTGTAGCCACAATTTCAACTCTCTCGCCCGGAACAAGCGTATCCATTGTTTTCTTCATCTTTAGGACCGGGCCCGGACATTGTAATCCGCAGGCATCCACCCGGATTGTCTTAGGATTTGCAGCCGTTGTAGTTTGGGGTGCCTCAGCTGTCACAGAAGGTTTCGCCGGGCTGTCTTGCGCAGAAGGCGTGTCGTCTGTTTCTTCATTTTCGTGCAAGATGATGGGAGCGGTAGCAGCACGATAGGTCTTCAATCCGCCGGAGAGGTTATATACTTCTTTGAAACCGTGCTGGATCAGGATGCGGTAAGCAAGATATCCTCTCAGCCCTACGGCGCAGAAGGTGTAGATTGGCTTGTTCGAAGGAAGTTCAGCAATACGGTCACGTATTTCATCCAATGGTATATTTACTGCTCCGGGCAGTGAACCCAATGCAAATTCGTCCGGTGTACGCACATCCAGCAGGAACACATCTTTCAGTTCGATATCTCTCAGGTCGCGCCAGTATACGGGTTTTACTCTGCCGAGGATGATGTTTTCGGCTACATAACCGGCGATGGCTACGGGGTCCTTTGCCGAAGAGAAAGGAGGCGCATACGCCTGCTCCACTTTCATCAGGTCATAGATCGTTCCCTCGTGTTTGATGACAAGAGAAAGTTCGTCAATTCGTTTGTCCACGCCATCATACCCCACAATTTGGCCGCCATACAACTTGCCTGTTTGGGGATCGAAGGTTATTTTGATACTCATCGGCATAGCGTCCGGATAGTATCCTGCATGCGAGGCCGGATGAGTGGTTGAAGATGCATATACAATGCCCGCCTGCTTTAACCGCTTTCCCGGAAGTCCGGTTGAGGCTACTGTCATGTCAAATACTTTTGCGATGGAGGTACCGATGGCTCCTTCATAAGGAATCTGTGCACCCAGCAGGTTGTCGGCAACAATACGTCCCTGTCGGTTGGCGGGTCCGGCAAGATAGTTCAGCCAAGGTTTGCCCGTAATGGGATGGCGGAATTCAATGGCATCACCGATGGCATAGATCGACTCGTCGGAAGTCTGCAAATAATCATTTACTGCGATACCTCCCGCTTCACCGATCGTAAGTTCGGCAGCTCTTGCCAGCGTTGTCTCCGGGCGCACGCCGATAGATAGAATCACGATATCCGCCAGGATGGATTGTCCGTTCTTGAAGACTACCTTCACTTCTTTGCCTGCTTGCTCAAACGATGCGACAGCTTGCTCCAGGTATAAGTTGACACCCTTCTCCATCAAATGTTGATGAACCAGTGCTGCCATTGAAAAGTCAATAGGTGCCATCACCTGGTTGCCCATCTCGACAATAGATACTTGCGCTCCCAGTGCGTGCAGGTTTTCTGCCATTTCCAGTCCGATGAATCCGGCCCCGATCACGACAGCCCGACGGGGAGGCCGATTGTTGACATATGCTTTAATGCGGTCAGTGTCTGCTACATTCCGCAAAGTAAAGATGCCGGTTGAGTCAATGCCCGGTAATGGTGGGCGTACAGGAGATGCACCGGTGGATATTAACAGTTTGTCATAACTCTCCTCGTAAGTGTCTTCACTTTTAAGGCGGACGGTTACTGTCTTTTTCTTCCGGTCGATAAAAATAACTTCATTCTCGGTACGCACGTCTACCCTGAAACGTACTCCGAAAGCTTCGGGAGTCTGTACAAATAGTTTCTCACGCTCTTCGATAACGTCCCCTATATAATAGGGCAGTCCGCAGTTGGCATAAGATATGTACTTTCCTTTTTCCAACAAGATGATTTCCGCTGTTTCGTCCGAACGTCTGATACGGGCTGCAGTAGTAGCTCCTCCTGCTACGCCTCCAATAATAATAATCTTCATTTGAATATATTTTCGTTTTAAAATAGTTTCCTGTGGAAATAAACGTTTGCCGACTTAAAAAGGTTCATGGAAAAGCTTAAAAAATTAACAAGTATGGGTTATCTTACTTACGGAAGTGCAGTTACACCAAAAGATATACTACTATCTCCTTATCGTTTGTGGAGTGATACAGGTATGTTAGATATTAAAACATGGGGATGTTGTGTGTGATAACATGGGGATGTTCTTATATACAACATGGGGATGTTTTGCACCAAAACATCCCCATGTTGTTCAATCTCCCATTAAAGGGAAAGACTGCCGGCCCGTAGTGTTTTGCTAACTGTGTTTTAATGTCGGAACATGTATCTGAAAAGGATTTGCATGGCAGGGAGCGAACAGCGTGTCGTTCAGTCGTTGCAATGCTTCTCTCTTATCTTCTGCCCTGATGACAAGTGAAACATTGTTGTTATTACTGCCATAAGAGATCATTCGGATCGGGATGGTGGCCAAAGCATTTATGATTCGGGCTTCAAATCCGGCGCATTGCCACTGCATGTTACCTATGGCCGAAAGGATGCACATGTGGTCTTTTACCACCGTGACTGCATATCGTGAGAGTTCGTGGAGTATATGCGATAAACGCTCTTTGTCGTTGATGGCAACAGATACATCAGAACCGGACGAGGCGAACAGGCACAGGGAAGTGTGGTATTTGGCAAAAGTATCGAATATTTTGCTGATGAACAGATAGGGGCGTAACGTCCGGTTCGATTGGAATTTAATGTAATAAATATTGTCTCTGGCGGTAATGGCCTTTATGTTTTCTCCGCTTTGTGAATTTGAAATCAAAGTTCCTCCTTCTGCAGGCTCCATCGAACATAGCAAACGTATCGGTATGTTGTTTTCTCTTGCGGGCAGGATGCAGTGAGGGTTGAATCCCGTCCAGCCGCAATAGGCCAGTTGCTCGGCTTCGTCGAAACTGAGCTGCTTCACCATTGCCGGATGCTTCACAAAGCGCGGGTCACAACTGTGCAACTCTTTGCTGTCTGTCCACAGACATACTTCTTGTGCCTGAAGAGCGGCTCCGATCAGTGTGGCTGAAACATCATCTCCGCCTTGTTTCAAGTAACAGGTTTCGTTGTAAGCATTCCGGCAAAGATGTCCTTGAGTAAGAAATACATTGGTCGACTTATGCTCTGCCAAGAGCAAGTGTAGCTTTGTACCGATGTATTCCATGTCCGGTTCTTCTTCCGGAGCCAGTCGCATGAAGTCGAGGCTGTTGAGTAGTCGGTTGTTGATTCCCTGCTCTTTCAGATAGAGGCTGACTAGCATACTGCTGATAAATTCTCCCTGCGCCAGTATGTCTTTCTCGTCGACAGATGTAAAACGTTGGCGGGTAAAGTTCCATAGAGTCCGGAAACGATCGATGATGGAATCGACCGCCTGTTGCTTGATCGATTCGTCATTGAATAGTTCGTTGGCGAAATCGATAAACCTGAATTCAAGCCTGCTTATCTCGTCATGCGCCTGTTCTGTATCTCTGTTGAAAAGATGGGCAGCTATTCCGACCAGACGTTCCGTAGTCTCTGTAGTGGCGGACAGAACGATTATTTGGGGGATACTGTTGTCAATCAGGCGGAGCATTCCTTTCATTTCCTGTACTGAGCCTGTGGGAATCTTACCGAATTTGTAGATTTTCATTTCTCTATTTTTTTTAGTTATACGATTCTTTTTTCTTATCTGTCTCCTTTTCATTTTAGTTTGTTTTATCAAAATGAAAAGGTGGCATTTGCCCGTTCAGATGATTCCTTACCCGTTAAAAACCGCTTCTGAGCGATCAGAAAAGGGGTAGGGAAGATTATCGGGCGCTGAGTCATGAATAAAAGTTCAAAAGACATGCCATTCGGAATTTTATTTTTCAGCAGTCCGATCATTTGCGTTGTAGCAGAAAACCATTATATTTGCACACCCTGTTTTTTACCATTCACATTTTAACTTATCAGATATGAGTAAAATTCTGATTATTGATGACGAAGTGCAGATTCGTGGTCTGCTGGCACGTATGATGGAACTTGAAGGTTACGAAGTGTGTCAGGCCGGCGATTGTAAGACAGCACTCAGACAATTGGAACTTCAAATGCCCGACGTGGCTTTGTGTGATGTATTTCTGCCGGATGGAAACGGGGTGGATCTGGTGACGGAGATGAAGAAAAAATCTCCGGGAGTAGAGATTATTCTGCTGACGGCACATGGAAACATACCTGATGGTGTGCAGGCAATCAAGAACGGAGCTTTCGATTACATAACGAAAGGGGATGATAACAATAAAATTATTCCCCTGATCAGTCGCGCTGTAGAAAAGGCACGGATGAATATCCGCCTGGACAAACTGGAGAAGAAGATGGGACTGATGTATTCGTTCGATTCCATACTCGGTGAATCGAAAGCATTGAAAGAAGCGGTTTCGTTAGCCCGTAAGGTATCGGTGACTGATGTACCTGTATTGCTGACGGGTGAGACGGGAACCGGAAAAGAGGTGTTTGCCCAGTCCATACATTATAGTAGTAAGCGTGCCCGGCAAAACTTTGTGGCAGTTAACTGCTCTTCGTTTAGTAAAGAGTTGCTGGAGAGCGAGATGTTCGGGCATAAGGCGGGTTCCTTTACCGGTGCGTTGAAAGATAAGAAGGGACTTTTTGAAGAAGCCAATAACGGAACAATCTTTTTGGATGAAATCGGTGAAATGGCTTTTGAGTTGCAAGCCAAGCTGTTGCGTATCCTCGAAACCGGCGAATACATCAAGATAGGTGACACGAAGCCGACCCACATTGATGTGCGTATCATTGCTGCTACAAACCGTAATTTACCTGCCGAGATAGCTGCGGGACGTTTTCGTGAAGATCTGTTCTATCGGCTCTCCGTGTTTCAGGTACATCTTCCGCCTTTGCGTGAACGTACGGGAGATATTAAGATACTGGCTGAATCGTTTGTCCGTTCCTTCTCCGAAAAACTTTCACATCCGGTCAATAGGATTGCTCCCGCTTATCTGGAGGCCCTATGCCAACAACCCTGGAAAGGAAATATCCGCGAATTACGTAATGTAATCGAACGCAGCCTGATCGTTTGTGAGGGCGACCGTCTGGATGTAGACGATCTTCCGTTGGAAATACAGAACAGCCACTACGAGAAATCCGACGAAGGAATGCCGGGCAGTTTTGAACTTTCGGCTATGGAACGCAGGCATATAGCGAGGGTATTGGAGTATACTAAAGGCAATAAAACAGAAGCAGCACGTTTACTGAAAATCGGATTGACTACTTTATACCGAAAAATAGAAGAATATAAGCTCTGAGTCGCGCGTGAATATCGTTGCCTGAGTTTTATGCTTCTTTCCTTTTCAAAATAAAACGAACCTTTTCATAATGATAGGGTATCTTCGTACAAGGCGAAGATACCCTATTTGTTTTATATCTCTGTATGATAGTGACTTATCTTATCCTTGACTGTTTCTGGCACGCATTTGGCATGAAGAGTTACAGGTAAAAAACATAAGTATAAACATTTTAATTAAAAGGTAAAAAACATGGGAATAACAGTTTCATTTATTTTCTGCCTGTTGAGCGGGTTTGCCTGCTTCTGGCTATTTTGGAAATGCGTTGACTGGTTTGAAACAATTTAGAGAGGAGAATTTATTTTATGTACACAACACTATTTGTAGTAGGTATCATACTTTTCAGTTATTTGACGTATGTGCTCATTCGTCCAGAGAAGTTTTAATTTGAAAATAAAGCAATGAATACAGAAATTTTAGGAGTGGCGGTGCAGATTGTCCTGATGGTGGTATTAGCTTATCCGTTGGGACGTTACATAGCCCGGGTTTATAAGGGAGAGAAGACTTGGTCGGACTTCATGGCGCCTATAGAGCGAGTGATTTATAAGATATGTGGTATTAATCCGCAGGAGGAGATGAACTGGAAACAGTTCCTCAAGGCGTTACTGATCCTGAATGCATTTTGGTTTGTATGGGGAATGGTGTTACTGGTATCGCAAGGTTGGCTTCCGCTCAATCCCGACGGAAACGGGGCTCAAACACCTGACCAAGCATTTAATACTTGCATCAGTTTTATGGTAAACTGTAATTTGCAACACTACAGCGGTGAGAGTGGTCTGACTTATTTCACTCAATTGTTTGTCATCATGTTGTTCCAGTTTATTACTGCTGCCACAGGAATGGCTGCCATGGCCGGAGTTATGAAAAGTATGGCTGCCAAGAGCACTCAAACGATTGGTAACTTTTGGCACTTTCTGGTGATCAGTTGCACACGTATTCTGTTACCGCTTTCATTGGTGGTAGGTTTCATTCTGATTTTGCAGGGAACACCGATGGGCTTTGACGGTCGGATGCAACTGACTACACTCGAAGGACAGGAGCAGATGGTATCCCAGGGACCTACGGCTGCGATTGTTCCCATTAAACAATTAGGAACCAATGGTGGTGGTTATTTTGGTGTCAATTCTTCGCATCCGTTGGAGAATCCTACCTATCTGACTAATATGGTAGAGTGTTGGTCGATCCTGATCATGCCGATGGCGATGGTATTGGCCTTGGGCTTTTATACCAATCGCAGGAAGTTGGGATATAGTATCTTTGGAGTGATGCTGTTTGCTTATCTGGCAGGTGTCTTTATCAATGTCGGTCAGGAGATGGGAGGTAATCCGCGTATCAGCGAAATGGGAATTGCCCAGGATCATGGTGCGATGGAAGGAAAAGAGGTACGGCTTGGAGCCGGAGCCACAGCCCTATGGAGTGTCACCACAACGGTTACTTCCAATGGTTCGGTCAATGGGATGCACGATTCGACTATGCCGCTCAGTGGAATGGTCGAGATGCTGAATATGCAGATCAATACTTGGTTTGGCGGTGTTGGTGTAGGATGGCTGAACTATTATACCTTTATTATCATGGCCGTTTTTATCAGCGGACTGATGGTGGGGCGTACGCCGGAATTTCTAGGTAAGAAGGTAGAAGCCCGGGAAATGAAAATAGCAACCTTCGTCGCTTTGTTGCATCCGTTTGTAATTCTGGTATTTACTGCCATCTCAAGTTACGTCTATACACATCACCCCGATTTTGTGGAGAGTGAGGGCGGATGGCTGAACAATCTCGGATTTCATGGTCTCAGCGAGCAGCTTTACGAATACACCTCATCGGCTGCCAACAATGGTTCGGGTTTCGAGGGACTGGGTGATAATACATATTTCTGGAACTGGACATGTGGCATTGTACTTATCCTGAGTCGGTTTATTCCGATTGTCGGACAGGTAGCCATTGCAGGACTATTGGCTCAAAAAAAGTTTATTCCCGAGAGTGCCGGTACCTTGAAAACGGATACTGTGACTTTTGCAGTAATGACTTTTGCCGTCATTTTCATTGTTGCAGCTTTGTCTTTCTTCCCTGTACATGCGTTGAGTACAATCGCCGAACATTTAAGTTTATAAGAATAGCAGGATAATAAAGTTATGAAAAATAAGATGTCAGCTTCTATGTTTCAAAAGGAGCAAGTAATAGAAAGTATCAGGCAGTCGTTTGTGAAGTTGAATCCGCGAATGATGATAAAGAACCCGATTATGTTTACGGTAGAAGTGGTTACCGTTATTATGCTGGTGGTAACGTTACTCTCTCTCTTCACTCCGGAATATGGTACTTTCGGATATAATTTGTGTGTGTTCTTAATTTTGTTTGTGACCTTGTTGTTTGCCAATTTTGCTGAAGCGATAGCCGAAGCCCGTGGTAAAGCACAAGCCGACAGCTTACGCAAAACGCGTGAAGAGACTCCTGCTAAACTGGTAATAGGAGACAAGGTTCAGACCGTAAGTAGTTCTAAACTGAAGAAGGGGGATGTTTTTGTTTGTGAAGCCGGTGATACGATCCCTGCCGATGGAGAGATTATTGAAGGATTGGCTTCCATTGACGAAAGTGCCATTACCGGTGAATCTGCTCCGGTGATCCGTGAGGCGGGTGGAGATAAAAGCTCTGTGACCGGTGGTACCAAAGTGCTTTCAGATCATATCAAGGTATTGGTCACACAGCAACCGGGCGAAAGCTTTCTTGACAAAATGATTGCGTTGGTCGAAGGCGCAAGCAGGCAGAAGACGCCGAACGAGATAGCCCTGACCATTTTGTTGGCAGGCTTTACACTGGTCTTTGTCATCGTATGTGTTACTCTGATCCCGTTTGCTGACTATACCAGTCTTGAACATCCGGGAACAGCTATCTCGATTGCAGCCATCCTCTCTCTGTTTGTCTGTTTGATTCCGACTACTATCGGAGGATTACTTTCTGCCATCGGTATTGCCGGTATGGATCGTGCATTGCGTGCCAATGTGATTACAAAGTCGGGTAAAGCGGTGGAGACGGCAGGAGATATCGATACACTGTTGCTTGATAAAACCGGTACTATTACGATTGGTAACCGCAGGGCAACGAAATTCCATTCGGCACCGGGAGTCGGTCCGCGGGAGTTTGTAACAACCTGTCTGTTGGCTTCGCTTTCGGACGAGACGCCCGAGGGTAAATCTATTGTAGAGTTAGGACGTGAATCGGGGGTACGGATGCGGAGTCTTCAGACGGCCGGTGCCCGGATGATTCAGTTTACGGCTGAAACCAAATGTTCGGGTGTTGATCTGGCCGATGGCACACAGATACGTAAAGGAGCGTTCGATGCGATCCGTAAGATTACGGAAGCAGCTGGGAATAAATTCCCGAAAGAAATAGAAGAAGTGATCAGTGAGATCTCTGGTAATGGAGGTACACCGCTGGTAGTGTGTGTCGACCGGAAGGTGACCGGGGTTATCGAGTTGCAGGATATTATAAAACCGGGCATTCAGGAACGTTTTGAACGTCTGCGCAAGATGGGAGTGAAGACAGTGATGGTAACCGGTGACAATCCTTTGACCGCCAAGTACATTGCCGAAAAGGCGGGGGTGGACGACTTTATAGCTGAGGCAAAGCCTGAAGACAAGATGGAATACATCCGTAAAGAACAACAGTCCGGTAAGTTGGTGGCGATGATGGGAGACGGAACGAATGATGCTCCTGCATTGGCGCAGGCAAATGTCGGTGTGGCAATGAATAGCGGTACGCAGGCAGCCAAGGAGGCCGGCAATATGGTCGACCTCGATAATGACCCGACTAAATTGATAGAGATTGTGGAAATCGGAAAGCAGTTGCTGATGACTCGTGGAACCCTGACTACTTTCTCTATTGCCAACGATGTGGCAAAATACTTTGCCATTGTACCTGCTTTGTTTATGGTGGCCATTCCAGAGTTGGGTGCACTCAATATTATGAATCTGCATAGTCCGGAAAGTGCTATACTCTCTGCTGTCATATTCAATGCCATCATTATCCCGATCCTGATACCATTGGCGCTGAAAGGAGTACAATATAAACCGATCGGTGCATCGGCTTTGCTCCGTCGAAACCTTTTAATCTATGGGTTAGGAGGAGTGATCGTTCCCTTTGTCGGAATCAAGTTAATCGATTTGGTTGTCAGTTTATTCTTTTAAATATTCAAGCAATGAAAACATTATTAAAATCTATCAAGATAACTCTCGTCTTTTGTGTATTCTTCTCTGTATTTTATATCCTCGTGCTGTGGCTGTTTGCACAGGTAGCCGGTCCTAACCGGGGAAATGCAGAAGTAGTTACCTTAAACGGAAAAGTGGTAGGGGCTGCCAATGTAGGACAGACTTTTACGGAAGAAAAATATTTTTGGGGACGCCCCTCATGTGCCGGTGATGGCTATGATGCAACCAGTTCGGCAGGTAGCAATAAAGGGCCGACCAATCCTGAATATCTGGCAGAGGTGGAGGCACGCATCGATACTTTCCTTATTCATCATCCGTATCTGGCACGCAAGGATGTACCTGCCGAGATGGTGACAGCCAGTGCCTCGGGACTGGATCCGGACATCACTCCACAGAGTGCTTATGTACAAGTGAAAAGAGTGGCGCAGGCACGTGGCATGGATGTGGAAGAGGTGAGAAGAGTCGTAGATAAAGCTGTAGAGAAGCCGTTGCTGGGGATATTCGGAACCGAGAAAGTAAATGTATTAAAGTTGAATATAGCTCTGGAAGAGTTAAAAAACAGATAGAAAGTAAAGATGAAAAATGTCATAAATAAAAACACGATTTTAGCCTTGATGGTGATTGGAATGATGTGCTTCTGGGGAAGTATGAACGCGAATGCCCAACAGCTTAATGTTCAGGGAGATCTCGTAAGTTCATATGTCTGGCGCGGAATGTATCAGACAGGAGCGAGTATCCAGCCGACTTTGGGATTTAGTGTCGGAAACTTTTCATTGACCGCATGGGGCTCCACCGATTTTGACGGAACTTCTGCTTCGGCAGGAGCTGCCGCCAAGGAGATCGATCTGACGGCTGCATACACATTAGGTCGTTCCGGTCTGACCGTATCGGTTGCCGACTTGTGGTGGGCAGGACAGGGAGCACGTAAATACTTTAATTTTAAGAGTCATGAAACGGCTCACCACTTTGAGGCAGGAGTGGCTTATACTGTGCAGTCCGAAACATTTCCTTTGTCTATTGCATGGTATACCATGTTTGCAGGGCAAGATAAGAATGCGGAGGGAGGCCAGAATTATTCGTCTTATGTTGAATTCAACTATCCCTTCAGAGTGAGAATGGTGGATTTAAACGTAACGTGTGGAATGGTTCCTTATGCCGCTCCCCAATACAATTGTGATGGGTTTGCCGTAACCAATGTTGCTTTGAAAGGAACTACTCAGATCAGGTTCACTGATAAGTTTGCTTTGCCTGTATTTGCACAGGCTGTTTGGAATCCCCGTATGGAAGATGCGCATTTAGTGTTTGGTATTACTTTAAAGCCATGAAATCAGATATAACTTAGGAATTTAAAAAGTGGTTAGTCAACCCGTGGCAGTAGCGATACTGTTACGGGTTATGCAGTATAAAAATTGAAGAAAAGATGGATAGAGAAGAAAGTGTACAGCATTTCCTCGACTTGATAAAAAAATCCCGTCGTGGCAAGTTTAAGGTTTATATCGGTATGATTGCCGGTGTAGGCAAATCGTACCGGATGCTCCAGGAAGCACATGATCTGATTGATAACGGGGTGGATGTCCGGATCGGATATATTGAGACACATGGTCGTGCCGGGACGGAAGCCCTGTTGAAAGGTTTACCTGTTATCCGGCGCAGGAAACTGTTTTATAAGGGGAAAGAGCTCGAGGAGATGGATCTGGAAGCGATTATCCGTATTCATCCCGAAATTGTAATTGTAGACGAACTGGCACATACCAATGTGGAAGGAAGCTTGAATGAGAAACGTTGGCAAGATGTGATGACACTGCTTGATGAAGGGATTAACGTGATTTCGGCAGTCAACATTCAGCACATCGAGAGTGTGAATGAAGAGGTGCAAGATATCGCAGGTATTGAAGTGAAGGAGCGTATTCCCGATAGCGTTCTTCAAGAGGCTGATGAGGTCGTAAATATTGATCTTACGGCCGAAGAACTGATAACCAGACTTAAAGCTGGAAAGATATATAAGCCGGAAAAAATACAGACTGCACTCAATAATTTCTTTAAGACCGAGAATATCCTGCAACTCCGTGAACTTGCACTGAAGGAGGTTGCCTTGCGAGTGGAAAAGAAAGTAGAGAATGAGGTTGTGATGGGTATTGGTTTGGGAGTTCGTCATGAAAAGTTTATGGCGTGCATCAGTAGCCAAGAGAAGACGCCCCGCCGTATTATAAGGAAAGTAGCCCGTTTGGCTACCCGATATAATACCTCGTTTGTCGCTCTTTACGTACAAGTTCCCAAAGAAAGCATGGAACGTATCGATTTGGCCAGCCAGAGACATCTGCTGAATCATTTTAAGTTGGTGACTGAGTTGGGTGGGGAAGTCGTCCAGGTACAGTCGAAAGATATATTAGGCAGCATTGTGCAGGTTTGTAAGGAGAAACAGATATCCACTGTTTGCATGGGTTCCCCAGGCCTTCGCCTGCCGGGAGCATTGTGTAGCGTGCTGAAATATCGCAGATTTTTAAATAATCTGGCACAAGCGAACGTAGATTTGATTATACTTGCATAAAAAAATGATTTAGTCTTAGTTATCCATTATGAATATAAAAACCAAACTACTTTTCGGCATTGGAATATTGGCCGGAATGATTATTTTACTGGTAACACTTTCAGTAGTAAACCTTCAGATTCTAACGGCCACGGAACCTGATAGTCCGGTTGCCATGCCTGCTTTGGAGCGTGCGCTCTTATGGATCTCCGTAACAGGTGGCATTTGTATCCTCACGGGTTTGGTCCTGCTTATCTGGCTACCCCGTTCTATTAATAGGCCGGTAAAAGAACTGACTTGTGGTATCTTGGAAATAGCCAATCATAATTATGAAAAGAGATTGGATATGAGAGGATACGAAGAGTTCAGGGAAGTTTCGGATAGTTTTAACCGCATGGCTGAGAAACTGACAGAGTATCGTGACAGTACATTGGCTGATATTCTTTCTGCAAAAAAATTCCTTGAAGCCGTTGTTAACAGTATTCATGAGCCGATTATCGGCTTAAATACCGAACGGGAAATTCTTTTTATCAATAATGAAGCATTGAATGTACTCAATATGAAGCGTGAGAATGTAATCCGGAAGTCCGCCGAAGAACTTTCTCTGAAGAATGATTTGCTTCGCAGGCTGATACGTGAGTTGGTGACTCCCGGTGAGAAGAATGAACCTTTAAAAATTTATGCGGACAATAAAGAAAGCTATTTCCAAGCCTCGTATATTCCGATTGAGAATGCGGCGGCAGAAGAAGGAGAGGCTCGAAACCTGGGAGACGTTATCTTGCTGAAAAATATTACAGAGTTCAAAGAACTCGATTCTGCAAAAACCACTTTTATCTCTACCATCTCCCACGAACTGAAGACTCCTATTTCTGCCATAATGATGAGTCTTCAATTGCTGGAGGACAAAAGAGTGGGCTCTTTGAATGGCGAACAAGAACAATTATCGAAGAATATAAGGGACAATAGCCAGCGCTTACTCGATATTACCGGAGAGTTACTGAACATGACGCAGGTGGAAGCCGGCAAGCTTCAAATGATGCCTAAAATTACGAAACCTATCGAACTGATTGAGTACGCCATCAAGGCCAATCAGGTACAGGCTGATAAGTTTAATATACAAATAGAAGTTGACTATCCTCAAGAGAAGATACCGAAACTATTTGTAGATAGTGAAAAAATAGCTTGGGTACTTACTAATCTTTTAAGCAATGCGATTCGCTATTCGAAAGAGAATGGCCGGGTAGTGATTGGCGTAAGGCATAAAAAAGAGTATATCGAGCTCTATGTGCAAGACTTTGGCAAAGGAATCGATCCAAGATATCACCAAAGCATTTTTGATCGTTATTTCCGTGTACCGGGAACTAAAGTTCAGGGTAGCGGTTTGGGATTGTCCATTTCGAAAGACTTTGTAGAAGCACATGGAGGAACATTGACCGTACAGAGCGAACCGGGTAAGGGGAGTTGCTTTGTGATAAGGTTGAAGGCATGATAATGCTGGAAATTATGGAGATAGACTTGTGATTCTGTGGGACTTTTTCCTAGAAAAACTACTTATGACATTATTATATTAAGGTTTTTTATTATTTTTGCCGACGTATTGATATATAATATGATACTTGTCTAAGTTAATCTTTTAAGTGGATAATAATGCATTCTGAAATCGCAGAAGAAAAATTACTGGTCTCCCAATTCTCCCAAGGAAGCCATATAGCGTTTAAGGCATTGTTTATGCGTTATTATCCGAAGGTGCGCTCTTTTATAATGGGACTGGTTAAATCGGAGAGTGAAGCCGAAGATTTGACACAAGAAGTTTTTCTCAAACTGTGGACGCACCGTGAGAAATTTTGTGAAGTAGAAGTGTTCGGAACCTATCTGTATGTCTTGACTAAAAATACAACTTTCAATTATTTGCGTTCCCGGCAGAATCGTCAGGATAGTCAGGGGACAGAATGGGTAGAAGAGTCTACAGACACGACTCCTTATGAAGAGTTGGTTGCTAAAGACTTGCAGCTATTGATTGATATGGTGGTGGAGAATATGCCTCCTCAACGGCAAATGATTTTTCGGTTGAATCGGGAGGCCGGACTGACCAATGCAGAAATAGCGGAGAAGTTGCAGATTAGTAAAAAAACTGTTGAGAACCATCTTAACTTAGCGTTGAAAGAACTGAAAAATGCTTTGTTATTCTTTATATTTCTCTATTTATGTTAATACGGTTGGGGATATATCCGGATTTATGCGTCCTATTATAAATTAGTGGTAGAATGAGTTATTTAAAAAATATAATTACTTACTTTTTTCATCATCCGGCATCGGACGGAGTGGTGGAAAGAGTACATCAACGACTGGCCGATACAAACAGCGGACAAGAGAAAGAAGAGGTCTTGTCCGGTATTTGGGAACAGATCGGTTTTCCACAGGCGGATGAACATCAAACGCTGAGAGCTTTTGAAAAGCTGGAACAACAGATTGGAGGAGATTCTTTAAAATCGGAATCTTCTTTTTCGCGTTTTCGTATTCCCCGATGGAGTTGGATTGCTGCTTCTATCATCGTCCCCTTATTACTATTGTTCGGTTCCGCTTACTTATACAAAGAAACTCTTATCATTAAGAACGAACTTAGCAATGTGACTTTCATTCAATATTATGTTAGTAATGGAAAACGGGAGCAAGTCACTTTACCCGATCGATCGAAAGTTTGGCTTAATTCCGGTTCTTTGCTGATCTATCCGTCTGCGTTTATAGGAAACGAACGTGAGGTCTATCTGGCTGGTGAAGGCTATTTCTCGGTGACAAAAGATAAAGAATGCCCATTTATTGTAAAAACGAACTCTGTTTCTGTAAGTGTACTTGGTACGGAATTCAATATAAACGCTTATCCGAATATAGATAAGGTAGTGACTACTTTGGAAGAAGGATCTATCCGTATGTCGCTGAATCGTTTCGATTCATCCTATTTGTTGGAGCCGGATGATCAGATTGTTTATATTCCGTCCACCGGACATATAGAGAGAAAACGCGTGAAGGCCTCTGATTATTCTGATTGGAGAGGTGGAGGTTTGTATTTCAGTAATAGTCCATTCAAAGAAGTGATACAGACTATAGAACGTACCTATTCGGTTCAGGTACATTTGCAGACTTCTATTTATCAATCCAATAATCTGACTATTCATTTCTATCCTAATGAGTCCATCGAGAATATTATGATGTTGATTAAAGAAATGATCCCTGGACTTGAATACCAGATAGAGGGGAAAGATATTTATATAGATTAAGGCTTGGCCTATATTATCATTTGTTAACATTATATCGTTGGGTGTAGTTAAACAACAGACTGTCCTATTGTAAAAGCCGCCAAAGGACGGCTATTGTTTAACTAAAAAAAATAATATTATGAACAAAAATCGATCAATCCGAGTGGCAGCTTTTTGCCTTGGTTTGATGTTGGCGGGTTCTCTGCAAGTACATGCCCAGAAAGTAACATTTCGGGATGGAACAGTGTCGTTGAAACAAGCGTTTGAAAAGATCGAAGCATCTTCGAAGTATAAAATCGCTTATAATGATTCACACCTGAATGTTTCTCGTAAAGTTTCGTTGAATCAAAAAGAAACCGAAGTACTGGAGATATTGGCAACTATCCTGAAAGATACGGGTTATACGTACAAAAAGAACGGTAACTACATTGTGATTGTTCCCGTGGAACAAAAGCCGGCTTCAAAAGTCAAAAAGGTAAAAGGAGTTGTGAAAGATGCCAGCGGTGAAGCGATTATCGGAGCAAACGTATTGGTAAAGGGTACGGCAACAGGCGTGATCACCGATATGAACGGAAGTTTTGAGTTGGAAGTGCCGGGTAACGCAGTATTGCAGATCACCTATATTGGATATGTACAGCAGGATGTTGCTGTAAAAAACCGGGACCAATTGGCTGTGTTACTGAAAGAAGATACTAAAACCTTGGATGAGGTTGTTGTCGTAGGTTATGGTACAATGAAGAAAAAGGACCTGACCGGTGCAGTAGCATCAGTGAAGATGGACGATACTCCCCTAAGTACGATATCTACAGTGAGCCATGCGTTAGCCGGAAAAGCAGCAGGTTTACAGGTAAATACAATCAGTGCCCAGCCTGGTGGCGGCACAACGTTTCGGATTCGTGGAGCTGCTTCGACCGGAGCAGGCAATGATCCGTTGATTATTGTGGATGGATTTCCTGTAAGTAATGCAGGTAATGTGAGTGTCGGTTATAACAGTGATAATGGTACGACTGACAATATATTGGCCTCGATCAACCCCAATGATATCGAATCAATTGAAGTATTGAAGGATGCCAGTTCTACTGCTATTTACGGTGCACGTGCGGGCAGTGGTGTTATTATCATTACAACCAAACGGGGAAAAGAGGGTAAACCGAAAGTTACCTATTCAGGATCTGCCACTGTGCAGACTATGGCTACTAAATATGAAATGCTGGATGCACAGGATTTTATGATTCAGTCTAACCGCTGGTTTAAAGAAAAGTGGATGTATGATAATAAAGTCGGCATTTATGGTGGTAAAAATGAATCGGAGGCCGGCAGTGCATATCATCCCAAATATTCGGATGCGGATATTGCGAATCCGGTAAATGATACAGATTGGTATGATCGTATTACTCGTACGGGTTTTCAGACACAGCATAATATCTCAATCAATGGAGGTACGGAGTATACCAAATATCTGATTTCTGGTAACTTCTTTAATCAAAAGGGCATTGTAAAGAATAATGGCATGTCGCGTTATACTGGCCGTGTAAATCTAGATCAGAAGCTCAGTAAATATGCAAAAGTAGGTATCAACCTGACAGTGAGTCGTAATACATTGGACAATGTTCCGTTGGGAGCAGGGCAAAATGAATATGCCAGTATTTTAGTGTCTGCTGCTCAGTTTAGTCCACTATTGTCTGTGAAAGATGAAAATGGTGATTACAGTCTGAACCAACAGGCTGCTTATATTCCAAATCCTGTTTCGCTACTTGAGATCAGTGATCAGACGACTAAAGAACGTTTCCTGGCCACTCCGTTTGTTGAAATCAAACCAATCAATGAGCTCACATTGAAAGCCAGTTTTGGTATCGATCGTAACTATCAGCGTCGTGAGGTATACATGCCTAAAACAACTCTTTACGGAGAAAAGGCTGATGGCCGTGCAGACATCGGGCAATATGACAGGTCTGATTATTTGTTAGAACTGACTGCCAATTATGCAAAACGTTTGGGTGATCATAATCTGAATGCTTTGGTTGGATACTCTTTTCAAAGATTCACCAGTAAGTATCTCAATGCGGGTAACCAAGGATTTCTGACAGATGCCTTTCTGTTTAATAATCTGGGTGCAGGTACTTATGAAAAACCATGGGTTGGTTCTTCCGCTTCTAAAAGTGAAATGGCCTCTTTCTTCGGTCGTGTAAATTATACCTATAAAGATCGTTACTTGGTGACCGCCACTCTTCGTGCTGATGGTGCCTCTAACTTTGCAAAAAATAACCGTTGGGGATATTTTCCTTCTGTGGCTCTGGGCTGGAGATTTACGGAAGAAAACTTTGCCCGGTCTTTGAATTTGGATAAAGTGCTCTCTAACGGTAAGTTAAGATTAAGTTACGGACAAACAGGTAACTCGAATATCGGAGATAAATCAGTCACTTATTATGGTACAGGATATAATAAAGTTTTCGGTAATAAAGAATATACAGGAGTCTATGTCAGTCAGATCGGTAATCCGGATTTAAAATGGGAGACGACAACCGAGTGGAATGTAGGATTGGATCTGGGGTTCTTAAACAATCGTTTTAATGTAACTGCAGAATACTTTCATAAGGTAGTTTCTGATTTGCTTAGTTCCCGTAGTGTACTTTCGTATAATGAAGTAGGTTCGATTGCTGCCAATATCGGTAAAACGCAGAGTCAGGGATTTGAGTTGACAATCAATACAAAGAATTTTGATACAAAAGATTTTAGTTGGAATACCGATTTTACTTTCTCGTTCTATCGTGATAAGTGGAAAGAACGTGATGAGAATTGGAGCCCGAATCCATACGATATGTATAATGCTCCGTTGAGAGGATACTATATGTATTTGTCTGACGGGTTGATTCAGCCGGGGGAGGAAGTATCCTGGATGCCGGGAGCTCTACCGGGACAGGTGAAATTAAAAGATATTGATGGATACGCATACAATGAAGACGGAACTTATAAGACCGACAAACATGGCATTCCATTGAGGACTGGAAAGCCCGATGGAAAGATAGATTATGCGGACGCTGTGTTTAAAGGTTGTAGTGATCCGGGTTATTTACTGGGATTGAATAATACTTTCCGTTATAAGAATTTCGACTTGAATGTTTATTTCTATGGTCAGTTGGATTTATTAAAGAGTGGTTCTTATAAAGATTATTGGATTGTCGGTTCAGGAACAATGACCGGGGTGAATAACTTATATCGCGGTTATAACATGCCTACTTCGGCCAAAGAAGTGTGGTCGCATGACAATACATCGGGTAAGATGCCGGGTTATTTTCAGTATATGAGTAATTATGGATATGGAGACTATTTCCTGGAGAAGAGCTGGTTTATTCGCTGTCGCAATATTACGCTGGGATATACATTGCCTGTTAAGTCGGCAAAGAAACTGGTTTCCAATGTACGTATCTACGCCGATGTGAACAACTTGTTTACTATTACTCCGTATGATGGTTTGGATGTGGAAACAGATGATTCTTATTGGGCATATCCCAATGTACGTAGTTTTAGTATTGGTCTGGATATTACTTTCTAAGCAATAAAAAAATAAAGAATGATATGAAAAAGATAATTTATATATTTTCCCTGTTTATCACAGTAATTGGTTTATTAGGCTCTTGCATTAACCTGGAATCCGAATCATATGACTCAATTAATACAACTATATTTCCTACTAATGCAGATGATGCTGATGCATTGGTTATTGCAGCAGCTTACGGTCCGTTCCGTGCAGATGGGTATAGCGGATTATTTCAATGTGCTAAAGGTGGTTTGGCCTCTAATACAGATATGTCTACCGACCTATTGGATTGTAAATGGGGAGATTCGTGGTGGCCGGCTGTATTACAGTTGAATTTCACTGCTACCTCTGATATTCCTACTTCTTTTTACGGAACATGGGCGAATCATATCGGAAAGATGACATTGACATTAGACCGTATCTCTGGTATTGATATGAAAGAAGAGGAAAAAACACGTTTAATTGCCGAAACACGTTGTGGGCGTGGATGGTTGGCATATATTCTTTACGACTTGTATGGCCCTATTCAGATTCCTTCATTAGAAGTTTTACAGAATCCTACCCAAAAGGTTATTGTACCCCGTTCTTCAAAAGAGGAAACAGTGAAGTTGATTGAAGATGACTTGAAAGCGGCAGCTGAGGTACTTCCTGCTAAATATAGTAAATCTGATGAGAACTTTGGACGGTTCACCAAAGGACTGGCATATACGGTGTTGATGAAACTTTATATGCATGAAAAAGAATGGGGCAAGGCTGTGGAATGTGGCAGAGAAGTCATGAAATGTGGATATTCGTTGGTTACTAATTATAAGGACATTTTTACTTTAGACAATGAGGGTAATGATGAAATGATCTTTTCATGCATTGAAACCAGAGGAGTAAACGAACAGATGTGGCATGCGCATGTGTTGCCAAGCAACTATCCTACAACTAATCCGAACATACAAAAATGGAATGGTTATCGTATGCCATGGCAGTTTTACCACAGTTTCGATCCTAAAGACAAGCGCCTGGAAGTTATCTGTAGTGAATATGTAGGAACAGATGGAGTGACATACAATGAAACTAATCCCGGTGAGTATTTGGATAAAGGGGCTTTACCCATCAAATATGGAGAAGATCCGACACAAACCAGTGAAAATAGTGAAGTCGATGTGGTTGTTTACCGTTATGCCGATGTATTGACTCTGATGGCTGAGGCATTGGCACGTAGTAATAATGCGGTTACTCAGGAAGCTGTGGACCGTCTGAATGATGTACATACACGTGCAGGACTGGCTGCTTATCAGTTGAGTGATTTTACCTCACTGGACGATTTTCTTGGAGCTGTTCTTAAAGAACGTGGGCATGAATTATGGGGTGAGGGTTGTCGTCGCAGTGATCTGATCCGCTATGGATTGTATATCGACTATGCTATCAAATACAAAGGATCGACTACCGCAAAAGAGTATATGAACCTGATGCCTTTGCCACAGAGTGTCATAACGGAAAGCAGTGGTCAGGTCATTCAGAATGAAGGATACTAATGCTTCTTAAGAGATTATTATAAATTAATTCAGAACGGATTTCGCAATGTGTCATGGAGACGTCTTATGATTTCTAAATTGCCGAAGTCCGTTCTTGCACAACTAGAATTGAAAAATTAAATCATGCTTTTTAAGAGAATACGTGTTACAATCTTATTGCTCGGACTGTTGAGCTTTAGCTTGAGGGTGTCGGCACAAATTGTTTTGAAGCACTCTGATTGGGAGTGGAAAATTTCAGAAACCGGATGTGCCGAACAACTAATATTTAAAGGTGGAAAACGAAATGATACCATACCTTTCTTTCGTGAAGGAGAACATGCCGGTCCATCCTTTTATGCAAAACGGGAAGGTAAAGAAGTGCGTGGATCCTGGATTCCGGATGGATACGCCTCCTATCGGAGCGAGATAGACGGAGTTCTTTGCCGGATATCATATATAAAAGATCATGGTCAACCTGCATTAAGGGTAAAGCTGACAAACAACTCACCGGTGCCTTATCAACCTCAGAAGGCCGGTCTGAAGTTGGGCATCGATACATATATGGATAAATTTCCGGATTGGTTTGGTAAATACTTTCCAACCTTGATGAGAAACGAAAAGACCCATTTTTATGGCTATCTTCAAACCCCTTCCGGACATATATTGGGACTTGTATCACAGCAGCCTGTAGCATCCTGGAGTGTAGATTATAATCTGGGCTATCAGGATCCGGCCCCATTTTGGTTTATGGGGCATCGCATCGAATCATTAAATCTCGATTTATTGAATGAATTACCTTTGCCGGCACGTCATCCGCAGAATCTGTATGAACTGAAACAGGGGGAAAGTAAAGAGTGGATTTTTACATTTGTCAATGTGGGTAATTTGGACAATCTGGAACATGCCATTGCTCGAGTTTCGGATATTCCTTTGATTGATATCCGTCAGACTTCGCATGCTGCACGTGAGGAAGCATCGTTCACACTTACTGCCGATAATCCTAACGTAAAGGTGACCAATGATGCCGGAAAAGAACTGCCTGTCGTACTGACTAAAACCAAAGGGAATCGTTGGATAGGAAAAGTCCGGTTGGAAGATGCAGGTCTCTATACCCTTTCTGTCCGTTCGGGCAATAAAGTTGCCGAAGCGATATGGACAGTACATCATCCTTGGCAATGGGTGATGGAAAAGGCACGTGAGAATGCAGCCCGTTATCATCAGAAACCGACGTCACATGCTGAGAGTTGGTATGGGTTCTATTCGGCTTTTCTTGCTGCCCGTTATTTCCCGAATGAGTCATTGGATAAGCAATTGAGCAATTATTTTGATCGGCTTTACAACAAATTGCATGATTCGGTAAAAGTGGAACCGTTGTATTTTAAGACACGTATTCAAAATACCTCTACTACTATTGGAATGTTGGTAGATAAATATGAGGCACAGGGAGATTTGGGAGATCTGAAAAAGGCGTCGAAGTTGGCTGACTGGATGATCGCGACCTCCCAGCGCGAAAATGGTGCATATTATAATCATGGAACAGTCTATACCAGTGTGATCTATATCGCTAAAAGTGTTTTGGAACTGGCTGTCCTCGAACGTAAATTGGGTGAACAGGATTTGTTTTGGAGAACATGTGCTGACCGTCATTTCCTGTCTGCAAAAAAGGCGGTTGACCAACTGGTTGCGTCACAAGGAGATTTTCAGACAGAGGGAGAATTGACCTTTGAAGACGGCATGATTTCTTGTTCAGCTTTACAGATAGGTATGATGGGAGTCATCGAGCAAGATGCTGTTGCACGCAAATATTATACCGATGCAATGTTGAAGATACTGAACAGCCATGATTGCCTTACTCAACTCCGTGTACCCGATGGGCGCCGTCGGCAAGGAACTATGCGTTATTGGGAAGCGCAATACGATGTACAGATGCTTCCCAATATGTTTAATTCACCCCATGGCTGGAGCGGATGGCGTGCGTATGCTACTTATTATGCTTATCTGCTGACAGGCGACGAGAAATGGCTGGAACAAACATTTAATGCGATGGGAGCTTTTGCCAATTTGATTGATTATAAAACGGGGCAGTTGCGTTGGGCTTTTGTTGTCGATCCGCATCTTGAAGTAGAACAGGCGTGTAGCGCTGATACTAAACTGGATTTTTCTGATCTTAGTTTTGGTAATCCGCATCCGAAATTATATGATACCCGTAAGTTTGTTATTGGTGAGCAATATGTCAATATGATTAGCGATTGGCAGACGGTCAATACTCAGGATAATGATGTGCACGAATTATTTAAATGTATCGGTGAAGCTGTTCTGACTAACGCTTTTGTCATAGAACGTCCGAATGGAGAAGTCGTAGGATACAATTGCCGTGTAACCCGGAAGGGGAATACATTGACTGTAAAGGCAGACGAGAAACAGATCGTGAATCTACATTGCAACTTGAAGCATTCTTTCTCTGTGTCTTTCGATGGTAAAACCTGTTCTTTGCCTGAAGGATATTGCAATTGGGCTTTTGGGCAGTCCGGTTATTGACTTTACAATAACTCCTGTTAATCCCATATACTCATAAGACGAAACATACGATATGTTTCAGTTTGTGAGTGTATGGGATATTTTTATGAGAAACAGTTTCTGTAGTAAGCTTGAAAAATAGTAGGAATACGTATCTTTGCATAAAATGAAAAAACACTAACATAAACACAAAATGAGACATTTATTTTTATTGGCAGCACTATTTTGTGCCTGCATTTCTTATGCACAGATTCGTGTACAAGAACGACTTCCTAAAAGTAAAACCGGTTTTGCTTTGACTACTGCGAAAACACGGGCTAAGATTTATTACGATGTGAATGATGCGCTTGTTATCAAGAGATCGGCAGAATTGTTTGCCCGCGATATTCAAATGGTGACCGGTCAAAAGCCTGAACTGATCCAAAAAAGGGAAAGAGCCAAAGCTCTGGTTATTGTCGGAACCATTGAAAAGAATCAATGGATTTGTGAATTGGCGCAAAAAGGAAAAATTGATATCCGGCCATTGCAGGGTGCTTGGGAACGGTATTTGATTCAAACTGTCGACAACCCTTCTCCAGGAGTAGCCAAAGCATTGGTTATAGCAGGGAGTGATCGGCGGGGAGCGGCTTATGGCCTGTTCTCTATTTCCGAAATGATGGGAGTATCCCCTTGGTATTGGTGGGGTGATGTCCCGGTAAAAACGCACAAGGCTTTGTATGTAGATGCTCCGCCCACATATTCTAAAACACCTTCCGTGAAATATAGGGGTATTTTCCTGAACGATGAAGATTGGGGGCTGAAACCCTGGGCTGCTAAGACCTTTGAGAAAGAACGCGGTAATATTGGCCCCCGTACCTATGCGAAGATTTGTGAACTGTTACTGCGTTTGAAAGCTAATCATCTGGCTCCGGCAATGCATCCCGTATCTACCGCTTTTTATCAGATTCCCGAGAATAAGCTCGTAGCAGATACGTTTGCCATTGTTATGGGCTCCAGCCATTGTGAACCCTTATTGTTGAATACGGCCAGCGAGTGGCATAGCAAGACTATGGGACCCTGGGATTATAATGCTAATAAGGATAAGATTAATGAAGTTTTGGGCAATCGTGTGAAAGAAAATTGTGCTTATGAGAATGTATACACATTAGCCTTGAGAGGATTGCACGATGCTGCCATGGGTGGAGGAGACGTACCGATGAAAGAGAAAGTGAAAATGCTGGAGAATGCTTTGAAAGACCAGAGAAGCCTGCTAACCCGGCATATTGATAAGCCTGCCGAAACTATCCCGCAGGCATTCACCCCTTATAAAGAGGTGCTGGAAATCTACTCGAATGGATTGGAACTGCCGGATGATGTGACCATTATCTGGGCGGATGATAATTTTGGCTATATGAAGCGTTTGAGTGGCCCTCAAGAACAAAAACGTACAGGACGTGCAGGTGTATACTATCATATTTCTTACCTCGGTGTACCTCATAGCTATTTATGGTTTAGTACCACTCCTCCGGCATTAATGTATGAAGAGCTTCGCAAAGCGTATGATACTACGGCCGACCGTATCTGGTTGGCAAACTGTGGAGACCTGAAAGGGGCTGAGGCACAAGTATCGTTTTTTCTCGATATGGCTTATGATATCGACCAATTCAACGAAAATAATGTGCATACTTATCCTGCCCGTTGGTTGGCAAAAATCTTCGGAGAACAATATTACGATACATTGAAAGACATTACCTGCTCACATATAAATTTGGCTTTTTCCAGAAAACCGGAATACATGGGGTGGGGATACTGGAATAACTATTGGGGTGGAGGTGAAAAACGTACCGATACCGAGTTTTCTTTTATAAATTACAATGAAGCCGGGAGGCGTTTGGCTGAGTACCGGCGGATCGGTAAAAAAGCAGAGGAAATGTTGGCAACTGTAGATAAAAAGGCAAAACCGGCGCTGTATCAGTTGTTGTATTATCCGGTGAAAGGGGCCGAACTGATGAATCGTATGAATATGACCGGTCAGCTTTATCGGCAATATGTTCGTCAGAAACGTGCTGCTGCCGATGATCTGAAGAGAGAAGCAACGACTTGTCACGATAGTTTGGAGATTATTACCGACGGATATAATTCGCTCCTGGACGGCAAATGGAAATACATGATGTCACTAAGACAAAATTATGATGGAAGCAGTTCCTATTTTATGCTTCCATTGATGGAAGAAAGTTATGTGGCAACGGGCGATCCGAAGTTGGCCGTTCAGGTAGAAAGTGAGCAGTTGAATCGGGGAGGTTTTAGTTTCCGGGCTTTACCCGTGTTCAATACTTACTCCCGTAAAAGTCACTGGATCGATGTTTATAATCAGGGGGGAGGAATGTTGGACTGGAAATCGGAACTTTCTGACGAGTGGATCGTTTTGTCTCGTCAGTCGGGCAGTACTCGTACTGAAGATCGTATCCAAGTATCGATCGATTGGAGTAAAGTACCATCAGGAGAGAAAGTCACAGGATTTATTGAGTTCTCTTCCGGAATGCAGAAAGAACGGGTGCTTGTTTCCGTATTCAATCCGAAGACTCCGGTACGCGACGAATTACAAGGACTTTTCATAGAGGAAAATGGCTACGTATCTCTGCCCGCTACAGCCTTCCACCGTAAGTTTGAGAGTGAAGATGTCAAGATGAGTGTACTTCCCGGTTTGGGCTTTGAAGGTGCTGCCTTGCAAATAGGAAGTCCGATAGCTCCCTTACAAATGTATCGTTCGTCCGAGGTGCCTAGAGTGGAATATGATTTTTATACTTTCAATGCTGGAATGGTTGATGTGTATACCTACGTACTGCCCACTTTCCCTTTGCATGCTGATCGGGATTATAAACTACCGGAGCATACCAATTCGGATACCAAATATAGTGTCCGTATCGATGACGGATCTATTTCTACTCCATCCACTTCAGCCATAGAATATTCCCAGATCTGGTATGACAGTGTGCTGAAAAATTGTAGAGTGAATAAATCCACTCTTTATGTAAAGGCCCCCGGTAAGCATACATTGCAGATTCGCTGTGGAGATCCCGGAACTGTGATTCAGAAAATCGTTATTGATATGGGTGGGCTCAAAAGGTCATATTTAGGACCTGAAACAACTCTTTGCCGTTAATATTATTTTTAATTAACATTCTTGCATGCAGGCTTTCTATGAATATTCTATTTCTATAAGTAAAGAGAACATATTTTGAATATCTAACGAAAAAAGAAATTTATTATGAAGATCTGTTCATGCTTGAATAAAGGAGTTATGATTGCAGTGGCAGTTGTTTGTTCTGCCGGTTTACAGTCTTGTCTGGATGACAATGATAAGTACTATTATGTGGAAGGATTTCCCAATGCTCTTGTTACGGTAAAAAATGCGACTGATGGTTCATTCTTCTTACAGCTGAATGATAGCACGACTTTGTTGCCGACCAATATGTCCTCTTCACCTTTTGGAGATAAAGAAGTCAGGGCATTGGTGAATTATAATGAAGTGAGTGAGTCTGGTGGCAGATATGATAAGGCGGTACAGGTGAACTGGATAGATAGTATTTTGACGAAATCGATTGCCCCGGATTTAGGATCAGAAAATGACGTTGTTTATGGAACGGATCCCGTGGAAATAGTAAACGATTGGGTGACTATTGCGGAAGATGGTTATTTGACCCTACGATTCAGAACAAAATGGGGTGATTATAATAAAGCCCATTTCGTAAATTTATTGTTGGGGCAAAATCCGTCTGACCCATATGAGGTTGAGTTTCGCCATAATGCATATGGCGATACATATGGTACGGTTGGTGATGGCTTGGTAGCCTTTAAGCTGGTGGGACTTCCGGATACGAATGGAAAAACGGTTCCGTTGACTTTGAAATGGAAGTCATTTAGTGGAGATAAATCGGCTGTATTTGATTATTGTACTCAAAAAGCCGTTACACCGGCTAAACCGGCCATTGTTTCTGTAAGGAGCAATTTAAATTTAAAATAGTTTTCTTGGGCATACTGCGTTTCTATTCTTTTTGAATTGAGATCGTATTACTTTCCGAATATTCAGAAGTGCATAGAAGCGCAGTATTGTTTTCATTAACATTGTTAATGGCATTTCTCTTTCATTCTTTTTTTACCGGCAAAAAACAAGTCTTTAGCATCTCAAAGACTTGTTTTCTATCATTAAAGAACTTATTTTAACATACTGTTAAATCAGGTGTTTTCCAAATACAAAAGGGAGAATATTAACAGATTGATAATAAGTGATATATTGTAAATTCAACTTCTTCTTCTTTATTTGTCTCTTTTGAAGTTGAATCCGTATACTTGTTATATTAGTACATTCGTTTGGAGGTGGAAACTACTTTGTTGAAATTCTCTAGGATATCGACTGTTGTGTTGTTCCTTGACTGTTTCAAGCCAGGATACATTTAGATATGTCTTTTCCTGATGCTGAATTTAGTTTATCAGTAATTTGCTTAAAGGTCAAAGACGTGGTGAGAAGTACCTTTTTGATGAATGAGATCATATAGTAACCGCGATCTATAGTGTAGGTGTATTTGAAAAAAGAACAATGTGTTAGGGTGAAACTATACATGGTGATGTTGTAGATTGTATTTGGATTGCTAATTCATTGTTCAATAGTGAATTATCCTGTTGATAACTTCGGTTGATATCTGTTGATAACTATGTTAATAACTTTGTTGACAACTGCGTGGGGGAATTAAGTGTCTGGAAATGTTAGGCAATAAAACAGCGTTTAAGAGTCTAAATTTCTTAAACGCTGATTTCTGGGTGTTAATGGAATTTGAGATTTGCCTAAGGCACTCGTAGGTATGAATTGGATACTAATCAATGATTTTCTATTTCTTTACGTTCCACGCATTTGCTTTTTTTTATCGACAATTAGGTTGTTTCCCCTTTTTTCCATGCTTTGTGCAATTTTGGTGTAAGATGTTATTTTACAGTTATTTTATTGATTTTCATGACATGATAAACACCGGCATAATCGGCGGCAAAGCCTTCGTCTGATTTACCCATATCAATAACTTCTAATTCCACATATACAGGTGTTCCATTTTTGATTCCTTTTGTTTCACCATCATACTTTTGTAGGAGTTCTCCTGTTTTATCAACAATCCAATAATCAGTGGAATCCCCTTCTGAAGTGAAAGAACGTGTTTCATGTCCGATGATCAATTTACCTTTTACGGACAAAAGTTTCTGGGTAGGAGTGTCCGGTGTCGGTATAGCTTCTTCGTCTGGTATTTCATTCGTCTTGGAATACCTCAAAACCAACTCGCCTTTTTTGAGAATCAAACTGTCCTGAGTCAATTGCTCTACTGTTAGTGTATCTGTAAAGGATATACTTTGGTGGTTGCCGATGCTTATACCGGAAAGGAGTAATAAGTTTCCTTCTTTCTTCCATTTCTCATATTTCAAAGTGGCCATATTGATGGAAGAAGCACTTCCGTTTGCTTCAAGCGTGAATCCTTGTTTTAAATTAGATATTCCGGGAACCGATTCCACCCAAGAGCCTTCTATCGTAACATCATTACAAGCCACCAAGGTAGTTATGGCAAGGACAACGGTTAAATTTCTAAATATCTCCATTTTTGTTATTCTTTAAATTATATCCCTAATACTATATTTACATCTATACTGGGTTTCAGGTTAATATCATAAATAACTCTCAAGATTAGTTCACTATGTTACATCAGACGGCTGCTGATACGCAAAGAATGGCTCTCTGAAAGTACTTTTCTTTTTATTATTTTAAGCTGTTACACTTTTTAGCTTGGTCATGTGTCTCTATTTTTAGTATCTGTAGCATCATGATTTATGCAAAAATAAATGTTTTGTTTTGATATACAATATATTCTTTGGGATCTGTTAGTCACTTTTTTATTTCATAAGGTGAGCAACGGAGTTTGTAATGCTTTTGAATGTTGAAATGGAAAAATTGAGTATTTTCCAGCTTGTTGATAACCTTTTGAAAAGCTAGTTGATTGATATGGAGGTAAAATACTTAATTTATTGAATTGTAGTCTGTTAACCTGTTAATAACTTTGGTGTATATCTGTTAATAACTATGTTGATAACTGTGTTAAGAATCTAACTATAGGAGAGTATGTGGCAATAAAAAAGCGCCCAAGAGTGGAAGCCTCCTAAACGCTAATTTTCTTTTGGTAGCGGGACCCGGGATTGAACCGGGGACCTCATGATTATGAATCATGCGCTCTAACCAGCTGAGCTATCCCGCCATTGTTTCTCGATTGCGGGTGCAAAGATAGAGCCTTTTTTTAAATCTCCAAAACATTTTCTATCTTTTTTGTGTTTAACTTAAAAAAAAGATCTTTGAAAGTACGATGGACAGGCTGTTCCTGACCCGGAAAGAAGAGATGTAATGAAGAAAGTGAATTAATTATGCCTTGTAATTAGAAAAAAGTATTTATCTTGGCACACACAATCAATAATGAATGAAGCTATGAAAAAAGAGAAAATACATTTGGAATACCTTCTGAATGCGACCTCTAAAAATATTCTTTGGTCAGCAATTAGCACACCTACCGGTTTGGAGGACTGGTTCGCAGACAAAGTAGTATCAGATGATAAAACGGTGACCTTTTGTTGGGGCAAAACCGAACAGCGTCAGGCTGGTATTGTTGCGATTCGGGCATATTCGTTCATTCGTTTCCACTGGCTTGATGACGAAAATGAAAGGGACTATTTTGAAATTAAGATGAGTTATAATGAATTGACGGGTGACTATGTGCTCGAAATTACTGACTTTTCTGAAGCGGATGAAGAGGATGATTTGAAGGAATTGTGGGATTCTCAGGTGAGTAAGTTACGGAGAACATGTGGTTTTTAGTTAACTTTCGACCAAAAATTTTTCGCACTCCTTTTTTTGTGCTAATTTTGTATCTTAATTGCATGAAACTATTAAGATGCTACGCATAAAAAGATTAGATATTTTTATAATAAAGAGTTTTTTATTACTCTTTGTCGGTACATTTTTCATCTGCCTCTTCATCTTCATGATGCAGTTTTTGTGGAAGTATGTAGACGAATTGGTGGGAAAAGGGTTGGAGATGAGTGTACTGGCTCAATTCTTCTTTTATTCTGCGTTGAGTCTGGTACCGATGTCACTACCCTTGGCAGTGTTGTTGGCTTCTTTGATAACATTTGGTAATTTTGGTGAACGTTTTGAGTTGCTTGCCATGAAAGCGGCGGGGATTTCATTACTTAAAATCATGCGCCCGCTTATTGTTCTCGTCTTTGCCATTTGTTGTGTATCCTTTTATTTCCAGAACGTCATCGGTCCGCAGGCGCAAGCCAAGTTGGGAACCCTGCTTATTTCGATGAAGCAGAAATCTCCTGAAGTTGATATTCCCGAAGGAGTTTTCTATGATGAAATAGATGGTTATAACCTGAAAGTACAAAGGAAAGACCGTAAAACGGGTATGCTTTATGATGTGATCATTTATGATTTCTCCAACAACTTTGATAATGCTCGCATTATAGTTGCTGATTCGGGACGTTTGGAAATGACCGCTGATAAACAGCATCTCTACTTGCATCTGTACAGCGGCGAGATGTTTGAGAATCTGAAAGCACAGAGCATGAGTTCGAAGAATGTTCCTTACCGTCGTGAGTCTTTCCGGGAAAAGCATTCGATTATTCAGTTCGACTCAGATTTTAATATGGCTGATGCCAGCATCATGAGCAATCAGTCCACTACCAAAGATATGATAAAAATACAGGCATCTATCGATTCTATGACCGTATTGGCCGATAGTATCGGAAGACAGTATTTTGTTGAAGCAAGTAAGGGACCCTATCGTACAGCAGTCGGATTGACGAAAGAAGATACCTTGAAAATGCAGGAAGCGCAGATTCGTGACTATAATGTAGATAGTCTGTTTGAGGCTGCTACGTTGATGAATAAGCAGAAGATTATAGCATCAGCTGTTGGGCGTACAGAGAATCTGTCGAGTGACTGGGGATTTAAGAGCTTTACGATGACCCAGAATGACTTCAGTATAAGGAAACATAAAATAGAATGGCACCGGAAGATCACGATTTCTCTATCCTGTCTTTTATTCTTTTTCATTGGTGCACCTTTGGGAGGGATTATTCGTAAAGGTGGATTGGGAATGCCTGTTATTGTTTCCGTACTTACCTTTATTATTTACTATATAATAGACAACACGGGTTATAAAATGGCCCGTGATGGAAAGTGGATTGTGTGGATGGGGATGTGGATGAGTTCTGCCATTCTGGCTCCGCTTGGATATTTCCTGACTTATAAATCGAATAAAGACTCCGTTGTATTGAATACGGATGTATATATCTCTTGGTTCAAAAGAGTGTTTGGGGTACGTAGTGTCCGACATCTGTCCAAGAAGGAAGTTATTATTCATGATCCGGATTATCAACGTCTTCCGTTCGATTTGAATGGCCTTTCAGAGGAGTGTAGGGCTTATATGCAAAAGAACCGATTGGCCAAGGCACCCAATTATTTTAGCCTGTGGATGTCCGGCGGGCAAGATCAGGAAATTATCGCTATAAACAGCCGTATGGAAGCATTGGTTGATGAGATGTCTAATACCCGTTCACTGATACTACTTCAGAAGTTGGAAAAATATCCGATTATCCCTGTAAATGCGCATGTGCGCCCATTCCATAATTATTGGCTTAATATGGCAATAGGAATTGTGATTCCTATTGGTCTGTTCTTTTATTTCCGGATCTGGGCTTTTCGTATACGTCTGAATAAAGACATGGAGCGGATTATCGCATTGAACCGGGATGTGGAATTGACAATAAAAGATATTAATAACGAAAACAAGATATAAAAGTATGGAACCAATCAGACTGAATACCATTGAAGAGGCGATAGCTGACTTCAAAGAAGGTAATTTTGTAATTGTGGTAGATGATGAAGATCGTGAAAATGAAGGTGATTTCATTATTGCTGCCGAGAAGATTACTCCGGAAAAAGTAAATTTCATGCTGACTCACGGTCGTGGAGTACTTTGTGCTCCAATCACAGAAGAACGCTGCGCTGAGTTGGAACTGGATATGCAGGTGTCGTCCAACACTTCAATTTACGAAACTCCGTTTACTGTTACTGTCGACTTGCTTGAGGGGTGTACAACCGGAGTTTCCATGCATGACCGTGCAATGACTATTCGCGCTTTGGCTGATCCGAAGACAAAACCTGCCGACCTGGGGCGTCCGGGACATATCAATCCTTTGCGTGCCCGCTCTCGCGGGGTACTTCGTCGTGCAGGTCATACCGAGGCAAGTGTTGATCTGGCTAAGCTTGCCGGATTATATCCTGCCGCTGCATTGATCGAAATTATCAATGAAGACGGCACCATGGCCCGTCTGCCTCAGTTGGTAGAAGTAGCCCGTCGCTTCGGATTGAAAATAATCTCCATTAAAGATCTGATTGCTTATCGTCTCCAGATGGAGTCTATTGTCGATAGAGGTGTTGAAGTGGATATGCCTACACAGTTCGGGCATTTCCGTCTGATACCTTTCCGCCAGAAATCAAATGGAATGGAACACATTGCATTGATAAAGGGAACCTGGGATACAGACGAACCGATTCTGGTGCGTGTGCACTCTTCTTGTATGACGGGTGATATCTTTGGTTCATGTCGTTGTGAGTGTGGTGAACAGCTTCACAAAGCTATGGAAATGATTGAGGCTGCCGGTAAAGGGGTGATCGTTTACATGAATCAGGAAGGTCGTGGCATCGGCCTGATGAATAAGATTGCTGCTTATAAACTTCAGGAAGAAGGTTATGACACGGTAGATGCCAATCTCCATTTGGGTTTTGATGCCGACGAACGTGATTATGGAGTCGGTGCACAGATTTTGCGTGAGATCGGAGTGAAGAAGATGAAACTGATGACTAACAATCCGGTGAAACGTATCGGTCTGGAAGCCTATGGGTTAGAGATTACCGAGAATGTGGGAATTGAGATTAAGCCGAATCCTTATAATGAACGCTACCTGAAGACTAAGAAAGATAGAATGGGTCATACGCTTCATTTTAATAAGTAAACTGTCTATTTGCTTTCATATATCAAATATTATAGTTTATTTTGCAATCAAATTCACTCAACAACAATAAAATAGATACGAAATGAACCAACTATCAGACCGTTTGAACAGCTTGTCGCCCTCGGCGACTCTTGCTATGTCGCAAAAAAGTGCTGAGCTGAAAGCTCAGGGTGTTGATGTAATTAACCTCAGTGTGGGAGAACCTGACTTCAATACTCCCGACCACATCAAAGAAGCTGCCAAGAAAGCGGTAGATGACAACTTCTCTCGCTACTCTCCGGTTCCGGGTTATCCGGCTTTGCGTAATGCTATCGTAGAGAAACTGAAGAAAGAAAACGGTCTGGAATATACAGCCGCTCAGATTTCTTGTGCAAATGGGGCAAAACAATCTGTATGTAACACTATTATGGTGTTGGTGAATCCGGGTGACGAGGTCATTGTACCTGCTCCTTATTGGGTAAGCTATCCTGAAATGGTGAAACTGGCAGAAGGTACACCGGTGATTGTGACTGCCGGTATCGAACAGGATTTCAAAATTACTCCTGCGCAACTGGAAGCTGCCATTACTCCCAAAACCAAAGCATTGATACTTTGCTCACCGTCTAACCCGACCGGTTCGGTTTACAGCAAAGAAGAATTGGCTGGTTTGGCTGCTGTGTTGGCAAAGTATCCACAAGTCATAGTCGTTGCCGACGAGATCTATGAACACATCAATTATATCGGAAAACATCAGAGCATTGCTCAGTTCCCCGAGATGAAAGATCGTACCGTGATTGTTAACGGTGTGTCAAAGGCGTATGCGATGACCGGATGGAGAATTGGGTTCATAGCCGGCCCGGAATGGATTGTGAAGGCTTGCAATAAACTTCAGGGACAGTATACTTCAGGCCCTTGTTCGGTATCTCAGAAGGCTGCCGAGGCTGCTTATACAGGTTCTCAGGCTCCGGTTGAGGAGATGCGTCAAGCCTTCGAACGTCGTCGTGACCTGATTGTAAAATTGGCAAAGGAAGTTCCCGGATTTGAGGTAAATGTACCGGAAGGTGCTTTCTACCTGTTCCCTAAATGCAGTTCTTTCTTTGGTAAATCAGCGGGTGACCGTAAGATTGAGAATTCGGATGATCTGGCGATGTATCTGCTTGAAGATGCTCACGTAGCATGTGTAGGCGGTACTTCTTTCGGAGCTCCTGAATGCATTCGCATGAGTTATGCTACCAGCGATGAAAATATCGTTGAAGCAATTCGCCGTATTAAAGAAGCATTGGCGAAGTTGAAATAAGATTCAGCCAATCAGATAAAAAAGGAGGGTGTTATCTGTGAAAAGGTGCATCCTTCTTTACTTTTAGAGTATTTGGTTTCGATACTCTGTTCTCTAAAGAGACATTACAACACAAAATATACACAACACATGAAGAACATTTTTTTTATCTGCTTATTCTTAAGCATGAGCCTCGCCGTATCCGGTAAGAAGGCTCAAGTGAGTATCTCCTGTCTGAAAACCGAGATGCTTGTAAATCCCCAAAACATTGATTGTCCCTCTCCCCGTTTGAGTTGGGAGATTTTATCTGATGTGAGAGATGTAAGACAAGTCTCCTACCATATCCTCGTATCCACTTCGTTGGAGAAATTAAACCGGGAAGAAGGTGATTTGTGGGATACGGGTGATGTGGCGTCCGATCAGTCCGCATATATTTCGTATGGCGGCGATATGCTCGATAGCCGTACCCAATGTTATTGGAAAGTGAGGGTAAAAACCAATAAAGGTATTTCCGCTTGGAGTGAACCTGCCAGTTGGGAGATGGGACTGTTGCATCCGTCGGACTGGCAGGCTGTGTGGATAGGGAGAGCTTTTCCACAAGATAAACTGGAGGGGAATACGCGAGTCCCTGCCCGTTATCTGCGCAAACCTTTCAATTTGAACTCGAAGAAAGTGAGAAAGGCTACCCTGTACATTTGCGGATTAGGATTTTATGAGGCCTATATTAACGGAAAGAAGATTGGAGATCAGGTATTGGCTCCTACGCCTACGGATTATTCCAAATCGGTGAAGTATAATCGGTTTGATGTGACCGGACAATTATTAAAGGGAGCTAATGCCATCGGTGTCATCTTGGGCAACGGACGGTATACTTCGATGCGTATGCCGGGAGTGCGCCATTTTGATGTACCTAAAATGATTGCCCAACTTGAGGTATACTATGAAGATGGAGAGAAACGGGTGATTGCGAGCGATGCTTCCTGGAAAATAACGGCCGAAGGTCCCATCGGGACAAATAATGAGTTTGACGGTGAAGAGTATGATGCAAGAAAAGAGATGCCGGGATGGAATACATATCCGTTTGATGATACGAAGTGGCTTCAGGCAGAAGTTGTAAGCCTGCCGGGAGGAAAGTTGGAGGCCCAACTCAATCGTAATATGAAAGTGATGGATACCGTGAAACCTATCGGTATTACCGAATCGGCTCCCGGAGTATATATTCTGGATATGGGACAAAATATGGTTGGTTGGCTTCGCATGAAAGTAAAGGGGCAATCCGGCGATACGTTGAAACTGCGTTTTGCCGAGTTGTTGCAGAAAGACGGTTCTATTTATACGGCAAATCTGCGAACGGCACATTCGGCAGATACCTATATCTTAAAGGGAAATTCTATGGAAGAGTGGCAACCGACTTTTACTTATCATGGATTTCGTTTTGTTGAATTGACGGGTTTCAGGGAAAAACCTTCTCTATCCGACTTCGAGGGACAAGTGATTTATGATGAAATGGAGACTACGGGTAATCTGGAAACCTCCGACCCGATGATCAACCGGATTTACAAGAACGCTTATTGGGGTATACGCGGTAATTATCGCGGCATGCCTACCGACTGTCCGCAGCGTGACGAACGTATGGGGTGGCTGGGTGACCGTGCGGTTGGTTCGCAAGGAGAAAGTTATATTTTTAATAATCATCTTCTTTACGCCAAATGGCTCGATGATATTGAACAGGCGCAGAAAGAAAATGGAGCTGTACCCGATGTGGCTCCTAACTACTGGGACGTTTGCACTGACAATATGACCTGGCCCGGTGCCTATTTAATCATAGCAAATATGCTTTATGATCAGTTTGGCGATAAACAACCCATCATCAAACATTATCCTTCGATGAAGAAGTGGATGCGTTATATGAAAGATAAGTATATGGTAGATCATATTATGACGAAAGATAATTTTGGAGACTGGTGTATGCCTCCCGAATCTCCCGAACTGATCCACTCTAAAGATCCTTCACGTATCACGGAAGCTGCGGTGCTGGGAACAACCTTTTATTATTATTTGTCCAATTTGATGGTACGGTTTGCAGCGTTGGCCGGTTATCCGCAGGATGCTGACAATTTTCGGAAAGAGAGTGAACTGGTTAAAGAAGCTTTTAATTCAAAATACCTTCATACGGAATTGGGGTATTATAGCAACAATACAGTTACTGCAAATATCCTTTCCCTGCGGTTCGGCATGGTTCCTGAGGCTTATAAGGAAGTCGTGTTCCGGAATATAGTTGAGAAAACAATGAAAGATTTCAATGGGCATGTCAGTACCGGCCTGGTCGGTATCCAGCAGTTGATGCGCGGACTATCGGATTATGGAAGAACTGACCTCGCCTATCGGATAGCGACTAACCGGACTTATCCGAGTTGGGGATATATGGTAGATAATGGGGCAACCACAATCTGGGAGTTGTGGAATGGTAATACAGCCGACCCGGCTATGAATTCTGCCAACCATGTGATGCTGTTGGGCGATCTGATTGTATGGGCATATGGCTATCTGGGAGGTATTAGCAATGCTCCCGGGAGTGTCGGTTTTAAACAGATACAGCTAAAGCCTTACCCGGTAGATGGCCTCGATTTTGTGAATACTTCGTTTCACTCTATCTACGGTGAGGTGAGAAGTCATTGGAAAAAAGAGGACGGTTCGTTCTGTTGGGACATCTCGGTGCCGTGCAATACTTCTGCTTTGGTTTATGTGCCGGTAGCAGATAAAAGTATCGATCCGAAAGAAAAGAAGCGGATCGTCGGAGAGGGGGGGACTTTTCTCCGGATGGAAGGTAGTTATGCTGTCTTTAGTTTTCCTTCGGGAAGTTATCGATTGAAGACACGGTTATAATTTGCCAAACGTCTGAAAAGAAATAAATAAAGGCTGCTTTCCATTAGGAAGGCAGCCTTTATCTTTTTTGTTGGGGATTGTATTATTCAGCTGGGTGAATTGCTTCAGAAGGACATACATCTGCGCAAGTACCACAATCTGTACACTGCTCAGGATCAATTGAGTAAATATCACCTTCAGAGATAGCGCCAACCGGACACTCGTCAATACAAGTTCCGCAAGCAATACAATCTTCACTAATTACGTAAGCCATTTTGTTTGATATTTTAATTATTAGTACTAATTTGTAGGTACAAAAATAGAGTTTTTAATCATTAGTTGGTATCGTTTTTGATTAAAATGTTTTAATTTGTATATCTTCTAAATAAGGAAAACACTATTTTTGCATTGATTATTAAATACGTATGCAATTATGCCTTTAAATTTACCCGATAAGCTTCCTGCGATAGAACTATTAAAAGAGGAGAATATCTTTGTGATAGATAACTCCCGCGCAACACAACAAGACATCCGTCCGCTACGAATTGTTATCCTCAACCTGATGCCGTTGAAGATTACGACAGAAACAGACTTGGTGCGTTTACTCTCAAACACTCCGCTTCAGGTGGAAATTTCTTTTATGAAGATTAAAAGCCACACCTCGAAGAATACACCGATAGAGCACATGAAAACATTTTATACCGACTTCGACAAGATGAGAGAAGACAGGTATGACGGTATGATTATCACCGGTGCACCGGTAGAGCAAATGGAGTTTGAGGAAGTGAACTATTGGGATGAAATAACGGAGATATTCGACTGGGCACGTACCCATGTCACCTCCACACTCTATATTTGTTGGGCAGCACAGGCGGGACTGTATCATCATTACGGTATCCCCAAGTATGCTTTGGATAAGAAAATGTTCGGCATTTTCAAGCATCGCACGCTGCTTCCGCTGCATCCCATCTTCCGTGGCTTCGATGATGAATTCTATGTGCCCCATAGCCGGCATACGGAAGTGCGAAAGGAAGATATACTGAAAGTACCGGAATTGACATTACTTTCCGAGTCGGATGATTCGGGGGTATATATGGTGGTAGCCCGTGGCGGGCGTGAGTTTTTTGTTACCGGGCACTCCGAGTACTCTCCACTGACACTGGATACGGAATATCGCCGGGATGTTTCGAAAGGGCTTCCCATCGAGATTCCCCGTAACTATTACGTGAATGATGATCCGGACAAAGGACCGCTGGTGCGTTGGCGCGGACATGCCAACCTGTTGTTCTCCAATTGGCTGAACTATTTCGTCTATCAGGAGACTCCTTATAATATTGAAGATATCCGATGATAAAACAACGTAAAATAGAATTGCTGGCTCCGGCCAAAAATCTGGAATGTGGCATAGCTGCTATTGATCATGGAGCGGATGCTGTGTATATCGGTGCGCCGAAGTTTGGTGCCCGCGCGGCGGCAGTCAATTCATTGGAGGACATAGCTGCTTTGGTAGAGTATGCCCATCTGTACAATGCCCGGATTTATGTGACAGTCAATACTATCTTGAAAGATGAAGAACTGCAAGAGACGGAGAAGATGATTTGGGCTTTGTTCCGTGCCGGTGTAGATGCACTGATTGTGCAGGATATGGGAATCACCGGCCTGAATCTGCCGCCTATTCCGCTGCACGCCAGTACCCAGATGGATAACCGTACGGTGGAGAAGGTGCGATTTCTGGCTGATGCCGGTTTCCGGCAAGTGGTGTTGGCGCGCGAACTTTCGCTGCGTGAGATCAGCAAGATACACGAAGCTTGTCCGGATGTACCTTTGGAAATATTCGTGCATGGAGCTCTCTGCGTCAGCTATAGCGGGCAGTGTTATGTCAGTCAGGCTTGTTTCGGGCGTAGCGCCAACCGGGGCGAATGTGCCCAGTTTTGCCGTTTGCCGTTCAGTCTGGTCGATGCTGAGGGACGGGTGATCGTGAAGGACAAGCACCTCCTTTCACTCAAAGACCTCAATCAGAGTGACGAATTGGAAGCACTGCTCGATGCCGGTGCCTCTTCTTTCAAGATAGAGGGACGACTGAAGGATGTCTCTTATGTAAAGAATGTGACGGCTGCCTATCGCCGGAAGCTGGATGCCATCTTTGCCCGCCGCAAAGAGTACGCGCGTGCCTCGTCCGGGAGTTGCCGTTATGCCTTTAACCCTCAGCTCGACAAGAGTTTCAGCCGAGGCTTTACCCATTATTACCTGCATGGACGTACCAAGGACGTTTTTTCGTTCGACACCCCTAAGTCGTTGGGCGAGGAGATGGGTACGATGAAAGAGGCAAGAGGAAACTATCTGACCGTAGCGGGATTGAAATCTTTTAATAACGGTGACGGGGTGTGCTACATCGATGAGCAAGGCAGGCTGCAAGGCTTCCGCATCAACCGGGTGGAGGGCAATAAGCTTTATCCGCAGGAGATGCCCCGTATCAAACCCCGTACGGTGTTATATCGAAATTTCGATCAGGAGTTCGAAAAGATTCTGGTTCGTAAGTCGTCCGAGCGCAGGATAGCTGTGTCTGTCCGATTGACGGATACTCCTTTCGGATTCGCTCTGACACTGACAGATGAAGATGATAACAGTGTAACCCTGTCTCTGGCGCGTGAGAAAGAGCCGGCACGTACACCACAGGAAGAGAATCTGAAAACACAGTTGGCTAAGTTTGGCAACACCCCTTTCGAAGCGGTACGCATCGATATCGACTTTGCCGGGAACTGGTTTCTACCTGCTTCGGTACTCGCCGATTTTCGCCGGCAGGCCGTTGAGAAACTGATTTCCGCCCGCCGTATCAATTATCGGAGGGAATTATTTGTACTGAAACCTACCGCTCATGCCTTTCCACAAAGCACGCTTACCTATCTGGGAAATGTGATGAATGCACAAGCCGTTTCTTTCTATGCCGGGCACGGCGTGGCAAGCATCGCTCCTGCTTTTGAGCGGGCACCGGCAGAAAAGGCGGTATTGATGTTTTGCAAACATTGCCTGCGCTACAGCATGGGATGGTGTCCTGTCCATCAACGGGAACGCTCTCCGTACCGTGAGCCTTATTATCTGGTGTCGACAGATGGTAAACGCTTCCGCCTCGAGTTTGACTGTAAGAACTGCCAAATGAAAGTGAATGCCGTATGAGAGAGAAGGTCCGGTTCTGCGTAGCCTTGTGTTGTTCGGTGGTCATGGTTCTGTTGGCCTCTTGCCGTTATTCCCTGCCCGATCTTCCGGCGGAGGGAATGAGCCGGAAGACCAAAGACTCTCTGACTTACCTTTCCAAGTATCATTATACGTGGAATACGAACCTGGAGGTGTTGGACGATTCGGTTCGTCTGGAATATCTTCCGTTGAAGGATGCCTATGTCAATCTGTATAAAGGTGACCGTGTGGTTGTGGCAGAGTTTTCTGTCCATCCGCAGGACAGTGTAGACAGTATCTGGGTAAAAGTAGCCCATTCTCAGGAAGTGCAGGGGTGGGTACGCAATAAAGAGTTGGTTGGTTCGTTCGTACCGACTGATAGTATTTCGCAGTTCATCCATCTGTTCAGCGATACCCACGCTTCATATTTCGTTTTCATATTCGCCTTGTTTGTCGGGGTCTATCTGCTCCGTGCTTTTATGAAGAAGCGGTTACAGATGGTTTACTTTAATGATATCGACAGCGTCTATCCGTTGTTTCTTTGCCTGTTGATGGCATTCAGCGCTACAGTCTACGAGACGATGCAGGTGTTTGTACCCGACACCTGGGAGCATTTTTACTTCAATCCCACCTTGTCTCCGTTCAAGGTGCCTTTCATTCTTTCGGTATTCCTGACCGGCATTTGGCTGTTTATCATCGTCACTTTGGCCGTACTTGATGATCTGTTCCGTCAGCTTACTCCTGCCGCTGCTGTTTTCTACTTGCTGGGACTGATGTCGTGCTGCATTTTTTGTTACTTTTTCTTTATTCTCACCACTCACATCTATATCGGCTATTTCTTTCTGGCCTGTTTCATCTGGCTTTTTGTAAAGAAAGTACGTAGGGGTTCCGGCTATAAATACCGTTGTGGGAACTGTGGACAAAAGCTTCGGGAGAAAGGGCAATGTCCTCACTGTGGGGCTGTTAACGAATAAATCGGGAATGTGGTATGAATGTTGGGGAGGTACTCTCCGTTGGTTTAAAACCAAGAGGAGTTTACCCAGAGAGGTAAGGGGCATTGGTTTTAAACCAACACCCCTTACCTTTTAAATTAAAAATTAGTCGATCTTATGTCTGGTTTTATTATATTAGAATCGGCATCTTATGTCTACCCCGAAGTGTACCGGACGTCCTTTCTGCATAAATCCGTTGCCCATCGATTCGAAGTAGAAAGTAGCATACTTCTTATCCAGCGCATTGCGAACCCAGAAGTCGATTTGTCCGTTCCCCTTCGCCAGGCTGACACGGCTATTCAGCGTTCCGTAGAATGACTGGCTTACATCGTTTTGCTCTGTCCAGTAGATGCGTCCGGCACCATTATAATTCACGTTCACCTGTATACGGTCCAGCCAGTGGCGGGGAGCAATGCGGAAGATGTATTGCCCACCCACGTTGAGGGTATGTTTCGGAACGAAAGGTACATAATTGCCGTCATAGCTGATTTCATTTTGTCCCCGGTCGATGGTTTTATAATCGGTGAACGTGGCATACGTATATCCGTAGCTTGCGTTCATGCTGAGAGCATCGGTCAGGTTAGCACGCAGTGCCGCTTCAGCCCCATAGCTCCGGCTTTTGCCGGCATTGACCGTAATACGCCCCAATCCGCTTTTGGCAAACTGGGCGATTTGCTGATCACGCGTATCCATCAGGAAGGCGGCAAGATCCATCCACAGCTTACCTTCCCACAGAGTGAGGTGACTACCCACTTCGTAATTCCAGGAATATTCGGGCTTGTAGATGGTCGATGCTTTCGGATCCGCATTCTCACCCGCATCCGGAATATTCGACAAGATGCGGTCCGCGATGGCCTGTGGCATGCCTTGAGTCACAAGGCGGTCGAAGATCTGTTTCGTGCCTGCCTTGATCTGTCCTTGCATGTCGTTTTGCATATTACCCTGTATCAGATCCGAGAACATCTGTATATTGTATCCTCCCGAACGGTATCCGCGTGATACGGTGGCATATACGTTGTTACCCTTCTTCCATTCGTATTGCAGGGCGAACTTGGGTAATAGCTGCAGATAGTCGTTGCTGAACTTGCCGTTCAGGCGTGGTGAACTGGTCTGTTCCAGGCGTATAGGCATGAAAGGGCTTGTCATGTTGAACTGATAGTCAATGGTGCTGCCTGAGTTGTATTTCATCCAGTTCTTTTCGTAGTCCAGACGTAGTCCTACGGTAGCCGAAAGTCCTTCTATCAGCAAGTCACGGAAGGTGGACTGATGATAGACTGCTCCACTGAGGATCGGTGTGTGGAAGCGTCCGTCCACCAACAACGTAGGGTTCGTGATGTTCAGGTTCATTTTCATTCCCATCGCCGAGAGATCGGGGAAGTGACTGTTGATGCCTTTCTCCAGCATTTCTGTCACCCCGTCTTCCTTGAATGTAACCGGTCCGTTGGTGGTGAGCCACTGATAGAACCCGAAGGCACCTGTGGTCCATTCCCAGCGTCGTCCGGATTTCGATTTGAGGACGATTTCTTCGGAGATCGTGGTCAGCTTCTGCTTCTGTTCCAGCACATAGATATTGGCAGGAGAGAAGTCTTGATCGATAAACATACGGTCACGCAAGTGTTGCAGTCCCGTTACCGAACTCAGTGTGAAGTGGTCTCCCTGATATTCCAGATTCAACCCTGCATTCAGCAGATTGCGATAGTAACTGCTGGGATCATTGTAGGCCGGTTTCAGGTAGGTTCCCGTGTGCTTGTCATAAGCTCCGTAAGCATATCCTCCCTGATCGCTGTACTCATAGCTGACGTTCAAGTCCAGCTTCATGTTCTCGCTGGGCAGGTAGATGCCTCGGAACCGTCCTCCGGCAGCTTGGCTTTTGTCTATCTTTTTGTTAAGGTAGGTATTCTTGAAAAAACCTCCTCCGTATTCATAAAATGCTCCGGTGGAGAAGGCAAACTGATTCGACATGCGGTGATAGTGAGTCACGGAAGCATTGTAATTATCGTAAGTTCCGGCACTCAGTCGAAGGTCGGTGCCTTGATAACTGAAAGGCGATTTGGTGTGTACCTTGATCAGTCCTCCCATGGTGTTGCGTCCATAGAGGGTTCCCTGCGGACCGCGCAACACGTCGATGCGCTCAATGTCGGCATAGTTGAAGTCGAAAGCTGATTTGTCGATGTAAGGGACATTGTCTACGTACAAACCTACTGACGGTGTATTGATGCGTGAACCGATCCCACGGATGTAGATGGCGGAAGTCAGTTTCGAGCCATAGTCGGGGATGAAGATATTCGGAACAAGTGCCGTCAGGCTCTTGATGGAGTTCACCTGATTGGCCTGCATATCCTGTTGTGAGAGCATGGTTACCGCGGTTGGCTGTTCGCGTAGTTTGCGGTTTTCTTTCGGAGCTGCGATGACTACAATCTCTTCCACATCTATCACTTTCAGTGTGTCTTTCGGAAGCTCTTCAGCCCATGTGCCACTGGCAGAAAAGAGGGCAAGGGCAATAAGAATACTGTTTTTCTTCATGTGCTGTATCTTTTCATTGATTCGTTTGCAAAGATGCAGCAAAAAATGTTAAACGGCAATCCTCATTTATTAGGATATATGCTTTCACCATGGATTCACCACATAGTTCGCTATATGCGGTCTGCCTCCACATACCCGTTCATCACCGCATAGATGGTTAGGCCCGAAACCGATTTGATGCCCAGCTTTTCGGTAATGTTCTTCCGATGCGTGATTACGGTGGTCAGGCCGATATTCAGTTTGTCCGCGATCTCTTTGTTGATCAGTCCTTTGGTGATCAGGACCAGAACCTCGATTTCGCGTGCCGAGAGTTCGTGTCCGGTGGTCGGCGGGGTAGGAGGCATGTCCTTTACCGGATAGCCGTCATGATGTGCATGCTGGTGGAGCTTTAGGATGTCTTTCACCAACTGTTCCTCTGCCTGGTAGATGTTGAGTATGGGGACGCCGGAGAGTTGGAACTGGTGGCTGTCTCCCGCCAACACGATGGTTTTCCGCTTTCGGGGGAGGAAGAAAGCGTTGTGCTCCACATAAATCTGTGCCGAGATGAAGTAGTGGGCATACATATCCGGGGTGTCATCTGTCAGTTCGCCGAAGCTATGGAACGTGCGGATGACTGCCATGGGGATCATTCTCTCCAGGATTGTTTTCAGTCCCAGGCTGGTGAGGGTGTTCGCCTCTACGATAGCTATTTCTGGTTGGTGATTCATCATAAGTCTATGGATTCATAAATTGTGCTACTGCTTCTGCGCATCGTTCTCCATCGATTCCTGCCGAGACGATGCCGCCCGCATAACCGGCTCCTTCGCCACAGGGGAAGAGACCGCGTAAGGTGATGTGTTGCAGGGTATCCTTGTCTCGTACGATGCGGACCGGAGAAGAGGTACGGGTTTCTACCCCTATCATCACGGCTTCGTTGGTCAGGAAACCGTGGCTGCTGCGCCCGAACTGTTGGAAGCCTTGTGACAGTCGTCCGGCAATGAATTCCGGCATCCAGAAATGCAAGGGGGAGGATATCAATCCGGGGCTGTACGAAGACTCCGGCAAGTCGTAACTCAGTTTCTTGCGTGTAAAGTCCACCATGCGTTGTGCGGGTGCCGTTTGGCGTCTGCCTCCTTGCAACCAACACTGGCGTTCCAACTCTTCCTGGAAGTGCAGCACAGCCAGTTCGGGGAAGGTTTCTTCTGCTTCATTGTTTACCGTTAACCGTTTATCGTTGATGATGTCTTCCGGTTGTATCTCCACCACCATTCCCGAGTTACTCCACCGGGATCCGCGATTGGATGGCGACATTCCGTTGACTACCACCTGTTCGGGACCGCTGGCCGCCGGTACGATGAATCCCCCGGGACACATGCAGAAACTGTATACTCCGCGGCCGTCCACTTGTGTGACGAAACTGTATTCGGCAGCCGGCAGGTATTTACCTCTTCCGCTCCGGTTGTGGTATTGTATTTGGTCTATCAATCCTGCAGGATGTTCCAGACGCACTCCGACGGCTATTCCTTTGGCTTCGATAGTCACGTTGTTGGCGGCCAGCCAGCGATATACATCTCTTGCCGAATGACCTGTTGCCAGGATGACCGGACCGAGGAATGTTTCGCCCGTATTCGTCTCTATTCCTTTCACTTCTCCCTGTTCGATGATCAATGCATCCATCCGTGTCTTGAAGTGTACTTCGCCTCCACATTCAATAATCGTATTGCGCATATTCTCTATCACCCGTGGCAGCTTGTCCGTGCCGATATGCGGATGGGCATCTACCAGAATGGCCGTAGAAGCACCATGTTGGCAGAATACATTGAGTATCTTGTCCACATTCCCGCGCTTCTTGCTTCGGGTATACAGCTTTCCGTCCGAGTATGCACCGGCTCCTCCTTCACCGAAACTGTAGTTTGATTCCGGGTCTACCCGATGCTCCCGGCTGATCTGTGCCAGGTCTTTCTTACGTTCGCGCACATCCTTGCCACGCTCCACGACGACAGGACGCAGCCCCAGTTCTATCAGCCGTAATGCGGCAAACAGTCCTCCGGGGCCTGCACCTACCACAATAACCTGCGGTTTTCCTTCCACATTATTATATATAGTATGTTCGTACTCATCGTCCTTAGGCATTTCGTTCAGGTATACCCGAACTTTGAGATTGACGTAGATCGTGCGTTGGCGGGCATCAATACTCCGTTTCAGTGTACGCAGGGCGGTAATATCGCGCTGATTCAGTCCTTTCTCCTGTGAAAGGTATGCTTTGAGTTGCTGCTCGCTGGCGGCAATTTCGGGGAGGATGCGGAGTTGGTATTCTTGTATCATGGTTTACCACAGAGTGACACAGAGTTTCACTGAGTCTTTTTTAATTAAACAATATATCTTCTGATGCCTTCTTTGAGGCTTCTTACATTAAAATTGATAAGCAGGCCATATTTGATTCCTGATAGTTTTAAATAGGTTATTAGCTGTGCGGTGTGAACGGGATGTAATTCTTCTACAGCTTTTATCTCTATTATAACAGCATTGTTGACTACAATATCCAATCTGTAACCTGCATCTACTTTAATGTTTTTATATACTACGGGTAGTGCTTTCTGTTTTTCTACGTTTAATCCACATTGGATTAATTCGTAGCATAAGCATTCTTCATAAGCACTTTCTAGTAATCTGGGTCCTAAAACAGTATGTACTTCATAAGCTTTCTTTAGTATCAGTCCTGTTAATTCATTTATCTCCATGTTTTAATGTTTAATGGTAAGAACTCTGTGTGACTCCGTGTTCTCTGTGGTGAACTCACCCGAAGAGCGTCCGGAATGCTTCTTCCACCTTTCTTACCGGCACCAGTTCTATCCTCAGCTTCTTTGTATCGATGCCCTGCATGTTGTATTTAGGTAGGATGAACCGTTTGAACCCGAGCTTCTCAGCTTCACCGATACGTTGTTCGATCCGGTTTACCGGACGGATTTCACCGGATAATCCGATTTCTCCGGCCATGCAAACCTCAGGTTCGATGGCAGCATCCATATTGGATGAAAGGATGGCACTGATAACAGCCAGGTCGATGGCAGGGTCGTTAACCTTCAGTCCTCCGGCAATATTTAGAAAGACATCTTTTTGTGCCAGCTTAAATCCGACACGCTTCTCTAATACGGCCAGCAGCATGTTCATGCGGCGAATATCGAATCCCGTTGCCGAACGTTGCGGATTGCCGTAAACCGCAGAGCTGACAAGTGCTTGCGTCTCTATCAGGAAGGGTCTTACCCCTTCGATGGCAGATGCGATGGCTACCCCGCTCATGCCTTCGTGGTCCTGCGACAGTAACAATTCCGAAGGGTTGCTGACTTGGCGAAGCCCGTCTTGACGCATCTCATAGATGCCCAATTCAGCGGTACTTCCAAAGCGGTTCTTGATGCTGCGCAGGATACGGTACATATAATGCTGGTCTCCCTCGAATTGGAGTACGGTGTCTACGATGTGCTCTAGAACCTTCGGTCCGGCAATGCTGCCTTCTTTGTTGATATGCCCGATCAGCAACACCGGGGTATGCGTCTCTTTGGCAAAACGGAGGATGGATGCCGAGCACTCCCGGACTTGCGCGATGCTTCCCGGTGACGATTCGATGCTTTCGGTCGATATCGTCTGTATGGAGTCGATGATTACTAGGTCCGGACGTGTATTTTTGATATGTACATAGATCTGTTCCAACGATGTTTCGCAGACAATCAGGCAGTCGCTCGAAGTTCGGGTTAACCGGTCGGCACGAAGTTTCAGTTGCCTTGCGCTCTCTTCTCCCGAGATGTAGAGTATCCTCCGCTCAGGCATGTGGAGCACGGTTTGGAGCACCAGTGTGGACTTCCCGATGCCGGGTTCGCCACCGATCAGTACCAGCGATCCGGGTACCAGCCCTCCTCCCAGCACCCGGTTCAGCTCCTCGTCGTGCATGTCGATGCGGGGTTCTTCATCTGCTTCGATCTCGCTCAGGGTGACGGGTTTGGCTTTGGGCGATTCGATGCCTGATACCGGACGTTTATTCGGAACTTCCTTGCGAACAATCTCTTCTACATAGGTATTCCATTCGCCACACGAAGGACATTTGCCCACCCATTTGGGTGATTCCTGTCCGCAGTTACTGCATACATAAACGGTTTTCTCTTTTGCCATTGATCTCTTGATAAATAGGTCTCAAAGTTACGCATTTCGTCTTTTTCTGCCAAACAGAATATAGCTTTTGACTCTTGAACCCCGTGAAGTCGTTTTTCTTTTTGATAAAGCCCCTGACCGATTGTCAGTGAAATGGATGGATTACTGACTCTATGGAGCGTATCATGCGGTTTCGCTGACAAGCTCTGTGTAGAAAGACAGTGATCCGGAAATGGAATCCGGATAAATACTCCCGGATAACTGCATATCCGTCACTTCTGTTATCGGTTTATTGGGATTTAGATCTCCGGATTATTAACTTCGTGCCGATAAACTGTTAACTTCATCGGAATACGATGTTAACTTCCTGCAAATAGAGTGTTAACTTCCTGTAGACAGAGGCTTTGTTTCTTGAAAGGAGAGCCTTGCCTTAAAGAATTTTCCGGTATCTTTCCGTCTGCTTTGTCCCTTGGCGGATACTGCCGCGAGATGGCATAAAGAATCTGTTTTTGCTTCCGGACGTTGTCGGAGATAGTACGAAGAGGTATTGCTTTGACTTTTGGCGAGAAATTCTGAATATACCTGTCAAACTGATAATTGCCCGAATGGCGTGGATGCGTTTTTTTCGTACTCCGTCGGCATCTGTTCGGAAAAACGGATTCTGAGGCCTCCTGAATATCATTTTGACAAATCGATACTAATCTCTCCTGCCATCGACTCGTTCATCCTCCGGCGTACTTCGTCCGGCGAATATCCGTGTCCTAACAGAAACATCAGTTTGGTTACGGCCGATTCGGTAGTACTGTCGTGTCCACTGACGATGCCCGCCTTCAGCAGATGATATCCCGTTTCGTAACGTTCCATCTCTACGCTACCGGCGCTACATTGGGTTACGTTGACAATGACAACACCCCGTTCGCTGGCATCACGAAGCCTCCGCAGAAACCACTCCTTGCGGGAAGCGTTGCCCGAACCATACGTTTCGAGTACCACTGCCTTCAATCCTTCGATGGCGAGTGTAGCGGTTACGACGTTCTCTTGTATGCCCGGAAAGAGTTTGAGGATAGCTATATTGGTGTCCAGCAGATAGTGAGGATGCAGTTCGCGTTTCTCCCCTTCAATGTGAATCTGCACATTGTTGTATTTAATATGTATCCCTGCCTCTGCCAGTACCGGATAATTGAACGAACGGAAGGCGTTGAAATTCTCCGCACTCATTTTGGTCGTACGATTGCCACGCATTAACCGGTTCTCGAAAAATATACATACTTCAGGAACCATGGGATTACCGCTTCTGTCGCGTGCCGATGCTATTTCGATGCTGGTCATCAGATTCTCCTTGCCATCGGTACGAAGCACTCCTATGGGCAGTTGTGAACCTGTCAGGATAACCGGTTTGTCGAGTCCTTCGAGCATGAAGCTGAGGGCTGAAGCGGTGAAGGCCATCGTATCCGTACCATGCAGGATGACAAAGCCGGTGTACTGGTGGTAGTGTTCACTGATGACGTGTACCAGTTTCCTCCAGGCTTCCGGTTCCATGTCCGAAGAGTCCATAGGCGGATCGAATTGGTAAGAGTCTATCGGGAAGGTAAACTTCTGAAGTTCGGGTACATGCTTCTGCAATTGCTCGAAATTGAAGTTTTCGAGTGCTCCGGTTTCAGGGTTTTCTATCATACCGATGGTTCCGCCCGTATATATTAACAATATGGAAGTGTCTGATGGGTTCATAGTCCTTAAATGAAGAATGTATCGTTGCAAAGATAATGATATATCTTGTAAATGGCAGCAAAGTGTCAAGAAAGTGATCCGCTTTATCCGGAGAAAAAGCAATGGGCACTATAAAAATGTAATTGTTCTATGTTACATTTTTACCCCTCTTTCTGGGGCTTTCTGTGCTTTTATCGCAAAATAATCGCAAAAAGTGATAGATTGAATGAAATTATTCTTATTTTTGCAACATCTTATCAAAATCGAACGTAGAAACAGAAACAATGATGCAATGCTATCCACATACAGTCACATCGATGTGTACCATGATTGGGACACAGGGGACAATGGGGATGACCCCTAGGGGTTAATATATAGTATGATGTGTATCTACGTGATTCACGCTTACAGGAAGTAAGCAAAACTCAATTTTATATTTTATTATTCGTATCAACAAAGATGGTTTTGTATGTCTGAAAGAGCGTACAAGGCATTCCATTAAATAAGTATCTGCATGAAAGTAATGAAATTCGGCGGAACGTCCGTAGGTTCCGTGAACAGCATTTTAAGCGTAAAGAAAATCGTAGAGTCTGCCGGTGAACCGGTAATCGTAGTAGTGTCTGCATTGGGCGGGATCACTGACCAGTTGATCAGTACCTCCCGAATGGCCGCCATGGGTGATGCAGCTTACGAAGGGGCATACCGGGAAATAGTTCGTCGCCACGAAGAGATGGTGCAGGGAGTGATTCCTGCCGGAGAGACTCAGACCCTGTTGCACTATCAGGTGAATGAATTGCTCGACGAACTGAAAGATATCTTTCAGGGTATTTATCTGATTAAAGATCTTTCTCCGAAAACGTCCGATACCATTGTCAGTTATGGTGAACGTCTGTCTTCACTGATTGCGTCAAGACTGATCCAAGGGGCTGTATGGTTCGACTCACGTACTTTTATCAAGACAGAAAAGAAACATAATAAACATACACTGGACACGGAACTGACCAATCGGTTGGTGCGGGAAGCTTTCAAAGAAATCCCCCGGGTTTCGCTGGTACCCGGATTCATCTCTTCGGATAAGGTTTCGGGAGACGTAACGAATCTGGGCAGGGGCGGTTCCGACTATACCGCAGCTGTTATTGCCGCAGCTCTCGATGCCGATAGTCTGGAGATTTGGACGGATGTAGACGGCTTCATGACAGCCGACCCGCGTGTGATCAGTACGGCCTATACTATCAGCGAGCTGACTTATGTAGAGGCTACCGAACTTTGTAATTTCGGTGCAAAAGTGGTGTATCCGCCTACCATCTATCCGGTATGTCACAAAAACATACCGATCCTGATTAAGAATACTTTCAACCCGGATGCCCAGGGAACGGTGATCAAACAACACGTAGACCACACGAAGAGCAAAGCCATCAAAGGGATTTCGTCCATCAACGACACGAGCCTGATTACCGTACAGGGTTTAGGTATGGTGGGCGTGATCGGTGTCAACTACCGCATCTTTAAGGCGCTGGCAAAGAATGGAATCAGTGTGTTCCTCGTTTCGCAGGCTTCATCGGAGAACAGTACCTCTATCGGTGTGCGTAATGCCGATGCCGATCTGGCTTGCGAAGTGCTGAACGAAGAGTTTGCCAAAGAGATCGAAATGGGTGAGATTTCGCCTATCCAGGCAGAGAAGAACCTGGCTACGGTAGCTATCGTGGGTGAGAACATGAAACATACGCCGGGCATTGCCGGAAAGCTGTTCGGTACGCTGGGACGAAATGGCATCAATGTGATAGCCTGTGCACAGGGAGCTTCCGAGACCAACATCTCGTTTGTTGTCGATTCAAAGTCGTTGCGTAAATCGCTGAATGTGATTCACGACTCGTTCTTCCTCTCCGAATATCAGGTGCTCAACCTCTTTATCTGCGGTGTGGGCACGGTGGGAGGAAGTCTTGTCGAGCAGATCCGCCAGCAGCAGAAGAAGCTGATGGTAGAAAATGGCCTGAAACTCCATGTGGTAGGTATTATCGATGCGACGAAGGCGATGTTCAGCCGTGCCGGATTCGATCTGGCCAACTATCGCGAAGAGCTGAAAGAGAAGGGAGTGGACAGTTCGCTGGATACTATACGTGACGAGATTATCGGCATGAATATATTCAATTCGGTATTTGTGGATTGTACGGCCAGTCCGGACATAGCCTCTCTATATAAGGACTTCCTGCAACATAACATTTCTGTGGTGGCGGCCAATAAGATTGCTGCTTCATCGGCTTACGAGAATTACCGTGAACTGAAGCTGATAGCCCGTCAGCGTGGTGTGAAATATCTGTTTGAAACCAACGTGGGGGCTGGACTTCCGATTATCAATACCATCAATGACCTGATACATAGCGGTGATAAGATTCTGAAGATCGAGGCAGTGCTTTCGGGTACGCTGAACTATATTTTCAATAAGATCAGTGCCGATGTTCCCTTCAGCCGTACCATCAAGATGGCGCAGGAAGAGCGTTATTCGGAACCCGATCCGCGCATTGACTTGAGCGGTAAGGACGTGATCCGTAAGCTCGTGATCCTGGCGCGTGAGGCCGGATACAAGCTGGAACAGGAAGACGTGGAGAAAAATCTTTTCGTACCGAATGACTTCTTTGAAGGTTCACTGGAAGACTTCTGGAAAAAAGTGCCTAGTCTGGATGCTGATTTCGAAGCTCGCCGCAAGGTGCTCGAGAGTGAGAATAAACATTGGCGTTTCGTTGCCAAGCTGGAGAACGGCAAAGCATCCGTCGGTTTGCAGGAAGTGGACCGCAACCATCCTTTCTACGGATTGGAAGGCAGCAATAACATCATCTTGCTCACCACCGAACGCTATAAAGAATATCCGATGATGATTCAGGGATACGGTGCGGGTGCCGGAGTGACGGCGGCCGGTGTATTTGCTGACATTATGAGCATTGCAAACGTATAAAAAAGAAGCTTATGAAACACATCATCATACTGGGTGACGGAATGGCCGACTGGGCTGTAAAGTCGTTGGGAGACAAGACGCTCCTGCAATATGCAAAAACGCCTTATATGGATAAACTGGCCCGTATGGGACGGAACGGACGGTTGATAACCGTAGCCGACGGGTTCCATCCGGGAAGTGAAGTAGCCAATATGTCGGTTCTGGGATACAATCTTCCGAAAGTATACGAAGGGCGCGGACCACTCGAGGCTGCCAGCATCGGTGTCGATTTGCAGCCGGGCGAGATGGCAATGCGTTGCAATCTGATTTGTACGGAAGGAGATATCCTGAAGAATCATTCGGCAGGGCATATCACAACAGAAGAGGCGGATGTGTTGATTCAATACCTTCAGGAGAAACTGGGGGACGACCGGGTGAGGTTTCATACCGGGGTGCAATACCGCCATCTGCTGGTGGTGAAAGGCGGAAACAAGCAACTCGACTGCACCCCTCCGCACGATGTGCCTTTGAAGCCTTTCCGTCCGCTGATGGTGAAACCTTTGGTACCGGAGGCCGAAGAGACTGCTAGCCTGCTCAATGAACTGATCCTGAAGTCTCAGGAACTGCTGAAAGATCATCCGCTGAACCTGAAGCGGATGGCTGAGGGGAAAGACCCTGCCAACAGCATCTGGCCGTGGAGCCCGGGTTACCGTCCGCAAATGGAACGTCTGTCCGACACCTTCCCGCAAGTGAAGAGGGGAGCTGTCATCTCGGCCGTCGATCTGATCAACGGTATCGGATATTATGCCGGGCTGCGCCGTATTGCGGTAGAAGGGGCAACGGGGCTGTACGATACCAATTACGAGAATAAAGTGGCCGCCGCACTGGAGGCCCTGAAAACGGACGACTTTGTCTATCTGCACATTGAAGCCAGTGACGAAGCCGGTCATGAGGGTGATGTGGCGCTGAAACTGAAAACGATTGAAAACCTGGATAGCCGTGCCGTAGGTCCTATCTACGAGGCTGTGAAGGAGTGGGAAGAGCCGGTAGCGATTGCCGTATTACCCGATCATCCTACTCCCTGTGAACTGCGTACGCATACCAACGAGCCGGTCCCGTTTTTTATCTGGTATCCGGGTATCGAGCCGGACAGCGTGCAGACCTTCGATGAAGTTGCAGCAGTGGAGGGCAGTTACGGATTGCTGAAAGAGGATGAATTTATTAAAGAGTTTATGAACCGTTAAGGAATAGGAACAGAGTTTGTTCACCGCAGATTACACAGATTTTCACAGAGAATTTTTTATCTCTTAAGCACATATAATAAGAACTTAAAACTCTGTGGGACTCTGTGGTGCACCGACTCCGAAACCATTTATAAAAATACCCATGAAATATTATAGTACTAACAAACAAGCTCCGCTTGCTTCGCTTGAAGAAGCGGTAGTCAAAGGACTTGCTTCTGATAAGGGGCTATTCATGCCCATGACCATCAAACCCTTGCCCCAAGAGTTTTATGACGAGATAGAGAATCTTTCTTTCCGGGAAATCGCTTACCGGGTGGCAGATGCTTTCTTTGGAGAAGATGTTCCGGCGGAAACGCTGAAAGAGATCGTTTATGATACGTTGAATTTTGATGTCCCGTTGGTGCCGGTGAAGGAGAACATCTATTCCCTGGAGCTTTTCCACGGTCCTACATTGGCTTTTAAAGATGTAGGTGGACGGTTTATGGCCCGTTTGTTGGGATACTTCATCCGGAAAGAGGGGCGGAAACAGGTGAATGTGCTCGTTGCCACTTCCGGAGATACCGGTAGTGCGGTAGCCAATGGCTTTTTGGGGGTAGAGGGTATTCATGTGTATGTGCTCTATCCGAAGGGAAAAGTCAGCGAGATACAGGAAAAACAGTTCACTACGCTGGGGCGGAATATTACAGCCCTGGAGGTGGACGGAACGTTTGACGACTGCCAGGCGCTGGTGAAAGCAGCCTTTATGGATCACGAACTGAACGAACGGTTGTTGCTGACCTCGGCTAACTCTATCAACGTGGCACGTTTCCTGCCGCAGGCATTCTATTACTTTTATGCCTATGCGCAATTGAAGAAGGCCGGCCGGGCAGAGAATGCCGTCATCTGTGTGCCGAGCGGAAACTTTGGTAACATTACTGCAGGCTTGTTCGGCAAAAAGATGGGCTTGCCCGTCCGCCGTTTTATCGCCGCCAACAATAAGAATGATATTTTCTATCAATATTTGCAGACAGGACAGTACAATCCCCGTCCGTCCGTTGCCACCATTGCCAATGCGATGGATGTGGGTGATCCGAGCAACTTTGCCCGTGTGCTCGACCTGTATGGCGGTTCGCATGCAGCCATCGCTGCCGAGATATCCGGAACGACGTACACCGACGAGCAGATTCGTGAAAGCGTGAAAGCGTGCTGGCAGCAGACGGGTTATCTGCTCGATCCTCATGGAGCATGCGGTTACCGTGCATTGGAGGAAGGCTTGCAGCCGGGTGAGACAGGCGTATTCCTCGAAACGGCCCATCCGGCCAAATTCCTGCAAACGGTGGAGAGCATCATTGGTACCGAGGTCGAAATACCTGCTAAGCTCCGGGCTTTTATGAAAGGCGAAAAGAAAAGTTTGCCGATGACGAAGGAGTTTGCTGATTTCAAGAGCTATCTGCTGGGCAAGTAGAGACTCTCCCTTGAGGGCACAGGGTGATGTAGATGACTTTTGTTATGGATTATTAATGTGAATGCTTTGCGCTCTCTATGGTGAAATATGCTTTTCCCACAGCCGGCGGCTCTTTTCCCGGATGGAGATGCTGACGGGAAATTGTTTGTGAAAACGGTCTCAGAGATACTTCTGGGGGGGAGTGGCGGGACTTTTTTAAAAAACTCCCGCCACTTTTTTTGCCTGCAGGCATCTCCGGTTTCGCTTCCGCCCGCCCGCGGATTTTCTTCGTTCCGCATGCGGGTGAAAGTCTGTTTTTAGTGTAAAACTAAATAATCGTAATCTGCTTTCCGCTCCGGACTTTATCGTCCTTCTTTCTCCGAACTTTCCGTCTCCCTCTTTTGTTGTACGGGAATAAAAAATAACCCTCGTATGATGAAGAATAAGAAAGTGGAGGCCAATCTGAGTATGGTGGTTTCCAAAACCTTTAGCGGATTGAACATGAATGCGTTGAAATATCTGCTTCCCGTATGGGTCAGTCCCCTTTCGGGAGTTACCCTCCGGTGCGTGTTTGCCGCCATTGCTTTCTGGATCATCGGGATGTTTGTCAAGCCCGAAATTTCCACCCGGAAAGAAAAAATATTCCTTTTTCTCCTGGGAGCCTTGGGCATCTATGGTTTCATGTTTCTTTATCTGATGGGGTTGAGTAAAACGACTCCGGTCTCGAGTTCCATTTTCACCAGTTTGCAGCCTATCTGGGTGTTTGTGATCGCCGTGGTCTTCTTCAAGGAGAAGATCAGTGCGATGAAGATAGCCGGTATCTCCCTCGGACTCGGCGGAGCCATTCTTTGCATTCTGGCTCAGAAGAGTGACGATCTGGCTTCGGACGCCCTGACAGGCAATATGCTCTGCCTGTTGAGTTCGATCGCCTATGCTGTCTATCTGGTGGCAAGTAACCGAATACTGAAGTCGGTCGGAATGTTTACAGTATTGAAGTATACCTTTGCCGGAGCGGCTTTTTCAAGCATCGTCGTTTCGGCTGTCACCGGTTTCCATGCTCCGGTATTTTCCGGGCCGTTACACTGGTTTCCGCTGTCGGTGCTCCTCTTTGTCCTGATATTCCCTACGGTTGTCAGCTACCTGTTGGTACCGATCGGACTGAAATATCTGAAGACTACCGTGGTGGCCATCTATGGGTATTTGATACTGATCGTGGCAACCATCGTCTCTCTACTCGTAGGACAGGACCGCTTCAGCTGGTCGCAGACCATTGCCATCGGTATGATCTGCGTCAGTGTCTATCTGGTCGAAGTGGCCGAGACGAAGGAGAAACCAGTCAGTAATTCAGATAAACCAAGTAGTCTCCCTCCGCATGGATCGTAAATTCGGTGCCTGTCGCTTCGTTCAGCGTACCCTGCCACCAGTTACTGAAGTCACTGAGCGGATATACCAGCCCATCGGCCCTCAGTCCGGTGGCGTTGAAGTTGAAGATGGAGATTTGCTGTCCGGGATATGACTTGAAACAGTTCCGCCCCGATGCCGGAATAAACATTCCGTGGTCCGTCAGCATCGTTACCTGCGCTCCTGCTTTCATATAGTCTATCAGCAGACTGATGTTTCCCAGGGTATGGTCTTCCCGTTTACCGGTTGCACCCACGAGGATGATTGTTTTTTTGCCTTGGTCGAGCAGGAAGTGTACCGCTTTGGTCTGATCGTTCGTCTCCTGGTCGTCTATCTGGTGGAAGATGGTCCTGAACCGTTCCTTGTTCTCCGGTGAGAGCGAGTCTCCGTCGCCGATGATGGCATCGGGTGTAAATCCCCTTCGGATGTGTTCGTCGGCGGACCCGTCGCAGCACACCACGTAAGGCGCCATAATCAGCATGGTTTCCGGCATTGAGTGGGTCGGATATTCGCCGTTGCCCAGTATGACGGCGTCCATATCGATATCATTTACTTTCATAATGCATCATTTGTTTCCATTTAAAGTAGCCAAAGATAGCGATTATTGAGTAAAGTCCGTAAAGAGCGGATGTGAAATAAAGCTCTTTATAGATGTAGAGTCCGCAACATACCACGTCGACTACGATCCATGCCCACCACTGTTCGACGTACTTGCGTGCCAGCATCCACATGCCGATGATGCTCAGCGCCGTGGTGAACGAGTCGAGCCAGGGGACGTTGCTGTCCGTAAACCGGATCAGTATCCAGGCGATGCCGAAGAAGGCTGCTAGGAATACCAGCAATAGGGGGAGGTATCTTTTCAAGGGTGTGTGCGTGATGGGCAGCTCGGCCCGGGTCTCTTTTTCGCTTCCCCGCATCCAGACCATCCAGCCGTAGGCGGCCGCGAGCAGATAGTAGATATTGATGCCGAAGTCGGCATACAATCCTGCTTGGTAGTATACAAATATATAGATGGCCGGCATGATGATGCCCGCTATCCAGAGATAAATGCTTGCCCGGTATTCCAGCCAAAGGTAAATCAGCCCGACAAGGGCACCTGTGATTTCGAGATAGTTCATGGCTTAGAAGCGGATCGAGAGGTTACCCATTACATTTGTACCTGCCTGGGCGGCATAGCCGGCATAATTATAGCGTTCGGGCTTGCCGTCCTTCAGCGTATAGCCGCTTCCGGCATACCCGTTGTTTTCATACTTTTCGTTGAAGAGGTTGTAGATGGTGAATCCCACTGTAACTGACTTCACGTGTCGCAATTGGAATGTATATGCCAGATTGAGGTTGCTCACAAAATAAGCATCGAGTGTCTGCTCTGCTTGCTTGGCATTGCTCATATACTGCTTGCTGACGTACTGTGACTGGAGGGCGGCTTCGAATCCTTTGTGGCTGAACGAGAAACGATTATTCAGTATAAAGTCCGGAGAGAAAGCGATCGGGGTGTTACCATGTTCCACTTCGATCGGGTTCTTCCACTCGTCTTCGTACAGTTTTTCGGTGAAGTTTTTCACCCGGTTCTTGCTCAGCGTACCGTTGATGTCCCATTGGAACCATCGGCATGGCTTAACTCCTAGCATCAGTTCTACGCCCGTCCGGTAACTGTCCGGCACGTTGCGTGCCATGGCTTCGCCTATTTCGTTCAATTCTCCGGTCAGCACCAACTGGTCCTTGTAGTCCATATAGTAGAAGTTGACTCCGGCGCTCAACCATGTGTTGCGGTAGGTATACCCCAGTTCGTAGTCGTACAGTTTTTCCGCCTTCGGATATTCGTCTGCGTTACCGTCGGTATAGTTGTTTCGTGTAGGTTCTTTCTGGGCAACGGAGAAAGAGGCGTAAACCCGGTTGTTGGAGTCGATATCCCAGTTCAGTCCGGCTTTCGGGTTGAAAAAGTTGAAGTGATCGTTGACTGCGAGCTTTTGCAGTCCGTCAGTGTTGTAATCGTACTTGTCATTGTCACCGTGTATCTTATAGTTGATGTAGCGGTATTGCAGGTCGGCATACGCGTTGAGGCCTGCCACCAGATTGTAGTTGGCTTTCAGATAGAGGTTCCCGTCCGTCTTCTTGGCTTTGTTACGGTAATATTCGTGGTCGGGCAGCAACTTGCCGATATAGTTCTTCACCCAGATCACCCGTCCGAAGTGCCATCCGTCGTAGTAGTTCAGTGCGCCGCCCAGCGAAGCGTCCAGCTTCTCATTCCGGTAGTTCACCGAGAATACGCCGCCGCCAAAGTGATTGTCCATCTTCTTCTGCCGGATCAGGTCGCTTTTTTCCACTTCCTTTCCGTCGTACATAAACGGATGCAGGCGATACTCTTTCAGGCTGCGATCCTCTTTATACTCCTGATAGTAGCCGTCCCCCTTTGTATAATGGAGTGCCGCATTCAGGTTCCATGCTGCCGAGAAAGTATGATTCAGCAAGAGCTGATAGTTCATTTGCAGGTAGTTGTCCGTCTGGTCTTTGTAAAAGCGGATGTGTCCGTCGTCATCTGTGTACATGCCGCATGAGTTGAAGCGTCGGCCATATTTCTTCATCTCTTCCTTAGTTGCATAATTCCAGGCATGATACGTCTTTTCTTTACCGCCGAAGGTGATGAACTTCACCGAAGTATTGTCGGCAAAATATCCACCCTGTGCGTAGAAAGAGTACAGGTCTACTGATGCCCGGTCTATGTATCCGTCCGTACCGATGTTGGACAGGCGGGCATCGAATGCCCAATGATCCTTCAGCAATCCCGTCCCGAATTTTACTGTCTCTTTGTGAGCATTGAAGCTGCCGTACGAGGCGTTTATTTCGGCATAAGGTTGCATCGAAATACCTTCCGTCTGCATATTGACACTGGCTCCGAAAGCGCCTGCGCCGTTGGTCGATGTACCCGCACCGCGCTGCACCTGTATATCCTTTACGGACGAAGCAAAGTCGGGCATATTTACCCAGAAGAGTGTATGGCTTTCGGCATCATTCATCGGGATTCCGTTGGCTGTGATGTTGATGCGTGTCCCGTCTGTTCCCCGTACGCGCAGTGTGGTGTAACCGATACCTGCTCCGGCATCACTGGTGGTCAGTGCCGAAGGAGTCATACTGAGCAGAAAAGGGATGTCTTGCCCGAAGTTCTGCTTTTTGAGTTCTTCTTTCGAAACGTTGGTGAATGCCACCGGGGTTTTTGAAGTGGCACGTGTGGATACTATCTGCACCTCTTGCAGATTTACTACTTTCAAGCTGTCTGTCTCGCCCGCTTGCGCGAAGACACTTGCTCCGGCCATCAGACAGCCGGCAAAAATCATCTTTTTCATGTTGCTAATTTGTTTTTCTCTACGCCGGCATTACCCGGATCAGGTCAAAGGGTATGTTCTCAGCCCGTCATGTTAAGGCACCCCTACTAAGTGAATCGGTGGCAAATTTACGCTTTTTGCTTGTGTAAAGCAAGAAACACTTCGCTATTTGATAAAAACATTGTAGCTTTGTCCGCTGTTATTAAATGGACAAACTCTAAAATTGTATTATTATGCTACTATTCCAAACTACACAACAAGTCGCCGATTCCCTGCAAGTGGCGGCTGAGAAGCTGGACCAGGCTATAGCCCAGGCAGACGGGCTCGATAAGTTGGGACTGATCACCCAACAACTGATAGACTCGGGCATACAGGCCGGAGGACATATTCTGAAAGCGGTCATTGTATTTTTGGTCGGACGTTTTCTGATCCGGATGCTGAACCGTCTGGTCGGCCGGGTGATGGATAAGAGAAACGTGGATATCAGTATCAAGACTTTTGTAAAGAGTCTCGTTAATATCCTTCTTACCGTACTATTAATTGTTTCCGTGGTAGGCGCATTGGGCGTCGAGACGACTTCGTTTGCTGCTTTGCTGGCTTCTGCCGGTGTGGCTGTCGGTATGGCGCTTTCCGGTAATTTGCAAAATTTTGCCGGCGGACTGGTTATTTTACTGTTCAAACCCTATAAGGTAGGCGACTGGATCGAAGCACAAAGTGTTTCCGGTACGGTCAAGGAAATCCAGATATTCCATACAATCCTGACAACTGCCGACAACAAGCTCATCTATGTGCCCAACGGGGCTTTAAGCAGTGGAGTGGTGACTAACTATAGTAACCAGAAGACCCGTCGCGTTGAATGGATCTTTGGCGTCGATTATGGTGAAGACTATAATAAGGTGGAAAAAGTGGTACGTGAGGTGCTGACCGCCGATAAGCGTATTCTCAATGATCCTGCTCCGTTTATAGCTCTGCATGCGCTGGATGCCAGCAGTGTGAATGTTGTAGTCCGTGTTTGGGTGGAGAGTAGCGATTATTGGGGCGTTTATTTCGACATAAACAAGACGATTTATGCTACGTTCAATGAGAAAGGCATCAATTTTCCCTTTCCGCAACTTACGGTTCATCAGGCTCCGAATTGATGAATATTCAAAAAGGGTGGCTACTTCTGAAGAAGCAATCACCCTTTTTGCAAATTTATATTTAACCAATTAACACACTCCGAAATCTTCTGTAGGATCATACGTGTTGTCTGTGATGCCTAACAGATGGTTTATCTCTCTCCGTTTATCCAGATCCTTGAAATAGGTTTCCACCACTTTGTAAAGGTCAAAACTGAATGTAGATCCGGCGGCCATATCCAATGACTCTACCATCTGCTCTACTGCCTGGTGGATTCTTTCTTGATCGATCAGGTGCAGCTCATTACTGTGAATAAGATATTTCTCCATAACCGTTATTGTTTTAAGATTCTACAGTTAAAACATTCTCAAAGAGGATAAGGTTCAAACTGTTTTTTCTTATCTTTGCCATTTCTAAAAGCAGGACCTTAGATCACCAAGTGAGAAATATTCGATAATGAATCAATTTTTAGATTTTGACCAGAAACTGTATGCTGAACTCCGTAAAGGCAGCGAGCACGCTTTTGTTACTGTTTTCGAACGGTATAACCGCTTGTTGTATGCGCTGGCTTATCGGTATTTTAAATCAGGTGAAGAGGCTGAAGACGCAGTGCAATATACTTTTATGAAATTGTGGGAGCAACGTTCCAGTTTTGAATTTCAATCCGGCATCAGAAGCCTGTTGTTCACCATCCTGAAAAACTACATTATGAACGAGTTGAGACATCGGCAGATTGTCTTTGAAAAGCATTACGAGATGGCTCAACGGAACGAAGAAGCGGACGACAGTTTTCTGAAGAATTTTGAAGATAAAGATTTCAGGGAACATCTTCGGACTGCCATCGGTAAACTACCTCCTCAAAAACAGAAAATATGCCGCCTGAAAATAGAAAAAGGACTTTCTAACCAGGAAATAGCGGACGAGATGCATATCACGGTGCCTACCGTAAAGTCCCATTATACTCAGGCCATTAAGATACTCCGTGCGGAGATTGAATCGTTAATTGTATTACTTCATGTATTGTGGATTCATTTTTTAGAGTGAGCAGCAACTCATACTTTTAAGTTGATGAAGTGTTTTTATTATTAGATAAAGAAAAGTCGAAATGAAAATAGATGATGCGATTATAGATAAAGTGCTCAATAACGAAGCTTCTGTGGAAGAAGCGGGATTGGTTGCGGAATGGTTTGCTACAGAAGAGGGTAGCGAATATTTGTCGGGGCGTTTGGAGAGCGAGTCTGCACGGCTCACCGAAGAACGGGCCCGGGAATGGTTAGACCATCCGGTGCCGGAAGAACGGATGCGGGAACGCTTCATCGGGCAAATAAAACCTGAGAAAAAAATAGTTTCTTATCGTCGTGGACTGATAGCGGCAGCGGTATTGATTCCTTTTTTATTCCTTAGTATATCTCTTTGGTTTCTGGCTGACAGAACCGGAGTCTTTTCTGCCACAGAATATGCTGAATTAAAGGTTCCTTGCGGAGAGCAAATGCAGGTTGTTCTGCAAGATGGAACAGTTATACAGTTGAATTCGGATACCCGTTTGCGGTATCCCAAGAAGTTCGGTCTGTTCAGTCGGAGTGTGGAGTTATGGGGAGAAGGCTTTTTTGTGGTCGCTAAGGATAAGAAGCGTCCGTTTATCGTCGATTTGAAAGGTGTTGAAGTAAAGGTCACCGGAACTAAATTTAATGTAAAGGCATATCCGTCAGAACCCAATGTATGGGTCACCTTGGAAGAAGGAGGCGTGCTGTTGAAAGATACCAAGAACAAGGAATATCCTCTTGTACCGGGTGAAAGTGCCGAATACAACCGGACATCCGGAATTTGCCAGATAACCAAACCGGATGATATGAGCCAGATTTCATCCTGGCGTTCCAATAGCCTGAATTTTTATCTTACTCCGCTGAGAGATATTATAAAGGTCATGGAACGGCAGTATGATGTTCATTTTGTGGTGCGTGATTCCACCCTATTGAATAACAGGTTTACTCTATCTACCAGCAAAGTGAATGTGGACGATGTATTGCGTGATTTGGAAGCGGTTTCATGGATACGTTTCTTGCAAACGGAAGATGGGGTATTCGAAATTCAGAAGGAAAAATAGATTGATTGAATTATTATTCTATAGATAGATGCAGACCCTGTTCAGGAGCTGCATCTATTTTTTTAGATAAGCTCTTATATGGAAACTCATACTTTCTTTCGGATGGGGTGTTAGCTTATGTAGTAAAAGGGCCTTTAAAAATATTTAATTTCAAGTATGAACCGGATATCTATACACAAGAGATATCACAGCAAATATGTGTTTATATGAAATATTTGTTTACACTTTTGATGGCCTGTCTGTCATTGTCAACTACTTACGGTACGGTACATCATCCATCTTCTTCTGTTTCGTCCGGACGATGGGTGGTTTGGGCGGAGAAACCTGCCACATCATGGCAGGATGCATTTGTCACCGGCAATGGTCGCCACGGGACGATGGTGATGGGGCAACCGGGATCGGAACGAATAATCTGTGTCCACGAGGAATTGTTTATAAGAGGATGGGATCGTCATAAAGTAGCGGTTCCTTCAACAGCTTCGCTTCTTCCGGAAGTGCGCCGGTTGATAGAATCCGGGAGAAGCGATGCAGCAGATGAGTTGATGACCGGTGAAGCTGACCGGCAATTGGTTGCTATGGGAGCCGTACAGCGCTGGCCTCTTATACCCCATCCAGCTTTTGATCTGTGCATTCGGTATACCGATACCACTCTACAGGCAGAGAATGGCTATAGAAGACAACTTGATCTGGAAACGGGTGAGACTTCCGCCTTTTGGGGTGGAAGAGGAGGAGTGACGGAATCTGTATTCTCATCCAGAGAGCATAATGTCAATGTGCTCCGTCTGAAAGCAACCGGACAAAGAAAGATAAATTTAGTGTTGGGGCTTAAGGAGACTCCGGGACGTGAAGGAGTTCATTTTGAGCATAATCTGGATAGTGCTTTCTCATCGGTGAGTACAGAAGCATTTTCAGGATGGTTATCTTACCGTGCCGCTTACAAATATGATGCCGGTGGTTATGAGGGATTGGCCCGAGTGTCTCTTAAAGGGGGAAGTATGATTACCGAAGGTGATTTTTTGAGAATAGCAGACGCTGACGAGGTACTCGTTCTTGTGAGAATTACTCCGTTGGAGAATGCAAATTTGTCGGTACGCCCTTCCGTGCAAAGGGAGTTGTCACGTTTACCGCTCGATTATAATACTCTGTTGTTACCTCACAGTCGGAAACATGCCGAAATGTTTCGCCGCATGCAATTGGATTTAGGCTGTTCTTCCGATTGGAAAACGACTTCGACAGAGAAAATGCTTTCCGATATTCATAAGCATGGGGTTACTCCTTTGTTTCTTGAGCAGATTCATGCTATGGGACGTTATTTGCTTATTTCTTCATCCGGCAAGTATCCTCCTCCTTTACAGGGAATCTGGGGAGGAGGATGGAAACCCGGATGGATCGGTGGCTTTGTATGGGATTCAAATATCAACTTGGCCGTCTCGGCAGCATCTATGGGCAATTTGCATGAATGTGCGGAATCTTATATTGGTTATGTGGAGAGTCTGCTTCCCGGATGGAGACTGAACGCGCGAAATTATCTGGGGTGCAGAGGCTTTATTGTTGCCCATTATAATGATCCGGAAAGTGGATATCTCACCCATTTCGGACGGTCTTTTCCCTGGATGTGCTGGCCCGGTGGTGCCGGCTGGAATATACGTCCTTTTTATGAGTATGCCATGCTGACCGGTAATGAGGCTTTTCTTAAGAAACATGTGTTCCCGCTATACAGGGAAATGGCCGACTTCTATGAAGACTACTTGACTATGGATGGTGATAGCTTATATCACATTTGCCCCAGTGTTTCTCCCGAGAATGCTCCTCCGGGGACTGACACCTGGTTGAGCAAAGATGCTATAATGGATGTTGCTATTGCTAAAGAAGTGTTCCGTTTGCTTCTTGAGATGGGGCGTACATTTCGTGCTGACAAAAAAGAATTGGCTAAATGGAATAATTACCTGCAACGGTTGCCTTCCTACCGGATTAATGACGAAGGAGCCTTGGCCGAATGGATTGATGAAGCTTATCAGGACGTATATAATCACAGACATCTTTCTCATCTCTATCCGGTTTTTCCCGGTTCGCAGTTGGGTAAGTCGGAGGGAGATCCTCGTCTTATACATGCAGCACGTATCGCATTAAACAAACGTTTTGCTTTCGATACCGGTTCTGCCCATGGATTAATTCATGTGGCTCTTCAGGCAGTGCGTCTGGGCGATATAGATAAGGTAAAAACAAATCTGGACCGTTTCAGTCGTCGTCATTATTTATATGACGGATTGGTCACTTCACATGATCCGGAACATCAAGTATACAATTTGGATGCAGTCTTGAGCATCCCACGCCTGCTAATGGAGATGCTGGTTTATACCGAGAAGGGAAAAATAGAACTTTTGCCGGCCTGGCCTTGTGATTATGCCGATGGTTCTATAAAAGGTATAAAAATCTATGGAGGACATACTTTGGACATTACCTGGAAAGCGGGAAAATTGATAGAAGCTGTTTTGTATGCACGGCAAAATGAACGGTACGAGGTGGTTTGTGGGGATGTTAGAAGGCATGTACAACTACATAAGGGCAAGACCTATCATTTCTCTGCATCTTTTTTTGCAGAAAAATAAAAATAGCACTCATACCTTCTTTTCGATGGTGTGTTAGCTTATATAGAAAGGCCTTTTTATAAACTATAAAAATAATTAATTTAATACTGTATGAAATGAAAACAAGAACCAGAACGAAAATGCTGTTGCTCTTAGGAGTTCTTTTATTTGGCTTCACTGTTTCGGCATGGTCACAAAAAGTTTCTTTGAATTTTAATAATGAGAAGGTAGAAAAAATACTGTCTTCTATAAAAGCACAAACAGGAATGGGGTTGGTATTCAGCGATCAGTTGATTGATGTGAATCGCAAAATTTCTATTCAAGTGAAAGATGCCAGTCTGGATGAAGCATTGTCTAAACTGTTGGCAGGAACGAAGGTAACTTTTGAAATAAAAAACAATAAGATTTATTTTATTGAAAAAAAAGCGGACCAACAGTCCGGTTCCCGAAAGAAAAAAGTATCCGGAGTGGTGAAGGATGCTACAGGCGAACCGATTATTGGTGCGAATGTCGTGGAAAAAGGAGTCGGTACCAATGGGGTGATAACAAATCTGGATGGGGAATTCACACTGGAAGTTCCGGAAAATGCTTCTTTGATTATCAGTTATATCGGTTATCTCCAACAAGATGTGTCGACAAAAGGAAAAGATGCGTTTAACATCATCATGAAGGAAGATACGAAGACCCTGGATGAGGTGGTTGTAGTAGGATATGGGGTTCAAAAGAAAGTAAACTTAACGGGAGCTGTCGCTGCTGTCGATTCCAAGTCGTTGCAGAATCGTCCGGTAACAAACGTTTCGAATGCGATTCAGGGACTTTTGCCCGGAGTAACGGTTATCTCCGGGACGGGGCAGCCGGGAAGTGATAATACAACCATACGGGTACGTGGTGTCGGGACTCTGAATAATTCTAATCCGATGTATGTGGTAGACGGTTTGCCGGTATCCAGCATAAATGAAGTGGATCCCAGCGATATCGAGAACATCTCGGTACTGAAAGATGCTTCTTCAGCTGCTATCTATGGTTCGCGTGCGGCAAATGGAGTAATCTTGATTACTACTAAAAAAGGAGGAGATAAAGCTCCCACGCTTCGTTATGATGGCTATGTGGGGTGGCAGAAACCTACGGCTCTTCCTGAATATCTGCACTCGTGGGAATATGCGAAGTTATATAACAAAGCTATGGTTAACGAAGGAAAGAATCCGATCTATACAGATGAAGAGATCGAAAAGTTCAGAAATGGTTCGGATCTTGACAATTATCCGGATACAGACTGGCAGGGATTATTTTATAAGACCGGTTTGCAGCATAGCCACCGCGCTGAAATTTCAGGTGGTACGGATAAAATGACCTATATGTTTTCTGCTGGTTACTTGGGACAGGACGGTATTATAGATATTGCTAAATATGACCGTTATTCGGTGCGAGGCAATATGAATGCCAAGATGGGCAAGTTCACGGCAGGTATGAATCTTTCTTTTACTTATGGGGAGGCACAAGAACCGGTGAGTGGTTTTACCGGTGAAATGTCTAACATCTTTTCGCAGATCAATCAGATAGCTCCTTTCATTCCTTATAAATATTCAAATGGATATTATGGATATGCCAATGATGGTAATCCACTTGCATTTATTGAAGAAGGTAATTTACGTACTACCAAACAGCATATTACCAGAGCCATCGGAAATGTAAGTTATGAACCGATTAAAGGGTTGAAAATTCAGGAAATCGTGGGTTACGAATATAAATCAATTTCTGATGAAAAATTCATTAAGGATATTCAATATTATAACTGGAAAACAGGTGAGCCTACAAAGTATCAGGGACCTAACAATCAAACTGATGAACGTAAAAATGGTCTGAAACTGAACTTACAGACTTTGGTCAGCTATAACAATACGTTTGGAAAACATACTGTAGGTGCATTGGCAGGATACGAACAGGAATATTACCGTGAAGACTGGACAAAAGGATATCGGAAAAACTTTCTGAACAATGATCTTTGGGAGTTGAATGCCGGTTCACCTGATGGTCAGACTGCAGATGGTTCGGCTAATGAATATGCTTTGCGTTCATTCTTCGGACGCTTGACTTACGACTATGATAATCGTTATTTGGTTGAGGCAAATATCCGTCGTGACGGAACTTCACGTATCTTTAAGGACTCACGTTGGGGAGTATTCCCATCTTTCTCTGGTGCATGGCGAATTATTAATGAGCCTTTCATGGAAGGAACCCGTAATGTGTTGTCAGATCTTAAGCTGAGAGGCGGCTGGGGAGTTTTGGGTAATCAGGCTATTTCTTACTATTCTTACCAATCTGTACTTGATCAGGCTAATTATTCGTTTGGCGGAACTGTTGTACAAGGGGTAGCACCGGTCGATGGAGCTAACCGCGATTTGATCTGGGAGACTACCGAGACTTTGAACTTTGGACTTGACATGGGGTTTCTGGGCAATCAATATACTTTATCTATCGAAGGATACCGCAAATTGACGTATGATATTCTGATGAAATTACCCGTAAGTACCTTATATGGTTTAAATGCACCTTATCAAAATGCAGGTAAAGTAAAGAATACCGGTTTGGAGATAACGGCAGGTTATAAATTGAATACTCATGGCTGGAATTTTCAGGTATCGGCAAATGCCGCATATAATAAGAATGAAGTGATGGACCTGAAGAATGGTGGTGCACGCATTTGGAGTGGTAAATATTTCAACCAGGAAGGATATGCCATCAACTCTATCGGAGGATACATTGCCGAGGGACTTTTTAAAACTGAAGAAGAGGTTGCTAATAGCGCAACGATTCCCGGCACTGATACAGCACCGGGCGACATCAAGTACCGTGATATTAATAACGATGGAAAAATCGATGGAGAAGACCGTGTCTACATTGGTAACACCATGCCTAAGTGGACATTTGGCTTGAATCTGTTTGCCGAATGGAAAGGACTCGATGCTACTTTTCTGTTCCAGGGAGCAGCTGATGTGCAAGGCTATCTTGCAGGTCCGGGTGTAGTAGGTGAAATGATTGGAGCTAAGGGAAAGCCTTCTTATATGTATCGTGATTGTTGGGATGCTGAAACCAATCCGAATGGTAAGTTTCCGAGAGCATTCTCTTCTTATCGCCAGAACAACAGTATTTATAATCCCTCTTCTTTCTGGATTGTCAACTCTTCATATTTACGTTTGAAGAACTTCCAGTTGGGATATACACTTCCAAAAGAGTGGTGTAATATGATGGGAATTTCACGAATCAGAGTTTATTATAGCGGGCAGAATCTGCTTACCTTTACCAAATTTGATAAAGGGTTCGATCCGGAATCACCCGAAGGAGGAAGCTCTTATCCTCAGGTCAAAACAAATACATTTGGTTTAAACATTACTTTCTGATAGATAATACATATGAAAAAGATAATATATAGTTTGTTGTTTGCCGCTTTGTTCTCGGCATGTAGTACCGATTTTCTAGATCGGAATCCTTTGGACAAACCTTCAAACGAAGCCTTTTGGAGAACTGAAAAAGATGCCATGGCCGCAGCTACAGGGTGTTATAATGGTTGGTTTTCTATGGATGAAGTGATTTATGCCGACTGTGCGTCGGATAATGCTTATAATCCTTTTACTTGGGAAGGCTGGGCGGTACAGGCTGCAGGTACAGCGACCCCGACCGATCCGGGTTATAGTTATATGGGGTATGGAAACATGGTTCGCTATAATAATTTCCTGGAGAATATCCATCGCCCCGAAATGAATGAAGATTTACGCAAACGCTTGATAGCCGAAGTACGTTTTCTGCGTGCATGGGATTATTTTCAGAAAGTGACGCATTATGGTGATGTGCCCTTGGTAACTTCCGTTCTTGAAATTAAAAACGCCAATTTGCCACGTACTGAGAAAGCGAAAGTGGTTGAGTTTATCTTGAAAGAACTGAAAGAGATCGCTCCGCAACTTCCCGAATCTTACTCCGGAAGTGATGTCGGACGTATAACTCGTGGTGCAGCTTTGACACTGAAAGCTCGTCTGGAACTGTTCGAACATCAGTATGATGATTGTATGGCTACTTGTAGCGAAGTAATGGGATTGGGCTACGAACTGTTTCCTGATTATAAAGGTTTGTTTAAGATTGCGAATGAAAATAATTCGGAAGTTATTCTGGATGTACAATATGTAGAAAGCCTGTACGGTAACTGGGTTTTGGGAGTATTGCCTCCGGCCAGTGTGGGCGGATGGTGTTCTATCAATCCTACTCAATCACTGGTAGATGCTTTTGAGTGTGAAGATGGAAAAACAATCGAAGAGTCTGAGGTATATGATCCGAAAGAACCTTACCTGCACAGAGACCCTCGTTTGGCTGTTACCGTATTAGCTCCGGGAAATCTATACGAAGGAAAACGTTATGACCCAATCGATGTGAAAGATCCGAATGGAGATTATTATGCTCCCTACGGACGTTCTAAAACAGGATATCTAGTTCGTAAATATGTGGACGATTTGTCTGATTATGCAGATATGTGGGATTGTGGTATGAATGCCATTGTTATGCGTTATGCAGAAGTGCTGTTGATGTATGCCGAATGTAAAATAGAGCTGAATCAGATTGATAATTCCGTTTACGATATTTTGGACGACATACGTACCCGTGCTAAAATGCCGGTTGTAGACAGGACCCGATATACCGGTCAGGAGAAATTGCGTGAATTACTCAGAAGAGAAAGACGTGTGGAGCTTGCTATGGAAGGACTTCGGTGGTTCGATATTTGCCGTTGGAAAATCGGTGAACAAGTGTTGAACGGGAAGGTATATGGTTGTTTACTTGGAACGGTCGATCCTGTAACCGGTGCCCTTTCATTGACAAATGAACGAATTTTTGTTGAGAACCGGAAATTTGATCCGGCAAAGCATTATCTGTGGCCTATTCCGCAGACAGTGATTGATGCCACTCCGGCAATTGTACAAAATCCCCATTATTAATTTCTCTCTATTTGATATATGGTTAAGGTAATAGAGATGTTTTTCAGGATATTTTTTTTCTGTAGTATGCTTGTATTCTGCTCCTTCCCTGCATTGGCAGGGGAGGCAGAGGCAAGAGTGGTGTTGAACATGAATACCGGTTGGGCTTTTCATCGGGGAGAAGTTGAAAGCGGTGGGCAGCCCGGTTTGGATGATTCCGGTTGGATAGCAGCTATCATCCCTCATATTATGCAATTAGAGAAGAAGCATTGTGGAGGAGATATTATTTATGATGGAGTCGGGTGGTATCGACGTACTTTCAGAGTACCGTCACAATACAAAGACAAACAAATAAAAATTTCGTTTGAAGGAGTCATGAATGCTTGTGAAGTCTATTTGAACGGACAGAAGATTAGTGCTCATCGGGGAGGTTATGTCGGTTTTGTAACAGATATTACTACCCGGATAAACTGGGACCGGGACAATCTGCTGGCAGTTCGGGTTTCTGCCGAATATGATCCACTTACACCTCCTGGAAAACCACAGGCAGGTATGGACTTCTATTACTATAGCGGGATTTATAGAGATGTGGAAATGGTTATCAGTGATCCGTTACATATCACTCATGCTTTAGAAGAGGAAGAGGTAGCTGGAGGAGGCATCTTTGTTACTTATCCGGTAGTCGGAAAAGAAAAAGCCGTGACCCATGTTAAGGCTCATGTCAGAAACGAAGGGAAACGAAAGAGGAAAGCCCAACTTCGTACACAACTGATAGATAAGAGTGGAAAAATAGTGGCCTGTCAATTGACTCCTTTTCGGTTGTCAGCCGGTGAGGCCATTCATCTGGAGCAAAATCTGGAAATAGTACATCCATCGTTATGGCATCCCTATGATCCAAACTTGTATACGTTGCAAAATGAGATTGTTGAAAACGGTAAGGTTGTAGATTGTCATACTGAATCCATAGGTATACGTACTATTGCTTATACCCGCGACGGAGGTTTCTATATTAATGGCGAATCACTTTATCTGCGTGGAGCCAATCGCCATCAGGCATTTGCACATATAGGAGATGCAGCTGCTAATTCTATGCAAGAAAGAGATGTGATCGATTTGAAGCGGGGCGGATGCAATGCCGTCAGAGCAGCTCATTATCCGCAGGATCCTGCATTTTTGGCTGCTTGTGATAAGTACGGGTTGCTGGTAGTGGAGTGTATCCCCGGATGGCAGTATTTCAAGAACGATTCTACATTCATTTCCCGTCTTTATGAAGTTGGGAAGCAAATGATTCGTCGGGATAGGAATCACCCTTCCGTCATACTATGGGAAACAGCGCTTAATGAAAGCCGCTATCCGGCAGAGATAGCCCGGAATCTATATGCTATAGCACATACCGAATATCCCGGAGATCAGATGTACACTGCCGGCGACTACTTTGGACATGCAGACCGGGTAGACTGTTTCGATGTTTTTTATAAACAGGTATCCCGTTTTCCAAAAGACGGTGATGTGATGAGTAATTATCCGGAGGACCAGATCGCAGTGAAACCTTTGTTTTGTCGTGAGTGGGGTGACGGAGTAGGAGAAAAACCTAGGGTAAGCCTGATGGAAAATGAAGAAGAGCAATTGAAACAGTGCAGAGGGCGTTTTTTGCAACTTAACGGGCATGGATATTTCGACTGGTGCATGCTTGATGCTAATCCCAGAATGGGAGGACATTTTTTGTGGAGTTATAATGATTATGCACGTGGAGCAGAGCAGGAAACCATGTTTTGTGGGATAGTCGATATAAACAGATATCCTAAGTTCAGTTACTATATGATGCAGAGCATGCGTGATAAAGGAATATTCCAACCGGGATTATATGATGGGCCGATGGTATTTATTGCATCACAAAACACTGCTTCACGTTATGTTTCGTCAGTAAATGAGATCACCGTATTTTCCAATTGTGACGAAGTACGCCTTTTCCGTAATCATCATTTGATTGGAAAACAGATGCGTAAGGAGCGTACTCCTCTCTATCGTTCCATTGTAGAAAAAGGTGGGAGTCCCTGTTATGTTTTTAATGCCGGTACTTATGAGGCCGGTGAATTAGTGGCAGAAGGGATAGTAGATGGAAAAGTCGTTGCTACCCACAGTGTACGCACTCCGGAACAACCTCGACAGGTCAAAATCTGGTTGAAGGAAGAGAATATACAACCTGTGGCGGACGGATCGGATATGATTCCTGTCTACTTTAAGGTCTGTGATTCAAATGGTACTCTTGTCAATACATCGGATGTCCAAATACATATTTCCGTATCCGGTGAGGGAAGTCTGATCGGGGATGGAATAGAGCGTATCGGGATTAATCCCCAGTTGGTGGAAGGCGGAGTAGGATATGCGCTGATACGAACGACTTGTCGTCCCGGTAAAATTCATATTTCGGTTACGGCAGACGGACTCCGGGGGGACACCCGGGAAATTGTAACCCGGAGATACGACGGGGTATTTGTACCTGAAGGGTATCACGTTCCCTATTCCGGAGATGAAGAAGAGGGAGTTGTTGTAAAGGCTACTGCTTGGGAAAACGTCATCCGTACAAAAACTCCGTTAAAAGTGGTTCGGGTTGAGGCTACTTCGGAACAGAAACGCTATGAGGCTTCTCATATTACAGATGGAGATGATTTTTCATGGTGGATTGCTGATGATGAATCTCAGCCCCAGATCGTTCTACTTGAATTGGAACGATCTGTGAATGTGTTTGCCAGTCGGATTCGTTTTCAGAAGGATAGTTCTACTTATACCCATAAAGTCGAAATTTCTATCGACGGAAAGAGTTGGGAGACTCTATACGAACGAGAATGTACCGGATGGGATTTTAAGCCTGTGCAGATCGGTAAGGAACTGAAATATATGCGCCTTACCATTGAGAAAAGCTCGGAGGGAGCAGCCGGATTGGCTGAAGTTACATTGTATCAATAAATGAAAAAAGTAATGAATATGAATTATCGAAGTTTGACTCTATCCATTCTGTTAGGAATGATAGTACATTTCACTGTGGAGGCACAGACCTTGCCGGAGAAGCAATTTTTCCATCCCGACCGGGTGAAATATGATAAAGATTGTTTTACTATCGAAGGAAAGGATATTTTTATACTCAGTGCTGCGTTCCATTACTTCCGTTGCCCGCAGGAATTGTGGCGTGACCGCTTCCGGAAGATAAAAGAAGCCGGATTCAATACTGTGGAAACCTATGTCCCCTGGAATTGGCATGAACGGAATATGCCGAAGAGTGTGGACGACTATTCGCAATGCAATTTTGATGATCTGAAAGCATGGCTGCATATGGCACATGAAGAGTTCGGATTGTATACCATTGTCCGTCCCGGTCCTTTTATTTGTGCCGAGTGGGCCGGTGGTGCTTATCCGCGCTGGCTTGCCAGATTTTGCCCGGACAGCTATGATACCAGTTTCTGGCTTCGGAGCAACCATCCTGAGCACATGAAATGGTCGGAGCATTGGTACAATGCTGTTTGCCGGGTATTTAGTGAGGAACAACTCACTCGTAAGCAACCGGGTGAGAAGGGTATCATAATGGTACAATTGGAGAATGAATACATTTACTTTGATATGGAGTCCGAGAAAAAGGAAGAATTTCTGCGGGTACTTTCGGATGCTTGCATCCGAAATGGCATTGATGTCCCTCTTTTTACTTGTGTGACTCCCGAAGTGCGCGGTTCTCATGATCCGGTGATCAGCCAGCTGTTTGACATGGATAATCAATATGTATGGTGGAATATGCACGAGGCTAAATCGCGTATAGAGAAGTTAAAGGCCGAACAACCCAATGCACCTGCATTTGTGTGCGAGTTGCAAGGTGGCTGGTTCTCTACCGTCGGTGGGCGTCTGAGTGAAGACAGTTATCTGGACGGACGTCATGCTCGGGGGATGGCTTTGATGGCTATGGCGGGTGGTTCTACCGGATTGAATTATTATATGTTCTTTGGCGGTACTCATTTTGCCGGATGGGGAGCCCGTCGTATGACTACTACTTATGATTATGGAGCTCCGCTAAAGGAAAACGGAGGGGTCGGTGAGAAATACGCTGCAGTGAAAGGAATTGGTGAGGTGGTCGATAAGTTCGGGGGACTGCTTGTCAGAAGTCGGCCTGTCCGGTTCGATGTGCAAGGAGCCGATAACCTGACTATTGGGATTCGCCGGGCTGCCGACGGAACTTTGTTTGTCTTTCTGTTGAATCGTGATAAAAAACAGGCATTCCGTCAATTAGTCAACCTGACTGTTGAAGGGAAACCCATGAGGATAGATTGTCAGTTGGCAGCTTTGGATAGTAAGTTACTGGTGGTGCACGCCGGAACTGATATGGTGGAGTGGTATCCGCGTGAACAAACTTTGCCGGAACGTCCGGTCGCTTTACCCTTACCTATCACTATTACAGATGTCTGGCGGAAAGACGAAGACTTTCGTGGAGACTGGATACCGTTGCGTAAAGGTAAATCTCTTCCCGAGTTGGGAGTCAATGATTGCCGTTATTCAATGTATCGTAGTCAGGTGAATCTTACCCAGAAAGAAGTTGACCGCTATGGTTCGCTGGTTTTTGAACTCTTCACCGGTGATCCTGTTTACGTCCGCGTGAATGGGGAATTTGCTGAGCGTGTATCGAAGGACGAGCTGGACAATACTTTTATCGTATCCGGGCTTTTACACAAAGGCGTTAACGAGATCATTGCCATTTACGAGAACCGGGGGCATGCTCACGGATACCGTCCGATGGAGGAATTAAGCGGAGTCAAGCAGGCCGGTTTCGGACGCAGGCAGACAGGTATTCAGCCTATTGAAGAATGGTTTGTAAAATCTGTCGGAACGGACGAGCCCCGTTTGATGCCCGCTGTATTTGCTGAAGATGCGGGGTGGGAAAAAATTCTGCTCGATCAGCAAACGATTGATAACCTGGCTACCTTGCAAATTGCCGGATTGGAGAAACCGAAATGGCCTGCTGCCTGGATTTTACAGGAGAAAGCCGGTTGTGCCGTCTATCGTACATGTATCCGCTGGACACCAGAAATGATTCGTGAAGGGATGACTGTCCTTGAATTTGGTTGTATAGATGATGCCGGGACCTTATGGGTGAATGGTGTGGAAGTAGGTACGCACGAAGAGTGGGATAAACCTTATGTAATCAATGTGGCCCCTTTCATTCACGAGGGCGATAATGAGATAGCTATGGTGGTGAGTAACCGGAGCGGGGCAGGTGGTCTGCTCAAGGGAGTCCGTTTAAAACAGGAGTTCGAGGTGATCAAGAAGCTGAACTGGGAAGTTTCCACCGATCTCGGAGGAATCTGTCAGGACTGGAATTTGGGAACGGGAAGCACAGAGGGCTGGTCTGTTGTGAAGTTATCAGCCGATTATCCTTTGGTGCGTAAAGGAGAGCTAACCGGAACAGTCGATGGCGGACGGGATGCATTGCTTACCTGGTATCGTCTCGAATTCAATATGCCCCGGAAAAATCCTTCGGTATGGATTCCCTGGAAGTTGATTGTAAATGCTACCGGAACGGGATATATGTGGTTGAACGGACACAATATCGGACGCTATTGGGAAGAGGGGCCGCAACGAGAGTTCTATCTTCCGGAGTGTTGGTTACGTGCCGGAGAAAAGAATGTGATAATACTTGGATTACGTCAGTCCGAAACGAAAGGTGCCTGCCTGTTTGGCGCTGAGGTGGCTCCTTATACAGAGGATGTCGAATGTATGAAATAATAAGAGCTGTCATGAAAAAATATTTGTATGTATTGATTGCATGGATGTTGCCTTTATGTAGTATCCATGCACAAGCTCCGGTTTGGAATCCGGATAATGGAAATGGGACGTTTACTAATCCTATTATGTGGGGTGATTGGCCTGATCCGGATGTGATCCGGGTGGGCGATGACTTCTATTTTGTCTCCACAAGTATGCATTATGTTCCCGGTTGTCCCATTGCCACATCGAAAGATTTGGTAAATTGGAAGATGGCAGGGTATGCTGTCGACCGATACGATGAAGATGCACGCTATGATTTGAAGGGGGGCGATCGTTATCTGCGTGGATCATGGGCTGCCACTATCCGTCATCATAACGGTAAATTCTATGTTGGCTTTTGCACTCCTTCTTGGGAAGGAGAGGGCCCCGGGCACTTTTCCATTTGCATTGCCGATGATGTGAAAGGCCCTTGGGAACGGACTATCTTTCCGGAATACCTGTATGATCCGGGATTACTGTTCGATGACGATGGCAAAGTATATGTTTTCCACGGACAAGGGACACTGTATGTTACAGAGCTGGCTTCCGATGCTAAATCTGTGAAGGGAGAGAAAGTGAAGATATGGGATAAGCGATTTAAGAATGCCCATGAATTCGGAGGAGGCTATGGCATGGAAGGTGCCCATGCTTATAAGATCAACGGGAAGTATTATCTCACTTGTCCGGCCGGTGGAACCGAAGGCTGGCAAATATGTCTGCGTTCCGATAACATCTATGGACCCTACGAACATAAACTGATCATGAATGATTCCGGTTCTTATCCCCCCAACGGTTTGCATCAGGGGGGGATGGTGCAGTTGAAGAATGGTGACTGGTGGTTTATTATCATGCAAGACAGAGGCCCTATCGGGCGTGTACCTCATTTGGTACCGGTGAAATGGGTAGATGGATGGCCGATGCTTGGCAGTGGTGGTAAAGACATTATTACCTATCCGAAACCTGAGGTCGGAAAGACCTATCCGTTCGCTTCTCCTGCCACAACGGATGAATTCAATACATCTTCGCTCGGACTTCAATGGCAGTGGAACCATAATCCGGACAATAGCCGTTGGTCCCTGAAGGAACGGAAAGGACATATGCGACTGAAAGCCTCGTATGCCGAATCGTTGAAGACAGCCCGCAATACATTGACCCAGAGGGTACAGGGACCTTCTTCCGAAGCAACAGTCGAACTGGATGTCTCCGGACTGAAAGACGGAAATGTAGCCGGTTTCGGTGTATTTGAATTCCCCTATGCCTATGTGGCTGTAGAGCAGACTAATGGTGAAAAGAAAATTGTAATGTGTAATGATGGTCAAACGATTGAAACAATCGATCGTTTTGAAGGGAACAAAATATGGATACGTGCCCGTGTGATGGATGTAGGTTTCCGTGCCGTTTTCTATTACAGTACCGATGGCAAGTATTTCCTTCCCATCGGTAATGAACTTAGTATGGGGCTTGGGCTGGTCTGGACTGCCAATCGTTTTGCCTTATTCAATTTTAGTAAGGAGAAAGCGGGAGAAGACGGATATACCGATTTTAATTGGTTCCGTTTCACCAATAAATAATAAAAGGCGGGGATAACCTTTTCGCCATAGATTGGGAGTGTGCCGAAACTCATTGCAGAGTAACATAGAGTTCCACAGAACGAATTTAACCTATTGATAGCTAATGATATTTATTAGTATAAATCCGTGTAAGCTGTGATGAGTGCGAGTTTCGACATACTTTCAATCTGTGGCGATTTCAGGTATATGGCACATTTACCAGAACTTATTTTGTTCGGCATTGTATTCGAACCCGATCGATTCCAGTTTTCCGATCAGTATGTCCTTGCTGATATTCATATCTTCACAGAGTTCGTCGAGCGATGCATAGCAATCGCGAAGTTTCATGTTGATGACGCTAAACAGCATCATCGGATCTTCAGGAAGTTCCATAATTATTCTTTTTTTAAAACGGCTGCAAAGATACGGTAACTCTGTGTATCCTGCAAGAGCACTTCTTTCTTAAAATCATCCAAAGGTGACTATCCTTATTTTTCAAAATAGTAACATAATATCGGATTGCCTACCGTGGTCAGTATCGGTTCTTTAGACACTTCACCTGTCTGTATATCCAGTGAGTAGATACCTTTTGCTTTAGCCGATGAGTTACCTATCAACATACTCCCTTTATAAAGGGAAAGCATAACCCCGAAACCGTTGGACAAGTCAAGTCCTTGCACTTTTTTCATGGTTTTATTGTACAGATCTATTTCCACTGCAAGATCGGCGATGGCTGTGTGTCCTTGTTCTCCCGGTTTGTAGTAACCCGGCATATTGATGTAAGCATACGCTTTTCCATTACCTACATACCGGATGGCGGAGATAAATCCGGCAGTCTTTTCTTCTCCGCTGATGGCGGCTCCTGTGATTGTCCATTGATAAGTCGGGTCGAACTCCGTTTCTCCGGCTTTGATACGCAGAACTCCGGCATTATGCCCTTTGACCATACCAAAGCCTCCCATACACGAAATGTAGATGTCTTTCTTCTCGTCCATGAAGATGGAATAGCGGTCGATTGGGCGGGTTGGCATAGAGATGCCGCTGGTCTTGTCTGTTATCATTTTCAGCAACTTATCCGTTTGGGTGTCAATGATGGCAATGTCGCTGTACGGGCGATCCTGTGGGGGAATCCATCCACCCACCATCTGGCTGAGGCCTACGAATAGGAGTCCGTCGCGCAGTAACATGGCGGATGGATCCGGATTGCTGTCGGATACTCCTAATGAAGTCAGGTCTATCTCTCCTTGCTGTGTCATGGTAGTGGGATCGAAGATAGTGATCTTGCCTAATCCTGCCATGGATAGATAAGCTTTGCCGGTAGACGCAAAAACGATATTGGTGGCGGAAGAGTTGGGTGGCAATTTCATTGTTCCCGTTCTTGACAGCTGCCCGTTGTTCCGTGTATATTTCACTAACTCGTTCTTGCTATCGCCCATGTATCCCGGAAAAACGAAAATATCGTTCCCTTCGATAATCGGGTATGATCCTCCGTACGGAATGGGAATTCCGTTGTTGTTATTTGTATTTTGTGGAAACTCGTCACGGATCAGTTGCAGGTAAGCTGCTCCTGTCATTCCGTCGGGATTGGGCAGGATGGTTGCCAGAGCGATGTTGGCATCGGTGGTCGGGACTTTAGGGTTCGGATCTTTTTCGCATGCAGAAAATACGAGTGCAGTGCCGGCAAGTGCCAGCATCAAATTTCTAATCTTCATAGTTTTTGGGTTTTTAAAATAAATAATCTTGTTTCATTTCAATACATATCTTAACCTTACTCCCCAGTTACGTCCGGGTAGGGGACGATTGAACTCAGACATCATTCGAGCATCAGTCAGATTATTCATTCGTGCCGAAATGATGAACCGTCCGTTCATAAAGCTGTGTTCTATTCCGATATTGGCCGAGAAGGTGCGTGGAATTCTCCGTTCCTGAAACCGGCTTTGTTCAAAATCGTAGAAATATTCTTCAACAAAAGAACCGTCTGTAAAGATACGGGTGTTCTGTCCCTTGCCTCCGAACAGATTCTCTTTATGATATTCTAGTCCGGCATTTGCCAGAAGGTAGGGAATGTTAGGCATCCGACTACCTTTGGTCGGGTTGGTTATATGGGTATTCGGTTCAAATTTCCGCACATCCCGTAAGTCCTGGTAGGTCATGTTGCAGTAGCCGTAAAGCCAATGAGTCAAGTCCGCCTTGACCTCTACTTCAACTCCAAGGGTACGCATTTTTCCGAAGTTTTGATATTGAGACTGGAGATATCCTCCTGTAAACCGGATCATATTCTCAAGATATCCATAGAAGGTATTTACTTCTACCTGTAAGTTGCTGGCATCCTTTCCGGTGCGGTCTAAAAGAAAACCCAGGTTTACGCTTGTATTGCGTTCAGGAAGCAGGTTTCCGGAAGGGGCGACTGTATATCCGTCACCCAAAAGTTCGCTTTCGGCCGGCAGGCGTACGTCATATCCTACCGAGAGTTTACCCATGAAATCCGGAGTAAATCTATAGCGTAGAGCGTTGCTGATGCCAAAATCCCGTTTCAACATATCCACTTTCTCGGCTTCCGAAGACATGATACTGCTCATGTGAGTATTCATACCATACATATAATATTTCACGTTGAACGAATTCAGGAAGATATCATTGTCGGTGCGGAAATCGTATCCCAGTCCGGCAATCCAGCTTGCCATCGTACTTCTGAAATTGGTTTTATAACCAACAACTTTATTTTTCAGGTCATCTTTCGGGTGTCCGGATGCGAAACTGAAGAGTGAGTTCAAGTTGATAGAATGATTATTATTGATCACATAGTTCAGATGCAACTTGTGGGTGATGGTGTGTTTCTCGTTTCTGGCATTCGAGGCCCATTTGCCTATCTCTCCTCCATATTCGGATACAGCAGGATAAGTCGTACCGTCCCAGTTGTATCGGTAAGCAGCGGTATCCACCATGTGGAATACCGTGTAGGCATAGGCCAGATTCGATTCCATATCGAGCCCTTCTGTCAGGAAGTTTTCTTTTTCCAGTTTGTTGGCGAAAATGAAGGCGTCTGAGTAAGTGTGGGCTTTCTCAATATTATATTCAATACCTTGTATCTCTTTGAAAGTGTGTATAAAGACAGGTTCGAACTCTACCAAATCGAACCACCATTTACGAGCCTTCAGGCTACCTGCAACAGCCAGTTTCTTGAATTTGTCATGGTTGCGCTTAATGATAAGCCCTTCTTCAAAAGGAGATTCCATCTTGTAGTTATTGTCAGAGTAAGTATAAAATCCTCCGCCTCCGAATTCTAATCCTTTGGTAGCGATGTTGCGTTTGGTTACTAACGAAAGTTTGTGTGTGTTAAAACTTTCGATACTGTAACTGGCATCGAGGTATTTAGGTGGATACTCTCTGATGACAATATTTACGGCTCCCCCCACAGAAGAGCCGCCAAACCTGGCCGGTACCACTCCTTTGTAGATTTCGATTCGGTCGATCATGTCTACAGGTATGTCATTGATATCGATGAAGTCTGAATTGTCATTCATCGGGCTACCGTCTATGAAAAAGCCGATGCGTTTTCCCTCTAACCCACGTACGGAAACACGGGATGAACTGCCTACCCCTCCTGTGTTGCGGATAGTTACACCTACCGTTTTCGACAGAACATCCTGAACATTACTGACAGTTCCCTGCAACTGTTGCATACTTATCACTGACATGGGCATAGCCTGTTCGCGCAGTTGGCGGGCTTCGCTTTTGGCTGTGACGACAACTTCACCCAACGACTGAGTTTCCGGTTCTAGACGAATCACTAACTTCTTGGTTTTCAATTCGGAGATTCTGACCTCTTCTTGTCGGGTACGATATCCCATATAGGAGATAACAATTCGATAGTGTCCCGCAGGGACTTCTATTGAAAATTCACCGTTCTTATCGGTGGAAGTCCCTTTTTTCAGTGACTCTACGTATATATTGGCCCCCACCAGTGTTTCTTCATTATTGGCATCTATGATGACTCCGCTTAATTTTCCTGTCTGCACTTGTGCATGAAGTAAGTTGCATGCGGTAAACAGGATGGCGGTTAAAACAAGTATCCTATATTTCATGGCTTTCTCTCCTTATTTCGATAAATGTCGGTCGAACTTCAATGGTATAAGGGGCCCTGGTGCTACTGTTAGGCTTGGCGGTTTCGGCAGCCTGTACCCGTAAGGTGATAAACAGAGTTTCGGGAACTCCGGATAAATTTACTTTCATATTTAGTTTTTATGTTTTGGGTTGATGTTTATGATTTACTGTAATTTACCTATTAATGGGGATTGTACCGATGTATGGGTTATCGTAATTTTGTATCAGTTCTCCAATTGGGAACAAAAGTAGAGCCTTATCGGCTTTTACTGCTTACGCGAAAAGGAACTTGACTTTAACTTAAAGGAATAATGATGGTTACTCGGTTAATGAAACATGATTTGTGTGAAATGGTGTTGGAATGGCCCATGCCGAACATCGTAAAAGGAAAACGGACGGAAAAAAATAACTACCGGATTGACAATACGTATTTGAAAGCGACATTTGAAGAGATATCTACTCCGTTGTTTTCGATTATGGATCAACATATATCCAGTGAAGAACCTATTAAAATATATACTCGGGCTGACGACTATCATGCCGTTTGGTTTTGTGCCACTTTTGCAGGACATGCTACCTGTTGTTATAACTCTGTAATCCGAAGTGAGGAGTGGAATAAAGGAGATGCCAATTTGTTAAAATGTGACGGGGTAGACTCTTGTGTTCACTTTCCTAAAAACACGCCATTCCATATGATGGAAATCATGCTGTCACATGATTATCTCCGTGAACTTGCCATACACTATCCCGATTTGCTGGGCGGTAAAGATTTTGAAACCGTCCTTTGTAATGGTCTGTACAGGGCGTACCGGAAAAATCGTCCGTTTGGTCCGGGTGTTTATAAAGCGTTGCACGATATCAGACTTTCACAACTCAATGGCAATATGGCATCTATGTATGCAGATGCTAAGATACGGGAGATCCTTTCACTTTTTCTGGCCGGGCAGGAAGAAGAAAATTATCTTCATTGCTCATGTACTATCGGGATAACATGTGATAAAATTCATCATGCTAGGGCCATTATTGAGCAGGAATATCTAAATCCTCCGTCACTTCACCAGCTGGCATTGCGGGTGGGTACCAATGAATGTACGCTTAAGCGAGGATTTAAGACAGTATTTGGTACAACCGTATTTGGTCACATCTTTGAGTATCGCATGAAGATGGCTTGTCGCTATCTATTGGACAGCAGTAAGACGATACAGGAGATTGGGGCGTGTGTCGGTTATGAATATCATGCTCATTTCTCTACTGCTTTCAAGCGAAAGTTCGGACTTACTCCTTTGGAATACAGATGTAGCCGATTGTCCGGTTCTTGAATAGGCTGTCTCAACTCCTCCTTCACATTTGTTATTCTTTGCGGTATTTTCTCCGTAGGCTGAGGTCTATCACATAAGTTGTGGTAAAGTTCGTCTATAAGAACTGCTATTTGTCCGGACTGAAAAGAGGATATTCCACTACTGTTTCCTTTTCGGAGATCAGTTTCTCTATTTCCTTTATGGATACTGAAATCTTTTTGTTGATTTTCGTGCAATTTGTTTAGAGTTCCGGTGAGATTGGAAAATACCTAAAAGGTACTGTTGTTGTTTTTTGTAATATTTTGAAAATCAGATTGCTGCAAGTCTTAATTTTGATTTTATCCACCGATAATATGCTTGAAACGGCTATTTTCTGCCACCTACCAGAAAAAAGAAATCCCTGATAATGCTTGATTATCAGGGATTTGATTGATTTTTCTTTTGTTCTCAGTGATCCGCCTGGGTCTTTAACCCACCCGGTTCACAGTCCTAAATATCAATATTTTATCTATCCTTACCCTTTTGAGGGGGTACGATTTGGATACTAACTTTTTTATAGGTTTCTGTCTGCTTTTGGCAGATGTCTGTCTCCATTTATCTTGGGTTCAAAAGTACGCATTCGTTTTGAATTATGCAAGTATTTGATTATTAATATTTCAACTTAGGTGCAAGGTGCAAGCTATATATATAAATATATGCTTGCACCTTGCACCTAAAAATGACTTGTCCCAAAATGACCTTGCTTCGATTTGCCAACAGAGTTCGCAAATTTATTTTTGTTAATCTATTACTTGTAATGTGGTCTGTATGGGAATAAAATAGTATTTTCGGGATTGGAAAATATAAAAGACTGCCGTAAAATGAAAATTACCCGTGATGAATTACTGATAGCTGCGTTCAAGCTGTTTATGTCCGTGAACTATGAAAAAGCCAGTTTTGCGGAACTTGGAAAGATGCTCGGAATGTCGAAAGCCGGAATATTCAAATATTACAAAAACAAACAGGAGCTATTCATTGCCGTGGTGGACAGGTTTTGGTTCAGCACGCAAAATCCACGAAACAAATTCACTGAAACGAACGGCACGTTTGCGGAATTTATAGACGAATATGTGCGTGGCGTACAACGGACAATGGATATGCTGGGCAACCTGATAGGTGCAGACAGGGAAAAGGTGGCGCAAGGAAAGTTCACATATCACGCCCAATATTTTCATTTTCTGTTCCAACTGCTCCAATACGATCCTGATGCAAAAGAAAAACTCCGTAATCTTGTAGAAGTTGATTATGCTTACTGGCGTACCGCTATACAACGTGCCATAGCTACCGGAGAACTAAGAGAGGATGTGGATGTGGAGGATGCGGTAGTCATGTTCCGGCAGGTTTACATGGGGTTATCCTTTGAAATGTCTTTTTTAGGTGGACTGAACACCGAAAAACTCTCCAAACATTTACATGCTGTTTACTCCTTGTTGAAACGCTAAACAGTCTCCATTGAACGCTGCTCCCCTTGCTGCCCTAATTGTCTGTGCAAAAAAAAGATAAAAAGAAAACGTTCGTTTACTTTATTCGGGATAGTTTTATAACTTTGGCAATATCATTTAATTAATGAGAGTTGTAATGTTATAAAACAAGCCCTACATGGATGCAAGCAAACAACGGGGAAGTATCGTACTGACAAAACAAAATATAGACGGTCAGGATTATATACGGATAGAATATGCCGATAATCAGACTATTGCCTTGCTACTTTCGCAAGACAAAGGAATTAAAACAATCGGGAACGGAAGTGCATACATACAAGCATCCACTTTCCGGCTTTCGGAGTTCTACACTCGTTACTCTCCCCACGCTTATATTGATTACAGCCGGGTATATGTTCGTCATCCTAAACCCCAACGTGAATACGTGCTGCCGAAAGGCTATTTGGAATTACTGGAACAGAAGCGTTACAGTCCCTCGACAATCAAGACTTACAGGATTTATTTCAGTGATTTCATGGAGTATCACAAAGGGCGTAACATTGACCGTCTGAAAGTGGCGGACATCAATCACTATATACTTTATTTGGTAAATGAGAAAAAAATCTCCGTGTCACAACAGAATATGCGCATTAACGCTATCAAGTTCTACTACGAGAAAGTAAAAGGTGGCAAGCGGCAATATTACGGCGGAATTACACGTGCCAAAGAGTACAAGACACTGCCCGAAGTGCTTAGCCGTAATGAGATAAGCCGTATCCTCTCCTGTTTGCCTAACTTGAAACATCATTGCATGATTTCGCTGATATATTCTGCCGGACTAAGAAGAAGCGAACTGCTGAACCTTACCCCGAAAGACATCATTAGCGAACGGATGTTAGTACGCATAATGGGTAAAGGGAAAAAGTGCCGTTATTCATTGTTATCAGAAAAAGTATTGAATGAGCTACGAACATATTACAAAGAGTACCGTCCGAAGAAATGGCTGTTTGAGGGTGATACTTCCGGTGAGCAATATTCGGCAAGTGCATTGGTGAAAATACTGAAAGAAGCTGCCGAACGTGCAGGTATCAAACATCGGGTACATGTACACATGCTCCGTCACTCTTTCGCTACCCATTTACTGGAACAAGGTACTGATCTAAGAACCATACAGGAGTTGCTGGGGCACAATGACATTAAGACAACAAGTATATATCTTCATGTAACGAGTGCCCATAAATCAAGCATACCCAATCCACTTGATACACTGGATGATTCGTGAGGTGTGGATATTAGAGATTAGGAACTACACCATAAGGTGTGGTTATTGAATACATTAGCAAAAACAGAAAGTCTATGAACAAAGGATACTATGTATTAGAAGTAGAGGACACAAGTTCTGCGGAGTTTACAAAGAACTATTGGAAAAAGCAACCAAAATTCTCTTTGAGAGAATATATTAAAGAAAACGGTGCATATCCTGAACAAATTCCCGACTTAAATCTTGAAATTAGGATTTATGATGATGTGGAATTTAATAGGCTGAATGATTTTATTTTCAGTCCGATAGAGCATTTGTGTATATCCGAAAAGGTCAAAAACATCATAGAACTTTGTTCTTTACCCGAACATCGGTTTTTTAATGTAGATGTTTATATGCCTAAAAAAAGGAATAAGGTAGATGCCAACTATTACGCTCTACATTATGACTTTACCTATATTCAAAATAATATATTAGGAATGATTGATTATGAAAAATCTAATATTCGGATAAAAACAAATGCAGGAGAATATCTCTTAGTCAGAGATAGAAAAGATGTAGAGAACTTGCCTATACATAACAAAACTATATCGGAAATGATAAATAAGTTATCTGAAACAGCAAAGCTAAGAGAAAAAAATCAAAAACAAATATCTACTTTATCCGAGGAGTATTGGAGTTTTGAACGAGTTGATAAAATATATTTTAATCGTTCTTTTGATTTTTCAATGGATTTATTTCAAATACCCGACTTTTCATGGATGATCTATATATCTGACAAATTAAAAGAGGAACTTGAACGAAATCGCATTACAGGAATAACATTTTCAATTCCGGGTAATAAACAGTATCTTGTTCATAGACCTAACCCAATATTAGAATGGGTATAATATTTTGCTAACAAGGTCGAGATAACAGCTAAACGCTGTTCCTCACCATTCCATTATCGCTAAATAAATTACAAACTAAAAAATATTGAATATGGAACTTTACATTAAAAAATGGTGGGGCAATTATGTCGGTGGATGCGATGATACCTTTCTATTGCTGGACTATTTCGGAAGTCAGAAACAAAGCAACTTAGAATTAAGCAAAATTTTATCCGATATTCATTTGAATACCTTATTAAAAGAAAACTCGGTGAATGGAGGAGATGTTTATTTTAGCATAAATGAGTCTTACGAACCGCATTTCGATATGGCTATTGATGTAATAATAGACTTGTCTGCCATTTTACTGGAAAGTATAAAAAATGGAAAGGTTGATATAAAAGAATTAGACCCTAATAGCAAATATTCTAATTTCTTTTCTATTTCTACATCAAAAGATGATGCAATGCTACTTCTAAGTGGTCTGAACAAATTTATAAATGCCCCACAAGAATATGAATTAGCAGATTTTATGGATGAAAGCGAATTGGAAGAATTAGTTGGCGACTGTAAGGAGATTAGCGGTATATTAACCAATTGCATTAGCCAAATGTAGCGATAACAAGCACCTGTGCCACCTAACGGCGGCAAGCTGCATCCCATTACCAATAATATAGAACAGATATGGAAACAGAACTAAAAGAAGCTATACAAAATTTGTTGCTTCAATTCATGCAGAATATGCACGAATGGGAAGTTACATGTAATGATATTGAAAAACAGAGTGAACTCTCATTTGAAGAACAGTTTAACAAGCAAAAAGAATTGGTATCAAAAATCTTTTTGACCTACTGTACTCCTCGTGAACGAAAGTATGGCAAACCTAACAGTATATCTTATGGTGTGAAAGGTTCTTATGAATATGATGTTGATGAAGAGAAAATAACCGATATAGTAGATGAAGGAAAAAATAAAATTGTAGTTCACACATACAGAGAAGAGCCTATGCAAGAAAAGATGCAATATATATTCTTACTGAAAAAAGGCAAATGGCTTTTGGATTCTAAGAAAAGATATTCTTCATGGAAGCAAAAATGGATATCTGTTTCCTTATAAATTATATTGGTAACAAGGTAGATCTAACAGCTAAACGCTGTTTCTCACCAAACCATTAGCTACAAACGAATAAAAGTCATGAAACAGGAAATTATAAACCGAATAAAGCAATTAGGTGGTAATATTGCCAATGTAAAAGGAATGTCTTTACAGGAAGATTTATGCGCCATAACTTTCAATACAGCATTGTATAAAAAGCCAATAGATACGCCTTGGTTGTCTGCCGAAGACACAGAGCCAATTATGGGTGTAGGTGATTGGGTGGATGAAAATATAGAATTGTTCAATTATGATAGAGAGGCATTTTATAAGAAAATGGTAGATGCCTACTATACATTAAGTGAAGAACCTCGTGGACAATTATTTTGGGTAGCTAAACCTTTCACTCCACTTCAAAAAGGCACGAAAGATTTTGAAGATTGGAATGATTGGTTTTCCGATGATGATGATGTAGATTTGGACGAAATCATCCAACATTCAAACTGTGCCACTCCTAACTTTGTGGGATTGCTTTGTACAGAGAGTTATCCCAATTATCATTACATCTGTTTATCAGACCTTAATCCCGACAATCCAATAGTGTGGGGCACAGACCATGAGGTGTTTTTTACAGAGGTTACTAATGAAGGAACATTGGAAGATTTCCTAAATAAGTTCATGACTAAAGAGGAGTTTATAGATATTGTAAAACGAAAAATGGAGCAATAAGGAACGTAGCTAACAAGGTCGAGACAACAGCAGAACGCTGTTTCTCACCAAACCATTATCCGCACTAAAAATAACATCATGGTAAGATTTATAAGTGCAACGTATGAATTACATTTCGTTGCTGTAGAATTACAAAGACAAATAATAAAAAGAGTAGCAAACTACATTATTGATAATTTCAATGATTGGACTTGGCAAAATTCAATAAATGATAAACTGCGTAAAGCAGAAAATCATAATACTGCGTTATTAGTTGTTTTAAGGTTATTTCATCAAAGCGAAATAGAAAAAGGCAAACTAAAGTCGTATGCTCGGTATATAAAGGCAAAAGAAAAGCTTGTTATTGACCAAATGTTTGCTTTGGATGACTACTTGAATTTGACAGAAGATGAAATTAGGCAAAAACTCTGCACTGATATTTGTAATTACGTTTGCGAAATGTTGAAAAAATACAAAGACCGCTTTCAAGATTTTGATGCAATGGCTTTTATTCCATTGTTCAAAACACAAATGGATAGAATTAAAAATAATGAACTTCCATATTTATGATTATGGAAATAAATTAAGCGGATAACATGCACCTGTTCCGCCTAACGGCGGCAAGCTGCAACCCATTAAATGCAATTATATGGAACTACCAAACACACTATACGATCAAATAGAGAAATTGTCAAAGCAAGGAAATAAGGCAATGGATGATAAAGATTATCAAAATGCTATGGTCTTTTTTCAGAAAGCCGAAGAACTACTCCCTCTTCCTAAAGAAAAATGGGATGCCTATATTTGGCTTTCCGCTTCTGTTGGCGATGCCTACTTTATGATGCAGGATTATGGAACATCATTAAATTATTTCTGCCGATGTTACAAATTAGGAGAGATAGATAATCCTTTCATTCTACTACGCATAGGAGAAAACTATTTTGAATTGCAAGATTATAATAATGCAAAAGAGTTTCTTCTCCGCACCTATATGATTGAAGGAAAAAAGATATTCAAAAATGGGAAAAAGTATTTGCAGTGGCTTTCTGAAAATGTGGATTTGAAACAGAAAAAATCCTCTTCAAAAACAATTACTGCTAAAACAAAAGTATTTCCCGCTTTCGATGAAGACGGAGACCTGTTCAATCAATATATAGACGAAACCGCACTTTGCGAAAGTCATGAACATGAAAAGATGATTGACTTAATCAAACGCTATTGGGATATGTTGCCCGAACCTAAAACAGCACAAAATTTGGGCTATCATCTGTTATGTGACATGGTAATTACATACTTGCGAATGCAGGAATATACAATGGCTCTACACTGGGCGAGGGTTTTTGATACTTTTGATTTTGTATCGGATGGTCGTATTGATTCAGGCGAAAAAGATTATTATGTGGCTGTCTGTTACTATAAGAATGAGGATATAAATAAGGCAAAGGAATATTTTACTGCCGCTAAGGTAAAATCAAAAGGTAGATGCTTTGCCAATTTGTGGGGAGATGAATATAAAAAGATATGCAAGGAATTAAACATTTAACAAGGTCGAGATAACAGCTTAACGCTGTTCCTCACCAAACCATTATAAACATAAATGAAGCTGTATGGAAGACTTTGAAATTCTTAATAAATTTGATAATGACAAGTTGATAGACGTAGTGAAAAATTATAAGCGTTATGGCTATGATGATAAACTTCGTGATTATGCTATCAACTTATTGGGAGAGAGAGGGTGGAGCAGAGAAGATTTGCAACAATTTGGTTATTTAACAAACTACGATTATGATGAAGCTGAAAAACAGTATAAAGCATACAATAGAAATTCATTGATAGGTATTTGTACGCTTGTATTCAGTGGGGGAATTTTAGTTGTCGTTTATTTAATCTTTCTAATATTGGCTTATCGGAATGTTGCAAAATTCTATAACGCATTAGGGCGCAATCAAGATGAAACCGCATTATTCAACGCCCTTGGCGTGCTGGCTTATTTTCATCTAAAAGGAAGAATGAAAGAAGAATTGAAAGGAATAAGATAAGTTTATAACAATCACCTAAACAGCTAAACGCTGTTAGCAGAATTACATAATAAACGATAGAAATGAAAAGATGGATAGTATATATTGTATTGTTGCTTGGTATTGCCAGTTGCGGAACATTAGTTTACAAACGTCAAATCACGGGTAACTATTACCTGATAGCCGTAGACTCGATGGAAGATTTGGGAGTATGTTACCATAACGCTTCCGACATCTATGCGGGCATCGGGGGACATGGTGTGTATGAAGTGGGCAACGATGAGCATTTCATCATCACAAAGAAATACAAGGAAGTGCCGAGAACGGGACGGGACAGCCTTTTCACCACCTACGATAAAAGTATAACGGAATATTGCATCATCCCGATAGACAATACACAGACGTGGGATGCACAGGATAACTTTTTCGGTCCTCTAACCCGACAGGAATTTGAAACCAAACGAAAGGAACTCGGAGTAGCGGATCATATTGTTTTCAAAAGTCCGTATAGTTACTGACAATTAGTGAAAACAGGAATTGACATGATTCGAGAACAGATAGCAAAACAGAAAGCAATAGTCAATCAAAATAAAACAAAAAGAATATAAGATGAAAGTATCGGTAATTTTGTTTTCAACACGTCGAATACTCCCGAAAAGCGGGAAAATGAGGTGTTCGGCGATCCTTTGGAACGTATCTGGAAAGATTGCATTTTCGATTTTTGCGGAGTTACCATTTTTGACCGGAGAATGTACCGTGTGGCTGCGGACAGTTCGGCAGAACAGCGGGAGAACTGGCTCGAAGAAGTAAAAAGTATGATAAACAACTATTTCCTGACCAAGTGAAAGACATAAAAAAAACGGATAATTATTTTGAGCGTAACCGGATAACCCGGCAAGCACGAAATTACAGGTACAACTTTGTTGACTACCTCTATTATCAGGGAGAGCGATACAGCAAGAAATATCCAAGAAGTTCAGGCAATATGTTAATAACATTGTATTGGATCGGGTTTGTTTTCTTTCCGCTTCTACCTTTTTTTGCTCCTCACTATACCAATATACTGGGAGATATATTGGTGAAAATAAATTTAACGGATAATCTTCATCCGATACTGGAGGTAGTGATTTTTCTTTTTCCAATATTTGTTGCAATAGCACTTCCGCCGGATCTGTGGTGTTTGTTGAGATACAGAAAAAACAGGGTGGCGGCTATCAAGCACCACTACCGACAAAGTATATGGAAGGATGCGATTCCTATGTGGCTGTTGTGGATGATTCCTACCTTATTTGATCTGTTATCATTATTTGTAATCTATGTAACAACAAAAAAATAAACCAAAGGAAATAATGAAAGCGAAATTGAAATATCCGATATTTGAGTTCAGCCCGGACGAGAATATGGTTTACACCTTTTGGGAGGAGAACCAAACCACGCAGCTTGCCATACTGAAAGAGGCTGACGGGTGGAAGGGTGAGATAGTGATAGATTCCACCGGGACAAAGTACACCGTCAAACGTTCCTATATGACCGGATGGAAAGGCATACACGGATTCACGGGGATGCACACGGGGATGATTCGTTACGAAACGGAGTATGAAGATACTACCGAACCTTTCTCCCTGCGCCAACTGCAAGAGAGGATAGCGGAGAGATACCCCAAAGGATGGTGGTTCGAGGAAGAATGCTGGGACAGCGCGGAAGATTTCCGGCAAACGATTTTCGCTTGCAAGTCTTTTGAGGAACTTGCCGAAGTTATGATGCCCCGTCCCCTGACGATGCGTACACGCATTGTCAAATGGCTGCATCCCACCCCGCAGGAAAAGAAAATGCGGATAAAATTTCTTATCTTTTTGATTGTATATTTGGCGGTATGCTACCTGATATTCGGGTGGCAACGCTAAGCGGGGAGAATATGGATAACAGAACAACACAAGTTATTAAATATGGAGAAACAGATTACATCATTACTATTAGCAAACAATCTCGACAATGACCTTATACAGCATATTAAGGAACTGGGAGATAAAATAAAGTGGCTGCGGCATAACAACCGGAACATGAATAACTACTTGGAACTGGAACCGTTCAGCAAGGACGGGAAATTGTGTCAGTGCATTTGTGGCACACTGAAAGCGTTGCCGGAAGTGCCGACTATCGCCGAATATAAGGATTACAAGGAGATAATTATCCTGCTGGGACTATCGACCACCCATTACCAAATACTGGATGAACTGGCGGAACAGCACCGTTACAGGGACGATGTGCCTGAACTGTTAGTGTACTGCGATGCGCTGCACTGGATGCGTCCGGGACGGAAACACCTGTGCGACGTGTACAATACGGTGTGCTACGCCTTCCACCGCCTGCGATTGCATCCGGTAAAGGACAGTACCCTGCTGGTAACGGAAAAGGAGCTGCGACACGTAGAACGTATGTTGCCGGAACTCGGCAGGCAGACTTTCGTGGAAATGGTACGGTTGAAGGGTTACAGGGTGTACGACGCTGAAAAGCTGGCGGAGAAGTGCGGCATGGAATACGGTGCGTTCCGCCGGAAGCTAAAGAAAATGACAGGGTACACGACAAGCCAGTGGATAAAGATAGAACGGGCAAGGGACGTGGAACATTACCTGAAAAATACAAACCACACGCTGACCGAAGTGGCGTTCATGACCGGGTTTTCATCCACATCGAACCTGAACGACTTCTGCAAGAAGTACCTGCTCGACACGCCGGGCGAGATACGAAGAAAAGCGCAAAAAACAAAAAATTGCACGCTGTGAAGAATAGAATGTGAAAAATGAAGTATAAAGTACTGATTTAAAGCCTGTAACTTTGCACCCGATTAATAAAGGAACGATTAATTATGGGACAACAGAATTTGAATGAATACTTTACCGACCTTTTGCAAAAGGTCGATTTGCAGATACAGGACTTTGAAGATAACAATAACGACCCTTTCAGCTTGTGTAAGCAGGTCATTGACTACCTGCAAGAAATCACGGGGGAGCTGAAAACCTTTATCATTTCCTACTCTTTCACCAGCAAGGAAGAAGAAATTTGTTTCTTCAAAGAACAAAAGCCCGTGATAGCGAGTAAAATCATCTATTACAATACGGTTTACCAGTTTGAACTACGTTTTCCCAACGGCAGCGAAGAAACGCAAAAGGCGTTCATTATGGCGGAAACCGACCGTATTTTGGCGCATTTCCAACGCAATATAAGTTTCTACCAGTATTACCGGACAAAAGCCACCTATTTAGACCATAAATATTTCCTGCGTGGGAAACCTGATATTCATATACTTATAGACAATTTCTATTATGAAGCAGACCCACAGTTCAGCACCAGTTATGATTATAAGGTAGCCAAAATATTAGCCCTCGAACTGTTTGCCATTTATCTCACCAACCGATTGAATGAACTTGAACGGCGTTTTCAACGTCAGCAGGTCAAAAACGGGAATATCAAGAAGCTGCTCCAATGGACGGGGACAAAACGGGCATTGGTGGAACTTATCTACGCACTCTACACCAATGGCGATTTCAATAAGGGAACGGTTGATATTAAGGATATTGTATCTTACTTTGAAGACATATTCGACATAGATTTAGGTGATTTCTACCATACCTACATGGAGCTTAAATCACGCACAAATGACCGGACACATTACCTGAACACCTTGCAAAAACGTTTACTGCGCCGGATGGAAGAACAGGAGTGAGCTTTCTTCGATTAACAAATTTTATTTCGCCACAGGTGGGTTCACCTGTGGCTTTTTATTTTCCCGAACCGCCCAACTTTGCCGCAAATCAATTAGTTAATGAAATGGACGTAATAACAGTAGAAACAAAAGCCTTTAAGGAATTGATGGCAAAAATCAACGTGATTGCCAACTATGTATTTTCCCGTCAGGACGACTGCAAGGAGAATGAGGATGATATTTGGGTGGATAGTTACGAAGTATGTACTTTCCTGAAAATAAGTGACCGCACGCTGCAACGGCTTCGCTCCAAAGGAGAAATAGCCTACTCCACCATCCGGGGACGCAATTTCTATAAAATAGGAGAAATTAAACGGCTGCTTGAAAGCCGTTTAATCAAAAGCAATGACGAATGTATGCGTAACCTGATAACCAACCACAAACTGTATGTTAAGGAAAGAAGAAATCTTAGAGAGGACAAATAACGGTCTGAACGTGTTCAAGCACTACATTTCGGGTACATGGCGTGTGGGGCGTAATTTTCTCAATCCGTTGTATGAGGACAGCAAAGCGTCCTGTAACATCTATTTTGACCGCCGTAGCAATAGTTATAAGCTGAAAGATTTCGGGAATGACAGCTATTCCGGCGACTGTTTCTTTTTCGTAGGTAGGCTCAAAGGGCTGGATTGTAACAATTCAGGGGACTTCATCGAGATTTTGCAGATTATTGACCGGGATTTGTCATTGGGGATTTCAGAGGGTAATCCGATGCCTGTGCCCCAAGCGTTTAAGGAACTGGAAAAGCCTGTGCCTGTTCCGGTAGAACGTATTGGCAGACCCTACACATTTAAGGAGAGGAAATTTACCGCTTCCGAACTGGAATACTGGCAACCATACGGCATTACCCCTGAAATACTGGAACAGTATAAGGTCTGTTCAGTGGTTCAGTTCCAAAGTGAAAATGCAGAGGGCAATCCGTTTTCTTATTCTTCCTCTAAGGAAGAACCTATTTACGGATATAAGAACAAACGTTTCATCAAACTGTACAGACCGTTTTCCAAGACCCGCTTCCTGTATGGCGGAAATATCGGCGAGAACTATTGCTTCGGGCTGGAACAACTACCCAGCAAAGGCGATACCCTGTTTATTACGGGTGGGGAAAAAGATGTCATGTCGCTGGCAGCACATGGTTTCCATGCGATTTGCTTTAACAGCGAAACGGTAACCGTCCCGCCTAATATAATCTATAAACTCACATTCCGGTTCAAACATATCATATTGCTTTATGATATGGATGCGACCGGATTAGAAAGCGCAAGAAAGCATGAGAAACAACTCTGTGAATACGGGGTGAAACAGTTGTTACTGCCTTTGCAGGGAACAAAAACTGAAAAGGATATTTCTGATTATTTCCGGGCGGGCAACAGCCGGGAGAACTTTATCAAGCTATTTATCGACTTCTTAGATACAATCTATAATGAAACAATGACTATGCTTAAATCGTGTGAGATTGATTTTAATAATCCTCCGGCAAAAGCGCAGGAAATCATTTCGGCGGGTGACGTTCCACTGGGAACACAGGGGAACTTGTGTTGCATCACTGGCGGAGAGGGAACAGGGAAAAGTAATTATGTGGCAGCACTTGTGGCGGGTTCAATCCGTCCGGCAAATGTGCAGGTTGATACGCTGGGTATCAATGTAAGTGAGAACACGAAACATAAAGCCGTCCTGCTTTATGATACGGAACAATCGGAAGTACAACTGTTCAAGAATGTAACCAACCTGATAAAAAGGGCGAAACAGACAGACAAGCCCGATGAATTTAAGGCTTTCTGCCTTACGGGTATGTCCCGCAAGGAACGTCTGCACGCCATTGTTCAGAGCATGGATAGATATTATTACCAGTACGATGGTATTCAGTTGGTGGTGATAGACGGTATCGCCGACCTTGTGCGGTGTGCCAATGACGAAGCGGAAAGTGTGGCAATCATAGATGAACTGTACCGACTGGCAGGAATATATAAGACCTGTATCATTTGTGTGCTGCATTTCATACCCAACGGCTTAAAGCTCCGGGGGCATTTAGGCTCGGAACTGCAACGAAAAGCGGCTGCCATCCTTTCCATAGAGAAAGACGAAGATCCGGCTTTGTCTGTGGTAAAAGCCCTGAAAGTAAGGGATGGCAGCCCGCTGGATGTTCCCTTAATGCTCTTTTCGTGGGACAAGGCAGCCGGAATGCACCTTTACAGGGGTGAAAAGACCCGTGAGGAAAAAGAGAAACGCAAGGAAAAGGAACTGGTCGGCGTTGCCCGTGACGTGTTCGGCAGACAGGAACATATCACCTACATAGACCTGTGCGAACAGATACAGCAAATTTTGGACGTGAAAGAACGCACCGCAAAAAGCTATATCCGCTTCATGCGGGAAAAGGATATTATTATCAAAGACCCTTCCAACCAAAGTTATTTTATGATTGGTTTAATTTAATCAGGCAGCCTTATGTATATAGACAAAGAAGATTTTACCGCATGGATGGAACGTATCATGGATAGGTTCGATATGCAGGACAAGAAGATAGACCGGGTAATAAACGGGCGTAACTGCTTGGATGGTGAAGAACTGCTGGATAATCAGGACTTGTGCCTGCTCTTGAAAGTAGCCCCCCGGACACTGACCCGTTACCGGAAAAAAGGAATACTCCCTTACCTTATGCTGGATGGCAGGTGTTATTACCGTGCAACCGACGTACACAAGTTAATCCGTGAGAAAACCGATTAATTTTTTCTTTTCTAATAGCTTTCAATCCTGTTTTGTCGTGAGATAAGGCAGGATTTCTTCGTCTTGTATGCCGGAGTTTTCAGGTATTTAGCTAACTTTGCAAAAGTTACATAAGAAAATAACGGCGACGGAACAGTAACCTGTGATTTCGCCTTTATATATAACATATACGTTCGCCGAACGTCCCGATGCGAAAACTGGCACTTTTCAAAACAAGGGGATTTTCAGCGCAAGGTTTATGCTATGGTTTATCATAGCGTGGTCTTGCCTGTTTCCTTGTTTGGGTATGCCAGTACCTCGTATCGAAGCAGTGTGAGTGCCACGCTTCTTTTTTAGATATTGGCGAACAGTTTGAAAAGGATTATAAACTGTTTAATACCCAATAATATGAAGCCAATAAAAGCGAATATCGCCGTATCTCTGGACGGGTTTATCGCAACACCGGACAATGAACTGGACTGGATGCCCCAAAATGTGAAAGCTTTGTTGAATAAAGAATACGAAGTTGCAAATTACCTGCTACTGGGTGCGAATACCTATACTTATATTTTTGAACATTGGGGCGGATGGCCGTACAAAAGTAAAAAGACTTTTGTAGTGTCCCACTACGATACCAATGTGACGGAAAAGAAGAATGTAACCTTTCTTACCGATATGCCGTTACGTGCGGTCAATGAACTTAAATCAAGTTCGGAAACCGATATTCAGGTTATCGGTGGCGGCAAGTTCATAACCTCGCTGATCGAAGCGTCCCTGCTGGATGAAATAACCCTGTATATTGTTCCGGTCATGCTGGGGGACGGTATCAGGTTCATAGGAAAAACATTCGGGTCGAAGTGGGAACTGACCCAAAACAAGATACTGGATAATCAAGTCGTTTGCCTGACCTACCGATATAAAGGAGAGTGATTAAAAAAGCACCCGGTATCCCTCCGGGTGCTTCAACCACAAAAATTTCAATTATAAATTTATCTATAATGAAACTTTCCGTGGCAAATATAACGATTTCCATCTTATTTTTGGGGCTTTCCTTTCTTTTCAGGAAATACGAAAGTAACATTAAACTGCCCGTCAAAAGCAAGTGAAGCGTCAAAGACTTTGCCGTTTTTACTTTTGAACCCTTTGATTAGCCCGGTTTTCCCGGTAGTCACCAGTTCGGTAATCTGTTTGTCCGTTAGCTGCTTTTCGCTCTTGTTGCGAAAGATGGTAACGGAACAATCCACATTGGAACACTTGGCGACTTTCGGATAAAACAGAATACGTCCGGTCTTGCATTTCGGGCAGACACAATTACCACCCGAAGCGAACGAAAGCTGAACATCCAAAAGTTCAGCCGTGATTTGCCTTGCGTACACCTCGATACCTTTGCGGAACGTGTCGGGGTTCATTTCCCCGCTTTCTATTTTGGCAAGCGTATTTTCCCACATGCCCGTCATTTCTACGTCCGCTATTTTCTTGTCCCGGATGATGTTGTAAACGGCAAGCCCTTTCTCGGTCGGGACAAGGTTCTTTTTCTCCCGGATGATGTACTGGCGGGAAAACAGCGTTTCGATAATGGCTGCCCTTGTTGCGGGTGTACCGATACCCGTGTCTTTCATGCTTGCTTTCAGTTCTGCGTTTTCCAGTTCCTTACCCGCCGTTTCCATCGAAGAAAGCAGGCTGCTTTCCGTGTGTAACGGTTTGGGCTTGGTCTGCTTCTCCAACAGTTCAATACCGGAAAGCGGCAGACTGTTACCGTCCTGCATCACGGGTAAAGCGGTGTTATCTTCCCCGTCCTCTTTCTCACCGAATACGGCACGCCATCCGGCGGACTTGGTTACAGAACCTTTAACAGTGAAAAGCGACCCTTCACACTCCAGCGTTACACTGGTAACGTCTTTGACGCATTTTTCAGAAAAGGCTTCCAACATCCGTCCGGCTATCAGATCATAGATTGCCTGTTCGTCCGCTTCCATCTTGCCGGGCAAGTTTTCGGTTACAATCAAGGCGTGGTGGTCTGTTACCTTGCCATCATTTACGGAACGGGGATTTAAGGCTTTGCCTTTCATCCCTGCGGCATACCCGGAAAAGCGGGTGTACTGCTCCAAATTAATAAACCGTTCCGGGATTTCCTCGAATACGTCCTGTGATATGTAACGGCTTCCGGTTCGGGGATAGCTGATAAGTTTACCCTCGTATAATTTTTGTGCGATGGATAATGTTTTATCTGCGGAAAAATTCAGTTTCGTATTCGCTTCCTTTTGCAGCGTGGTAAGGTCATAGAGCAAGGGCGGTTCTTGATTCACTTCTTTACGTTCTACGGATTTCACCCGTACCGTTTCCGCTTCCTTTATCCTTTGCAGCGTGTCGATGGCGATCTGCTGCATATCGTATTTATCTGAGGATAGTGCCGTAAAAGCTATATCATCCTTTGCCGACTGTAATTTCAGTTGCCAATACTTTTGCGGGACAAAGTTCTTGTTCTCCAAAAAGCGGGTACATATCATTGCCAACGTGGGCGACTGTACCCGTCCCAAAGAGAATATTCCTTGTCCGGCTGCCACGCTTAAAGCCTGTGTTGCGTTTATTCCAATCAAATAATCCGCTTCGCTACGTGCCTGTGCCGAACGGAACAGGTTATCATACAGGCTACCGGCTTTCAGGTTTTGCAGTCCCTCACGGATTGCCTTGTCCGTAAGGCTGCTTATCCATAAACGGACAAAAGGCTTGTCGCATCCGATATACTGGTAGATATAGCGAAATATAAGTTCTCCCTCTCTCCCTGCATCCGTAGCGACTATTATCTTGTCCGACTGGCTGAATACCTCTTTGATTACCTTTAGCTGTTTCAACGCTCCGGGGTCAGCCTTGTACCCCTTTTCCGCTTTCACTTGTCGGGGTGTAAGTTGAAAACTATCCGGGATAATAGGTAGGCTTTCCCGGCGGAAACTCTGTATGCCGTAGGCTTCCGGCATTGCCAATCCTACAAGATGGCCGAACGCCCAGGTAACGAGATACCCGTTACCTGAAAGGTAGCCATCCTGTTTTTCACTCGCTCCTAAAATGCGGGCAATATCCCTTGCCACGCTTGGTTTTTCTCCGATTACTGCAATCATTCTAATTTTGATTTTAATTGTTCCACTTCTTTTTGCCTTAGGATTTTCCGGTCATAGTAGATGTGATAACCATCTGCATAAAATTGTCGGTTCTGTTCGTCTATGGCTTTCCAGTCTGTTTTGAAACAGGCACGAACGAACAGGACGAAACCGACAACCGGGATAAGGATTAATACCGCTATCATCTTTTGCGTCCCCTGCTTTGTTTGGGTTTGTCCGTCTGCTCCTGCTTTTCCTTTTTATCCTGCTTGGTCTTTTGTTTTTCAGTGGGCTTGTCCTGACCCTTTTTCAAGGGTTCTTTCACCTTCTTGGTGGCTTCGTTGGTCTTGCCCTCCGAATTGACCGCTACCTGTGTACGGTTCTTGCTTGCCGGAGTAATCTCTTTCACGGCTGAACGGTCAAAACTGGGGTTATCACTGTAAAAGCCGAGTTTCTTCTTGTCGTGGTTCACCTGAATGTAAGCATCGTATTCGACCCCCCGCTTGTCTTTCAGCCCGGCAACAAAGATGGTCTTGTCATTGACTAAATCCTGCTGTTGCTGGCGGGATAGTTCTATTCCTGAAATACTCTTGGGGATGGTTACACCGTCACTGGTAACAAGGCTGTTCGGCTGTTCCTGTTTCTGTCGTTGCTCTTGTGACTGTTTGGCATTGGGATAGATAAATTCCAGACTTTTCTTGTCGGCATTGACCTGAACGGTTGCGGAAAAGGGATTTTTACGGTTGGAAATCATATTTTCAAGGAATACCCCTTTTCCCTCCCGTAAGGCTTGCTGTTGTTCCTTGTTCAGTTTGACACCCTTTATTTCATCAGGGATTTGGACGCTGCTTGCACGCATGGAAACCAATTCATTTGTCACCTTATCCACGCTGACGAAAGAGGGTATCATTTCCCCCGTGATATAGTTTTTCAGGTTTACTATGCGTCCCATATTGCCCGTTTCAAGAAGATTGGCTTTATCCTCTTTGGAAAATTCATGCCCGAAGAACGGACGTTCAAGTTCCGGCTTTTGGCGGATACCATGTATCGCCAAAACCACATTCCCGTCCTTGTCATGCCGAAAAGACAGGCGTGCGTCCAGTTTCATAATGGCGGAATTGTAGTTTCCTGCGATGGAGAACGCACCGGGCGACTTGTACCCCCTTAACATGGGTTCTAAAGCCTTTGCCTTTTCAAGCTGTTCTTTGGAAAGCCCGAAGTTTTTCAAGGCTTCCCAGTCCACCTTGTCAGGGTCGATAACATACTTGCTTTTGTCAGGTTGCTGCGGTGCTTGTGCCGTTGCTTCCTGCTGCGGTTGCTGTACTTGCTGCTGTGTTTGGTTCGGTTGTTCGTTCTTCACTTCCTGTTTCTGTGTTTCGGGTGTTACCCGGTAGCGTGCTATGTCCGCTTCATTTTCAGGTGTCGGATGGTCGAAGTTGTCCCTGATTATCGGTGTAATCTTGGGAAGTTCAATTTTGGGGATTTTGAAGAAGTTAAAACGGGTCGGGTTCTTCAACTGGTTCATCATGTTGGAAAAGAAGTTGGAAAAGAAATCGCCGTGACGGTCGAATTTCAGAAGTTCGCTGTTATTCTCCGGTGCTACGGTTTGGAGTTCCCCGTTTTCATCCACGCCTTTCACTGCGCTGATTGTCTTTTTTTCCTTATCCAGTACAAGAAGAATATCCATCATCTGTTCGTCAGTGGTGGATTGGCTGGCTGTGTTTACATCCATAACTTTTTGAATTTTAGTGAGTAAATAAAAATTTCGGAAGTAAAAGTACGGATGAAATAGAGTATATTTAAGGATTTGGGAAGGGGTGGCTTCATTAGTCTTCGTTTGGCTTCATTTGTCCCCATAAACAAAAACAAACAAGCGTTCAATATAAATTCATCATATTGTACGATAATGTGCAATAAATTTCTTTTCTTTGTATTAAAGTTCACATTATGCTATAAATAAGTAATATAAAGTATGATAATTAAACTCTTTTGGAAAGAATTTATCGCAGCCCTTGCCGCACTATCTTCAGTTGCAACTTTGGTTGTTTTTATCTGTGATTGGAATACCACAAAACTATCCATATATGAGACTTTGGCTGGTGGATTAATGATTTTAGCAATATGTATATGTTATGGCTTATATCAGATACAGAGGAAGAAAAAAATCATATTACAATTAGATTCTAAATTCATTGTGACCGTAACGGAAGGAGACCTTTTCAAATTTGAAGGCGTAATAGTTATTCCTGTAAATGAATACTTTGATACGATTGTTAATGATATAATTATTGCAAAAAATACTATACATGGTAAATTTATAAATCAATATTTTGGTGATAGGTTACAAGAGTTAGATGATAAAATAGAGCAGTCATTGACCGGAATTGCATTTGAAGAAAATGATCAAAGAAAAAATGGTGGAAAAAATAAAAAATATGCTTTAGGAACATGTGCAAAAATTCGTGATGGAAAGAATTGTTATATACTTCTTGCAATGACACATTTTGATAAAGATGACCATGCATATATTGATACACACGAATTTAAGGATGTTATTTATAATTTGAGTATTTGTCTCAATAAAAATGCAAATAGCCGTCCTATCTATATGCCATTGATGGGTACAGGACAAAGCGGTATAAAAAAACCAGCACAAAGAATATTGCTATTTACTTTAACCTGTTTTGAATTTATGAACTCAAATTCTCTTCCACAAGGATTAAATATTATCATACATTCTTCTATGATGAAAAATGTAAATCTTAATCTTATAGAAGAATACTACAATAATAAACTTTTAAATTAAAACGACTATCATGGCTTACAGAAGTGGTACATATGTGGCATTTGATGGACAAGGAGAACCCTGTCCTGCAAATAGTGATTACAAGTATTTTAACACATTGAAAATGTGGCAAAATTCAAATAAATGTGATTTTAACTTTGTTAATAGTCACGAGAAAACGTATGCTGTTAGAGATACGAGTTGTGACATCACATTGCGAAATAGATTAAGAGAAAGAATGCGTAATTCCAAAAATATGTTAGTAATAATCTCTAATGAAACCAATTATAATAGAGGATTACTTAATTGGGAAATAGAAACAGCGGTTAATGATTACAATTTACCTATTATTGTAGCTTATACTGGTGAAACTAATTTCTCCTATCTAACTGAAAGGTTAATTCAGAGATTACCTAAAAAGTTAAAAGAATATGTCGTAAATAATACGGCAAAAGTGGTACATATACCTTTCACTCAAGACAAAATTAAATATGCCATCGCATATTATGGAGTAAATAGTAATGTACCATATAATTCTAAAACTATATATTGATATTATAAATCAGGTGGAAAACCACCTGATTACTTAATTTTCTTTCAGCAAATGTTGTAAATCCGGGTCGTTCTTAATTCTTTCGATTTCGTCCGTGATAATCTGCTGGACTTCCTGCTTGACCCGGTTGTAATTCGCCTGTATTTCTTCCTGCATCCGGTCGTTCCCGTCCCCGTCCCTGAAATCTATAATTTGGGGCAGCTTCTTATAGTTGGCTGTTTCCCGCTTCACCTGTTCGTTATCCACCACAATCTCGCAATGGAATATTTTCTGCTCTATCCTTTCATCGAAACTGTCGCAGACCGCACCCACGAACATACCCTGTGTCAAGCCGGATATTTTACTGGGCGGTATCAGGCTATCCATTTGCGTACTGATAGAGGTTGATTTGTCATTCCGGTTGATAGTCATACTTTGTCGTTTCTGTAATACCTTTCCAAAACGTTCTGAAAGCGTTTTTGCCGTTTCGGAAACCACCTGACCGGAAAAGATATTACCTACCGTATTTTCGATAACTTTGCTTTCCTTATCCCCATAATCCCGGCGTAACTGGCTGAAATCCTGAAATCCTAAACAGACCGCTACCTTATTGCTTCGTGCCGTTGCTATCAGGTTATCCAGTCCCCGAAGATATACTGTCGGCAACTCGTCAATTATCACGGAACTTTTGAGTTGGTGCTTCTTGTTTATCAGCTTCACGATACGGGAATTATACAGTCCCAAAGCACAGGAATAGATATTTTGGCGGTCGGGATTATTGCCTACCACCAATATCTTAGGTTCTTCCGGATTGTTTATATCCAGTGAAAAATCATCCCCTGTCATTACCCAATACAAGGCGGGTGAAATCATTCTCGAAAGAGGAATTTTAGCACTTGCAAGCTGCCCCTGTAACTGGTCTTGCGCATTGGATTCCCATGCGTCCATGAACGGTGAAAGATAGTTTTCCAGTTCGGGATAACTCGTTAATATCGTGAATGTATCGGCATACTTCTTGTTCAGAAACTCGATGGCGTGCGGGAATGTACAGTACTTACCACCCTGATAGATGCGCAAATACCAAATGATAGAAGCGAGCAGGATAATCGGGCTTTCTACGAAAAAATCCCCCTGCTTCGTGATCCAACTGCGATTCAAATTTAACATTATTGTATAACTGGCTTCGTATGCGTCCGATATGTCCGTCATAAATGCCGGATTTATCGGGTTGCATCGGTGACTTTTGCGTGGGTCGTCAAAGTTAATGATATAAAATTTAGGCTTTACCTTATATCCGTCCAAATGGTTAAGTAAATGATTATAAGCTATTTCCGATAAATCGGGAAATTTGTAGTCATACAGATACATTGCGAAGCCTTTTTCAATTTGCTGTTTGATAAATTGGTTGATAACACAAAAAGACTTGCCGCTGCCCGGATTTCCAACAACGATGGACGCACGTTGGGGCGATACAACGTTTATCCATCCATCGTTCCACTTCTTATTATAATAAAACCGGGTGCGGAGATTTACGGAATACTCGTTTTCTATCAGGCGTGTTTCCTGTGCGAAACTTTCATTTTCTATATTAAACACATCATCCATCAGGTTATTTTTCAACAAGCGTGAAATCCATACTCCGGCAGCCAACAGTGAAAGATACCCGGCTGTCATGGTAAAGATATACAATGCCGTGTTTGTCGCCAGTGGTAACGGCATAACCAATAACCACCAGTTTAGGAAAAACAGGATAAAACCGATTATCAGGAATACATAAATCCTGTTCCATGTGATTTTTTCCTCTTTCACTCCTTTTGTACCCAAACAGGAAAGCGCAAGGAATACCACCGAAAAAAGTTTGGTGTACAGGATATTGGAGAACAGCCCGGCGGTACGCTGGAAGTTCAGCAGGATTTTATCGACTACCCCGATATTGATACCCCATTCCCGGAATGACTGGTAACAAAACCAGTAAATGTTTATCACTACAAATAAAATACTGATTGCCCGCATAAAGTCCATGACCTTTGCAAGTCCTCTTAAATCATCTTCATTCTGCATAATTGAATTTTTTAGGATTACTAAATACGTTTTTGTTTCTTCTTCTTTTTCTTCTTGGGTGGTGGAACTTGTCGGTTGTCGGGTGGCGTATCGTCACCACCGGAAAACAGGCTGAACAGTCCCGCAATGGCTTTGCCTGTATTTGAAAAGTGTCCGGTCGGGTTAAATTCCGGTACGTGTTCCTGCGTTTCCTGTTTACTGTTTCCCGTCAAACTGCGGGAGCCTGTAAACAGGTCGTTAAACACATTGGCGGAAAACTCCTTTCCCAAACGAGAACCGTTTAGGACGGTACGGTTTTCGTGGTCGATGAATGTTACACCGTATATCCTGCCTGTATCGTTCTGCCGGAACAGCACATCTATTCCTTTCGCTTTCAACTCCGTAATAAACTGTTCCCGGCTGCGGATGGATTTCATCACTGCGCCGACCGTCCGGCGGGTGCGTTCTTTCAGGTTCTTGCCCTGAATGTCCTTTGCGGATTTCTTGATGTGCCTTTGGATGGCTTCGTAACCTACCGACTTACCCAAAGAAGAAGATTTGAACGGGTTTCCCTGCTTTTCTCCTTTGTCATTGGTCGCCGAATAGACAATACCGTTATAAGGTTTGCCGTTCACTTCCCCTTTCACTTCTTCCGCCTGTACATTATATATAGATAGCAGTGCTTTGTACTCGGTGAAACTCTGGAAACGGTAACTTCCGGCAAGGGCTTTCACCGTATTGGATAACTGGTGCTTTACATCCCCTGCCCGGTAGTCCACCTTTTTAAGTTCGGGACGGTCGGCTACCTGCTTTTTCTCCGCCGGATGCAGCCCGTACTTCTGTTCCAGTTCACGGGTGATTTGTTTGCTGCGTACATGTTCGAACTTATCATTTATCTTCTTGCCCGTATCATCTACCCGGATGGAAACGATATGTATATGATGCCTTGCAATATCGCAGTGCTTGTACACCATATACGGCTGATTGCCGTACCCTAACTTATCCATATACTCTTTGGCAATATCCGCAAGCTGGCTATCGGAAAGCACATCGTCCGGGTGCGGGTTCAGGGAGATATGGATAATCGGTTTTTCCGTTTTCAGGTCTGCGGGCAGGTGCATATCGAAACACTCCATACACCGCCGGATGCTGAAATTTCCGTCCTCACTTTCAAACATACGGTTACTTAAAAGTACCTTTCCCTGTTCTTCATCGACCTTGTTTTGGTTGTAAGCGAGCGCACCAAACAGGGAACTGCCTACACTTATCTTTGCAACCATCTTGTTTCAAACTCACGGGTCAGTTCAATAATTTGGCGGTTCAGGTCGGCAAGTTCCATCGTTGCCTTTTCCAGTTTATAGAGAAATGCGAGAGCTTTCTTCTCTGAAAAATTGGTATTGAGAGCCTTTACCATCTGATTATAATTCACGGCAATACCCCTGTACTGGGAATATAAAGCGGTCAGCCGGGTATAATATTCTACCGCCGCCTTGTCGATTTTAATCACTTTGAACGATTCGCCGAAGATGCGGGCGGTGATAAAGTGCGCTTTCGTGCGCATACCGGACTGGTCGAACAACGCCAAAAAGCGGGCGTGGTCTATCGCATTGAAGCTGATAGAATACCGGAACACCGCCGGGTCTGCTTTGGGTTTTCGTCCTGCGCCACCCGGACGGGGCGCATTTTCATTTTTCTGTTTCATGCTTCTTTCTTTAAAGGGTTACGACTTCGGAGTGACCCTATCCCGGCTTCGTCCGGGCAAGGCGTTCAAAGCTGCTGAAAGAATTTCAAGCTGCTTAGAACACACCTTGCTATTTGCCAGTGCAAATAAAAATCCGCCTACGGACGGATTGGAGTTAGCGGATATTGGAACGCTCCCGGCGGCGGGGGCTTGGTTAGCCTGACCGATACCTTTCGGTTGCAAAGTAACAGGTATTAAAGATGCTGTGAAATAGCGGGTTATAGGACAAATAAGGACAAACGGGGACATTTGAGGACACCTTTCAAAAGGGGCTGTTTTTCTACGTTTATTTGTCCCGGATTTAAGAAAGAAAGCAATATGGATATATTGAAATATGCAGCGAAATGCGGACGGAAAGAAAGCGGATTTGAAAACTTGAAAACAAGATTTCAAGATTGCAATCTTTCAGGAGAGCAAGAAAACAAACCGGATGGAATGATTGAAAAGAAACAGCCTTTCAATCGGGAAAGAAAACGGTCTGCAAAGAAAGCAAGCTGCCTTTGCAGAAAGGAAACAATCATTCCGACTTTCGAGCTTTCAACACGGAACGAAAGCAAACCATCCGGCAACCTGCACGGATGGAAAACAACAAAGATGTATCACAATAAATCAGTATTACAATGAAGAAAGAAACCTTGTATGTGGCTTTCTCCACCCAAAAGGGTGGGGTCGGCAAAACAACGTTCACCGTGTTGGTGGCAAGTTACCTGTATTACCTGAAGGGGTATAATGTGGCGGTAGTGGATTGCGATTATCCGCAACATAGTATCAGTGCCATGCGCAAACGGGATGCCGAACAGGTAAATGGGGATGATTATTACAAACAGCTTGCCTTTCACCAGTTCAAAGCGTTGGGAAAGAAAGCGTACCCGGTGCTATGCAGTTCACCGGACGAAGCGATAAAAACGGCGGATGAATATCTTGCGTCTGCCGGATCGGATTACGATGTGGTCTTTTTCGACCTGCCCGGCACGGTGAACAGTGAGGGCGTTATCCACTCCCTTTCAGGAATGGATTACATTTTCACCCCCATAGCCGCCGACCGGGTAGTGTTGGAAAGCAGCCTTTCCTTTGCGGTGGCTATCCATAAACTACTGGTAAAGAATGAAGCGTGCCGACTGCAAGGGCTGCACCTGTTTTGGAACATGGTAGATGGCAGGGAAAAAACAGACCTCTACACCCTGTATGAGCAGACCATCGGAGAACTGGAACTGCCCCTTATGAAAGTATTTATCCCGGACACCAAGCGGTTCAAGAAAGAACTGGACGCACAGCGTAAAACCGTGTTCCGTTCTACGCTGTTCCCGGCGGACAAACGGCTGGTAAAGGGTAGTAACATGGAAGAACTGATAACCGAAATCGCATACCTTATAAAACTATAACGACATGGCAAAGCAAAGCGGCGGGAAACCGCAAATTGACGAGGATTTTATGAAAGAGATTATCTCACAGGGCTTGCCCGTGAAGAAACAGGAAACGCCATCGGCGGCAATGGAAACGAAAATAGAAACACCGGATAAACCGGATTATAAAACTGGTACAGTGGAAACGGCAGATAAAGGGGAAATCAAGGCAGAACCAAAGGAAGAAAAGACCGTGAAAGAACCTGCCCGCCGGAAAAAGAACGCTCCGTGCGATTACCGGGAAACCTATTTCATGCGGGTGGACTTGACCGACCGCCAGCCGTTATACGTCAGCCGTACCACCCATGAAAAGCTGATGAAGATCGTAACCGTTATCGGCGGACGCAAGGCGACCGTGAGCAGCTATGTAGAAAATATCCTGCTCCGGCATTTCGACCAGTTTCAGGACGAGATAAACGAACTGTACGAAAGCAAATTTGAAAAGCCGTTCTGATATGTTGAAATGGTTTATTATCGGAACGCTCCTGTATTACGCCGTTCTCTTATGGCGATACCGGGATAGCTTGGGAACATGGTTTACGGGCAGGAAAAAGCAGCCGGAACAACCGGAAAGCAAACCGACCGTTAAAACCGGAAACGGTGATTGCCTTGTAGGTGCAAGCCGTTACCGGATGGGACAAATGAGGACAAACGGGGACATCTTAGGACACCTTTCAAAAGGGGTTGATAATGCTTCTATATTTGTCCCGCAAAGCGATGAAACGGTGATAGAAACGCCTGCTGCGCAAGCGATTGAAACCGAATTTGAAATGGAATTTGAAACGGAAGGTGTGCAAGAAACGGACGTTTCGCCGGAAGAAATCGAAGCGGAAGAAATCGCCTGTTACATGGGAAACGGTGAGCCTGAAATGGCACAGGGTATCACGCTGGGGGAACTGGGGCAAATGGTACAGGTCATTCAGGTAAAACAAGCGTCCGACACGGAAGAACGGCAAGCGGTGCAAACCATCTGCCGGACGGAAACAAACCTGTTTCATTCGCTGGTGGAACAGATTAACGGGGGCAGGTCACGGGTAGCGGAACTTTTACAAAAGCATGAGATACCCGTACCCACTACTGTCCCGGCTGCCGGAAATGATGAAATGGCAGCCTTTGACATGAACGATTTTCTTTAATGGTAAACTTTAAATAATAAGATGATGAAACAAAGAGAGTACGGTTAAAAACAAACTTTCCCGAACACGGGGAACATTCCCCGCAACCACAAAAATTCAATTATTAATCACTCCGCCGGGCGGACTATCCACCCGTCCGGCAATTTAAAAACAATGTATTTATAATGAAAAAGAAAGTTCTCTTTTCGGCAGCCGTGCTTTTGGCTGCATCCTCCGCTTTTGCACAGGGTAACGGCATGGCGGGTATTACCGAAGCTACCAACATGGTAACCAGTTATTTCGACCCGGCGACAAAGTTAATTTACGCTATCGGTGCGGTGGTCGGCTTGATTGGCGGCGTGAAAGTATATGGAAAGTTCAGCAGTGGCGACCCTGATACCAGTAAAACGGCGGCTTCATGGTTCGGTGCGTGTATCTTTTTGATTGTGGCTGCCACCATCTTGCGTTCATTCTTCCTCTAAAAGAACGGACATGGCAGACTATCCGATTAATAGGGGGATAGGCAAGCCAGTTGAGTTTAAAGGGTTGAAAAGCCAGTATCTTTTCATTTTTGCGGGCGGGCTGTTAGCCCTGTTCGTGCTTTTCATCATCATGTACATGGTGGGTATTAACCAGTGGGTGTGCATCATCTTCGGCGTTACCTCGGCAACGCTGCTTGTATGGCAGACATTCCGGCTGAACGAGAAGTACGGGACACATGGGTTAATGAAATTGTCCGCACGCAAAAGCCACCCTTTCCATATCATCAACCGCAAAGCCATATCCCGATTATTCCATTTAAAACAAGCATCGAAATGAGAAATATATTAAAAGCTACCACGCTGGAAAACAAGTTTCCACTGTTCACGGTGGAAAACGGGTGCATCGTTTCCAAAGATGCCGACATAACGGTGGCGTTCCGGGTGGAACTGCCCGAACTGTTCACCGTCACGGCAGCCGAATACGAAGCGATACATTCCGCTTGGAACAAAGCGGTAAAGGTGCTGCCTGATTATAGCATCGTACATAAACAGGACTGGTTCATCAAAGAGAACTATGCGCCTGACATCCAAAAGGATGATTTGAGTTTCCTTTCCCGTTCCTTTGAACGGCATTTCAATGAACGACCGTTCTTAAACCATACCTGCTATTTGTTCCTGACGAAAACAACAAAGGAACGCAGCCGGATGCAGAGTAATTTCTCCACCCTCTGCCGGGGCTTCCTTGTCCCCAAAGAGATAAAGGACAAGGAAACGGTTACAAAGTTCCTCGAAGCGGTGGGACAGTTTGAAAGCATTATAAACGATAGCGGTTTCATCACCCTTACCCGCCTGACTTCGGACGAGATAACCGGAACAAAGGAAACGGCGGGTATCGTGGAAAAATACTTTTCACTCTCACAAACCGACACCACCACATTGAAAGACATTTCACTGGGTGCTGACGAAATGAAGATTGGCGACAATATCCTTTGCCTGCATACCCTTTCGGATGCGGAAGATATGCCGGGCAAAGTGGGAACAGATACCCGCTATGAAAAGCTATCCACCGACCGGAGCGATTGCAGATTGTCTTTTGCTTCTCCGGTGGGCGTGCTGCTCTCCTGTAACCATATCTATAACCAGTACATCTTCATTGACGACCATACGGAGAACCTGAAACAGTTTGAAAAGATGGCTCGCAATATGCACTCGCTTTCCAAATACAGCCGTGCCAATCAGATAAACAAGTCTTGGATAGAGGAATATTTGAACGAAGCGCATTCACAGGGGCTTATCTCCGTGCGATGCCATTGTAATATCATGGCGTGGAGTGACGACCGGGACGAACTGAAACATATTAAAAATGATGTGGGGTCACAGCTCGCACTTATGGAGTGCAAGCCACGCCACAACACTACCGATACGCCGACCCTGTTTTGGGCGGGCATACCCGGCAATCAGGCGGATTTCCCGGCGGAAGAAAGTTTCTATACATTCATCGAACAGGCTCTTTGCCTGTTCACCGAAGAAACGAACTACAAAAGTTCGCTTTCCCCCTTTGGTATCAAGATGGTGGATAGGGTCACGGGAAAGCCGTTGCACATTGACATTTCAGACTTACCCATGAAAAAAGGAATTATCACGAACCGCAATAAGTTTATCTTAGGGCCGTCCGGTTCGGGAAAATCATTCTTCACCAACCACATGGTGCGCCAGTATTACGAACAGGGTGCGCACGTCCTGCTGGTCGATACCGGAAACAGTTATTTAGGTCTGTGTGAAATGATAAACCGGAAAACGCACGGGGAAGATGGAATTTACTTTACCTATACCACCGAAAACCCGATAGCGTTTAATCCTTTCTATGTAGAGGATGGGGTATTTGACATTGAGAAGAAAGAGAGTATCAAAACGCTTATCTTGACCCTGTGGAAAAGGGACGATGAAGCACCCACACGGGCGGAAGAAGTGGCTTTGTCGAACGCTGTTAGTTCCTATATCGGACTGATTACCAAAGACAGTTCCGTTACTCCCTGCTTCAATACGTTCTACGAGTATGTGAGGAATGACTACCGGGCGCACCTGCAAGAAAAGAACGTCCGGGAAAAGGATTTCGATATAGACAATTTCCTGAATGTATTAGAACCTTACTATAAAGGTGGTGAATACGATTACCTGCTGAACTCCGACAAAGAGCTTGATTTACTGCATAAACGCTTCATTGTCTTTGAGTTGGATAATATCAAAGACCATAAAATCCTGTTCCCGATTACTACGATTATCATCATGGAAGTGTTCATTAATAAGATGCGTAAATTAAAGGGTATCAGGAAATTAATATTAATTGAAGAAGCATGGAAAGCGATTGCATCGGCGAATATGGCGGATTACATAAAATATTTGTACAAAACCGTTAGAAAATATTTCGGTGAAGCGATTGTAGTCACACAGGAAGTGGAAGATATTATTTCCTCACCCATTGTAAAAGAGAGTATTATAAACAATTCTGATTGTAAGATACTGCTCGACCAACGGAAATACCTTAATAAATTCGATAGCATACAGAACCTTTTGGGACTGACCGACAAGGAACGTTCACAGGTGCTTTCCATCAACCTTGCCAACCATCCCAACCGGAAATATAAGGAAGTTTGGATAGGCTTAGGCGGTACACAATCCGCCGTATATGCCACAGAAGTGAGTTTGGAAGAATATTACACGTTCACAACGGAAGAAACGGAAAAGATGGAACTTTTCACCTTGTCCGAAAAGCTGGGCGGTAACCTCGAACTGGCTATCAAGCGGCTTGCCGAAAGCAAGCGCAATCCTGAAAAATAATCAATCAATAATTAAAAAACAATCAGTATGAAACATTTAAAAATCCTGTTTCCGGTGCTGCTTTGCACCTTGTTACTGGGGCTTTCCTCCTGTAAGGAAACGAACGCCGACCGCTTACGGGCGATGCGTGGCGACTGGGAAAGCATAAAGAACCGTCCGGCGTTTACCCTTTTTGAAGAAAACGGGCAATACAGGGTAACAACCTATCGAAAGACCTACCGGGGAACTATCCAAACGGAAACCTATCAGATTTCAGAACAGGACGGAAACCTGTTCATCGAAACGGGGCTTTCCGTCCTGCTGACCTACGATAAGGAGAACGACCGGATTCTGCTTTCACCCGGCGGAGAATACAAACGGAGTAATCAACCCATAAAGAAATAAGCGTATGAGAACAAAGATGATAATGCTGCTCGTGGTTTGCATCCTGTTCGCCGGAAAAGTGAACGCACAATGGGTAGTGAGTGACCCCGGAAACTTGGCGCAAGGGATTATCAATGCGTCAAAGAATATCATTCAGACTTCATCGACCGCACAGAACATGATAAAGAATTTTCAGGAAACCGTAAAGATTTACCAACAGGGAAAAGACTATTACGATGCCTTAAAATCAGTGCATAACCTTGTCAAAGATGCCCGAAAAGTGCAAAAATCTATCCTGCTTATCGGGGAGATTTCCGACATCTATGTGAATAGTTTTCAAAAGATGCTTTCGGATGAGAACTACACGCCGGATGAACTTTCCGCCATCGCCTACGGCTATACCCAACTGTTGCAGGAAAGTTCCGATGTGCTGGAAGAAATGAAAAGCGTGGTGAACATCAACGGGCTTTCCATGTCGGACAAGGAACGGATGGACGTTATCGACCGGACGTATAACGCCATCAGGAACTACCGGGATTTGGTGAGTTACTATACCCGCAAGAACATTTCCGTTTCCTACCTGCGTGCGAAAAAGAAAAAGGACACCGACCGGGTAATGGCTCTTTACGGCTCGGCGGATGAACGTTACTGGTAACCTCTAATAAATCAAAGATATGTTATTAGCAATCGAATTTGATAACCTGCATCAGATTTTACGAAGTCTGTACACGGACATGATGCCGTTATGCGGGAACATGGCGGGGGTAGCCAAAGGAATAGCGGGACTGGGGGCTTTGTTCTATGTGGCTGCCAAAGTATGGCAGTCGCTCGCCAGTGCCGAACCGATAGACGTTTACCCGCTTCTGCGTCCCTTTGTGATTGGTTTCTGCATTATGTTCTTCCCCACATTCGTACTGGGTACGATTAACAGCGTTATGTCGCCAGTAGTCAAGGGGGGTAACAATATGCTCGAAACGCAAACTTTCGATATGAACGCCTACCGGGAACAAAAGGACAAGCTGGAATATGAAGCGATGGTACGCAATCCGGAAACGGCTTACCTTGTTTCGGATGAAGCCTTTGATAAACAGATTGACGAATTGGGATGGTCTGCCAAAGATATTGCCACAATGGGCGGTATGTACATGGATAGGGCAGCCCACAATATCAAGCAATCCGTCCGGGACTGGTTCAGGGAACTTTTGGAACTGCTCTTTCAATCGGCAGCCCTTGTGATAGACACTATCCGAACCTTTTTCTTGATTGTCCTTTCCATACTGGGTCCGATAGCCTTTGCCATCAGTGTATATGATGGCTTTCAGGCGACACTGACCCAATGGATAACAAGGTACATTTCCGTTTACTTGTGGCTGCCCGTTTCAGACCTGTTCAGTTCCATTCTTGCCCGAATACAGGTGCTTATGCTGCAAAAGGATATTCAGGAGCTATCAGACCCCAATTTCATACCGGACGGGAGTAACAGCGTATACATAATTTTTATGCTGATTGGTATCATCGGTTACTTCACTATTCCCACCGTGTCGAACTGGATCATTCAGGCGGGCGGAATGGGTAACATGAGCCGGAACATAAACAGTGCGGCTAATAAAACGGGTAGCGGTGTCGGGGCGGTTGCCGGGGCAGCAACCGGAAACGCTGGCGGCAGGGTCGGCGGTAAACTAATCAAAGGTAACCAATAAATAAAAATCAAGATGGAATTTAAAAGTTTAAAGAACATTGAAACCAGTTTCAGACAGATACGTCTTTTCGGAATTGTGTTTGTCGTCATGTGTACCCTGATAACGGGGTATGCCGTTTGGAACTCCTATACGTTTGCCGAAGCGCAACGGCAAAAGATTTATGTACTGGATAGCGGCAAATCGTTGATGCTTGCGCTTTCGCAAGACCTGACACAAAACCGTCCGGTCGAAGCAAGGGAACACGTGAAGCGTTTCCACGAACTCTTTTTTACGCTCTCACCCGATAAGAACGCTATCGAAAGCAATATCAAACGGTCGCTGTTCCTTGCCGATAAGAGTGCATTTAACTATTACCGTGACCTCTCGGAAAAGGGATATTACAACCGTATCATATCGGGCAATATCAGCCAAACCATACGGATAGACAGCGTTTCATGCAATTTCGATGTGTACCCTTATGCGGTGGCTACCTATGCCCGGCAAATGATTATCCGTGAAAGCAGCGTGACCGAAAGAAGCCTTGTCACCCGTTGCCGGTTGCTGAACGCCGTTAGAAGTGACAACAACCCGCACGGCTTTATCATGGAAAGTTTCGAGATAACGGAAAATAAGGATTTGAACACCATAAAGCGGTAAGCCATGATACGGAAAATACTCTCTCCGGTTAATCGGGCGATTACCCGCATACAAGACTGGGCGGATGAAAAACTCCGCCACCTGTGCGGGCGCATGACACCGGAAATAAGGCTGGCGGTCATACTGCTTATGTTCCTGTTCTTCGGCGGGCTATCCATCTACTTCACGGTATCATCTATTTACCGGATAGGAAAAGAGGATGGCGAAATCCTGCGGATAGAACACATCAGGCTGTTGCAGCTACAAAGTAAAGACAGTACGAACATTTTTAATCAATCAGACAATGGAAGAAAAAGAAGTGAAGAATGAAGTTCCCGCACCGGAAACGGCAAAGGGAAAAGAACCTGAAAAACAGGACAAGGAAAAAATAGAACTGACCCCACAGCAGATACAGCAACGAAAAAAGATGCTGGTTTACCCGCTTATGGGACTGGTTTTCTTAGGGTCTATGTACCTGATTTTTGCATCGTCCGATAAGGACGAAACAAAGGTAGAAAACGTGGGCGGATTTAACGCCGATATTCCGCAACCCAAAGGGGACGGGATAATCAGCGATAAAAAAACTGCTTACGAACAGGAACAAATGGAGAACAAACAGGCGGACAAAATGCGCTCCTTACAGGATTTTGCCTTTTCGCTTGGAGAGGAAAACGGGAACGGGGAAGAATTGACCCTGATAAATGATGCTCCGGCGGAAAAACCGAAAACCAATGTAATAGATTTCGGGGCGGGTGCGCCGAACAATAGCCATTCCTCTATCCAATCTTCGGCGGCAGCTTACCGGGACATGAACCGTCAGTTAGGCAGTTTCTACGAGACACCGAAAGAGGACAAGGAAAAAGAGGAACTCAAACGTCAGGTGGAAGAACTCACAACCCGGCTCGATGCGAAAGAAAACGGTGCGGGCAGCATGGATGAACAGGTGGCTCTTATGGAAAAGTCTTACGAACTGGCGGCAAAGTATATGAACGGACAGAACGGGCAAAGCGTACCACCGCAACCGGGACAGATTGCACAGGTCGCACCATCCGCACCTGTTCAGGGCAAAGGAAATGCCACACCTGTAAAATCGGTATCGGACAAGACGGTTTCAGGATTGCAACAGCCCATGAGCAACAGCGAATTTATCGCCGAATACGGCAAGCCACGCAATTATGGATTTAACACGGCGGTCGGCAGCAGCTATTCGATGGGAAAGAACACTATCCGGGCGTGTGTTCATAACGACCAAACACTTATGGACGGGCAGACCGTTAAACTCCGGCTGTTAGAACCCCTGCAAGCGGGAAACGTCATTGTCCCGAAAAACAGCCTTGTATCGGGAAGTGCCAAAGTTCAGGGGGAACGGCTCGACATACTGGTGTCCTCGCTCGAATATGCGGGTAACATCATTCCGGTGGAACTTGCCGTTTACGACAGTGACGGGCAAAAGGGGCTTTCCGTTCCCTCGTCATTGGAACAGGAAGCGGCCAAAGAAGCGATGGCGAACATCGGTGCTGGGCTGGGGACGAGTATTTCTTTTGCGCAATCCGCCGGGCAGCAGGTCGCAATGGATATTACAAGGGGCTTGATGCAGGGCGGATCACAATACCTCGCCAAGAAATTCAGAACGGTAAAAGTACACCTGAAAGCAAACTATCAGGTGATGCTTTACGCCAAACAACAGTAATTTATTTATCAACCATAAAAATTTCAATCCAAATGAAAAAGTTAATTATCATGTTTGCCCTGCTTTTGGGCGTGGTTTCAATGAAAGCACAAAGTAACGATTTGTATCAGGGCATAACTAAAAAGCTGCCTTACCGCCAAATGGTGACACCTTACGGCGTACAGGTGACGTTTGCCAAAACGGTACATATTATTTTCCCGTCTGCCGTGAAGTACGTGGATTTAGGCAGTAACTACATTATTGCTGGGAAAGCGGACGGGGCGGAAAATGTTGTCAGGGTAAAAGCTACGACAGAGGGTTTTCCCGGTGAAACAAACTTTTCCGTTATCTGTGAGGATGGCAGCTTTTATTCCTTTAATGCGAAGTACGCACACGAACCGGAAATGCTGAACATCGAAATGAAAGACTTCTTGGAGAATGAGGACACAACGGATTTCAGCCATACCCGGATGAACATCTATTTCCGTGAACTGGGTAACGAAAGCCCGCTTTTGGTAAAGCTGATTATGCAGTCCATCTACAAGAACAATGACCGGGAAATAAAGCATTTGGGATGCAAGCGTTTCGGGGTGCAGTTCTTGGTAAAGGGGATTTATTCGCATAACGGGCTGTTCTACTTCCATACACAAACAAGGAACAGTTCAAACGTACCGTTTGATACCGATTTTATCCGCTTCAAGATTGTGGATAAGAAAGTAGCCAAAAGGACAGCTATTCAGGAAACCGTTATCGACCCGGTACGGAGTTATAACGAGATACTGGTTATCGGTGGCAAAAGTACCGTCCGCACCGTGTACACCATTCCACAGTTCACTATCCCTGACGATAAGATATTGGTTATCGAACTGGTGGAAAAGAACGGGGGCAGACACCAAACTATCCGGGTGGAAAATTCGGATATAGTGGCAGCCAAAGTGATTAATGAACTTAAAATCAAATGAACATGAAAAGGATATGTTGTATTATATCCCTTTTTGCGCTGTGCCTGACTTTCAACCAGGCACACGCACAAAGATGTCTGCCGGGAATGAAAGGTTTGCAGGTCACGGGCGGCATGGCGGACGGCGTTCACTGGAACAGTAAAAGTGATTTCGCTTATTACTTCGGGGCGGCTCTCTCTACCTATACCAAGAACGGGAACAGGTGGGTTATCGGCGGGGAATACCTCGAAAAGCATTATCCCTACAAGGATTTGCAGATACCAGTCAGCCAGTTTACAGGTGAGGGCGGTTATTACCTGAACTTCCTTTCAGACCGGAAGAAAACCTTTTTCCTTTCGCTGGGATTGTCTGCCCTTGCCGGGTATGAAACAAGCAACTGGGGAGATAAATTGCTGCCCGATGGTTCGATGCTGACGGATAAGGACGGTTTTGTCTATGGCGGTGCGCTGACACTGGAACTGGAGAGTTACATTACTGACCGGGTGGTATTCTTGATTAACGCACGGGAAAGATGCCTGTTCGGTTCTTCAGTCGGAAAGTTCCACACACAATTCGGTATCGGTCTAAAGATAATAATGTGATAAACTAACCTGTTATATATAATGTATATGAGAAAGATTTTAAGCCGTATTTTGATAGGCTGCTATGTAATGGGCGCCTTGTTATTGGTAGGTGCGTGTAATGACAACGTGGATGTACAGCAGTCCTACCCGTTCAGTATCGAAACGATGCCAGTGCCGAAAAAATTAAAGGTGGGTGAAACTGCCGAAATCAGGTGTCAGCTTCACCGGGACGGGCGGTTTGAGGAAACAAAGTATTTCATCCGTTATTTCCAGCCGGACGGGACGGGAACGTTGAAAATGTCCGATGGGACGGTTTTACTGCCGAATGACCTGTACCCGCTTCCGGGTGAAACATTCCGGCTTTATTATACCTCTGCATCCACCGACCAACAAACGGTAGATGTGTATTTTCAGGATAGTTTCGGGCAGTTGGTACAACTTACGTTTTCCTTTAATAATGATAACAGTAAGGAAGAACCGGGGGAATAAAAATGGAAACATGGGTTGCATACCTTGTATTTCTCGCTCTCTTTTGGGGTTACACTGCATTTGAACTGAAAAATACCCCTACCGATGTGGAACTATGGGGCGAAGAACTGGAATGACAAGGGATTTATTAAGTAATGACCGCCGGGACAAACCCGGCGGTCATTTGTCTGTTTATAAGGAACTACAAAGGTTTCTTTGCTATCTTTCTTTGCCCGCTTCGGCTCACTGAAAGAAAGTAGCGGCGGCAAATCTGCCGCCGTTCTTCATTAACCGATTAAAATGTTCTTTACGGGTATGTTATGTTCCAGCCATTCTTTGACACATTCCATGTTATATTCGCTCGTTATAACCGCCTTATCTACGTCTATGGGCGTAAAACGGGTGCTTTCGTAGCTATCTATCCAGCCTTTCAGGGAACAGACACCCCATGTTTTTACATCCTCGAAAATACCGTCCAGTGTGCCGATGGCTTCGCCGAAAGTAACTACCATTGTATCGAAAGTTGTTTTGTCGGGTAACAATTCCAAATATTTCAATGAGCCGAAGCCGTCCGCCTTACGTCCGAAAGACCAGTCATAAGAATAAAGTTCATCACCCCATTGGTGCGGCGTGTCGAAACGTACTTTCACCTGCACGGAATGTTCGTTTTCTTCTATGGCTTCAATTACACCCGTTACCAGTAAGCCCGTAAATATGCACTTGCAACGTCTGCCGATAATCTTTTTATTTACTTCTGTTGTTTTCATAAATCTACCTTTTAAACCGTTATTGTACCTTTTCTTTCTTTGCTATCCATTCATCCCGCCGTTTGCGGCACTCGTCCAGTGTTTTGGCAACGGTGCTGAACAGTTCGTTATCCGTGTGGCGGTAATCATATTGAAAATAGATTTGTCCCCTGAATGCGCCTAAACAGCATTTTACATATTTTTCTTCTCCCGGTGTTTGGGTAATACTTACCCCGTTTTTGTTTAAACTTTCCATATTGCTATAATTTATAATGAGTTATCAGATAATTAAAAGCGAAAGCAGCACAATGAAAATAAACGCCATACAAAACAGATAAACGGCGGAGATAAATAACCGGAGAAAGAACCGGAGAATAAAAAAGCCTATGATTAAAGCTATCTATGTCCCGGCGGTGCTGGTGGCAGCCTGATAGATGATAAAAGCAAGTATGAACCATCGTAAAAAAGTCACTATCTTATTATATACTTTCATTGTCTTGGTGTGTTGCGGGTGGATTGCTCCACCCGGTTAGTAATCAGGCACAACGGAAAACAAAACCGTCTTCCATCCAGTAATCAGTCATAAACAAGTCACGGGCAAAAGCCGAATAATCAAAGTAGGTCTTTGCGAACTCCGGCAGTTCGTAACATTGCTCTACGATTTCATAGGCGTAATCTTCCTCGTCCTTATATTCTCCCTGATATTCATCCTCAAAGGAAGAAACAAGGTCGTCCGCATCTTCCTCGCTTATATCGCTGTTGTGGTGGTCGCACCATACGAAAAATGCTTCCTGCTGGGTTTCGCTTAGTTTCTCGATGGCATCCCGGAGTTCAAAGAACTTATCAGATAACCAGCTTTCGGAAATCAGGCTTTCGGGTACATTCTCGTAATCCTGAAACATATATTCCGGGTCTTGCTCGTCCTTGTGAAGTTCCCGGCACGCTTCCAAAAACTCGTTCTTATCCGAATAGTCGGACAGGTCTAACCACTTGCCGAAAATCGAACCGTTGTTATACTTGGCATAAGTACCTACATAAATCTGTGCTTCTGATAATGTTACTGCTTCCATGACTTTTGAATTTTAATTGTTTACATCGCTTGTCGCCCACCACATAAATTTTTCCTTTAACTGAATGGGAACATTGTCTTTTCAAAGGTTCGGGAATGGTACAGGGCAAATTATTATTTACGAAATACTACCCGCAGGTGTGGAGATTTCTAAAAAATAATTTGAACAGTAACAGGCACGGATATACCTTTGACAATGTTCCAATCAGTTTTAGGGAAAATTTTTCTCTTGTTTGAGAGGATAGAAGTAAAAGCCATCAGGCTTTTTGTATTGGGTAATGAGAGAGTAAAAAAAGGGCTTAGATAAGCCCTTCGTCTGTGAAACTGTAATAGCTTTCTTCTGTCAGGATGATATGGTCTAACAGGTGCAAATCCAAGATCTTGCAGGCTTCTTTTATTTTTGAGGTAATTTGTTTGTCCGGTTCACTCGGATGCAGGTTGCCCGATGGGTGGTTATGTGAGAGGATAATCCCCGAAGCATGGACTTTTAAGGCTGTTTGCAGGATGATTTTCACGTCCATAACCGTTTCAGCCATGCCGCCTTTAGAGATAAGGGAAACGCCCAAAGCCTTGTTAGCCCGATTGAGGAACATTACATGGCTTTCCTCGTGGTGTTCCATACATTCCGCATAGAACGGTTTCAGATAAGAATAGGACGTTTCGGATGAGAGTATTTTCACTCTTTCGGATGCTTTTACATTGTCTTTATAAGAGATAGTGATTTCCGGCATGGTAAATTCTGTTGTTTTCATGACTACTGAATTTTAAATTAAACAATAAGAAATTTTGCCGGACACCCACAGTTTGGCGGGGACTTCAACCATATCTTTTCAAAAAATACGACCCGTAGGTGTGGAGATTTTTTAGAAAACCGGGACGGCTCGGATTTGGTATTTGTCCCCGCCGGGCTGTAACTTTGCTAAAATTTGTGATTGAGATACATTACTTTAGGGAACTGAAAAGGGGTATCACTGGTGACACCCCTTAGACAACCGAATACCTTAAACCGTTATTCGTCATAGGTTCTATATCCTATCGGTTTGCGTGGTTTTGGTTGGGGTTTGCTTAGTAACTGGGTAAGTGCTTGGTAAACTTCGCTGAATTGTGCGTCCGTACTCTGTTCCAGTTCTTCAATGCGTTTAAGAAGTTCTTCGTAACCGATTGACATTTGGCGCATGAGGACGAAAGCACGCATGATGGAGATATTCACCTTAACGGCTGTATCGCTTCTTAAAACGGATGAAATCATGGCGACCCCTTGCTCGGTGAACACAAAATTTTGATAACGAGAGCCACCCCATCTTGAGGTCACAGTTTGTGACCTCAAGTTTGTTTCGTCCCCTGTTTCTTTTTCTAAGGTCATAACTTGTGACCTTAAAGATTCCATTTCCTCTTTGGTAAGCTGAAATATAAAGTCGTCCGGGAAGCGGTCGATATTACGTTTTACAGCCTGTTTCAATGCTTTTGTTTCCACTTGGTAAAGTGCCGCAAGGTCACTGTCGAGCATGACCCGGCAACCCCTGATTTCATAAATCTTGCTTTGGATGATTTGTAAGTCCATAATTTCGTCATTTAGATGTTAATAATATTGTTCTCTTTTAATTTCTCTGAAACTTTTTCCATTGCCTTGTATAGCTGAAAATCAGTAACTTTTCCACAGTTCAAAGACTTTCTTCCTGTGAGTTTATTTACTGTTTCTGTTGCTAAACCGTTACCCTTTAAAATAGTGTAAACGAACGTATGTCTTGCGAAATTGAAGGTAAGCTGCTTTTCTATTTTACATTCTTCGCCTACTTCTTTAAGGTAGTAATTCATCTTTTGAATGCTGGGTACAGGCAACAGTAATCCTGTGCTATTTGAATATTCACTGTATTTCTCTAAAATGATACGTGGTATATCCAAAAGAGGAATATTCATTGGAACGCTGCTTTTCTGTATATAAATCTTTATCCAGTATTTCCCTTTAGGAGTAACGACTAAATTCTTTGTAGTCAGATTTTTAATATCGCTATAATTTAATCCTGTGAAGCAGGAAAAGAGAAATATATCCCGGATTTTGTCTAAACGTACTGTTGTAAATCGAGCTTTCAAAATAAGACTAACTTCTTCTAATGTCAGGCAAGTATTTTTAATTGGTAACAATTTCATATATCAATTAATTATAGGATTATTAGCATGTGGTTGGTAAGGAACTGGTCATAAACTATGACCAGTTCCGGGTTTATTATAAAGTAACAGGGCTTTTGATATTGATTTTTTGTGCCAATAATTCCATGTCGTTACTCAACTTCGTATCTACCACCTTTGCGTATATTTGAGTAGTGCGAATATCAGTGTGTCCCAGCATTTTAGAAACACTTTCTATGGGTACACCATTCGCTAAGGTAATGGTCGTTGCGAACGTATGGCGGGCAAGATGAAATGTCACGTTTTTGTCAATTCCGCATACGATGGCAATTTCTTTCAAATAATCATTCATCTTTTGATTGCTGATAACTGGTAATAGCTGACCGTTTTTAAGTTTCCCCTCGTATTTATTTAGGATAGCTTTCGGAATATCCAGTAACCGGATATTCGATGTTACTTTTGTCTTGTGACGCTTCTTTATAATCCACAAATTATCATCAAATGCCAAACGTATATCGTTGCTGGTTAATTCGCATATATCCACGTATGAAAGTCCCGTGTAGCAGCTAAAAATGAATATATCCCGCACTTGTTCCAACCGCTTTGAAGCAAATTCTTTATTGCACAATCTGCTTATTTCGTCTTTGTCAAGATACCCTCTTTCTATATACTCGAATTTCAGTTTATAATTGGCGAACGGGTCGGCAGTAATCAATCCTGTACCTTGTGCAAAGTTTATCACTGTGCGGAAACGCTGGATAAACTTCATTGCCGTATTGGGGGAACAATCGTGGTTCTTTATTATATATAGGTAGAAGTTCTCGATGAATACCTTGTTGATTTGGCGTATCGGCATATCTGATACACGATATTCATCTTTCATGTATTCAGTCAGGCGTAACTTGGTTAGTTCGTATCTGCTGTATGTTTTTGGGGTCGCTTCTCCCGCTTCGACCTTTTTCTTGTATTGGTCGTTGTGTTGAGTAAAAAAAGAAATAATGGTATTTGCTTCTTCCTCTTTTCCCAATAGTGCATTTTTCACGCTTTCGGGTGTAACATAACTATCCCGCATTAATTGATTGTGGAAGTGGGAGCGTATATTTGCTTTGATGTCGTCCAGCATGGAATTAAGCCTTTGTATCTCCATAGATTTACCTATGGCTCTGCCGGATTTCCAGTTAGTTTCAAAGACTTCTAACTTGGTATTGAATTGGGTTTGTTTGCCGTTGATTGTGATACGGGCATGAATGGGTACTAAACCATTCTTTTTCATCTTGTCTTTTTTCAGGTAAAACAATACGCTGAATGTACTCTTTTCATTTTTCATAATCTCACTTTTTTAGATTGCAAAACTAATTTTAATCACTGAAAATGAGATAAATAGAGTATAGACAAATCACGTCAAAAGTAAGCCATTTTCCGACAATCGTACCCCCTAATCGTTTTTTGGGGAAGGGGGTACGATTTGGATACTAAAGTGTGTCTTTTCGTGCCCCTTTTTTGTCTTTCAGGCAAGACTGAAACATAAAAAAAGTCCTACAATACGTTGATATTGTAGGACTTGTCTCTTTTTTGTCGCCGTTTGGCTTTGTTCTTATGTGATCCGCCTGGGGCTCGAACCCAGGACCCCAACATTAAAAGTGTTGTGCTCTACCTGCTGAGCTAGCGAATCAATCCTTATTTGCGTATCAGTTATTTCCTGATTGCGGGTGCAAAGGTAGTGACTTTTTTTATATTTGCAAGCTTTTGGATGAAAAAAGTTTCATTTATTTTTTAGTATTTTCCTCTGCTGATTGATTATCAGTGACTTCGTGTCTGTCATATTTTATTTTTTCTTTGTTGATAATGAAACGCTGATAATAGGACAACATCAAAGTGGTGAGTGGGAGTGCTATGATCATGCCTAGCATTCCGAGTAAAGATCCCCAAATGGAAAGGGATAAGAGAATAATAGCAGGGTTGAGTCCTGTGATCTTTCCCATAATTCGAGGGACAAGGAAACCGTCTTGAATGGCTTGGACAACGATGAATACAATAAGAGCACCTGCCAGAATTACCCAGAAGTTTTCACCGGTATCAGCAGCCTTAAGGATGGCAAGTACGATGGTGGGCAGGAAGCCGATGATTTGTAGGTAGGGTACCATGTTGAGTGCTCCGATAAATAGCCCTAGAGCAATGGCCATCGGGAAATCAATGATCAGGAATCCAATGCTGAACAAAATCCCTACACAAAAAGCAACAAAGGCTTGCCCACGGAAATAACGGTTCATGCCATCCTGAATATCATTCACCAGATTGGAAGCGAAAGTACGGTATTTACCTGGAAGCAAGTGTAGCCAGCCTTCGGCTATAGACTCATAGTCGAGCAGAATAAAAACTACATATAATAGAATAATGAAAGAAGCAAAGACACTAAACAGGATATTGATGGATTCCGCGACAAGGGCCCAGAGTTTAGGGACCGTTTCTTTAATGGTATTCATTATATTCTCTTCACTCAGGATACGGTTGAGTGCCTGAAGGTCAATGTGCTTGTGGATAAACTCCGAAAGAGTAGGAGGGACAGTGCCGGAACTGTAGGTACCATTGGTCAGATAGGTTACCAGTAGATCGTTCATGCGTCCCATTTCGGCAAGCATGGGAGGCACCAGCAGATAGAAAAGGGAAATACCCACTATGGTAATACTGAACAACGCGCAGAAAATAGAAATGATTCTACTTTTGAAACGTAATTTGTACTGGAAGAATTTGACGAGTGGGTAAATCATATAAGCGATGAGCCATGCTACGAAAAAAGGTAGCAATACACCGCTGAGCCTTTTAAAAAGTATGAGTAATCCCACAATGAGCGCACAGCAGATAGAACCGCGTATGAAACTATCAAATGTAATTTTTTTCCTTTCCATGATAACCTGATATTTGATGTGCGACCTCATCGGTATGACTTGGCTTTACTGCCGTGAGGTCCTTATGATTTTTCTCGATCTTCTTGTAAAGCGCGTTGGTAACATTCCCGACAGAGCGGCTCGTATTGGGCTGTTTCCCCCAGTAAAACTTGTTTGTCATTCTTTACGGTACGGTGTGAAAAAGAGGCCAACTGTCCGCATTTCACGCAGATGGCATGTACTTTCGAAACTTCGTCGGCAATAGCGCATAGAGCGGGCATCGGGCCAAAAGGAACTCCTTTGAAATCCATGTCCAATCCGGCTATAATGACACGCACTCCGTTATTGGCCAGTTGATTGCATACATCTATCAATCCACTGTCGAAGAACTGTGCCTCGTCGATGCCTACTACATCTATTTCGGATGTAAAGAGCAAAATGCTTGCAGAAGAGTCAATGGGTGTGGAGGAAATGGAATTACTGTCGTGTGAAACAACGTCGCCTTCCGAATAGCGGGTGTCAATGGCAGGTTTGAATATCTCTACACGTTGACGAGCGAACTTAGCCCGCTTCATGCGGCGAATCAACTCTTCCGTTTTTCCGGAAAACATAGAGCCGCAAATTACTTCGATTCTTCCTCTTCTTCTAGTCTCTTGTATATGATCTTCTGAAAATAATACCATGCTGATGTATGTTATAATTGCTTGCAAAAGTAATAGTTTTATTGGCTTCTCAGTGTTTTTTCATTATTTATTTCTACATTTGCCAAGTCATTCAAAGAGAAATTCAGATGTAGATATGCAAGCATTGCTGAACGACATAGAGCTGGATATTCAGGAGCTTAAGTACCTGATGGAAATCATTTCACGCGAACCGGATTCCGTTTTGCGCGGAGTGGCACGAAGAAATATTGTGCAAATGCGAGGACGACTGGATGCATTATTGGAGCTGTTGGATGCAAAGCCTGTGATAGCGGCCGACGCTTCTGAAAGTCCGGAGAACAGACCTGTAACGGAAACAATAGAGGTTGTGGAAATCCCGGCTTTAAAAGAAACTGTGGCTGACATTCCAGAAAAAAACGAAGAAGCCGCAGTAGCAGAAGACTCCCAGGAGGCAGTCGAGCCTGGGCCGTTGAGTTTGTCTGAAGCGGTTATCGAACAGGTACCTACTGTGGAACTTGATCCTGTGGCTGATGAAAAAGAAGAAGTATTCGAATCGGTATCGGTTCCACAATCAGAGGAACCGACTGTGAAAGTTGAGACTAGAGTGGCTTCTTCACCCATCTTGGCCGAACGTATCAAAACTGCAGGTGATTTGCGTCGTTCGATCAGCTTGAATGATTCGTTTCGCTTCTCCCGTGAATTGTTCGGAGGAAGTATGGAACAGATGAATAATGTGTTGCATCAGATTGGTGAAATGAGTTCATTGGATGCAGCTCTTGTTTTTCTGTCTTCAAAGATCAAGGTCGATGAAGAAAATGAAGCTATGAATGATTTTGTAGAGCTTCTCAGGAAACATTTTATATAATGAATATTTGAAGAGAGATATGGGAAAACTATATGTGGTACCGACACCGGTCGGAAATTTGGAGGATATGACATTCAGAGCTATTAAAGTTCTGAAGGAGGCCGACTTGATTCTGGCTGAAGATACCCGTACTTCCGGAATCTTGCTGAAACACTTTGAAATTAAAAATGTAATGCAATCCCACCATAAGTTTAATGAACATAAAACGGTGGAGAGTGTTGTTAATAGAATAAAGGCAGGCGAAACAATCGCTTTGATTTCGGATGCTGGAACGCCGGGAATCTCTGATCCGGGCTTTCTTGTGGTTCGTGAATGTGTACGTAACGGTATCGAGGTGCAATGTTTGCCGGGTGCTACAGCTTTTGTTCCGGCATTGGTTGCGTCGGGATTGCCAAACGAGAAATTTTGTTTCGAAGGCTTTTTGCCTCAGAAGAAGGGGCGCATGACAAAGTTAAAATCACTGGTAGATGAACACAGGACGATGGTATTTTATGAATCACCCCATCGTTTGTTGAAGACGTTGACACAGTTTGCCGAATATTTCGGGCCTGAGCGCCAAGTGTCTGTATCTCGTGAGATTTCAAAGATTCACGAAGAAACGGTTCGCGGCACTTTGAGTGAACTGATAGAACACTTTACCGCTACCGACCCTCGGGGCGAGATTGTGATTGTACTTGCAGGAATAGACGATTAATAATAACTTCATTTAAAAACGTAAAATGTAATCGTATGAAAAAGTTAGCAATTTTATTAGTATGCGCAGCTATGTTGGCTTCGTGTAACGGCCTGGGTGGTGGAAGTAAAGACCTGAAGGCAGAAAATGATTCTCTTTTGATGGAGTTGACCCAGAGGAACGCCGAATTGGATGAAATGATGGGTACTTTCAATGAGGTTCAGGAAGGATTCCGTAAAATAAATGCAGCCGAGAGTCGCGTAGATTTGACTCGTGGAACTATCTCTGAGAACTCTGCTACTGCAAAACAGCAAATAGCATCTGATATCGAATTCATCACAAAACAGATGGAAGAGAACAAGGCACAGATCGCTAAATTGCAGGCTATGTTGAAGAGTAGTAAGAATAATTCGGCACAGCTGAAGAAGGCTGTTGAGTCTTTGACTCAGGAATTGGTTGCCAAAACTCAACGTATTGAGGAACTTCAGGCTGAATTGGCTTCTAAGAATATCCGTATTCAGGAATTGGATGCCGCTGTAACCGGTCTGACTGCTGATAAAGAATCGTTGGCTGCCGAGAACGAAGCAAAAGCCAAGACCGTAGCTGAGCAGGATAAAGCAATTAATAGCGCATGGTTTGTGTTCGGTACCAAGTCGGAACTTAAGACTCAGAAGATTCTTGAAAAAGGAGATGTGCTGAAAAGTGCCGATTTTAACAAGGATTATTTTACTCAGATTGACATCCGTACTACTAAGGAGATTAAGTTATATTCAAAACGTGCTGAGTTACTCACCACTCATCCTGCCAAATCTTATGAACTGGTTAAAGATGATAAGGGCCAGTTGACTCTGAAGATCACAAACCCGAAAGAATTCTGGAGTGTATCTAAGTATTTGGTTATCCAAGTTAAGTAAATTGTATAAAATAATTATAGCTGATAAGGGCACGGATTGCACAGCAAGTAGTCCGTGCCTTCTTTTTGAACTGTACCCGATACTTTAATATGAAATATAAGAACCTGTTTTTTGATTTGGATGATACTCTTTGGGCCTTTTCCCAAAATGCGTATGATACGTTTGAGGAAGTTTATGACAAATATAGACTGGGACAGTATTTCGATTCGTTCTCTCATTTTTATTCTCTTTACCAAAGACGGAATACGGAGCTGTGGGTTGAGTACGGAAACGGACAGGTGACTAAAGAGGAACTGAACCGACAGCGTTTTTTATATCCTTTACAAGCTGTTGGTATAGATAATGAAATGCTTGCAAAACGTTATTCTGATGATTTTTTCTCGATCATTCCTACTAAAAGTCGGTTAATGCCGTATGCAGAAGAGGTACTTTCGTATTTGGCACCCAAATATAATCTATATATTCTTTCAAATGGCTTTAGAGAGTTGCAATCCCGCAAGATGCGTTCGTCAGGTATCGATACCTATTTTAATAAAATAATTCTTTCGGAGGATCTGGGGGTGATGAAGCCTTGGCCGGAAATATTTTATTTTGCTTTGTCGGCTACACAGTCCGAACTGCGTGAATCGCTAATGATAGGTGATAGTTGGGAAGCGGATATTACAGGTGCCAATGGCATAGGGATGCATCAGGCCTATTATAATGTGTCCGGGCGTGCCGATTTTCCGTTCCGTCCTACTTATTTAGTGACTGATTTGAAAGAGTTGATGGAACTATTGTAACATTTATAGATATATTGTATTTTTGCGTTCAATATAGAACGCATAAAAATACAACTATGGACACTCTCTTACCTTTCGCTTTACTCTGTTTTACCTCTTTCTTTACGTTGACTAACCCCTTGGGAACAATGCCTGTCTTTTTGACCATGACCCATGGTATGACTGATAAGGAGCGACAAGCTGTTGTTCGCCGTGCTACTTTCGTTTCGTTTATCACTTTAATGGTATTTGTTTTTGCCGGACAATTCCTTTTTAAGTTCTTTGGTATTTCTACCAATGGGTTCCGTATTGCAGGTGGGGTTATCATTTTTAAGATTGGTTTTGATATGTTGCAGGCCCGGTATACTCCAATGAAATTGAAAGACGAAGAGATTAAAACTTATGCGGATGATATTTCGATTACTCCACTTGCCATACCGATGCTTTGTGGTCCGGGCGCAATAGCAAATGCTATCGTGCTAATGGAAGATGCCCATACGATTGAGATGAAGGGAACGCTAATTGGCATTATTGCTTTGATTTATTTTATTACTTTTCTGATATTGCGCGCTTCTACCCGATTGGTCAAAGTGTTGGGCGAAACGGGAAACAATGTGATGATGCGTTTGATGGGGCTTATCCTGATGGTGATTGCAGTCGAGTGTTTTGTTAGTGGATTACACCCGATATTGGTAGGTATCTTGAAAGAGGGGCTGCTTTAAATAAAGAATTGGATATTATTTAAGGAATAAAATGCCCGGATTACATAGTGCAATCCGGGCATTCTTTTCGATTGGGTCAATACTTTAGAAAGTATTCTTTTAATTAGCGGCTACCACCGGCCCACCAAACTGGATCGGTATATACATACTGACCGTTTCCGAAGGCTGCTTCTACGTTCGGGTTTGCACTTACGTCATCTGCTCCATAAGGTGCACGAAGCGGGAATTTATAGGGATTGTCTAGTTTGATGTACTCTTCACCCATTGCTTTCAAACGACGTACATCGTTGTAACATTCTGTTGTTTCGCCGAAAGCTCCAAGGAATGCAATATATTTCTGTACCATTACCTCTTTTACCGGATTGGCATCGAACAATGGTTTTACATTGTTTGTGAAATACTCTTCTGCTTCAGTAGCTGTAATCGCTTTAGTCGTTTCTTTAACACCTCCATAACTTTTTACTGTAGGGGCGTTGAATGCAGCTGAAACTCCTGTTTCGGCATTTGCAATGGCTGCTACTACAGCATCTTTTAAAGCATTGGCCGCCTCGTCCTTTCTATTTAACCGAGCTAATGCTTCAGCTTTCAGGAAGAGTAACTCATGATAGCTCATAAGTAAGGTCGGGCATGTTTGTGAGTATACGAAGATAGGAGTGTTATATTCGTATTTAACAGACTCTGCCGTACCATTGTCTGCCATCAGGAATCTCGGATCATCAGCACCTGTAACTTGGATAGATACAGCATTTTCGTTTTCAGTTAACTTACCTTGTCCGATACAGAAGATGCGGCGTAATCTCGGGTCATTGCGTTCTATTAGCTTGTCAGCGTAACTTTTACTTGCAGCCAATCCGTCGCGACTCCATTGGAAGTCAAATAGAGGATTTAAGTTTGTTGCACTATAGATAGAGAAAGCAGCCTGTTCTTCAATAGATGTATATGATTTGTCTACATATTCCAGAATTTTTTGCAAATCGGCATCTTTTGAGGAGGAACGGGCTAATAGTCGCATTGTATAACGTGCTTTCAATCCATAAGCGAGCTTTAGCCATGCTTCGCCATCACCTTTATATATAAAGTCATATTCTCCAATTTCATCACTTTTATCGCCTTTGGGAAGATCGGTAATTGCAGCATCCAGATATTCCATAATAGCAGTATAAATTGCTTCCTGTTTGTCTAATTCCGGAGTCAGAAACTGAGGTTGTCCGTTTGCTAATTCGGGAAGGGCAGCCTGGCTGAAAGGAGTGTCACCGAATGAGTCTGCGATCAGTCCGGCATTAATTGCTGCCAATACTTCACCGATACCTTTTGTCGTATAATTGCCCGTGACTTCATTAGAACTGATATTAATAGCGATACGTGCATTCTTCAGTGTAGAGTATAAATTACCCCATACATTGTTAAAAGTAGAGGATGCCGAGGGCTCTCCGTTACGTTTCTCCGCATTTGCCAATTGGTTATCCACTCCAACCATATGTTCTACATAAGTAGAATAATATGTATTAAAGTCACCTCCGATGTTGCTAAATGCGGTTGCTGTGATTACATCCGCCAAAATGAATTTGGCAGGAACACTGGTTGTATGGTCTTTGTCTTTATTGATGTTGTCCATTGTGTCTTCCGAGCAGGAAGCAAATGCAACGGAAATCAATGCCACAGACAAGATACCTTTTGATAAATTAAATATTGATTTCATTTTTGTCCTTTTTAGAATTTAACTGTAATACCAAAACCATAGCTTGATGTTCCCGGAAGAGAGAAACGCTCAAAGGCACCGGCCATGTTGTTGTTTCCCTGTGATGATTCGGGGTCAATACCATTATCCATTTCTGACCAAAGCAACAGGTTACGTGCAAAGACATTCACTGTAACTCCTAAATAAGATTTATTCAGTACCGGATAGCTGAGGGCGATTTCACGTAGTTTCAGGAATGAAGAACCATATACTCCGGCCTCAGAGATTGTACTCAGTCTGTCGAAATAGTTATAAGCATTTTCACCGCTGATCTTAATATCGTTGGGTGCATAAGAACCGTCGGCTAATTGTTTAACGGCCGGTTTCTCAAAGTAGAAGTGATCTGCTTTACGATAGTTTGCTGATTTCTGAGTAACACCGTAATAATCGAGTGTTGAAACGGATCCGGCATACATGCATCCACCTTGTTTCCAATCGAGTACGGCCGAAAGACGGAATTTGTAGAATTCAAATGTTGTATTGAAGCCCATTCTGAAGTCCGGAGATACATTTCCTAATACTCTGTTTTCACCTAATGTCGGCATACCGTTTTCATCTACAACAATCTGGCCTTCCTCGTTTCTTTGATAGCTTGTACCATAGATAACCGGGAATTTGTCTCCTGCGCTCAAACGTACCTGCGGATCAACAAAACCTCCTAACATGATGCTTGATACACCGGGCGCCAGTTTATCAACGTAGTTATCGATTTTTGAGAAGTTAAATGCGAAATCCCAGTTGAAGTTCTTTGTCTGAATTGGATTCACACTCAAAGTGATTTCGTGTGAATTGGTATGTACGGAACCACCATTGGTGATCAATTCGCTATATCCGGTAGAAGTAGCCAAGGGTACTTCGAAAATCTGATCTTTCACATTCTGGCGAGAATAGGTGTAATTCAGTGAGATCAAACCATTCCAGAAACTGAAGTCTGCACCGATTTCGTATGATTTGGTGTTTTGGGGTTTCAGATTCGGATCATAAATCTTGTAGTATGGGATATATGAGCTGATTGATCCGATAGGATATTGTATAGGAGTACCTGATGAGAATCCGCCGCCGTAAACCGGTGTTCTATAGTAAGAAGGATAATAGGTACCTGCCTGACCTACTTCTGCATAAGAAGCACGGATTTTACCATAAGTCAAAACATCGTTCTTCAATGCTTCCAGTTCGGTAAAAATGAAACCGAGTGAAACTGAAGGATAAGTGAATGAACGGTTGTTGCGTGGCATAGACGAAACAATATCATTGCGGACAGTTGCATTCAAATACAACATGTTACGGTATGCTAATGAAATGTTACCAAAATTACCAACGGTACGCTCGCGATGATAGGTTCCTGTAGATGAATAGATTGATGCGTTAGCTATATGGTTCCATCCCGGGAAATTGAAGTTACTTCCGAGATTGTATTTGTATTTTGAAGAATTATCGACTAATTCATTACCATATAACACGTTTAAATCAAGTTCCGGAGTGATTTTCCAGTCATAAGTAACAGTTAACAATGAATTTATTTCATTGTTTGTAACGCTTTGCTCTTCAATGCTACCTGTTCCGTTGGAGTGTCCATATCCCCATGTGTCGGTATAGTTAGTGGTATAAGCATCGGTACCTAACTGGTATTTTACATCCAGTTTATGATTTTCTGTACCGAAATCGGTAGAATACTTAGCGAACGCATTTCCGAAGAAACGTTGAGTACGTTCTTTAAAAGAGTTGTTTTCAACTGCCCAATAAGCACCGTCGAAACCGCCTGTAGAACGGTATGTATTTTGAGTATAAGGATCTCCGTCTATGTGTGAAGGAATACCGCCTAAATCATAGCTTGACGGTGCACCGTATACCGTTGCCATGATACCATTGTTGGCACCGGTCTGTTTTTTGATTTTAGAATAAACGAAGTTTCCGTTGAAACCAGTTGACCAATTCTTGCTCAGTTGAGCTTGTGCAGTCAGTTTTGCATTATAACGATCCATACCGGTTGAAGGTACAATACCGTTTGCTGTAGTGCTGCCTAATGACAAAGAATAACTTCCTTTATCAAGGCTTTGTGCTACGTTTGCACTGCTGTTCCAGGTAACACCTGTATTGAAGAAATCTTTAGCATTGTCGTATGCACGGGGAGTAGCCCATGGGTCCAGTCCTGCCTTGGCACGTTGGTCTACATAATATTGTCCCTGATGCTTTCCGAATTTCTGAGTGTAACTGTTGTCTGTGTTACCACCATATTTAGGGTCATTGGCAAGTTCTGAAATCAGAGGTCCCCATGAACGGGAGTCAGACGGGCTAAAAGCACCGTTGAATCCTTGTGCGAATTCTTTTTGGAAATCGGGCATGGTAGAGACCTTATCGAATGAAAGACCTGTATTGATTGTAACTTCCGGTTTACCTTTACGTGCGCCTTTACCGCTCTTGGTGGTGATTACTACCACACCGTTTGATGCACGCATACCATACAGAGCAGAAGCAGCCTGGCCTTTCAGGATGTTGATGCTCTCAATGTCATTCGGGTCGATATCTACCGCACGGTTCGCATAGTCGGAGCCTGTAACAGAGTTGAAAGTGTCCAAGTCAGTAGATGATGAGATAGGCATACCATCTACTACGTACAATGGAGTATTATCTCCTGTAAATGAACGTGAACCGCGAATAGTCATTTTAGAAGAAGCACCCGGCATACCTGATGACGGAGATATTTCCACTCCTGAAACCTTACCTTGCAAAGCGCTGGAAAGGTTGCTGCTTGAAGCCTGAGTCAGCTTATCTCCTTTAACATCCTGCACAGCATATCCTAACGCTTTTTTCTCTTTTGAGATACCCATTGCTGTTACTACAACTTCGTCAAGTGCCTTAGCATCAGTCTTTAATATCACTTTGATTACCGGTGCAATTGCTACCTCAGCAGTCTGCATTCCGATGTACGAAATCTGCAAAGTCTTTGCAGAACTGTAGTATGTGCTAACTATCTTATAATATGATTATTACAAATTCAGATTGAACTTAGTGTAGAAAGAAACTGTATTTAATAAATATCTTATTATCTGCATATTACAGATGATCTGTTTTTCTGAAAACCTCAATTAGTAGCACTTTATATATCTTATAAAAGTTACGTAATAATCTAATTATCAGAAGTAATAAGACCATTTATCCCATTTATTATTCTACTATTTTTTCCCGCGGCAGCAAGTGACGACTAGCTTTATATAGATATTTTATTCCTTTCCCAATGGTAGAAATTTATGGTAGTATCACAATTACAGATAGTTTATGAGATAAGTATTTTTCAAAACACTTCCCATAGATATCTCAAAACAGATAATAACTTTCGATTGTAAAATGATTAATGACATCCTTGATTAATATACAACAAATATCATAATGGAGCCTAATAAGAAATTCAATTCATGTGTAATAAAAAAGGCTGCTTCCTTTTTAGAAAGCAGCCTTTTGATTATGTTATTAAACCACAATTAATATCCGGGATTTTGTTGAGCTCTCAAATTAGGATTCACATTGGTTTCATCAACAGGTATCGGAAGTATAGCTCTGAAGTAGGTACGGTCAAAGCTTTGCGATTCTTTAATCAATGAATAATGATATCCCTTATCACCTTCATCTTTATAGCGAACGATTGTTTCATTATTGCGCAATGCATCAAAGTAACGTTGCCCTTCACCAATCATTTCTTTTCTCCTTTCAAGAATAATTCTTTCTACTGTAGCATCTGCTTCCGAAATGGCTTTGGCCTCCGGATTTGCTCTCTGAACAATTTCATTCAGATATTTGGCTGCTTTATCCTGATGCCCTCCAAGTTTAGCTGCCGCTTCTGCAGCACTCAGATAAACTTCCGAAAGACGAAGTAATGGCAGATTATTTAAACGCATTTCACCTACATCGTCTTTATCCGCCGGAAATTTATTAATGAAGATTTTCGCATCGCCATATTCTTCTTGAAGATCCTTATCATATTGAGCAGGCAGTACCATACCTATACGAACATCTTTAGGATCCTGACTCAACATATTCATAAAGCTCTTTGTCACTATTGCATCCGCATATCCGTTCTCATTCAGCAAATAAGCAATACCATTACGGTCAGTCCAGTCATCATTACTTGCATTTACAACTTCAAAAATCATTTCGTTTGTATGCGCTCCATTGCTTTTATACCATGCATTTACATATTCCTCGTTAGTCCAAAGCTTATATGGAGAATTGGTTATAATATCTTCAGCAACTTTGAGTGCATTCTCATTATCACCTTTAGTCAGATAAACCCTGGTAAGCAAGGCTTTTGCTGCCCATTCATTAATATATCCCGGAGTCTGATCTTTAGCAAGATAACCTGAGTTAATAGCATCAGTCAGGTCTGTGATAACTTGTGTATAAACTTCTGCCACTGTATTTCTGGAGGGCAAATCATTTCTTTCCAAAGGTTTCACGATAACCGGTACCCCCAAAGAAGCTCCGTTGTCGGCCGTATAAGGCATACCATAGATTCTTACCAAGTCAAAATGAACCAATGCCCTGACAACCAATGCTTCTGAATATATTTTACCAATTTGTGCTTCCGTTGCATCGGTTACCTTTTTTTCATTGATCGCTTCGATCAAACGGTTGGCACGACGGATTACATTATAAGGTATATTCCACATGTTAGGAGCGTCATCTACAGTGTAGAGCATCTCATAGCACGATGATGAACGCATACCTTGAGTTCTTGCCTGCATATCGTCAGCACGAACATCGCCGTAATAAAACATACGGGCACCATAATAGCTGGTAGCATTGGAGTTTCCCTGAATGCCATCATACATACCTGTACGTGCAGTCAGAGCGTCATTATAGTTAGTGATAGCATCTTCTGATGGAATCCCGTCGGCAGGTTTTCTATCCAGCCAATCATTCCCGCAGGAAGACAAACTTAAAATAGCAGCAACCAGTGTTATTGATTTATATATCTTTTTCATAAATTCTTTTTTCATAAATTGTTTCTACTTGATTAAAAACCGATTTCAAGACCAAATGTAACAGTCCGGAGAGCCGGAGTTTCGAATGTACACAATCCGTCAACAGGAACTTCCGGATCAACGTACAAGCTCTTTTTCTTCCAAGTCAACAGGTTGTTTCCTGAGACATAAGCTCTTAACTTACTTATACCGGCTTTAGACGACCAACTTTGAGGTAAAGTGAATCCCAAGGTCATATTCTTTACACGTAAATGATCGGTAGACATCAACCAGCGAGAAGAAGCTTTATTGGCATTACCGTATGCAAATTGCGGCAGTTTGGCATTATCACCTGTTTTCTGCCAAGTATCTTCCATTTTATAATAAGCCGGAACATTACCTAAATAATGATAGGTACCTCCATTAGATTGCAGCCAGGTGGCGTAATCATAAGCATGTCCACCCAGTGAATAAGTCAGGGTCAAGTTGAAATCAATAAATTTCCAACTAACATAATTGGTCAATCCGCCTTGTACTTTAGGTTCGATAGAACCAATGATTGTTTTATTAGCGGCAGCAGAATTTGTTGTTGTTTCACGACTGCCATCTTCACCATTTATATAATACAGTTCTTTACCTGTCTGAGGATCGACACCTGCATACTCATACGCATAGATTGAGTAATATGGTTGACCTACACGATGGATAGAAACTCCACTGATAATTTCCTGTTGTTCACCATCCAGTTTGGTCAGTTTATTCTTGTTGTGTCCTATGTTCAAAGAAGTAGTCCAAAGAAGGTCTTTGTTTTGAATGTTAGTGGACTTCAATTCCAATTCAAAACCACGGTTTCTCATTGAACCAACGTTAACGAGCATATTAGCAACACCCGAACTATTGATAACACCTACTGCTGCAGAAATCGGTTTATCCATTAACAAGTCTTTTGTTTCACGATTATACCACTCTGCAGAAACAGTCAATCTATTGAATAATGTAAGGTCAATACCAATGTTTGTAGCATAGTTCTTTTCCCATTTCAGACTGGGATTATAGAAACGTGCCTCTGACGAACCGCCATTCCCATTATAATTATATCCAAACTCATATACCCCCATATATCCATAGTAGTCTTTGGGTTGTGTACCATTTACACCGTAAGAAGCACGTATTTTAGCATCAGTAATAACATTAGATAATGACTCCATAAATGCTTCTTGTGAAAGTCTCCACGAACCTGATACTGACCAGAAATTACCCCAACGGCTGTCTCTCGATAAACGTGAGCTACCATCACGACGGAAACTACCACTTACATAATATTTGCCGGCATAATCATAATTTAAACGTCCCAAGTAGGAGGTCATTCGATAACTGTTAATGTTACTGGCACCTCTAGAAACGCCTGCATTCGTAATTTCCGGTAAGTAAGATGGATAAGTATTACCATTAGTATAGGTATAATCGTACTTATAATCTTCAGTTTCGAAACCTAACAATACATCGATATTGTGGTGTTCCGCAAATGTCTTGTTATAAGTCAGCTGAGTTTGAGTATTCAATTTGCTTCTGTTCATCATATAGCGCTGAAATACTCCTTTTGAAGAACGTCCATCATTAGAACGCGGATCCCACCACACACGATTATTTGTTTGGTTAAAATCATAACCTAAAGTTTCTTTAATATTCAAGTTATCCCAAATATTCCACGTTGCGGACAGTGTGTTCAGGGTACGTACAATTGTACTGCGATCATAATTATATGTTGCAGTTTGAAGGGGATTGGCACCATTCAAAGCAGGGAAACTCGTGCTGAATGTACCGTCTTCGTTATATGGGAATGTAGAAGGAGAAGCTGTCATGGCCAGACACATGATAGGGCTTGAGAAACTTGTTCCTTCCGAGTTTACGTTCTGAGTTGAATTCGTAAACATCGTACTTGCCTCGATTGTAACGCGATCCGCCTTATGGCTCATATTTGCACGTCCCGTAATACGCTCGTAACCGGACTGAAGTGTAATACCTTCCTGTTTAGTATATCCGAATGAAGTATAAAACTTAGTCCGCTCATTTCCTCCTTGGGCATTCACTTCATAATTCTGATGAGAACCATTTCTGAAAAGAACATCTTCCCAATCAGTATATCCACTCCAAGGTTTTGCAGCATATTTATCAATATTATTATCTGCATAGTTCACGGCATAAGTTTCATCCTTACCTGAATTTAGAGCATAGTTCTTTAAACCCATATACAAAATGTCACGTCTGTCTTCACCATTCAGAATAGGACGATAATCAATAGCCTTGTTAGAGAATCCCCAGTCAGCCCTTACATTGAGTTTCAATTTTCCTGAAGCCCCTTTTTTCGTAGTAATTACAATAACACCATTTGCAGCACGCGAACCGTAAAGCGAAGCAGCCGCTGCATCTTTAATTACTGTCATTGACTCGATATCATTACTGTTAATAGTAGACAGTAAGCTGTTACCAGACTGAGAGTAAGTAAATTCACTGGCGTCACCGGTCATTACAGGTACTCCGTCAATCACATACAACGGATCATTACCGGCATTGATTGATCCCATTCCACGGATACGCACAGATTCCACAGCACCCGGTTGTCCGGAAGTAGATGTAATCTGTACACCGGCAACTGAACCTGCAAGTTTATCCTGTACACTCAAAGAAGGAACGTCTTGAAGTTTTTCCGTTGTAATACTCGATGCTGCTCCCGTGAAAGATGACTTTTTAAAGTTACCATATCCTGTTACAACTACTTCGTCTAATACTTCAGTATCAGGCTTCAGCGTAATCTTCACAACAGGCTTAATTGCTACTTCAACAGTCTGCATACCAATATATGAAATCTGCAAAGTCTTTGCAGAACTGTAACACGATCTAACTTCTTTATAATGTGATTGTTATCAACGATAATTGAACTTGGTAGAAATATACAAATCTTGCGTTAGTATTCTGATAATCAATTAAATAATATAATCTAAAATTTTAAAAGACTTCATATGATACATTATATAGTACTCACAATACCTTGATAACAGTCTAAAGCTCAATGCTATAATGTTTGTTCATTTCAATAATAAATCTACCATTTTTATTCTTCAGATAATATCTCAATTTTACATGTATATATTTCTGATAAAATTTCTAATTGTAGGGAATTTTACCTTTCTTCAATTTTTGCACAAAATACATGTTGAATATTCTCTTAAATATCTTCTAATTTGAGAGGCTCTGTTCTTACTTTGTCCAGCATAATCATATAGATATAAATAATAAGACTACTATATCCAGTTTCAGATATAGTAGTCTTATTATTAAATGGTAAATACAGATTATATTTCCCTTGATTAATATCCTGTATTCTGCTGATCTTTCATTGACGGATTTGCATCAATTTCATCTTGAGGAATTGGTAATAAAGTCTTGTAGAAATCACGATTAAAGCTACGTGCTTCCTCTTTCAATGCTTGTTGCCAGCCTTGGTCTTCTTTCGATGTATAACGAATAACGGTTTCATTATTACGCATTGCATCAAAAAAGCGATGTCCTTCACCTATTAATTCTTTCCTTCTCTCTAATAAAACTCTATCTACTGTAACGGTTGTACCCTTTACTGTTTTATTCGGATTAGCCCGTTTAACAATTGCATCCAAATATTCTACAGCTTTATCATTCTGATTCCCTAGCTTGGCAGCAGCCTCTGCTGCATTTAAATATACCTCAGACAAACGGACTAACGGAACATTATTATAACGTAAATCGCTCAGTCCATCTGCTGGATATTTGTTCAGAAATACAGTATTTGTCCCATATAATTTCTTGAAATCTTTAGTGGTTGGAGCTAAAAACACACCCAAACGTACGTCATCCGGATCTTCATTAAGTAGATCGAGAAATTTTTTAGTGGCAATTATGTCTGCATACCCATCTTCATTATATAAGTAAGCAATACCTTCACGATCTGTCCAGTCTGTGGAACCGGTGATAGCTATTTCAAAAAGCATCTCGTTAGAATGAACTCCACTTATTTTACTCCATGCACCCACATATTCTTCATTCTTCCAAAGTTTATAAGGAGAATTTTTAATGATATCTTCAGCAACATCCAATGATTTTTGATTATCACCTTGAGTTAAGTATACTCTTGATAATAAAGCCTTTGCTGCCCATAAATTAATATATCCCGGGGTAGAAGATTCTGATAGCGCCTTAGAATTTATAGCTTCATTCAAATCTTTAATCACTTGTGTGTAGACCTCAGAAACTGTATTTCTGATTAACTTACTATCTGAACCTAATACTGTGGTAACCACAGGAATACCCAAAGAGTTGGGAGCATCAGGGGCTGTATATGTTTTACCGTATACACGTACCAAATCAAAATGAGCCATAGCCCGAGCAACTTTTGCTTCTGCTGCATATTGGGCAATAATATCCGCAGCCTCTTCTTTATCAGTCAGTTTTCCACTTTCTGCAGCTTCAATAATTCGGTTTGCGCGTCCAATCACAATATAAGGTGTTTGCCAGATACTGGGTGCATTATCAGCTGTTGAATAGGTCATATCATAACATAGCTGAGAACGGCTGCCGGACTTTTCCGTTTGCATATCTTCACCTCGTACCTCACCGTAATAAAACATACGGGCAGCATAATAGTCCTTAAAGTCGGATGTTCCTTTAATTATCTGATACATACCGGCGCGCACAGAAGAAAGGTCAGCACTTGTAGTGACAGCCTCATCTGCTTCGACTTGATCGCCTGGTTCTACATCCAACCAATTGTTTACACACGAAGATAGGCCGATGATTAAAGTAGCACCTATCAATGCTTTATATATTGTACTCTTCATACTTATTTTCTTTTTAGATTATTAAAAACCAATTTCGAGACCAAATGTATATGTTCTTAATGCAGGCATTTCGAAAGTACATAAACCATCTACCGGCATTTCGGGATCAACCAGCAAATCTTTTGATTTCCAAGTCAGCAGATTGTTAGCAGAGAAGTAAACCCTTGCTTTGGAGATACCCATCTTAGACAATAAGCCTTTGGGGGCAGAGAAACCCAATGACAGGTTTTTCAGACGGAGATAGTCAGTGGGCATCAACCAACGTGACGACAGTACACGTGAATTACCGTATTTAAATTTCGGTAATTTGGCATTGTCACCTTCCTGTTTCCACATATCTTCCAATTTATAGTATGAAGGAACTGCGCCATAAGACGTATAAGTACCGCCATTATCGTGTAGCCAAGTTGCATAATCTACTGCCTTCCCTCCTAATGAATAAGTCAGTGTCAGATTAAGGTCAATAAATTTCCATTTTACGAAATTGGTCAATCCTCCCTCTACTTTCGGATCATGATGCCCGACTATTACTTTCTGCGCTTCAGAAGTCAATGTTGTAGTCTCATTGGTTCCATCGTTTTTATAATACATCTCATTACCGGTTTTCGGATCAACTCCTGCATATTCAAACATGTAGTAAGAATAATATGGTTCACCTACTCGATGTATTAATGCGCCATCAATCTCATCTGTCTGAATACCATCCAGTTTGACCAGCTTATTCTTATTATGTCCAATGTTAAAAGTAGTTGTCCAGATCAAGTCCTGAGTCTGCATATTTGTTGATGACAGACTAATTTCAACACCTTTATTCTCTAATGAACCTACATTCTGCAAAGTAGTAGGGGCGAAACTTATTGGATCATAATAGCCTGGAACATACGAAATCCGTTTATTCATTAACAAATCATTTGTTTTACGCGTATAATAATCCAAAGTAAGGCTTAAACGATCCCAAAAGGTTAAATCCAACCCAAGATTAAAAGCTTTATTCTTTTCCCATTTCAAATCAGGACTACCAATACCGATAACTCCCATACCTGACTGGCCGTTATAAATTTGTCCGGCTCTATACATATTGATCATATAACTATAAAAAGTACTTGGTTGTGTCCCATTTACGCCATATGACAAACGGAGTTTACCATCTGTTATTACATTTTTTATAGACTCTAAAAATGATTCTTGCATAAATCTCCAAGATCCGGATATTGACCAAAAATTTCCCCAACGATTATCCCTTGACAAACGAGAACTTCCATCACGGCGATAACTAACGCCTGCATAGTATGTATTATCAAAATTATAATTTACACGTCCTAAGAAAGAAGTTAAACGAGATTTATCACGGTTACTATTAGAAGATGTTTCTCCTGCATTTGCTATTTCATTTTTATAGCCAGGATACTGAGAACCATGAGTATATACCCACGAGTCTGTGAAGTCTTCAGTTTCAAAACCAAGTAAAGCATCTAAATTATGCTTTTGAGCAAATGTTTTAATATAAGTCAACTGGGTTTGGGTTGTCAATGTTTCCAATGTTCGGTTATAACGTTGGAATACGCCATTGGAGGAACGTCCGTCATTACTACGTGGATCCCACCATACAGACTCTATTGAGGAAGTATAATCAAAGGCTATTTTTTCACGTAGTTTCAACTCATCCCAAAGAGTAACAGTGGCTGCCAAAGTATTGAAAGAACGAGTAATTGCATTACGATCATAATTATATGTCCGAGTTTGCACAGGATTTGCACCATTCGTTAAAGGAAAATTAGAACTAAATGTTCCATCCTCATTATAAGGTACAGTGGAAGGTGATGCAGTCCAAAAAGCATTCATGATAGGACTGGCAAAAGAAGTACCTTCATTAGTCATATTTTGAAGAATACGTGAAAATAAAGTAGAAGCTTCCACTTTTATACGTCCTGTTTCGTGAGAAAGATTTGCATTACCTGTCATGCGCTCTAAGCCGGATCGTGCAGTGATTCCTTCTTGCTTTGCATAAGCCAAAGATGTATAGAATTTGGTTTTTTCTGTTCCTCCCTGGGCACTGATTTCGTAATTTTGGTGACTGCCATTCTTGAATAAGATCTCTTTCCAATTAGTCCAACCATTAACTGGTTTTGCAGCAAAAGCATCAATATCATCTTCCAAGGCAATTTCAGCCTGAGCTGCAGTCATGCCTTCTTCATCCATATAATAGTTTTTCAAACCAAACTTAATCAGTTCACGCCGATCATCTCCATTTAAGGTCGGACGGTAATTAACTGCTATATTGGAAAATCCCCAGTCGCTACGGAAGTTGAACTGAGTCTTTCCTGTAGCTCCCCTTTTAGTGGTGATCACAATAACGCCATTAGCAGCACGTGAACCATATAAAGACGCTGCAGCAGCGTCTTTGATAACTGTTATCGATTCTATATCGTTACTGTTTAAAGTTGCCAATACATTGGTACCGGTACTATTATATCCTTCCCCCGTATTCGGAGTATTAAAAGCACTGATATTCCCTGACTGTACTGGAGTACCATCAATCACATATAAAGGATCATTTCCTGCATTCATGGAGCCCATTCCACGAATACGTACAGATGTAGTAGCTCCCGGTGCTCCTGAAAATGAACTGATTTGTACTCCCGGAATAGAACCTGCAAGTTTATCCTCAATGGCCATAGTCGGTATATCTTGTAACTTTTCTGTAGCCATAGTAGATGCCGCACCCGTAAAAGTTGATTTTTTAAAAGTACCATATCCTGTTACTACTACTTCATCAAGGACTTCAGTGTCTGGTTTTAATATAATTTTCACAACAGGCCTAATTGCTACCTCAGCAGTCTGCATTCCGATGTACGAAATCTGCAAAGTCTTTGCAGAACTACAATTATATCATAACTTCTTTATTATAAGAGTTTTATAGCAATACCGAGAACTTTTACCTATAATACAATATTAATGATTATATATCTGAATATCAATTACATATTATAAGAGCGCTAGTAATAAAAATCAAATAATCCCTATATCGATCTCCCACTATTGTAAATGTAATCCGCTTATTGTGAATGAAATATAGATTAAAAAGTATACGACTGAAAAAAGAATGTTATACTTAATAGTTCCAAACGAAAAAGAAGTCATAAAGCAGTCTATTATTATTATCTCACATAAATGGCTTAGAGATGAAAAAAGATAATTACTAATTTGATATTTATATAAAAGACAGAGAATACAAACCTAAATTTCTCCATAATGGGATTAATAAGCTTATGTATTTAATAAACAGCCAATTAAATCATTTACATTTTGCATGTAGGAAGTTAGTTTTAACGCAATGTTAAAACTAACTTCCTACATGCAAAGAATTAGTGATTTTCAATTAGAAAACAAGTTCTTTCTAGAAGCGATATTTGAGAACTGTGATTCGTGTTAACAATGTTAATAGTCAATACATTTACGTAAGACTCAAATCTTTGTTACATATAAGATACTTTGCGATTATTTTTAGACTTTTCTAAGTCTCTTACAATAGTTATGTCCATTATATTAGTATAAACCTGTGTTGTTTTCACACTTTTATGTCCCAATAGCTTTTGTACAGTAGTAATATTGACTCCACTGTATATTAATAATGTGGCATTGGTATGGCGAGCGGTATGGAACGAAATACGTTTATTTAGCCCTGATAATTTTGCTATGATCAATAGCTCCTTATTCACATTTGAATTATCTCTAAGCTTAAAAAAATCGGCAAGATCATCTTGATATTTATTCAAGACTTCTATTCCTTTCCCCTCAAATAAAAGATAAAGCGGAAGACGTACTTCCGTGTTCGTTTTCACAGATTTATAAATAAGCCAAGTTTCTTGATGCATTTTCACTATGTTTTCAGGGGATAAGTTGGTGAAGTCAGAATATCGTAATCCTGCATAACAACAAAAGAGGAAAGCATCTTTGGTCTTTTCCAGTTTAGTGAACCGTCCCCCCAATTCCAGACTTTCAATCTTTCCTAATTCCTCCGGAGAGAGGTGAGTATGATTATTCTCAACACTCTTGATCTTATATTTCCGAAAGGCATATTTCTGTATCTCCATATATTCTTTATTTATGGCTACATTAATATGACGCTTTAGATGTTTCATGTGTTTCGCAATTGTATTAGTATGATATCCTTTTTGCTGAAGATAGTGATCAAATGAGGATATAAATTCAAAAGTCAATTCAGAAAATGACACATCCTTCTTATAACTCCTTAATAATTCTAATGTTGAGAGATGATTGCGTTTTGTACTTTCCTTCAATGAAGATTTTGCTATTTCGTTGCGGAAAAATGCAATAAATGAAGTGCTGTCGTCTTGATTTTCCATAGAATTCTTTAATGAATCCAATGAAATCTGTTTCCCCTGTTGCCACAATCCCAACTCTTTCTTCTCTATTTCTGCCATAAACTCGTAAAGCATGTGATTGATAGCATCTGCATTAGGATGGTTCTTAACCATTCTCTTCTTAAAATCCCATTGATCGGGACTCAAGTAAACTTTGGTAGAGAAATATTTCTTTTTTCTGTTTAAATAGGCCTCAACCTGTACTAATGCCATACCCTTTTTATTCAGGCTCTTTTTCCTATTATACACCAAACTGTAAATAATTTTATCCATTTCCTTTATTTTTAATTAATACTATGGACAAATAAGACGTGCTTGGGTACTATATTAGAATTGAATAAGATTTAATATCTGCTAAAACCTGCTATTTTTTATATAGAAATAACTAATTCGACTTTTGAAAAAGTGGCTAATTTATATTTATAAAAACTTCCTTAACAGAAAAACAAGCATTATTTTAGCTCTTATTAAGGCTTAAACACACAAAAATATGCAAAAATGTATATGAATAGTGCCTGCAACATGTTAGCAATATAAACTCCGTTTACGTTTTTTAAGGCGGATTTCTATGTTATTAGACATAAAATCGAGCTTTTAGATAACGATTTGTTATATTTGCAAGGTTTTTTTATAAAAATGATTGTCCGTTTCATATTTCTTAATATATTTGCATTTTGTTAGAGTAAAGAAACAATTAATGTAAAGTTAAACTTTAAGAGAGAATTTATGAAAAGAAAATTAATGCTGTTATTGACTTGCCTTTTTATGGGTATAGGTCTAGTAACTGCCCAAACTCAGAAGGTAACAGGTGTTGTTATTTCTGAAGAAGACGGGCAACCAGTTGTTGGAGCCTCTGTATTGGCTAAAGGCACCACTGTAGGTGTTATTACTGATGTAGATGGTAAATTTACATTATCTGGTATACCAAGTTCTGCAAAGACTTTGCAGATTTCATATATTGGTATGCAGACCGCTGAGGTAGCAATTGCACCTAATATTAGAGTAATATTAAAAACAGACTCAAAAGCACTTGACGAGGTTGTGGTAGTTGCTTACGGAACACAAAGTGCTCGTACGGTGACCGCATCTGTATCTACTGTAAGAGCGGACGCTTTGAAAGATGTGCCAAGTGTAAGTTTTGATCAGATGCTTCAGGGACGTGCGTCAGGTGTTAGTATCACCACTCCGTCAGCAGGTGTAGGGCAGGCCCCGATTGTGCGGGTACGTGGTGTGAACTCGATTACTTCCGGTACTTCTCCTCTGTATGTTGTCGATGGAGTTCCTATCGAATCAGGCAATCTCTCTTATTTGGCTAATGCCAACGCACTGGCTGATATTAATCCGGCCGATATTGTATCTATGGATGTATTGAAGGATGCGGCGGCAGCTGCATTGTATGGTTCGCGTGCTGCGAATGGAGTTATCTTGATTACCACTAAGCAAGGACAAAGTGGTAAAGTCAAAGTAAGCTATGATGGTTTTGTCGGTTTCTCAAATGCAACCGATTTCTATGAAATGATGAATGCACAGGAATATGTCGACTTCAAGAATTTGGCCGTAAAGAACCGTTATGGGACAGATGAATTGTCACTGACTACCGGCTATGTTTCTCCTTATGGTAACAAAGCGTTTAACATGATGAAAGATGCCAATGGTAAGTATGTAGATACTGACTGGAAAGATGCTGCCTTCCAAAACGGATTGTCACAGAGTCACTCTGTTGCTGTAAGTGGCGGATCGGATAAAGTGCGGTATTATCTATCCGGTAACTATACAACGCAAGAAGGTATTGTGAAAGGTGATAAATATGACCGTTTGGGAGTAAAGGCTAATATTAACGTGCAGGCAACCGACTGGTTGAAGGTTGGAATGAATACCAACGTGACAACCGGAACGACATCTTACGTAGATGCTGCCCGTAGAGGTTCCAACTTTGCGGTAGGAGGATTTCCGCGTCTGGCATTGATCAATGCGCCTAACTTGCCGATGTATAATGAAGATGGTACTCCCTACTATCTGGCTCAAGGTTTGGGTTATGGAGGGAATACGGTATTCAGTACATTCTCTAATCCGGCTGCCATTTTGTCTTTGGGCAATGGATTGAGTTCTGACGTAACCCGTTTCATCGGAGTATTTTATGCCGAAGCAACTCCGTTGAAGGGACTGTCATTGAAGACTCAGTACGGTGTGGACTATGCACGTATTGAGGAACAGCGTTTCTGGTCTCCGCTGCATGGTGATGGAGTAAATAGCAAAGGTCTGGCAAATGCCTATAATACCAAGAACAACAGATGGACTTGGACTAATACGGCAACTTATAATTTCTCTTTAGGGCAGAATAACTTTAATTTGCTGGCTGGTACGGAAGCGTCTGAAAGAAATAACTCTCGTTGGACCGCACAGCGTAAAGATTTACAGGATGATAAATTTGTTGTATTCCAAGGTCCTTTTGGTTCGGCAACTGCCGGTGGTAGCTTGTCCAACAATACCATGGTCTCTTATTTCGGACGTATCAACTATGATTATGCTTCTAAATACATTGTATCTCTTAACTACCGTCGCGATGGTTATTCCGCTTTGAGTGAGAAGAATCGTTGGGGTAATTTCGGAGGTGTTTCCGCTGCATGGCGCGTATCCGAGGAAGGGTTCTTCAAACCCTTGCGTAATGTAGTCGACGACTTGAAGATAAAGGGAAGCTATGGTGTGGTTGGTAACACTGATATTTACGATTATGCTTCGAAATCATTCTATTCAAGCTACAACTATGGTATAAACGGTACTTATGGCCTGGCTCAGATTGCCGATCCGAACCTGAAATGGGAATCTTCGGAAAAATATAGTATTGGTTTCAATGCACGATTGCTGGATAGAATCAGTGTGGACTTTGACTACTATTATACGAAGTCTTCCGATTTGATTCTGGATGTACCTCAATCACCGTCCAAAGGTATTCCGGGCAATATCATTACTACCAATGCCGGAAAGATGAAGAATAGCGGTATTGAACTGACCGTCTCGGCCGATGTGATAAGAAACAGTCAGTTTACATGGGAAACCAGCTTTAACATTACGACTAACAAGAACAAGGTGATCTCACTGGCTGACGGTGTAGAGAATATTCTGAAAGGGGATAATGGCGGTTTAGAGATTACGAATATCACTGTACCGGGAAAATCTATCGGACGTCTGTATCTCTACCCAACTGCCGGAGTAGATCCCAAGTCGGGGCGTAGGGTATTTATTACTCCAGAAGGTGACAGAACCTTACTGATGTTTGAAAAAGGGGGGTGGTTCTATGAAGATGGAACAGAATATGCCGGTGAATTTGAACCTGTTGATTGTGGAAATACACTTCCTACCTGGTACGGTGGTTGGACCAATAACTTCAAGTATAAAGGTTTCGACCTTTCTCTGTTTTTCCAATTCTCGGGAGGTAATAAGATTTATAACGGAACCAAAGCCAGTGTGAGCGATATGCGTTACTGGAACAACTCTAAAGATGTATATAAGAAGTACTGGACTCCGGAACGCACACATGCAGAGTATCCTATGCCGATATACGGTGATAATTACTCTAATGGTTCGGCATTGCCTATCAGCGACTTAGTGGAAAGAGGAGATTATTTACGTTTGAAGAATGTGTCACTGGGCTATACATTCAATACAAAGAACTGGTCGAAAGCTGTGGGAATCTCTGCACTTCGTCTTTACGTCCAGGCTCAGAACCTGTTTGTGATTACAGGTTATAGCGGTATGGATCCGGAGACACTAACCAACGTAGAGAGTGCGACTTTGTCAGGTGGTACGGATAAGAATACGTTGCCTCAGGCACGTACGTATACAATCGGTGTGAATCTGACATTCTAATATGGTTTTATAGTAACAGATAAAAGAAACTACAATGAAAAAGATAATTTTATTTTCGACATTATGTGCTTCTCTCTTTTTAGGTAGTTGCAGCAGCAGCTTCCTCGATCAGGAGCCTCCATTATATGTAAACGAGAACGATATTTTCACAAGTCCTACCCGAATCGAGGCAACTCTGAACGGCTTGTATGCTGCAATCAAGAACACGGGGACTAAGTCCTTGATGGGAGGTAAGTCCTATCTGGTGTTTGACAACAGGGGAGATGATGTTATTAATATCTCGAACAACCTGGTGACTTTGTTCAATACCTACAACATGAATGTAGGCATTACGGATGCAGAGAATGCTGACACTTGGACATACGCTTATCTGGCCATTAATAAAGTAAATACTTTCCTTCAGTCTCTTGAAGGTGCCAGGGAAGTTGCCGGTGAGAATTATGACCGCTATGTGCAGGAAGCTAAGTTTGTTAGGGCTTTGGCGTACTACTATCTGAATAATTTGTATCCGACTCCGTATTCTGTGAATCCCGATGCAAAATCTGTTCCGTTGCGTCTTACTGCCGAAGCCGGAACTGAAAACAACAATATGCCCCGCTCTACGGTAAAGCAGATTTATGAACACATTCTGTCTGACTTGGAGAACATTTCGGCATTGGATACCGAAGTGAATACTTATACAGGGGTCACACATGCTACTCAGGCTGCTGCCAACATGCTTAAGATGAGAGTTTATATGGCAATGAACGAATGGGACAAAGCCATTACAGCCGGAGAATTGGTGACCGGATATAGTTTGCCGGAAGACGTAACATTGATTTATAAGGCTCCGTACTTCAGTCAGGAGAGCATCTTCTCTTTGCCAATGGCAGACACTAATATCCCGAACACTCAGCAGTCATTGGCAGAATATTATTATGATGGCAAGATTATGCTGATCGATACAAAGAGCGGGATTATGTCAAAACCTGATTATTCGTTGGCTACCGATAAGCGTATCATAGCCTTTAAGGGAGAGAAAGACTTGTTGATGAAGTTTACGGATGCAAAAACTAAATTGCAGTGGGTACCCATCTTCCGTTATGCCGAAACATTGCTGGATCTTGCCGAGTGTTATGCAAACAAAGCCGGGGGCGAAGCTACGGCCAAAAGCCTGTTGAAACAAGTCAGAGGCCGCTCGGTGGATGCGGCTACCGATCCGTTGAACATCGATAATCTGTCGGGTGATGCACTGAAAGAGGCAATTTACAATGAGAAGCGCCTTGAGTTCATTGGTGAGGGCATTCGTGGTATCGACATTATGAGACGTGGTGAACACTTCATTAAAGTGGGCGAGAATGAAACGATCAATGTCGGTCCGTCCGATGAAAAATATACTTGGCCCATACCTCAGGTTGAGTTGTTGCTCAATAAAGATATTAATAAATAAATAGTCAATAAATAATAAAGAATCGCTCAGGTAGAAACACTTGGGCGATTTTTTCTTTTAGTATGTTACGAAAATAGCTATATTTGTCGCCATATTATAATAAGGTATAAAGTAGAATGAAAGAATTTGTAATATCCGAAGCCAAAGTCGAAACAGCTGTTCTGGTGGGTCTCATTACGCAGACGCAAGATGAACGCAAGACTAACGAGTATCTCGACGAACTGGCATTTCTGGCTGAGACAGCCGGGGCGGAAGTAGTGAAAAGGTTTACGCAGAAGTTGCCGACGGCTAACTCAGTGACTTATGTAGGGAAAGGAAAACTGGAAGAAATAAAAGAATATATAAGGATAGAGGCTGAAGAAGACCGGGAAGTGGGAATGGTCATTTTTGATGACGAACTTTCAGCCAAGCAGATACGTAACATCGAAGCGGAACTGAAGGTGAAGATACTGGACCGTACTTCGCTGATTCTCGATATATTTGCCATGCGTGCCCAGACTGCCAACGCTAAAACTCAGGTGGAGCTGGCCCAGTATAAATATATGTTGCCCCGTCTGCAACGCCTTTGGACTCACCTTGAGCGTCAGGGTGGTGGTTCCGGAAGTGGTAAAGGCGGTTCGGTAGGACTTCGCGGTCCGGGTGAGACCCAGTTGGAGATGGACCGCCGTATCATCCTGAACCGTATGTCACTGCTTAAAGAACGCCTTGCTGAAATAGATAAACAGAAGTCTACTCAGCGCAAGAACCGCGGGCGTATGATCCGTGTAGCCTTGGTGGGTTACACCAACGTTGGCAAATCGACCATGATGAACCTGTTGGCCAAGAGTGAAGTCTTTGCGGAGAACAAGCTGTTTGCCACACTCGATACGACGGTGCGCAAGGTGATTATCGATAATCTGCCTTTCTTGCTCTCCGATACCGTCGGGTTTATCCGTAAGTTACCTACTGACTTGGTAGATTCCTTTAAGTCGACCCTCGATGAAGTACGTGAGGCCGACTTGTTGGTTCATGTAGTAGATATTTCGCATCCCGGATTTGAAGAACAGATTGAGGTGGTGAACAAAACGCTGGCCGATATCGGAGGAGGCGGGAAACCGATGATTTTAATATTCAATAAGATAGATGCCTATACTTATGTAGAAAAGGCGCTGGACGACCTTACCCCCAAAACAAAGGAAAACTTGACACTCGAAGAACTGATGAAAACGTGGATGGCCAAGATGGAGGACAATTGCCTGTTCATCTCCGCCCGTGAGAAAATCAATATAGACGAACTGAAGAGTGTGGTTTATCAGCGAGTGAAAGAATTGCACGTACAGAAGTATCCCTATAATGACTTTCTTTATCAGACCTACGAAGAAGAAGAGTAATTTGTAGTTTGTAACAAGAGGAGTATGGGAAAGACTTACCGTAGACTGACTGAAGATGAAGTGCTTCAGTTGAAGAGCCAGTCGTGTCTGGCCGATGACTGGAATAAGGTTGCAGTAGCCGAAGAGTTCACAACCGAATTTGTACATCACACCCGTTTCTCGGGTGAGGTGAAACTGGGAGTGTTCCATTCGGATTTTATCCTGCCGGGTGGAATCAAAAAACATTCCGGCCTGAGACATGTCACCCTGCATAATGTGACTGTTGGTGATAATTGCTGTATCGAGAACATCCAGAACTACATTGCCAACTATGAGATAGGAAACAATACTTTCATTGAGAATGTAGATATCATCCTGGTGGACGGCTTGACTCAGTTTGGCAACGGAGTAGAAACTGCCGTACTGAACGAGACGGGAGGTCGTGAAGTGCTGATCAACGACAAACTCTCTGCCCATCAAGCCTATATCCTGGCTCTTTACCGGCATCGTCCGGAACTGATCAGCCGGATGAAAGAGATTACAGACTATTATTCCAATAAACACGCTTCCGCGGTGGGAACCATCGGCAACCATGTGATGATTCTCAATACCGGTTCTATCAAGAATGTGCGTATCGGGGATTTCTGCCGGATCTGCGGGACGTGCCGTCTGTACAATGGGAGCATCAACAGTAACGAGTCTGCCCCGGTGCATATCGGACACGGCGTTATTTGCGATGATTTTATAATTTCCTCCGGTTCCCATGTCGACGACGGGGCCATGCTGACCCGTTGTTTTGTGGGACAAGCCTGTCAGTTGGGGCACAATTATTCCGCTTCCGACTCGCTGTTCTTCAGCAATTGCCAGGGAGAGAACGGCGAAGCATGTGCTATTTTTGCCGGGCCGTACACCGTCACCCATCATAAATCGACCTTACTGATAGCCGGTATGTTCTCGTTTATGAATGCCGGTTCGGGATCGAATCAGAGCAATCACATGTATAAACTGGGACCGATTCATCAAGGAACGTTGGAAAGGGGAGCTAAGACTACTTCCGATTCATACATCTTATGGCCGGCCCGTGTAGGCGCTTTTTCGCTGGTGATGGGGCGTCATGTGAACCATGCCGATACATCGAACCTGCCTTTCTCCTACCTGATTGAGCAACAGAATACCACGTATCTGGTTCCGGGAGTCAACCTGCGTAGTGTGGGTACCATCCGTGATGCCCAAAAGTGGCCGAAACGTGACAAACGTACAGACCCGAACCGTCTGGATTATATCAACTATAACCTTCTCAGTCCGTATACCATTCAGAAGATGTTTAAGGGACGCTCTATCCTGAAAGAGTTGAAGAGGGTGTCGGGCGAGACTTCGGAAATCTACTCTTATCAGAGTGCCAAAATTAAAAACTCCTCGTTGAATAGCGGTATACGCTATTACGAGATAGCCATCCATAAGTTTCTTGGCAACTCCATCATCAAGCGTCTTGAAGGGATCAACTTTAAAGATAATGAAGAGATACGCCGGCGTCTGAAGCCGGATACGGAAATCGGGGTAGGCGAATGGGTGGATATTGCCGGTTTGATTGCTCCCAAAAGTGAAGTGGAGAAGCTGATAGACGGCATTGAAAGCGGTGAGATTAACCGTCTGAAGAGTATGAATGCCTGTTTTGCCGCCATGCACGATAATTACTATACTTACGAATGGACATGGGCTTACCATAAGATACAGGAATTTTATGGCTTGAATCCCGAAACCATTACAGCAAAAGATATCATCGCCATCGTTCGCGCCTGGCGTGAAGCGGTGGTAGGACTTGACCGCATGGTATACGATGATGCGCGCAAGGAGTTCTCACTTTCGTCTATGACGGGCTTTGGTGCCGATGGTTCACGTGACGAAATGAAGCTCGACTTCGGTCAGGTTCGCGGCGATTTTGAGAGTAATCCGTTTGTTACCGCCGTGCTGAAGCATATTGATGATAAGACCGCTTTGGGAGAAGAACTGATTAACCGCATCGGGCAATTGGCGTGAGAGAGGGTACGAGTTATATAATATTTACTATGAAAATACATATCTTATTTGGAATGATCGGGTTCATTCTGCTGTCCGGTTGTAACCGGGCAGCAGAAAAGAACCCTCGTTTTTATGATGTCGGCGTTTCCAGGGAACTAGCCGGGTACCGCAAGGCCCAGATTAAGAATCTGAAGTATGAACTTAGTTTCAATATCCCGCGACAGAAAGAGGCTGCCATTGAGGGCGATATTACCTTGCACTTTGATTTGGCTTCCCGACAGGAAGTCCTGATAGACTTTCGGGAAGAGCGTGAGAAGATCAAAGAGGTTATAGCCAACGGAGTGCCGGTGGACAAGGTGCGTTTTGAGAATGAGCACATCATTCTGCCTGCTTCGTCGACAGTGGAAGGAGCGAATGGAATACGGATTCGTTTCACCGCCGGCAATCAGTCACTGAACCGGAACGACGAATACCTCTACACATTGCTGGTTCCCGACCGTGCCCGTACCGTATTCCCCTGTTTTGAGCAGCCCAATTTGAAGGCGGAGTTCACTTTACAGCTTGAACTTCCCGCAGACTGGAAAGCTGTTTCTAATACATACATCCGGAGTGAGACGGTAACCGACGATCGTAAGACCGTCTGTTTTGCACCGACCGAACCTCTTAGTACGTACCTGTTCTCGTTTGTGGCCGGAAAGTTGGAGCGTCGGGAGTATACCCGGGACGGACGTACCATCGCTGCTTATTACCGGGAGACCGATCCTAAGAAAGTAGCTCAGTTGGATATTGTCTTCGGGCAGGTGATGGCATCGCTCCATTGGCTTGAAGAGTATACCGGCATTGCATATCCGTTTGCCAAGTACGATTTTATTGTTCTACCCGGTTTTCAGTTTGGCGGGATGGAACATACAGGGGCTACCTTATATAATGATAACGGGATTTTCCTGAGTGAACACCCTACACCGGACGAGGAGTTGAATCGGGCTGAGCTGATTGCCCATGAAACGTCGCACATGTGGTTTGGCGATTTGGTTACCATGGATTGGTTTGACGACGTATGGACTAAAGAAGTTTTTGCCAACTATTTTGCAGCCCGGATTGTCGAACCCCTGTTTCCGGAGATCAATCACACCCAGAATAAACTCAAGACCTTTACGGCAGCTTCACTTTCCGAGGATCGTACTATGGGGACGAATGCCATCCGCCAACCGCTTGATAACTTGCGTAATGCCGGATTGATCTATGGGCAGATCATCTATAACAAGGCTCCCGTGATGATGGAAAAACTGGTCGACAAGATGGGGGAAGCCAATTTCCGTAGTGGTATACAGGAGTACCTGAAGACCTACTCGTACGGTAATGCCACCTGGGACGACCTGATCCGTATTCTGGACAGTAAGACGACCGAGGACCTGGCCGCCTTCAGTGATGTATGGGTGAACCGGAAAGGGATGCCTACGTTAACTTTCCGGACAGACGGGCAAGAACTGGAAATTTGCCAGCACGATCCCTACAACCGGGGATTGCTCTGGCCGCAACGTTTTGCCGTCACTCTTTGCGGAGAGCGCGATTCGGTGATCCGGGTGAATATGACAGATACCCTGTTCCGGATGCAACTTCCGTTTGTGCCTTCGCGCGTATTGCCCAATACCGATGGCAGAGGCTATGGGGTATTTGTGCCCGACGAGTCTGCTCTGCATTGGCTGGCGGCACATTGGTGGGAGATAGAAGATGATACGGCTCGCCAATCGCTGCTGATGGTGCTCTATGAAAATTATCTGGCCAAACACATCTCGGCGGACGACTGGGTCAACAGCCTGATAACAGGGCTTCCGGCCGAGAAGAACGCTTTGGTGGCTTCTACAGCCAGTGGTTATCTGGCGAATGTCATGCGGGAGATAGCTCCGGCAAACCGGGCAGAAGTAGAAACCCGCATTTATACGATGACACAGAATCATCCGTTGCCTTCGTGCCGGATACAATTGATGCGCCTTTTCATGCAGAATGCCATTTCCGAACCGATGGTGAAGAAGCTCTACATTTTGTGGCAACAGCAGTCCGACAAACATCTGAACCGACAGGATTATACAACTTTAGCCTACGAACTGGCCATTCGCATGCCTTTGGAGAGCGAACAGATACTCCGCACACAGCGGGCACGTATTGACGATCCGGATCGTTTGCGGCAGTTCGACTTTATCTCACGGGCAGCCGTATCCGACACTGCGCGGCTCGATACTCTGTTCAACAGCCTGCTGGCGGCAGAAAACCGCCGGATAGAGCCTTGGACGACTGCTGTCATTCGATACCTGAACCATCCGTTGCGTGAGGATCAGTCGGTGAAGTACATTCGTCCGGGACTGGAGGTGCTGGAAGAGGTACAACGCACCGGAGATATTTTCTTTCCCAAAAATTGGGCGGCAGCTTTGCTGGGCAATCATCTCAGTTCATCGGCTTACGAAGAAGTGGTACGCTTCCTGAACGAGCGTCCCGATTATTCACCGCTTTTGAAGAACAAGATATTGCAGGCAGCCTATCCGTTGTACCGGGCAAACAATTAAAATAATCACCGGAATGCTTGGCTTTGCCGTTCCGATGTTGTATCTTTGCTAACAGATTCATGATTTAGATTCAAATTAGAATGCCATAGAAGAGGAAGCCCGCGAAGCTTCCTCTTTTTTTGTATCCCTGCCTTCCGGTGTCTCCAACCCTGTGGCTTTCCAACCCTTCAAGACGGTTGCTTCGTGCTCCGGAGAGCCTTGCTTCGCCCCAAACAGACACTGGCATTTGCCCGAACAGACACCGGCATCTTGCAGAAGAGAGGCTCTCTTCCGGAATGGCTCCCGCTTTTCTGTGGAAACGCCTTCCGAACGTTAATAATAAGTAAATCCGCTCTTGACAAAATCTGCCACTTTATTCATACTTTGGAAAACTATTCTTACCTTTGCCTCACTAACTAACATTACGTAATAAAATTAAGAGATATGGCAACACCTCCGTTTAAGTATCAACCTATGTTCGAACATGGGGAAGATAAAACCGAGTATTATCTGCTTACCAAAGACTATGTGTCAGTAAGCGAGTTCGAAGGAACACCTGTGCTGAAAGTACAGAAAGAAGGTCTGACAGCGATGGCTAATACTGCTTTCCGCGACGTATCTTTCATGCTTCGCCGTGCGCACAACGAGCAGGTAGCGAAGATTCTGAGCGACCCGGAAGCAAGTGAAAACGACAAATACGTGGCATTGACTTTCCTGCGCAACGCTGAAGTGGCTGCCAAAGGTATACTTCCTTTCTGCCAGGATACCGGTACGGCTATCATCCACGGTGAAAAAGGACAGCAGGTATGGACAGGCTATTGCGATGAAGAAGCTTTGTCATTGGGTGTTTACAAGACATATACGGAAGAAAACCTGCGTTATTCACAGAATGCTCCGCTCAACATGTACGACGAGGTGAACACGAAGTGCAATCTGCCGGCCCAGATCGATATCGAGGCTACGGAAGGCATGGAGTACAAATTCCTGTGTGTGACCAAGGGTGGTGGTTCTGCCAATAAGACTTATCTGTATCAGGAGACAAAAGCGATTCTGAATCCGGGCACTCTGGTTCCGTTCCTGGTTGAGAAGATGAAGACACTGGGTACAGCGGCTTGTCCTCCTTATCATATTGCATTCGTTATCGGCGGTACTTCGGCTGAGAAGAATCTGCTGACTGTGAAACTGGCTTCTACCCACTATTACGACGAGTTGCCGACTACCGGTAATGAGTATGGTCGTGCTTTCCGCGACGTAGAACTGGAGAAAGAGGTACTTGCCGAAGCCCAAAAGATCGGTTTGGGAGCACAGTTTGGCGGTAAATATCTGGCACACGATGTACGTATCATCCGTCTGCCCCGTCACGGAGCTTCTTGTCCGGTGGGTTTGGGTGTATCTTGTTCTGCCGACCGTAACATCAAATGTAAGATCAATAAAGACGGTATCTGGATTGAAAAACTCGATTCTAATCCGGGCAGTCTGATTCCCGCAGAACTGCGTGGCGCAGGTGAAGGCGATGTAGTGAAAATCGACCTGAACCAGCCGATGGCGGATATCCTGAAGGAACTGACTAAATATCCGGTAGCTACACGTCTGTCACTCAACGGTACGATCATCGTAGGCCGTGATATCGCTCACGCTAAACTGAAAGAACGTCTGGATCGCGGCGAAGATCTGCCTCAATATATCAAAGACCATCCGATTTATTATGCCGGTCCGGCTAAAACTCCTGCCGGCATGGCTTGCGGTTCGATGGGACCGACTACTGCCGGACGTATGGATCCCTATGTGGACTTGTTCCAGAGCCATGGCGGCAGCATGATTATGTTGGCAAAAGGTAACCGTAGCCAGCAGGTGACCGATGCTTGTAAGAAGTATGGCGGTTTCTACCTTGGTTCAATCGGTGGTCCGGCTGCTATCCTTGCCCAGAACAATATCAAGAGCATCGAATGCGTAGAATATCCGGAATTGGGTATGGAAGCTATCTGGAAGATCGAAGTAGAGGACTTCCCCGCATTTATTCTTGTAGATGACAAGGGTAACGACTTCTTTAAGCAGATAAAACCCCGTTGCGGTTCTTGCAGCAACAAATAAGAAATGGGTAAGTGACTATTAATAATAGTTGTTTATCATTTTAACTCGAGTGAGAGGCGTCTGTATGCTGTGTTATACAGATGCCTTTCTCATTATAAATACCTTGATCATTATCAGTAAAACGAACCACCGATGGAACTACAAAAGAATCCTCAACACATTGTCTGGCTGGACGTTGTCCGCTTCGTAGCCATGTTTACCGTTGTCTGTTGTCACTGCACAGACCCTTTTAACTTTTATCCGGGCACACCGCCCAATATTGGCGAAATAAAACTCTGGGGTGCCATCTACGGAGCCTTGCTTCGTCCTTGCGTCCCCCTGTTCGTGATGATTACCGGAGCACTGCTTCTTCCGGTGCGCGGCGAGATCTCTGTCTTTTATAAGAAACGCATTCCGCGCGTCCTGTGGCCGTTTCTGGTCTGGTCCGTTATCTACAATCTGTTTCCCTGGATCACCGGAGTGTTGGGCATCAAACCGGAAGTCATTCTCGACTTTTTCCCTTATTCGGGCGAGGAAGTGATGCGCCAGTCGCTGCCTGTCTCTTTGGACTACATTGCTCAGATTCCTTTTAATTTCTCCATAGTAGATGTACACATGTGGTATATTTACCTGCTGATCGGTCTGTATCTTTACCTCCCCGTCTTTTCTGCCTGGGTGGAGAAAGCATCCGATAAGGCGAAGCTGTGGTTTCTCGGTGCATGGGCTGTCACTCTGTTGTTGCCATACTACAACCAGTTTGTGGCACAATACCTTTGGGGAACCTGTTCATGGAATGCGTTCGGCATGCTTTATTACTTTGCCGGTTTCAATGGCTATCTGTTGTTGGGACACTATCTGCGCAACCTTGACTGGTCTTTGGGTAAGATCCTGGCAATCGGTCTGCCGATGTTTGTAATAGGATATGCCGTTACCTTCTTCGGCTTCCGCTACGTCACGGCTTTGCCGGAGTTTAGCGACGAGATGCTCGAACTCTTCTTCACTTATTGTTCCCTGAATGTAGTGATGATGACCATTCCCGTGTTTATGCTTTGCAAGAAGGTGAATTTCCGTTCGGAGGGGATCAGGAAGGCACTTGCCAACCTCACTTTGTGTGGTTTCGGCATCTATATGATACACTATTTCTTTACCGGCCCTTCCGTACTGTTGGTACGTGCGTTAGGTGTACCTCTGGGCATTCAGATACCAGTGGCGTCTGTTTTTGCCTTCGGTGCTTCGTGGCTGATTGTGTGGACTGTCTATCGTGTGCTGGGCAAGAAGGCGAAATGGATTATGGGATAAAACTGTAATTAAAGCATATTATTTATGAATCGTAAATCAATACTATTAACAATTTTACTTTGTGTCGCTTCTTGGGCAATGGCTTCTCCGGTAACCGGATTGTTGGAGCGCATTGACAAAGGAGCTTCGAAGAAGTTTATTATCGAGCAGGTGAAGTCTGATGCCGACTTCTTTGAACTCGACCAGAAAGGTGATAAAGTCGTTATTCGTGGAAATAACTATGTAAGCATTGCCACCGGGCTGAATTGGTATCTGAAGTATTACGCAGGTATTCATCTCTCATGGAACGGAATGCAGGCGAAACTGCCGGCTGTACTTCCGCCGGTGACAAAGAAAGAACGCAGGGAAACAATATTGCCCTACCGCTACGACCTGAATTATTGTACTTTCTCTTACTCTATGGCTTTCTGGGATTGGAACCGATGGGAGAAAGAGATTGACTGGATGGCTCTACACGGCATCAATATTCCTTTGGCGGTGACCGGAGCTGAGGCTGTGTGGCACAATGTGCTTGATAAGTTGGGATATACCAAGACAGAGATCAATGAATTCATTTCGGGTCCGGGATTTTTTGCCTGGTGGCTGATGAATAACTTGGAAGGTTGGGGTGGTCCCAATCCCGACAGCTGGTATACCCGGCAGATTGCTTTGCAAAAAAAGATACTGAAGCGTATGCGCGAATACGGTATAGAGCCGGTGCTTCCGGGCTATTGCGGTATGGTACCCCATAATGCGAAAGAGAAACTCGGCCTGAACGTATCCGACCCGGGAACATGGTGCGGCTACCGTCGTCCGGCGTTCCTGCAACCGAGTGATCCGCGTTTCGAGGAGATTTCTTCTCTTTACTACAAAGAACTTGAGAAACTGTACGGCAAAGCTAACTTTTACTCTATGGACCCCTTTCACGAAGGGGGAAACACTGCAGGTGTCGACCTCGATGCAGCCGGTAAGGCAGTGATGAAAGCTATGAAGAAGGCCAATCCGAAGGCTGTCTGGGTGGCTCAGGCCTGGCAGGCAAATCCGCGTCCCAAGATGATTGAGAACCTGAAAGCTGGAGATTTGCTGATACTTGACCTGACCAGTGAGTGCCGTCCGCAGTGGGGAGATTCTACTTCCGAGTGGTATCGCAAGAACGGATACGGGCAGCACGATTGGATCTATTGTATGCTTTTGAATTATGGTGGCAATGTGGGATTGCACGGAAAGATGGACAATGTGATCGATAACTTCTATCTTGCCAAAGCCGATCCGCATGCAAGCGCTACGCTGAAAGGGGTGGGAATGACTCCTGAAGGGATTGAAAACAATCCGGTGATGTACGAGCTGGTGATGGAGCTGCCTTGGCGTCCCGACCGGTTCACGAAGGAAGAGTGGCTGAAGGAGTATGTAAAAGCCCGTTATGGCGTTGATGATCCGGTGGTACAGGCTGCCTGGACCAATCTGGCGAACTCTATTTATAACTCGCCGAAGAACCTGACCCAGCAGGGGACACACGAATCAGTATTTTGTGCCCGTCCGGCGGAAGATGTGTACCAGGTGTCCAGCTGGTCGGAAATGAAAGATTACTACCGTCCGCAGGAGGTGATAGAAGCTGCCCGCCTGATGGTTTCCGTAGCCGATCGCTTTAAAGGTAACAATAATTTTGAATACGATTTGGTAGATATTGTCCGCCAGGCACTGGCAGAGAAGGGACGTCTGATGCAGAAAGCTGTGACTGCCGCTTATCGTGCAGGTGATAAACAACTCTTTGCACTGGCATCGGGAAAGTTCCTCGACCTGATTTTGTTGCAGGATAAACTGTTGGGAACCCGTCCGGAGTTTCGAGTAGGAAAGTGGATTGAAGAGGCGCGTGCGTTGGGTGATACACCCGAAGAAAAGGAACTGTACGAATGGAATGCCCGTGTACAGATTACGACCTGGGGTAACCGGAACGCGGCCGATTACGGTGGTCTCCGAGACTATGCTCACAAAGAGTGGAACGGCTTGCTGAAAGATTTCTATTACATGCGTTGGAAACTATATTTCGACTTTCTTTCTCAGCGGATAGAGGGAAAGACCCCTGCGGAAATTGATTTCTATGCCATAGAGGAACCTTGGACGAAAGCTGCCAATCCCTATTCTACCGAGGCGGAAGGAGACTGTATTGAAGTAGCGAAGCAGGTGATGCAAGCGGTTGAATAATACTTTTCTACCACAGATAACACAGGTTATTGTTTTTGATAATCTGTGTTATCTGTGGTGAAAACAGTTTTATATACCTCCTTTCCTCAGAGTTAACCGTTGTCATTCGTTTGTTTTGTTGTCCCTTTCCATATCCGCATCATATAATATGCACAATGCGTAAATGCGAAAACAAACGAGATGATCAGCAATACTTTACTTTCATTCCAACCTACGGTCTGCTGATGCCATAAGCCGGTAATGACACAAAGCAGAGACAGTGCAATGCCGATCATGTTCAATGCCGATTGTCCCCGGCGATTTTTCACACCATGTTCCAGTTTACTGTGTTTCATGCCGTAGCCGACATAGATGTCCAGTCCGATCAGCATCCACAGTACTAATCGTATCCAGGTATCGGCCGGAAGGAAAAGCATCATGCACAGACAAGTGAGTATTCCCAGAATGGGGACGAGAGGTACAAACGGAGTTTTAAATGAACGAGGTACGTTCGGCATGGTCTTTCGCACTACGAGGACGGCTGCGCATACCAGTGTGAAAGCCATCAGTGTACCGATGCTGGTCATCTCTCCCGCCAGGCGTGCCGGAACAAATGCGGCGAGCAGGCCCACTATCAGCATAAACAGGAGGTTGCTGCGCGCCGGTGTACGGAACTTCTCGTTGATGTGCGAAAAGAAGGGGGGAAGTAGTCCGTCATGGCTCATGCTCAGGAAAACACGGCTTTGCCCCAATAAAGTAACCATAATGACCGAACAATAGCCGAACAGGATGGCAAGAACGATGGCACGGTTCAGCCACGGATAATCCGGGTGAATGATGCCTGTTGCATCGGCATGTCCCATGTGTTCGATGGCAATGGCTACCGGTGCGATGCCCTGCTGGCCGCTAAATTCGGTATAATGGGCTACTCCTGTCATTACGTGGGCAAACAGCATATAAAGTACGGTACATACCAAGAGTGATACCAGGATACCGATCGGCATATTCCGTTTCGGATTTTTTGTTTCCTGTGCAGCCGTACTGACGGCATCGAATCCCAGGAAAGCAAAGAAAACGATGGCGGCTCCACGCAGGACACCTGAGAGACCGTATTCGCCAAGTGTACCTGTATTGGCGGGGATGTATGGAGTATAGTTGTCGGCATTGATATATTTCCAGCCCAGGACAACGAATATGGCGATCACCGATACTTTGAGAAATACAACGATGCCGTTGAAGATGGAGCTGCCTTCTGTTCCGCGAATCAGGAAGATGCTCATCAACACTACGATCAGGAACGCCGGGATATTGACGATTCCCCCATCCCATGGGCAGGCGGTCAGGGCTTGCGGCAGATGTATATCGAGTCCTTCAAGAAAGACGACGAGATATCGGCTCCAACTGATACTGACGGTAGTGGCTGCTACGGTATATTCGAGAACGAGATCCCAGCCGATGATCCAGGCTATCAGTTCGCCCATGGTGGCGTATGAATACGTATAAGCACTGCCTGCCACCGGAATCATAGAAGCGAACTCAGCGTAGCAGAGTCCTGCGAAGCAGCATCCGAGTGCAGCTATGGCGAATGAAAGGGTGATGGCCGGTCCGGTGTAGCCCGCTGCTACGGTGCCGGTGATTGAGAAGAGTCCTGCTCCGATGATAACACCAACGCCCAGTGCTACCAGACTCCAGGGGCCTAATACTCGTTTTAATGATTTACTGCCCGACGCATTGGCCTCTGCCAATAGGGCTTCAAAGGGTTTCTTTATGAATAATCCCATCTTCTTGTTTTTTCTTTACTGGTTATGGTTGTATTTGGAATAGGTAATTCTTTTCCAGACTTAGCTATTTATTTGAAGTTGCAAAGATAATTAATTCATAACACATACGGTCATAGGATGTTCACTTTTAGGGATTGAGGAGGTGTCAAAACCCACCACAGAAGACGCAGAGTAACACTGAGCCGATTCTAAGTTGTTGATTATTCATAAAAAGACTCTGTGCTACTCTGTGGTGAAAAGAGTTTCGACACATCTCTCGGAAGTGGGTTTGTAGTTCTTCTTGTCAGTAATTAAGATGCGAACCGAGGAGCCTGCTTTAACGAATGTCTCACTCACAATGTGCTGATAGATAGTATTGTACCAACGTGAAAATACCTTTAAAACCAAAGTCCCGTTGGTTTCAAAGGAAAGGGGTCTTGGTTTTAAACCGATAGACCTTAGGCTTTAAACCAACGGGGCGTATGTTTGTATGGGGAGGAGTGTAAACTTTTGTGGCTTATCCCACCCATTCTTCGGATATTCCCATTCTATTCCAGGTATTTCGTGATCTTTCCACTGATTTGTAAAAGTGAAATCTCACATAACTTGGTATCGTATTCAGCCGAAAGTATGCGTTCTTCGGCATCCAGCAAACTTTTCTGCGCTTCCCGCATTTCGATACCCGAAAGGTTGCCTAGCATGTAGCGTTCCATAGCTATCTCGTGATTCTCTTTGGCGGCTACCAGATTCTGTCGTTCCAGTTTCAGCATTTGCAGATTATTCTGGTAGGCCTGCCACAGATTGCTAAGGTCTGCTTTCAGCCCTTGCTCCAGTTGTTCACGTTGAAGGCGGGCATTTTTTATGGCAATACGTGCATTGTTTTTTTCGCGTCGGCGATTTCCATCGAAGATGTTGAAGCCTACCGTTACTCCAAAATTGGCTCCCAGATTACCTCTTTGGCTATTAGCGGCAATATCGTACTTATTGAAGGTATATCCGTATCCGGTATTCATCTTCAGGTAAGGGTAGTTGCGCGAGTTTACTTTCTTATAGTCCAGCATGGCGAGCGTGTTGTTTTGTTCAGCTTTCAACAGTGACGCGTTCGTCAGTAAGGTAGCATTCCACAACTCTTCGAATCGAAGCCCGGCATTCACTTTTATAATGCTGTCTTCTATCACGAGCGGTTGATCCACATCTTCGTTGGCCATCAGTTCGTTTAACTGGATGCGCGAGGTATGCAGCAATTCCTGTTGCTTCATGTATTTGGCGCTGTCGGCGTTGAAGTCCACTTTTGCCTGTTGATAGTCCAGACGGGAGAAGTTACCGATGTGGTAACGTTCTTCTACGATTCGCAGGCGCTCTTTCGACAAAGATACCGCATAACGGAAATTTTGCAAGCGAATTTTTTGCTGAACATAGTTGTAATATTCGGCTGCCAGATTGGCTATCAGGTCCTCGATGGCGATACGGGTATTGGTTTCTCCCTGTAGTTGCAGCTCTTTCAGTTTCTGGTAATTGGCTGTAATGTTAAAGCCATCGAAGATGGTCCAGTTCAAGTTCAGACCCACATTCAAGGTTTGGTCGAAGACACCGTTTTCTTTTACTGATTCTCCGGTGGCCCGGACCTTGGTATTAGTGTTGTCCACTGTCCCCTTGTATCCTGCCGTAAAATCGAGTGTCGGCAGATAGCCTGCGTTGCCCGGGGTGGCGTTGTTCCTGCTCACTTGCTCTTCATTGCGGACTATTTGCAGGGAGTAGTTATTCTGAAGTCCATACTCCAGGCAGGATTTCAGGGTATATATTTGTGGCTGCTGTGCCTGCATGGCAAAAGGAGCACAGCACAATGCTATGATAGATAAGACGATCTGTTTCATTCTTGCTTTAATTTATTACTTCGGTTCGTCGAAATATAACTGTAAATGGCAGGTACGATGTACATGGTCAGCAGGGTAGATACCAACATACCTCCCACTACAGCCGTACCCATTGCGATACGTTGGTTGCAACCTTCACCCGAGGCGAAAGCCAGCGGGATTAATCCCAGGATGGTAGAAGCACTTGTCATCAGGATAGGACGCAGGCGTTGTAACGCCGCATCTTTGATGGCTGTCATCTTATCCTCACCCGTTTCTTGTTTCAGGTTGGCAAACTCTACGATCAGGATACCGTTTTTAGCCACCAGTCCAATCAGCATAATAATGCCGATCTGGCTGAAGATGTTCATTGTGATACCTCCAAAATACATGAATACCAATGCGCCTGCAATAGCCAGGGGGACGGTCAGCATAATGATCAGCGGGTCTTTAAAACTCTCGAACTGTGCTGCCAGGATCAGGTAAATCAGTACAATGGCCAGAATAAAAGCAAACATCAGACTTGAAGAACTCTCGCGATATTCTTTCGAATCACCGGTCAATGCTGTGCGGAACGTGCCGTCCAGCGTCTCTTTGGCTATCTTGTCCATTTCGTCCAATCCTTGTCCGATGGTTTTTCCTTCGGCCAATCCGGCGGAAACAGTGGCCGAAACGAAACGATTGTAACGATACAGTTTCGGAGGCGCGATGCCACCGGTCAGTTCAATCAGGTTGTCCAATTGCACCATATCTCCTTTGTCACTACGAATGTAGATCGATTTCAGATTGGCAGGTGTGTTACGTTGCTGGCGGTTGATTTCTCCTAAGATCTCATATTGCTTGCCGTTCATATAGAAGTAGCCCATTCGCTGTCCGCTCAGACCGTATTGCAGGGTCTGTGCGATGTTACGTGTACTTACCCCCATGATGCTGGCTTTGTCGCGATTGATATTGATACGTGCCTCCGGCTTGCTGAACTTCAGGTCTACGTCTGCCATCTGGAATACCGGGTTCTCGTAAACCTTCGCCATGAATTTGGGCAGTACTTCCTGTAGCTTTTCGATATTAGTGGCCTGCAATACGTATTGGACGGGCATACCGCCACGCCGTCCGCCAAAAGAAGATGACTGCTGGACGAATGAACGCGCCATCGTCTTTTTCTGTACTGCTGCCGACAGTTTTTCAGCCACATCCATCTGGGTGTAGTCACGGTCTTTCATGTCTTTCAGCGTGATGCGCACATTACCGCTACCACTCGATACACGGGCGGTTACCGATTCGGCATCCGGTACAATCGAGTCTACGAGGTCATTGATGTCTTCCGTATAGTCCCGGATGTATTCATAGGTCACACCTTCGGCTCCACGGGTATTGATACTGATTTGTGAACGGTCTTCCAACGGAGCCATTTCTGCCGGGATGTAATTCCACAAGAAGGCAATGATGCCAATGGTAATTGCTACAAAGGGCAGGGCAATCCAACGTTTATGGAGGAAAACAGCCAGTGAACGACTGTAGAGGCGGTTCATTCCTTCGAAGAAAGGTTCTGTTTTCAGATAGAACCAGTTCTGTTTCTCCCGTTTTACCAGTAACTTGGTGGCTAGCATCGGAGTAAAGGTCAGAGCCGCAAAAGAGGAGATGATAACCGAACCGGAAATAACAATACTAAATTCACGGAACAGTCGTCCTGTCATCCCCTCCATAAAGACGATGGGGAAGAATACGGCAACCAGCGTAATGGTGGTAGAGATGACAGCGAAGAAAATCTCTTTAGCCCCTTCGATGCCGGCCTCTTTCGGAGGCATACCTTTCTCAATGCGGACATAGATGTTTTCCGTCATTACGATAGCGTCGTCCACCACCAGACCCACTGCCAGCACAACAGCCAGCATGGAGAGCACGTTGATGGAGAAGTCCGCCAGATACATAACGAAGAAAGCACCGATCAACGATACCGGAATCACGATGCAGGGAACCAGCGTAACACGCCAGTCGCGCAGAAAAAGGAAGATAATAATGATAACCAGGATGAAAGCTACGTAAACGGTTTCTTTCACTTCGCTGATAGAGGCACGGATGAATTTGGTGTTATCGAATCCGTAAGAATACTTCACGTCTTCCGGGAGGTCCTTCTGCATCTTCTCCATGCGTTCATATACCGCATCGGCTATCTTTATATGGTTGGCACCCGGCTGGGGGATTACAACGATTCCCACCATGGGTACACCATTCATCTTCATGTAGCTTTTGATGTCGGCAGGGCCCAGTTCGGCTCGTCCGATATCACTGAAACGGATGATGCGGTCGTTCTCTTCTTTGACGATCAGGTTGTTGAACTCTTCTGCAGTGTGCATCAGTCCCAAAGTACGGATGGTAAGTTCTGTTGTATTTCCTTCGATACTACCTGAAGGGAGTTCCACGTTCTCTTTGTCTACCGCATTCTTCACATCGATGGGAGTGATCCCGTAACCGGACATCTTGATGGGGTCGAGCCATAAACGCATGGAGTATCGTTTCTCTCCCCAAATGGAGACACTACTTACGTCAGAGATCGTTTGCAACTGTTCTTTTACAGTCAGGTCGGCAATTTCACTGAGTTCCAGCAAAGAACGTTTGTCGCTTTGCAAAGCCACCATAAGGATAGGGGTGGCATCGGCGTCGGCTTTCGATACGGTAGGAGGGTCACAGTCGCGCGGGAGATAACGTTGGGCGCGTGATACCTTGTCACGCACGTCATTGGCAGCTGTTTCCAGGTCGACGGAAAGCTCAAACTCTACCGTGATACGGCTTTGTCCCTGCTGACTGACACTGGAGAGTGAGCGGATGCCCGGAATACCATTGATGTTCTGTTCCAGGGGTTCGGTGATCTGATTCTCGATGACATCGGCATTTGCACCCGGATAGGAGCAGGACACCGAAATAATAGGGTTATCTACGGATGGATACTCCCGGACACCCAGGTAGTTGTACCCGATCAGTCCAAAGAGCAAAATGATGATGGTCAGTACCGTTGAGAGTACTGGCCGTCGTATACTTAATTCGGATATATTCATAAGGCGGTCGGTAGTTAATTGATATTATCCAGTGTGACAGGCAGACCTGTACGAAGTTGCAGGGTTCCCGAAGTGATGATGGTATCACCCATTTGTAGCCCCTTTATGACTTGTACTTCAGCTTCGGTACGGATACCTGCGGTTATTTCTACCGGTTCGGCTTTACCCGATTTATAGAGGAATACTTTATCCTTACCCATCTCAGGTACGATGGACTCCGATGGGATGGCGATGGCATTCGGGATTTCTTCTTTTTTCAGTTGGATGCTGGCGTAACGTCCCGGTAGTATTGCCCCGTTACTGTTAGCATACAGTGCACGAACGGTCAGTGTACGAGTAGACTGATCGATTCGTGATTCGGTGGCATATACCTTTGCGGGGAAAGAGCTTAACTTTCCTTCCAGTTCGAAGTTGAGGTTAGTTCCCTTTTTTACCTGACTGGCATAACGCTCGGGTACGGAAAACTCTATTTTCAGAGGAATGATTTTTGTCAGTTTGGCTACGATGGTAGTAGGTGAAGCATAAGAGCCGACGCTGACCTGCCGGAGTCCGATCACCCCGTCGAAGGGTGCGCGAAGTTCGGTCATGGCAATATTCGCTTTTACCAAATCAATATCTGCATTCAGGGTGGCCAGTTCCGTTTTTACCTGCTCGTAAGCTTCCTTACTGACGGCATCCCGTTCGAGCAAAGCATTTTGGCGGAACACACGGTCTTCGGCAAGTTTTAGTTGAGCTACAAGACGTTGCAACTGGGCCTGTAATTGCCGGTCGTTCACTTTTGCCAGTAGTTGTCCTTTCTTTACGGTTGTTCCTTCGTCAAAGTTGATCTCAACAATTTTTCCCGAAGTCTCAAAAGAAAGATCCACCTCCTCGTCAGGCATCAAGCTACCGCTGATTTGAATCTGATCTGTCAGCAATTGTGGTTTTATGATTTTGGCGTTTACGTTCAGAACCCTTTTATTGATCTGTTTGCCTGTCATCACTTTGTCGGCTGCTGCCAACTCTTCATTTGCTTTAGGAAGTCGGGAGTAAATTCCCCAACCTATCAGTCCGGCACCAACCAAGATGACGATGCCCCATTTTACCTTTTTATCCATGTCTTAGTATTAGTATATGTCTGTTCAAAGGTTAGACTAAGACGATAGGGAAAGGTTTAATCGAGAAATTAAAATATAGATTTATTTTTTGTGTTAAGGTATCTTATCGATTATGTTTTCTTAATCTGTGATCAAAAATGGCCCGTAATGGATTGAAAAAACGCATTAATAGACTCAAATCGTCTGTTAGGATTTCAGCATCTCCTTTCAGTTGTTGCACTTTAGGAAGTCTTTTCCCGTAAGACGTAATAAGTCCTTTATCTAAAACTACGTCTGCACTATATAATAGTTCATTAGGAACTTCTGATATTTTGGATAGATGACCCACTAACATTCCGAACTCTTGATATGGATAATTTTGTAACTTGATGTTGACTTGTTGTCCTTCTTTTATCTTTCCCGAATTTTGTATGGGAAATTGTAGTCTGGCTTTTGTTGTCATAGAATCAATGGGAACAACAGAAAAAATAAGCTCACCTGATTTGACGTTTTGATTCTTACTCCAATATGTAGTAAAACTTACTTTACCATCTATAGGGGTAGTAATTAAATAATTTTGTTTCCAAGTTTCCGTTTGCGCTTTTAATAAGTGCGTGCTTTGTAGAAGTTTATTTGTTAGCTCCTGCCTGTCGGTGTTATGCTTTAATTCTATTTTTTTTAGATCAGAGCGTAGTTGTTTTAATGAGGATTTAATGTTCAATATGTTGACTTCCATATCTACAAGTGAAGATTGGAACTGAAGCCTGTTTTGGTGTCTTTGTTCTATTTCACTTTCAGAAATGACTTCCTTTACAAACAGAATGGAATCTCGTTGATATTCTTTGTCTGCAAGTCTGATTTGTGTTTTTAAAAGTTCTCTCTTTCTATTCTCTTGTACTAATAATTGCTTTTGTGCCTGCTTTTTTTCTTGTAATGACAATACTTCTTCTTCAAATAGTCCGGAATGTAGAAAATTGTATAGCTCAGTATAATTGAGCTTAAGATCAGCATAGCGTCCCTGTACTTCTCCTAATTCAAGATCATTGCGCAAAAAATCGGGTTCGGGAATTACTGAAAGGCTATCTTTTCCAATTGTGTTTTCTAGGACTGTAATGTAATGATCTAAAATTTTCATGTCTTTCCATTGTGCTGGTGACTCTAATATGGCAAGGACTTGTCCTTTTGTTATACTTTCTCCTTCTTCTGTGAATATGATTTCTATTTTTCCATTTACTTTGGAAATTAGATTTGCTGGCGGATTTATGGTTGTAATTTCAACTGTAGCAGGTACAATATCTGGATATCTTATAAATCCAGAAACGGAAATAACCAGTAAAAGAAAAACGAAGAAAATGGTTATTCCCCATCTTAATATCCACGTAGGACGATAGTTGTACAACTGGTCTCTATAGACTTGGCGTAACTGAATTTTTGACATGATGTATTATTTTATCCAATCTCTAATTGACTAGAAATTAGGTCGTAATATATTCCTTTTAAATTTATAAGTTCTTGATGAGTCCCTTGTTCCACAATTTTTCCCTTTTCCATGACCACTATATTATGGGCATTTTTTACAGTACTTAATCGGTGCGCTATTACAATGGCGGTTTTTCCTTCTAAGATGGTTTCCAAATTTTTGGAAATCTGTTTTTCATTATTCGTGTCAAGAGAGTTTGTCGCTTCATCCAGGAATATGAAGTCTGGGTTTTTGTATATCGCCCTAGCTATTAGTATACGTTGCTTTTGCCCTTGACTTAATCCTGAACCATTAGTTCCAAGTGGAGTGTATAGCTTTAAAGGGCGAGCATTAATGAAATTTTCTGCGTTTGCCAGTTGAATCGCTTTCACTAGTTGTTTTTGATTTACGTTCATTTCTTCATCTTCCAATGTGATATTATATAAGATAGTGTCATTAAAAAGTTTACCATCTTGTAATACGGCACCGCAACTATTACGCCAACGATATAAATCGATATTATCTAATGGCACTCCTCCGACTTCAATTTCACCATTTGTTGGTTTATAAAACCTGAGTAACAATTTTAGTAAAGTGGTTTTACCGCTTCCGCTTTCCCCTACGATAGCTGTAATCTTTCCCTCCGGTATCTCTAAATTTATATTGTCTAATACTTTGTTTAAATTAGGGTTGTAGTAAAAATCTAAATCTTTCACCTTAATGCCTTTTTCTATAGGAATGGAAACTTTTGATTCAGATATTTCTGGTTCTTCTTCCCAAATGACCTCGTTTACACGTTTAAGGCTGATGCGGGCAAATTGTAGGGAATGTACATAACCAATCATACTTTTTATGGGGGCATTCAGTTGCCCTAATATGTACTGAGCTGCCATCATCATACCTAGCGTCATTGTTCCTTCTATTACATTTAGAGCCGCAATATAAGTAATAAAAAGCCCTTGTAAATGGATGATAAAAGAGGCTCCGGTCGCTTCTATCTGGTCGAGATTCATGTTTTTTACCCGCAAACCATAAATTTTAAAGCGGCTGAGTTCCCATTTCCATCTTCGTTTGTTCGCGATATTATTTATCTTTATTTCGTTCACATTTTCTAATAATTCCAATAGATCGTTCTGATTAGTGGCCCTGCATCCGAATAGTTGATTATCTAGTTTCTTTCGTTGCTTTAGAAAAAGAAATATCCATCCGGTATAAACTGTGTTACCGATCATAAATACAAGAAACATATTACTTTCGTAATAGAGCATAAGCAGGCTGTAGATGACAAAGAGTAGGATATTGATGAAGATTCCCAGAAAAGTGGACATGATAAATGACTGTATACGTCCGTGGTCATCTATTCGGGTTAGTAAGTCGCTAACCATTTTACGCTCAAAAAAAGTAATGGGTAAACTCATGGTTTTGCGGAGGAAATCACTGACCATTCCCATGTTAATCCGCTCTGACACATACAGCATAAGGCGGCTTTGGATAAAGTCAGATGCCATTGAACTAAATGCCAAAATCATACCTGCTATCAGCATGGTGTTCACAAATTGGATATTACCGGACCCAATGCCGAAATCTACAATGGATTGGGATATGAAAGGGGAAAGTAGCCCGATCAATATCCCTGCAACCATACCTACTATAACTTGTCCTAAATATCGGTGATGAGGTTTCAGATATTTCATAAAATGGCTGAAAGAGGCTCGGGTTTCCATTTCGTTCATGTTGTGAAATTCGGGAGTCGTTTCTAATATCATGATGGTTCCAAGTCCGTTGCACATCTCCCACGCTTCCCTAAATTCTTTATGGTTGTAATGGGTAAGTCCTTGTGCAGGATCTGATATATAAACTTTTCTATTCGTGATTTTATGGACTACTACGAAATGACTTTGTTTCCAGTGTACAATTAATGGCAATGGCATCTTCTCTATTAAATCTTCGAATGTAACTTTGATAGCCAGTGTTCGGAAACCAATCTCTTCTGCTGCCCGGCCAATGTCGAACAATGATACGCCTTCGCGAGTTGCATAACAGCGATCCCTCAAATATTTCAATGAAAATCTCTTGCCATAATTTTGGGCTATAATCTTCAGACAGGCTGGTCCACAATCCATTTGGTCATGTTGAATGTAAGATGGAAAGTTTATTCTCATAGTTGTTCTTTGGATTTTCTTTTTCGAGATTTGCAGATGGTTTTTCCTTTTTTATAAATATTCCTTCTGATTATTTTCTCGGTAAAGTTTGGAACTGGGTTATATAATTTTCTTATACCTAAATATAAGTATGGATATAATAATTTATATAATGATCTTTGTAATTTATATTGTCTCCTATTAAATAGAAAGTAGTTAATATACAGTTAAATTTGTTCTTGGCTTATGTGTATTTGTTCTTTCTTTAAACGTATTTCTTTTTAAGAAAAAAATAAATAATATACATGATTGAAATAGCAACTATAATGTAATGTATAGGATTGTATATATAATTTGAGGCTTTTGATGTAACAGACCAAAAAATACTATATGAACAGAAATTAATAGTATTGTAAAAGAAATGACATAGTATAAGAAGAAGCCCATTTCCTGATTTGATATATAAATATGCTAATACAAATCCAAAGCATGATAAACCAATAACCGTATATATACTGCCTGCATGTAGCATACCAAAATACAATGCGGTCATTATAATTATAATCCATTGATTTAATTTATCTTTGAATTTATTGATAATAATAATTCTGCAACTTATCTCCTCCAAAACAGGAATTAAAACTAAACCGTATATCAATCTTGGAAACGTGAAAAATTCTTTTTTTATTAATGATATATCTTTGGAAATGAAATCTATAAATCCTATAACTATATACATGGATATACTTAAGATAAAAATTGAAATAATTGTTTTTATGGAAATTTTGATGTTAAAAGATTGGCGAAACTGAATGCTCTTTCTGAATAATAAAATAAATATAACGAGGGATAATAGAGTGATGGGATGTGACCAAAGGGTTGGATTCTGCACTAAGTTTCCAATAATTAATACTATTAAAAGACTAATTAAGGGATACGTAAGAATAACAACCATCAAAGATAAAAAGAGATGTACTTTTTTCATGGGATTTAAAAATTTTGCTTGCAGATAATCTTAACTTTAAGGTCATAGAATAACTGCAAGCTGTTGCTATATTAATGATTACTTGTCTCCGTAATAAGCGTGCTTATGGAAAAAGAAGTGAGTTAATCTTGTTACTAGATTGTCCTCAGCGGCAGTTTGATTTGTGTTCCATCCTTGTCTTGATCCGTTACCGCAGGCCGGGCATCCGTCTATATCCCATCTCCCGGTTTCGTTCCAAGAAGTTCCATAGATTGTTACAGCCGGGGCTGCATAACCATAACCATCAACATAACCGCCTTGCCAAGTGTTATTCTCTAACATTCTAAAAAACTCATCTTGGCTAACTCCTCCTTTAAGAGAAGTCTGCTCTTCTATATTCACTACAGGATATTCACTCAATTTATTTATATTCAGTTTTTTCATATTGTTAAAATATTAGTAAGACGTTAATTGTTTCTTGACTTTTTCGTGAAGCAGTATTTTTTGCTTTTCGACCTGTTGGGCGGCATGGTATGTCAGGGAAACCATGGCAGATATAAACATAATTTTTGTCTTAATCTGCATTGCAATGTTCTGTTTTTATTAGCAGTATTTACATGTTTAGTTATTCTTATTTTATTATTTATTTCCTTATGACGGGAAACCGTATTTTTAATATTCTTCAATTTTATCCAGTTGATATAGATTTTCGCTATTCAATAAGTAATCATACCCTGACGACATGTCCTTTTGTTGGTCTTCTTGTATATACCTTTCATATTTTCTAATTCGATCATTTTCTTTCATGGATCCATAGTCTTTAAATAATATATTGCTTTGCCATGTGTTCGTGAAATACGGAGTCGCTATGAAGTGTAATTTCTTATGGGTGTTTATGTGAGTATGCCCTATAGGTCTGAACATTCGGTAAACTGTGAGGATACCTTTGTTAGAATTCGGAATATCACCTTTATAACTTTGTTCATCGTTCCATAAATACACACCCCTAAAACTTACCACATGTATCTCTTTATTATTCTCAAATTCTGAAAAATTGGTAAATCTCTCATCAAATCTTTCGTCAATATCCATAAAACAAAACCATTCGGATTGGAAGAAGGCACTTAAATCGAGTAATATATTTCTATTCTCTAAATCGTTGAACCCACTTCTTTTCTTTTTCACTTTTAATATAATTTTGTCATGGATTGCTAGATCCCAAGTTCGATCCGTACTTTCATCATCCAGCAAAATGATACCGTCAAAATAGTTTGCCATATTTGTTAGAAAACCTTCTATCAGTTTTTCTTCGTTGTACGCTTGGCAGAGGACTATCTTTTTATGCCTTTTCCGAAATGCGGCGGGGTGTCTGATTTCGAAACCGATAAATTGCTGTAGATATGTATAGCACAAGTCTTTTGCATATTGATTGTCTTGCCAGTCGTAAATGACTTTGTTAAATTCACTTCCCCAAATATCTTTGTTAGCAATTGCTTCCGAAGGATAATTCATTTTTCTCCAATCCGAGATGCTATGTTTATTGATACGTTTAGAGCGTTCGTTGGGATCATAATTTTTTTCCCGATGAATAGTCTTTGCCTCTGGGAGGATGAATTTTTTGATACCAGACATGTCCAACCGTGCACGCATATTATTATCTTCTCCACCCCATGTGATGAATGTTTCATCATAACCATGTAATTTGTATAGATGGTTACGTTCTACCATCAAATTACCCCACGGGATAAAATCCAACTCTTTTATATTATTTTCTGTAAGTTCCTGCTCATAGGGTACATATGCCATCATTGCGAGGATATAGTGCATGGGATATTTCTCTATGGCATCTCTCATTTGCCATATAATATCAGTGAGGAATTCTACTTCAGGATCTATTTGTAGGATATACTTTTTGGTAGCATGCTTGAGTCCTACATTTAGTACGGAAGCATGGTTGCGAGGAGCATGTTTTCGTTCATTAATAATTAGCTTCCAATTTATGAATGGATAATTTTGAAGCAGCATTAGAAGTTCTGACTTTTCATCGGGGTCGTCCAGAACAATGATTACCTCAATACCGTTTCGTTGTAAATAGGGTGCATTATGTGGTAATACTTTTCTGAACTCCGTATATCTTTTATAGAAAGACATAACGATACTTACATCGAAGTTATGAATAATATCATTATTTAAATCGATGAGTTTCTTTTCTGTTGTGGGTTTATTTACGTTCATGCTATCAGTATTTTTTCATTAAACAGCATTTGGATAAACTCCACAAATATTTTAGGTTCCTTTTTGTATGGACTCATATTTATAGCATCTTTTATTAAGCAACTTCTTTTAAAAAGGGCTATAATTTCAGCTTCTTCTTTACCAAAACTTGAATGGACTTTGTTGTTGGCTGTATAAGCTAATACAAATTTGGTATCAGAAAATTTAATAAGGTGAAAAGCATCCGATAACCTAAGGTGAATTTCCATAGGGAACGTATATAATTGTTTGTGGTTGGCTGCTACTTCTAAAATTAAGTCGTTAAGCGATTGCTGGGTTTGGCGATACTCATTGTCCAACAATTTTTTGTTTTTAATAATAATGCAGTCTATGTTTTTGCTCTTTTCTGTATTTTGTACATATTGAATATCGTTCATGATCAAATTCAAAGGGATGTATTCGTTTAAGCTTCCCCCTATCCGTCCCTGAAACTTATTAGCGAATTGTTGGCTGAGGTTTTGGGGTGTGATAAGTCCTCCATATCCTTGCTCTCCAATCACGATACATGGTTTACCTAACATTATTCCTGTGTAAATAGAAATACCATCCCCGATGATTATATCATTTGATAGAATTACTTTTTCGATATTCGATTCTTTTACATTGATAAGTGTAATATTAGAATTGAATATAGGGATAAGAGGATCTCCATTATAAAGTATTGTGATTCTATAGTCTGATAAAATATTTAATAAGTTACTGATATAATAGACCGGTGAATTTTTAAGGTTAGGGTGTGCGATAGCTATTAATAGTTTGGGGCTATTTTTATTTCTTATTTCTACATTTTTAGTAACGACTGGTATAGAAAAATATGGTAAGACAAACATTTTGTCTTTTTGAAAGAAACTCTCCAAGAGCTGATTGAAGCAATCACAAAGTATTATTTTTTCTACTTGTTGGTCTTCACTTAAATATTCGTCTTTTAAATACTCTGTATTTATGAAGTGTATGATTGGGATATTTGATTTTCTTGCAAATTGACTAATGTGGCTCAAACCTGTTTTGCCATAAGTAAGAATAATCTCTGCTTCTTCTGTTTTTATATGACTTGACGGGGGGATATATAGATAATCACTGAGATGATTTTGAGATTTACATATAAGGGTAATATCATTGCTATCATCTTTATTATCCAGAATCTTTAGTATTCTATTACAAAAGTCAACTTGTCGCTGGTTGGAGACGTCTAGGGAAAAAAGTATTTTCATAATTAGTAAGGTTTCTTGGTTTTCAGTAATAATAAAATTATTATTTTGTTAATATATGACTTTTTTTATATGAACATCCTCCAAAAAGGTTTTTTTTATTTTTAATTAACTAATTAAAAAAGGTGGTATGCAATGCCATTCTTGCTGTTATTGAATAGTGAGACGAATAGTATGCACTCTGTTGATACCTGAGTAGTTACGCTTTCTCTTGCTGTATCCCTTCTATTATAAATCAATGCTGTATTTTCGCGTTTGATGAAGGTGTCGGTCACTGACGGGCCTGTTATACTTTCGGAGATAAACGATAAACTCTCTCCGATGGAGCGAACCATATCCGGGGTAATCTGTATACATATGAAAGCCTCATTATCTTTTTAGTAAAAGGGTCAGGACTTATTGTAACAGCCATCGAATCATCCTCCTGATAAAGTGCGACGGTTCTTTTCTTCTTCTTCGCGGATTACGAACTAACCAACGGTATTTGTTTTTGATATTAAACGATTGTATACAAGTATGTTATGATGAATCTCCGTTTGTTTATTCCGGCCCTGGTATGCGGGCTCATGGGCCTTGGTATGCGGGCTTATAAGCCCGAGTATACGGGCTCATGGGCCCGGGTAGCGGGGATGGGATGAAGAGCGGATCATTTTCGACTAAACAGTAAAGGAAAGCACAATGCTTTAAACAATGTATTCAGTTAATAAATACGTTCCTTAGTGTTGCTTATCAGTGTCTTAACGATTGGATGGCGCTCAAGTTAACGGGTGGAAGATGGAAGATGCGGGTGGAAGATAAACAGGCTGAAAATGCGATCTTCCACTGTGTCATTACATTGATTATTAATGGAGTAAGTGGAAAAAGGTGGAAGATGGAAGATCGAAACGTATTTTTTGTAGGAGAAGCAGTTGTTTTGCCAAGTGAAGCATTAAAATAGAATAAAGAATATTCTCTGAAAAATAGCAGAGATTCAGTATGCCGCACGGTATTTTCCTTCCTCCTTATCCTCAAGCATACTCAGATAGGAAGTATAGCGTGATTCGCTGATGTAGTGCTCTTCTACCGCTTTCCGAACAGCACAACCGGGTTCTTGACGGTGTGTGCAGTTTCCATATTTGCAGTCTGCCGAAGTCTTGAATATTTCGGGGAAGTAATGCCCTATCTCTTCCTCTTCCATATCAAAAGTGCCGAAACCTTTGATACCGGGTGTGTCGATGATATATCCGTTGCCGGGGACGGGGAACATTTCGGAGAAAGTGGTGGTGTGCATTCCTTTGTTGTGATAAGCTGATATCTCTGCGGTCTTGACTTCCAGCCCTGGGACAAGGGCATTGATGAGGGTTGATTTGCCCACTCCCGAATGTCCGGAGAAGAGGGTTACCCGGCCTTTCAGTTCCTCGCGTATGGCATCGACTCCTTCACCGGTCAGTGCGGATATTTTAAAACAAGGGTAACCTATTTGGGTATAGAGGGTGATGAGGCTGTCCAGATAATGCAGTTCGTCTTCATCATAAGCATCCACTTTGTTGAAAAGAATCTTCACCGGTACACGGTAGGCTTCTGCCGACGCCAAAAAACGGTCGATGAAGGTGGTTGAAGTTTCGGGATAGTTAACAGTCACCACCAGCATACATTGGTCGAGGTTGGCTGCAAGAATATGCGATTGTTTGGAGAGGTTCGATGAACGGCGGATGATGTAATTTTTCCGATCTTCTATCTCACTGATAAAGGCTGTTCCTTCCTGATTGAGTATGATTTGTACACGGTCACCTACGGCAACGGGATTTGTACTCCGTATGCCTTTCAGCCGAAAATTACCTTTGATCTTACATTCAACCAGCTGCCCGTCATCAGTTTTCACCTGATACCAGCTACCTGTATTCTTTATTACTAATCCCTTCATGTTTTATAAGCAGCTAGTTACAAGTTACGGGCTATTAAGAAAACTTTGAGGCGTTATACACAGATGTGTATGGTAGCCCGTAACTTGTATTTCAATTATACGGTCATAATTTCTTTGTCCTTTTCAGCCAGCATTTCTTCAATTTTGGCAATGTATTTGTCATGAACCTTCTGCAGTTTAGCTTCTGCGTTCTTTTGTTCATCTTCAGCCAAACCGTCTTTTACAGCTTTCTTCAGTGCATCGATGCCGTCGCGCCGTGCGTTACGGATACTGACTTTGGCTGTTTCACCCTCAGCTTTACATTGTTTGGCGAGTTGCTTACGGCGTTCCTCGGTAAGAGGTGGAATACCGATGCGGATAATTTCACCGTTATTCTCCGGCATAATGCCGAGATCGGAGTCGATAATGGCTTTTTCAATAACCCGGAACATGCTTTTATCCCAAGGTTTAATCGTGATGCTGCGTGCATCGGGAGTGGTTACGGCAGCTACGTTGCTGATGGGTACCATGCTTCCGTAAGAGTCTACACGGATACCATCCAGCAAGCGTGTGCTTGCTTTTCCGGCGCGGATGTGTGCCAGTGCTTCTTCCAGATACATCACTGCCATATCCATCTTCTCTTGTGATTCTTCGATAATCGTTTTTACGTCTACCATCTTATTAAGTATTTATAAAATTGGCACTTTGATTCATTTTGAAAACAAAAGTAGATTATTTTTTGATTATCTGCAACTATCTATAGAGAGAAATGCGTTGCCTGACGTTTCTCTTTCTAAATAGTATTATTGGTAATTATCGCAATAGGTGGTAGACGGGCTGCTGATATAACGTCCGCTTAAGTTACAACTGGAACCACTGAGGTGACTACAATTGGAGCATCTTTTACCGCCGGATGAAGAAGATGATTTTCCTAAAAGTGAAAGCAGAAAGAGAGCGATTAGTACAATTAGTAAAAGGATGAGGAAATGAGCTACAATTAAGACAGTGGCTGTTGAACCAATTAAATAAGTTAATGTACAGATACATGCATGTTTCCATCCACCTTTGGGAAGTACTTTATTGAAAATAATACCTGTTTGCACAGATTGTCCGACAAGAAATCCAATTCCTATCACAGGCAAAAAGCCTGCAAAGAAAAAGCCACAAATGATAGCGCCTATGATACAGATGCCCCAAGTATATATTCCCCATGTCCAATTGAAAGTTGCGTAGGAATTGTATTGCACATCATTCAAGGTATTGAAAAAACACATCCATTGATTAAATACAACTGCACCGAATATAAAGAAATTAATGATGGTCCATAGCCATCCTATTTTATCGGGAGTGCAAAACCAAATACTATTTGCCCCCATTGAAAACACATAAAATAGTTCTAACAAACAGACGGCAATGAATAAACTGAGGTTTATCGTATGTTCGGTGTCTTCCAGCGGAGTACTTTCTCCACGACGCATTCTAAGGATGAATAGCACAATAGAAAGTCCTAATATGATATAAACTAAAGGGCGGCAATCATAATTTGTTTGTCGAAACCAGTCGCTGAATGTATTTGTTGGAGCTTTTGCGGGAGGTGTTGGAGTAACAGGTCGTATGTAGGCCGTACTTACGTATCCACATCCGCCATTGAAGGATATCTTTGCCCATTCGCCATCTATTGATTCTACATTTACGATTCCCCCATGATTTATTGTTCCGATGACAGGAGCATTTGTGCTTCCATGACTACGTATGTTTAAGAAAGTATTGGCGGTCACTTCATACTTTTCCAAAGCTTGGGTAGAGAGGACTATAATGAATAGTCCGATACAAATGAACAGGAATCGTTTGAATGTTTTCATCAGTTTGTTATTTACTGGGTTTTATGTCTTTTACAGCAGGCGTGATGATAACAGTTGTCGGCACTCGGATTAAAGATACTAATTGCTCTAATTCTGAATTTTTGATTCGAATGCATCCTTCGGTCGCTCGGGTCCCAATAGATAATGGGTCGTGGGTGCCATGAATCCCAATTCCTTTATGTCCGGGTGTTTCTAACCGGATGAAATGATTACCGTATGCACCCTCTATTTCACCTTTCCCATCTCCAAAATCGTGTTTCCATTTAGAAGCATCTTGGATATCGATTATTTTAAAAGTTCCTTCAGGAGTTTTTAAATCTCCTTGTTTTTCCTTATTGCCATAATTCTTCCCACAAGCTATGTCGGCAGTGAATAATTCTTGACCCTTATAGTCTATTAAGCGTAATTTCATTTCATCTTTTGAGATGAGAAGAATGTTCGCATTCTTAATTTGTGCCATTTGGGCAGTATGGTAGTAGTAGAAAGCTACTGCCATACCGCCTATAGAAAGGATAAATGTTAGATGCGATATAATTAGATACCGTATAATTTTCTTTTTCATTGTATTATGCTTAGTGTACAATTACTTGGCAGGAGAAGATTTTACTTCCCTCGTACCATATCTCGTACTGATAAGTACCTGGAGAATACACGTCACACTCTGGACTTCCCCAGCTTGTTAAATAAGAAACATTGTTATCAGCTCCGACAGCAGGTGTATATATACCATGCTTGTAAGTGTATCCGTTCGGCGAGTTCTTGTTGGCAATGAGTACACCATTGGGACGATAGATTTTGGCATACAATGTAATGTTTCTGGCCCCGTTTAGACTTGAATAAATAATCTTTGGTTTCAGGTATTGTAATTTATTACCGTAAAGCGGCTTCCCATAATCTTCTAAAATGGTCCCTTTATCGTTTGAGTTGGCAAATAACATTGTTCGGATCTTGATGGGACACTCAACTGGTTTTGAAGAAACGGTTACAGCCTTTTCTGAATTGCCCTGAATTTGCACTCCGGTTGAATACAATAATTGTCCTTCGGACCAGAATTCTATCCGGTAAGTTCCAGAAGTGTACGCATCTCCGGTCGTATTTCCCCAACCGGCTAAATTAATATATCCGGATCTGTTTAGAGTTACTTTTTGTTCATTAGTATATCCGGAGGGTGATCCTGTTCCAGTCATTAAGTTCCCCTGTGGAGTGATAATTTTATATTTGATGACCACTGAACTCTTCCCCGCAGGATTTTCATAGAAAATACGTGGAGACAAGTACTGAGTGGTGGTGGGGAGCTGTGTCCCAAATTGAGTAAGAACATTGTAACTTTTATCAGTGTTTCCAAAAAGTGCCTTCGTTATTTTTAGTCCGTTTTCGCTCTTTGTTTTTGACGGCTGCTGGTTGGTTGGGAGTTGAGGCGAGCGACTAACCGTAGCATTTGGGGTAGCATAGATAACTTTATATTTATCTGTTTTCCATGGATAATATTTAATATCTTTTATTTGGGCATTTTCTGTTGTTTGCTCTTGATATATAAAAACGGGAGTTTCGTCATCTGCAAACGAATAAATAGCCAATACACCTTCATGTGTGGAGCTGTTGGATAAGACAAATGCAAATTCTGTAAACTTCGTATATCCGTTAGCCAGTCGAGGGTAAAGTACTGCATTAGGTTTGACTTCTATAGGTTGTGCAAACAACTGCCATTGTCCCGTCCCTGTTTTATAGTTGTTTTTCTTTATAAAGTCTACGAGTGCCAGCCGACATTTTGCTGTCGGTGCTCCTTCCATAGCTTCTTTGCTTCCCCATAAGTTATTCAACAATTCAAAATCAGCCTTACTTAGGGTGTAATTGGTAGATACATATCCTTTTTTCTCATTAGCTTTAATGTATGACCATCCATCTCCTTCTTTTTGGTAAGTGATGAGCTCCGAACCATAGGGCAGAGATTGGATACGATTATATTCTACATTTGCATTTTTATCGGAACGTTGCAGCAAGCTGGATACGTATACATAGGTACGCTCTGCATCCCGATCAATGGTCATAGGTTTATACCAATATTGATAGCCGCAAAAGCCTATAATAGCGGCGATAATCAAGAACGACCACAAACCTCCGTGCCCCTTTTTAGGCGAAACTGTAGATGTTCGTCGGTTAGATGGAGTTCTTGGAGGAGGTGGCGGCGTTACCCGTGATTGTGGGGGGGGAGTAGAGGTCCGGTGTTGTTTGATAGTGAATGTGTACGTTGCAATTTGCAGATCATTCTCAAAGAATTCAATAATCCATTGGCCAGCGGAGAATACATTTCCAGACATACTTCCGAAGCCATTCAAGGGATATGCAGATCGGGAACCTGTGAGAGGGACATTACCATACCACGTATAACCGGACTTGCTGTTGCTGGCTGTCATGAGTGTCCTGTCGGGAGCGTATAATTTGTACCATATATCTACACTGCTCCCTCCTCTTAATACTCGATAATCAATTCGAGGCTGTAAATAGCAGCTACGAGTATCGAGCTCGGCCTGATTCGAAGGAATGGGATCACCTTTTTCGTCAGTATTGGCAATTACCAATCCGGTTATTTCAATGGAAGGGGATGTTTGCCGGGGAGGAGTTTGTGGTATTCTTTCCTGAGGGGTCCTTTCTTGTATCGGGTTTTCGCGAGTATATTTCGTCATGAACTTTTTGAAGTCCTCAAAAGTTTTAGAATCTTTTGTATAATATGTTTTGGCTATTCCACGAAAATCTTTGCTCCAGGTAATGATGTTTTTGTTATTGCTATGCAATTTGTCTGATGCGATTAGAATGGAGATATACTGCTCACATTCTTTTCGGGACGTTTCGTTAAATGTACCGTTTTTCCAGAAATTGGCTAAGAAACGGACAGCATTCCATTCATCTCGGTCCAGTTCATTCTGATTCTCGTATAACTGCGAATAAGTGCTTACCCATTTTTTTGCATTTTGTTTTAATATGATATTTTGAGATTCACTGTTGACAGGTGTCTGAAGAGGAGCCGAAGAGCGGGGTGCAGAACTCTGATATAATTCCTTTAACGCATTTTGGAATACTAAAAATGTAGTTTCGTCTTTAGTGTAATACTTCCTGGCGATGGTACGAAACTCTTTACTCCATACAATAATTTCTTTATTATTGCTGTGTAATTTATCCGATTGTTCAAGAGTGCTTATCAGGTCCATGCATTCGCTGGTAGCATCCGGATCAAATTTTTTTCGCCAATAGTCGGCCAGTGTCTCTATAGCAGTCCATTCTGCTGTAGAGAGTTCTGTTTGTTTGCTTTTAAGAAATCGACAAGCTTCGTTCCACTTGCCGATTTCCAGTTTTAATAAAGTCTTATCCATTTATAGGGTTCTGCTTTGTTCTGTTTTTTACTCTACTGATGCTTTGTCGATGATTGCTTTTGATTTTCTGAGTTCTTCTTCACATTTTACACCGGTGATTTTGAGATCGAATTCAAGTTTATCATTTTCTACATAAGCTAATCCGTGCAAGATACCTTCCTGGTCAATCTGATATGTAACTGAAATCTGGGTACCTTGAGGCCAGTCTTTGCTCAGTTTAAGCGTATGGTCGTCAATTAGTGTGCAGAATCTTTCTTCCACGATACTTTCTGTTTCCATATTTGTGAAATCACTTTCAAATACTTTCACAGATACACCTCGTTGGTTAGGAATAGAAGTAGTAAAGGTTTCAATTCGTTTTGTGGGTAACGAACTATTTGCAAAAATGAGGTTTTGCACCATGCTTTGTCCTTCAATGATTACGTCGGTACCATATGTTTTACTGGTGACATTGACCACTGTGGTGCGATCTCCACGGAGAGGAGCCGGTTTATCATCACTTTCTCCTTCTTCATAGTCGCGAACTGCTTGTGAATAGGCGGCATTCATAGCATAAATTGCCGCTCCTTTGGCTACACATTCATCCGGGTCGGTTAGTTTGGCATCACAATTGAATTCTTTATCTACCCGTTCCTTTATTTGTGGCATGCGGCTACTGCCTCCCACCAACAGTATTTCATCAATATTATTGTAACCTTTTTCTTTGGCAATAGCAATAACCTTCTTGGTGGCATCAATCGTTTCGTCCAGTTTCCTTTCTGTCAGTGAATTGAATAACTCACGGCTAATCTCTATACGTGCGGAATTGCCTTCATATTGGTAAGTTGCTTTCGCTGTCTGCTTGGCTGTCAATACTTTTTTCTTGTCTTCTGCAAGTAATAACAACTCATATTTTAGGTCTAATCGGTCTTCGAACGAATAAGAAGTGTTATTTTGTTCGTTAAAAGCTGCCAGCATATATTCAGCTAATGCGGTATCCCAGTCTACTCCTCCTAAATGATGGTCTCCACCTGTGGCTATTACTTTAATGGCACCACCGTTCACATTAATCAGGGTAACGTCAAATGTTCCGCCTCCGAGGTCGTATACTAAAACCGTTTTTTTCTGATCTGTCTTTACACCGTAAGAGATCGCGGCAGCCGTAGGCTCATTGATGATAGAAAGTACATTTAAGCCGGCTATTTCTCCGGCCTGTTTGGTTTGCATACGCTCTTTGGTTCCAAAATAGGCCGGACAAGTGATAACGACATCTTTGATCGGTTCCGGATTATCTCCCAAATCGTTGGCATCTTTAACCAGCTTTTTTAAGATGAAAGCCGAAATTTCTGTTGGGTCGTAATGATAGGGAAATTCGTTTGTATTTTTATCGAAACTGTCATCTACACCTATATGGCGTTTTATGAATACTGCCGTTTTGGTAGGTTCAGTGGCCAACATACCTTTGGCTTCTTTTCCCACGACAACATGGTCCATATCCTCAAAATATACAGCGGATGGAGTAGTGGCATCTCCTTCGAAATTGCGGAGAACAATGGCTTGGTCGAATTTATCTACTTGTGCAATGCAACTGTAGGTGGTACCCAAATCGATACCATATACACTTCTGGTATTGTCCATAGTTATTTATCTTTTTAGAATTTTTTTTAGATGAGTTGATTATTCTGATTTTTTATATACAGTGACTGTTGAGGGTTGAAATATTTTGTTTGTGGTAGTATTTCGGAAGCCTCCGTAATGAAATTCTTTAATAGTGCCGGCTTGTTCCGGGGTATCAGTGATCACTGTCCGGATGGCTGTTTGCTCTTTAGGTGAATATGCGCTGCCTATTGTCGGTTCAAAATACTCTAAGTCGTATTCGTCTTCTAGAATATCTTGAATATGCAGTTTACAATTTTCCACTTCTCTCAATAATCTCGTATAAGTTTCAGGGGAACTTTTAGCTTCTGTATTTTCATAAAACTTATAAGTTTTTGTGAGTCGCTCATGCATTTTTATCATGTTTTTCAGAAGAGGTTTTACGATTTCCGCATGAAGATCCCGGTTATGACTTTGCAGTTCTTCATGAAGATCCTTAATGATTTTATCTTTGTAAGAAGAATCTTCCAATAGTTTTTTTAATGCATTTATTTGATCTCCGATTTGAGAAGGGAACGAGTGATCGGGATGCGTCGCAGGCTCTATGGAGCGTTCATCGTTTGGATTCCTATTCTCCAGGTTCTGCTGCCGTTCTTCAAGTTCTTTTGCTAATTTATCCAACTTTTCAGCACGTAGATTCAACTCTTCTTCTTTTTGTTGAAGCTCCTGGATTTTTAATTTCATTTCTTCTTCTTGTTCGGGAGAAAGTTGTTCCTGTTCATTGGGGGAGGATGTCGCCTCATCGGTAGCTGGAGAGGGAGTGTGATTGGGCATTCCGGTTGAGATTAATTGAGCAAGATTAGCTTCAAATTGGCTCATTCTTTCCAATAGCTCTTCCATTTTGTTATTTTTACTTTTGGGCCATTCCATGTTGTGTGTATTTATAGATTAATATATAGATTTTTATTTCTGGTTTTACATAAAGTATGAATACTTTTTATTAGATCAGATAACGAATAACTCTGTCTTTTTCAATCTTGTCTCGCAAATATATAGTTTGTAGTTGTGAAAATCAAACATATTGCTTTATAAAATTGTTGTAAAATGATTTTGTACCGGATATCCGGTACAAAATTGAAATCAGTAAAGACTTCTTTAATTTATATTGATGGTTGGTACTGCTTTTAGTGCATTAATTTAATATGAGCTTGATACAATATTAGAATAATTGTAGTTGTCTATTATAGACTAATTTAAAGTTAATGGTGGATCTTTTTTCAAAGAAGGGTAACTATAGCAGTCAATATCTTCATAATATAATAGTTAAATAACTATTGACTAGAGTGTTTCTATTTTAGTGATGTTCTTTATTGGTTTATTGTTTATCATCGGTCTTTTCTAGGTTTATTTAATCGGTTGTGCTTATCATAAAATATTTTCTTTACCGTTAATAATCAGATACAACTTGAATTTGAGAAACGACTTAGTTTAACACTCTCCATGAGTTATAACCTTTTAAAGTCTTATGAATCAATGTTTTTTAGTTAGGTATATACTTGGGGAGTGGAATCCACAAGTTAATGTTTGTATATTCACCCAGTAACACTTATTTGATGAAAATTGTCGGAGGAGGTAGAATTTATTTCCTCAATTCAAAAAAATAATAAAAATACGTATGAGAAACAGATATGTCAGGTATTTGTATGTATATTATGGGTAATAATATTTGAAATAAAGAGAATTGTCTAAATAGAATAGAAAGAGGATAACTATAGTTTCCCAATTATTTATTTAGTTGGGAGCATTACGATGATGATGTACTTTTTCTTGTTACAATTCAGATTCTTAGTAGAAATCATTTGTTAAACAATAGATTTTAGTAACTTTAGCCTCTGAGAGCATAGCGGTAATTGCTATTGTTAGATACTATAGATTCAGTACTCATAATTATTTCTCTTGATTATTATATTATTCATAATATTGAACTCACGTTAAATATAGATAAAATGAAAAAGATCAATGCGGCTTTGGTAATATCTCTGTTTGTAATGACAGGATGTGGAGGAAATAAACAACTGACAGATGATTGCATCACGGTTGATGTTAGTGCGGATTATCCTAAAAAGGAACTGATCCTTCAAGATTTTATGGATGTAGAATACGTTCCGTTGGAAACTACTGACGATTTTATAACTCAAGGTATTGTGAAAGCTACCGGCAAGAAAATTCTGTTGGTTGCAAACAGGATTATGGATGGTAATATTTTTGTGTTTGACAGGGCTACTGGTAAAGGGTTACGGAAGATTAACCGTTTGGGACAAAGTGGTGAAGAATATTCGCATATTACGTCTATTGTTCTAGATGAGGATAATAATGAAATGTTTGTTGTAGATTATCCTGCAAGGAAAATATTGGTATATGACTTATATGGAGAGTTCAATAGAAGTCTCCCATTTCCAGATACCTGCTATTATGAGTTTTTATCGGACTATGACCGGGATCATCTGATTGGTTATAAAAGTTATTTGCCATTGATAGAAACCGACGAATCATGCCATGTACTTATTTCCAAGAAAGACGGAAGTGTTACACGAAAAATTCAAATTCCTTTCAAAGAACTCGAGACACCGGTTGTGACGAAAGATGAGGCGATAGTGACTCCAGGTTTTTTTCTGATAACCCCGCATGATGGTAATTGTCTGCTGACGAAAACATCATCTGACACAGTATACAATTACTTACCGGATGGCACTCTCAGTCCATTTATTGTACGGACTCCTTCCATTCATTCTATGGATACTAAAGTATTTCTTTTTCCGACCATTATCACTGATCGGTATTATTTTATGCAAACTCTTGATAAGAAGTTTAATTTTGAAAAGGGGAGAGGTTTCCCGACCAATGATTTAGTGTATGATAAACAGGAAAAAGCAATATTTCAATATACCGTATATAATGATGACTTTTCTAATAAACACCGGGTTGCATTGGGACAGCAACCCGAAAAATCTGTAGATGAAGAAATTGTAACCTGTCGTGCTTTAAATGCTTCAGACCTTGTCGAGGCAAACGAAAAAGGAGAACTGAAAGGTAAGCTAAAAGAAATTGCTGCCGGACTGAATGAAGAATCGAATTCGGTGATTATGTTGATAAAACGCAAGAAATAAAGATAGTAAAGGCTAGAGGATAGGTTAGGTATTATATCCATGCTCATACGCCGTTCGAGGGAAAGTCCATTTCCATATCTGAGAGTAGTAATACCGATTATCGGGGCTATTGATGATAAAAGGTCTGCTGTAAGAAAAAGAAGGCGAACAAAGTAGAACGCGAAAGATGAAGAATGAAGAACGGGTTAACAGGTAGAAGTATTCCATCTACTTGTTAACCCGTTCATAATAAGTGTAGTTTATGAAGTTAATTGTGTACCAATGTACCGATTTCTTCTCCGGTAATCACTTTTTTCAGGTTGCCTACTGTATCCATATCGAATACTACGATCGGCAGATTATTCTCCTTACACATACAAGTAGCTGTCAAGTCCATCACTTTCAGTCCTCGTTTCAGCACTTCATCGTAAGTGATGTCGTGGAACTTGGTTGCCGTAGGATCTTTCTCCGGGTCGGCAGTATAGATACCGTCTACGCGAGTACCTTTCAACATGACGTCTGCTTCTATCTCGATACCGCGAAGCGATGAGCCGGTGTCGGTAGTAAAGAACGGATTCCCGGTTCCTGCCGACATGATGACGATTTCGCCATTTTCCATGCATTCAATAGCTTTCCATTTACTGTAGAATTCACCGATAGGTTCCATGCGTACGGCTGTAAGTACACGTGCTTTCACACCGGCCGCAACTAATGCCGAACTTAAGGCAAGGCTGTTAATTACTGTGGCCAGCATACCCATTTGGTCACCTTTTACCCGATCGAAACCTTTATTGGCTCCACTCAGTCCACGGAAGATGTTACCGCCACCGATAACGATGCCGATTTGTACGCCTTGTTCATGAATCTCTTTGATTTGTGCGGCATATTCGGCCAATCGCTTTTCATCGATGCCGTATTGCTTTTCTCCCATCAGGCTCTCACCGCTGAGCTTCAACAGGACTCTTTTGTATTTTGCCATACGATTCTGATTGTTGGTTTACTTTTTTGCAAAGATACGCGATTCCTTTTAATGGACTATCTTTTTTGCTAAAAAAGCTTGTACAAGTCCGCGAAGCGACAGGTAGATAATAAAAGCCATCCACAAGGCATGATTTCCCATTACTCCTTGGAAGATGTAATAGGTAAGAAAGAAACTGGCAGAAGCGATGAACATGGAGAAAAGCATCTGGCGGGTAGCGGTGGCACCTATGAAAATGCCATCCCATAAAAAGGCGGAAAATCCGGCAAGGGGAATGGCTAATACCCAATAAAAGTAAGTGTCGGCTTCCTGGATAACGGATGATTCGTTAGTCAGTAATTCCAGAAATGATTGTCCACCAATACCGTAAAGAAGGGTGAACCCGGCTGATAATCCGACACCCCATCCGAATAACTGTCGGACGGTACGGTGAAGCTCCATACGATTACCGGCGCCGATATAACGACCGGCAAGTGCCTCGCCTGCATAGGCAAATCCATCCATAATATATGAAAAGAGGGTAAACAGCTGCATTAATAAAGTGTTTACAGCCAGTACTACTTCGCCTTGGGCGGCTCCGGCAGAGGTGAAGAACATCGTTACAGCTACCAGGCACAAAGTACGGAGAAAAATATCGCGATTTACCTGAAAGAACCGATACATGGCTTGTTTTTGCCAAATGCCTCTCCAATGGACTCGTTTCCGCAATTGTTTATAATAACGTAGCCATAAAAGCAGAGCCATCAGGAAACCTGCATATTGAGCTATAAGCGTTCCGAGAGCTACTCCTTCTACTTTCATTCCGAAAAGGAATACAAAACAAAGACTTGCCAGGATATTCACAATATTCTGCGTAATAGCGATATACATCGGAAAACGGGAATTCTGCATTCCGATGAACCAGCCGGCAAAACCGTAAAGGCCGAGCATGGCAGGAGCCCCCCAGATGCAGATACGAAAGTAGAGAGTGGCCAGACGTTCTACTTCGTCGGAAGTCTGTATGAAAGCAAATGCGGCTTTTTGGATGGGATATTGCAGAGTCATCAGACAGAGTGCGATAAACAATCCCACGCCGACTGAACGTAGAAGCAGTTTTGTTACTTCTTCCAGATTACGTTGTCCGAATGCTTGGGAAGTCATGCCGCTGGTGCCCATCCGTAGAAAGCCGAATATCCAGTAAATGATGTTGAACAGCATGCCACCTACAGCAATGGCTCCGATGTAGGCGGCCGATCCCAGATGTCCTACAATAGTGACATCGACCAGTCCCAATAACGGGACTGTGATATTGGAAATAATAGAGGGAACGGCTATTTGCAGAATCCGTTTGTTTCCGTTACTGATGTGCATTTGTTTATTCATTGACATGCAAAGTTACATGAAAAACAGAGAATATGAAAATGATGTGAACAATCATGTAATTATATTGGTTCGCAACGTTCTCGATACAGGAATTAATATTATTTTTGTCTGCATATTGAAAGATATCTTACAGACAATTAACAAACATCGCAGCGAGGTAGCATTATCAATTTGAATTTAATAACTAAATGAAAAACATATGAGGCAATTTATTCTAATAATGATTTGTATATTACTACAAGTCATTCATGTGCATGCAGGGTCTAAGGATATAACGTGGAAATGGGATTATTCTGAAGCGGATGATATTTTTATTGATTTGCTTGGCAAGGCGGCTACTGGATTTATGGAAACGAATACGCCTAACTGTTATGGGGGGAAATTAGTAGTAAAACTTCCCGAGGGATTACATTTTAAGCAAACAGAAGCACCTGCTTTTTTGTTGATTGGCAATGCGGAAGAAATAGCTTTTAACGTTGACGTGAATGATAGTATGGCTATTCTTTCATTAAAGACATCTTCAGTACAAACTGTTCCGTCAGAAGCTATTAATATTACACTTAATCCTAAAGCGATTAAAGGCAAACTCAGAAAAGGTATGAACACAACCGGTAGGTTGAGTTTTCATCCATCAGAGATTCCTACCGTATTTAAATCGCCGATAACGGGTAGAACGTATCATTTAGTGTTTAATGATGAGTTCGATGATGGAGTGATAGATACTTTAAAATGGGATACGAGAAGTAGAAGAAGTCCTTTTACCCGTAGAGGTATGTATCAAGAGAAACCTTACTATGTGCTGTGTCATGAGGATTGGACCAAAGAGTTGCGTGGCGAACTTCGTTTGGAAGTCTCTAAATACCCGACACAAAACAATGTTGTGATGACCGGTGGGATTTTATCACTGGGCAGGTTCATGGCACGTTATGGTTATTATGAGACAAAGGCTTCATTTAGAGACTGTATTGGTGAAGGTTACTGGCCTGCTTTTTGGATACATTTTGATGAAGCCGATAAGTATGGAAAAGGAACTGAAATTGATGTTTTTGAATATATTCCTAAAGATAAACAAATCTTTCAGACACTTCATTGGTATAAAAAACAAGCAATGGAGGAGCAGCAATCAGAAGTGCAACATGCAGCTCTGGATTACGATAAAAGTGGGCAATTTAAAGAACACCGTTCGTCTACCAAGTATTTTGTATTGGATGAAGCTCAGAGTAAAGAGCATACATTTGCTGTGGAATGGACCCCCGAAGAACTGATTTTCTACACAGATGGTAAGGTTACCCGTCGGGTGAATCGGAAAGATGATCCCAAACAAGTGCCAAGTGCTTACCAAATGGTTTATTTCTCTTGTTCCGCAGGAGAATGGGGAGGTAATGTGATGGAAAATCAAGTATCTGCCTATGTCTATTTTGATTATTGCAGATGTTATCAGGAAAGTGATCAGGATGCTATTTACACCGTTAAAGGTAATGGGATGAAAGTTCCGGCGAGCCGGCGTGTGGGAAAGCTCTGAATATAACAAAGAGTCAGGCTCACAAATATTGAAAATAATAGTGAGTATGTGACTTGGGAATACACAATATAAATACTATCTTTGTAGGGACCTAACTAAATAAAAATGAAGAAGATGAAAACCTTGACTTTATTTCTTTCCTTGCTCTTTTCTTTCCCGTTTGTGCTTTCGGCTCAGATGGTGGGAGAGACTTTGCAGAAGGTCTCTGCTGCCCTTGATAACAGACAGTGGGACCAAGCTGTTACTTTGTTCCGCCAAGCGGTAAATACCAATGTAGAGAAAGCCGAAATGTTCTATTGGACAGGTGTGGATAAGAGTCTGGAAGTATCATCCAGGATAGGGCGGGAACTGGCTGCTTATTACAAAAAATCACGCAGCTATGACAAAGCGTATCTTTTTTACAAAGAGTTGCTTCAAAAATCTCCGAATGATGTTAATTGTCTTGTGTCATGTGCTGAGATGGAAGTATGCCGTGGGCGGGAGTCTGAAGCTTTGGAGACTTACCGGAAAGTACTGTCATTGGATGCGGATAATCTGGCAGCCAATATTTTTATCGGTAATTATCTTTATTTGAAGGCGGAGAGAGAGAAAAAACAGTTAGAAGCAGATTATAAAAAGATTAGTGCTCCCACTCGGATGCAGTATGCACGCTATCGTGATGGTCTTAGCCGTGTGATGAGTACCGGATACGGAAAGGCAAGGGAATATCTTCAAAAGGTGATCAGTCAATTCCCTTCTACTGAAGCTCAAAAGACATTAGAAAGAATAAAGCTTATAGAAAAAGAGGTGAACAGATAACTGTTCACCTCTTTTTCTATATGTTGTTACCGGGCTGTGCGTATGGGTAAATCAATCGGTCCTTCGACAACGGAACGCGTTTGTGTTTGTCCTTGTTTGGGACCGGGTATCAGCGGACTGTATGTCAGGACGTGACGGATACGGGAACGTTGGTCGTTGGTAAACCGGTCTGAGTAACTTACGGAATAATCCATAATATTAGTAGAAGTAAATGTCTGATTGGTCTTACAATTTTCACGTTTTACCAGATAGTCAAACGTGAAGTTTGCCGGATCATTCTTCGCGGTGTAGGCGTAATCAGCGTCATACTTCACTTTATTATAAGTAGGGGTGTCGTCACAATAATCCGAATCAAAGCAACCGTCATAAATACCTTCGTCATTTTCAGAAAAAGCATGGTGTAAGCCCAGATAATGACCTAATTCGTGAGCTAATGTTACGGTGATGTCTGCTGTACTATATTGGGTTGAAGTTGACTGGTCATTAATGAATAAACTGTTGATGGAGACACTATATGGAAATTTCAGATTTTGTTTCTCTAAATAAGATTTTTGTGTTTTGCTCAGTCCTTCCAGATAATTGCTTCCTACTGTGGAAAAAGGTATATGTGCAATTCCCAGTGTGGTACTGTTCGTACTCTCATCGTCCTTGAAGTTGTATACCATTACGTTGATATAGTTATTCGGTTCCCAGATGTATTTTACATATTTACCTGTTTCGTCATTCATGAAGACATCACAGTCGATAGGGTAACTTTCCTCCCATAAAACATATTTCACTCCCGGAGTTGATAAGGGTTTCCCATCTTCATCAGTAGTAGCCAGCGTAAAAGTCAAGTTCATATCCACACTTTTGGTTTTATCTTTATAAAGCTTGTTGACTGTATCTAGTATTTTGGCTAAACGGTCTTGTTTAACGTATTGTAAAGGATTGTTTTTATCTTTATATAGTACATGGAAAATAACCGGAAGGTTATAGTGATACTCACCTGCTGTTGTACTTCTTCCTTGCTGGCTAATGCTGATGGTTTTCTTGATTCCGCCGGAAGTAACGACAACTGTCATATTTCTTTCGGCTTCATCCAGGTTAGCTTCCACAACAATGCTGAGTGATTGATTGCTCGTTCCTTGATTAGGAACGAGATTACATGCTGTAGAAGAACTTGCTGCTGTCCAGGAGTCACTACAGGTAATGTTTACGGTTAAAGTAGCCCCGTCACTGCTGATGTTTTCAAAAGTTGATTGGGATAATTCAAGTGTAGCATCGGAGGTGGAATCCTCACAACTACTGAAACCAATAAGTACTAAAAGTATAACGAATAAATATTCTGTTTTCATAAAAGAATGTTTTTTATAAAGAACACAGGGTCAAAGATAATGGTTTAAACTTTAAATCTCAATTTTAAAGAATGTATTGTACTTCTTTAAATAGATATCGACGGATCTTACCCGTCTCGTCTTGTAGAACTAAATGACCATCGGCTTCTACTTCTACAATTCCGGCATTAAATGTTCCTTCTGAATCTTTATAAAAGTGTATGCCTTCTTTGCGGAAGAGAGCTGCCTGATAACGATCGGTGATAAATTCAATATCTCCTTCCTGTAAGATCTTATAGTATTCTTTTATCCGCTGAAGAACTTGTGCGAGTATTTCCATACGGTCAGACTCCCGGTGGGTGATCTGTATGATTGAGATGGGATTGGGAGCAGAACTGTGAAATTCTTTCTGATTGATATTGATACCTACTCCTGCAATACTCTGGCTGATATGTATTCCCATCAGATCGTTTTCAATCAGCATTCCGCAGATTTTTTTGTCCTTCCAATAGATGTCATTCGGCCATTTTATAGAAACGTCTCCTATATATAGATCAAGTGTCTCTTTAACTGCTAAAGAGGCGATTTGTGAAAGCAGGAATTGCTTACGTGCTTCCAGGAAAGTTGGATACAACACGAAGCTGAACATCAGGTTTTTTCCGTCTTCCGATTCCCAACTGTTTCCGCGCTGTCCTCTGCCTGCAGTCTGGAAGTCTGCCACCACTGTGGTCAGTTCGCTAACCTTCTCCTTTTCGCAGAGGGCATTTAAATAACCGTTGGTGGAGTCTGCTTTTGCAATATGAATAAGGGGGACAGGGAAAGATTCAGGGTAGGGCATCATATTCGGTACGTAATTTTTTGGTAAATTTCTTCATTACTTCGTCGTAAGAATGATCTATCAGTTGCTTGATCAGCTTGTCATCCGCATCCCGATCAAAGTAGACTTGATTCCAATACTTCTTGTGAAAATGATAAGCTCCTTCGATGGCCGAATAGTGCTCACGTAATTCGATGGCATAGTCCGGATCACATTTTAATGAAATCGTATTGGCCCCTTCCAGATCGATCAGGGCGAACATTTTATCCATTACTTTCATGACGAGTGAATATTCGTCGAATGGGAAGCATTCTGTGACTGCTTTTTTCCGGAGGCAGTATTCTCTTGCTGATTCTATATTCATAAAACTCTAAAATAATGGCGGATAAAACGCCTCTTTTATATGTTCAATTCTAAAATTTCCGGTTTTGCCTATCACGGTGATAATATCAAACCGTACAGGTTCATCTATTTGGAATAACTTGATATATGTATCGGCTGCTATTACAGTGCGCCTGATTTTTTGTGGAGTGACGGCGTCTTGAGGAAGTGCGAAGTCCGTATCGCTTCGGGTTTTTACTTCTACAATAATCAGTTCTCCGTTTTTAGCTGCCACAATGTCCAGTTCGAAATGTCCTTTACGCCAGTTACGATGCCGGATTACGTAGTCATGCCGTTCCAGATAGTCGACGGCGGCGTCCTCTCCGGCTTTTCCTAGAAGGTTGTGTTCTGCCATAAAGAAGATTTTTATATTTATAGGTCGATCCGGTGATAAAACATGGATGTGCATCGGCCGACCGGACATATTATTTCTGCAAATTTACTCTTTTTATTCTTTGAAATTACAGAAGTAAAAGTAAATTTGCAAAGAATATGAGAAAGAGGGATAAAAAATGTAATAAGGCAACTCCGGACGAACCTAAGCGGGAACGACGGATGAGCATATTGCTGAGCGAAGATGAGCAGCAGATTGTGGATCGTTATCTAGATAAGTATAAGATAACGAATAAATCACGCTGGCTTCGTGAGACGATTCTCATGTTTATACATAAAAATATGGAGGAGGATTATCCTACTCTTTTTGGTGAACACGATATGAGGCGTTAGACGTATGCTGGATGATTCTTATTTTATGAAGCAGGCCTTGATAGAGGCTGTTAAAGCAGGAGAGAGAGGAGAAGTCCCTGTTGGTGCTGTAGTGGTCTGTAAAGAGCGGATCATTGCCCGTGCACATAACCTGACTGAAACACTGAATGACGTGACTGCCCATGCTGAAATGCAGGCCATTACTGCCGCTGCCAATGTTCTTGGTGGAAAATATCTGAATGAATGTACTTTATATGTCACAGTGGAACCTTGTGTGATGTGTGCCGGTGCTATTGCTTGGGCTCAAACGGGAAAGCTGGTGTTTGGTGCCGAAGATGATAAGAGAGGCTATCAGAGATATGCTCCGCAAGCACTCCATCCTAAAACAGTTGTTGTCAAAGGAATATTGGCTGATGAGTGCGCCGGGCTGATGAAAGACTTTTTTGCTGCTAAGAGGAGGTGACAGTTCACCACTGCCCCTATTCTTTTATTTCTTCGTAGTCTACGTATTCTCCTTCGTTATCATCAAACAGTTTTTTGTGCTTGGCTCCTGTCCCAGTGATGATTTCTTCTTTATCATTAGCCTGAGTTTGGTGATAGTATCTTCTGCTTCCTGAATTATTATTGGGTCCGTTACGATCTGAACCTGACGAGGGCGAGCGTTTTCCAAGTCCGAAAACGGCTCTTAATACGCTGCCTACAAGGGCCAATCCGATGATTATAACGGCTATGACAATAATGAATAAAAATCCTAAAATGTGAAACATGGGCTATTTGTTTTATGCATTGTTTAAAATTTGTAGTACAACAAACGTGCCAGAAGGATTGTTTATTTATTTTTTCTTGTTAAAAGTGAAAGAATGATATACCACACAATAACTGCTGAGAATCCGCTGATACCCAGAAACAGTAGTAATGGAATGCAGATAATCAGAAATATGAAACTTACCTTATTATCTTTCCAAGAAAGATTTTTGAATTTCAGAGAGAACATGGGAATTTCAGCCACAAGCAACCATGAAAAGAGCATTACCATTATAATAAGGTATATAACATTACAATGTGCCAGCAGAAAATCTTTGCCACCTACGATTAACGCTCCCCAATAGAGGGCATTGGCCGGGACCGGAAGGCCTATGAAAGAACTGGTTTGCCGCTCGTCTACGTTAAAATTAGCCAAACGTAAAGCAGAAAAAATAGAGATAAGGAATGCCAGATAAGGGATATAATCTCTTAATCCTGTCAGAAAGTCGGGGTATATCAATCCGGGTTCTTTCAAAAATGAAAAAACAAGTAAAGAAGGGGCTACTCCAAAACTGACGTCATCCGCCAGTGAGTCGAGTTCTTTTCCTATCGGAGAATATGCATGAAGCAGTCGTGCCAGCATGCCGTCGAAAAAGTCGAAGACAGCACTTAATATAATGAAGATAAAAGCTAGTTCATACTTAGCTTCAAAAGCCATCACGCCGGCAATGCAGCCTGAAAAAAGGTTCAGGCAGGTTACTGTATTGGGTATGTGGCGGGTTATAGCATTTGCCATTATTGTTTCTTATTTTAATTTGGCGATAACAGTTTGGTTACCGGTGGTCAATTGTCCCATGCTGACACAGATTTCTGTGCCTAACGGGAGATATACATCTACACGTGAACCGAATTTTATGAATCCCAAATGCTCGTCGATATAACATTCTTCTCCCGGTTCGGCATATGTTACAATACGTCTTGCCATTGCACCGGCTATTTGCCGTGCCATTACCTCTACTCCCTCAGGAGTTTCGATGACGATCATTGAACGTTCATTTTCTGTACTGGCTTTCGGAAGCCATGCTTTCATGAATTTACCATTATCATGAGTGACTTTCTTGACCACTCCGTCTACCGGATACCAGTTGGCGTGTACATTTAGTATGCTCATGAAAATAGATACCATAATGCGGCGATCGTGGAAGTATTCATGTTCATCTACTTCTTCGATGACTACGATTTTTCCATCTGCCGGTGCAACTACAATCTTTTCTGTATCCTGTCCGAAAAGCCGGATGGGACAACGGAAAAAGTTAACCATCAACAGATAGACAACGATACTTACCAAAGCCACCAGATAGAATGGTATTTTACAATCAATTCCCCAGTAAAGAGCCAGATTTATGATCAGTAGCAGAAAAAAACTACCCCATAAAATATGTGTTCCTTCACGGTGAATTCTTATCTTTTTTAATTTCTTAAGTCGACCCATTTGCGCTATTTAATGATAATTATCCGCAAAAGTATACTTATTTTAAAAATCCAGCAAGCATTTGCAGGTAGAAATGACTTATGTTGATAACTTTTTGATGTTTATCTTTGTTAGTAGCTGTAGACATTGTAATTTTATGGCTTCAAATTATCAACCTATAACTATGCAGGATTTCGTTCATTTACACGTCCATACGCAATATTCTCTTCTGGATGGTCAGGCCAGTGTCAGTGCATTGGTCGATAAGGCTATGAAAGACGGGATGAAAGGTATTGCCGTTACGGACCATGGAAACATGTTCGCCATTAAAGAGTTTACGAACTATGTTAATAAGAAAAATGGAGGTCCGAAAGGAGAAATAAAGGACCTGAAGAAGCGGATTGCAGCTATTGAAGCCGGTGAAGTGGAGTGTGCGGATAAAGATGCCGAGATTGCTGACTGTAAAGCTAAAATAGCGGATGCGGAAGGGCGATTGTTCAAGCCTATCATAGGCTGTGAGATGTATGTGGCTCGCCGTACAATGGATAAAAAGGAGGGAAAGCCTGACCAGAGCGGGTATCACCTGATTGTGCTCGCCAAAAACGAGAAGGGGTATCATAACCTGATAAAATTGGTTTCGCGGGCATGGACCAAAGGTTACTATATGCGTCCCCGTACAGACCGGAACGAGTTGGAGAAATATCACGAAGGTTTGATTATCTGTTCTGCGTGTTTGGGCGGTGAAGTGCCCAAAAAGATAACTCAGGGATTGTTGGCGGAAGCAGAAGAAGCCATCCAATGGTATAAGAACCTGTTTGGAGACGATTATTATCTGGAAATGCAGCGCCATAAAGCGACAGTGCCTAAAGCAAATCATGAAGCTTATCCGTTGCAGGTGAATGTAAATAAGCATTTGATTGAATACTCCAAAAAGTATAATGTCAAGTTAATCTGTACGAATGATGTTCACTTTGTCAACGAAGAACATGCTGAGGCGCACGATCGGCTGATCTGTTTGAGTACGGGAAAAGATCTCGACGATCCGAACCGGATGTATTATACGAAACAAGAGTGGATGAAGACGAAGGCAGAGATGAATGAACTCTTTGCCGATGTGCCCGAAGCATTGAGTAATACACTTGAGATTCTGGATAAAGTAGAGTATTATTCAATCGATCACGCACCGATTATGCCTACTTTTGCAATCCCCGAGGACTTTGGAACAGAAGAAGGATATCGGCAAAAATATACGGAAAAGGATCTTTTTGATGAGTTCACCCAAGACGAAAACGGCAACGTGGTGTTGAGTGAGGAAGCAGCCAAAGATAAAATAAAACGTTTGGGAGGCTATGATAAACTGTACCGTATCAAACTGGAAGCCGACTATCTGAAAAAGCTGACTTTCGACGGAGCTAAGAAGTTTTATGGCGATCCGTTGTCACCGGAGGTCAAAGAGCGGCTGGTCTTTGAATTACATATTATGAAGACCATGGGTTTCCCGGGATACTTTCTTATAGTACAAGATTTTATTGCCGCCGGGCGTAATATGGGAGTCTCCATTGGTCCGGGACGTGGTTCCGCTGCCGGTTCTGCCGTAGCCTATTGTTTGCAGATCACTAAAATAGACCCGATCAAATACGATTTGCTGTTTGAGCGTTTTTTGAATCCCGATCGTATTTCATTGCCTGATATCGATATTGACTTCGATGATGATGGTCGTGGCGAAGTGTTACGTTGGGTGACGGAGAAATATGGACAGGAAAAGGTGGCGCATATCATTACCTATGGTACTATGGCTACGAAACTGGCTATCAAAGATGTTGCCCGTGTCCAGAAACTTCCGCTTGCCGAATCGGATCGCTTGGCCAAATTGGTTCCGGATAAAATTCCGGATAAGAAACTGAATCTGAAGAATGCCATAGAATATGTGCCCGAATTGCAGGCGGCTGAAGCATCTCCCGATCCTTTGGTGAGGGATACGATGAAATATGCCAAGATGCTTGAGGGGAATGTGCGTGGAACGGGTGTACATGCCTGTGGCACTATTATTTGTCGTGATGATATCACGGATTGGGTACCGGTCAGCACGGCTGATGATAAAGAGACCGGCGAAAAGATGCTGGTTACCCAATATGAAGGTTCGGTGATCGAAGATACCGGATTGATCAAGATGGACTTTCTGGGGCTGAAAACATTGTCTATTATAAAGGAGGCTGTCGAAAATATTCGTTTGAGTAAAGGAATGGAACTGGATATCGATTCCATTTCAATCGAGGATACGGCTACTTATAAACTTTACAGTGACGGACGAACGATCGGTACTTTCCAGTTTGAGTCTGCCGGTATGCAGAAGTACCTGCGTGAGTTGCAACCTTCTACGTTTGAGGACCTGATTGCGATGAATGCCCTTTACCGTCCGGGTCCGATGGATTATATTCCTGACTTTATTGATCGTAAACATGGACGTAAGCCTATTGAATATGATATTCCTGTCATGGAGAAATACCTGAAGGATACATACGGTATTACGGTCTATCAGGAGCAGGTCATGCTTTTGTCACGTCTGCTGGCCGACTTTACGCGTGGTGAATCGGATGCCCTCCGTAAAGCGATGGGTAAAAAATTGCGTGATAAGTTGGATCACATGAAACCCAAGTTTGTAGAAGGCGGAAGGAAAAACGGACACGACCCGAAAGTTCTTGAAAAGATTTGGGCAGACTGGGAGAAATTTGCATCGTATGCGTTCAATAAATCACATGCCACCTGTTATTCTTGGGTTGCCTATCAGACTGCTTATCTGAAAGCCAATTATCCGGCTGAATATATGGCTGCTGTCATGAGCCGAAGTTTGTCGAATATCACTGATATTACCAAACTGATGGACGAGTGTAAAATGATGGGAGTACAGACGTTGGGACCGGATGTGAATGAAAGTAACCTGAAGTTTACCGTAAACCGGAATGGAAATATACGTTTCGGATTGGGAGCCGTCAAAGGTGTGGGTGAGGCTGCCGTGCAAAGCATCATGGAGGAGCGAAAAGAGAACGGTCCCTTTAAAGGTATCTTCGACTTTGTGCAGCGTGTCAACCTGAATGCTTGTAACAAGAAAAATATGGAATGCCTGGCACTTGCCGGTGGATTCGATAGCTTTCCTGAACTGAAGCGTGAACAGTATTTTGCTGTGAACAGCAAAGGAGAGACTTTTCTTGAGACATTGATGCGTTATGGCAACCGTTACCAAGCTGATAAGGCTGCCGCCGTTAATTCTCTGTTCGGTGGAGATAACGTTATCGATATAGCGACTCCAGAAATTCTACCGGCGGAACGTTGGAACGATTTGGAGAGACTGAATAAGGAACGCGAACTGGTAGGTATTTATTTGTCGGCACATCCGCTTGATGAATATGCCATTGTGTTGGAACATGTTTGCAATACACATATGAGCGAACTTGATGATAAATCGGCTTTGGCAGGAAGAGAGATTACGATGGGAGGCATTGTTACCAGTGTCCGCCGGGGTATCAGTAAGAATGGAAATCCTTATGGTATAGCTAAAATAGAAGATTATTCCGGTTCGGCGGAGATTCCTTTCTTTGGAAATGACTGGGTTACTTTCCAAGGCTATTTAGGTGAAGGTACTTTCTTGTTTATCAAAGCCCGTTGTCAACCTAAACAATGGCGTCCCGATGAACTTGATGTCAAGATTACTTCGATGGAATTGCTGCCCGATGTCAAGGAACAACTGATAGAGAAGATTACGATTCTGATTCCGCTTGCCGAACTTAATTCGGCTTTGGTAACCGAGCTTGCTTCTTTAACGAAAGAACACCCGGGAAATACGGAACTTTATTTCAAAGTAACGGATACGGAGGGGAAGATGTATGTAGACCTGATTTCCCGTCCTGTGAAACTTTCGGTCGGCAGAGAATTAATTTCCTATTTAAAGGAACGTCCCGAACTTGCGTTTCATATAAATTGATTATCTTTGCCGCATAACAGTGATAGATACTTAATAACTAACAATTAATAATTATAGAAAATGGCTTTAGAGATTACTGACAACAACTTTAAGGACATCCTCGCAGAAGGATCACCGGTTGTTATTGACTTTTGGGCTCCTTGGTGTGGTCCTTGTAAGATGGTAGGTCCTATCATCGATGAACTGGCTAAAGAATATGAAGGAAAAGTGATCATGGGTAAATGTGATGTAGACGAAAACAGTGATCTACCTGCAGAATTTGGTATCCGCAATATTCCTACTGTTCTATTTTTTAAGAATGGAGAATTGGTAGACAAACAAGTCGGTGCTGTAGGTAAACCTGCATTTGTAGAGAAAGTTGAGAAATTATTATAATATACTTTCATTAAAAATATTTGTTTATGGGACTGGAAGACGATTTTTTGTTAAATGACGCCGATGATGAAAAGACCATCGAGTTCATCCGGAATTATTTGCCTCAGGAATTGAAGGAAAAGTTTTCGGAAGACGAGTTGTACTATTTCCTCGATTTGATTGATGAGTACTACTCTGAAAGCGGAATCCTGGATGTTCAGCCCGATGCTGACGGTTATGTTGACATCGACTTGGAGCAGGTAGTAGAATTCATCGTGAAAGAAGCCCAAAAAGATGAAGTGGGTGAATATGACCCGGAAGATATCTTATTTGTGGTGCAGGGAGAAATGGAATACGGCAACTCTCTGGGACAGGTGGAGTAAGCCAGTCTTCGTAAACCAAGAGATAAAAAGCGTGTAGAAACACTTCTGCACGCTTTTTTGTTGCATGTATGTGTGATAGTTTACTTCGTCTTGATTCTTCTCCTCCTACTAAAGTGCATTATGTTTTTTCGAAGTATCAGGTGTGTATAGGAGTCCGGATATTTACTTGAAAGTGGGATGAATAAAAGCCCGGTTTAGTCTGTTTTTACGAAATAAGATATACTAAATTTCTTCTAATGCATAGTATTGGTAGTCTCTTACAACGGTCTGAAGAAATTTTTCATCGTTTATATTTGTTTGATCTACAGATAGCAGGGCACGAACTTTGGGTGCCAATTGTGCGATGTGTCTTGTCCGATCCTTATGATGTAATTCTAATGCTTTACTGATTACGTTTATTTGTTCCAAAGACAGGTCGGCAGCTGATGGAAAACTGGGATGATATCCTTTAGTCAGATAATCGAACTCGTCAAGACTTACCTGTATTTTGCGATAGTTCTTTTCTTTAATTACCATTGTACCGGCAGCCAGATCTCCCAAACGTTGGCTGTTTTTGGTCAATAGTATGACCAGTACGCCCAATCCTCCGGTAATAGTTACGTCTATCCCATAGAGCAACCACCTTAGCAGATACGCGCTCAGGCTGGGTGTCGTACCGTCTGCTTTTACCACACGGATATTCATAAGTTTCTTTCCGGCACTCTGTCCTTGGTTAAAAACTTCGCAAAGTAACGAGTAACATAGTACAGGCAGATAGATGAACAGGAACAACAGGAAAAACGTACTTCCGGAAAAAGCATGTATATTGAGTTTCCCCAATATATAAGAAGTGGCAAGAATGTAGATAAACAGCAGAAAATAGTCAATAATACGAGCCAGTATCCGTTCGCCAAGGCTGGCGGGTACCTGACTGATTCGTACGAATTGTCCTGTGATGATAGTCGATTCTGCCATTTCTGATTAAACACATTTGGGTTCCGGCTGCAAATATATCATAATTCTCTTACTTTTGCTTCCGGTTTCGGACAAAACTTATCCGGAATCGAACCGGTTGGATAAAAGAGGGTGACATTTATACGTCAGGATGTGGATTCTAATTTTATTTATCGGTTGAGTTAGTTACTATTTTATCCTTTAATGAAATCCCCTTTATCACTTCCACATAATTTCCATCTGAAATACCGATGTTGATGATTTGTTTTGTTTTCTGTTGTGTCACAGTATCCAGCAGATAGAGGTATGTAGAGTCATTCTCGTATAAGACATATTTTTCATCAATGGATAAAGTGTGCTTTTTCTGTTTTATCACCATATTGGCCGTTGCAGAATATCCCGATCTTATAACAGGCATATTTTCCGAGACGGGAAATTCTGCCTCAAGCATATATTTCATAATTCCGTTCTCTGCATTTCCTTTGGATGAAATTTTTGTTACTACTGCCCGGGTTCGTAAATTATCATAGGCATTGAATAAGAGTGAGATCGTGTCTTGTAAAGCGATATCTTTCAGATATTTTTCAGGGACAAGGGCTTTAAAACGAAACCGAGACATTTCCGCCACAACGGCAATCGTTGTTCCCGGATTAAAATTATTGCGTTCTATTACAGAGGCCCCCGTTTCCAGAGGGGTATCAATAATAACGCCGCTAATACTCGACCTTACGATGTTAGATGCCGTTTCAGGAGAGATACGCCCTTCTTTCAAGATGTTCAATTGATTTTGGGCAGAGGCGAGCTTCTCCTTAGATAATTCGTATGCCTGTGTGTAAGAGTCCATCTCTGCCTGTGCCACAAGGTTTTTTGAGTACAATTTGTGTTCTCGTTTATAATCTTCCAGTCGGGCTTTATACTCAATTTGGGCAGTGTTCAAGTTATATTCCAGTCGTTCCATATCCGATGCGTTTGGGACCAGCATGATGGAGGCGACAGGATCTCCTATGCGCACTTTATCTCCTATCGAAACATTAATCTTGTCCAGGACTCCCGATATCTGCGATTTTATTTCGATCTCCTTCATCGGAAAAACATTGCCGGATATGTTTATTTCCTCTTTGATCTCGCGATATTGTGGTTGTGTAGTTTCGTAAATTGCCTTTGTACCTCTTAGCGAAGAACGAAAAGCAACAAATGCCAGTGTGGCGGAAAAGATGCAAATTAATATAATCTTAAATGTCTTCATTATCCTATATTTTCGTTTCTAATGGCGTCAATGGGTTGTATAACAGATGCTTTCATTGCCGGAAATGCTCCGGCAATGACACCGGACAGAATCAAGATAACCAAAGCGAGAACAGCTACATTTATATCTATTTCTACATGCTTTATCATTGTCGCGTGACGGGCACTTTCGAGCAACCAATTTATAATCTCAAGAATACCTGCACCTGATATCAATCCGATGATACCGGAGATTACAGTTATGATGACAGATTCCGTCAGCATTAACACAAGAATGGATTTAGGAGTTGCTCCTACAGCCTTACGGATGCCTATTTCGCTACTCCTTTCTTTGATCACGACAAACATGATGTTGCTTACTCCAACAATACCACTTATCAGAAAACAAATTCCTACGATCCAGATAAACATTTTCAATCCATCAAAGAGTCCCTCAAAAGCAGATGTTTGTGTCTCAAAATTGATTATCTGTAAGGCTTGCTTATCAGAATAAGCAAATTGGTATTTATTAGCGATGAAGGCTCTCAGCTCATTCTCAAATCGCTTGGAATCAACTTCTTTGTTCAGATATAAACAGAAAGCGCGCAATGGAGTCTTATTGTCAATACAGTTTATGTAACTTGAGAAGGGCACATATACCGAATTGATTTCCGAAGCGCTGAAAATATCATCATTCTTTAGTACGCCTATCACCTTAAAATCAATACCGGCAATGTTGATCGACTTACCCAACGCTTTTTGATTATTAAATAAGGTCGTACTGACATTTTCGCCGATAATGGTAACATTACGGGTATTCTCGTCATCTCCTTTATTAAAATATCGTCCATCTTCGTTGATTTTAAGTATCTTAATTCCCATATAGTTTTCATTGATTCCTATAATCTTAAAAAGTCCGCTTTTAGCTTTATTCATCACTTGCGAATAAGGTCCTGTTATTTCAGGCGAAATAGCTTTTATCCCCGGGAACTGTTTCTTTATGCGGTTAAGAAAATGCAAATCGAAATGCAATTGTTCCCCTTCTCTGATATTCTTATACTTCATAGAAGTGGCTCCTCCATATACATACATGCTTTTCTGGGCGAAGATGCTGAATATATCCATCACAGAGTTTTGAAATCCTTTTCCTGTACCCAATAGTACAACCAATATCAGGATTCCCCACGAGATGCCGAATCCGGAAAGAAAGGTGCGGATCTTATTCTGCCTGATTGAAAGATAAATCTCGTATAGAACTTCCATTATAGCAGAGTAAAGAGTTTCGTAATAACCCAAACAGACAGAATGGGAATTACAACGGAGGCAATGGCATACCGCAGCCGTACCTTATATAAATGATGGATTAATATCATGCACAGCAAATAATAGGGGATAAAAGAATAGTTAACCAACATTATGGGGAGACCAAGAGAATAATTATTTTGTAAGGTCGTTACCGCATTAGAAGTACTATATTCCGTTTTCTGATTAAGAAGGAAGATGGAAATAAAAACAGAAATGGCAGGAATAATATAGAAATAAGACGAAATATATAAAAGATGTTTGAATGGAGCATAACCATTAAAGAGTATGGCTGTTAGGTGAAAGAGAAAAGTGGAGATAAGCCATATTACAATAGCTGACAAGACTATTATAATATAACTCATCCGTGCCAGAATTACAAATAATCTATCAGTCTCTAAATTGTTATTATTCACAAGATGATTAGTAGTTATCAAAAATTCTGCGAGTAATAAACTATATAGTAATATAGTTAAAAAGCCATACCATTTAGGCATCTTCTCAAGTGTATTGATTATCCTTTTCATGTTAACATATTTATTGATACATAAGTTTCGATGTAGGCAGCTGAAAGAATAATTATGAAAATGATCAATAAATTGATGCCTATGTTTTTGTAAAATTTAAATGTAGGCATTTTATCTGTATACATAAACAAAATAATATTCCAAGCTATATAAAGTCCTATTCCTCCTGATATCCAAAAACCGATAAGTTCAAAGCTATGGGGCAAGGTTAAAGCGAAAATATCGGTTATACTCATGCCTAGTTTGTATGTTCGGCAACATACATCCGCAAAACAAAAACCATTTAATAACAAGTTAAAAAGTGTACCTATTCCTAATAACCCTCCTCCTAATACATTTAGGATGCAACCTTGCATATTGTTTTTTAAAATGGTAATAAATGCACTGTGTTTATCTTTGTTATACAAAAAATATAAGGTTTTGTTGGTGGGACTATTGATTTCAAAAGTTGTCGTATGACTTATTGCTATTTCAGAAATATCTATTACACACAGTCGTACTATGGCTGGTAACAACCAAAATAAAAAAGCAGCAATGAAAAAATATTTGTTAACCATTTATAAACTCTTATTAAAATATTTGTTAATGTTGATTTGTATCGTTAAATGGGATTCACTACTTATATCTATAATTTGTTTATGTTTGCCGTTTTTCTGTTGAATGTGTAGAATACCATTTTTTTTATCAAAATTATAGCAATCAATGCTACTCCATTTTAAATCCCAGTGCATTATATAACGTATTCCTTTTTGATTTATTACCAAGATTTTTTGCATTAAGATAGAGGCTATTATTGATAATAATATAAGAATGGCAGATAACGGAAAATACTGTATTGGAATTACATATATTGATAGAATGATAGAAATAGGACTCAGTGTATTTAATAGTATCTTATTCCTTTTAGTCGTTAAATTGATAATAGATCCTGATAAGTTATTTTTTTGTAAAATATAAAATAAGGCTATTGTAATGATTCCAATAGTAAAGTAAAGACCTGTTAATTCCCATTTTATATGATCGGGTATTGAAAGAGATAAAGTAATGATACAGGTTAGTAGAAGTAAAACTAAACAATATAATATTTTTTTTAATAAGAAATTATTCATAATATTTTTATTTTATTTGTGAGGTTGCTTTGTATGAAATAGAGCAAAGCAACCTCTGTTAGTTAATTATTTTTTTATAATCCTGCTGCTGCGGCTCCTACTCCGGCTATCCAACCTGCCGGACACCAGCCTAGACCAACAGCACAAGTACCTAATGTTTCTGTTACTTTTCCCATTGCTAATGCTCCAACAGCTAACTTTCCTGATGCTTCAGGACCATATTCACCAGTTCCGGCAGCATAAGTCATTGCAACAGTTGCTTCTTGTAAGTTATAATCACATTTGTTTTCGTTGATTCCTCCCATTACACCTAAAGATATAACGATGGCAACCAACATTCCTAAAATTGCCTTTTTATTTGTTTTCACCTTTTTTGAAATTTAAATGTTTAAAACTCTGTTTTTAAATTCTCGCGAAAACAGCCTATCACTTGATAGTTCCATTTTCAATTCTAATTTTTTTTTCTATCCGTCCATATTCATTTGATTTTAAGTTTGACATTTTTATTTCTTTTGGAGGAATCGTAACAATATTGCTATGCATAAAACAATAAATAATATAATGCACGCCCCCGTAATAGCAGTATCTCTGCCTTGAGGTATCATCCCTTTTTCTATAAGCCAATGGTATCCTAATATAGACAGGATAGCTACAGTTTGTATTATAACTATTCCTACAATTATTGGTATTGGTAACCATTTACGGTATTTCTTATTTATAATCATCTTTTTTTGTTTTTATTACGTACTTGTTTCAACAGTAACCTCATCTCTTCTTTTATCTCTTTTGCCGCTGTAGTTGGTACTTTCTCGTCGGTAGCTAATATTTTAGAAGCCCATTCTCCAGCACTCCCGTAATCGCCTGCAGCTTCGTATAGCTTAGCCAACAAATACTTGGGGTATAACTTGGATGGCTGTATATAGACAGCTGTTGTATATGCATCGATGGCTTTAGCCGTATCTCCGTTTTCCCGGTATGCGTTTCCTAAGAGGATGAAACTGCTAGGGTTGGAACATTGGGTGCAGGAAACTGACAGCTCTTCAATCGCTTTTTGATATTCAGCCGATAAAAAATAGGCTGATCCAAGATAAAAATGGAAGATGCCGTCTTTCCTGAGAATGCCTTGCGCCTTTTTATACATTTCTATACCTCCTTTCAGATCATGGCGCATCACTCGCTGTTGTCCCCGATGACAGAAATAGTATCCGTATGCATTTATCATACCGGCAAGTGCGAATACGCAGATCAGGGGACCAGCAAGGGATCTTACACCGTTGCTTATCATGCGATGTCCGGTGGAAAGCAACCGCTTTTTTCCATAAAGAGCCACCGACAGGCAGAACATCAGATAAAGAGTGGTGGGGAGTACCTTCAGAGGATAGGAACAGAACATCAATATGGTTATGGAAACGATGGATGCTTTGGCTCCGAGTTCAATGGTTGATAGGTTTTTCCAACCGGTGCCCGTTGCCATAACCAAAAGGGCCGCGATGCATGCTGTCACGATAATCCCTTGCTCAAGGCCAAGTTCAAGGAATTCGTTGTATGCGGTGGTTACATATCCTGCGATGTGACGTTCTTTCTCGGTACCTTCTTTTTCCCGGAAGTAGTCGGCTTGCCACTTTCCATATTGAGATTCAAAATAACCGATTCCGTTTCCCCATAACAAGCTCGCATGGGGATGAGGAGTGGATAGGGTTACTTTCCATACCAATATACGGCCCAAAGCGGAATCTTCTTTCATTTTGAATACAAAGAATCCGCTTGCGATGATTAAAACGGCTGACAGAATGATTGTCGGAGTCCGAATCGCTTTTTTACTCCAATAGTTGGTACCGCGTAGAAATCGGGCATACCGATAGCAAAGTACACAAAGACAGCCTGCGCCACATGCGATCCATGCTCCGCGTGAGCGACTGAGTATTAACAGATAGCATACTAAGATAAAAAGCCCGCCCAAGATGTAGCAAATATTCTCGAACCGTTTGTTTTTTTTATAAGATACTAATAGTGAAAGAATCAACGGGGTGGTCACCCCAAGATAACCGGCATAGGCTCCCGGGTTGGTCATAGACCCGCCTATGATGAACTGTGGGTCGCTATTCTCCAGTAGACCGATGGACTGGGCGATTCCCAAAACGGTTTCCACTGCGACAGTCGCTATGACTACCCAGGCAAGGAAGCGTCTGTTTTTCCCGGGCAGGGACTGTGCGGCATAAAAAGAGAAGAACAATATCCATAGTACCGCCATCGTATATAAACGATAGGTTCCATATATATTTCCTGAGACATACCGTAAAAAAAGGCTCAGGACAATGCCGGAGACAATAAAACAAGTGCGGCTGTTTCTGCTCCAATCTTCTTTCATTCCGCTCCATGTCGTTGCGAAAAAGACAAAAGAGCATATATAGAACAAAAAGAGCATTACCGGAAATCTGTTATTATCCAGGCCTGCATGTGGCAATAGGAATAATAGCGCAGCCGTTATTTTTAAGACTTTATTTTTCATTGCCGGTTTGTTTTACGTTTTGGGAAAAACGCGATGAGCAGATAGACAATTCCACCTATACCCAAGGCATATAAAAAATGCGTGAATGAAAGCCCCTCTTTTTGCGGAGGGGTATATCTGTACTCTTGGTCCACTTTTAAGCAGCCCGAATCGTTAAACTTGCCAAGAAGTGAGTCTATCGGGAGAGCGTCATTTCCCTTTTGATAAAGCATCAGTGTGATGTATCCGAATTTCGATACATATAAAGACTGACATCCTTTCAATAGTATGGAATCTCTCCGGATTGTGAGATAATTGTTTATCCGGTAATTCGGGGAGGAGTTTACCGGAACGATGCTGTCAAGGCGTGTGGATATCGAATCGTTGTTCCACGTATTCTTTGTCCGGTCATTCATCTCCTTCATGTCCGAAACGATTCGGTCGAAAGAATAAGAATGGAGGGACTGCAAAACAGGCATAAAACCAACCAAAGCATAATTCCCTGTAAAATATTCCTTTTGAGATACCGGATATAGCCCCATGTCGAGATCGAGCCGTGGAAATATCTTTTTGAGAGTGTCATGAGGAATGGTATCCCATCCGGAAGGGAGATCTATGCTATACTTACACCCTTTATGGGAAATGTCTACGCTTCGTGCGCATGTGTTCAGGGCATTATACAACATGCACGTCAAAATCATCGCTGATATTTTTATTTTTGTCACCACCATATCTGTTCGTTATTCATATAAGTAAAAATGCGTTCTTCAACTCCTTTTGTCCGGTTATGCAGCCATAAAAGGCTATTGTCCGGCACACTGTCATACTGCAGACGGAAGCTGTCCGCTTTTTTGCGTCCCAAAGAAACCCACCGGTTTTCCCAATAAAACAGTTCGTATTCTTCTCCCGGGATAACATCATTCCCGTCTGTTCGCGGAGAATATATGATTCGGTCAATTTCAACCTCTTTCCCGAAATCTATTCCTACATAAGCGTTACGGACTTCACCGGCATAGAAAGTGTCAATATTCCCGTCACATATTTTGGCGAGCTCTTCCGGAGACTTGTTTTTATCTGAGGCAAAAGGTGTTCCGGACAGTTTTCCTTCGGGCGAATAGCATTGTAGTTCACTGATGTTTACCCAAGATTGGTCCGGTGCCTTATATCGGATATAACGGCAGGTGGCAGGAGCGTGTAAGTTGACTTCTACCATGGCGTGCTTGGGAGGTTCTTTGATTGTATAGATTCTTTTGGGAGTCGGGAAGTCGGTCTGGTTGGATATTTCAAAACATCCGTCTGCCATTCTTGCGGCATAAACTGAGATATGCCCGTATTTAGGGTATTTGCGATATAAAGAAATGCTCCGGAGGGCGGAATGATCGGGAGTCAACTTATGTACATCTCCATTCTCTTTTAAAATAAAAGGTGTTGCAAAAGGAACCATTACGCCGTTTCGCACGGATGCCGGAAGATAAACGATGCCCTTACCTTCATTTTGATATCCGGCGATCTTGTTGTCGCCGAACGGGATTCCCCGCGCTACGTTTCCGAAAGTCATCGTCTTTTTATTCTCAGTTGCGGAAACGGCTACAGGTATCCAATCTTTATTATTAAATATACATAAGAACAGCACGTCACCTTTCATGTCGGAATCCGATCCGGATAAGGCAATATCTGATATAGGCATCGGGTATTCTCCCGTAACGTCTTTCCAAAGAGGATCTAAGTAACCAATACCGCCCTTATTGCTTGAATATCCGGTTCTGTATATTTTAGGAATCTTATACGAGATGCTGTTGTGTCCCTCTCCGTTAAATCCGACATCCACAAACTTTCCGTCTTTGTTCATCACCACGTTCCACGCATGCCCGCCGCCCCTGTTTGCCCATGCGGGTACCACATCGATGGTAGAAGGAATGCCGATGGCCCTGAGTGAAAAGGTCAGATATGCGGCCAAGTGGTCACAACTTCCCCAATGTAACTGATCTAATTCACTGAAAGTCGGGAAAAAAGGGTATTTACTCATTCCGGCGTTATAGTAAATGCCGGATACCTGCACTATTGCTTTTGTCAATTCCAGAGGATCGCTGATTGAATCCAACAGGTAAGAAAATTTTTGATAAGCCTGTTCCCTCCAAGCACTCAGTGATTCGTTGCCAATACGATAGGGTAAAATGTATTCACAGAAATCATCGAAAGAGCACTCCGTAAACTTTTTAGTACGATGCCAGATCTTGATCGCTTCTTCTACATTGTTGATCAGGAAGTTGCCGGTTATAACTTCGATGTCTCTTACTATTTTGGGGCGTGGAGGGTCAGTACATGTTTTATATACGGAATCCAATGCCATTCCTAACCGGGACTTGCCGGGATCCCACGCTTCTTTTTCTTTAATGTGGTTATTTAAGATAATAGAATGAAAAGGATCTTGTTCATTGGCTGGAGTGAGGCTGTATTTATCTGCCATATTCCCAACCAAAAAGAATATGGATCTGATCTTCAAAGAGTCTTTCTGATTAATGAAAAAATCCAGAGCTTTCTCTATCTCTTTTCTGTTGTTATGAGATAACTTGAGAACTTCGTGAATCTTATCTGGGTATCTGCTGTTGTTCGGTTGTATACAACCGAACAAGATAAGAGTATTTAAAAGGAATGCTACCCATATATAAGACTTTATACATCGTGATTTTTTCATATCAGTTTCAGTAGGTTAACTTATACCGCAAAGATAGTGTGGGGCTTTCAAACGTTTTATAATCAATACCTAATATTTTTATAATCAAATCTATGTCTTTTGGTTATATGGATAAATCTTATCACGAGTACGCAGAGAGAAATAGTTGTGCAAATAGATTTGTTTATTTGCGTTTTTGCATGAAAAAGATATTTTTATCTCTCTTTTAATAACGCGGTCTTTTTTCGAAATCGTCCTAATAGAGGAGTGAAATACATAAATAGGGTATTTGTATGCGAATTTTCTTATCTTCTCGGATAAATATTCCGGTTTTATCATCAAAACATTAACTTCTTTCAGGAAAAGAAGTTAATGTTTTCTGCATAAGAAGTTAGTCTTTTGTCTGTAAGAAGTTAATGTTTTATCCGTAGGAAGTTAATTTCGTAAAAGGGAGAGATGAAAACGGTGTTTTTTGAAGCTACTTGGAATTTCGAAACGGATATTGCTGATGTAACTTTCCGACAGAGAGATGGAACTTATTTAAATAAAATGTCTGCAGAATGTGCTTTTATTTATTTCCAGTAGCCGAAATAAGGTGGAAAGGTTTGCTTTTTGATTTAGACTAATGGTGAAATACAGGCTTCTTTTGTATCTTTCGTCATTGTGGACCGAAATAGACGTATACAGCCTCCTTTTAAAATACAAAGTGCCAGTATGGAATGCAACTGTCAGAATGTAAGATTTCTCTTTTGGGATAACTTGTCACCTTGCTTTTAGAGAGGCGTAAAATGAAAGAACATTCTTAAATAACCTTCAAACAGGCATTGGACAAGACTTAAAAACAGCTTTAAAATTACGAATTCTTTGTTATATTGAAAACTTCTCTTATATTTGTCAAAAAAGAAATAACCAGACTTAATTCTATGAGGAAAGAACTATTATTTACTGTTTTCGTTTCTGTAGCTTTTATTTTTCTTCAAGCCTTTTGGATAGTTCGTCTGTACCAGAGATATGAGGAGCAATATACCGAACAAGTAAATAAAGCTTTCTTAGATGCTATTGGAAAAGAAGTAAAGCTTAGAATCAGGTATGTAGAGGAATTTAAGACCCCTATTCTTATCAAGCCTACCGGATGTGTCTCTGAAAAGGAACGAACCGGCTACAAAGGTGACACCATTGATTTAGTACTTTTAAAACAGAATGACATAGTTCGAAATGTTTCTGAATTTCTTGCACAATTAGAGCAAGACGAATTACTCTCTAATCGGGTGTCTCCTGTATTACCTGTTATAGACAGTCTTCTTCGGGAAGAGTTATCGGGTTTGAAAATAGACCATTACCTGTCCTTATATGATAAGGAGGGAAAGATGGTTGATTCTTTGGGGAACACTTCTTTGCGGGGGGAGCGTCGGGTCATCAAAGTACGGGAAGCTATCGGGACGAAGGGGCTACTTTTTATGCAAATAGAGTCCAAACTGCCCTATGACGCTATCCTGTCCAAAATGTTTTATTCCCTTCTTGTTTTTGCATTGATTATAATGTTTGTTGTGGGATGTCTTATCCATCAGTTAAGAGTTATTCGTCAAAAAGATGAACTGCTAGAGAGGCGTGAAGTGAGTGTGAACGGGATTGTTCATGACCTCAAATCACCATTGAATGCACTTGTCACTTTAACCGGCTGGCTTATGGAAACGGAATCAGATCTTCGGAAGAAAGAATTGATGGCTGAAGTTATAAAGCGTGCCGGACACCAGACGGCGCAAATTGAGTCTATATTGGTCTGTGCCAGAGGGGCGGCGCAACCCATTGTTCTGAACAAAACCGAAATAAATCCGGAAGAAATAGTACAAGCGGCAATTGATGACATCTGTGTTGAATTGAAAGCTAAGCCACATAGTATTGAGGTTATAAACGAAGCATCCGGATTAACGTGTCTGGGCGACAGAGGCTATTTGGAGAATGTAATGAAGAACTTGATAGAAAATGCGTTGAAATATGCGGATGATGGAGTGAAAATACAGATTGAAATAACAAGAATCTCACAAGGAATACAGATTAAAGTGAAAGATAATGGTTGGGGAATTGCTCCGAAGTATCAAAAAAAACTATTCAATCAGTATTATCAGGTCCCCCGGGAAGCATTGCGAATGCGGAAAGGGTATGGTATAGGATTGGCATATGTCCGGCATATTATCCGGGCACATGGTGGTAAAATCCAGTTCAAGAGCCGTGAGAATGAAGGAAGTGTATTTACGTTTTATATTCCGGAAAAATAAAGTATGGAGGCAAAAGTTAAAATTCTTTTTATTGATGATGATATTACGTTTGGACGTATTTGTACCATCATCTTACAGGAAAAAGGCTACGAAGTTTTTTATCAGACCACTTTAAACGGAGCCAAAGCTTGTATAGCGGAAGCTCATCCGGATATCATTGTACTTGATGTGGAGATCGGAAATCAGAATGGCATTGAAGTCGCTCCAGAAATAACAGTGATAGCACCGAATGTTCCTGTTCTGTTTATCTCTTCTCATACGGAGAGCCATTGGGTTGTACAGGCTTTGGAAGCGGGTGCGGTGGCTTATCTTAAAAAGCCCTTTCATGCTGAAGAATTAATTGCGTATGTTGAAAGGTTTGCTGTACAGCGTCCATCCCAACTCCGGATAGGTTCCTTGTCGCTTGACACCGAAACCAGGATCTTATTTGCTGATGACTCGACAGTTATTAAGCATTTGAGTGAATCCGAATATAAGTTAGTAAGGCTTTTACTTATTCATAAAAACCACATAGTGGGCAGAGGGCAAATAGAAATGGAGCTATGGGGAAATACTGAAGGAAATGAACAGAGTACTAATAATTTAATATTCAAGATACGAAAATACCTTGTTGCCGATCCCGACATCGCACTTGAAACGATACCGAGGAGCGGATATAGGCTTTCTGTGAAATTAGAAAAACAGAAAAGAAGAGTGAGTGACTGTTTTTAAGCAGAGTTAATCCGATTTCTTCTAAAGTGTGACAATCATAGTCGATTCTGTCATTTCCGGTTAAACATTTTTTAGTTTTGGTTGCAAATATATCATAATTCTCTTACTTTTGCTTCCGGTTTCGGACAAAACTTATCCGGAGCCGAACCGGTTGGATGAAAGAGGTAACGTTTATACGTCGGAATATTGAGAAATGGAAAGAGACTGAGAAGGTGGTGGAGCAGGCAGATAAACTGACTCCTGACCGTCTTGCCGACGCTTATACGGAACTTACGGCAGATCTCGCGTTTGCACAAACTCATTATCCGTCTTCCCGCATTACTATTTATCTGAATAATCTGGCTTCGGCTCTTCATAATGTGATTTATCGCAATAAGAAGGAGAAATGGACCCGTATCTTTACTTTCTGGACGCAAGAGGTTCCGCAAACGATGTACCATGCTCGTAAAGAGTTGTTGGTTTCGGTCCTGATTTTTTTGGCCAGCGTATTGGTGGGCATTGTTTCAGCAGCGAATGATGATAACTTCGTCCGCCTGATTCTGGGCAATGGCTATGTGGATATGACACTCGATAACATAGCGCGTGGTGAGCCGATGGCTGTGTACAACGGTTCGGAAGAGGTACCTATGTTTCTGGGCATTACTTTAAATAATATCATGGTTTCTTTCAACGTCTTTGCAATGGGGTTGCTCACCAGCTTTGGAACAGGATGGTTACTGTTTAATAACGGAGTGATGCTCGGTGCTTTTCAGACCTTTTTCTTTAAACATGGTTTGTTGGGCGAATCCATGCTTGCGATCTGGTTGCATGGGACTTTGGAAATATGGGCCATTATCGTAGCCGGTGCTGCAGGGCTGGCTTTAGGAAACGGGTGGCTGTTCCCCGGAACTTATTCCCGTAAAGAGTCTTTTATGAGGGGAGCCAAGAAAGGGCTGAAAATTATAGTAGGTACAGTTCCTATCTTTATAATGGCCGGATTTATCGAAGGTTTTATCACGCGTCATACCGAATTACCCGATGTTTTGCGGTTGGGCATCATTCTATTGTCACTGTCATTTATTATCTATTACTATATTTATTTACCAAACAGAAAAACTCATGGAATCACAAAAACCTAAAATTGCTTTATATGTGAAGCGTCCTTTTGGTGATAAACTGAATGCGACCATGGACTTTATAAAAGAGAACTGGAAACCGATGTTGAAGTTCTGTACCTATTTGATTCTGCCGTTATGTCTGATTCAAGCCATCAGCATGAATGGAATTATGGGAGGAGCAATGGGAATTGCAGCTGCCAAAGAGGCCGGGACCAATTCTTTAGCGGCCATCGGAATGCAATTCTGGGTAAATTACGGACTGATGTTTCTCTGCTATCTGGTAGGTTCTATATTGCTGACTTCTATTATTTACGGACTGATGCAGATTTATAATCAGCGCGAAGAACGGTTGGCCGGTGTGACGTTTGCCGACTTGAAACCTTTTCTGTTCAAGAATATAAGACGGCTGCTGGTTATGGTACTGTTCTGTATAGGCCTTACTATAGTGGTGGGCATTGTTATGGGGATTCTGGTTGTAGCTTCTCCGTTCACGCTTTTGCTTACTATTCCGTTGCTGATAGCCTGTGCAGTGCCGTTAGCCTTGTTTACTCCGATTTACTTGTTCGAGGAGATCGGCATTCTTGCAGCTTTCTGGAAAACTTTCCGTCTGGGATTTGCCACATGGGGCGGTGTCTTTTTAGTATCTCTGGTCATGGGTTTGATATCCAGTGTATTGCAGGGAGTTACTACGACTCCGTGGTATATTGCCACTATCGTAAAATACTTCTTTATGCTGAGCGATACACAGAATGAACTGACCATCTCTGCCGGATATAGTTTCATGGTCTACCTGTTGGCTATCGTCCAGACTTTTGGTGCCTATCTTTCTATGATATTTTCTTTGATTGGTATGGTATATCAATACGGTCATGCCAGTGAGGTGGTAGATAGCATTTCGGTAGAAAGCGAGATAGATAAATTTGAGCAATTATGATCGACTTTAAATGACGTTGCAAGCTGATACATTGGTCTGCGATACCGCAAGGGTTGCTTTTTGGCAATCCAATCCGGATTATGACTATAACCGTGAACTGATGACTCCTGAGATTGATATCTACGGGTGGCTCAGTATGCAGCTCTCCAAGTTACTTCGTGCCATTTTCGGAAGTCGTTTTGCTGAGGAGTATTCCGGCATTATCCTGATTATTATTGCTATTCTCATCCTGTTGCTGATCCTCTGGTTTCTTTATAAAAAGCGTCCCGAGCTTTTTATGCGTTCACGCAGAGGTCCTGTAAACTATAGTGTCCACGAAGATACCATTTACGGAGTCGATTTTGATGCAGAGATCAGGCGTGCCATAGACCGCAAGGATTACCGGGAGGCCATCCGTCTGCTTTATTTGCAGACCCTTAAACTGTTGAGCGATGACGGCCGGATAGATTGGCAGCTTTATAAGACTCCTACAGAATATATTTATGAGGTAAAGCAGGAGATGCTTCGTACTCCTTTCAGGAATCTGACCCATGGTTTCTTACGGGTACGTTATGGTAATTTTCCCGCTTCCGAGTCTCTTTTTGAAGAGCTGGCAGCTCTGCAAACTCAAATCAGGAAGGGAGGGGATGTATGAGAAGCAGTCGTTGGTTTATTATCGGGATCGTTCTCTTTTTGCTGATCATGTTTGTGGTAGAATCTCATCTGCCGAAGAAATTCGTCTGGAATCCCACCTTTGCACAACATGATCACCAGCCACTGGGGTGTGCCGTGTTTGATGATGTCTTGAAGTCCTCTCTTCCGGATGGATATTCTCTTTCGCGCAAGACGTTCTATCAGTTCGCTGCTGACAGTGACTCCTGCCGGAGTATTCTTGTCATTACTCAACATGTAAATCTGGTGGAGGCGGATCTCAATGCTTTGCTCGATCTGGCCCAAAGGGGAAACAAGATATTGATAGCCGCTTCCTCTTTCAGTACTTCACTGTCTGATACGTTGGGATTCGACAATTCGTATGCTTATTTTAATCCGAGACGGATGAAAGAGTATGCGGGCAATTTATTGGAGCGTGACAGTGTCTGCTGGATTGGGGATTCAGCAGTATATGATAAGCGTACTTTTCGTTTTTATCCTCATTTATGTGGCATTTACTTCACAAAATACGATTCGTTGTCTCTACCGTTAGCTACTAGCCGGATTGATTCGATGCAAATGTTCAATGACAGTTTGCCGGATTGTTTTCCGCCCGTGGCCCTTAGTCGTCCGGTAGGGAGCGGAGAGATTGTTTTGGTCACTACTCCGTTATTGTTTACCAACTATGGAATGCTCGATGGCGACAATGCAGCCTACCTTTTCCGTCTGCTTTCTCATTTGAAAGGTTTACCGGTAGTCCGTACCGAAGCCTATGGGGTGGGAGCACAGGTTGAGGTATCTCCTTTTCGTTACTTCCTTTCCCAGCGTCCTCTGAGGTGGGCGCTTTACCTGACGATGCTGGTATTGGTGCTCTTTATGGTATTTACCGCCCGCAGAAGGCAAAGGGCTATTCCGGTGATTCGTGAGCCTGCAAACCGTAATCTTGAGTTTGCCGAGTTGATCGGTACTTTATATTATCAAAAGAAGAATCATGCTGATCTTGTGCGCAAAAAGTTTATTTACTTTGCTGAGAGCCTGCGGAGGAATATTCAGGTGGATGTGGAAGATGACAGTGATGACAATGCCTTGTCTAGGCGGATTTCCCGTAAAACAGGGACTGATGAAGAAAAAGTCCGGAATCTGTTTCGTAAGCTCCGTCCCGTGATTCGCGGGCAGCAGGAAGTCGGCGAGACGTTGATGAAAGATCTGATTGACGGGATGAACGAGATAGAAAAGCCTCAACCCTGACCTTTTTTCGGAAGAAGAAAGCTGTGGGAGGAATGAAATATGAATTTGATAAATAAAAAGAATATGGAAGAAAATATGAATGATATGCATGGAGAAGAAACTCCGCGTACCGATTTGACTCTTTTTTCAGAGAAGATGCAGGAACTGAAAAGCCGGATCGCTTCCGTTATTGTGGGGCAGGAACGTACTGTCGATTTGGTGTTGACAGCTATTTTGGCTAACGGTCACGTCTTGATAGAAGGAGTGCCGGGAGTAGCCAAGACTTTACTTGCCCGCCTGACAGCCCGTTTGATAGATGCCGACTTCAGCCGTGTACAGTTTACACCCGACCTGATGCCGAGTGACGTCCTGGGTACGACTGTTTTCAATATGAAAACCAATGAATTTGATTTCCATCGGGGACCTGTCTTTGCCAATATCATATTGGTAGACGAAATTAACCGTGCACCCGCCAAAACGCAGTCCGCTCTTTTCGAAGTCATGGAAGAACGTCAGGCCAGTATCGACGGAACAACTTACCGGATGGGAGAACTATATACCATTCTGGCAACCCAGAATCCGGTGGAGCAGGAGGGAACTTATAAGTTGCCTGAGGCCCAACTCGACCGTTTCCTGATGAAGATTACCATGGACTATCCGTCACTTGATGAAGAAATCAATATCCTGGAACGCCATCACACTAATGCCGCCTTGGTAAAACTGGAAGAGATACAACCGGTAATTACCCGTGAAGAACTCCTTTCTCTTCGTCGATTGACGGAAAAGGTATTTGTTGACCGTACTCTGCTTCAGTACATTGCCTTGATTGCCCAACAAACCCGTACCAGTAAAGCTGTGTATCTGGGAGCTTCTCCCCGTGCTTCGGTGGCTATGTTGCAGGCATCCAAAGCCTATGCTCTCTTACAGGGACGTGACTTCGTAACGCCGGAAGATATTAAGTTTGTAGCACCTTATGTGTTGCAGCATCGCCTGATTCTGACTGCGGAAGCAGAGATGGAAGGTTATTCGCCTGTCAAGGTGACTCAGCGGTTGATTGATAAAGTGGAAGTACCCAAATAATTATGTTCCTGACCAAACGTTTCTATATACTCGTCCTTGTCGTCATCCTCTTGTTAGGTGGCGGATACCTGTTCGGTTCTCTGTTTATCATCGGACAGTTAGGGCTGCTTGCGTTGCTGCTTGCTCTGGCTTTCGATGGATATCTGTTGTATCGCACCAAGGGTATCCAGGCTTTCCGTCAGTGTGCCGGACGTTTTTCCAACGGTGATGATAACGAAGTCAGCCTGCGTATAGAGAGCCGTTATTCCTATCCCGTCCGTTTGATCGTGATAGATGAAGTGCCGGTCATATTTCAGCAAAGGAATGTACACTTCGAGCTGTCGCTTTTACCTAATGAGGGAAAGACGCTTACCTATCGGTTGAGGCCGACTCGCAGGGGAGAATACGGTTTCGGATTCATCCGCGTTTTTACGACTACCCGAATCGGATTAATATCCCGCAGGGCTACCTGTGGCAGACCTGAAACCGTTAAGGTATATCCTTCTTACCTGATGCTCCATCGATACGAGCTGCTGGCTATGAGCGATAACCTGACCGAACTCGGTATCAAGCGTATTCGTCGGGCTGGGCATCAGACTGAGTTTGAACAAATCAAAGAGTATGTAAAGGGAGACGATTATCGCACCATAAACTGGAAGGCCAGTGCACGCCGTCATCAGTTGATGGTCAATGTCTATCAAGACGAGCGCAGTCAACAGATATACAGCGTGATCGATAAAGGGCGTGTGATGCAGCAGGCTTTCCGTGGCATGACATTGCTGGACTATGCCATCAATGCCTCGTTGGTGCTTTCGTATGTAGCTATGCGGAAGGACGATAAAGCCGGGCTGGTTACGTTTAACGAGTATTTCGATACGTTTGTTCCTGCTTCCAAGCAAGTCGGTCAGATGCAGACTTTGCTTGAGAACCTCTATAAACAGGAAACAACATTTGGTGAAACGGACTTTTCTGCCTTATGCGGGCACTTGGGCAAGCATGTGAATAAACGTAGCTTTCTGGTGCTTTATACCAATTTTAGTAATATGACCAGCCTGAACCGGCAATTAGTTTACCTGCAACAATTGGCGCGGCAACACAGAGTATTGGTTGTATTCTTTGAGGATGCCGATCTGAAAGAGTATATAGCGGGCAAGTCGGTGACTACCGAGGAATATTACCGTCATGTCATCGCAGAGAAGTTTGCGTTCGAGAAGAGACTGATTGTGTCAACTTTGAAACAGCATGGCATTTACTCGCTGCTGACAACTCCTGATAAGCTGTCGATTGATGTGATCAATAAATATCTGGAAATGAAATCGCGCCAGTTACTCTGATACGGGTTGCGTATTGAGGAAGAAGAAGACAGCCATACCTATCATAATGACTCCCAGTAGTCCGTAGAACAGCCGGGCACGTCCTCTGCCGACATTCCGTACGATCAGTTGTGCATTTTGAGCGGTGAAAAACCAGTTCCAGTTGAGTATAGATGCCAGCAGGGCTATGAGCCCTGCGGTGGCAAATATTCCCTGTACAAAATATTGAGGGGCCATTCTTCGGATGATTAGTCGTTGATCACTATTTTTCTTGTTCCGTCCTCCAGTTCCTCAATGGTTACTTTCACGGCGTCTCCCGGCAATAATTCTTCTACCAGCTCCGGCCATTCGATGAAACAAAGTGCACCGCTATAGAAGTAGTCTTCGTATCCCATATCGTATACTTCGCTCAGTTTCTTGATCCGGTAGAAGTCAAAATGATAGATCAGTTCTCCGTTCTCGTCCGAACGGTATTCGTTTACAATGGCAAAAGTCGGTGAAGTGATGACATCCGATACTCCGAGCTCCTCGCAAAGTGCCTTGACAAAAGTCGTTTTACCTGCTCCCATCTTTCCGTAGAGTGCAAAGACCGTGTTATCGCCCATGGCTGAGATGAACTCGCGGGCAGCTTCGTGAATTTGTTCCAGTGATTGAATCTTGATTTCCATACTTGTATGTTGGTTTATTGTTTCTTTCTGAAAAGGCTCTTTCCTATCTTACAGGCAATATAGATAAGAATAGAAAAGAAGATGATGGATGCTCCCGAAGGAACATTCAGGCGGTAAGAGATCAGCAGACCTCCCAGGCAACTCAGATAGCCGATGGCAATCGATAACCAGATAATGCGTTTAAACTTGTTCGTAAACAGGTTGGCTGTCATTTGCGGAATGGTCAGTAACGAGATTGCCAGTACAATCCCCACCATGCGCAGACAGGAAACGATGGTCAGGGCAATGAACATCATCAGGATATATTCCAGCACTACGACCGGGATGCCTTGCGAACGGGCAAATTCACGATCGAAAGCCACGTATATGATCGGGTGGATAAACAGGGTAAAGAACAGGATCAGCAAGATGGCAAGAATGCCCAGCATGAGTAAGTCCGTCTGTGTGATCGTGAGGATATTGCCAAACAGATAGGCTGAAAGATCGGGTGCGAATCCCGGTGACAAAAAGCTGAACATGATTCCCAGTGCCATACCCAGCGTCCAGAACATGGCTATGGCCGAATCTTCGCGCATGTCTTTCCGTTTACTGAGCCACTCTACCCCGAAAGCCGATAAAACGGAGAAGACAGCAGCCGATAAAATGGGAGATATGCCTGCATACAATCCCAGTCCGATGCCGCCGAAAGAGGCATGGGTGATACCGCCGCTGATGAACACCAACCGGCGAGTCACGATATACGTGCCGATAATGCCGCAGGCAATGCTTGCCAGAAGACTCCCCAGGAGAGCGTGTTGAAAAAATGTATATTGTAGTAAATTCATACGGTTCAGCAGTTAGGAGTGTGGAGGGAACAGACGGGTCAGGAATGGATTCTCCGTTCGCCGACTACCAGAAACACTTCGTCTTTTATTTCATCAGGAAGGCTGATCCCCCTCAGTTGCAGGCTACGTACCCATCCGGCTACATCGGTGTCCTGCATTGTATAAAAGACATCGCGGAATTTATCCGCCTCTTCCGGTGTATAATCTTCGGGTGCCCGGCCGATAAATGTATCCAGTTCTTCGTCGTCATAATACTCTATCTGTTTGCTGACGGCAGCCAGCAGGCTGTCACGTTCGCAAACTTCGTGCTGTCCGCAGCACTCTACGTCGACTTCCTTTACTTCCGGAAAACTGTCCAGTTCTCCGTTATCTATTTTCTTCTGCAGTCTTTTGTTGCGGATATACCCGGCAATCATTGCCACGATGGCGAGCAACACCAGACCAACTATAAGTATCCACATAATTACGAATCAAATTTTCGCAAAGGTACTTATTAATTTGTATTATTCCGTATATTTGTCCTTGCAATGTGCTAAATGAACTAAAACAGAAACATCCCGATCATGAAAAGAAAACACCTGATTACTGTCCTTATGTGGTGTGTTGCCACTACCTTATGTGCTCAGACCCCGGTCGAAAAGGGGCTTAAAAGTATTAACCGCCAGGCTGCTGAGGCTTATATCGGATTTTTGGCCGATGATGAACTTCAAGGACGTGAAGCCGGATTTCACGGTTCACGTGTAGCTGCCCGGTATATCGCTTCGCTATTGAAGGAAATGGGTATCCGTCCGTTAGGCGAGAGCTATTATCAGCCGTTTGATGCTTACCGGAAAGAACGCCAGCAGAAAGGACGACTGGAAGTGCACCCTGACTCCATTGCCAAACTGAAACAAGTGGTGCATCAGAAGTTGTCTATGAACAACGTATTGGGTATGATTCCCGGAAAGAAGACGAATGAATACGTGATAGTAGGTGCACATTTCGACCATCTGGGCATTGATCCCGCTTTGGATGGCGACCAGATCTACAATGGTGCCGATGATAATGCTTCCGGAGTATCGGCGGTGTTGCAAATAGCCAAGGCCTTTGTGGTAAGCGGACAGCAACCGGAACGGAATGTAATTTTTGCTTTTTGGGACGGAGAGGAGAAAGGGCTTCTCGGATCGAAATACTTTGTGCAGGAGTGTCCGTTCATTAATCAGGTCAAAGGATATTTGAACTTTGATATGATTGGCCGCAACAATCAGCCGCAAAATCCCAAGCATGTGGTTTATTTCTATACAGAAGCCAATCCGGCTTTCGGGCGTTGGCTGAAAGAAGACATTAAAAAGTACGGCTTGCAGTTAGAACCCAATTACCGCCCTTGGGACAAGCCGGTGGGCGGAAGTGATAACGGCTCGTTTGCCAAAGCCGGTATTCCCATCATTTGGTATCATACCGACGGTCATCCCGATTACCATCAGCCTTCTGACCATGCAGACCGTCTGAATTGGGATAAAGTGGTTGAAATATCTAAGGCCTCTTTCCTTAACGTCTGGAATCTGGCTAACGAAAAGGATTATTAAGAACGAAATGAAAACTAAACTGACTAATTGTGTAAAAACCGTATTACTTTCTTTTATGCTGGGAGTGCTGTTTGCTTGTTGTCAGGGGGCGGCCTCTTCCGGCAATGCAGGAAAAAATGCTTCCCGGGTGAGGATTGCTTCCAATGACTCTGCGAAGCTGGTTCCTGATAAAGCCCTGAATGATGCGTCTTGCGTACTTGCAGGTTTGCCGGTTGATAAAGCAAGCGGAAAGCTTTACGCACTGACTCGGACCAGGGAATGGAAGAACCATGCCCGTTACATGGATCAGATATGGAATGTTTTCCGGCAGACGGCTCCCCGGCTGGTAGCTTTCTCACAGACGGAACTGGAAGACATCAACACTCGCTGCCATACTCTGTTTTATCCTTTCGGCGGTCCTGACTTTCTGTTTGCCAATGCGTTCTTCCCCGAGATGGACACGTATGTACTGATCGGGTTGGAACCTGCCGGCACTGCTCCGAAAGTGAAGCATCCTTCTGCCGAAACTTACCGGTTGTATCAGAATGCCGTATCGAACGTACTCAATCTGAGTTTCTTTAACGATATGGATAAGGAACTGGCCAATGATACCATCGACGGGGTTGTCCCCATCTATTCGTTATTGATGGCCCGGGGGAACCGTAAGATAGTCAACATTCAGGAAGTGTGGTTATCGGAAACCGGAGATCTTTTCGAAAGAAAAGAGGGGGATACCATCCGGAACACATGCAGTGCAGGGATGGAAGTCCGGTTTTTCCGTCCGGGCGCTTCCCGATTGCAGACCCTCTATTATTTCTGTACAGATATCAGTAACGAGGGGTTGCAAGCTAACCGACCGTTACAGGCGTTTATGGACCGTTTTGATGCGGAGACCACAGCAACATTTGTCAAGTCGGCTTCCTATCTGATGCACGAACCTGCTTTTTCGCGCATACGCGAGACGATTCTTCAGAAATCGTCTGCTGTTGTACAAGATGACTCTTCTATTCCGTTGTCCTGTTTTGATCCGGAGGTGTGGTCGGTTACTTTATACGGTACCTTCTACAAGCCGATCTCCACTTTCTCTCAGTATCTTCAGCCGGAATTGCGCGATGCCTATCAACTGGGTGATCCGAAACCTCTTAATTTCAGGATTGGCTATGCACGGCAATCCAATTTGCAGGTCGCAAGAAGAAAATAGTCCCGGTTAATGACTTTTCGCAAGAAGGTTAACCGGGAATTAACCCTCCTCCTAACCCTTCCTCATTAGTTTTGCGTCCTAAATAAAATGCAAGGGGGATGTGTCGAAACTCTTTTCACCACAGCCTCTGTTAGAAAATAAAATTAAGCTATGAGGAAGAATTTTTCAACTATCCTAATTGTCGGTGCAGCCCTTTTACTGGCTTCGTGTGTACAACAAAAAGAGTCTTTCAGCCCTGTAGACTATGTGAATCCTCTGATGGGGACGGAGTCTACTTATGCTTTTTCACATGGGAATACTTATCCTGCGGTGGCGGTTCCCTGGGGAATGAATTTCTGGAGTCCGCAGACCGGAGAGAACGGTAGCGGCTGGATGTACACGTATACCGACAGCCTGATACGGGGGTTCCGCCAGACCCATCAGCCCAGTCCGTGGATTAACGATTACGGTACTTTCTCTATTATGCCGCTGTCCGGTGTGCTGAAGATGGATCATAAAGAACGGGGAGTACCTTTCTCACATATCCAAGAGGAGGCGGCTCCCTACAGTTACAGCGTTACGTTTGCCAACGGACTCCGGACAGAACTTTCCGCCACTTCACGCGGAGCGGTATTCGAAGTCACCTTTCCGCAGGACTCTGCCCAGTATATCGTTGTGGATGCCTACAACGGTGGAAGTGCGTTGACGATTGACCGGGAGAATCGGTGCGTGACCGGTGTGGCGCGTAATCACAATGGCGGGGTACCGGATAACTTTGCCAACTATTTCCGAATAGAGTTCAGCCATCCCATTGCAGAAGAAGGCGTGTATGACGGAGATACACTGATGCGCCATCGGCCGACGTTGGAGAGTGATTATACTTGTGCCTACCTCAGGTTTAATGTGCCGACGGGAGAGAAATTAACCGTCCGTACCGCCTCCTCGTTCATAAGTCCTGCACAGGCGCTTGTCAATTTCAGTCGCGAAGTGGGAGGCAAGAGCCTTGCCCAGGTGAGAGAAGAAGCCCGAAAACAATGGAACAGTTATCTGGGACGAATTGAAGCGGAGGGAGGCAGCGAGGAGCAATTGCGTACCTTTTACTCTTGCCTCTACCGGACCCTGCTCTTCCCCCGCGAATTTTATGAGTTCGACGCTCAGGGGAAACCTGTCTATTACAGTCCTTACAATGGGAAGATACAGGATGGCTATATGTATACCGATAATGGATTCTGGGATACGTTCCGTGCCGTCCATCCCTTGTTTACCTTATTATATCCGGAAGTTTCCGAGCGGGTTACCCAATCCATCCTCAATGCTTACGATGAAAGTGGGTTCATGCCCGAGTGGGCGAGTCCAGGCCACCGGGAATGTATGATTGGTAATAATTCCATCTCCTTGTTGACAGACGCATGGATGAAAGGCATTCGTACCATCTGTCCGGAGAAAGCTCTTGAAGCAATGATTCATCAGACCGAGGCCCGGCATCCCGGAATCAGTTCGGTGGGACGTGACGGATTCGGTTACTATGACCGTTTAGGCTATGTTCCCTATCCCGAAGTGCACGAGGGCACGGCCAAGACCCTTGAATATGCTTACGCCGACTGGTGTGTCGCACGTTTTGCCGACTCCATTGGCCGGAAAGAGATTGCCGATACCTATTACCGGAAAGCCCTCAACTACCGGAACCTTTACTATCCCGACTATGGATTCATGTGGGCAAAAGATGCCAATGGGAAATGGAGAGACGCTTTTGACGCGACGGAATGGGGAGGCCCTTTCACGGAGGGCAGTTCCTGGCACTGGACGTGGAGTGTGCTGCATGATCCCGAAGGCTTGTCTCGATTGATGGGAGGACATACAGCGATGGAAGCCCGTCTCGACTCTATGTTTACAGCTCCCAATACCTATAATTACGGTACTTACGGTTTTGTTATCCACGAGATAGCCGAGATGGTGGCTCTTGACATGGGGCAATATGCACATGGCAACCAACCTGTGCAACATGCCATCTATCTATACGACTATATCGGCCGGCCCTGGAAGACCCAGAAGCACGTCCGCGAAGTGATGGATAAGCTTTATCACTCCGGCAGCAAAGGCTACTGCGGTGACGAAGATAATGGGCAGACTTCCGCCTGGTATGTCTTTTCCGCCATGGGATTCTATCCGGTTTGTCCCGGTGTTCCGGAGTATGCCATGGGATCTCCGCTCTTCCCGAAACTGACATTACATTTGCCCGGCGGAAAGAACTTCACTGTGAAGGCGGAAGGCAATAGCCCGGCGAACCGGTATATCGGGAAAGCCCTGCTCAATGAAAGTGAATTTACCCGTAACTACCTGACGCACCGTGAGCTTACTTCCGGAGGAGAGCTGGTGTTATGGATGGACAGCGTGCCCGATTCCCGGCGCGGCACTCAGAAGGAAGACTTGCCTTACTCTTACTCCAACGGGCACTAATCGGCGCATACGTTTGCCAATTCTATAATTTTTCGTATTTTTGTTGCACTATGAAACGGATGACGCATTTATCGAAGAACAGTATATGAGAAGGTTGGGATGTTTGTTTGCTATCGGAATGATGTGGCTTTGCATAGTCGATTGCTTCTCGCAGGGACTTCTTTTCTATGGGAACGAAAAGCGGATTAGTGAGCGTGCCACCTATTCTGTTTTGCGTGAAGGGCACGAGCGCACTTTCACCAACGCTTTCCGTATCTCCTTTGATTATCTGGTCCGGAATGTGGAGAGTCCCGGTTACATCCTTTATCTGGAAGACCGGGATGCCGGGAAAACTTATAGTTTTACGTATCTGCACAAACCCGGCGACCGTTGTTCTTTCTCCTTCAACGAAGACGGCAAACGTATCTTTTGTACTTTCGAACTGGATAAGGAAGACTATGATCACCGCTGGTTGCCTGTTTCCATAGCTTTGGATATACCCGCAGACTGTGCCCGAATTACGATTGGCAAGCGGAGCAAGGAGATCTCCAACCTGGGACTGGAGCCGACAGGATTCTCACCGCATATTTATTTTGGTAAATGCGAATACATCCTGGATGTGGCTTCGTATGCCATCCGTAACTTGTCTCTTACCGACGGTGAAGAGATCATGATATTTCCTTTGAACGAGAGCAGCGGAGAAGATGTGCACGACAGCCGGGGACATGTTGTGGGACAGGTCACCAATCCTGTGTGGCTGATTAATCAGTCCTACTACTGGAAAGAACTTTTTACGGACTATTCTTCCACGCCTTCCGGTCTTAACTTTGACAAGACACACCAGAACATCCTCTTCTTTAATCAGGACTCTCTGTCCGCGTTCGACCTTTACACGCACGAATTATCGAAGACACCTTATAAGACCCCTCTTCCGGTTCAGCTTCGCCTGGGTATGAACTTTCTGGATGAGGCATCCCGTGAGCTGTATACTTATGAAGTGGCCGATTCGCATGGCGATGCCATGGTGGCGGCGCTGGATCTTACTACCAAAGAGTGGCGTCCGGCCAGTTCCGACTATCTTTGCCAACAGCTCCATCATCATTGCGGATTCTTTCATCCGGGCGAAAGAAAGTTTTTCCTGTTTGGCGGTTACGGAAGCCGTAGGTACAGCAATACGTTCCTGGCGTACGATTTGAATACCTGTCGTTGGGATACACTGGCCTTCTCCGGCGACCGGGTGATTCCCCGTTACTTTTCGGGCATGGCTGTGAGCAATGATTACAAGCGGGTATACCTCTACGGAGGCATGGGCAACGAAGCCGGTGATCAGAATGTAGGGCGCAACTATCTGTACGATTTATACCGGATAGATATGCAGACCCGTTCGGTGCAGAAACTCTGGGAAACGAAAGCACCGGCGGTCAATCGGGTGGTACCCCGTAATATGATACTCTCTGCCGATGAAAAACACCTGTTCCTCCTGGGATATCCCGAATATCTGCCCAATTCCACTTTGCAGTTGTACCGGTTGTCTGTGCGTGACGGTGAGTGTGAAGCGGTGGGAGACAGTATTCCTATTGTTTCGGAAGAGATTGCTACCAACGCCAATCTATACTTCAATGAAGAATTAAATGAGTTCTATTGTTCCGTCCAAGAGTTCGAGAAGCACGGGCAAGTGACTACCCGTCTATACTCCCTGTCTGCTCCGCCGGTTACATTGGACGATGTGGAATACTATAGCCGGAGGCGGAATGTCCTGAATGCCGGTCTGCTGGGAGCAGTCGTGGGTGGAGTATTATTGTTGGCGGCCTGTGTATGGGGCATCATGCACCATAAGCGGAAGCGGGACAGGATGTCTGCCGAGACCGCATCTGCCGGAGTACGTCCGGAAGAAGTGTCCGATATATCGGAAGTTCCGGCTGTGGAGTCACCGGAAGTGAAAGAAGAAGAAGTTGAGAAAGAGCCTTCCGAGTGGGAAGAATTGCCGGCGGTATTGCCGCCCGACAAGAATGCTATTTTCCTTTTCGGCATGTTTACCATTCTCGATAATGCCGGACGTGACATTACCTATATGCTCAGTCCCAAGCTGCGTACTATCTTTTTGTATATTCTGCTGAACAGTGTAGGCAAGAGGGGAGTGCTTTCGTCTGACATGAATCAGATATTCTGGCCCGATAAGTCCGGCAGCAATGTGAAGAACCTCAAAGGAGTTTCCATGAATCATGTGAGGAAGATATTGCAGGATGTGGACGGCATCGAACTCGTATACCGCAACGGATACTTCTGCATGGTGTTTGGCGAAGAGTTTTATTGCGATTACATTCGTCTGATGAACCTTACCTCTCCGGAGAAAAAGAAGAAAGAGACTCCCGGTGCCATACGTGCGGAATGGTTGGAAATACTTTTGCGGGGTAAGTTCATACCCGCCGCCGAGTCCGACCTTTTCGATTACTACAAACAGAAAGTGGAAACGCTGATCCATTCTCTTCTGCCCGGCCAGTTGGAACTGGCTTACCGGGATGCCCGGTTCAGTATCGTCATCCGTCTTTGTAACATTCTCTTTATAGCCGATCCTTTGTCGGAACTGGCACTTGCTTATACCGTTTGTGCCCTTCGGAAGCAGAACAACCAGGAGGAAGCCATCAGGCGTTATGCCGCGTTTACGAAAGATTATAGACGGGTGATGAACGAGGAGTACGGCATAGCTTTCGCTGACATCAAGGTCTGAGATTCCCTCCCGATTGTCAGTTTGTCAAAATGATAAAGCAACCTCTCTGCTTTTGGCTTTTTCGGCCGTCGGGCGGGGCATGACCGGAAAAACGCCGCCATTTCGTTTATCGGTTTATCTTTCTGATGGTATAGATACCTGTTCTTGCTAATTAAAGACGGTGACGAGCCTCTTCGCATACCTTGTGTTCGCTTTAGAGAAGAATGCCTGTCCTTTTGATACATCAAACAGGACTTCTTCAACAGACCAACCGGAAGTAGAACGGGCTTCTCAGGGCTTTTGTTCCGGAACAATATATGATAACTGCCAAAACATATAGAGATATTTAGAAAAGAAGTAAGCATTTTCGGAAAATGCTTACTTCTTTCTGACCAAATGCTTCCTTCTTTTTCCGAAAAGTAAGGTACTTTTCATCTCCGATCGAGGCTTTGAAGGTCGGTTACTCCGGTTTTTCGTGTTCAACAACCCGGTTCTTGCCGTATTTCTCTTCCGGTTGAGCTCTTTTGGAAGAAGACCTCGTCAACGGAAAAGGCTTTTTGCTGTCTTTCTGAAACCTTGGTTCTTCTTTGTGCTATCTTTGTGTATTTTTTAATGAGTGGAAGTCAATGTCTGGACTGCTGTAGGGCCGGGTTAACAAGAAATATGAGAGGTTAATCGCTTCGTTAACCCTTATTTAATCCCTCTCTTAAGACCATGGAGATACCTTTGCTTTCGTCTTTAGTTAAAAAGAGTCAGCAACGCCTTGCTTGATTCCTAATGTTAATTTTAATTCATTATTATTATGAGAGAACGAAAATTAGTAGAAAGAGCCGTAAGGATTTCAGGGATGTTTGTCCTTCTTTCGGGTATGGGACTTCAACCTTGCCTTGCTTCTCACAGCTACAATGCAGCATCTGCCGGAGTGGTGCAGGTAGAACAGCAGAAACAGAAAATAACCGGTTGTGTTCTTGACGTCACGGGTTCTCCGCTTCCCGGGGCTTCTGTATTGGTAAAGGGTGCTCCCGGACGTGGAGCAATCACCGATATGGATGGTAACTTCTCGGTTGAAGCGGAACAGGGAGAGCAACTTGAGATCTCCTTTATTGGAATGGAAACACAAGTCGTGACCGTTTCCGCAAAGACCCGTCTGCAGATCACCCTGAAAGAGGACAGCAAAACCTTGGACGAAGTCGTGGTGGTGGGTTATGGTACACAAAAGAAAGCCAACCTCACCGGAGCCGTAGCCAGTGTTTCGGCAGAGACATTGGAGAGTCGCCCGATCACCAATCTTAGCCAGGGACTGCAGGGTATGATCGGTAACCTGAACATTTCCGCCGACAACGGTGCGCCGGGCAAAGGATACGGGTTCAACGTTCGTGGTACTACATCTATAAACTCTTCCGGACCCTTGGTACTGGTCGATGGTGTGCAGATGGATCCCAACATGATCAATCCGGCCGATGTGGAAAGCGTATCGGTATTGAAGGATGCGGCTTCGGCTTCTATTTACGGAACACAGGCAGCCTATGGTGTCGTGCTGATTACCACCAAGAAAGGTAAAGACGAGAAAGCCAAGATCTCGTTCTCGTCCAACTGGTCTATCAATTCGCCTACACGCAAACCGGAGTATATGGATTCGTGGACATTTGCCAATTTCCATAATCTGACCAACCGCAACTCGGGTGGAGGCGATTACTACGATAAGAACTATATGGATCATATCTATGCCTATTATACCGACCCGAAACACAATCTGCCGGTATTCATCGATCCGTCCAATCCCAACAAGTATCTGTATTGCGGCAACACCGACTGGATAGATGAAACCATCAAAGATAACACCCTGATGCAGCAGTACACCCTGTCTCTCAACGGAGGTTCGGGCAAGACCGCCTATTACGGTTCGATAGGTTTCCTCGACCAAGGGGGAACACTGAAACATTACGACGATAAGTACCGCCGTTTCAATGTCAACCTGAACCTGACTTCGGACGTCACCAATTGGTTGCAGGTGCGGTTGAAGACCGTCTACAACAACACTTACCGGGATGCTCCTTACGGAAGTAACAGCAGTGACGAGACAGCACAGATCAACAGTGCATTCTACGGTGCCGACCTTCGCCCGATGATGCCGGTATATCATCCGGACGGAAACTTTTCCGGTCAGGGCAGTTGGACGAATATGGTGGCTACCCAGGCCATTTCGGGCGAGCGCAAGAATAAGGAGAACGACCTTTGGCTGACCGGCGGTTTAAAAATCACTCCGCTGAAGGACTGGACCATCAATGTGGACTATACCTATAATATGTATATCCTCTCGAAGAAGCAGCACGGTAAAGAGATATTGGAGCATACGGCCAATCCGGACATTGTAACCGTATTCCCGCATACCACTCCGAGCCGCGTGAAGTTTACCACCGACGACAACTATTACCAGACGTTCAATGCCTATACCGACTACTCCAAGTCTTTGGGTAAACACAACATTAAACTGTTGCTGGGATATAATTACGAAACCAAGAGCTACCGCTGGTTCAATGCCGAACGCGAGAACCTGATCAGTAATGACCTTGCCGGTCTGGGACAGGCTTATGGAGAGAAGTACAACGGGAGCGGCCAGCACTCCTGGGCCACTATGGGATATTTTGCCCGTATCAATTATAACTACGATGAACGCTATCTTCTGGAGTTAAACGGACGTTATGACGGTTCTTCCAAGTTCCCCAAGGACAAGCGTTTCGTGTTCTTCCCCTCCGTATCGGCTGCCTGGAGAATCTCGAGCGAGGCTTTCTTCGAACCTGCCAAGAAGATTGTAGATGAACTCAAGATCAGGGCCTCTTATGGTTCGTTGGGCAATCAGTCGGTTGGCGGCGACTATCCTTATATCGCTACCATGGGCACCAATGGCGAGATGGGATACCTGGTGGACGGAAAGAAAATAGCCAGCGTGAGTCCCGGCGGTATCGTCAGTCCTTACCTGACTTGGGAGACTGTACGCCAGATTGACTTGGGTCTCGACTGGGCATTGCTGAACAGCCGCCTGTATGGAACCTTCGACTGGTACATGCGGAAGACACTCGATATGGTGACCAACGGTACACCGCTTCCTGCCGTACTGGGAACAGGAGCTCCGCAGGCCAATACTGCCGACCTGAAAACAACCGGTTGGGAGCTTTCAATGGGATGGAGAGACCGGGTGAACAAAGACTTTTCGTATGACGTAAGTTTCGTATTGTCCGACTATCAGGCAGAAATCACGAAGTTCAATAATCCGCAGAATTTGCTCTCTACCCATTATGTAGGCAAAAAGTGGGGTGAGATCTGGGGATTGGTAACCGAAGGACTTTTCCAGTCGGCAGAAGAGGTAAGTGCCCATGCCGATCAGTCGGAGATCTATGGCGGTGGCTGGTATCCGGGTGATGTGAAGTACAAAGACCTGAACGGTGACGGCAAGATAAACAAGGGAAAGAATACGCTTGACGATCCGGGTGACCAAAAGATTATCGGTAACAGCGAACCGCGTTACAGTTATGGTATTAAAGGCGGATTGCAGTGGCGCGACTTTGACTTTGATGTATTCTTCCAGGGCATCGGCAAGAAGGATGTAGTGTTGGGAGGCAACCAGTTCTGGGGCTTCGGCAACGAATGGCATGTACCTTTCAAACATGCACTCGACTCATGGACCGAAGATAACCGCAATGCTTACTTCCCCCGGTCTACCTACGACAACGTGACCGGTAACCGTGAAACGCAGACCCGTTATCTCCAGAATGCCGCTTATCTGCGCCTGAAGTCTATCACATTGGGATATTCTTTGCCGAAAGCGCTCCTGGCCAAGTGGAAGATAGATCATGTGCGTTTCTACGTAAGCGGACAAAACCTGCTGACGTTCGATCACCTGTTTGACATATACGACCCCGAAACAGTGAGTCTCAGCACTTATCCGCTGACTAAGTCTGTTTCATTCGGATTAAACATTACCCTCTAATACGATAACGATTATGAAAAAGAATAAGATATTACTGATAGCGGCAGTGGCATGTACTTCCATGTTCTCTTCCTGCTCCGATTTACTGGACTTGTATCCCGAAGATTCTCTCTCGGATCCGAAATTCTGGACAAGTGTACAAGACCTTGAACTTTATGCCAACGGCTTTTACGGTATTTTACCGGGGGCGCAGGGACCCGGTGCCGATGATGAATCGGACTGTTACGTGAACGAGAAACCGAAGACCTGGATCTTCAATCTTGAAACGATTCCTACTTCCGGTGGCGGATGGGGAAATGGAGACTGGGGAAACATCCGTTCCTGCAACTATTTTATGGCTCGTTACAAACAGGTGAAAGGGGATGAAAGCCAGATTAACCGTTCGGTAGCCGTGGTCCGCTTCTTCCGTGCCTGGGAGTATGTGTACAAAGTGAAACGCTTTGGCGATGTGCCCTGGTATGAAACCGAGTTGCAAGTGGACTCCGAAGAACTGTACAAGGGACGTGATTCCAGAAAAGTCGTGTTCACACACATCCTGGAAGATCTCGATTTTGCCATCGAACACCTTCCGAAGCCTAATGAAACCAAAACCGGCAATATGCATAAGTATGCTGCGCTGGCTTTCAAGTCGAGAGCTTGTCTCTACGAAGCGTCTTTCCGTAAATATCACGGACTGGGCGACTACGAAGAGTTGTATCGTGAAGCAGCTGATGCAGCCGCACAGGTGATCGAAGAGGGAGGTTACTCCATCTATAAGACCGATAAGCCTTTACAGGATTATTACAACCTGTTTGTACAGGAAGATTTAGCCTCCAATAGCGAGTGTATCATGCCCAGGGTTTATATCACCAAGCTATTGATGCACAACAACACCCGCCAGATGGAAGAGTCGTATACAGGTTTGAGCCGTGCCATGTTCGAACAATACCTATGTGCCGATGGTCTGCCTACCGCAGTCAGTCCGGGATACGAGGAGGCCGACATGCCGATGGATGAGTTGATGCAGCGTGATCCGCGCCTGCGCCAGACGATCGATAATCCGGAACTTCCTTTTAAGGTGCTGAGCGACGGTACGAAGCAGTTCAATGCCCTTCCCATAATAGATACCAAATATTGTACTACCGGATATTACGTGATGAAGTATCACTCTACCGATCCCGAACAGTGGAACATCGGGCAGTCTACACTGGATGTGTTTATCTTCCGTTATGCCGAGGTGCTGTTGAACTATGCCGAGGCGAAAGCCGAACTGGGTGAATGTACCCAGGAGGTATTGGACCAGACTGTCAATGAACTGAGAGATCGTGTAGAAATGCCGCATCTGAAAGTAAATGTCGGTTTCACCGATCCGAACTGGCCGGATTATGGTTATGAACTCTCTCCGCTGCTTTACGAAATCCGCCGCGAGCGTGCAGTCGAGTTGGTAGGCGAAGGCTTCCGTTGGGATGACATTGTACGCTGGAAAGCCGGCAAGTTGCTGGAAGCACCGAAGAGTATGCTTGGAATGAAAGTATCGGATAAGTTGAAAGAGCAGTACGACTCCTTCTCCCGTGAATTGACGCAAGACAATCTGCTGATTGTTTATCCGGACAGGACAACCCGCAAATGGGATGATAAACTCTATCTGCATCCGTTGCCTATCGACGAGACAACGATGAATCCGAACTTGTTACCCAATAATCCCGGATGGGAATAAACATTTAAAATGAGAAGAATCATGAAACAGAACATACTGAAGGCAGCCATTCTGGCTGCCGGATTCTGCTGCACAGTGGGATGCAGTGACAATGACAGCGACCTGACCATCTACATACCCGATGCGGGAACTGCCGTGAAAGCCAATTTCTACATTGAAGACGAGCCGTATGTACAGACTTTTAATGTGGCCGTTACTCCCGAAACCTATCCGCAACTGACGGAATACGGACTGCCTAATGATGCTGTGGTACATCTGCAAGCCGATCCGGGCAAGGTAGACGAGTATAACGCGAAGAACGGAACCGAATATGAACTGCTGCCGGAAGCCGCTTACGACCTGACTGAAGAGGTATTGGTAAAAGCCGGGACACCGAAGTCTGAGGAAGCTGTAATCACGGTTCATGCAAAAGGTAACATCGAGGCGTTCAAGGAGTATCTGCTGCCCGTAAGCATTACTTCGGTGGAGGGAGCGGTAGCCGATCATTGCTGTCAGACCATCTACTTCATCTTCAGAGGTTCGATGGATGCCAGCAACATGGAGTTGCTCGACCGCACCGGATGGGAAGCATTGAGTGCTTCGTCCGAAGAGCCGAAAGAGGGCGATTGGGGACACAGCGGACTGAAAGAAGCTTGTCTGGATGGCGATCTGAATACTTTCTGGGGTACCGACTGGAGTACTCAGCATCCGCAACCACCTCACTGGATTGTTATTGACCTGAAGAAAACAACCCATATCCAGGGATTCGCTTGCCAGGCACGTGAAGAGGGGTATGACGGGCCGAAAGAGGTGACTGTGGAGGTGAGCGATGATAATGCCACCTGGACGGTAGCCGCTAAGTTTACGGATATTCCGGCACAGGGTGAGTTCCGATCCTTCCTGCCCGCTGCTGTAGATGGACGCTACCTGAAGGTAACCATCACGGCCGTGAACGGCGGACCGCATGTGACGATAAGCGAACTTAATTTATTCTGATATACAAAACTGTAAAATAGACGAACACATGAATCTAAGAAATTTCTTTTTAGCGGCGGGAATCGCTGCTGTAGCGGTACCTGTATGGGGGCAAAAGGCCCCCGAACCCTACGGGCTGACTCCCAGTGCGAGACAGGTAGAGTGGTATAACCGGGAGATGATCGCTTTCTTTCACTTCGGTATCAATACCTTTGAGGAGTATGTAAACGAAGGGGACGGACGTGCTCCGGCAGCTATATTCAATCCTACGGCCCTCGATTGCGGACAGTGGATGCGTACCCTTCAGTCGGCCGGTATCCCTAGTGCCATCATTACAGCCAAACATGCCGATGGGTTCTGCCTTTGGCCCAGTAAATATACGGATTATGGGGTGAAGAACTCTGCCTGGAAGAATGGAAAGGGAGACGTTGTGCGCGAGTTTGTGGATGCTTGCGAGGAGTATGGCATTAAGGCGGGCATCTATCTGGGTCCGCACGACCGGCACGAGCATCTTTCTCCCCTTTATACTACGGAGAAGTACAAGCAGTATTATGGTCACCAGTTGGAAGAATTGATGGGTGACTATGGAAAAGTCTGGGAAACTTGGTGGGACGGTGCCGGAGCAGACGAACTGACTACTCCCGTCTATACTCATTGGTATAAGATTGTGCGAGAGAAGCAACCGGACTGTGTCATTTTCGGGACCAAGAACTCGTATCCTTTTGCCGATGTGCGTTGGATGGGAAATGAGTCCGGCAAAGCCGGTGATCCTTGTTGGTCGACTACCGACTCTGTATGCGTCAGAGATGAATGGAAGAACTATGAAGGGCTGAACGAAGGAGTAAAAGGCGGTGATGCATATATCCCTGCCGAAACCGATGTATCGATCCGTCCCAGTTGGTTTTATCATGCTGAGGAAGACAGCCGCGTGAAAAGCGTAAAGGAACTTTGGGATATTTATTGCACTTCTGTCGGTCACAACAGCGTGTTGCTGCTCAACTTCCCACCTGATCGTCGCGGACTGATTCATCCTACCGATTCACTTCATGCTGCCTTGCTGAAGCAGGGATTGGATGAAACCTTCGGAAACAATCTGTTGGCTAAGGCCAAGGTGAAAGCAACGAACGGACGCGGAGGTAAATTCCGTCCGGAGTTCCTGACGGACAACAATAAGGAAACTTATTTTGCCGGCCGAGACGGAGCCAAAACCTCGGACATCGTTTTCACTCTTCCCCGGCAGACAGAGTTCGACTGCCTGATGATTCAGGAAGTGATCGAATTGGGACACCGCACGACGAAGTGGAGTGTGGAGTACTCTAATGATGGCCGTAACTGGACCCCGATACCGGAAGCAACCGATAAGCAGACGGTGGGGTATAAATGGATCGTACGTTTCGAACCGGTAAAAGCCAAACAGGTACGTCTTCGTATCCTCGACGGATTTGCCTGTCCTGCTATCCATACATTCGGAGTGTACAAACAATCGGCTTTATTTCAGTAAAAACAATAGGTAGTTGGGTTGAATATAGGTTTGGGCTGTATCACACAGGCAGACATAGGTTTTGTTGGCGGATACAGCCCTTGGTTTTCTTCCCTGCCTTTTCTTAATATCAATAGTATGCTAAATTTTAAACATCTGTTTCTGGTAAGCGTTGCTCTGTGGTCGGCAGTAGGAATGGTTCGTGCCCAGGAGTTCGATCCGAAGCAAAGCTACGAGATCCATACCCAGAACGGACTTGTCCTGGACAATCAGGAGAGTCTGGATTTAGGTGGTAAGATATTTATTTCTAAAAAGGAACCCCATAAAGAGTCGCAGGTCTGGAATCTGATTCCTTGTGGTGACGGCTGCTACTCCATTGTCAGTCCGCTCACCGAACTGGGAATCGACAATAGCGGCAATGGAAGCAAGGAGTGTCCGGTCATCCAATGGGACCCTAATAAAGAAAATCCCAATCAGCAATGGCGTATCACGGCTTTGCCCAATGGGAATTATTTGTTCACCAGTGTAGCGAGTGGTTATAACCTGGGCTTCCCGGATGCCGGTCTTGTGGCCGAGCCGGTTTACCAGCTCAAACCGGATGCGCAGAAAATAAGCCAGCAATGGAAAATCGTGAAATCGAATCTGAAAGTGGTGGCTGAGGCTTTTAAAACCCGGAGTGATAATGACTGGGAGAATGAACGGATATTTGCCGTTAACAAAGAAGAGGGGCGTTCTACGTTTGTCCCCTTTGCCGATACGGAAGAGATGAAGAGCGATCCTTCGTACACCCGTCCTTGGATACGCAATCAGTCTTCCCGTTATCTGTTGCTGAATGGTGACTGGAAGTTTCATTGGGTGAAGCAACCTTCCGAACGTCCGGTGGATTTCTATAAACCGGGCTATGACGTGTCTGCCTGGAAAGAGATTCCGGTTCCTTCCAATTGGGAGATGCTGGGATACGGAACCCCCATCTATACCAATATCACCTATCCGATACGCAACAATCCGCCCTTTATACAGGGACAGAGAGGATATACGGTAGAGAAAGAGCCTAATGCGGTAGGTTCCTATCGGAGGGAATTCTCTCTGCCGGCCGACTGGAAGAATAAAGAAGTGTTTATCCACTTCGACGGAGTGTACAGCGCTATGTATCTGTGGATCAATGGTAAGAAAGTCGGGTATAGCCAGGGTGCCAACAACGATGCCGAGTTCAACATCACACAGTATGTGAAGCCGGGTAAAAACATATTGGCAGTCGAAGTGTATCGCTGGAGTGACGGCAGCTATCTGGAAGACCAGGATATGTTCCGCCTGAGCGGTATCCACCGGGATGTCTATCTGGTAGCGACTCCGAAACTTCGCCTGCGCGACGTGCATCTTACTTCTGTCATCAGTGACCGTTTCGACAAGGCCGACTTATGTGTCAAAGCAGACGTGAAGAACTATGGCAAGTCTGCTGTGAATGCCTCCGTACGCATAGCTCTGCTGGATGCCGGTGGCAAAACTTTGCGTACGTTTACAACTGCGGTCGGTAATCTGGCTGCCGGAAAAGAGATCTGTCTGCCTGCAAAAGCAAGTATTCGTGATCCCCAACTCTGGAGCGCCGAAACACCTTATCTGTATACTGTGAATCTGGAATTGCTGGATGCTTCCGGCAAGGTGCTCGAGGCAACTACCCAGCAATATGGTTTCCGCAAAATTGAAATACGTGACAATAAAGTGTATATCAATGATGCATTGGTGTTGTTCAAGGGTGCCAATCGTCACGATATTCATCCCCGTTTCGGTAAAGCGGTACCTGTAGAAAGCATGATAGAGGATATTCTTCTCTTTAAGCGTTTCAACCTGAACACCATTCGTACCAGTCATTATCCGAATGATCCGAAGATGTATGCTCTGTTTGACTACTATGGACTTTACGTAATGGACGAAGCGGATCTGGAATGTCATGGCAACATGATGCTGACCAAGAGGGAAAGTTGGAAAGAAGCCTTTGTCGACCGGGTGGTACGTATGGTGGAACGGGACAAGAACCATCCTTCCGTAATCTTCTGGTCGATGGGGAATGAATCGGGCGGAGGACCCAATTTCGAGGCCGCTTATCAGGCTGCCAGAGAGATTGACGCACGGTTCATCCATTATGAAGGAATGAATGATGTTGCCGATATGGACTCACGGATGTATCCATCCATCGAAAGTATGATAGCTCAGGACAACGAGCCGCGCAATAAACCTTTCTTTCTATGTGAGTATGCACATGCCATGGGAAATGCTGTCGGTAACCTGGAAGAATATTGGGACTATATTGCCAATCAGTCTAAACGCATGATCGGAGGTTGCATCTGGGACTGGGTGGATCAAGGCATCAATAAACCCGGAGAAGCGCCGGACCGTTATTATTTCGGGGGCAGCTTCGGTGATCGTCCCAACGACAATGATTTTTGTTGTAACGGACTGGTGACACCCGACCGTAGGGTTACTCCTAAGTTATGGGAAGTGAAAAAGGTATACCAATATATGACTTTTGAAGAAGTGGGAGAGAACAATGTGGGATTACGCAATCATTATTCATTCCTGAATATGCGTCATTTCAACCTGCGTTATGTCATCCTCAAAGACGGGGTGCCTGTTGCGGAAGAGGAGTTCGGACTGCCTGACGGTAAGCCGGGTGAACACCGTACGATCCATATCCCTTATCTCCGTCACTTGACGGAAGATGCCGATTACCACATCAACCTGGAAGTGAAGTTGAAGCATGACTGCGTCTGGGCTAAAGCCGGACATGTAGTGGCAACGGAGCAGTTCTTACTAAGAGAGAGAAAACAGAAAACGGAGGTTCCGGAACTCTCTGCTTCCCTGCAGGTGGTAGAAGAACGTCAGTACATCCGTTTCCGTGCTCCGGGTACCGAGATCTCATTTGATTCAAAGACAGGCATGATGATCGGTCTCCGATATGACGGACAAAACATGATACACGGTCAGCAAGGACCGGCGTTGAACTGGTATCGTTCCATCAGTAATGATCCTCGCGAATGGATTCAGCCTGTGGTTGCATTGCGTGGTTTTGACTGGAAACTGGCGGAAGACGGAAAGTCGGCGTCTGTTCAGTCTCAGATAGAGGTCAAAGTTGGGCAAGTCAATATACCGTATACAGTCAGATACCGGGTTTACAGTAACGGCAGGGTCGATGTGGCAGCCGACTTTACGACAGAAAGTCATTTCGATCTACCTCGTCTGGGCTTGCAAATGTTCCTCAATCCTTCACTGGAACAAGTCGAATGGTATGGCCGCGGTCCGATGGAGAACTATCGTGACCGGAAGAACGCAGCCTACATGGGACGCTACAAAACGACTGTTACGGATATGGCCGAGCATTATGCGCGGGCGCAAACAATGGGCGGACGCACAGATACACACTGGCTGGCATTGACAGACGGACAAGGGAAAGGACTCAGGATAACCGCAACGGATACGTTGGATTTCAGTGCCCAACATTACACGGATAAAGATTTATGGCAGGTAAAATATGGACATGATTTGTCTGATATCCACCGTGCGGAGGTTGTTCTCAATTTAGATTGTATTCAGCGTGGATTGGGCAATGCCAGTTGCGGACCGGGACCGCGTCCCCATTATGAAATCCGGAAGGATACGGTTTATAGTTATTCTTTCCGAATGGAACCATTAAGATAAGGATTGTTATCCGGACAAGGAGACCGATGGTCGTTGCGGATGTTGAATCTGTTTGAAGTTTTGCGCCCTGCTCCTCAAAGTCGGAACTTTGAGAGAGCAGGGCGCAATATCTTTCGGAGTGTGTCTCGCAAAGGTCTTTTCTATCTTATTCTTCTCCGACCTTGATGCCGAAACCGGCTTTGCGCAAATCGTCCCAATATCCGGGGTATGATTTGGAGACTACTTGAGGTTCGTCTATTTGTATTGTCGGATAATGAATTGCTGCCGGAGCAAAAGCCATAGCCATGCGATGATCCTCGTAAGTCTTGATAACGGGACATGTCTGTTGTTCCACGCGTTCACCGTCCCAGGAAAGGATACTGTCGTTTTTGTCATGCAATATATACCCGAGCTTTTTCATCTCTGTTTTAAGGGCTTCGATCCGGTCTGTCTCTTTTATTCTGAGGCTTTGCAGCCCGGTGAAGCGGAAAGGCACATTGAGCAGTGCACAAGTCACAACAAAGGTCTGTGCCAGGTCGGGAATATCGACAAAATCTTCATCCAGCCGTTCGACACATGTGCCATTCTTCTTCAGTCGTATACCTGTTTCCGTATATTCGGTTGCCACTCCCAGGCGGGCAAATACTTCTGCTCCGCGGCTGTCGCCCTGATAACTGTGGCGGAACAGTCCGGTCAGTTCTATATCTGCTTGGGGAGACAGGGCAGCTATCTGATACCAGTAAGAAGCTGCACTCCAGTCGCTTTCGACGGTAAACGGAAGGCAGTGGTAAGGTTGTGGATCAACCTGGATATTCTGGTCGGATGTCCACGAAGCCGAGGCGCCGAAATCTTTCATCAATTGCAAAGTCAGGTTGATGTAAGGTCGTGAAACGATTTCTCCGGTCAACCGGAGTTGCAAACCGTTTTTCAGTACCGGACCGATCATCAACAGGGCTGATATGTATTGTGAACTCACATTGCCCTTTAGGGTGATTTCGCTGCCCGTGAGCTCTCTACCCTCAATCCGTAAGGGTGGAAAACCCTCATTCCGAACATATTCTATATGGGCTCCCAGTTCGCGCAAGGCGTTTACTAATATCTGTATGGGTCGTTGCTGCATCCGTTCCGTTCCGGTGATGGTATGGATACCCGGAGTACTGCTCAGATAAGCCGTCAGAAAGCGCATGGCCGTTCCGGCCGCAAGAATATCAATCACTTCATTGCCTTCGGTCAGAGCTTTTATCATCACCTGCGTATCATCGCAGTCGGACAAGTTCGAAAGCACATCGTCTCCTTTTGACAGAGCATGGATGATAAGGGCACGATTGCTGATACTTTTGGACGCCGGAAGCTGGATAGTGGCCTTTATCTGCGAAGGCGCTGAGAGTAGATAACGCATGGTCTTTATTTCTATAGTTATATTCGGTTGCAAAAATAGGAAATCTATTCTTTTTTGCCTCTATCCTCTTCCTAAAATATTAAAGATATGAACGGAATCCAATATACATTAACGAAGCGAACAAACAGCTAAAAAATAGGTTGTTTAAGGTCCTAAGGACATTTTGTTTATAAAAAAATGTCAAGAAGTAGCTCCATATTTCTGTAATATGATACCAAAAGACTTGTGTAGTTACGGGGTTAATGTAGTTATTTTACTTTTGTATCAACAAAGAAAGGATTCTGATGCCAAACAGGGATAGTGAGAAATTGATAACGGATGGTTATACTACGACTTTATTGGGGGATGAACTTATGGTTTGTGAGAACATGAAGCACATTCGTGTGACATCTGTTCCGTCCTACACCGAAGTTGGGATGATCATTTTGTGTTTGAGAGGTACTGCCAAGATCTGTATCTTTGACAATATTCATATTCTTGCTAAGAATGAACTGGCGGTTATTCTGCCGGGGCAGTTGGTTTCGATAACCGAACTAAGTCCTGATTTTCTTTGTAATATAGTTGTGCTGTCGCGTGCGCTTTTTGATGATACGTTGAGTGGGTTCAGTCGTTTTTCTCCTCTTTTCTTTGTTTACATGAGAAGCCATTATTGGTATGAATTGACAGGAGAAGAGATTGAGCGGTTCAAACTTTTTTATGGATCACTCTCACAGCGGGCAAAAGACCCTACCCATTTTTTCAGGAGAGAGTCTGTATTGTTGTTACTGAGAATCTTTTATCTGGATATCTATAACGAATATTACAGCAAGTCTCATTTGATAAAAGGGGGATCGGATATGGGTAAGAGTAAGCTGGCGCATGATTTTTTCTGTTTAATTATGCAGCATTACCGGGAACACAAGGATGTCGCTTTCTATGCCGATAAGTTATGCATCACTTCCAAGTATCTGTCGATGGTGATAAAAGAGGCGAGCGGAAAGACAGCAAAAGATTGGATTGTAGAGTATGCCATATTGGAGATCAAAGCCATGTTGAAGAACTCTACCATGAATATACAGGAGATATCTATTAAAACGAACTTTGCGAACCAGTCGTCGCTGGGGCGTTTTTTTAGAAAGCACACAGGAATGACACTTACAGAATATCGTATGCATCGATAAATAGTGGCTTAAATGAAACAAGAAAAACAAACCGAACTGTTGCGGACTCAGCAGATGCTGAATGAAGTGAACCGCAAGTTGTTAATGACGCTTGGGGTCGCGGAAGTTTTTCCATGGAAGTGGGAACTGGCAGGGCATATGGTATGGTTTGATGCCCGTCCGTCGGACGATCCTGCAGGATGGGAGATTTTTCATAATGATTCGTTTCCGGTTTCTATAGCGCGTGTTTATCAAGGTATCTATAAGGAAGACCGCCTTCGGGTGATTGAAGCTTGTCGGGGGATACTGAAAGGCAAAATGAAGAAAGTGGTGGTCGAACTTCGTTTCTGGGCTAAAAAGAGAGAGGGATTCGTATTGGAGTGGTTGGAAATGCATGCCATTCCCGGGAAAGTTGATGAAAATGGCAGACTGTTGACTGTAGAGGGATCGCTGATGTCCATTACCAGGCGAAAGGTTATGGAAGAAGAACTGACCGCAGCTAAAGAGAAAGCAGAAGAAGCCAATCGGTTGAAATCGGCATTGATTGCTAATATGAACCATGAGATACGTACACCGTTGAATGCGATTGTAGGTTTTGCATCTTTGCTCTCTATCATAGATGACGAAAAAGAGCAGCAGGAGTATATCGGATTGATACAGAGTAATACGGAGCATCTTTTGCGATTGATGAACGATGTTATCGATCTCTCCAATATTGAGTCGGGCGTTATGGACATAGTCGGTTCGGATGTAGTCCTCGATTCATTGATGAAAGAGATGGAATTGACGTATGTTCCCAAAGCAGAAACGAACAACCTGGTTTTGGCTTGGGATCGGGAGCAGTCGAATGCTCACATCTATACAGATCGGGACAGGCTGATACAGATATTGGAGCACTTATTGGATAATGCTATTAAATTTACAACAAAGGGGACCGTTCGTTGGGGGTATCAAGAGAAAGAGAATGGTCAAATTAGGTTTTATGTGACGGATACCGGATGTGGTATTCCTAACGATAAAAAGGAAGTGATATTTGAACGATTTGTGAAACTTGATAGCTTTACCCAAGGGCTTGGATTGGGATTGTCCCTTTGTAAAATTATTATTGAGCGTATGCACGGAACGATTGGAGTGGAATCGGAAGTTGGAGAAGGATCGACTTTCTGGTTTACTATCCCCAATTTATCCGACAATCATATTTAAAATCTACGGATGAGTGACCGTGAGGTTCCCTGAGAAGGACTTCTGTAGCAAGTTGATGATTCCCATCAGCTTGATGTTTGTTTTGTTTGTGATGAGGTCACCGTTTCAGCGGAAACAATGATCCCACGTTGGCACTTCGGCAGATAGATCTTTTTGTCTGTCGGGGTGCCAACATTCTTTTATTTTAGACAGAATGTTGGAGAATCGGTAGATTTACACTACTTTTGGTACCACAATCGGATGTCCGGTTGAATTAACCCTTTTATAACGACACGATATGAAATTTGTTAACCGATTCTTTATGATTCTTGTGGCACTATGCCTGGTTTGCCCCGGCGTTAGTGCAGTTGTTAATCCCAAACCTTTTGTGATTCCCGAACTGAAAGAGTGGAAAGGTGCCGAAGGGGCATTTGTACCGACTGAAACAACAAAAATAGTCTGTCCTGCCAATCAGCCGGAACTATTGCGCATTGCCCGTATGCTGGCCGATGACTGTGAAACGATGTTCGGTCACAAACCGGAGGTAGTACAAGGCAAAGGCGGAGCCGGTGATGTTATTCTTGCCATTCGTGCAGATAAGAAGTTGGGCAAAGAAGGCTATACGGTGAAAGTTACCGACCGTATCTTGCTGACTGCTCCCGAAAGCATAGGGGTATATTGGGGAACCCGTACGCTGCTTCAGATTGCGGAACAGAGCGAAAATCATCAGTTCCCGAAAGGTACTTTACGTGACTTTCCGGACTACGCTATGCGTGGCTTTATGATAGATTGTGGTCGAAAGTTTATTCCTCTTTCTTTCCTTCAGGATTATGTGAAGATTATGGCTTATTACAAGATGAATACTTTGCAGATTCACTTGAATGATAATGGCTTTAAACAGTTCTTCGGGCACGATTGGTCGAAAACTTATGCAGCCTTCCGTTTGGAGTCGGATACTTATCCGGGCTTGGCTGCCGAAGACGGCTATTACACCAAGCGTGAATTTATCGATTTACAAAAGTTGGCTGAGAACCTTTACGTAGAAATCATTCCCGAGATTGATGCTCCGGCGCATACTCTTGCCTTTACACATTATAAACCGGAGATCGGCAGTAAAGAGTACGGCATGGACCATCTCGATCTGTTTAATCCTGAAACGTATAAGTTTATGGATGGACTATTTAAGGAGTATCTGGAAGGGGACGAACCTGTATTCCGTGGAAAGAAAGTGCATATCGGTACTGACGAATACTCAAATAAGAAAAAAGATGTAGTAGAGAAGTTCCGTGCTTTCACCGACCATTATATCCGCTATGTAGAGAGCTTTGGCAAACAGGCTTGTGTATGGGGAGCACTGACGCATGCCAAAGGTGATACACCGGTGAAATCGGAGAATGTGATCATGAGTGCTTGGTACAATGGCTATGCCAACCCGAAAGACATGATAGAGCAAGGCTATAAATTGATTAGTATTCCTGACGGGCTGGTATACATTGTTCCGGCTGCCGGATACTATTATGATTATCTGAACACGAAGTATTTGTACGAAAATTGGACTCCTGTACAGATTGGAAAGGCTGTTTTCCCGGAGAAAGATCCGTCTATCCTCGGCGGTATGTTTGCCGTATGGAACGATCATGTAGGCAATGGCATCTCGACAAAAGATATTCATCACCGCGTTTATCCGGCTTTGCAGACTTTGGCTGTGAAGATGTGGACCGGAAAAGATGTATCTGTTCCGTATGCTGACTTTGATAAACAACGCAATGCCATCAGTGAGGCTCCGGGTGTTAATCAACTCGGCCGTATCGGTACTACACCGGGATTGGTGTATGAACAGGCTTCCGTTGCTCCCAATAGCGAGACTCCTCACCGTGAAATCGGTTACGATTATCTGGTAACATTTGACATTGACGGAGCCAATGAAGCAAAGGGTACGGAACTGTTCCGTTCGCCGGATGCCGTATTTTATCTTTCCGATCCGATCCGTGGCATGTTGGGTTTTGCCCGTGACGGTTATTTGAATACATTTAGTCACCGTATCCATAAAGGTGAGAAAGCAACCATCGGTATCAGTGGTGACAATAAGTCGACCCGTCTACTTATCAATGGACAGGTAGTAGAGGAAATGAATACTCAAAAACTTTACTATAATGCCGGGAAAGATTCTATGAATTATGTTCGCACTTTAGTCTTCCCGCTAGAGAAAGCCGGAAAGTTTGATAGTAAGATTACAAATCTGAAGGTTTATAAGAAATAAGATAGTAACTCAATAAGATAGAGGGAGTTAAGCTGTGTGCTTAACTCTCTCTTGATTTATACTATATCAGCCTAACGGAAAATGAAAATTTAGAATCTGGTAGGCAAGAAAAGAAATCATAAGAGATTTTCCAATCTAACATTTTAGTTGATGTTTAATGGCAGTACAAGCGGCTTTTCGTTCTTTTTCGGTTGAAAGTGAAAATGTGGAAATGCCGTTCTTAATAAAAGTATAAAGAATCCTTTTACTCCTTATTTCTGTATATTGAAGGTGGAACTTTCTTATTTTGTTTAAAGAACTTGCTTAATGCGGCTTGGTCAGGAAACCCCAGATCTTCAGCTATCTGTTGTATCGTCATATCTGTTTCATTTAATAATTTCATGATCTCACCCATGATAGCTTCTTTTATCCACTGATGGACTGTTCTGTTGGAAAACATTTTGACCACACGTTGCAGATATTGAGGGGTCACACATAGTCTGGAGGCATAGAAGTTTACGGAGTATTTTCTATTTATCTCTGTGGAAATCATTTCAAGGAACTGTATATACAGTTTCCGTTTATTGCCTACCTCCTCTGGAGTTTTTTCTTTTTCAAGCAAAGAAAAATTGGCAACTTCTGCCAAAAAATTCCATAGGCAATGTGTCAGTATGGCCGTTCTGAACAGATGTCCTTCGTTTTTAAAAATCTGTTTTATATCTAGTAGATACTTTATAAATATTCCTGTGTTTGAAGGTGTTATTTGTAGTATTGGGTTATTCATTCGTTCACATATATAACGTGTAGAAAATAATCTTCTGTTTCCCACTAGCCTCATTACATACTCTTTGGTCATTATGATATGGTATGCACGAAGATTTTCGGATGCGGAGAGAAGTCTGTAAGTTGGCTTATGTATGGTATTAATATCAGCAAAGCAATTTTTGTTCATGAGAAAGATTTTTCCATTTACCTCAATTTTCAATTCTCCGTCAATGACGAATAATATAGAATGAAGATCTTGTATGGCTGGTATGTTTTTATTTTCGTTGATTAATTTAGGATTGATATACCAAAAAGCAATTTCCTCATTAGATGTAAATGATACATTATAATATTGGATAAATTCTTTTAGATGCATAAGATTTTCCTGTATTTTCTCTACAAAAATAGTTCCTTGGAGTCTCAAAACAGAGAATAATAGACAAACAAAGGATTTTTGTCTACAAACTGTTTTTAGTGGTCCATTTGGTTTCTAAATATACAAATTTAAGTGATAAAATAATAAGTTAGTGATCTTGCTTTGTTACTTTCTTTGCTGAAAAATTATTAGTTAAACTAAAATCAATTATTATGTTTAAAAAATCAAGTTCTATCTGTTTCCTTTTGTTCTTTTTGAGCAATTCTCCTGGAATGGCTTATGCGTGGACGGTAGGGATTGGTGATGGCGCTTATGTCGTTCAGCAAAATGGAAAATGTACTGGCGTTGTTAAAGATGTGACGGGAGAGACTGTAATCGGTGCGTCAGTGGTAGTAAAAGGTACTAGTAATGGCACGATTACTGATATTAATGGTAGTTTTTCTTTGCCTGGAGTAAAAAAGGGAGATATAATCCAGATTTCTTTTATTGGTTATCAAAAGGTGGAAGTAGTATGGAATAACAAACCCTTGAATGTTACTTTGAAAGAAGATGCCCAGGCTTTGGAGGAAGTGGTAGTAGTGGGTTATGGTACTCAGAAGAAAGTAAATGTAACGGGTGCGGTGAGCATGGTCGGGTCAGAAGTCATAGAATCGCGTCCTGTAGCCAATGTTACTCAGGCGTTACAAGGTGCCATTCCCGGTTTGAATTTGACTACTTCCGTAAATGGGGGCGATTTGAACTCAGGTATGAGCATTAACATCCGTGGTACAGGGTCAATCAGTTCCAATGATGATCCATTGGTATTGATTGATGGTATTGAAGGTGATTTGACTCTTGTCAATCCCAATGATATTGAGAGTGTTTCAGTATTGAAGGATGCCGCTTCTGCTTCTATTTATGGCTCTCGGGCGGCTTTTGGTGTCATTCTGATAACGACTAAGAGTGGAAAGGCAGGGAAGGTGAAAGTCACTTACTCGGGCGATGTCCGTTTCAGTACGGCAACTCAGTTACCTGATATGGTAGATTCTTATTCATTTGCGACCTATTTTAATGCGGCCAACTCCAATGCAGGTGCTGGAAATTATTTCTCTGATGAAATTATGCAGAAGATATTGAATTTTCAAGCCGGTATGTATACCGATCCGTCTCAGCCGGAGTATTATGGTACGACGGCAAATACATCAACCAATAAGTGGAATCAATACGGTAGTTCATTTGCCAATACGAATTGGTTTGATGAATTTTATAAAAAGAATGTACCTTCCACACAACATAATTTAAGCTTGAGTGGGGGGACGGAACAGTTCAATTGGTCTGTCAGCGGAAGTTTTTTAAATCAGAATGGTTTGATACGGCATGGACATGACGAACTCAACCGTTATACCATGAATGCTAAGATAGGTGCAATTCTTACCGATTGGGCTCGTATGGATCTCACTACTAAATGGACACGTAAAGATTACACAAAACCTCAGTATTTGGATGGATTGTTTTTCCACAATATAGCCCGTCGTTGGCCTACCTGTTTTGCTGTGGACCCTAATGGACAGTGGTCTGAGGGTATGGAAATTGCTGAACTGGAAGATGGAGGTACTTATGATGAGCACAACGACCTATTTACACAACAAATTAGATTCACCTTTGAACCCATAAAAGATTGGAGAATTTATATGGAAGGTTCAATGCGTGTGGCGAATAATAAGACAACAGAAAATACGATTCCTATATACCATTATTATGTGGATGGTACTGCTTTTTTGCGTGATAGCGGTTATGGTACCGAAACGTATGTTTACGATAATCGGTACAGACAGAATTATTATACCGTGAATGTATATTCGGATTATTCTAAGAGTTTTGGTAAACACAATGGTAAAATAATGGTCGGTATGAATTATGAACGTTATGATCAGGATAATTTATGGGGAAGTGGTACTAATCTGACAACCGAAGAAAAGCCCTACTTGAGTCAGGCACAGAGTAATAAAAAGAATGGAGATTCATATTGGAATCGTGCGACTGCCGGTTATTTCGGACGTTTTAATTATGATTATGACGAACGTTATTTGTTTGAATTCAATTTACGTTACGACGGGTCTTCTCGTTTTGTCGGAGACAAGCGATGGGCGTGGTTCCCTTCTATGTCATTAGGTTGGAACATTGCACGTGAATCTTTTTTTGAAAAGTTATCTGATAAAATCAGCATGTTGAAACTCCGTGCTTCTTGGGGACAGTTAGGGAATACTAGTTCTGATTATAATTCATTTACGGATTGGTATCCTTTCTATCAACAACAGAGTATCAGTTCGTCATCAGGTAGTTGGCTGATTGATGGTGAAAAGCAAAATACGGCATCTATACCTGATATTGTTTCTTCTTTATTGACATGGGAAACCATTGAAACGTGGGATATAGGCGTGGACTGGGCTGCGTTCAACAATCGTTTGACCGGTTCGTTTGACTGGTTTTGCCGTAAGACGAAAGATATGATAGGGCCTGCTCCTACGCTTGGCTCTGCCTTGGGTACATCTGCCCCTCAGATCAACAACTGCGATATGCGTTCAATAGGATGGGAACTTGAAATAGGATGGCGTGATCGGATAGGGCAAGTAAAATATGGAGCACGTTTGAATTTATCTGATGCAACCCAGAAAATATTAAATTATCCAAATGAGACCGGATCTTTAAGTACTTATTATAATGGTAAATCATTGAATGAAATTTGGGGATATGTGACGGAGGGTATCGCCTCTTCACAAGAAGAAATGGATGCATGGCTCGTAAATAACAAGCCTAACTGGGGGTCTGGATGGGGAGCTGGTGATGTGATGTTTAAAGATTTGGATGGTGATGGTATCGTTTCTACAGGTGATAATACAATTGGTGATTCGGGAGACCGGGTAGTGATTGGTAACTCTACTCCTCGTTACCGTATCGGTTTGAATCTGGATGTGGCATGGAAAGGTATTGATTTTTCTGTGTTCTTTCAGGGCGTGCTGAAAAGAGACTATGCGTTTAGCGAAGGTGACCCTTATTTCTGGGGAGCTACGGGTAACGTATGGCAAAGTGCCTGTTTTAAAGAACATTTGGATTACTGGACAGAAAATAACGTAGATGCTTATTACCCGAAACCGTATTTTGGAGGTATTACGAAAAACCAAGTGGTCCAAACTCGATATTTGCAAGATGCTTCCTACATTCGTTGTAAAAATATTCAATTGGGTTATACGTTACCTCAATCGTTAATAAGGAAGATAGGTGTTGATAATTGTCGTGTTTATGTATCTTGTGATAACTTATTTACTCTTACCGGATTGTCGAGTATCTATGATCCGGAAGCGCTCGGGTCTTATAATAGTTATGGTACTTCGGGTAAGACTTATCCATTACAACGTACCGTAGCGTTGGGAGTGACCCTTAATTTTTAATATGATTAAAATGAAGAGTATGAAAATAAATATAAAACATTTAGGATTCTATGCATTATTGGGAATGATGCCTTTTTCCGTGACTTCCTGTAATGATCTGCTTGATTTAGAACCTGTCAGTCAAATTACTTCCGAGGTTTATTATGAAACAGCTGACCAGTTGGCAAGTTACCTGAATAACTATTATAATTCTTTCTTACAGAACCCCTATAATGGTTATATGTATCACGAAGCTGCTTATAATGATGGAATGGCCAGATCGGACAGGAATACGGATATCTTTGTTCAAGGTATAAGTGGCAATACTACATTGTTTGCCGATGATTACTGGGAAGTCCCTACAGATAAAAATATGCAAAGCAGTTATTTTTCTTATATCCGTATTTGTAACTATTTTCTTGAACAAGTGCTTCCTAAATATGAAGCCGGTGAGATCTCTGGCGAAGAAGAGTTAATTAAGAATTATATTGGTGAAGCTTACTTTATGCGTGCGCTTACATATTATCGGGCATTAGTAGTGTTTGGTGATTTTCCGATTGTAACCACTGTACTTGAAGATAATAATGATGAGGTCGTCGAGGCCAGTAAGCGTTCACCTCGTAATGAGGTAGCGCGTTTTATACTGGAAGATTTGGATAAGGCTATTGATCTGTTAGCTTCACGCAGTAAATTTAGCGGGCAACGTCTGAATCGCGAAGCGGCTTTGTTGTTCAAATCAAGAGTGGCTCTGTATGAAGGGACTTTTGAGAAATACCATAGAAACTCCGGTCGTGTACCCGGTGACAGTGAATGGCCGGGGGCAAATGCGGATTACAACAGCGGTAAAATTTTTGGCATTGATGGTGAAATTGAATTTTTCTTGACCGAGGCTATAGCAGCGGCAGAAGAGGTAGCAGGTACTGCACAATTGACATCAAATAACCATGTGATTGAGCCGACCGTAGGTGTTACCACAGGTTGGAATCCTTATTTTGAGATGTATAGCCAACCTTCGTTGGCTAATGTTACTGAAGTCTTGCTTTGGAAAGAGTATAATAGCGAGTTAAGCGTAAAACATAATGCTCCTTATCGTTGTAAGATTGGCTGTGCGGATGGTTATACACGTACGTTCGTAGAGGCCTTTTTGATGAAGAACGGTTTGCCTATTTATGCTGAAAATAGTGGATACCAAGGTGATACAAGTATTGATAATGCAAAGAAAGACCGTGATGAACGTTTACAGTTGTTTGTTTGGGGAGAAAGTACGATTCTGGATACGGACGAGTCAGCGCCGACAGTAGGTACCCTATTTTCTAAAGCGGATATTACCGCTTCGGAAGACGAGAAACGTTGTATAACCGGTTATCAGCCGCGTAAATATTATACTTATGATTATGAACAGACAACCAATGACGAAATTCGTGGGACAAATGCTTGTCCTATTTTCCGTGTCGCTGAAGCTATGTTAAACTATATGGAGGCATCTTATGAGCTAACCGGAACATTGAACTCAACAGCTTTAGGTTACTGGAAAGCTCTGCGTGAACGTGCGGGTGTCAGTACAGATGTCGAAGCGACAATTGCTGCTACGGATTTGAGTAAAGAAGGAGATTTTGGAGTTTATTCGGGTACATCAATGGTGGATAAGACTTTATATAATATCCGTCGTGAACGTATGGCGGAAACATTTAGTGAAGGGTTACGTTATACCGATTTGTTACGTTGGCGTTCATTTGACAATATGTTGTCAGACAAGTGGATACCTGAAGGTGTAAACTTTTGGGATGGAATGTATCGGAATTATATGGTTGACAGTGACGGGAACGAAGTGGAATTAGTTGCTGATGGATCGGACAATGCGATTGTTTCAAGTTCTGAACTTAGCAAATATTTACGCCCTTATAGCCGTACCATGTCTAGTACAAACGCTTTGAAAGATGGATATAATTGGCATAAAGCTTATTACCTATATCCGATTTCTATTGCTGATATGCAATATGCCTCACCGGATGGTTCAAAAGAAAACACATATTTATATCAAAATATATATTGGCCTAATACAGGTGGGGGACATGCAGAGGAGTAATCAGGTATAAGAAAATATATACAGGTTAAGTTTTTTTACATACAGGTTAAGAAGAGATGGTTCGTGAGAATAATTTCTTCTTCATAAATAAAAATCTCAAGAACAGGTTAAATGTAACTATAGCCTCTTTTCACTAAAGTAGTGAAGAGAGGCTATATTCATAGGATCCAAACTTTGATTTAGTAAAACAAAGCAAGATATTCAATCTATGAATGAATTTAAAAGAGTGGAATTTGTTTTTTGACCTGACGAACTCGAACGTATATAATTCCCTGCCATTATCTTCGTTGTCCCCCCCCTTCAATATATATATATGGTTAATGGATTGCATAACAGTGAGTTAAATAATGAATGTTCAAATAAATGAAGGATGATATAGCATTATTGTAAGAGAAAAAATATACCTCCTGTCGGGTAACGATTTGGAAAATCGCTCTGCTGTATAACTTTTCATTTTTTTGTGCATTTAGGACGTTGTAAGAGTTTCTGTAGCTTTTGTTGTAATGTTCTAGTAATTAGTTTACTCTACACTATTATTTCGATTTGGTTCGGTTATTCCCATGTTTTTTGTACCTTTGCCTCTCGAATGGAGCATAAAGTTCCACGAAACGAATGAAACAGAAACACAGAAAGTCCCGTTTTGAGTCCTTTCAAGGTATACTGACCAAGCTTGCACTTTTCCATCAGTGGGGAAGGGAAAATTCTGATTAAGTAAGTCTCTTTACTTGATTTCTCCTTTTTACATTTTATTATCTGTGTGAATCAAGATCTAAGAAGTTATTGATTCGCATTATTTCTAAAAATTCATAAGTAACAACGTATGAACAAATTCTCTTTGTTCATAATGATGCTTTGTGCGTCATTATGTCCCTTGGGTGTGTATGCCCAGGAAGTGGCATGGCATATAATGTCTATAGAAGATATGTTTGCGCTTGCCGACCGTAACAGTAAATCATTGCGTCCGTATGCAACCGGTATTTGTGAAGCCCGTGAAGGCGTAAGAATTGCCGGGAATGCCCGTTTGCCGGAAATTGAAGCTGCTTTGTCGTTCAGTTATTTGGGTGATGCTCTGCTGATAGACCGTAATTTTTCGAATGGAACCAATGCACCTATGCCGCATTTGGGTAATAACTTCTCAGTAGAGGCTTCTCAGGTAGTATATGCGGGAGGTAGCATTACAAACAGTATTGCTATTGCACGTTTGCAAGAAAAGATGGCTCGCCTGGGCTTGGATGCCGGGCGTGATAAAGTACGTTTCCTGCTTATCGGCTATTATCTGGATCTATTCAAACAGCAGAATATGTTGCAAGTATACGAAAAGAATATAGAGCAGACCAAGCAGGTGATTGAGGAACTCCGTGCGAAAGAGTGTGAAGGAATCGTTCTGAAAAACGATATTACCCGCTACGAATTGTTGCTGGCCAATCTGGAATTGACCCGTACACAGATTGAAAATACAATCTCTATCCTGAATAGCAATCTGACTACTACTTTAGGTTTACCGGAGGATGCCAGAATACAGCCGGACACTACTATTCTCTCAAAAGCCCTCCCCATTGAAAATAAAGAGAATTGGACAAATACCGCTTATGCAAACTCTCCTGTACTAAAACAGATGTTACTTACCGTGGAAATGAGTAAGCATCAACAGAAAATTACACGTTCGGAACAAATACCCCAAATAGCTCTATTTGCCGGTAATAAACTGGATGGGCCTATCACCATCGAAGTGCCTCCTATCAATAAGAACCTCAACTATTGGTACGTAGGGGTAGGGGTGAAATATAATTTCTCTTCTCTGTTCAAGGCCAGTAAGTCCATTGCTCGGGATAAATTCACTGTTCGGCGAAATACGGAGCAGTATAATGATGCTAAAGAACAAACCGGCTTGGCTGTCAATGCAGCGCAGGTGAAATATATGGAAACTTATGTGGAGTTGAATACTCAGCAGAAAAGTGTGGAACTGGCCAATCAGAACTATGCCGTCATCCATGACCGCTATAAGAATGATATGGCACTGATCACCGATATGCTGGATGCCAGCAATTCAAAACTTGAGGCAGAACTACAGCTCGTAAATGCCCGAATCAATATTGTTTTTAATTTTTATAAACTTCTGTATATCTCCGGAACTATCTAAAATCAATCGTCATGAATAAGAAAACTAAAAAAATGGTATTCAATCTCTCTGTTATTTTTGTGTTGCTTCTTGCCTTCGGGTGGGTCTGTTCGCGTTTTGTCCATTTGGGTAACGTAGAGTTTACGGACAATGCGCAGGTACGTCAACATATCGTTCCTATCAATTGCCGTATACAAGGCTTTATTAAGAAAATATATTTTACGGAATATCAGGCTGTGCATAAGGGAGACACATTGGCTTTGATAGAAGATGCCGAATTTCGTTTCAGACTGGTGCAGGCAGAAGCCGATTATCAGAATGCTTTATCCGGAAAGAGTGTAGTGACATCGTCTATCCATACCATCCAGAATAATATATCTGTGTCCGATGCCGGTATTCAAGAAGCTAAAGTACGCATGGATAATGCTGAACGCGAATATAAACGCTATCAGAATTTGCTGGAACGGGATGCTGTCACCCGCCAGCAATACGATGCGGTGAAAACAAATTTTGATGCATCAAAAGCACGTTATGAATTGTTATTTCGCCAAAAGAAATCGACGGCCCTCGTCAAACAAGAACAAACTGAACGCTTGGAGCAGACCGAAGCTGGGATTAAACTGGCAGAAGCAGCTTTGGAGATAGCCCGGCTAAATCTTTCATATACGGTGATTATAGCTCCGTGTGACGGAACTACCGGGCGGAAAGAGATTCGGGAAGGTGTGTTAGTGCAACCCGGACAGACACTGGTCAACCTGGTGGATGACCATGATAAATGGGTGGTAGCCAATTACAAAGAGACGCAAACTGCCCATATTGGCGAAGGTTATCCGGTGGGTATAGAAGTAGATGCCATCCCAGGAATAATGTTTAAAGGAATAGTAAAATCGGTTTCTCAGGCAACAGGGGCAAGTTTTTCTCTTCTTCCACAGGATAATTCCGCAGGCAATTTTGTGAAGGTGGAACAGCGTATTCCTGTCCGGATAGAATTTACCGGCGAAAATAGGCCCGAAGATATGAAACGCCTGCGTGCCGGAATGAATGTGGAATGTGTAGTAAACTATTAATGTATGCATGAAATAACTCCTTTTACCATTCCGGCGATGCGCGATTTTGTTCCTGAAAAGTGGAGGCCGTGGATTGTTATTCTTTTTGTTATTGTCTTTCAATTTTCCGGAGGCGTTTATTTGGCTGCGGTTAGTGAAATGGTAGGTTCGACAGCTTTGATGCAGGAGGATATTATGATGGCAGGATACGCTTCTTTGGTAGGGATGTCGTTGACATTTGCCATTATGTTTCGGCTGAAGTTTCGTTTCCCTTCGAAAACAGCTTTCCTGACATGTAGTATTGCTATCATTTTGTGTAATCTGATATGCATGTATACTCGTAGTGTGCCGTTATTGGTGACAGCCTGTTTCTTTGGTGGGATATTCAGGATGTGGGCCACTTTTGAGTGTAATTCCACTATTCAACTCTGGCTTACGCCTCAGAGGGACCTTTCTGTCTTCTTTTGTTATATCTATCTTTTGGTACAGGGTTGTCTTCAATTATCCGGATTGATAACTGTTTATACTGCTTTTTGGATAAAATGGGAATATATGCATTGGCTGATTATTGCATTATTGTTGCTTGTGATGATAGCAACTATGATTTTGTTTCGTAATTATCGTTCGATGCCCAAATTGCCTCTTTTCGGTATTGATTGGTTGGGAGCCTTGATGTGGGGGATAGTGATTTTGTGTATTATCTTTGTTTGTGTATATGGCGAACACTATGATTGGTATGAATCTGTCTATATCCGGATGGCTACCGCGGGCGGAGTAGTAGTCCTGTTATTGAATTTGTGGCGTGCTTCTTTTATTCGCCACCCGTTCATAGCATTGGTCACCTGGCGGTTTAAAGCCGTTTACCTTACCTTTTTGCTCTATATGATTGTCGACATTTTATTGGCACCCTCGCACTTGCTCGAACATATTTATATGGAAGCCGTGCTTGGGTATGACTCTTTAAACGTGATTTCGCTCAATTGGGTATTAGTACTGGGAACGATTGTGGGGAGTGCTTTCACATTCTATACATTTTCACGTCGTAAATGGTGTTACCGGACAATGACGGTTATTGCTTTTATCGCCATCACCGGTTATTTGATGATGTTCTATTTTACGATAGATTACAATTTATGCAAAGAGGCTTTGGCTTTTCCTCTCTTTTTACGTAGTTTCGGATATGTGATTATCGCTATATGTTTTATCACCGCACTTTCGCGCGTACCGTTTCAGAACTTTTTTGAGGCGGTTTCTGTTCAGGCATTTGTCAGTGCAAGCTTTGGAGGAGCACTCGGTTCAGCTGTTCTCGGACGAGTCTTGAACGTAGTGATGCAGAAAAATGTGATGTTACTTGGCAGTACATTGGATGCACTTCATCCACAGGCAAGTCATATCCCTTTGGGAGAATTATATGCTGCTTTACAACAACAGGCATTGATGGTTTCTATGAAAGAACTTTATGGATGGCTTACATTAATAAGTCTGTTTTGTCTGATACTATTGGGTGTCGGTCATAACTCTGTCCGTCCGCTTTATGCTTTGCATCCCCGATACCGGGTGATACGCCGCTATATCAGGCATGAATTGAGGATGATCAAGCAATGACCGATTCATATATTTTTCTTTTATATTTAAAGTTGAGCCCCTGGCCGGTATATTCCGATCAGGGGCTCAATTGCTATTTATCTATTTAAAGAGAATTCTGTCAGGTTCAGATTTGTACATGTCTGAATATAAATCGTCTACATGGGACTATTACATATGGGGCGTATCCGATTTTATGGAAGTAGCCATACTCAAATGTTCATCCTATGATCCATTTGCTGCCCGGTATGAATGAAATGAGTTTTGAAGTTATGAAGCAACAGATAAATGTACTGACTGCAATGCATGGTATAGCGGCAACAGTAGGCAGTGCCAGGGTATACTTAAATACTGTTGCCCATAATCCTAGCCAGAAGATATGCATTAGATACATACCGTAGCTGAGCTTTGACATTTCTGTTATGATTCGTGGAGCTTTTGAGCTATTGATACACGTAAACATGAGGAATGTACCCGCTGTGAGCAGTACACAGTTGATTGTACAGAAGGCCCATCCTATTTCTATTACGGGAGTGGAAAGAGTCTCACCGGGTATAGCCTGACTATAGAATGAATAGATGGTTAATACGGCTCCGATAACCATTAAAATGGTTCCTATGATGAAACGTTTTGAACGACTCCACGTAAGGTGAGTATGTATATAATGTGCCAGCACGAGGTAACCCAGATAGCCTGAGAAGTACCATAGCATGTGATATTCGTTCCAGAAACATTGTCCCCATACTTCACCACACCAACGGTTGAGATATGGGATACATGTTGATAACAGAAACAACCCTATGAAGAAGCGTTCTTCTTTTGCCGAGGCTTTTCTCAGCCATGGAGATATTATAGGTATGAATAGATAAAGACTGATTAGAGGATACATAAACCACAGATGTCCTGCAAGTGTCGGGAAGTTCAAGAAAATTCGTGATAGATCCGTTAATGATGTCTCTCCGTTTATCTGTCCCCACAACATTGGTAAGGTGCTGTATAGTATCATGAATATAAAAAATGGTGGTATGATACGAAGGAATCGCTGGCGATAAAATTGCCATGTAGTTTGTTCTTCTTTCATCGGAGCAAGGAGAAAGGCGGAGACAATCATGAATAATGGTACTGCCATGCGTGAAAAGCCATCGTATACAGCTACCCATAAGCGGTCTGCTTCACTGGCTAAATAAGATTGCGGTCCGGCCATGTCCGTGGATCCGGCGGCACCGTAAAAGTTTTCACTGGAGTGTACAATCATAACGAGAAAGCACGCAAATACGCGTACATAATCTAAAAAAACAATGCGTTTCATTTTCTGTTTGAGTTTTTTATTAATAAGATGTTCTTTGTGTTGTCTTTTTTATGTGCAGCATTATTCATAATAGAAATATTTCATTGATTTTCAGGGCGCTGCTTTATTTGACGCAAAGATAGAAAAAAACTTGAGATACTGAGCAACAAACGGAAAGAATCCGTGCAACTGCATTGAATATTCAACATTTTTTTTAATATCCGATATCCGGTACTGTTTGATAAAACATAAATCCCGGTTAAATATCCTGTTTGGGGGAGCATCTACGTCTGCACCGTATGATAGTTCTTAAGTGCTCTAAAAGAAAAAAGCATCGATAATCTTACAATTATCAATGCTTTGTGGTTAGTCGGGGTGACTGGATTCGAACCAGCGACCACACGCCCCCCAGACGCGTACTCTAACCGGGCTGAGCTACACCCCGAATTGCGGATGCAAAAGTAGAATTTTATTTTGAATAAGCAAAATATTCGGATGGTTTATTTCTTTTAATTTGTTTTTTCTTGCTAAGGAAGTGCTCTGGGAAGTAGTAATCTAATTAACATTGTTAATTTGAAAGTTTTAGGTTGAACGTTTTTTTTGCAGATCACTTGTTCTTTATCAACAAAGAACAAGTGATCTGTTTCTAAAAGATTAGTTTTAACAGAGCGTTAAAACTAATCTTTTAGAAATAAATAATTAACAATATAATCTTTTGATAAATAAAGTGTTATGGGATTTTTCCTAATAAATCCCAGAACCGTTGTGGGAGGTGGATATTCTCTGTAGTTGTGGCTTTAGCAAATAGTGGAGCTATTTCTTGAGGAGGAAATCCGGCTATGCCACATCCTATTTCCGTAACCAGAAAAGTCATTTCCGGATGTTTATTTGCAAATTGAATAAATTCGTCTACATAAGGGCGGATTGTTTCTACTCCACCCTGCATGGTCGGTATTCCGTAAGTTTGTCCTTGCAAACCTACACCTTGTCCCCAGATGGCACCCCATTTGTTCATTGCCAAAAGGGCGGCACCACCGCCATGATGCCCGGACAGATTACTGCCGAAAACGAATATTTCATTGGGTTGCAATCGTTCGATGTGATTGGAGGTAACTCTTTGTTTCATTTTTCTTATTTTCTACATTCCCATACATTCCCGATAGAAGTCGAACATTTCGAAAATGGTATCTTTATCTGCTGTCCGGTTGATACTGATATCGCCGATTTCCTTTAGGAGTGTGAAATTTATGACACCTGCACTGTTTTTCTTATCATGTTGCATGAATTCGTATAAACGGTCGTATTGCTTACAGTCGAAGTGGAAAGCTCCATAATTATCTTTTATAAATTGGATGGTCTGACGCATTTTCTCCTTTGGGAAGCCGGCTTTGAGATGTGATAGATAGAGTTCACAAACAATGCCCCAAGCTACGGCATATCCGTGAAGAACCGGACGATTCTCAGCAAGCGCCAGACTTTCGAAAGCGTGTCCTACGGTATGTCCCAGGTTTAATGCTTTGCGGATGCCGTGTTCGAATGGATCTTGTTCCACTATATCTTCTTTCACTTGTACGGAGTGGCCTACCAATTTTTTCAGATATCCGTAATCCATCTTCTCCGTATCGAATGCAAGCAGTTCAGCCCAGTGAGAGGTGTTGCTGATCAGTCCGTGTTTTAGCATCTCGGCGTATCCCGAAAAGAAATTATGTGCATCGAGTGTACGGAGAAACTCTGTTTCGATTAATACACTGGCTGCAGGTGCAAAGGCACCTATCTCGTTTTTCAATCCGTTGAAATTAATGCCGGTTTTCCCGCCAACAGAAGCATCTACCATTGCCAGCAGGGTGGTGGGAATATTGATATAGGCAATGCCGCGTTTGAAGGTTGCGGCTGCAAATCCACCTAAATCAGTGACCATTCCGCCCCCGAGATTGATGAGGAGCGAGTGACGGGTAGCGCCTTTTTCACTTAATACCTGCCAGACAGAGGCCAGGGTTTCGAGTGTTTTATGTACGTCTTCGGCTCCGATGGTGATTTCGACAGCATCTTTCAGGATTGATAAGCCTGCCAGTTGAGAAAGGCAGAGACGGTGAGTATGATCGTCAGTGAGAATGAACAGGCGGTCGTGTGGGCAGTTGTCGATGGCACGTTTAAGACTACTTTCCAGATCTTCACAAAGGATGACTTCTTGTTTACTCATAATGGTTCTATGTTTTTTATGTACTGCAAAGATAGGAGTTCGGAGATAAATAGTGAAACTTAGCACTTAAAAATGTAAAACATGGGGTTCTGTTTGTGAGAAAAAGCTATCTTTGTGACATTAAATTTAGATAAAATGAAAGCATTATTACCTGTATTCTGCCGTCCTTTAGGATATGTGATTCTTGTTATTTCTATGTTTATTCCATTCCTGTTATTGATGCAGGGAATGGTAACGGACAGTAACTTATTATTTTATAAAGAGTGTATTAAACTGCTGATGATATTGGGAGCAATGATGATTATTTTTGCTTTATCACGTAATGAAGGTCGTGAAACAGAGATTATACGGAACAAAGCTACTCGTAATGCTATTTTTCTGACTGTGCTTTTTTTGTTTGGCGGGATGCTTTATCGGGTAGCAACAGGAGATATCATGACCGTAGATACCTCTTCTTTTCTTATTTTTCTTATTATCAATGTACTCTGCCTTGAATTTGGTATGCAAAAAGCGCGAATCGATAAAATCTTTAAAAGATAATTGTGTTTAAATTAAACCTTTTGCTTTGAAGGTTGTCAAACAAACGATTGTTATTATTCAACCTACAGGCAAATGAAGAAACTATTGATCTGGACGGTGTTGCTGCTGACAGCTACCCTATCCACTTATGCGCAAAACAAAATTGTAACCGTATCGGGCCGTGTAATAGAGGCCGGTACGAAGGAACCGGTCGAACTCGCTGCTGTGCAGTTATTATCTCTCCCTGACAGTGCTCAGGTAGCGGGTATGACCACTTCGACACAAGGCTACTTTTCTTTATCCAAGCAGAAACCGGGAAAATATCTGCTTAAAGTATCTTTCATCGGGTATGTCACCAAAATTATTCCTGTGCAGCTAACAGCTAATGTTCCTGCAAAAAAGATGGGGAATATTGAACTGGCAACTGATGCTGTCATGCTGCAAGAAGCGGTTGTGGTAGCAGAAGCTCCGCAAGTGACGGTTGTAGAAGATACGTTAATGTACAATTCCAGTGCTTACCGTACACCTGAGGGGGCTATGCTGGAAGAATTGGTCAAGAAACTTCCGGGCGCTGAAATTGATGATGACGGTAATGTGAAAATCAATGGTAAGGATCTGAAGAAAATTATGGTTGATGGTAAGGAGTTTTTCGGTGGAGACGTGAAAACCGGTTTGAAGAATCTTCCGGTAGATATGGTCGATAAACTGAAAACTTATGATAAAAAGTCGGATCTGGCACGTGTGACGGGGATTGATGACGGTGAAGAAGAAACGGTACTCGACTTGACTGTGAAAAAAGGGATGAATCAGGGATGGTTTGGTAATGCAGATTTGGGAGCCGGTACTAAAGATCGCTATACCGGACGAATGATGCTGAACCGCTTTGTCGATAAAACCCAGTTCTCTATTATAGGCTCGGCGAATAATGTAAATGATCAGGGATTCTCCGGAGGAGGTGGCGGTCCGCGCTGGCGTAGTAACAATGGCTTGAATGCTACTAAAATGTTGGGTGCCAACTTTGCGACCCAGACCAACAAGCTAGAACTGGGAGGTAGTGTACGATATAACTTCCAGGATGCTGATATCTCAAGTATCAATTCTTCCGAACGTTTCCTTCAGAATGGCAATTCATATTCTAATTCGAATAATAAGAACCGGAATAAAGGAACAAACCTGAATGCTGACTTCCGTATGGAATGGAAACCGGATACTTTGACAAATATTATCTTTCGCCCTAATTTCTCCTATGGGAGGACAAATAATGCTTCTCGCTCTGAATCGGGCACTTTCAATGAAGATCCTTTCAATCTGATCGTAAATCCAAATGATTATCTGAATTTTGATAATTTGTCTGACGATCCGTTGAAAGACATTCGTGTGAATGCCACCAATAGTGCTTCGTTGTCTAAAGGCAAAAGTCTTTCGGGAAACGCCACTTTACAGGTTAACCGAAAATTGAATAATAGAGGACGTAACCTGACTTTCCGTGGAGTCTTTGGATATGGTGATAATGATAACGATCAGTATACACAGTCTGAAACACGTTATTACCAATTGCTGAATCATTTGGGAGGTGACTCTATCCTATATCGTAATCAATATATTACAACTCCTACACGCAACTATAACTATACGGCCCAAGTGACTTATAGCGAACCCATTGCCAAGGCCACTTTCTTGCAGTTCAGTTATCAGTTTCAGTATAAATATAGCAAGAGTGACAAGACCACGTTCGATTTGCTCGATTATCCGGACTGGGCTATCGGCGGAGCTCTCCTTTCCGGGTATGAGTCTCATGCAGTGGACAGCTTGAGCAAGAATGCTGAATATCGTTATTATAACCATGACGCTTCAGTGGGGTTGCGTTTCATTCGTCCGAAGTATCAGTTGAATGTGGGTATGTCTTTCCAACCACAGAATTCTACCTTGTCTTATAAAAAAGGAGACTATATGATTGATACAACACGTACTGTATTCAATTTCGCACCGAATATGGACTTGCGTTTCCGTTTCTCAAAAGTTAGTCAGTTGCGTTTCACCTATCGGGGACGTAGCAATCAGCCTACTATGGAGAACTTATTGCCTATAACCGATAACTCCAATCCGTTGAATATACGTATGGGTAATCCCGGATTGAAGCCTTCTTTTGCACATACGATGCGTTTGTTCTATAACACATATAATGCAGAGAAACAGCGTGGAATCATGACTCACTTTAGCTTTACAGCTACACAGAACAGCATCAGTAACAGTACTCGCTATAATGAAGAAACCGGTGGATTGATTACACGACCGGAGAATATCAATGGTAATTGGAATGCGTTTGGTATGTTCGGTTTCAATACAGCTTTAAAGAATAAGAAGTATACGATTAATACTTTCACTAATGTGAACTACCAGAATAATGTGGCGTTCCTTTATAATCAGGATACGAAAAACAATGATAGAAATACAAGTACAGGCCTGACATTAGGTGAGAGAGTAACAGGTTCCTATCGCAATGATTGGTTTGAATTTTCTTTGAACGGTTCGATCAATTACACAGCCGAACGCAATAAACTTCGTCCGGAGAACAATCAGGAACCTTATACATATTCTTATGGAGCAAGTACCAATATTACGATGCCTTGGAAAATGACTTTGGCTACAAACATCGCCAATCAAAGTCGTCGCGGCTATCGTGACTCAAGCATGAACCGTGACGAACTTATCTGGAATGCACAACTTGCCCAGTCATTGCTGAAAGGTGCTGCTACTGTTAGTTTTGAGGTTTATGATATTTTGAGACAACAGAGTAACATCAGCCGTTCATTGTCAGCCGATATGCGTTCGGTATCCGAATATAACGGTATTAATAGTTACTGTATGGTACACTTTATCTACCGTCTGAATATCTTCGGCAGTAAAGCTGCTCGAGAAAAGATGATGAATAGTGGTAGAAGAGGTTTTGGTGGACCCGGTAGAGGTCCCGGCGGTGGCTTTGGTGGCGGACATCCCCGCTTTTAATAAGATATCTTGTTAACACAGGCAACTTCCCTCCGGACAGATGCAAAATCTCTTTAATTTTGTATCGGTCCGGAGGGATTATCGTTTTGAATCGGGACAGTTGTTGTTCGTATCCGATATTTTCCATACATTTGTTCTTTGTATAATCCGCGGAGGGCGAATATGATAGATTGGAACTACATAGCAAGTGTAATAGCTACCGTTGCCTTTGATATTATTTATTTCGGGGCTATTATCGGTACGATTGTCATCGTGATTCTCGACAATCGTAATCCGGTGAAGACAATGGCATGGATTCTGATCCTGATGTTTCTTCCGGTTGTAGGGTTGGTTTTCTATTTCTTTTTTGGGCGTAGCCAAAGGCGTGAGAAGATTATCGGTAAGAAAAGTTATGACCGTTTGCTCAAAAAACCGATGGCAGAGTATTTGGCGCAGAACTGCTGTGAAACGCCGAAGGAATATGAACGGCTGATACAGCTGTTCCAGAATACGAACCAGGCTTTTCCGTTTGAGGGAAATCGGGTCGATATTTACACTGGCGGATATTCTAAACTACAAGCTCTGTTGAGAGAGTTGCAAAAGGCGAGGCTTCATATTCATATGGAATATTACATCTTTGAGGATGATCCTGTGGGACGATTGGTACGTGATGTACTGATCGAGAAAGCGCGGGAGGGAGTCGAGGTGCGTGTGATCTATGACGATGTAGGATGTTGGCATGTTCCTCATCGCTTTTTCGAAGAGATGAGAGATGCAGGAATTGAGGTACGCAGTTTTTTGAAGGTCCGTTTTCCCTTGTTTACGAGTAAAGTGAATTATCGCAATCACCGGAAGATTGTGGTGATTGACGGACGTATTGGATTTATCGGTGGAATGAATCTTGCCGAACGTTATATGCGTGGCTTTTCGTGGGGAATCTGGAGAGATACGCATATATTGCTTGAAGGAAAAGCGGTACATGGTCTTCAGACTGCTTTTTTGCTCGATTGGTATTTCGTGGATCGCACTCTGATCACTGCTTCGCGCTACTTTCCTAAGATAGAAGCTTATGGCAATTCTTTGGTACAGATTGTGACAAGTGAACCGATCGGTCCCTGGAAAGAGATTATGCAAGGGTTGACAGTAGCCATATCCGGTGCTAAGAAATATTTCTATATGCAGACGCCTTACTTCTTACCTACCGAACAAATTTTGGGTGCAATGCAGACTGCTGCATTGGCGGGAGTAGATATCCGGTTAATGTTGCCTGAGCATGCGGATAATCGTGTTACACATTTGGGCTCCTGTTCTTATCTGGCAGATGTATTGCGTGCAGGAGTCAAGGTCTATTTTTATAAAAAGGGTTTCCTGCATTCTAAATTAATGGTTTCGGATGATATGCTTTCGACAGTGGGGTCTACCAATCTCGATTTCCGTAGTTTTGAACATAATTTTGAAGTAAATGCCTTTATGTACGATATGGAGACAGCATTGCAGATGCGGGAGATTTTCTTGCAGGATCAGCGGGAAAGTACTCAGATTTTCCTGAAGAGCTGGGAAAAACGTTCTTCGCGTCAGAAGGCAATGGAGTCTGTAGTTCGATTATTGGCTCCGTTGCTATAAGGAAAACCTTCTTCAATCTATCTGAAGAAGGAAAAATTGACACTTCCGTATACCCTTCTTTCTATAAAGTGGGGATGATCTTCAAAGTTATTCTTTTTGCCATGTTCCAGAACAAACAGGCCATCCTCTTTCAGCAGGTTGTTCTTGAAAATTAAATCCGGAATTGTTTCCAACTCTTTTAGTTCATAGGGAGGATCGGCAAAAATGAAATCAAACCGTTCATGACTGCCATTTATGAATTTAAATACATCTCCACGGATAGGCAGGCATTTGTCTGTTTGCACCTCTTTCATGATTTTGCTGATGAAAGCATGATGGGCTCCGTCTTTCTCCACACTGATGACGCGGTCACACCCACGTGAAACCAGCTCTATACTGATACTGCCTGTACCGGCAAACAGATCGAGAGCAACAATGCCCTCTTCAAAATTCATGTAATTGGATAATACATTAAACAGATTCTCTTTGGCAAAATCTGTTGTCGGACGTGCCTTGAAGGTTCTGGGCACATCAAATCTTCTTCTTTTATATATTCCGCTGATTACTCGCATGTTAATAAGGCTTGCATGTCAATATTGCTTGCAGGGTTCATTATGAATACCTGCTGTATGTATTTACGTAACTCCTGCATTAGTTTCTCTTTATCATTAAATGCACCTGTCAGGTGAAGTTCGTCCCGTTCCTGATCAAAATTCAACTGTTTCCATAGATAGAGCAGATAGTAGATTCGGTCACCTGTTTTGCGACATTCAAATGAATTGGCAAGAAGCAGATGCCCACGCTCATAACAGAAAAAGTCGATGGCATCACGGCGAATAGAAGCATATATCTTTTTACTGTTGCCTAATCTGCTTTTCGCCGAAAAATATTCTGCTAATGGAGCTGCTTGTGAATAAAATCTTGCTTCGGGATACTGATCGGATAAGAATTGGCAAGTACTTTTATCCATGCCGAAGATGACTACGGCATTATTCTTTTTTAAAATATTATATTTTACCGTTTCATTTTCTTTGGGAGTGTGGTTATGGTAGAATATCATTTCGGACTGATCATCCTCAAACAGTTCAAGGGGGATTAGGGTGAAACGCTTGTCTGCCATCAGAATGTTTACCCGTTTGTAAGTATGATTCAGAAAGTCCAATTCACGGAAAGCCTGTTTGAGATTGGCTGTAAGAGATAATGAAGCCTCGACCTCCTTCTCAAAGAAAGAGAGCGAACTATCGTGAATCGGATTGTAGATAGAAAAAGAAAATCCATCCGTACTAAGACGGATGGACAATGTATATTGTTCCGATTTACCAAAGTCAATCGTTTCTGCAATTGCTCTATCGGGCATATTCGGATTATTCCCAGTTACCTGCGCCGTTGTTAGGAGTATCGATAGAACCTACCATCAAACCGGCATATTTACCCAATTTAACCTGAAGGTCTTTCAAGTTTGCAATTTCTTGCTTGTCAAGTCCGTTCAAGTATACATCATATGGAGTGTTGGCCTGGAACAAGAAGATAGGAGCTCCTGATTTAGTTGTATCGTTTTTAGTGTACATTTCGAACTGTGCACCATTACCGAACGGAACATATCTCAAAGAGTCTGCATTGAATGACTTATCGTAGATCGTATCTGTTACGGCAACCCATATTGTATCACGTTTGAAGCCCATCAGGCCGGCAGCTTCAACTTCTTTCCAGTTGTTAGTCTTTTTAGCCTTGTTGATCAGAGCCATGGCTTTCTTTTCAGTCATACCGTCTTCCAGCTGCTTGTCGCTCAATACGCCTTCTTTAGATACGAAAGGAATCTTTTGTGTCTTAACGAAATCGATCAGTGTGTCAAAGCTTGCAGTATACTGCTTGTAAATGTTACGATATTCTGCCTGAGCTTTACGAATATCAATCAAGCGGGCAACAACTGCTTTGTCTCTGTGCTTTTTAGCTTTTTCGAAGTTGATAGGACCCATGATACTAGCATAGCAAATGTAAACCAAAGCAATGGCGCATACACCTAGTACGATATTAAATACTGTTTTCATGATAAATATGTTTTTTTTAGTTTATATTCGTAGCGCAAAAATAAAATAAATAAATCTAATTAACGATAGTTCTTGTAACTTTTTTCTCGTACAAAAATGATAAATAACTATTTAGAGCGGCAAATTAAGGAAAATTTTTCTTATCAGCCAACTTTTGAGCAAGAAATAGCTGTAAAATCTCTTTCGGAGTTTCTACTTTCTACGGCTAATGATACGGTTTTTGTGCTTCGTGGATATGCGGGAACAGGAAAGACTTCTCTTGTCGGGGCCTTAGTGAAAGCGATGGATAAGTTACAACAGAAATCGGTTTTACTGGCTCCTACGGGAAGAGCGGCTAAAGTATTTTCTGCTTACGCAGGACACCCGGCTTTTACCATTCATAAAAAGATATACAGGCAGCAGTCTTTTTCGAATGAAGTAAGTAATTTTTCAATTAATGATAATCTGACTACTCATACATTATATATTGTAGATGAGGCTTCCATGATTTCGAATGAAGGTTTGTCCGGTTCGATGTTCGGTACCGGACGTCTGTTGGATGATTTGGTGGAGTTTGTCTATTCCGGTGCAGGGTGTCGTTTATTGTTGATGGGAGATACGGCTCAGTTGCCTCCGGTAGGAGAAGAGCAAAGTCCGGCACTTGCTACCGAGGCATTGAAAGGATATGGACTGAATGTCATAGAGGTTGATCTCACACAGGTGGTACGTCAGGTTCAGTCGTCCGGTATTTTATGGAATGCCACTCAGATTCGGCAGTTGATTGCTGAAGACGAGTGTTTTTCGCTGCCTAAGATAAAAGTAAGCGGATTTCCGGATATACAGGTGGTACGTGGCGACGAATTGATCGATACCCTGACCGGCTGCTACGAAAAAGACGGAATGGACGAGACGATTGTGGTATGCCGTTCCAATAAACGGGCTAACATATATAATAAAGGTATACGTGCTCAGATTCTTTACAGGGAAGATGAACTGAATACGGGTGACTTACTCATGGTAGCGAAGAATAATTACTTCTGGACAGAGAAGTATAAAGAAATGGATTTTATAGCGAACGGAGAGATTGCTGTGGTTCGTCGGGTGAGGCGTACTCGTGAACTGTATGGTTTCAGGTTTGCTGAAGTACTTCTTGCGTTTCCCGATCAAAATGACTTTGAGTTGGAAGCTAATTTGTTGCTTGATACGCTTCATTCGGATGCACCTGCTTTACCCAAAACAGAAAACGACCGGCTTTTTTATTCTGTACTTGAAGACTATGTGGACATCACCGTCAAGCGGGAGCGAATGAAAAAAATGAAAGCTGACCCACACTACAATGCTCTACAGGTGAAGTACGCTTATGCGGTGACCTGTCATAAGGCGCAGGGCGGGCAATGGCAAAATGTTTTTCTTGACCAGGGGTATATGTCGGATGAGTATCTGACACCTGATTATTTCCGTTGGCTGTATACAGCTTTTACGCGTGCATCGAAAACTCTCTATCTGGTGAATTATCCGGAAGAGCAAATAGAGTGACCGGACTATAAATAAGACAGGGAACCCATCTCGGGCTCCCTGTTTCTTTTGTGTAACTTAATTTATTGTCAGTGCATGAATATGAATCTCGTTGTTTAGCGGAAGTTGTTTGGGGTAACGTAATTGCCTCCATCATCATTGGTGTCGGCTACGTCCCACCATAAACGAGTTCCCTGTGTATCTACATCTTTCGGACGGTTCGGGTTAGATACTTCACTGTCCGGGTATCTCAGGCGTTTGATGAACTTCCCGTTTGCAACTTCACCCCCTGAGTTGTTGCCTCCTTTAGGTGTTTTCATATAGCGGGGATAGTCTGTACGGCGGAACTCTGCCCATCCTTCGTTACCGTTGGGATATACGGCAATCCATTTCTGGGTGATGATTTGTTCCAACTGTGCTTCTCTGTCACCACTCTTGAAGGCTTGTAAGCCTTTCAATCCTTCCATGTATTTGCTGATCTTTTCTTGTCCTTCCTCGTCAGCACCAATCTGATAGTAGTTGAAGGAAGCTTCAATGCCTTCCTTATAGAGATCTTCAGCGGTACCTTTAGCACCGGCCCATCCTCGGAGAGCGGCTTCTGCCCGGAGGAACAGGCTTTCGGAGTAACCCAGCCATACTATTTCGCGTGCATAACACCACCAATGTTTGCGGTCGAGTTTTTTCTGATCTTGCTTGATGAATACACGGCTTGGAGAATAAGTCGTTGTGTAGCTTCCTCCCAATGAAGTCTCACCGTTTTCGCAACCATTGAAGTCTTTTGTCATGTCTTCTTTGGGTTCGGTTTGGTTCAGGTCCTCAAGAGCGGTCGGTCTCCACCACAATATTTCGCAACGTGGGTCGAGAATGGTCGATTGTTCTTTATAAGCTCGTTCCATTTCTTTGGATAACACTACGTTAGCACTCCAGTTGTACAGAAGTGTGTAGATGTTTTCGTTACCACCCGTGATGTACGAGTATTTGGGAGTCTGCTTCATATTATCATCATCGCTTTGCATCAATCCGGCAGGGTCGGCCATGGCTTTCTCACCCTGTTCTTTAGCAAGTTGGGGATCTACATTCGATACACGTAGTGCCAATCGTAAACGAAGGGTATTGGCAAAACGAAGCCATTTGTCTTTGTCGCCTCCAAAGCACTTGTCGTTTTCACCCAGGCTGTATTGTGCAGTAGAAGGAGTGTTGTGCAGTGCAGTGATGGCCTGATCGAGCATTTTAAAGATAACGTCGTATACATCTTTCTGATCCATGTATTTCACTTTCTCGTCTGTGGGCATTGCACCTTTTACGTAGTATTCCAATGGAATGGCTCCATAAGTGTCTGTTTGCATAGAGATCAGGAATGCGTAGTAGATACGGGTCATATAGAACGCATTGTGATAGCGCTCTTTTCCGCAGAACCAGAATGTTTTGATCAACTGACTGTATTCTTCTACAGTGCGGTTATCGTAGAAGTGCTCCCAGCGTCTTTTGGACCATCCGTCGTTATAACCGTAGGTAGGCGAGTTGGTCACGAATCCGCTAACGTTGTTGGCAAAGTAAGCAGCGTAGATGTCATGAGTCAGGTTGGTCGTAACCTGATAATCATTATAGAGTCCTTCGTAAGTCAGGTTGGCGAACACCGAACCGATGGCGCTTTCCGTGCCTTGAAGGCTTTTCAGTGCACTGGGTGTCAGTTCGTAGTCGATATCGATTCCGTCAGGTGTGGCACCGATTATTTCCGGATCGTATACCGGTGCGTAGGGATCGGTATTCATTTCTTCGAAATCATTACATGCAGCCAGTCCTAACAGGAGAGTGCACATGGCAAGCGATTTGTATATTTTGATTTTCATACTATATCTTTAATTTATAAAATTAGAAACCAAGGTTAACTGAGAATCCGAATGTACGGGTATAAGGTACAGCCATAAAGTCGATGGCTTGAGAGAACATGGTTGTGTCGTAACCACCTTCCGGACTTGTTCCCGGAGTATGTTTCAACAGATAAGCCAGGTTACGTGCTACGAACGAAACATTCAGCGAGTTGATCGGCGTTTTCTTCAGCATGCTTTTGGGGAATGTATAGCCGATGGCCAGTTCCTTCAGCTTGATGAAAGAAGCATCATAGATAAAGTCTTCTGCGTTCTGTGCTCCGTAATAGTTGGATGCTGAGATCTTCTGAGTATTGGGTGTTCCGTCTTCGTATACACCCGGGAAGATCATCATAAAGTTATCGCTTTCTCCACGATTCATAGTACGTTTAGCCATACCCGAGCCTGTTGCGTTCATTTCGGAGATAGAGATGATATCGCCACCGAATTTCATATCGAACATGGCCGACAGTGTAAAGCCTTTGTAGGTGAACGACGGAGATACAGACATCAGCAAGTTAGGCTGGATGTTGCCGATAGGTTTAGCCAGGCGTTCGTCAGCATCTGTGGTCGTCATAGGCAAGCCGTTCTCTTTATTTATAATGATGTTGCCCTGTTCGTCACGTTTGTAGAGAGTCTTGGCATAGATTTCACCCAATTTGTGACCCGGGCGTGCACCTACGTTGATCGGGAAGTTAGAGTCGCCATTGAAGTAGATGTAGTCTACACCGTCGGCCAGTTTCTCTACGTTCGATACGTTCTTGGCCAGATTGACATTCAGATCGAAAGAGAAGTCTTTCAATTGTACCGGTGTAGAGTAGATCATCATTTCGAAACCTTTGTTGGTGATCAGACCGGCATTGACCCATTTACCTCCACTCCAGGGAGCAGCGGCGGGCACTTTCATGATCTGGTTCTTCGTGCGGCTATAATAATAGGTAAAGTCAAATCCCAAACGGTTGTTGAGGAACTTCATATCCAAACCTGCTTCGTAAGAAGAAGAGATTTCCGGTTTCAGCTGGTCGTTCATTTTCACGTTCGATTTGCTTGGAATCAGCTCACCTTTTTCAAATTTAAATCCGTACGTATTGTATAACTGATACGGGTCCGTATCTTTACCTACTTGTGCGGCAGACAAACGTACCTTGGCGAAAGTCAGCCAGTTGGGCAGTGTTTTGTCCAGTGAACGGACAAAATCAGAAACGACAAAACTTAAGTTGGCAGACGGGTAGAAGAAAGAGTTGTTCTTTTTCGGCAGTGTAGACGACCAATCGTTACGGGCAGTCAAGTCTAGTGACAGATATTCTTTCCAAGAGAGTTGCAAAGATCCGAATACTGAATTTGTTGCGCGTTCATGTCCGGTTTCTCCGGCAGTGTTCAGCATATTGGCTGCATTGAAAATCCATTGTCCCTTATCCAGCATATTGCGTACGCCGGCATTCAGTGATTCATAATTCTGGTACATGAAGTTACCACCTACCGTGAATCCCAGACGGAAATTGTCAGTCAGCTGTTTGTCACCCATCAATACGATTTCTGCGTTCGATTCGAAGAAATTCTGCTCCTCGCGGTTCATTTCGTCATCGGTGATATCTTTGATACTGCTCTCACCGTTGATACCGTCACCTGCATTCGTTTCTTCGATTCGGGTACGATAATAATCGAATGCATATTTGGCAGACAAGTGCAACCAGTCAGTAAAGTTGATTTTCATTCCATAATATCCGAATGCTCTCCAACGTTCGTCAGAGTTGTGGCGCTGGTTCAAGACGTAATAAGGGTTACGGATACCGGCAGTAGGACCTGTCCAGTTTACGTGTGCATTGCCATCTGTCGAATATTGTTTCAGGTCGTCCAGACGAATATTGTTAGGAATACCCATCAATTGAGCGATTGCTCCGTAAGTACCGAAGTAAGGACGATCTTCTGCTTTGGTACGTGAAAGTGAAATCTTTCCGTCCATAGAGAGATATTTGTTCATTTCCATTCCGGCATTCAGGTCGAGGTTGATTCGGTTGAGCTTCTCGTTCGGGAATACGCCCTTATTGTTCGAGCTGCCGAAAGAAGCACGAAAGTGCGATTTATCTGTTACGTTGCTCACCGATACATTGTGGTTTTGCGCGAAACCGGTATCGAAGTAATCTTTCAGTTTGTTGCCGTATTTAGAGAATGCATAGGTATCGCCGTTCCAGGCTTTCTGCATGCTTCCGTCCAATACCGGTCCCCAACTGGAAGAGTCTGTCGGATCATATTTGGCATAATATTGAGACAGAGGATTCTTGTTTTCATCCTGAGTCACAATGTGGCCCTGTCCGTAACGATCTTGCATTTCAAGAGTTTCGGCTACCTGGCTCCAAGTGAAGTTGCCGCTATAGCGTACTCCGAATCCATCTTTCTTGCTACCTTTTTTGGTTGTGACCAAGATCACACCGTTACCGGCACGCGAACCGTAGAGAGCGGCGGCATTCGGACCTTTCAGTACAGAGATCGATTCAATATCTTCCGGGTTGATATCGACGGACGAACCACCACGGTCGACACCACCGTAATAGGTAGCATCCGAGTTATTATTGTCACTGAACGGTACACCGTCTACAATCCAGAGCGGCTGGTTGTTATCTGCGAGAGAAGAGTTACCGCGGATTGTAATCTTGGTAGAACCACCCAAGCCAGTTCCGGCTGTATTCATTTGCAGACCGGCTACTTTACCTTGCAATGCACTGGTCACTGAAGGATCTCCTGTCTGGTTCAGTTGGTCGCCTTTGATTTCCTGTACGGCATATCCTAACATTTTCTTCTCACGTTTGATGCCCAAAGCGGTTACAACCACTTCACTGATCATCTGGGTATCTTCACTCATCGTTACATTCAGAATGCTTTCTTTAGCGGGCAACACTTGTTGTTTGTATCCGATATAGGAGAATACGATTTCAGCTTTCGGATCATTGACAGTCAGGGTGTATTTACCCTCCAGGTCGGTAATGGCTCCTGTGCTGGTACCCTTAACAGATACATTGACGCCGATCAGCGCCTCGCCGTTAGCATCTACAACCGTACCGCTGATCTGACGTTTGGCCGATGCCTGAACCGGATCCTGTTGTTTGGAAGCCTGAGACAGATAAACAATGTTATCCTCGATTTTGTATGTCAGGTTTTTACCTTTGAGCGCAGTATTCAACAGTTGTTCCAGGCTTACATTCTTTACGTTCAGATTCTCAATCGGCATGTTTGACGATTGGTCATCATAAAAGAATTGATACTTAGACTGAGATTGCACCGTTTTGATGACTTGCCCCAATGTAGTGCGGGAAGTTGAAAATGTGAATTGTGCAAATGACCACTGGATAGGAGCGGCAGCTAAAAGAAGAACCAGCGATGCTTTGAGCAGCCTGGGTCTTTGAAATAGGATTTTGTTTTTCATTGACTATAATTAAATTAATTAGTTAACTTTAAAAACATACAAGGTTTAAGCATTGTATTTATAATATAAGTCAACGGCTTTTGTACCCTTGATGTTAATAAAACAAGTGTCCCGAAAGAAACACTTACTTCAGTTACTAACTTTTTTGAGAATTATTTTATATGTCCCTGAGGATGCGTACGTGTATCCGTATTGGATTATGGGTATGCACCCTCGGGGGATATGAGTTGTCTAAAGAGAGAGGACTATTTCATCTTGGAGAATGAATAGGGGGCATCATCATCGTTGATGCCTCTGTTGAGGTTGGGTTGTGAACCCATTTTGAATTCAATGGTTCCGCCTCGCAGCAGATCGGCATGTTTCAGATAGTTCCGGGTTGATTCTTGCCCGTTGACCCGGAGGGATTCGATATAAAGATTCTCCTTACTGTTATTCTGTGCATCGATCACAAGATTATTGCCATTTTCAAAGTGTAGCGTTGCCTTTTTGAATAGAGGGGCTCCAATGACATACTCATCTGTTCCCGGACATACCGGATAGAATCCGAGGGCTGAGAATACATACCAGGCAGAGGTCTGTCCGTTGTCCTCGTCGCCACAGTAACCGTCAGGGCCCGGAGTATACATGCGGTCCATTACTTGACGAAGCCAGTATTGCGCTTTCCAGGGCTGTCCGGCATAATTGTACAAGTAAATCATGTGCTGTATCGGTTGGTTGCCGTGTGCATAGTTGCCCATGTTCATCACGGTCATTTCGCGGATTTCATGGATCACCTGTCCATAATAACTGTCGTCGAATACAGGAGGAACTGCAAATACGGAGTCCAGCATCGTGATAAACATCTTTTTGCCTCCCATCAGATCGATTAATCCTTGCGGGTCGTGAAATACGGACCAGGAGTAATGCCAGCTGTTACCTTCTGTGAATGCATCTCCCCACTTCAACGGAGAGAATGGTGACTGGAACTGGCCGTTTTCATTACGGCCACGCATCAGTTTGCTTTCTTTGTCGAATACATTCCGATAGTTCATGGCACGTTTGGCAAATAGTTCAATTTCTTTTTTCGGTCGGTTCAGGGCTTTAGCCAGTTGGTAGATGCACCAGTCATCGTAAGCGTATTCTAATGTGCGGGCTGTATTTTCATTGATTTTCACGTCATAGGGTACGTAGCCCAGCTTATTGTAATACTGATACCCCAAGCGTCCGGTAGAAGAGACTTCCGGATGTACATTCTCTGTACCGTGAATCAGCCCTTCATATAGAGTTTTCACATCGTCTACCTTTACTCCTTTCATATAGGCGTCTACCAATACTGAAGCAGAGTTATTGCCTATCATACAACCTCTGTGTCCGGGACTCGCCCATTCCGGAAAGAAACCGCTTTCCTTATAAGTATTGACAAGTCCTTCTTGTATTTCTTTGTTTACCGATGGGTACATCAGGTTCAGGAATGGAAACAAACAACGGAATGTATCCCAAAATCCTGTATCGGTGTACATATATCCGGGGAGTACCTGACCGTTGTAAGGACTATAATGAACAGGTTGCCCGTCTGCCGTAAACTCATAGAATTTGCGGGGGAATAGCAGAGAACGGTAGAGGCAGGAGTAGAATGTACGGTACTGGTCCAGATTGCCGCCTTCTACTTCTATTTTACCTAATACCTTGTTCCAGGCATCATTCCCTTTTTGTGCAAGTTGCTCAAAAGAGTCGTTACCCAATTCTTTAAGGTTCTGAGCCGCTTGTTCAAAACTAATGAACGAAGAAGCTATACGGGCATGCACGATTTCACCTTTACGGGTACTGAAACCAATGATGGCTCCCGTATGGTCGGCTTTCTGCTCCAAGTTGCCTTCTTCCAGCTTTTTGTCTGCAAAAGTGCCTTTGTAAGTGAAAGGTTTGTCGAACTCGATAACGAAGTAGTTCTTGAAATTCTCGGGCACTCCACCACTGTTACGGGTGGTGTAGCCGATTATCTTGTTCTCTTCCGGAATTACTTTTACGTAGGAACCCTTGTCGAATGCGTCTACTACAATGTACGAGTGTTCGTTTTCGGGAAAGGTGAAACGGAACAGAACCGCACGTTCTGTCGGAGTCATTTCGGTCACTACATCGTGCTCGGCCAAATATACTTTATAGTAGGAAGGAGTTGCTATTTCACCTTTATGACTGAACCAACTGGCACGTTTTTCTTCATCAAACTCAAGTTTGCCTGTGACGGGCATGATGGAGAATTGTCCGTAATCATTGATCCATGGGCTGGGTTGGTGGGTTTGCTTGAATCCCCTGATTTTGTTGGCTGTATACGTGTATTGCCATCCGTCCCCCATCTTGCCCGTTTGCGGTGTCCAGAAGTTCATTCCCCACGGACGTGCAATAGCGGGATAGGTGTTCCCGGTTGATAATTCGAAAGAAGACTGCGTTCCCATCAGTGGGTTTACGTATTGGGTCCAGTCTTTGGCCTCAGCCATTAGTGAGCAAGCTATAAGGCAAGCGGTCAAAAGAATTTTTCTCATGGTGTGGATAAGTGTATTGCTATATGGATATTATATATTTTCTATCATCGATGCCGTGTAGGCTACATATTCGTATAATCTGTGATGAAACAGAGTACTTTCTTAGGGTTGGGTCCGCCGGTCTGTCATTTCTATTTCCAACGTACTGCCTGCTATGATATCGTCATGCGTAAAGAATGGTTTATCCAATGGTTTTCCGTTCAGTGTCATGCTTTTGATATACTTATTCTTTTTCGAGTTATTCTTAGCTATCACTGTAAACTTTTTGCCATCGGGCAGGTTTACTACGGCTTTATCGAATGCGGGGCGTCCGATAGAATAAACCGGTTTCCCCGGACATACCTGATAGAATCCCATAGAATTGAGTACATACCAAGCCGACATTTGTCCGCAATCTTCATTTCCCGACAATCCGTCTACGGCATTGGCATATTGGCTACGGTATACGCTGTCTACCAATTCTTGCGTCCTCCACGGACGGTTCACATAGTTGTACATATGAATCACGTGGTGGCTGGGTTCGTTGCCGTGGGCATATTGTCCGATCAGTCCGCTGATGTCCGAGGAGGTTGTTTCGCCTTCCAGTGAAGAGTCGGCGGTAAACAGAGAATCCAGTTTACCGACGAAGGCATCTTCGCCGCCCATTAGTTTTACCAATCCTTCGATGTCGTGTGGAACGAACCAGGTCCATTGCCAGGCAGTCCCTTCACAATAATCATCGTTGCGGTGAGTTGAAGAGCGTGGATTGAAGGGAGTGCGCCATTCGCCCTTACTGTCCAATCCGCGCATAAAGCGGGTTCCCGGATCGAAGTAAAACTCGTAGGCTTTTGCGAAACGTGCGTATTTGTCCCGGGTGTCGTAGTCGTTCAATGCATCGGCAAATACTGAAATACACCAGTCGTCATAAGCGTACTCCAAGGCCTTGGCAACCGATTCGTTTTCGCGGTCACACGGTACGTAGCCGATTGAGTTTTTATAATATTTGGCTTTCGGCATCAGATGGGGTAACACCAGATCGGGGCATTTGATTCCTGTTGTATCATATTCTGCCGCACGCACGCAGGCTCGGTAAGCTTCTTGGATGTCGAAATTACGATCGCCTTTCATATATGCATCTACAATGACGGGAACGGCATGGTAACCAATCATTGTACCGGTATAGTTGGAAGCCATGTCCCACATTGGGAAAATGCCCCCCTCCTGATGCTTTTTGATCAGTGAACGGATGAAAGCATTGTTCAGATCCGGATCTATAATGGTCATTAGCGGATGCAGTGCACGGAAGGTATCCCATAAAGAAAAAATGGTATACATCGGATTCAGTGTATCTCCTTGATGTACTTGCAGATCCATACCCAGATAACGTCCGTCTACGTCCGTAAACAGATTCGGGCTAATGGCAGTGTGGTAGAGTGCGGTATAGAAGATGGTTTTGTCATTTTTATCATTGGTAGTAATATCAATCTTCGATAACGTTTCATTCCACGCTTTGCGTGCGTCTTTACGTACTCCGTCAAAATCCCAGTCTGGTATTTCAGTTTCTACATTTTTGCGTGCACCCTCTATGTCCACAGCAGAGATTCCGACTTTGACAAACACTTGTTCGTCTTTGGTCGTGTCAAAGTGAAGTAATGCTTTACAGGTAGGCAGCAGTCTGCCTCCATCGTCGAGTGCCATCGAATCAGTCACCAACGTGTAGGTGAAAGGTTTCGAGAATTTTGCATAAAAGTTGATATATTGGTCGAAAGCCCAGTACATGGTCTTTTTACGGCCGCAGATTTCAGTGGGGCTGATGACCTCTATTTCCATCTCTTTGTTGGTCTGCCGTTGCAGACTGTAGTCCAAGTCGAGGATGAATCCTGCTTCTTTACTTTCAGGAAAAGTATATCTGTGGATAGCTGCCCGTTTGCTTGCAGTCAGTTCGGCTTTTACTTGATAAGTATCCAGGAAGACTGAGTAATAGCCCGGTTCGGCAGTCTCATTCTGATGTGAAAAGGCAGAAGCATAAGCCATCTGCTGGCTCTGTGAACCTGTGGGGAGGTACTTTTGTTCGCCCACCGTAGGCATCAGTAGTACATCTCCATAGTCGCAACAACCAGTTCCGCTCAAATGGGTGTGTGAGAATCCGTTGATGGTGGAATCTGCGTAATAATATCCCGAGCAGGCATCCCACCCATCTATGCGGGTGTCTGGGCTGGGAGAAATCATGCCATGGGGGACAATGGCGCCCGGAAAAGTATGACCGTGTCCGCCTGTACCGATAAATGGGTTGACATAAGCTGCGTAATCAGTCATGTCCGGCGAGTTTGTGCAGGAGTTCAGAGACAATAAGCCTCCTAAACATCCCGCCAGGAATGTTTTAAATTTCATGGTACTGTATGTTTATTTTAATTAGTTGCTCACTTGTTACGTGAAGAAATAAAGATATTGTCTCCCACAATCTTATAATTGATAGGTATAGAGTTGTCCAACGATTGGAGTACAGACTCTATATTATCTTTTTTCTTCAATACACCCGAGTAAGTTTTGTCGGACTTAATGTCGGGTGAAAGAATGATTTTCACATCATAAAAGCGTTCTAATGTCCGGGTGATGACAAAAATGTCCGCCTGTTCAAACGGGATCAGGTCATTGTGCCATACGGCATCCAATTTGGCATCTACTTGCTTCACCACCAGTCTGCGGGTTGTTTTATTCAGTTCGGCCTTTTGTCCGGGCGAAAGAATAATCATTCCTTCATCGTGGTTTCCTCTCACTTCTATTTCTCCTTCGATCAAGGTTGCTTCTGCCAGTTTGTGACTCTTGTCGCACTTGAAATTGAAAGTGGTTCCCAACACTTTGATACGCATAGCCTCACTCTCTACAACGAAAGGACACCGACGGTTTTTAGTGACTTCGAAATAAGCTTCTCCATCGAGATATACATCTCTTTCGGATTCTGAGAATTCCTTGGGATATCTCAAGGTGGCCGATTGATTGAGCCATACTTTTGTGCCATCGGGCAACATCACTTCTTTCACTTTGCCATCCGTGGACGAGGCCGTTATCATATTCCGGGTCGGATCGGCCTGATAGTACAGGTATCCGCCTCCGGTGCCTATCATCAGTGCGAGCACGATGATAGCGGCATATCGCATCCATTGGTGCATTCTGATCACTTTGCGGCTATGTGCATCTTCCTGAGCCAGTTTCTTGTATAGTCGTGCTTCTGCCCGGGCAACTTTTTTCTGATCCGGAAAGCTGTCGTGTCTGCCCAAATGATATACCTCTTCCATTCGGAAAAGTCGGCGGGCATTATCGTCTGATTCTTTGATCCAAGCGTTCACTCTGGCAAAATCTTTGTCAGAACATTCGCCTGTCAGATATCTCATCAATATGTCTTCGCTCAGATTATTCATCTTTTCTTTTTCATTATATAATAGAAACAACTAAATCTTTAAAAACACTTATCTATTTGATAAAAAATAGTAGAAATAAAAACCATAAATGGCCGAGACGGTTTCGTAGGAACTTCAGTGCCTTGTACATGTGGGCTTCTACCGTACGTAAAGAGACTCCCATCACGTCGGCTATTTCTTTATTCTTCATTTCGTGCAGATAGCTCAACTTAAACACTTCCTTGCATTTGTCCGGTAGCTCGTTAATGGCTTGGTAGATTTCGTTTCGCAATTCGCGGTCTTCTATCCGCCGGATTACTTCGTTGTTGTCCGGCTGATAGAATTCCGCTCGTTTTTGGTTGATTTCTTCCACAGCAGCGCAATATCCGTCCTCTATACTGCGATGTTTCAGCACATTCAAGGCCCGGGTATATACCGCCCGATAGAGGAAGGCTTGGATCTGGTCGCCTATTACCATGGAATCTCTTCGTTTCCACAGTTCCACGAATACATCCTGTACCACATCTTCTGCTTCTTCATCGCCCACCAGGCGGGTGGCGTAGAACATCAGGTTCGGATAGTACCTCCGGAACAGGGCTTTGTAGGTTATATCAAATGTGTCGTCCATCTTTTTTAGCTGCTGGTTTTGGGGGTGCGGGCTACAAGTTATTGATCACTCGTAACTTTCTCCTTTCCCATTTCAAACTCAAGGGTTGCACCACTCATAATCTGTTCATGAGTAATGTAACTTTTATCATAGGGTTTTCCATTCAGTTTGGTTGATCGGATATAGATATTCTCTTTGCTGACAGCCGGAGCTTTGACAGTGAATGTTTTCCCGTTGTCAAGGTGCAGTTGCACTTCCGGGAAAAGGGGAGTACCTATTTCATATTGACCGCTTATCGGATTTACCGGATAGAATCCCATGGCGCTGAATACATACCAAGCCGACATCTGGCCGCAGTCTTCGTTTCCGCAGAGTCCGGCAGGGCTGTTCAGGTAGAGTTCGTTCATTACTTTTGCCACATACTCCTGGGTTTTCCAGGGTTGGTCTACCGCATTATAAAGGTAGATGACGTGATGGCTCGGTTCGTTTCCGTGAGCATATTGGCCTATCATTCCGGTACTGAAGAGCGGAAGTTCATCGTCGGCCGAAGGATGGAAGGTGAACATGCTGTCCAGCTTTTGTGCAAAACGTTCTTTTCCGCCTGTCAGACCGATCAGTCCGTCTATGTCATGCTGTACCGACCAGAAATATTGCCAACCGTTGCTTTCGCAGATATGCGGTGTATAAGCATCTGCTTTAAAGTCTTTCTGAAATTCTCCCTTGTCATCACGAGGTTGCATGAACGAGGTTGCCGGATTGTATACGTTACGATAGTTTTGCGACCGCTTATAGAATTCGTCCGCAATCTCTTTCTTTCCCAGTTTTTCTGCCATGCGGGCAATGCAGTAATCATCATAAGCGTATTCAAGTGTTTTGGATAACGACCAGTTTTCGGCATTATAACTATCTTTTTCATTGAAAGGAACATATCCCAGTTCTTTATAAGCACCAATTCCGCGGTAATTGTCCAGGTTGGCAGTGGCTACACAAGCTTCCAATGCCTTTTCCGGATCAAAGTTTCCAATACCTTTCAGATAAGCATCCACGATGACCGGAACGGCATGATAGCCAATCATCATATCTGTTTCACTACCGTAGAAATTCCAAACCGGCAGGCGTCCGTTCTGTTCGTAGAAAGCCAGAAATGATTGAACCATATCGTTGGTACGTTCGGGTTCGGTATAGGTAAATAGAGGATGTGCGGCGCGGTATGTATCCCATAAAGAGAAAGTACTGTAGTTTACCCATCCGTCTGTGCGATGAACCTTTTTGTCCGGACCGTAATACGAACCGTCGACATCGCTATAAATGGTAGGAGCAAGCATGGTGTGATAGAGTGCGGTGTAGAAGTTTACCCAATCGTCCTTATGGTCGCCTTTGACTGCGATTTTAGAGAGTTGCCGGTTCCAGTTGTCCCGTGCAGCCTCACGATATTTATCGAAATTATCCTCCGGAACTTCGGCTGCCAGATTTTGAGCTGCTCCTTCCATGCTGACACCGGAAAGGGCTGTGTTGACAAGTATTTGCTCTCCTTTTTGTGTGTCGAAATCGAATCGGGCTATGGTAGCCGTACCCATTCGTTTTCCGTCTTTCAGGATGGCAGTTGTATCCATTTGAACGGCTGTAAAAGGTTTAGAGAAGCGTGTACGGAAATAGACATGCTGGTCGCGTGCCCATCCGTCGGAGAAGCGGTATCCTTGAATGGTTACCGAGTCGATAACTTCGATGTGCGAATCATTGGTAAAGTCCCAATTCATAGCTTTTTTCAGGTTGAGGAAGATAGCGGCTTTGGCTTCAGGAAAAGTGTAACGCTGAATACCGCATCGTTCGGTTGCCGTCAATTCGACGTTGATGCCGTAATCTTTCAGCAGTACCTGGTAATATCCTGCCGTGGCACTTTCGTCCTGATGGGAAAATTTGGAGTAAATACCTAACGGAGCTTCTGCTTCTTTATAAGGCAGGGTGACGGGCATAAAAGAGATGTCATATAAGTCGCCTGCTCCCGTACCAGAAAGGTGGGTATGGCTGAATCCGGCAATAGTGCTATCGGGATAAAAATATCCGGAGATACGGTCCCAGCCGGGAAGTCCGTTGTCCGGACTAAGTTGTACCATGCCGAAAGGGACTTGTGCTCCGGGATAGGTATTACCGGTGAAATCGGTTCCGATAAATGGGTTTACATATTGGGTATAGTCAATAGTTGCCTGTTTAGGGGTAGACGTACAGGCAGTGAAAACAAATAAAAGAATAAATAGTGAATGAAAAAGTACTTTCATGCGGCTTGGGTTAGAGTTTTTTAAGTAATTGATTGATTTAGTGTGCAAAGGTAGAGAATATAAATGTAAAACGAAAGAGCTTGTGTGCTGATTGATTCGTCTTTTTGTATTTCGACTCGTTATCATGAGGGCGGAGGGGGCATTATAAACAGCCGGGGGAGATAATATGCTTTCCGTTTCAGTGATCCCTTCTTAATGTTTTGAAAAACGGGATGTATAGATAAAATACATCTGTTCCCCGGCGTACAATCGAACGTATGAGATGATTTGGATGGAGTTCTTATAGGTTGAAAAGAGGAGAACCGTTGCTTTAAAAGCCAAAGGATTGTTGGTTTTAAAGGCAGGATCCTTTGGTTTTCAATTAACATCTTGAATCTTAAGTATCTGTTTGTTAGTGAATCATGGCTTATGGTATGCTTTGACTTTATCTTTAGTCGGTTGCATTGGATTTTAAATCTCCTTTTAGCGTTTTGTCAGGAAAGAACGCCATAGTAACTTTCAATGATATAGCACTCCGGAGGGTTGAACGGATTGTGACAGTACATATCGGGTGCATGCATAGGCACAGGCAGAACCTGCTAAAAACAATATTCCGGTAGAGGTCATCATATCTCCTAAACTTACCAATGGCGATACAATACCTCCGAATGCAAACCCGGTGGCTCCCAAAAGTGCCGAAGCAATGCCTGCATTCCGTCGCTCACACTCCATGGCCAAGGTGTTGGATGCTGTAAAAGTCATGCCAATCATCGAGAGTAGAGCGAAGATCAATAACTCGTAGATCCAAAAATCACATCCCAAGGACAAGAATACCATCAATAGTGCAGATACTGACAGCATGCCCCGGCTTCCTATATATAAAGCCCGTTCCATGGTAGGTAATTTTATCGATATGGCTGAAAAGATAACCATTGCTATCGCATTGATTCCGAAACAGAGGCTGAAGGATAGAGGAGAGAGTCCGTAGTGTTGTTGCATGATGAATGGTGCAGAAGAGATATTGACAAACAGTATTCCCATAGTGAAACCATATTGCAGGACGTAGCCTACATAGCGGCGGTTGCGGAGGACTTCTCCGAAACTATGGTATAAGTCTTGCCAACTCACAGTCTGTCTGTGTTTTGCCGGAAGTGATTCGTTCAAATGTAAGCTTCCGGATAGGAGAACCACTCCCATAAAGAATAAGCAGATAAAGATGCCTTGCCAGCTTGTTATCTGAGCCAGTATACCTCCTCCGATAGGGGCGATGACTGTAGCTATTCCATTTATTCCGCCGATAACGGCAAGCATGCCGGCCAGTTGCTGTCCCGAATACTCGTCGGTAGCTATGGAGCGGGAAATCACTACACCACCTGCTCCGGCAATGCCTTGTAAGAATCGGGATGTCACAAATTGTGAAATGGTATGTGAAAAGATGCATCCCACCGTAGCGAGCAGGAACAGAATCATGGCCAGAAGTAATGGAGGACGTCGCCCGCACTTGTCACTCAAGGGACCGAAAATTAATTGTCCGGCAGCCAAGCCAATCATGCTGGTGGTGAGTCCCAATTGTACCATAGAAGATGAAGTGTGGAAAAAATCTGCCATAGCCGGTAAGGTAGGCAAATACATGTCCATTATAAAAGGGCCGAAAGCACTTAATACACCTAAAAATAATAATAAGAACCGTCTGGAATTCTGTCTGTCAGTCATTGCTATTCTCTTTGATCAATACGGTTGCAAAATTACTCCATCTGTTAGGAATCGAATATAGGCTAATCTGTACAAAACATGTTGTTTTCAGAACAAAATAGCCCGAATATCAAAAATAAACCTACATTTGTTGCCTAAAACAGACTTTTATGAAAACAGACCGATTGCTTGCCGATACAAAAACGATCCGATATGAAGAGACCGACCTGGCCTCTTTGATATCGGCCCCATACCATTTCCGGTGTGGTATCTATCTGATTTGTACGCAGGGAGAAGCCGTTGTCTCTACCGGTGTGCAGAAATATATATTCAATGAACAGACAGAATTGATCTTCCTGACCGGCGGTTTGCTGCAAGTGCTCGAAACTTCAGGAGATTTACAGGTGAAAATGTTGATGTTTCCTAAAGAAGCATTTTTAAATGCCATGTTACCTATCGATACACCTTACTTTAATTATACTCACGAACATCCCTGTTACCATCATACTGCTGACGAACGGAGTCAGAAGACCTGGCGGCAGATCAATTTGTGGATGGATATGGCACAAATGTTGTTTACCGAACCGATGCCCCAGTTCAGGGGACAACAAGAGCACAACTTTTTGCAAAGTCTGCTTATGTGGCTGTTTAATACGATTCCGGAAAAATTGGCTGTCAGTAAGCAATATAGTCGTACGCAATTACTTTGCCATCGGTTTATGCAATTGATCCGTGAATATAGTATGCATGAACATCAGGTAGCTTTTTATGCCGAAAAACTTTGTATATCGTCTCGTTACCTGCATAAAATTACAGTTCGGCATTTAGATGGAAAGAAGCCTAAACAGCTTATTGATGAACAGTTGGTGGCCGAAATAAAAGTGCTGTTGAATGAGCCTCGTTTATCTGTAACAGAAATAGCTGAGCAACTGCATTTTCCGGACCAATCCTATTTGACGCATTTCTTTAAAAAGAATACGGGTATCTCTCCAAAAGAGTTTCGGGCGATCAAGAATCTCGGATGAGGCTGAGTCTGTCCACTCTTCTCCGTTACTGTAGTAGAAGGAGTAGAATAAACAAGATCATTCTTGCTCTTTCCGGGGGATAAAGTGAGTTTGTGATATGGACATTCGATGAAGGGGAATAAAATAGAAAGAGTCCGGTGCAGTACCGGACTCTTTACTCGGAGAGTCTATGATGTTTAATCTGACTTCTAACTTTATATGGGAACTTTCGGATAGCGTGGTACCCACTCGTAAGAGTCGGCCCCTTTAGATTCCTGCCAGTTCCAGTACCTTCTCAACAGCAGCGTTCAGTCCGTCCGGATTCTTGCCACCGGCTGTTGCGAAGTGAGGTTGACCGCCACCGCCACCCTGAATCAGTTTGGCAGCTTCTTTCACCAGATTACCTGCTTTCAGTCCGCCGGCAACCAGGTTGTCACTGATCATAACAGTCAGCATTGGTTTATTGGCATCTACTGTTCCGGCTACAAAGAAGAGATTTTCTGTAATTTCACCACGAAGTTGGAAAGCGATGTTCTTCACTACTTCGGCGGGCATCGGCAAGCAGAACTTAATGACTTTAATGCCGTTAATCTCTTGTACATTCTTCAGCAGGCGTTCTTTGACGGCAGCTTCTTTTTCTTTCATGAAGTCTTCCACCTGTTTTTTCAGTCCTGCGTTTTCGTCGATATACTTGCGAATGGCCACACCAAGGTCGGGAGCATTGTTGAAAAGAGCTTTCAAGTCGCTCAAAGTATCCTGGATCGTATCCAGCATTTCTTCTACGCGAGCTCCGGTATATGCTTCGATACGGCGTACACCGGCAGCTACCGAACTCTCAGAGATAATTTTTACCATACCGATATTTCCGGTAGCGGCAACGTGGGTACCTCCACAGAATTCAATGGATGAGCCAAACTGGATAACACGTACGTGGTCACCATATTTCTCGCCGAACAGGGCGATTGCGCCCAGTTCTTTCGCTTCTTCGATAGGGATGTTGCGGTGTTCCTGTAATGGAACATTGGCACGTATCTTGGCGTTTACCAGATGCTCTACTTTGCGGAGTTCTTCGTCTGTCACTTTCTGGAAGTGAGAGAAGTCAAAACGCAGAGAGTCCGGTGTAACCAATGATCCTTTCTGCTCTACATGTTCGCCTAAAACTTCACGGAGCGCTTCGTCCAGCAAGTGGGTAGCCGAGTGATTGGCTGCACAAGCGGCACGTTTGTCTGTGTCTACACATGCCATCATCGGAGCTTCCGGATGTTCGGGCAGTTTCTTTGTAATATGTATCGGAAGATTATTTTCTTTCTTGGTGTCGATTACTTCGATAGTCTCGAATTCGTTTACCAATACACCGGTGTCGCCTACCTGGCCACCGCTCTCTGCATAGAACGGAGTGTAGTCCAGTACGATCTGATACAGAGTCTGGTTTTTCTGTTTCACCTGGCGATAACGCAGGATGGAAGTTTCGTATTCCGTGTAATCGTAACCTACAAACTCAGTAGTTCCTTCTTTCAGTATGATCCAGTCACCTGTCTCTATGGCAGCTGCATTGCGGGCACGTTGTTTCTGCTGTTGCATTTCGGCATCGAACTCTTCGACATTGACTGTCATACCATTTTCACGCAGAATCAACTCTGTCAGGTCGAGTGGGAAACCGAATGTATCATATAATGTGAAAGCGTCTTTACCGCTGATTTCAGTCTTTCCGTTAGCTTTGGTGTCAGCCATTGTTTTATCAAGCAGGCGGATACCGGTTTCCAAAGTACGGAGGAATGATTCTTCTTCTTCTTTGATAACCTTTTCGATCAACTCTTTTTGAGCAATCAGTTCCGGATAGGCATCTCCCATGCTGTCAATCAGAACCGGAAGTAATTTGTACATAAATGCCTGTTTCTGTCCAAGGAATGTATATCCGTAACGAACGGCACGACGCAGGATACGACGAATCACGTAACCGGCCTTGGCATTCGAAGGCAATTGTCCGTCAGTAATTGAGAACGCAATGGTACGGATGTGGTCGGCAATAACACGCATGGCAATGTCGTTCTGTTCATTTTTGCCATATTCCGTTCCGGCCATTTGGGCGATTGCTTTAATCAACGGCTGGAATACGTCCGTGTCGTAATTGGATGTTTTACCCTGCAAAGCCATGCACAGGCGTTCGAATCCCATACCGGTATCGATCACTTTCGCCGGAAGCGGCTCAAGAGTGCTGTCGGCTTTGCGGTTGTATTGCATGAATACAAGATTCCAGATTTCGATAACCTGGGGATGATCGTGGTTCACCAAGTCGCGTCCTGAAATCTTGGCACGCTCTTCTGCAGGACGGAGGTCGATGTGGATCTCCGAACACGGACCGCAAGGGCCTGTATCACCCATTTCCCAAAAGTTATCATGTTTGTTTCCGTTTATGATATGGTCTTTAGGCAAGTATTGCTCCCAGTAAGAGGCGGCCTCGTTATCACGCTCCAGGCCCTCTTCCGGGCTACCTTCGAATACTGTTGCATACAGGTGTTCCGGATTCAGTTTCAGGACGTCTACCAGATATTCCCATGCCCAACTGATGGCTTCTTTCTTGAAGTAATCACCGAACGACCAGTTACCCAGCATTTCGAACATGGTGTGATGGTAGGTATCGTGTCCTACTTCTTCAAGGTCATTGTGCTTGCCGCTTACACGAAGGCACTTTTGTGAGTCCGCGACTCTGTGGTATTTCGCCGGGTGGTTACCCAAAATAATATCTTTAAACTGGTTCATCCCTGCATTGGTAAACATCAGGGTGGGGTCATCTTTAATCACCATTGGAGCCGAAGGAACAATCTGATGTCCTTTTGACTCGAAGAAATTCTTAAACGAATCTCTGGTTTCTTTTGCAGTCAACATACTTCTATATATCTATTGTTGAGGTTAATATTCTGAAAAAAGCAGTGCAAAGATAGCTTGTTTTTATTATTTTTGCCGTATTAACAAGCGAAATATTTATAAGATGCGCAAAGTTTACTACATCTATAATCCGCAAACGCAGACTTATGACCGGATTTATCCGACTGTCCGACAACGGGCGCTGAGCATTCTCCGCCGTCTTTTTATAGGAATGGGACTGGGAGCCGGCAGTTTCATCATTCTGTTACTGATTTTCGGTTCTCCCTCAGAGAAGGAGTTGCGGAAAGAAAATAGCCAACTCTTGGCGCAATATAACGTACTCTCTCGTCGTCTTGACGAGGCGATGGGGGTGCTTCAGGATATCCAGCAGCGTGATGATAACCTCTATAGAGTGATTTTTATGGCCGATCCTGTTTCACCGGCTATTCGTCAGGCCGGTTATGGTGGTACGAACCGTTACGAACAATTGATGGATATGGCTAACTCAAAGTTGGTGATCAACACTACCCAAAAGATGGATGTACTGAGCAAACAGCTTTATATCCAGTCCAAGTCATTTGACGATGTAGTGGCAATGTGTAAAAATCATGATCAGATGCTGAAATGTATTCCCGCCATCCAGCCTATATCCAATAAGGACCTTCGGAAGACAGCATCCGGTTATGGGACACGGATTGACCCTATCTACGGAACAACGAAATTTCATGCCGGCATGGACTTCTCGGCGCATCCGGGTACGGACGTGTATGCCACGGGTGATGGTACGGTTGTGAAAATGGGATGGGAGACCGGTTATGGCAATACTGTCGAGATTGACCATGGCTTCGGATATCGTACCCGCTACGCCCATTTACAGGAGTTTCGTACTAAACTGGGTAAAAAGGTCGTGCGTGGTGAAGTTATAGCCGGGGTAGGAAGTACGGGAAAGAGTACCGGCCCGCATTTGCATTACGAAGTGCACGTCAAAGGACAGGTGGTCAATCCGGTGAACTATTACTTTATGGATTTGAGTGCGGAAGATTATGAACGGATGATTCAGATTGCCGCCAACCACGGTAAAGTATTTGACTAAAAGAGAAGAAAATCATGCAAAATACGGAGAGAGACCTGAAATTATATTACTCTATCAGTGAAGTTGCCCAAATGTTTGATGTCAACGAATCGTTGCTTCGTTTCTGGGAAAAGGAGTTCCCGCAGATATCCCCAAAGAAAGGGAGTCGTGGCGTGCGCCAGTATAGGAAAGAGGATGTGGAAACCATTCGCCTGATCTATCATTTGGTGAAAGAAAGAGGAATGACTCTGCCCGGAGCTCGCCAGAAACTGAAAGATAACAGGGAAGCGACGATCCGGAATTTTGAAATTATCGACCGTTTGAAGCAGATTCGTCAAGAGTTGATCGGAATGAGGGATGCTTTGGATGGGTTTTCAACAAGACGGGAAGAGGAGCAATGAGTGATTGTTCAAGCACTCATTGCTCCTCTTCCCGTTATTTAATTTATTGTTTTGTTAGTTTTCTACACGTGTCACCGACTTTATATTCGGAATCTTGCGCAGGTTGTTGCAAATAGCTTTTACATCTTCCACATCGTGCACATACAATTGGACCTTTCCTTCGAAAATGCCATCATCCGTTTCCATATCCAGTTTCCGGATATTCACATTAAGCTGGCGTGAAATAACTTGTGTGATTTCATTCAGCAGCCCTACATTATCTATTCCTTTAATATAAATGTATACCAGGAACGAAAGCTTCTTGTGTGTATCCCATTCAGTGGCAATGATGCGGTTGCCGTAGCTGCTTTTCAGTTTGGCCGCTACCGGACATTGACGCTTGTGGATGATGATGCGGTCATTCTCGTCCATGTATCCCAGTACGTCGTCACCGGGGATGGGATGACAACATTCGGCCATGATATATTTCTTTTGCAGGGCATCTTCCGTCAGTTTGAGAATTTGTTTGGTGTTGATTTTTTCCTTTTCCTGCGGTTCTTTTTCCTCCTGCTGTTTATCCTTATTATTGCCAAAAGAGAAAGTCAGATACTTCATCCAGTTGCTGCTTTGTTTCTCTTTCAGTTCATTTTTGTCGGCATCTCCCAGAACGATGGTTTTGTTACCGATGGCTACAAGAAACTCTTCTTCGTTCTTCATGTTATGCAGTTTGCACAACTTCTCGATGACGGCTGCCTCCGGGCGGATCTCTTCTTTCTTAAAGAATTCATTCAACAATTCTTCTCCTTCTTTCTGGAAGGTTTTTCGTTCCTTACGCAGAATAGCCGCAATCTTAGCTCTTGCACGCGCAGTAGTGGCAAACACTTCCCATTGGGGCTGTACACGCTGTGACTTGGATGTCAGGATTTCCACTTGGTCACCACTTTGCAGCTTATGGCTTAGCGGCACCAGTTTATGATTCACTTTGGCACCTATACAGTGGCTTCCTATATCCGTGTGCAGTGAGAAGGCGAAATCCAGGGCAGTGGAGTTCTGCGGCATGGTTTTGAGCTCTCCTTTCGGGGTGAAGACAAAGATTTCCGAGGCGAATAAGTTTAATTTGATTGTATCGAGAAAGTCGATGGCATCCGGCTGCGGATCGTCGAGTATCTCTTTAATGGTACGCAACCATTTCTCCAGTTCGCCTTCGTCTTCGCTGCCTCCTCCTTCTTTATATTTCCAGTGAGCGGCAAATCCCTGTTCGGCTACATCGTTCATCCGCTCACTGCGTATCTGGACTTCGATCCACTGGCCATTATTGCCCATCAAAGTGACGTGCAGTGCCTGGTATCCGTTAGCTTTGGGGTGGCTCACCCAGTCGCGCAGACGGTCGGGATGCGGTTTATAGATTTTGGAGATAGAAACATAAATATCGAAACAGTCGTTCAGTTCCTCGTCTATGTTGCGTGGTTCGAAAATGATCCGTACAGCCAGAAGATCATAAATCTCTTCGAAAGGAACATGCTTGGTCTGCATCTTGTTCCAGATAGAGTAGATGGACTTCACACGTGCCAGGATTCGATATTTTAATCCCATTTTATCCAACTGCTCGCGTATGGGAGCGGTGAATTCGTTGAATACCTTATCGCGTTCGGCGGCTGTTGCGTTCAGCTTTTCTTCAATCTCCTGATATTCTTCAGGATGTTCATATTTGAAACTGAGGTTTTCCAGTTCCGTCTTGATCTTATACAGTCCCAGGCGATTGGCAAGAGGGGCGTAAATATAAAGGGTTTCGCCTGCAATCTTATATTGCTTGTTGGGCAACATGGAACCGAGTGTACGCATGTTGTGCAGGCGGTCGGCAATCTTGATCAGGATCACCCGGATATCATCAGACATGGTGAGCAGGAGTTTCTTGAAGTTTTCTGCTTGTGCCGAAGCCCGGTCACCAAAAATACCTCCGGAGATTTTGGTCAGTCCGTCGACAATCTGTGCAATCTTGGCCCCGAAGATATTTTCGATATCTTCTACTGTATAATCGGTGTCCTCGACAACATCGTGCAGCAAAGCGGCACAAATGGAAGTCGAGCCAAGGCCTATTTCATTGCATACGATCTTCGCGACGGCAATGGGATGCATGATATACGGTTCCCCCGAGCGTCGTTTGATGCCTTTATGTGCCTGGTTGGCGAAATTGAAGGCCTTGGTTATAATCTCAATACGTTTGCGGTGCTTGGTAGCAAGATAATCGTTCAGCAATTCCTGAAACGCTTGTTCAATCATCTGCTCTTCAGCTATTTCTTTCTGGTTCTCAGTGTCCATAATTTAGTCCTTTCGTTCCTTTTCTGCAAAAATAATCAAATTTAAACATCAGGCAAGCGAAAGGCGATTTATTTGTATATTTTCAAACGTTTTCCTGCGGAAATGTTAGTTCCCCGCAATCCGTTCCAGTTTTGAAGATCTTTTACGCGTACACCATATTTTGCCGCAATGGCTCCCAGGGTATCCCCGTTTTTGATTTTATAGTAAGTGGGTGTACCACTGCCGGCTTTGGCAGAGCTACCTCTCCTCTTGGAGGCTGAACTGTCGTCCCTGATGGCCACTGTACGCCGATTCTTGAACAGTTCGCCGGCACGGTGGGCATAAATCGTATCCTGACGGTCGATGAACGAGCTGACCGCGTTTTGTGGAAGGCGCAGTGTGTACGACTTGCTTTCGCCCGGTATGATTTCTTTTTTATATTGTGGATTGAGACTTCTGATTTGGTCCATTGGGACGTTGCATAAGTCGGCGATCTGCTGGAAATGGAGGTTTTTGTTAACCTGAATCGTATCAGTGCTTTCGGGAATATTGGTTTCCATCGGGCAGATGTTGTGATCACAGTAATAGGTCATTACATAGTTCGCGGCGATAAATGCCGGTACGTAACCTCTTGTTTCTTTGGGCAGATAATTATAAATACTCCAATAGTCGGTTTCTCCTCCCGAGCGGCGGATGGCTTTGTTGATAGTGCCTGGTCCGCAGTTGTAAGCCGCAATCACAAGGTTCCAGTCATGATAAATGTCATATAGATCCTTCAGGTAGCGTGCTGCTGCCCAGGTTGCTTTTATCGGGTCACGACGGTCGTCCACCAGGCTGTTTGACTCCAGACCGTACATTTTGCCGGTTCCGATCATGAACTGCCACAAGCCTCCTGCACCGGCGCGCGATACTGCCGACGGGTTCAAGGCCGATTCGATAATAGGCAGATATTTCAATTCCAATGGTAAATTATACGCATCGAGGGCCTCCTCAAAGATAGGCATATAGAAGTTGCAGGCACTCAACATAAAAGAGACTTGATTCCGCAGGCGTCCGGCATACATATCAATAAATTTACGTACAATTTCGTTGTATGGCATCTCCATAACAGTTGGCATGCGTGATAGGCGGTCGATGTATACGGAGTCGCTGAACAGCGGGTTGATCTCCGCTGTACTGCAGTCTTTTCCTAAGTCGATATAATTCTTGGCTTTCCAGTCGTTGAGCAGGCTATCGAGAGGATAAGTCATACTTTTGGGAAGTTCGATGCTCTCTTGGCGTTCTTTGCCGTTGTCGCGAATCACTACGTCTACACTCTGTGCGTTTACCTTGGGTGTGGCAAACAAAAATAATAAAATCAGGGGGCAATAGTTTGCTAATTTCTTCATTCTTATTTGTTCAATCTTCATGGGTTAAAATCTGAGGCTGCATTGCACGCCTACCGACTTGCTGCCGGGTTGCAACGGGTTGTTATTTATAATAGTAGGTTCCACCCTCATACTCAGGTCGGGTGATATGTCGAAATTCGATAGTTCCGCATCCACATAGGCGTCGATGATGGAAATCAGATATACACCGATGACGGCGAATATACTGAGATCCCGATAGCGCCGGTATGTGTCCTTTCGTTTGCGGAGCAGGTCTTTCAGTTGCGTATCGGTATAGTTATGATTCGGAGGAAGCAAATCCTGAAAACTGTTGGTATTAGGATTGTTATCCATAATATCCATATACGCCTGAGCATAGTCTTTATACATTTTCCCGTTCCAGCTCAATGCGTAAGCACATCCGGCAAATCCACCATATATAATAGGTAACTTCCAGTATTTGCGGTTATAAATTTGTCCTCCGCCCGGAAATACGATGGCATACCAGGTGGCTTTCGTCGGATTAGGTACGAAAAGCTTCTTGGGCATGACGGGTGGCAGGCTATCTGCCTTTACGACCGATGGCATGACGGGTGTTTCTATCCTTTCCAGGTTCTGTCGGTTGACTTCCTCCAGGCTGTCTGCCGTAACGATGGCGGGTTTCAGGTTCTCCAAACTGTCTATCGGTGGGAGGACGACTGCTTTCTCCACTTTCACACTGTCGGTGGCCGGAGTAGAAACGACCGGCTCGCGATGGCGGCGTGCCCGTGCTTTGGGGGCTTCGCGTACCGGAGAAATGGAGTCTTGGGATACTTTGACAGGCTCCTGTGCATACACATCAATCCCTGCTACCTGAAAGAAACAGAGAAGCAGGGCAATGTATAACGGGTATGTTTTAGTTTTTTTTGCCATTTATTTCTTCAGTGAATCGAAGATTTCCATGATACGTTCCAACTCTTCTTCATTACTGAAGGGGATGCTTATTTTTCCTTTTCCCTTTTCAGAACAGGTCAGTTGTACCTTGGTGTTAAAGAATCCCGAAAGGTGCTGTTTCAGCATATTGAATTCTTCGGGCAGTTTGGCCCGTTTCGGGGTTATCTTTTTGGTTCCGCTCTTTACGGCTTCTCCCTCGCTCAGCGATTTCACGATCTCTTCTACTTTGCGAACGGAGTATCCGTGTTCCAGAATCTCTTCGAATATTTTAACTTGTAGTTTCGGATCGCCTAATGTGATCAGTGCCCGGGCGTGTCCCATGTCTATCTGCTTGTTTTGCAGGGCCATTTGTATCGGTGCCGGCAGTTTCAGCAGGCGCAGATAGTTGGCAATGGTCGTACGCTTCTTGCCGACACGTTCACTCAACCGTTCCTGTGTCAGGTCATATTGCTCTATCAGGTGCTGGTAGGCCAGTGCGATTTCCACTGAATTAAGATCCTCACGCTGGATATTCTCTATCAGCGCCATTTCCATCACGTTCTCATCATCGGCTGTCCGGATATATGCGGGAATAGTATCCAGTCCGGCTTTCTGAGAGGCGCGGTAGCGGCGTTCTCCGGCAATAATCTGGTACTCGTCGTCCGAGACTTTACGTAAGGTGATGGGTTGGATAATTCCTATTTCTCTGATCGAATCGGCCAACTCCTCCAGTGCCGTTTCATCAAACTCACGGCGTGGTTGGTTGGGGTTGACGGAGATTTTCGACAGTTCTATTTCGTTAATAGACGAAGAACCTTCGGTTTTCACCTCTTCCATGGAGAGTAGGGCGTCCAGCCCGCGGCCTAATGCATTTCTTCTCTGTGTTGCCATATCTTCGTTTATTTACTGTTTCTGCTTATTAGTTCTTTAGCCAGCGCCAAATGATTTTTCGCTCCGGTGGACTCTGCATCATATAAGATGGTGGGGAGGCCGTAGCTGGGGGCTTCACTCAGTTTTACGTTACGCTGGATGACGGTTTTGAACACCAGTTCCTGGAAGTGGCGTTTCACTTCATCATAGATTTGGTTGGCTTGACGCAGACGTGAGTCGTACATGGTCAGCAGAAAACCTTCTATTTCGAGTGCCGGGTTCAGTTTCGATTTGATGATCTTGATGGTATTCAGCAGTTTGCTGATTCCCTCAAGGGCAAAATATTCCGCTTGTACGGGGATAATCACCGAATCGGCTGCCGTGAGGGCGTTGATTGTGATCAGTCCCAGCGAAGGAGAGCAGTCTATCAAAATATAATCATACTCTTCCTTTAACGGAGTCAGCACTTCTTTCAGTATCTTTTCGCGGTTTTTGAGATTTAGCATTTCTATTTCGGCGCCTACGAGATTAATGTGCGATGAAATGACTTTCAACGAATCAATTTCGGTGTCATGAATAGCGTTCTGTACGTTGGCTCTGTCGATAATGCATTCGTAGATAGTACATTCAGATTGCTTGATGTCGACTCCCAATCCGGAAGAGGCATTTGCCTGTGGGTCTGCATCAACAACCAGTACTTTCTTTTCGAGCGTAGCCAACGAAGCTGCGAGGTTAATCGTAGTCGTTGTTTTTCCTACACCACCTTTTTGATTGGCCAAAGCAATTATTTTTCCCATATTATCTAAATTTATTGGCAGCGAAATAAGTGATAAATCCTCAGAGCGCCTACTAAAAAATAGAAACTTTGCTTAATCTGTTGATAAGTCACCTGTTTTGTTAATAACTGCCAGGTGAGATACGGGCATTTTTTCTCTTTTTAGCTTGCAAATATACGTATTAAAATTGAATATCGATTCCTTTTTTTACTCACTTGCAGAAGATTAAGATTTGTAAACGGGTAGTCTGCATGGCTAAACATCAGACCCTTTCTGGGTTTACATGAAAAGAGAAGTGGCAAAACATCCCCATGTTTTGGATAATAACATCCCCATGTTCTATCTTAAAACATCCGGATGTTGTTGTGTAAAACACCCGGATGTTTTTATTCCTCTCTTTTATAGTTATCATCTATGGAAAATGAAGAGACTTTCGCTTTCCTATTTGGTTCTGTTGTCGATACAAGTTCTTTTTGTTACTTTTGTGCATTTCGAAAACATAAAATAACAGATAAGGTAGATTGTATGGAAAATAAAAGACCTCTGATCCTCGTCTCCAATGACGACGGCATCATGGCAAAAGGTATTAGTGAACTGATAAAATTCCTCCGCCCGCTGGGCGAGATAGTGGTAATGGCCCCGGATGCCCCTCGTTCCGGCAGTGGATGTGCATTGACGGTGACACAGCCGGTGCACTATCAGTTATTAAAGAAAGATGTGGGACTGACTGTTTATAAATGTTCCGGTACACCGACCGACTGCATAAAACTGGCACGGAATCAGATACTCGACCGGAAGCCGGACCTGGTTGTTGGTGGAATCAACCATGGTGACAATTCCGCTACCAATGTGCACTATTCCGGTACGATGGGGATCGTGATCGAAGGTTGTCTCAATGGGATTCCTTCTATCGGTTTCTCTATTTGTGACCATGCCCCCGGAGCTGATTTTGATGCAGCAGGACCTTATGTCCGGAGAATAGCTGCGATGGTGCTTGAGAAAGGACTTCCGCCACTGACTTGCCTCAATGTGAATTTTCCTAATACTCAGGAGATAAAAGGGGTGAGAATCTGCGAACAGGCCAAAGGACATTGGAGCGGAGAATGGCAGGCTTGCCCCCGGAGAGACGATGCGAATTTCTATTGGTTAACCGGAGAATTTATCGATCATGAACCGGAAAACGAAAAGAATGATCACTGGGCACTGGCTAATGGATACGTAGCGATTACACCTACTGTAGTGGATATGACCGCTTATCATTTTATGGATGAACTGAAATCCTGGGAATTATGAAATATTATCTGATTGTTGGCGAGGCTTCGGGCGATTTGCATGCTTCCCACTTGATGGCTGCACTGAAAGAGGAAGACCCGGAAGCTGAATTTCGCTTCTTTGGCGGTGATTTGATGGCTGCCGTGGGAGGAACAATGGTGAAGCATTATAAAGAGTTGGCCTACATGGGGTTTATCCCTGTGCTGCTACATTTGCCGACCATTTTTGCCAACATGAAGAGATGCAAGGAGGACATCGTGGCGTGGTCGCCCGATGTGGTCATTCTGGTGGATTATCCGGGCTTTAATCTCGATATTGCTAAGTTTGTGCATGCGAAAACAAAGATACCGGTTTATTATTATATCTCTCCCAAGATTTGGGCATGGAAAGAGTATCGGATCAAGAATATAAAAAGAGATGTGGACGAGCTTTTTTCCATACTTCCTTTTGAGGTAAGATTTTTCAAGGGACATCGATATCCCATTCATTATGTGGGAAATCCGACGGTAGATGAGGTGACCGCCTTCAAGGCGTCGCATCAGGAGTCCTTTGCCGATTTTATTGCCGATAGTGAATTGGCAGATAAACCTATCATAGCTTTGCTTGCAGGTAGCAGAAAACAGGAGATTAAGGATAATCTGCCCGATATGATCCGGGCTGCTTCAGCTTTTCCCGGTTATCAGCTTGTGCTGGCAGCTGCTCCGGGCATTTCTCCGGAATACTATGCCAAATTTGTAAAAGGAACGGAACTGGCGGTGATTTTTGACCGGACTTATCGTTTGCTCCAACAGGCGGATGTTGCCTTGGTTACTTCCGGTACGGCTACTCTCGAGACAGCTCTTTTCCGTGTTCCTCAGGTGGTTTGTTATTACACTCCGGTGGGCAAATTGGTGTCTTTTCTCCGAAGGCATATTTTGAAGGTGAAGTTTATCTCGTTGGTCAATCTGATTGCCGGACGTGAAGTTGTCAGGGAGTTGGTGGCCGATACGATGACGGTAGAGAATATGCGGGCCGAATTGGAGCGTTTGCTGTTTCGGGAGGATTATCGTCGCAAAATGTTGGACGGTTACGAAGAGATGGCACGGTTACTCGGACCGGCCGGAGCCCCCCGGCATGCAGCTCGTGAAATGGTGAAATTGCTTAAAAAATAGTTTTTTATTCAATAATAAACAGGAGACCGGTGCAGTAAATGCCCGGTTTTTTTATTTATAGGATATAAGGATTAACTAAAAAAAGAGATGAAAAAAATAAAACTACTTTGGATGGCAATGTTGACACTGATGCTGCCGGCATTGCAATCGTGTGACGATAATGATGGCTATTCATTGGGAGATATAGCGGTAGATTGGGCCACGGTACGTGTGGTCGGTGGCGACACTTATTCGCTGAATGCTGACCGTTGGGGAACTCTTTGGCCGGCTGCAACTGCTATCCCATTTTATAAGCCGATAGACGGGCAACGGGTGATTACTTACTTCAACCCACTTTACGATAATTATGAAGGATATGATCATGCTGTGAAGGTAGAGCATAATTATAATGTCCTGACCAAACAGGTAGAAGATTTGACGGCTGAGAATGAATCGGAATTTGGGAATGATCCGGTTTGGGTTAACAAGGATATGATGTGGATCGGCGGGGGATACTTGAATGTCATTTTCCGTCAGAATTTACCGGTTAAGGAGAAGCATCTTGTCAGTCTGGTTCGTGATATGCGGGCTACAGCTGCCGAGGGAGAGGATGATGAATACATCCATTTGGAATTTCGCTATAAAACATACGATGATGTGACCGCTCGCCAGGCGAATGGTGCCGTATCTTTCAACTTGAATTCATTGGATCTGACCGGTAAGAAAGGCATTAAGGTGAAATTGAATTCCGTAAAGGACGGGGAAACGGAAGTGGTCTTTAACTTAAAGGGCCAGTCAATGCCGGAGGAAGCAAAGCAGGTGACGCTTTCGGATGAAGTGCAAATAAAATAAAAGAAGGTTAGTTAAAAGAATAACGGGCTACAAACAATAAGTTTCTGCTATCTTTTGCAGGGTACTTGGTGTTTGTAGCCCGTTGTTTTTTTGTGACTTATTTTTTTGTCTGCTTTAGACCAATGTCAGTGCATATAGGTAAATAACGCCTGCCGGTATAGCCATTAGTGAACTGTCGAAGCGATCGAGCATACCTCCATGTCCGGGTAGAATACTTCCTGAATCTTTAATCTGCAATTGGCGTTTCAGCAGAGACTCTGTCAGGTCACCCCAAGTTCCGAAAATGACAACTACCAATGCCAGTCCCGCCCATTCTGCCCATGTCATGATGGGGAAGTAGCAGGCAAAAACAAATGAAGAGGCAATGGCTACAATACCTCCGCCAATGGAACCTTCCCATGATTTTTTAGGTGATATGCGTTCAAACAGGCGGTGTTTGCCAAAAAGTGATCCGAAACAATATGCCCCCGTATCATTCAGCCATAAAAAGACAAAGATGGATAGAGGCAATATCGGATTGTATGATACGCTGCTTGCTTCCGGATCATTCTGGAAAGCAAGCACATTCAGCATGGCAAAGGGAAGCGCGATGTACATCTGGCTCAGCATGGAGTAAGCCCAGTTTAAAACCGGATTCTTCTTTTTGAGATATAACTCGCTTACCATCAGATAAATGATTAATATCAGGTAAGGAATAAATATTTTAGAACCGGCAGCGTCGATACAGAAACCCATAATGGCCAGAAACAGATAAGCTCCTCCCAACATGGTGATAGTCCGGTTGATGCTTACCTCTCCCGATTGGTTGACGAGATGTCCGAATTCGCGTATAGTCAGAGCGCTGACAATGACAAAAAGAGTGCCGAAAGCCAGTGGATCATAAAGTATACAACCCACTATGATGGCTACGAATAATATTCCTGTTATGGCGCGTTGTAAAAAGTTGTTCTTCAAGGTGTTGTTACGTTTTTAGTTTTGTGATGCCGCTGACTCTTGTTGCGTATTGCCCTCTTGAGACTCTGTTGCTTGCGGAGTAGTTGTGTCTACATCTTCTCCATCTGCAGGATGAACGGCGTTTTCTTGTTTGTTATTAGCTGCCATGATTTCCTCCGAACGAGAAGCCCAAGGACGTTTTCCAAAGATACGTTCTACATCCTCAGCAAAGATGACTTCTTTATCGATCAGTAGCTGTGCCAATTCGTTGTGTTGCTCTTTGTGTTCCGAGAGAATCTGTTTGGCACGTTCATACTGTTCGTTTACCATTCTTTTGACCTCTTCGTCAATCAGTTCGGCAGTTTTTTCACTATATGGACGCTGGAATGAATACTCATCATTATTATAATAGCATAAATTGGGTAGCTTTTCACTCATACCCAAATATGCGATCATGCCATACGCCTGTTTGGTTACGCGCTCAAGATCGTTAGCAGCTCCGCTTGATACACGGCCGATGAAAAGGTCTTCGGCAGCACGCCCGCCCAAAGTAGCACACATCTCGTCGAGCATTTGCTCTTTAGTCGTGATCTGTCTTTCTTCCGGCAGATACCAGGCAGCGCCCAAGGCCCGCCCGCGGGGGACGATAGTTACCTTAATCAATGGATTGGCATATTCCAATAACCAGGAAATGCTGGCGTGTCCGGCCTCGTGCAGGGCAATAGACCGACGTTCGGCTTCCGTAGTAATCTTTGTTTTCTTTTCAAGTCCGCCAATAATACGGTCTACTGCGTCCAGAAAGTCTTGCTTGCCTACGAATTTCTTTCCGTGACGCGCGGCGATCAGAGCAGCTTCATTACATACATTGGCAATGTCTGCACCCGAAAATCCGGGTGTCTGGCGTGCCAGTAAGTCTACATCTACCGTATCGTCTATTTTGATGGGGCGCAAGTGTACGCCAAATACTTCTTTACGTTCGTTCAGATCAGGTAAATCTACATGGATTTGTCGGTCGAAACGTCCGGCACGGAGCAATGCCTTGTCTAGTACATCCACACGGTTGGTGGCTGCCAGGATAATAACACCGCTATTTGAGCCGAAACCATCCATTTCCGTCAGCAACTGGTTCAACGTATTTTCACGTTCATCATTTCCGCCCATTGCAGGATTCTTACCGCGAGCACGTCCTACAGCATCAATCTCGTCGATGAAAACGATACAAGGAGCTTTCTCTTTAGCTTGTTTGAAGAGGTCGCGTACACGGGATGCACCTACACCGACAAACATTTCAACGAAATCGGAACCGGCCAAAGAGAAGAAAGGTACATTGGCTTCACCGGCCACAGCTTTCGCAAGCAACGTTTTACCTGTTCCCGGAGGGCCCACCAATAGAGCGCCTTTAGGAATTTTACCTCCCAGGTCAGTATATTTCTGGGGTTCTTTCAAGAATTCCACAATTTCTTCTACTTCTTGTTTGGCTTCTGCCAGTCCGGCTACATCTTTGAAAGTTACTTTGATGGAACCGCCTTTTTCAAAAAGCTGGGCTTTCGACTTTCCTACATTGAATACTCCGCCTGCACCTCCGCTGGCACCACTGCCCATGCGTCGCATGAAGAATATCCATAAAGCAATCAGGAAGACAATCGGCAGTACATTCCAAAGTATTGCACTGAAATAGTCTTTTTTCTTATCATAGCTGACAGAACCGTCAAAGTGCGTCTCCTCTTTTTCTTTTTGTAGAAAGTTATCCAGGTTCTCGCGTGAAGGGGCTTCCGTAGTGATCATCGGATTCCGGCCTACACGGGTGGAATCTTGTTTGAATACGGTTCCTACGTACTGGGGTTTGATATAAATCTCGACCGAATTATCATCATAACCGATCACTTTACTTACATAGCCGTCACGTACGTACTGCTGGAACTCATCGTAAGAGATGTTCTTACTGACAGAACTGCTTCCGTTAGCGAAATACAGCCCTAAAAGCATTAGGGCGATAATCATATACATCCAGTTCAGATTGAACTTGGGCATATTTACTTTATTGTTGGGTTTCTTGCTGTTATTGTCCATACTGATAGATTAATCAATGTCGGGAATTGTAGTTAACTTGGCATCTGCCCACAGGTGCTCCAAATTATAAAAGTTTCTGGCTTCCGGTAGGAATACATGTACTAATACATCTGAAAAGTCCATAGCTACCCATTCTGCATTTCGCTGTCCGTCGATGGCAGAGGGTTTGGTGCCGGCACCTTTGCGGGTAAATTCTTTTATGGAATCTACAATGGCAATGACCTGGCTGGGAGAGTTCCCCTGACAGATTACAAAGTATTTGCATATCGTGTCGTCTATGTTTGTCAGGTCTGCTATGACAATGTTTTTACCTTTTTTTTCTTGTATACCTTCGGTTATCTTTTCTATTAATACTTTCGTTTCGTTCATTTATAGGTTGAAATTAAATAATCAATGTTCAGTTTCTGTTTATAACAAGGAAAGGGGATTCTTTGTTTTCTTGTCATAAACGTGATATTTTTTACAAATATACGCTGATTTATTGTATCAATGAAAGTAATGTGCTAAATCTATTTCATTTTTTGTTTTTTTTTAGGGATGCATCTCTTTGGAATCCGGCATATTAGATATTTTTTTAGAAAAAAAGAGCGAAAAGTATTTGTGATTAAAAAAAACTTTGTACCTTTGCAACCGCAAACGAGAAACAAGAGATGTTGATCGTAAGTAACATTGGGCTATGGTGTAATGGTAACACTACAGATTCTGGTCCTGTCATTTCTGGTTCGAGTCCAGATAGCCCAACAAATTCACATTATAAATAAGTAAAATCCCTCTAAAACTACGGTTTTAGAGGGATTTTTTATCCTTTCAAGTCTTTTCGATAAAACAGTTGTTCAGTGATATCCCCGGTGGCAGAGAACTGTTTCTTATCGTTCTTTCAAACTGTAGTTTTAGATTTTTTTTCTGTCCGATCCGGTGGTAGGATTGCAAACGAAATAATATAATCTGTTGATATTATGTAGGTAAATGGAGAATGTTTATACCTGTTTTTAATGTGTAACACTTGAATTTAGAAAAGGCGTATCAAAGAGATTCAAAATCCCTTTGATACGCCTTTTACATAGAACTAAAATTATTTTCCTTTATTCTTCTTTGATTGATTCATCGATTACTTTTATTTTCTGCAATACTAATTCTAAGTCGGATTTTAATTTTTCCACCTTGCGGTTGATTTCTGTCAAAAGACTATTCCCTTTTTTAGAAGAGGTAGTCAGGAAGCCCAAATTATTTTCATAAGTTTGGAGTTCATTTTTCATGTTTTCGTATGTACGGACTAATTTCTCACGTTCACGGTAGAGTGACTGGGAGCCTCCACTTTGAATATTGCCGATAGAAGACTTGAAATTACTCAGTTTCTTGTTCGATGCACTGATATTAAATCGATCGAAGAGTTGGTCAATCAAACCGTGATATTGTTTATAAAGCCTGTCTTTCTCTTTAAACGGTACATGTCCGATACCATTCCATTCTTTCATCAATTCACGAACCTCTTTGCTTGCTTCATCGGCATCCGTCGTTTCGTCAATAGCAGTTAAGCGGGCAATGATTGCCTTCTTCTTTTCTAGATTCTCTTGTTCTACAGAACGTTGAGAAGAAGTGGCCTTGCCTTTTTGCTCAAAGAAGTAATCACATGCAGTAATGAAACGTTTCCAAACAGCGTCCGAGTATTTTTTAGAAACAGGGCCAATTGTTTTCCATTCCTTTTGGAGCTTGGTTAAGATTTCAGCCGTTTCTTTCCATTCTGTACTATCTTTCAGAGATTCTGCTTTTTCGCACAATGCCTTTTTCTTTTCCAGATTAGCATTCATACCTTCTTTCAGCAACTTGAAGAATTCTCCTTTCTTTTTAAAGAATTCGTCACAAGCTTTACGGAAACGCTCAAAGATTTTCACGTTCATTTTCTGCGGAGCAAAACCAATTGTTTTCCATTTGTTTTGCAGGGCGATCACCTCTTGTGTCTTGGTTTCCCATGCCGCAAATGTTTTCAATTGGTCAAACTCAATAGCTTCTACTATTTCACAGATAACTGTTTTCTGATCCAAATTATGTTGTTCAGTCTCTTTTAGAGCTTCGAAATGCTGCTGATGGCGACGGTTGACGGCTGTAGAAGCGGCTTTAAAGCGATTCCATATTTCGTCACGTAATTCTTTGGCGACAGGACCGGTGTCACGGAACTCCTGATGTAGTTTCTGTAATTGATGGAAAGCGGAGACTACATCTTGTTCATCGGCCAACTTTTCGGCAGCTTCACAGAGATGTGTTTTAATCTCCAGGTTTTTTTTGAAGTCGTATTCTCTGAATTCATTATTCAGTTTTAATATATCATAGAACTTTTCAACATGCAACTGGTAGTTCTTCCATAACTCGTTCACTTTAGCTTGTGGCACCAATTTCACTTCGTTCCACTGCTGCTGTAGCTTTTTAAATTCGTTGTAGGATTTGTTGGCGTCATCGGGTGATTCCACTAACTCTTTCAACTCTTCGATAATCGATAGTTTAACTTGTAGATTTTCTTCCTTTTGCTTTTCAATCTCAGCTGCCAAGGCACTTCTTTTTTCTTTAATAGCTGCCATCAAACTTTTGAATTCTTCTTCCACGCCACTGGGCTGAGCAATAAATTCTTCTTCGGCACCACCATTCTCTACGAACGTTTTTTTCGCAGCCTCGATTTCGGCATTATGAATTTTATAGAAAGTTTGCTTTAAACCATCCAGTTCCTGCTTGTTTGCATTTTCAGCATCTTGGGCAACTTCTTTTAACCGGAGCAGCACCTCTTCTTTGGAGCTTAGTTTCGAAGCATTTTCTGTCGGTTTTTCCACAATAGTTTCTTCAGCCGGAGTTTCTGTAATTTCTTCAGAAACCTCAACCGCTTTTTTTTCTTCTTCTAATTCCCCTTGTTTCAAAGGTTGGTTAGTGTCATGAGAGTCCATCATTGTATATTCGTTTTTAGGAAAACAGGATTTGTCTTTAAATCCATTAGGTCACAAATTAATGAAATAAAATGATTACTTCATACTATTTTCCTTTATTTTTTTTTAATTGAGTCATTTTTTACGATAATAACACCGTAATCCCCATATACATCATCATGCCGATGATATCGTTCGTAATGGCAATAAACGGTCCTGTAGCTATGGCCGGATCTATTTTCATCTTTTCGAGTGTCATTGGAACCAAAGTACCGAAGATGGAGGCAAACATCACTACTGAGAACAGACTGATAGATACCGAATAAGTGACTGTGGCGGTTGCTCCGAAACGGATAAAATTATAGGTATATACCAGTAAAGAGATGATCGTAGCATTGATCAAGGCAACTACGGCTTCTTTGCTGACTTGCTTGAAAGTATTTTTGGCGTCAAGGGAACTGTTGGCCAAGCCTTGTACGACGAGAGCTGACGATTGAGTCCCTACGTTTCCGCCTGTACCACCAATCAATGGAATGTAAAGGGCCATTTCGGGATGCGCGGCAAAAGTGGAATCAAAGTTCCCCAATATCATAGAGTTGCCAATACCTCCAATCATACCGATTAACAACCAAGGTAAGCGGGCAGTAGTCTGGCGGAGTACATTATCGTCTGTTTCTACATCTTGAGAAAGACCGGATGCTAACTGGTAGTCACGTTCTGATTGTTCACGAACTTCGTCCATGACGTCATCTACGGTGATTTGTCCTACTAGTCGGCCTATACTGTCAAGAACAGGAATGGCAACCAAGTCATATTTCTCAATAATTTGTGCCACTTCATCGATAGGGGTGTCTACGTGTACTGAGATAGGATCCTTCTGCATTACATGTTTTACTTTAGATACAGAGGGAGATGTGATCATCTTTTTCAGTGGAAATATTCCGCGAAGGCGTTCATCATCATCTATTACATATACATAGTAGATATCGTCGAGTTCTTCGGCTTGTTGGCGCATCTCTTTCAGACATTCGGGCATACTCCAGTTTTCGTTGACGGTTACCATTTCCGTACCCATCAAACCACCGGCAGTATTTTCATCATACTTCAGCAGGTCGACAATGTCTCCTGCCTGCTCGATGTCTTCAATGTGCGAAAGTATTTCTTCCTGTTTATCCTCATCCAGTTCACGCATCAGGTCTACTGCGTCGTCCGTATCCATATAGTCAACGAAGCGTTTGGCAATAGTTTCTGATGGCAGGATGTCGAGAAACTCTTTACGAACGTCTTCATCCATTTCGACAAGTACATCCGCAGCTGTTTCATTATCAAGTAATCGGTAGACGAAGCGGGCTTCTTCCGGGTTCAACTCGTTACACAATTCCGCTATGTCAGCAGGGTGTAGGTCGATAAGAAGCTCTTTTACCTTATCGGCATCTTTTTCTTCGATAAGTTCTTTTACGTTGTCAATGTATTCTTCGTTCATAATTACAGCCTTACTTAACTTCCTATAATAATAAGGAAGACAAGTTTTGTATATTACATTTCCTACTTTGTTAGTTCAGTCCGATAATCCGGTTGGTTCTTTATGGATTTTCTATCTGAGAAACTGGTTCTATCGGAACTTTTAGTGCTTGTTCCACCTGATTTGTCAGGTGGATAAACTCTTGTACCGATAGTTGTTCCGGTCGTTTATTAAACAGGGCGTCTTCTGTCAACGGGCAATCTTTACCTAAAATCGGTTTGATTGAATTTCGTAATGTCTTTCGACGCTGGTTGAAAGTTGTTTTTACAATTTGTTTAAATAGCTTGGGGTCACAACCGAGCTCTTGTGTCTCGTTGCGTGTCATTCGTATGACTGCGCTTTTCACTTTGGGAGGTGGATTGAACACCTGTTCATTTACTGTAAACAGATATTCTACCCGATACCAGGCCTGTATCAGAACGCTGAGTATACCATACGTTTTACTACCCGGTCCGGCGGCGATGCGTTCGGCTACTTCTTTTTGAATCATTCCAGTACAGCAGGGGATCAGATCCTTGTTATCCAGCATTTTGAAGAAAATTTGGCTGGATATGTTGTAAGGGTAGTTTCCAGTTAAGACGAAAGGATGTCCGTCGAACAAACGTTGTAAGTTCATTTTCAGGAAGTCATCCTCGATGATGTTATCTTCCAATGACGGATAGGCTTCTCGCAAATAGGCTACTGATTCGTAGTCTACCTCTACAACTTTTACCAACCGTTCTTTCTTAACAAGAAACTGAGTGAGCACACCCATTCCCGGTCCGACTTCCAAAATTGGCAAATCGGGGAATGTATCTACTGTATCGGCAATGTCCTGTGCCACTTTCAGGTCTTTCAGGAAATGTTGTCCGAGAAACTTTTTAGGCTTTACTAATTTCATTTATCAACTAAATAACTACTTTTGCAGCAGACAAAGGTAATTCTTTTAAATGAAGAATAAAGAATTAGGGATGAAGAAACTAATAAAAAAGGCGCTGAAACTTATCTTACCATTGGTTTTGGGAGGCTTTATCTTATATTGGGTCTATCGTGACTTCGATTTTGTGAAGGCTACGGAAGTTTTGCAACATGGCACAAACTGGTGGTGGATGGCTTTCTCGCTTCTTTTCGGCATATTTGCACAGGTATTTCGTGGTTGGCGTTGGCGCCAGACGCTGGAGCCTTTGGGAGCATTTCCCCGAAGAAGGGATTGTGTTGATGCCATTTTCATTTCGTATGCAGCTAGTTTGGTTGTACCGAGGGTAGGTGAGGTGAGTCGTTGCGGGGTACTTGCTAAGTATGACAACGTTTCTTTTGCTAAATCTTTAGGGACTGTGGTTACCGAACGTCTGGTAGATACTGTGACTATTCTTTTGATTACCGGCGTTACGGTTCTATTGCAAATGCCTGTGTTTGTTACCTTCCTTGAGCAAACCGGAACGAAAATCCCCTCATTCATGCATTTACTTACTTCTGTCTGGTTTTACATTATTTTATTTTGTACAATCGGAGTTATTGTACTTCTCTACTATCTGATTCGTACGCTTTCTTTCTTTGAGAAAGTGAAAGGAGTTGTGCTTAATGTTTGTGAAGGAATTATGTCACTGCGTAATGTGAAGAATCTTCCGCTTTTTCTACTCTATAGTTTTTTGATATGGCTTAGCTATTTCCTGCATTTTTATTTCACTTTTTATTGTTTTGCTTTTACGGCACATTTGGGCTTACTTGCTGCATTGGTTATGTTTGTTGGAGGTACCTTTGCTGTAATTGTGCCTACTCCGAATGGAGCCGGTCCATGGCATTTTGCCGTTATTACCATGATGATGCTTTACGGGGTAAATGCGACGGATGCAGGGATTTTTGCACTAATTGTTCATGGCATCCAGACTCTGCTGGTTATTTTATTGGGTGTTTATGGATTGGTGACTATTTCTTTTTTACACCGGAAGTGACGGGGGCGGATTAAATATTGTATGTACCGAAAGATATATATTTAATCTCTGAATCCGCTTTTTGAACTTTTTTATTTGAATTTCTTCCGGTAATTCTTTCTTTTCCATTCTTTTTAGTAGCTTTGACCTGTAGAAATTGATTTAAAACCTATAAATAATTCATTTATGAGCACAATTCTTGATTTAGCTCCACAAAATGTATGGAAGCACTTTTATTCTTTGACACAGATTCCCCGGCCATCGGGACATATGGAAAAAATTACCGAATTTCTGGTAAACTTCGGTAATAGTCTTGGATTGAAAACTTTTGTGGATGATGCCGGTAATGTGATTATCCGTAAACCCGCCACTCCGGGGATGGAGAATCGTAAAGGAGTTATCCTTCAGGCACATATGGATATGGTTCCGCAGAAAAATAACGATACAGTTCACGATTTTGAGAAAGATCCGATCGAAACTTATATAGATGGTGAATGGGTAAAAGCGAAAGGTACTACATTGGGGGCCGATAATGGTTTGGGTGTAGCTGCTATCATGGCTGTTCTTGAAGATCAGAATCTAAAACACGGGCCATTGGAGGCTTTGATTACGAAAGATGAAGAAACGGGCATGTATGGTGCTTTTGGCTTAAAACCGGGTACGGTGAATGGCGAAATATTGCTTAATCTTGATTCTGAAGATGAAGGTGAACTTTATATTGGCTGTGCTGGTGGTATGGATGTAACTGCTTCTCTTGAATATAAGGAAGTTGCTCCGGAAGAAGGTGATATCGCTATTAGAGTGAATCTGAAAGGTCTTCGTGGAGGACATTCCGGATTGGAGATTAATCAGGGACGTGCCAATGCCAACAAATTGTTGGTACGTTTTATACGTGAGGCAGTAGCAACTTATGAAGCCCGCCTGGCAAGCTGGGAAGGCGGAAATATGCGGAATGCCATACCTCGCGAGGCACATGCTGTAGTGACTATTCCTGCTGAAAATGAAGAAGAATTGTTGGCTTTGGTGAAATATTGTGAAGATCTTTTCAATGAAGAGTTCAAAGCGATCGAAACTCCTATCAGCTTTACTGCAGAACGGGTAGAATTACCTGCTGGAGAAGTTCCTGAAGAAATCCAGGATAATCTGATCGATGCTATTTTTGCTTGCCAGAATGGTGTGATGCGTATGATTCCTACTATTCCCGATACCGTGGAAACCTCTTCAAATTTAGCTATCATCAATATTGGTGAAGGTAAAGCCTCTTTCAAAATCCTTGCGCGCAGTTCCAGTGACAGTATGAAGGAATGTCTGACTACCAGTTTGGAATGCTGTTTTTCTATGGCAGGTATGAAGGTAGAGATGACCGGAGGCTATTCCGGATGGCAACCCGATATTAATTCTCCGATTTTACATGCTATGAAGGAATCTTACAAGAACCAGTTTGGTACAGAACCGGCAGTGAAAGTAATTCATGCCGGATTGGAATGTGGTATCATCGGAGCTATTATTCCTGGGTTGGATATGATTTCATTTGGGCCAACACTACGCTCTCCGCATTCTCCCGATGAAAGAGCTTTGATTCCGACAGTTCAAAAATTCTATGACTTTTTAATTGCTACTTTGGAGCAGACTCCAATGAAATAAATAAAGTCCATTGATAGTGAAAAGAGGTAAGCGTGGTGTAAACGCTTTCCTCTTTTCTTTTTAGTGTCTTTTCTACTTTTGAAAACTATCTTTCTTCCTGTCTACTTTATGACGGCCTGTCATTCGGATGTGAGATATTGTCAGTTGCAGCCTGTCTTTTTGACTCCCTTATTGTCCTGTTTTGTCTTTTGATTACCATCCGGGACTCTTTTTCTTGATATACATCAAGAAATGTGTTTTAAAACATGTTTTTATCTTGCTTTTGAGTACAACGTATCTGTTTTGGCTTTACTTTTGTGTTGTAAAACATAAAAATTAGGATAACAAAGTTTTTAGGTAACAGTTTTTAAGGTAAAAAGATTATGAAGATTGTAAGAAGTTTATTAAAGAATTTGGCTAATGCCAATCCTAACATTTGGGGATATGTGACGCTCTAAGCGTTTTTCCCTTCAGGTTTTCAGTGTGTATTAATTAAGGTAATTATTATTAGTATTTAAAGCAATGAAAAAAGTAGTAATGCATCTGCTGGAAAGATGTTTGAGAGAAGCCGGCAGAAATGAAATGATGAAGTGGGGATACACTAAATAAAAGTGTTCCCCACTTTTTTTATTTTGACTCAAGTTTGTTTCGTGTCGTTGAGTTTTGAGGCCGGGTCATTTTTTCACATGGAAGTTTACCTCGCCTCTGATCAGCTCTCCTTTTAATGTGAAGCCTTCCACTACCACCTTAAATTCTCCTTCAAGGTCAGAAGTATAGAATGAAAGTGTGGTATCTATTCCTGCTTCTGTCTCTACAGAGGGATTCCAGTATAGCGTATGGCGGAAATCCGGTCTACGTGATTTTTTGTCAGTAGCGTCTTTATATTCAGGCATCTTAAATGTAACAGGCAGTTGCGGACACTCGTAAACCGTTAGTCGTGAATCGTCACTAAGCTGTATGGAAGGTAAGTCTCCTCTTTGGGTAGTAAGTGAAATCATGCATTCGAATACTTCACCACCAAATCCATAACGGCCGTTATATATTTCGATTTTCTTCACCAATCTGGGATTATATTTTAAAATATCCTCATGGTCATGAATGGGAACACCGTCCAGCAGTACCAATGTATTTCCGATATTGAATCTTTTTTCTCCTTCTTTGAGTACTCTTAATCTACGTTTTCCATTAACTTTACGTATTATCACACTGCGTACGAATTCCACGAAAGTTTCTGTCATTGTATTGAATCGTGTGTATTCATCCAAATTGTAATTCAGATAAGGTTGAAGTCCATAACAAGATTGCAGAGGAATAGCATGATCCAATGAATCGAGCACTGTGACTTGCTGCAGCTGTATACCTATGCTCCTTTCCAACAGTCGTTTTTTATTCCGATAGAGTTTTAATGATGGCAGGTTTTGGGGTAACTTTTCACTGAAGGGTGATAAGATGTTCATTCTGAACGGTTCCCCGTTAATGTTCCATGCAGCGGCTACTACATCGTTTGTTCCATATACATGGCTTGTGTAGAACAGTGTATTTCCTCCCGATTCCACTTGTCCTTGCACATATCGTATATCTTTTCCTACGAAAGCGATGTCGGCTGATATAGGTTCATTTTGTACTTGCTTCAATGTTTCTCCTGTAGGGCTTTCTATCTGTCCGCAGATGATATGCCCTTCATATTCCGGTATCCATTTTCCGGAAAATGTTCCGGGAGTAGCGGTTACTTGTTTTCTCCAGGTGGATTCTTCAAGAGGCGGGAGGGTTACCAGTGAATCATTACGGCTTACCGAGACAGTAAGATCGGATACTTCATCCGGTAGTCTATTAATGGTCAATTCTACGAGTTGGCGTGTGTTGTAATTCGACTGGGAAGTTTTTATATGAATATTTTCGGTGGTAGCCGGTTTCCCTTTCGGATATATCTCGGCAGAATCCGCTAGTTCAATAGGATCGGAGTCTGATACTCGGAAAGTGTTAATTACAGCAATGGATTTTCTGAAGAACACTTTTTCTCCTTCATTCCTCATATATCGTGTGTATCCGGTCAATTCATAAATTCCCGAAGGAGCGTCTGTAGGAATCTTGACTTTGCCCGAACCGCTCCCATTGTCAAGTGCCAGTTTAAGTTGTGCTTTAGGCCGTTCAGTATTCGATATTTCTATGTATCCCACTTTGCTGAAAGAAGATGGGCGAAAATGTGTGTCAATAGTATAAAATTTGAGCCATACTTCTTCACCGGCCAAATAACACGTTTTATCCGTATGTACATATACCCGTTCATATAATTCTTCTTGTGCTTGCAAAATCAGACAGAATAAGATAAAGAGATATAGTGTGAAAATCCGTTTCATAATTGCCTCCTTTTGTTTAAGTTATTGATGATCGTTGGGCCAGAATGAAGGCTTGTTTTTACTTCCTCCGTTGGCTTCACATTCTGTACATCTCTGTAGGGCCCAGTGGTCAATGTGAGTGCCTGTACCGACTGGACGATAACCGGCAAGGTATCTTATCAGATATGTGCTATAGCCCTGTTCATCCATTTCGCTATCCGACACTTCTTCACAGCCACTGTATAGAGGAGGACGTTTAATTTCGTTGGGATGAATGTATATTCTCTTTTCAGAGATGTTTTTATAGACGCCTACATAACCGATCGTCCTTCGTTCGGGCTGACTGATACAACTAATGTTTCCTTGGATTTCAGAGGGTTGTGGAGTAAAGATTCCTCCCATTTCTTCATTCTGTTGCTGTACATTCAAGTAATATTCATATCCCTCTTTACTCAATGCCCGTTGCTGTACCTGTATGCTGTATAGTACAGTGAATCTGTCTTCATTGACCGGCACATCGAGTAGCTTATTATTTATGATCAGATGTTCTTTCAACTTTTCCGTAGAGCCAATCAATATATTTCTTGATATTTCCTTTTTCCAACAATAGAAAGTTGGATAATTGCTGTCTTCATAGATGCGGTTCATATCCGGATCAAAGTAGCAAGTTGTAATGTAGCTGGCTCTTATCTCCCAGTCTTCCCGATAGTTCCACATATAGTATTGAGTTTTTCCGGGATCACCATGGGTCGATACCCGTATAGAAAGTGCTTGTTCAGGTTCTGGCTGTATCCACGAAACACTGTCTATTTCAGAAGATACCATCGGTGTGGAAGGAGACGAGGTATAAATCTCTCCGTCGCATTCTATCTCTATTCCGTAGGATACATCATCCTGCAATTCACCGATACTGACCTGGTATTTACCATCACCAAGAGCCGTTCCGAAATCACTTCGATAGCCGTCGCTGCCTACTACAGCAATTCTGGCATAAATGTTTCGATAATCTTCCGGCATGTCTTCGGATAGTGGAATACTTTTGCTTAATGAGAATATGGCTTCTGTATTAGCGATAATGTCGCCGGTTACTACCAGCAATTCTTCATCGGAAGAAGGTAGTTGTGCGTTGTATTCTGAAACACAACCTGTCAGGCAGAGTAGTAACAGATAGATTTTATATTTTGATTTCAGCATGGTGTTAGAATTTTATGTTATACGTAATGAAAGGAATCGGAACTCCGAAAATAGACATCTGGTATCCTTTTATTTGTCCTTCTTCCGGCATATAATAAATAGAATACACATTCTTTCTTCCGGTTACATTGTATACCCCAATCGAAATAGAACTATGTGTCAACAGGGTCAGATGATGGCTGGGTTCTATATTAAAAGAGATATCTGTACGAAAGTAATCCGGAATGCGGTATGAGTTTCTTTCCGTATAGTAAACTCGCATCGATTGCGTTGATTCATCATAATACTGTCCGGCAGGTATGGTAGTGGGGCGTCCTGTGCTATAATCCACGTTGATTGACATACTGTATCGATGCGTAAATTTGTAATTACCTACAAACTTAAAGTCGTGAGGCTTATCGTATTCTGTAGGATACCAGTCACCGTTATTCACCGGTTTCTCAATTCGTTTATCATTCTGTCTCAAGAAGGTACGTGAATACGTGTAACTCATCCATCCGTTGAGCTTACCGACTTGTTTTTTTACCTGCAATTCTACGCCATAAGCATGTCCCTGCGTGTTGATGACGTCAGTTTCAATATGGTGGTTCATAAGTAGCTTTGCTCCTCCACGATAATCCAGGTAATCGGACATTCGTTTGTAATATCCTTCCACAGAATATTCCCAGATGCCACTCGGAGAATTTAGATAAAGTCCGGCTGCGGCTTGCCAGCCTCTTTGGGGTTTGATGTTCACATCGCTCAACTTCCATGTATCCGTTGGCGACATAATGACAGTGTTCGACAACTTATGGATATATTGCCGCATCGAGTTAAATCCGGCTTTGACCGAGAAATTATCTGTGAAGGCATACCGGGCGGATAACCGGAATTCCGGCCCATGATAAGTCTTCATGAATTTTCCTGCTCCTGCAGTGATGGTGTCCGTTATGGTCGATTCGTGTGGGAGCATGCCTGATGCATATTGATAGTACGAACGTGGACCGAGTGCACTGAACAGTGAGTAACGGATACCTGCGTTGACCGATAGTTTGGGAGTGATTTCCCATTCATCACCTAAATAAAATGCCGTTTCCAAGGCTTTATCCTTTTGTAAAACGTCCTTTTTTACAAATGATTCACTTCCTTCAGGTTCATAAGTGCCCGAATTGATATGATAGAGCATGGACTTGAAACCAAAGTTGAGCGTGTGCTTATCGGCCAGTATGTTTGTGAAGTCTGCTTTGACAAAATACTGATTAATATCAAATGAAAGTTTATAAGCAGCTGATACATTGACGGTCTCGCGGTTATTGTAATCGTAATGATCGTATCCGGCGGAGAAGTATCCTATCAGTTTTTCGTTAAATACAGCTCTCCATCGTGCGGAAGCATTGAGATTATTGTAGCCGTATTTTTCGTTTGAATTGAAAGCGAAACGGTCATGACTATAGTATCCGTAGACATTAAGACTATGTTTGTCATTGAATTTATGTGCCACAATAGCAGCCAAATCATAAAAGCCGGCGGTACCGTTTTTGTATCCGCTTTTCTCCGGAAGCTGCTTCATGATCCAGTCAGAATACGTAGTACGCCCACTTAGTAATACAGACGTTCTGTCTTTGATAATCGGAATCTCCAGATTCAGTTTACTCGTTACCAGACCGATACCGGCCGAACCGGTGAATTTTTCTTTATTGGCTTCTTTACCGGTGATATCCAGAATGGATGAAATACGTCCACCATATTGTGCCGGGATGCTGCTTTTATATATCTCGGCTTCTTTTACCATATCTGAATTGAAGGCTGCAAAAAAGCCGAATAAATGGTTCGGGTTATAGATGGTTCCGTCATTTAGCAGAATTAGATTCTGGTCGGTAGCTCCACCACGTACGTTGAAGCCGCTTGAAGCTTCACCTACTGTTTTTACACCGGGTAAAGCCTGTACCATCTTTAAAATGTCTACTTCTCCCAAAGCCATCGGGATATTCTTCAATTGGGTTGGACGCAGTGTTTCTGCTCCTAATTGCGTACTTTTCACATTTTGTATACGTCCGGAAGTAATGGTTACTTCGTCCAGCATATGTGTAGTTTCTTCAAGTTCGATGTCCAGTGTACCATCACTGTAAAGCATAATTTGTCGACGGGTATCTTTAATGTTAAGTCCTTTGATATCAATTTGTTTGTGTCCGGTAGGAAGTTCAAGAGTAAAGTTTCCCTTAACATCTGTTGTCGTCGCAATCCATGGGTCCTTTAAAATCAGATTGATGCCTATCATGGGCTCACCGGTTTTAAAGTTAGTAACTTGCCCTTTGAGTACCGCTTTTCGTGGTGGTTGCTTGATTCGTACATCTCCCACATTATACACTTTGTTTTCTGAAGATGCCTTTTCAGGTTCTCCGCTTAGGTAAGTATATACGTCACCATAATAACTTTCGCCTTTTTCCGGTTCTCCGGTCAGTTTAGCAGGTAATAGCGTGATGAGTTCCTGCTCTTTCAGCACGAATAAATTGTTTCCGGATACTGACAATTTATAGGGAGTCGGCTCAAGTGCTTCTTTTAATTGTTGCAGGGGTGAAGCTTTTCCTTTCACCAAAACCTTGAAAGGAGCACTAATAGTGCTGAAAACCCTATAGGGTGTATTTTTTTCTACAGTCTCCAATAAGGAGTCAATAGTTATACTGTCGGCAGGAAGTGAGAGGGGGTGTTGAGCCGTCATTTGTTGCGGCCATGCAAATAGTAGGGGCAACATCCATAAGTATGTACTTTTTTTCATCGTGTTTGTTTTTGGTCTATCAATTCTTCACAAAAGTTAGTAAGAGCGATTAATGAGGCATCAGCGTCATGGCGAAAATTAAGTTTATGTTTTCGTGCGTAACGTTTTATCAGTTTATGTTGCTCCGGAAAGATCTTGGCAAACGACTTGTTGTTACTGACGGGATAATATATCCCATTGTATTCCAGATAATATTTTACTCCGTATATGAAGTATTCAGTTTGATGTTTGCGGGTTTTGGCTATTTTTTCTACGTTGATCTGAGCAACGGAGTATGTTTTTCGTGCCAGCAGTCTCAGTCGCTTTCCGTCTTGTAGTAATTCGTAAAATCCCTTATTGAGATCTGTCTTCTTTGTCGGACGGAAATAGATAAATGTAGTATTGTGCAGGTTGACTTGTTCGATTCCTTCATTATTGATAATCATGCTGTAATGGCTGTCAGGAGTCAGTGCACAAAGTTGGTCTTTGTGTAAATCCAAATGAAGATCCAGTCCCGGGTATCGGTTTCCTTTGAAGATAATCTCTCCTGTGGTAAATTCATCACCTTGAAAATAGGGAAGATTGTCGTATTGGGCAAGACTGTATGTTAATTCGATTTCACCATTGTAAATAGTAACATAGTCTCCTGCTGCTTTTAAGTAGTTTTCTATTGGATAAGTTTGCGAGTAAATGGTTTCTCCATTGAATAATAACGCAGTAATGGCCAGTATGTGCCTTAAGTAATGTCGGTTTTTCATAAAATGTTGTGCCTTAGTTTGTGATTAGATAAATGGTTCTTATTACAAAGATACCCGAAAAAGTTTTGCTATTTTGATTTTTGTGTTAAAAGAGATTAATTAGAACCATTAATAATCGTATCACGTTTGCCCTGTTCTCTTTTTTTAAGCTAAAAAGAACAAATCTTTAAACTTTAATTTGTTTCTTTGTTAATTATGTATTGATACTTAAACTTTTAATATATGAGAATTAAACTGATTTGTATTATCGTGTTACTTTCTATGGGGATGATGTCATGGACACATGCTCAATCATACGATAGATTATGGAAGCAAGTGGAGCAGGCCCAGCAGAAAAGTTTGCCCCAAACAGTTGTCCGATTAACCGGTGAAATTTATCAAAAAGCTAAAGCAGAGAAGAATTCTCCTCAAATGCTGAAAGCTTATATTTGGCAGATGAAATTTAGGGAAGAGATTACTCCGGATAGCTTTTACGTGTCGTTGAATGGCTTAGAGCAGTGGGCGGTGACTACGGACAAGCCATTGGACCGTGCAATCCTGCATTCGCTCATCGGTAGTATGTATGCAGATTATGCTTCCCAAAACCGTTGGAAACTGAATCAACGTACGGATTTGGAAGAAGAAGCTCCCTCTGTTGATATCCGGGAGTGGAGTAAGAATCAGTTTGTAACTAAAGTAATGACAGAAATAGCCGTAACATTTCAAGACTCTTTGCTACTGCTCGATACTTCCTCCCGAAGCTACATTCCTTTTGTGGAACTTGGAGTAACCAGTGATTACTATCATCATGATATGTATCATTTGTTGGCTTCCCGTGCCATTACTTCATTGGAGAATCTGTCCGGATTTGGCCGTGATTCTTTAATAAATGTACGCATTGAAGAAATTTATCAGCATATGATGAATTCATATCGTCGGACTGATAATCACGATGCTCTGTTGCTTACTACTTTGGATTATTTGCAGTGGAAGAGGCTTACTGATATCGATTTTCGGCCTTATCGTGCTCCGGAGGGGAAACTTGGCTTGACACAGGATCCTTATTTGGCTGCACTGGACAAACTGATTGCCGAAAATAAGTCACATGATGTCTGTGCAGAAGTTTATTTGCTCAAGGCACAGGCGGCAATGGATGCAGGAGTGCCCGCTTCTGCGTTACAATTGTGCGAAGAGGCTATCTCTCGCTATCCGGACTATCGCCGCATCAATGCTCTGAAAGAACTGAAGCAAGAAATTCTGCGTCCCGATCTGACAGTACAATCCCCGTCAACAGTTTATCCGGGTGAGGAGTTTGATTTAAAAGTCAGCTTTAAAAATTTGAAAGACTTTACGGTAGAGTTGTATGCAATTAATTTACCGGCACGTCCGAATACGGTGGAAGCACCCAATGACGCATTTCTAAAAAAACATGGACGTTTACTTTCATCGGAACATTATGTTCTCTTCCCGTCGGATGACTATAAAGTGAAAGATTCCATCTACCACATAAAGGCACCTGAAACAGGACTGTACGCCCTCCGTGTTATTCCGGGTGTTAAGGTTCGTTCCAATGTTTCAAAATTTCTCTATTCTACTTGCTTTAAAGTTCTTACCCGATCTCTACCTTCTAATCTGAGTGAGGTAGCTATTCTCGATGCTATGAGTGGCAAGCCTTTGCAGGGTGTTGTTCTTTCATTCTTCGATCGACAGAACAAACAACTTCTGACAGCCACTACCAATACCGAAGGGAAAGTACAGTTTGCTTCGTCGGAAAAATATAGGTATCTGACTGCTGCCAAAGGGAATGATACAGCTATGCCGCAGATGTATTTATGGGGAGGAGATTATAATTTTGCAGACCATTCAAAACCTGTTTCTGTGGTAACTTTGCTTACCGACCGTTCTGTTTATCGTCCGGGGCAGACTGTCTATGTAAAAGGTATTGCCTATGAACAGTATCCTGACTCTGCCCATGTGATTGCGGGACAGGAATATACGCTGACTCTTTCGGATGCCAATGGGCAAGAAATCAGTGCAAAGAAGCTGCGTACCAATGATTTTGGATCTTTCACCGCAGAATTTGTTTTACCGTCCGTTTGTTTGAACGGTACTTTCAGTTTGAATACTCAAAACGGATTTCGTTCCATTCGTGTAGAGGATTACAAACGTCCTACATTTGATATTACTTTTGAGCCGGTGACTGAAAGTTATCGGTTGGGAGATCGTGTCGAGTTGAAAGGGAGTGTAAAAACTTTCAGTGGTGTGCCGTTACAGGATATTCCTGTTGCTTATACCATTACCCGCTCATTGTATACTTGGCGGATGTGGGGGATGAATCCGGTTATTTTGGCCTCTGACACTGTCCGTTTGGGAGTAGATGGAAACTTCGAAATTCCTGTGGATCTGAAACCAGACACTTCGAATCCCGATTTGGGAGACGGTGACAATACCTCTTTATATTATGACTATAAAGTGCAGCTTTCAGTAACCAATGTCGCAGGTGAAACGCAAACCTCAGAAACAAGTCTGCGGGCAGGAAAGACCTCTTTGTTATTGTTTGCTGATATATCCGGGTTGATTTGCAAGGATGATTCTGTGAAAGCGACTTTTCGGGTAAATAATCTGGATCGTAAACCGGTCAGTGTCGAAGGCAGTTACCGGTTGTTTTTGATTTCCGATTATCAGAAATCAAAACCCTTGAAAGAACAGGACGTTTCCGATCAACCGGCTCTTTCCGGTTCGTTTAGGTCCAATGAAGAGATCTTGTTCTCCGATTGGAAAAAACTTCCTTCAGGTGCTTACAAACTTGTAGCTTCGGTGAAAGATGATCAAGGCCGTAAGGTAGATGCGGAAAAGGTAGTGATTCTTTTTGCTTCCGATGATAAGCGTCCTCCGGTATCTATGCCTTTGTGGTGTTATGAAGTGAATACCCGGTTTGATGCAGCACATCCTGCCCTGTTCTATTTTGGTACTTCCGAAAAAGATACTTATGTCTTAATGGATGTGTTCTGTGGTAATAAGCATCTGGAGAGTAAGCTTCTTCATTTGTCCGATTCTCTTGTTCGTTTTGAATATCCGTATCGGGAAGCCTACGGGAATGGTTTGGGTATTACCTTTGTATTTGTTCGTAAAGGTGTTGTTTACGAACAGGAGGTAAGCCTGATAAAACGTTTGCCCGATCATAACTTGAATATGCGTTGGGATGTATTCCGTGATAAATTACGTCCCGGGCAGGAAGAGGAATGGAAACTGACTATCCGTAATCCACAGAAATCACCTGTTTTGGCCGAAATGCTGGCTACTATGTATGATGCCTCTTTGGATAAAATTTGGAAGACCAACCAGTCATTGCAATTACATTATCAACTTTCTGTCCCCATTGCTCGTTGGAGGAGAGATTATGTTGGCTCAAACTATTTTTATTTTGGTTTCCGCCGGACTGATTTGAAGGTGCCTCCGTTTAGCTATGATCATTTTGACTTGCCTCCGGTTTTATATGCGGTTGCCGAAATGTTGTCGGTCACCAATGATGCTGCCCCGACTACCCGATATGCACGTCTGCGCGGAATGGGTGCTGCAAAACCACAAATGAAGAGCGCTGCCGTAGCCGATGTCGTTTTCGAATCTGAAATGGTTCCTGTTACGGAAGAGAGCGGAATAGCAATGTCAATGGACAATGCCGATATGGGTAGGACAACAGATATAGAGTTACGTACCGACTTTGCGGAAACTGCCTTCTTTTATCCGCAGCTTCACACGAACGTTCAGGGTGAGGTCAGTTTCTCTTTCCGTATGCCTCAAAGTCTCACGACCTGGAATTTCCGAGGATATGCTCATACACAAGATATGATGACAGGGCAGATGGATGCTACTGCTGTTACCAGTAAAGAGTTTATGCTTACTCCGAATCTACCTCGGTTTGTCCGGGTAGGAGATCACACTTCCATGGCTGCTTCTGTTAGTAATCTGACCGGTAAAAATCTGTCTGGTACTGTGAAACTGGTACTTTTCGATCCAATGACAGATCAGGTAATATCGACCCAACAGAAGAAATTTAATGCCGGAGCCGGACAGAGTGTCGGTGTAAGTTTCTTGTTCACAGTAACTGATAAATATGAAATTTTGGGATGCCGGATGATTGCCGAAGGAGGAAATTTCAGTGATGGAGAGCAGCATTTGCTTCCGGTTCTCAGTGATAAGGAGAACTTGACAGAGACTTTGCCCATGCCTGTTCGTGGCGAGCAAACACGTACTTTTTCTTTGGCCGATCTGTTCAATCACCATAGTAAGACTGCGACCAACCGCCGTTTAACTGTAGAGTTTACTTCCAATCCGGCTTGGTATGCAGTGCAAGCATTACCGGCACTATCACAACCTCGGAATGATGATGCTATTTCGTGGGCTACTTCCTGGTATGCCAATACAATGGCTTCTTATATCATGAATGCTCAGCCACGTATTCAGGCAATATTTGATAGTTGGAAACTCCAGGGAGGCACTAAAGAAAGCTTCTTGAGTAATTTGCAAAAAAATCAGGAAGTGAAGAATATCCTTCTTTCTGAATCTCCTTGGGTGATGGAAGCGACTTCGGAAAGCGAACAAAAAGAGCGTATTGCCACTTTATTCGATTTGAATAATATCCGTAACAGTAATACAGCAGCTTTGTTGAAATTAAAGGAACTCCAGTTACCTGATGGTTCGTGGAGCTGGTATAAAGGAATGGACGGAAGTCTTTTTGTCACCGACTTCATTGTAGAACAGAATGCACGTATAGCCCTGCTTACAGGGAAGCCGCTGGAGGGAGGAGCGCTGGATATGCAACAAGCAGCTTTCGGTTATCTCCATAAAGAAGCCTTGCAGGAATATCGTTCTATCCGTGAGGCAGAAAAGGTTGGCAATAAATCAGAGGGAATTTCACGAAGTGCATTGAAGTATCTCTATTTGATTGCTATCTCTGGCGAGAAAGTTCCGGCATCGGTGAAAGAAGGTTATGATTACTTCCTATCCAAAGTTGCTCCATCATTGTCTCAACAATCCGTCACCGAGAAGGCCTGGTCGGCTATTGTATTACAGAAGGCAGGTAAGGTAAAAGAAGCTCAGGAGTTTATGGAATCTCTCAAAGAATATCTTACTCAAACAGACGAGCAAGGCATGTTCTTTGATAGGACTGATAGTCCGTATGCTTGGAATAACTTAAAAGTGCCTGCCCATGTTGATGTAATGGAGGCTTTTGAGATGGTAGGCAGCAATGCCACGATTGTTGAAGAAATGAAAATGTGGCTTTTAAAACAGAAGCAAACTCAACAGTGGGACTCTCCGGTAGCTACAGCCAATGCTGTTTATGCTTTGCTTTACCGGGGTACTAATTTATTGGATAATCAGGGAGACGTGCGTATTGTCCTTGGCAATGAAGTTTTAGAAACGATAAGTCCTGCCAAGACGACTGTTCCGGGATTAGGCTATATCAAAAAGACTTTTACCGATAAGAAGACCGTGAATACCGATGAAATTATCGTTGAAAAGAGAGATACGGGTATTGCCTGGGGAGCAGTTTATGCACAGTTCGAAGAGAATCTTGATAAAGTGGTCCGCCAGGGAAGTGGGTTGAATGTTGATAAGAAATTGTATGTAGAGACGATTGTTAATAATAATCGCCGGTTACAGCCGGTTATCGGTAAAACTCAATTAAAGGTTGGTGATAAAGTAGTTGTTCGTCTGACCGTTCGTCTCGATCGTACAATGGACTTTGTACAATTGAAAGATCAACGTGCTGCTTGTCTTGAACCGGTAGAGGTCCTGTCCGGATATCGTAATGTCGGTGATGTCGGTTGTTATGTTGCAGTAAAAGATGCTTCTACCGATTTCTTCTTCGATACTTTGAATAAGGGGACTTATGTTTTAGAATACAGTTATCGTGTAGATCGTGCGGGAAGTTATGAAACAGGAATTGCTACTATTCAAAGTGCCTATGCACCCGAATATGCTGCCCATTCAGCTTCTGCCCGTTACGAAGTTTCTCAGTAAATAGAACTCTGTCTTTTGAAAGGGGAGGATCGTCAAAACCCACCACAGAGGACACAGAGTAACACAGAGGCAATTTTAAGTTGTTGATTCTTGATGAAAAGACTCTGTGATACTCCGTGTCACTCCGTGGTAAAAAGAGTTTCGATTAGGGTATATAAGCGAAAGCCGTTCTGCCTGTGCTTAAAAATATGTAATCAATGGCAGAATCTCACTGAAAACCCCTATTTTTGTACTCTAAACAACTAATAATTATAAAACAGAGACGAATGAAACGTAGTTTACTCTTCATATTTACTTTACTTACTATTACTTTATCGGCTGTAGCTCAACCTCGTATCTCTTCTAATAAGGAGACCCATCATTTCGGACAAATCGAATGGAAACGTCCGGTTTCTGTAGAATATATTATTACCAATACAGGTGATAAACCTTTGGTACTGACTAATGTTACCACTTCTTGTGCCTGTTCGGTTGCTAACTGGACGAAAACTCCGATTGCTCCCGGAGAAAAAGGAACAGTTAGTGCTACGTTTGATGCTAAAGCGCTAGGGCATTTCAATAAGTCAATCGGCATTTACAGCAATGCACAGCCCAGTTTGGTTTATCTGAATTTTGACGGGGAGGTGGTTCAGGAAATCAAGGACTTTACTAAAACACATCCTTATGCAATCGGGCAAATCCGGATTGATCGTACAGATATTGATTTTCCGGATGCACACAGTGGAGAGAAACCGGTAATCACATTAGGAGTAGTCAATCTTTCCGATCGTCCATACGAACCTGTATTGATGCACCTTCCGCCTTATCTGAAAATGGAAACTAATCCGACCGTCCTTTTAAAGGGTAAGAAAGGAACCATTACTCTCACACTCGACACCAAACAACTAATGGATTTGGGCTTGACCCAGTCTTCTGTTTATCTGGCTCGTTTTGCCGGTGATAAAGTGGGTGAAGAGAACGAAATACCTGTGTCAGCAGTCCTTCTTCCGGACTTTTCAGGAATGACCGAACAGGATAAGGCGGTCGCTCCTGTTATTCGCCTGTCCGAATCTAAGATTGATTTAAGTCAGGTGCTGGCCAAGAAAAACAAAGCCAGACGAGACATTGTTATCACTAATACGGGTAAATCTCCTCTGCAAATTAGCAAACTGCAAGTGTTTAATCCGGCAGTGGGGGTTGCTTTGAAAAAAACTGTACTGCAACCGGGTGAAAGTACTCGGCTGAGGGTGACTGTTCTGAAAAAGAACCTTGGAAAGAAAAAGAGACATTTACGGATCCTGATGATCACCAATGATCCGGTGCAACCGAAAGTGGAGATCGATGTAAAAGCTACGAATAACGAATCACATAATTAATATCTGCCATGGAACATCCTGAGAATAACGAAGCGTATAAAGGTTTGGTTGTGAATGCAGGCATTGAACAACCGTCATCTGTAAATCCTTATCTGAAACGGAAGGTAAAGAAGCGTCAATTGTCGGTTAGTGAGTTTGTGGAGGGGATTGTCAAGGGAGATGTGACGATCTTGAGTCAGGCTGTGACTTTGGTAGAAAGTGTGCGTCCTGAACATCAGGCTACTGCCCAGGAAGTTATTGAAAAATGTCTGCCCTATTCCGGAAATTCAATCCGTGTAGGTATCAGTGGTGTACCGGGAGCCGGTAAAAGCACCTCGATTGATGTCTTTGGATTGCACGTTCTCGAAAAGGGAGGTAAGTTAGCTGTTTTAGCCATCGACCCGAGCAGTGAACGCAGCAAAGGAAGTATTTTGGGTGATAAAACCCGTATGGAGCAGCTTTCAGTGCATCCTAAATCATTTATACGTCCTAGCCCTTCCGCCGGTTCTTTGGGAGGAGTAGCCCGTAAAACCCGTGAAACAATCATTCTGTGTGAAGCGGCCGGCTTCGATAAGATATTTGTAGAGACGGTGGGAGTGGGACAGAGTGAAACGGCTGTTCACTCGATGGTCGATTTCTTTCTGTTGATTCAGTTGGCCGGTACGGGAGACGAACTTCAAGGTATCAAACGCGGTATCATGGAAATGGCAGATGGTATTGTGATTAATAAGGCTGATGGTAGCAATATCGATAAAGCCAAATTGGCCGCTGCTCAGTTCCGTAATGCTTTGCATCTTTTTCCCGCTCCCGATTCCGGATGGACACCGCGTGTACTCACATATTCCGGATTCTACAATCTTGGGGTAAAGGAAATATGGGATATGGTGTATGAGTATATCGATTTTGTGAAAGGTAATGGCTATTTTGAATATCGCCGTAACGAACAAAGTAAATACTGGATGTATGAAAGCATCAATGAACAGTTACGTGACAGTTTCTATCATAATGCCAAGATCGAATCGATGTTACAAGAAAAAGAGCAACAAGTGCTCAGGGGAAATCTAACCTCTTTTGTTGCTGCCAAGAGCCTACTCGATACCTATTTTGAAGATCTGAAATAATGATAAAGGTGTGTCAAAATTCTGTGGTGAGTTATGACACACCTTCCAAATCTGCTTTCGATTTACTTTGAGTCACAAAGTAGACTCCAAGAAATACCAATGCGATCGCAACCCCTTTTTCCCAGCCGAAGCTTCCGATTCCCATTAAAATAGCAGCAATAGAAGCAACAATAGGCTGTACATAATTATACATGCTTACTACTGTAGGGCGCATCAGTTTTTGCGCGGTCATGATGCAGATGTAAGCAATGAAACTTCCACATAGTACCACATAAAGTACTTGATAGATGGCGGCTGTCGAAATGCTGTCCCATTTAATGCTTGCTATATCCTGGTATGAGAAAGGAATATAACAGATGGATGCATAGATAAACATCCACTTATTAATCGTGATGGCCGAATAGCGTTGGGATAACCCTTTGAATACGGTTAAATAGATGGAGAAGCTAAGTTGCGCAATCATGCAAAGTAAATCTCCCCAAATGCTTCCTCCTCCTGCACTTACTGCCTGACTGCTTAGAATTAAGATTAACGCTCCCATTGCTCCGATAAAGATGCCCAAAACCTTTTTGTTGGTAACCGGTTCTTTCAGATAGATAGCTGCCACAATCATGGTGATGATAGGTGAAGTTGTTGTTACGATAGATGCGTCTATCGGAGAAGTGAGAGACAATCCGAATATAAATATCCCCTGATTGAAAACAAGGGCAAACAGAGAAGCAAAAAAAATCTTCACCATGTCACGGTGTCCTACCTGCTCTTGTTTGCAGAAAGCGGAAAGTATCCAGAAAGCTGCTGCGGCACCTACCATGCGGAAGGTGGTTACCGAAAGCGCTGAGAACTCTGCCAATGCCGATTTACCAATGGGGGACATCAGCCCCCACATCACGTTGGCTGTAAATGCCAATGCGTGTCCTTTCAGATTCTTATCAATCTCCATACCGAAAATGTTACCTTTATTGAAAACTGATGCAAAAGTAACCAATTTATCGTTTGAATTTTCTATATTTGTTTAATTTAAATGCAACCATTTATGGAACTATCAGCCAATTATATCAAACGAATTGAAATAGACGGATTATGGGACCGTTTCAATATAGTCTGGGACCTTCGTCCGGATGTCAATATACTATCCGGAATCAATGGAGTTGGAAAAACCACTATCCTGAATCGATCGGTCGGGTATCTCGAGCAACTGTCGGGTGAAGTGAAGAGTGATGAAAAAAACGGAGTACATATCTTTTTCGACAATCCCGAAGCTACTTACATTCCTTATGATGTTATCCGTAGTTACGATCGTCCGCTTATTATGGGGGATTTCACAGCTCGTATGGCAGATAAGAATGTAAAGTCCGAACTCGACTGGCAACTCTATCTGTTGCAGCGCCGTTATCTGGATTATCAAGTCAATATAGGCAATAAGATGATCGAGCTGTTGAGCAGCAATAACGAGGAAGAACGTAGTAAAGCAGCCACGCTTTCCATTGCTAAACGTCGTTTTCAAGACATGGTTGACGAACTATTCAGCTATACCCGTAAAAAAATAGACCGTAGACGCAATGATATTGCTTTCTATCAGGATGGTGAACTTCTGTTTCCTTATAAACTTTCTTCCGGTGAAAAGCAGATGTTAGTTATTCTGCTTACTGTACTTGTACAGGATAATGCCCATTGCGTATTGTTCATGGACGAGCCCGAAGCTTCTTTGCATATCGAATGGCAGCAAAAGCTGATATCGATGATCCGTGAACTGAATCCGAATGTGCAGATTATACTAACGACACATTCTCCTGCAGTGATCATGGAAGGATGGCTCGATGCTGTGACCGAAGTAAGTGATATTGCAACCAGCTATAAGTAGCATTTAACTAAAACACGACCTATGGCAATCAGTCTCAAAGACAATCTGACTTCTTCCTATTTCAATGCTGCTCATAAGTTATACTCTAAAAAGGCGCGCCGCCGGATTGTAGCTTATGTTGAGAGTTATGACGATGTAGCTTTCTGGCGTACACTGCTTGAGGAGTTTGAGGACGAAGAACATTATTTTCAGGTGATGCTTCCTTCGGCTACATCTTTGGCTAAAGGCAAGAAAATGGTACTGATGAATACCCTTAATACGGCCGAGTTAGGCAAAAGTCTGATTGCCTGTGTGGATAGCGATTATGACTTTTTGTTGCAAGGAGCTACTGCTACTTCACGTAAAATTAATCGTAATAGATATATTTTTCAGACCTATGCTTATGCTATTGAAAACTATCATTGTTATGCCGATAGCTTGCATGAGGTCTGTGTGCAAGCCACTTTGAACGACAGACACCTGATTGACTTCAATGAGTTTATGAAACGATACTCTCAGATTGCTTATCCACTTTTCCTGTGGTCTGTCTGGTTTTATCGTCGTCATGATACTTATACGTTTACTATGAGTGAATTCAATGCCTGTGTTCGTTTGCACGATGTCAGCTTGAGGCATCCGGAACGTTCTTTGGAGGCAGTGAGGCGTTCGGTAACGTCTAAACTTTCTGAGTTATCCACGCGTTTTCCACAAGGTATCGAAGAGGTCGATAAGTTATCGGTCGAATTAAAAGGACTTGGAGTGCTTCCTGACACAACATATCTGTTTATTCAGGGGCATCACATCATGGACAATGTCGTGATGAAAGTATTGACTCCCGTTTGTACAGCCCTGCGACGCGAACGGGAACAAGAAATCAAAAAATTGGCGGAACATGACGAACAATTTCATAATGAACTGACTTGTTATCAAAACAGTCAGGTCAATGTGGAGGTAATGCTTCGCAAAAATAGTGCTTACAAAGATTTATACCTTTATCAATGGTTGAAAGAAGACATAAAAGAGTTTTTATATGGAACAGATAACCGAAAAAATAAATGACTTATTCGTTTCCTGGGGATTTGACTCCAGTGAAGTAGGTCCCATTATGACACTGGTACTGATTATTGGCATTGCCTTTTTAGCCGATCTTATTTGTCGTAACATTCTTTTAAGAGTAGTTGCCAAACTAGTGAAAAAGACCAAAGCAACCTGGGATGATATTGTGTTCGACCGTAAAGTTTTGATTTACCTCAGTCATCTTGTCCCTCCCATCATTATTTATGTGTTGATTCCTTTGGCTATTCCGAATGTAAGTGCCCTCGATTTTATCCGTCGTATCTGCATGATTTATATCATTGCGGTTTTTCTGCGTTTTATCAGTGCATTTCTGTCGGCTGTTTATCATGTATACAGTGAGCGAGAACAGTTTCGTGATCGACCATTGAAAGGTTTGTTGCAAACGGCACAAGTGATACTATTTTTCATTGGAGGAATTGTTGTTATCAGTGTATTGATAGATAAATCTCCGATGGTATTGCTCACCGGGCTTGGTGCTTCGGCTGCCATCCTGATGTTGGTGTTTAAAGACAGTATCATGGGATTTGTGTCCGGCATTCAACTTTCTGCAAATAATATGCTGAAAGTAGGTGACTGGATTGCTATGCCCAAATACGGAGCCGACGGTACGGTGATTGAAGTGACGCTCAATACGGTGAAAGTGCGCAATTGGGACAATACCATCACTACCATCCCTCCCTATCTGCTGGTCAGCGATTCTTTTCAGAATTGGCGGGGTATGCAAGAGTCCGGTGGACGGCGTGTGAAGCGTTCTATCAATATCGATATGAACAGTGTAAGATTCTGTACCTCCGAAATGTTGGCTAAATATAAGAAAATCCAATTGTTGACCGATTATGTGGAGCAGACCGAGCAGGTGGTGAAAGAGTATAATAAAGAACATCACATAGACAACTCTATTTTGGTCAATGGGCGACGTCAGACCAATCTCGGAGTATTCCGTGCCTATCTGACCAACTACTTGAAAAGTCTTCCCGATGTCAATAAGAACCTCACTTGTATGGTACGGTATCTTCAGCCCACCGAACAAGGTATTCCGGTCGAACTTTACTTTTTTTCTGCTGTGAAAGAGTGGGTACCTTACGAAGGAATTCAGGCCGATGTATTCGATCATCTGCTTGCCATTGTTCCGGAATTTGGTTTGCGCGTATTCCAGAATCCTACGGGAGAAGATTTTCGGGAGTGGAATAGAAGAAATTAAAAAAGTGTGTTATATTTGTGGCTAATAATACTATATTAGCTATGAATGCACTACAAAGCAACATTATTCGGGAGATCACTCCGTTGTCCGATAAGGATTGTTTCTACATTGCCGAACGGTATAAAACGGAGTTTACTTATCCCATTCACAATCATGCCGAATTTGAGCTGAACTTTACGGAGAAAGCAGCCGGTGTGCGACGGATCGTCGGTGATTCGGCAGAAGTGATCAGTGATTATGATTTGGTTCTGATTACCGGAAAAGATCTGGAACATGTATGGGAACAACATGATTGTCATTCGAAAGAGATCCGTGAAATAACGATTCAGTTCTCTTCCGATCTTTTCTTCAAAAGTTTTATCAATAAGAATCAGTTCGATTCTATTCGTGATATGCTTGAGAAAGCTCAGAAAGGTCTTTGTTTTCCGATGTCCGCCATCCTGAAAATTTATCCCCTTCTCGATACGCTGGCATCCGAGAAACAGGGGTTTTATGCTGTCATCAAGTTCTTGACCATACTTTATGAACTGTCACTTTTCAATGAAGAGGCCCGTACGTTGTCAAGTTCTTCCTTCGCGAAAATCGGCATTCATTCGGATAGCCGCCGTGTGCAGAAAGTGCAGGAATATATTAATGCTCATTATCAAGAAGAGATCCGCCTGAATCAGCTGGCCGATATGGTAGGAATGACTCCGGTATCTTTCAGTCGCTTCTTTAAATTGCGTACCGGTAAGAATCTTTCGGACTATATCATTGACATTCGTTTGGGGTTTGCTGCCCGCCTGCTGGTTGATTCTACTATGTCTATTGCTGAAATCTGTTATGAATGCGGGTTTAATAATCTTTCTAATTTCAATCGGATCTTCAAGAAAAAGAAAGAATGTTCGCCCAAAGAGTTTCGTGAAAACTACAGGAAGAAAAAGAAGCTGGTATAATTTTATGTGAGAATGCCTACCGAAAGATAGGAATCTTTTCTCATTTGGTAATGGAGTAAATATTGTTTCTTTAATTGATTCGGTAAAAATGATTTTTCGACTAAATCTTGTACTTGTTCTGCCTTTTGGCAAAAGCTTATTAGCTCTTTATGAACTCTTTTGGGGGGAATGCCGATGCGGATACCAAATTCTATGAATTCTTTTCCTGTAACCGCACCGTCATTTCCGTTTAACGTATTCTCTTTAAACAAGCCACGTTGTAAAGCAAATACATGATCATCAAAAATATGCAGTCTGGTATTTAGCAAATCATATGCCGGAGCAAGTATAAAATCTCCAGAAGGAGTTTCTAACAAAGAGAAATTTTTAGCATGAGCATCTCCATTTGAAAAAAGGAAGTTGAAAATAACTAATCGAAAGAATTTTAGAACCTCTACAGATGATGCTGAGACGTACTGTTTGATAATATCCGCCATCTCTTCATAACTTAATACATCATATTTGTAGTTGGGACCTTTATTACCCTTTGATATTCCGGCTAAAGAAGCAAAATCTTCTTTTCTGAATTTTCTTCCATTGGGTGCAATGTCAAAACGTCGTGTGATATAGGCAGGTTCATCATTTTGAAAAAAACAGAGCCCATTGGCTGCTGTAGGAATATTGTAAACTTGCGAGGCTATTTGCATGGTTAAGTGTTCATTGGCCGGACTTATCTCTTTGTTGGCATATTCAGAAAGTTTGGTTTTAAGTAACAATGTGGCTTGCTCCTGTTCCAGTGATAGTCTCATTTGCCCATTATCTACTACAAGAGAGTATTTTTGTTGAGCTCCGGATATAGACATGTGTTTGTTGTTATCCTGAAATTCTTTTTGTTCCGTTTCATTATTGTCCATGCCATTGTATGGCAGTATATGGTTTACCTTTTGGCTATTGAACAGCTCTTTCAATGCAACAGGCGAATAGGTTGAGAATCCCTTTTGTAAAGTAGAAGGACAGCAAGTTAATTCAATCATAGTCGAGAGGTTTTATGGTTACAGCCCCAGCCGTGTCGGTATGTGCTGTAGCTAATAAAATACCAAAATCATCTTTTTCATCAATCTGCAATAATCTTGCCTGAACGATGCGGTTGTGCCCTTCTGACAGCATGTTGGCAAAAAAAGGAAATAGATAATGGGAAGTATATTCCTGTTGTTGTTTTGTCAATGTCAGGCTTATGGAGGGCTTTGATGGATCATTGAAATATTCGTCATCATAGCGAAATTTATATTCGTTAGAAGATAATTCCGTAATAATGCCTACCCGTTCTTTATTCAAGTATACGACTCCTTGTCTCATAGATATCCCTCCTTATTTTTAATTTTCAGAGAAAGTTCTAATCCTAATACCTCCAATATGGCATAGAGCTTTTGAAAATTAATATTTATTTCTCCATTTTCAATTTTTGTTATAGTATTGATACTGATTTGTGCTAAATCGGCAAGTGTTTGCTGATTTATACCCAACATTTTTCTTCGTTGGCGAATCTGTATTCCAATTTGTTTCATATTCCCAATATATTGTGAATTTGAAACAAAAATACTAAGTATTTGTTTGATAAGCAAGGAAATTCCCAATATATTGTGAATTTGAGCTTTTTGTGGCTTGAGTTATGTACCTTCATCATGAAATTCACAATATATTGGGAATTTGATTATGGCTATTTGTACTTTTGATTTTAGAATGACAGAGATTTCTTTTTGTTTGTAGAGTGTTTCTCAATTAACATTGTTAACGCCATTTCTCCGTTATTTTATTCTTGTGTGCAAATAACAAGCCTTTTGCATTGAAAACACTTGCTATTTGCATTTAAGGAACAAGCTTTAACGTAGCGTTAAAACAAAGCTTTGGGCGAGAGAAATCTTGTGCTTTAAAAACACTGTGTTTTAGTTCGTTAAGCACACTTTTTACTTCTTTGTTTCACTGAATCCTTTTCTGGTCAAAAGCCTGTATACTTGCTTTTTTGTCAACTACAAATAGGGGACTGACACTCTCTGCTACCTTCTTTTCGTCTTGTTTAGCGCCGCTATCAGGTATCTTCCTTTGGCTCCGATGTCGCTCCAGCAAGTGTTGGCAATCAGTTTCCATACCGTCGTTCCCTTCCTCCCATAGTCCGACAGCCTGAGTATGGAGTTTACTTCCCCGGTGTCGGTAATGCTTAATCTCTTTAGCGTGTCCATCAGTCCCGAGTAATTGTGCGTCATTGTATTGAAGGCGTATCCCGGTATCGGGAGATAAGCAGAATCCTCCTTCCGCTCTTCTCCCTCCCCTTTGGGGGGAACTGAGGGGGGGAATTCTTTATTTTCCTCTGCTTTATTTTCTTTTACTTTACTTTGTCCGGAATTGCATGCATTTTTTGCGTTAACGGCTACATGATGTACTACATTTTTCGGGTTAACAGGTGTTTTTTCCTTTTTGAACAGCTCTGGTTGCTGAATTTCTTGCAGTGCCGGGGGAGTGTCGGCTTTTCCATTTTCTTTTTCCGGTTTCACCATCAGGTAAGGGAGCTCCGACAACTCTCTTTTCCTTCGCTTTGTCGCTTCCATCCATACTTTCTGTATACTTTCCGAAGTCAGTATTCCGTTTTCCTGATAACTGTTTCTGTCCAGTATTCCTTTGGTGAACAGAATCTCGATGATCCCCTGCACCTCTTCTGCCTGCACCTCTCTTCCTGCCTTGTTTGCGAAAATCAGGCATTGTTCTTCATCCCATCGTATGTAGTATCCCTCCTTGTAAATCTTACACATCAGTTTCAGCACAATTGCCGACCCTTTTATTCCATATTTTGCTTCTATCACTTCCATTGCGTTCTCTTCCATGAAGTTTACGCCCACCGGAAAATAATTGATCCCGTCGTATGCTATTGCCATATTTGTTTTTTTAGATTAGTTGTTTGTACTTTCAATAATACATTTACCACAAATTACTCCGGATTTCCAAAGACGTTTTCACTTGATTCCTCATAGTATAAATAATTCATCCGTGAAAATCCGTGTAATCTATGGTGGTACCCTATACCACCGGTCTCCACTCCATAAAATTCTCCACTTGAAACGTCGTCCATCTCTGTTCGTCCACATTCCAGTAGACTACGGCACCTTCTACTTCTGCGGGATCATACTTCTTACGGAACTCCGCTTCGTAGTAAATCAATGTTGCTTTTACCAGTTGGAAACTCCCGTTTTGTTTTCGGTAAGCTACCGTCGCATGTCCATATTGCATATGGTCCAGGAGTGCTTCAAGTCGTTCTACCATCCATTCGGCGCACGACTCGGTGTATCCTTTCTCGAAGACGATCCGTTTTTTCCATCTCAGTTTCATGGCTTCACTTTGTGATGCCGGGCTTTTCAACTTCTTCATATTATAATGATTTTAAAGTTTATAAATTGTTTGTCGGCCCGAAGGTAGAGTGTTTGCCGATTAGGTTGGAGTATAATAATTCATGGTGTGTTTTCTTGTCTATTTTATGCCAATGGATTTATCTCGTAGCATTTCGTTCCAGATGGTGTTTGTTTCCTTTAGAATAGTGCTGAACTTCAATGGAATGAATATTCCATTTCGAATATTCCCTAATAGTTTTTTGTCGTCTATATATCGTGCTAATGCAACTTGTGATGTCTCCTTTTTTATACCCATTGCCCCATCTTGATAGAGTGTGATTAGTAGCTTTAAGCATTCGTAGTGTTTCAAAACAATCCCTTGTATGGGTTTCTCCTTTTTTCGTCCTCTGTTTGACTTAAGGTCTCTATTGTCAGAGATTTGCTTGTTGCCCGTTTTGTTTTTTTTGAATTCTTTTTTTTTCTTCTTGTTGTTTGTTTTCGTAGTTCATAATCTTTTTAATTTTAGTGATTTTTATTTGTATAAAATGTTGCAAAGGTATGGACGAAAAATTTAGTAAACTTACAAATATAAGATAAATTGTGGAGTTTAATTTCTTTTTGGAGGTAAGCTGTTGGCTTATAGTGAGATAATTTGTTTAAGGAGAGATGTTTCAAAAAACGTTCGTCTATTTGAACGCAAAGATAAGGGGTATTTTCATAATAGCAAAATGTTTAATTAAAAAAAAGATTTGCACTCTTGCCTTTCTACCTTAATATATTAATTTCTAGATAGATATCTATGGATAAAAATCTCTTTTTTATCTGTCTGCTTTTATGTTTCGATACTGAAAAAATGAATACAAAAATAGTGTTCAAATAGACGAACGTTTAAAAACACGTTTTTTTAGTATAATTCGTTTGTTTATAGTTTCTTACCAGATAGGTAATGAGTAACTACAAGAAACCGTGGCAAGAGAGTACAAAGCTTGCCGTATATTACATAAAGTACTCGCAAGTGATTGAATTTCAAGTGTATGTAAGAAGTTCAAAGCCCCGGGAGAATGTCCTTTTCTGAAATAATCGTATAATGGAAGTGGAAAAAGAGACCGAAATATGGTTCGCTATGCGTGCCACTTATCGTCGAGAGACTGACGCTATGCGGTTGCTTGCGAAAGAGAACTTGGGCTGTTTTGTTCCTATGCAATATAAGATAAGTATAAAGAAAGGAAAAAAAGTCCGTGTTTTGGTTCCTATCATTCACAATCTGATTTTTATTCATGCTTGTCCTTCCGAAGTGAAGCGTGTCAAGTCTATGGTTGCTTATTTGCAATATATCACCGATACCCGTAGCGGCAAGAAGATAATTATCCCCGACAATGAAATGCAGCGTTTCATCGCTGTAGCCGGTACTTACAGTGACCATCTTTTATACTTTCAACCCGATGAACTCAACTTGTCCAAAGGAACCAAAGTCCGTATTACGGGTGGTGACTTCGAGGGTCAGGAAGGTGTTTTCCTGAAAGTGAAAGGTGCCCGGGATCGTCGCGTAGTCATTGCTATACAAGGTGTCATAGCTGTTGCCATGGCCACTATCCACCCTGATCTTATAGAAGTAATCAAATAATTCATAATTCAAATTTATTATGACTCTTTCCGAAGAAGTAGCTTCCCTTCAGCGTGCCGCGCACGACCTGATGTATTTGGGCATGGACGGGAGTCCCATTTACAGCGATGACTTGTCCCGCCGTAACAATGAAGTTTACCGCTTGACCACAACATTGTATAATTCCGGTATCCAAGGTTCCACGGTTGAAGAACAGGCCTCTGTCTGTCTCGCTCTCCTGATGGGTTACAACGCATCGTTCATCGACCACGGAGAAAAGCGCGAACATGTCCAGAAGATATTAGATCGTTGCTGGGATATCCTCGATACTCTTCCCGCTTCACTATTGAAGCTCCGCTTGCTTACTGCCTGCTATGGTGAGGTATTCGACGAGCCTTTGGCTGACGAAGCCCGTGCAATTATCGCTTCTTGGGATTCGGTGTCACTTACCGGTGAACAGCAGGAGGCTATCAACGAGTTTCAGACTGTGGTGGATAATCCTTATCCGTGGGAGTATGTTGAAGAATAAATTTGGATGAACGAAAGATAATGATTTTTAAGTATGATACTTATCTGTAAGCACTCAAATTAGGGCTCAAAAATGATATATATCTTTGCTGCCAATCAACAACCAACTGTTATGGCTGTATGCCAATAGTTAAAAATCAATCGAATTCCCTTTAAGTTTTAATTATGAAAGGTATTGTTTTGGCCGGTGGTTCCGGCACTCGCTTATATCCGATTACCAAAGGAGTCAGTAAGCAGTTACTTCCGATATTCGATAAACCGATGATCTATTATCCTATCTCTGTACTCATGTTGGCAGGGATTCGTGAGATCTTAATTATCTCCACTCCTTATGATTTACCCGGCTTTCAACGTTTGCTGGGTGACGGTTCTGATTATGGAGTGCGATTTGAATATGCGGAACAACCTTCTCCTGATGGTTTAGCACAAGCTTTTATTATTGGTGAGAAATTTATCGGTGATGATTCAGTATGTTTGGTTTTGGGTGATAATATTTTTCATGGTAATGGCTTTTCGGCTATGTTAAAAGAGGCAGTCCGTGTTGCTGATGAAAAGCAAAAAGCCACTGTGTTTGGTTATTGGGTGAATGATCCGGAGCGTTATGGGGTTGCGGAGTTTGATAAAAGGGGTAATTGTCTTTCCATTGAAGAAAAGCCGAAAGTACCTAAAAGCAATTATGCCGTTGTTGGACTTTATTTTTATCCTAATAAGGTTGTGGAAGTTGCTAAGAACATAAAACCTTCTGCCCGTGGTGAGTTGGAAATAACAACTGTCAATCAACATTTTCTCAATGATAAAGAGTTGAAAGTGCAGACTTTGGGACGTGGCTTTGCTTGGCTGGATACAGGTACGCACGACTCTCTGAGTGAAGCAAGTACCTTTATCGAAGTGATTGAGAAACGTCAAGGGTTGAAAATAGCATGTCTGGAAGGCATTGCACTTCGTCAAGGGTGGATTAATTCTGATAAAATGAAGAAATTGGCTCAGCCTATGTCGAAAAACCAATATGGGCAGTACCTTTTGAAAGTAATTGATGAATTAGCTGCAGACTAATAATGAATATAATAGAAACTGATATAAAAGGTGTTATGATTATTGAACCTCGTTTGTTTAGTGATGAACGCGGTCATTTTTTTGAATCTTTTAATCAAAATATATTTGTAGAGGAAGTTTGTAAAACGATGTTTGTCCAGGATAATGAATCTAAGTCGAGTTATGGAGTGATTCGTGGTCTGCATTTTCAGAAACCACCTTTTGCACAAAGTAAATTGGTCCGGGTTGTGAAAGGCGCTGTTCTTGATGTAGCGGTAGACATACGTAGAAATTCTCCTTTTTTTGGCAAGTATGTATCTGTAGAACTTACTGAAGATAATCATCGTCAGCTTTTTATTCCTCGTGGCTTTGCTCATGGTTTTTCTGTCTTAAGTGAAGAAGTGGTTTTTCAGTATAAATGTGATAATCTTTATGCTCCTCAGTGTGAAGGAGCTATTGCTTGGAATGATCCAGATTTAGGTATTGACTGGAAAATACCAATGGAGAAAGTCGTTTTATCAGAGAAAGATTCTTGTCATTCAGTTTTAAAAGATACTGATTGGTTATTTGATTATCATGATAAACTTTATTAATATGGCATTTAAACGCAATATTCTTATTACTGGTGGTGCCGGATTTATTGGTTCTCATGTTGTTCGGCTTTTTATAAATAAGTATCCAGAATATCGTATTATCAATTTAGATAAACTAACTTATGCCGGTAATCTTGCTAATCTGCATGATGTGGAAAGTGCATCTAACTATACTTTTGTCAAAGCTGATATTTGTGATTTTGATAAACTGATAGATATTTTTTCTGAATATAAAATTGACGGAATTATTCATTTGGCGGCCGAAAGTCATGTAGATCGCTCCATTAAAGATCCGCTTACCTTTGCTCGTACTAATGTAATGGGTACTCTTTGCCTATTACAGGCAGCCAGGCAAATGTGGGAGGAGTGTCCGGAGAAGTATGATGGAAAGCGTTTTTATCATATTTCTACCGATGAGGTATACGGTGCATTGAGGTCTGATGGTACATATTTTACGGAATCTACTAAATATGATCCTCATAGTCCTTACTCAGCTAGTAAAGCAAGTAGTGATCATTTTGTTCGGGCTTACCATGATACTTATGGTATGCCAACCATTGTGACAAATTGTTCGAATAATTATGGGCCTTATCAATTCCCGGAAAAATTGATTCCACTTTTCATTAACAACATTCGACAAGGCAAACCATTACCCGTGTATGGTAAGGGGGAGAATGTGCGTGACTGGCTATATGTAGAAGATCATGCCCGTGCCATTGATCTGATTTTTCATAAAGGAAAGATTGCTGATACTTATAATATTGGTGGCTTTAATGAATGGAAGAACATTGATTTGATAAAAGTAATTATAAAAACTGTCGATCGTTTGTTAGGTAATGCAGAAGGAATCAGTGAGCATCTGATCACTTATGTTACGGATCGTGCCGGACATGATTTGCGTTATGCTATTGATTCTACAAAATTAAAAAAAGAATTGGGTTGGAAGCCTAGTTTACAGTTTGAGGAAGGAATAGAACGAACGGTTCGTTGGTATCTGGATAACCAAGAGTGGATGGATGCTATTACAACTGGAGAGTACGAAGAGTATTATAAAATGATGTACAAAGGATAGTAGCCTCGTGTCGGGAACACTAAAAGATAAAACTATCAAAGGGGTATGGTGGAGTTTCGCTGATAATATCTCAGGTTCGGGAGTATCCTTTCTTGTAGGTTTGATTTTGGCCCGTATACTCTCACCGGAGGAATATGGTGTCATGGCTATGATTGCTATCTTTATAGCGATATCAAATTCTATTATTGACAGTGGCTTTTCGAGCGCTCTAATTCGTAAGATAGATGTAAAGGATACTGATTATAATACCGTATTTTACTTTAATATAGTTATTTCCATCTGTCTTTATATTCTTCTTTGGATATGTGCACCGGCTATTAGTCGTTTTTTCTCGGAATCGTTGCTTATACCTGTTATCAGGGTTTTAGGACTGGTTTTGATCATAAATTCTTGTTCTATCATACAACGTACCGTGTTGGTTAGAAACATTGATTTTAAAACACAGACAAAAGTCTCATTGATAGCTTCTCTTGTAAGTGGTGGCGTTGGCATTACAATGGCTCTATATCATTGTGGAGTTTGGAGTTTGGTGGGTCAACAGTTATCCCGTCAATTTTTTAACTCAGTCCTTTTATGGATTTATGGGAAATGGCGACCATTATGGGAATTTTCATATAAGAGTTTTAAAGACTTATTTGGTTTTGGCTCTAAACTGCTATTATCAGGGCTTATCGATGTTTTTTATAAGAATGTATATTATATAGTGATCGGTCGTTACTACAGTGCAACTCAATTAGGGCAATATACGCGTGCAGAACAGTTTTCTACAATATTCTCTAGTAATTTAACTTCTGTGGTCCAGAGAGTTAGTTATCCGGTACTTAGTTCTATTCAAGAAGAACCGGAACGGCTACGGGATGCTTATCGCAAAATAATAAAGGTTACTATGTTAATAACATTTGCCTTGATGTTTGGTCTTGCAGCCATAGCAAAACCATTGATTGTTATTCTGATCGGAGAAAAATGGTTGATGGCTGTTCCGTTTTTACAGATTATATGTTTTTCAGAGATGCTTTATCCATTGCATGCTATAAATTTAAATATTTTACAGGTAAGAGGCTATTCCGGTTTATTTCTTAAATTGGAAATTGTAAAAAAAATAATTGCTGTTATCCCAATTATGATCGGAATATTCTGGGGTATCAACTATATGTTATGGGGTGCTGTTTGCATTTCATTAGTATCTTATATTTTAAATAGTTACTATTCTGGAAGATTAATAGATTATTCTACTGTAAAACAGGTTAAAGATATATTTCCTTGTTTTCTTGTTTCTTCCCTTGTAGCATTATTAATGTGGGGAATCACTTTCTTACATTTTAATTTTTTGGTGACTTTATTACTTCAGGTATCTGTTGGGATTCTGTTAGCCATCGTGGCTTATGAAAGAATGCGGTTGGAGGAGTATAAAGAAATACGTCGAATCATACTATCTATAATAAGAAAGAACTCATAAGCACTTATGATAATTAAATCTTTGTTGACGGTTCGTCACACGATAAATTCAATAGAAGAGATAAAAAATTGGATTGATTCTCGCAATAAAACTGTAAAAGTTCAAGTTGACTCGATTCCTTTTTCTTCGTTGGAAGGTTGGGAAACAGATGAGAATGGAACATTGAAGCATGTATCCGGACGTTTCTTTTCAATTGAGGGTATTCAAGTAGAAACAGATTATGGAGATATAAGAAAATGGACCCAACCGATTATTAACCAACCGGAAATAGGTTATTTAGGTATTCTCACAAAAGAATTTAATGGGATACTTTATTTTTTGATGCAAGCTAAGATAGAGCCGGGAAATGTAAATTGTGTACAGATATCACCCACTTTACAAGCCACTAAAAGTAATTATCTTCAGATTCATAAGGGTTTAAAACCTAGCTATTTAGACTATTTTGTAAATGCCACTCCCAAGCAGATAATATTGGATCAGTTACAATCAGAGCAAGGAGCCCGGTTCTTGAGAAAGAGGAATCGAAATATTATTATTAAAGTAGAAAGTGACGTTGAATTACATGAAGATTTCCGTTGGATGACATTGGGACAAATAAAGGAGTTGATGCGTTATGATAATATGGTGAATATGGATACACGTACTGTGTTATCAGGGTTGAAAGTCAGTGATTTTTTGTCCCCTACTGATGATATTGAGTGCATGTCTTCTTTAGGGAAGGGTATGATACTTTCTTCTGTAACCAATCATTGCTACTATTCCATGGAGGAACATCTGTCTTGGCTTTCATCTTTAAAATCAAAATATGATTTGCGGGTTCACTCTTATCCTTTATCGAAAATGAATGATTGGCAAATATTGCCTGACGAAATATCGAGAAAAGATAATAAATTTTTTAGAGTGATTGGGGTTAAAGTTACCATATCCAATCGCGAAGTCTCTTCTTGGTGTCAGCCTTTGATACAACCCATGCAGCGGGGAATTTGTGCTTTCATTTTAAAAAAAATAGATGGAGTTTATCATTTCCTGGTACAGGCAAAACTGGAATGTGGAAATTTTGATGTATTGGAGTTAGCACCTACTGTTCAATGTTTGACTGGAGATATTAATAATCCTCAATTAGTCCGTCCCCCTTTTCTTGATTATGTATTGAATGTTTCTAAAGAGCAAATCGTCTACGATACATTGCAATCAGAAGAAGGAGGACGTTTTTATAAAGAACAAAATCGTAATTTGTTAGTTGAGGCTGATGATTCGTTCTCTTTGGATCTTCCGAAGCATTACACTTGGATGACTTTAGGACAAATTTATCAATTCCTTCGTTTTAATAATTATTTCAATATCCAGTCCAGAAGTTTGATTGCTGCTCTGAACTATTTACATAATTAAAGGCATGGAAAATATATATAAAGTGGGAGTATTGGGGTGTGCAAATATAGCAATTCGTTCTTTACTTCCGGCATTTCTTAAAGCAGACCGATTTCAGATATTGGCTGTAGCCAGTCGACAACTTGACAAAGCAAAGGAACTGGCAGGGCAATATAGCTGTAAGGCATATGGAGGTTATGAAGAGCTTTTGGAGGATCCTAATATTGATTTAGTATATATTCCGCTTCCAACCGGGCTGCATTACGAGTGGGTAATGAAAGCGCTGCATCGGCATAAACATGTAATAAGTGAGAAATCTTTAGCCGCTGATTATGGAGAGGTAGAGGAGTTGGTACAGATCGCTCGTAAAAATGGGTTATTATTGATTGAAAATTTTCAGTTTCGTTTTCATTCACAGCATCAATGGGTGCGCGATTGTTTACAACGAAATGAGATCGGTGATATTAGATGTTTTAGGAGTTCTTTTGGTTTTCCTCCTTTTGCTGATTCTAGTAATATACGATATTCTCGGAAATTGGGTGGTGGGGCGCTATTGGATGCGGGTGCATATACAGTGAAGGCTATGCAAGTAATATTGCCTGAATATACCTTCAGTTTAAGGGCCGCATCTCTGTTTAGACCTTTTGGTGCTGAAGTCGATATTTGGGGAGGAGCTTATTTCCATTGTAATGATGGAATTGTAGCGGAGCTTGCTTTTGGTTTTGATAATTATTATCAATGTAATTATGAAATATGGGGTAGTACAGGCAAACTTATTGTAACTCGGGCATTTACTGCTCCTATGGATCTTAACCCCATTATAATTCTGGAAAAACAAGGGTATAAAGAAGAGTTTAATTTACCTAAAGACGATCATTTCGATAATATGTTGAAATATGTTACCCAATGTCTTGATAAACGCGAATATGAACAGGAATATGCTCAGAATTTAGCTCAGTCTTACTATTTATGTCAAATAAAACAGTATTGCCATGAAGAAGAATAATATTTATGTTACAATGCCCACATTAGCTTCGTTGGGTGATGTCAATGCATTGTTGGAAGGAGTTTGGGAACGTGGTGTTATGACTCATAACGGTCCGCTGGTACAACGTTTTGAGAAAGAAGTTGCAGAATTTCTGAATCTTAAAAATGTAGTGACAGTCACAAATGGCACTATAGCTATACAGATGGCAATCAAAGCATTAGGGCTGAAGGGGGAAGTTATCACTACTCCTTTTACATTTATTGCAACCATTAGTTCCATTATATGGGAGGGGTGTACCCCGGTTTTTGTAGATATTGATCCGGAGACTTTAAATATTGATCCGGATAAAATAGAAGAAAAGATAACCGAACATACTTGTGCTATATTACCGGTACATGTATTTGGCAATCCATGTGATATTGAGAAGATAGAGGAAATAGCACGACGCAATGACCTAAAGGTAATTTATGATGCGGCACATGCCGTTGGTGTGAATTATAATGGTAGATCAATTTTTGAGTATGGAGATATTTCCACAACAAGTTTTCATGCTACGAAAATGTTGAATACAGCAGAAGGTGGAGCTTGCTTTGCTGTGGACGACGGGTTGCATGAGAAGTTGAAGAGACTTCGCTTCTTCGGTTTTGATGATGGAAAAGAAGTCATTGATGATGGAACAAATGGAAAGATGACCGAAGTCCATGCGGCCATTGGTATTGCTAATCTAAAACTTTTGCAGTCAGCTTTAGATGACCGGAAAGAAAAGTATTTTCTATATAAAGAGTTGCTTTCTCGTTATCCGGAGTTGAAATTCCAACGGATTAATCAAGATTGTAATTATAGCTATTTTCCAGTGATCTTTCCTACAGAAGAAATATTATTATCCGTAGAGCATAGGCTGAATCAGAATGGTATTTTTCCGAGAAGATATTTTTATCCATCTGTCAATACGTTCATGAAACAGCTTCCTTATACAGAAATGCCCATATCTGAAGATATATCAAGGAGAATTCTTTGTCTACCGCTATATTATTCTTTGTCTAAGAGTGATATTAGTAGAATAGCTGATACTATGTACCTTGAATAGGACTCTTTTTATTATGAGAAATAAGATGAAGGTACTTTTTTTAATCTCATATTATAAAATTGGTGATGGAGCATCCAATGCATTGAATGAGTTTATTAGGAATAGTACCTTTATTGATGATTATGATATTCTCTGTAGGTGGAAAGTAAGTTCAGATCCAGATTTACATATCAAACAATTTGATGAAGTCGATTCTATTACGGATTATTTAAGAAAGAAATCATTTAGTTGTATACATTACTTTAAAGCTCGAAATTCGGATATTTTTTATCGTGTAGTAAAATCTGCAATGCAGGTGTCATTGCAAATCCCTGTGTTGACTACCGTATGTCAACGCCCTTCATTCAAAAGTTTGCTTTTAAGTCCTTTTGAAATTCAACACTCGTCCTATATTGTCTTGATAGACAAAGCTTCATATAATGATTCGATTATTAGATTTATACCCCAGGAAAGAAGAAAGCAAATATATTTTAGCGGGGATCCTAGACTTTGTGAGCAAACATCTGGAATTTCATTCAAGAGAAATGAAAATGGGCCTATAATTTTCGGCAGAGGGACTTCTTTGTCCAAATGCCCATTAAATATGATTGATATTTTTGACCGAATCTCCATTTCCAATAAAATATTTTGTATAGTTGGTATTCCTAAGGGGGATAATTGGGTTCGTCGAAAAGCAAAAGGTAGAAATGATATTATTATATATGATTTATTACCTTATGAAGAATGGTTAAAGGTTTGTGCGACTTTTGATGTTTGTCTTTATCAGATACCTGTGGATAGCCACGCTTCAATAGATGCTAATTTGGGACTAGCTATGTTAATGAATAAACCTGTAGTTTATTATGGTTCAGAAGCTCCTAAAGAACGTTTTATACATGGAGAAAATGGGTTTATAGCTGAGACATATGATGAAATAGTAAAATATGCAACTTTATTAGGTAAAGATGAAGATTTAAGAAAAAGAATTGGAGTACAAGCTCGTAAAACTACAGTAGAGTTAATAGAAGGCTTGAACAGGAAATCTCAATATGCAGAATTGTATTATAACTTGAAGCCTGCTTTGCCATGCCGTATCCCTCTATGTTATAGGTTTACATATCTTCTTAGATGCTTTCGTCCTTTAATCCGAATGATTTTGAATTGGTATCCTAAGGTAATAATAAATTGATTGGCTGTTTATATGGATGTTTCTGTTATAATTGTGAACTATAATACAATAGAACTGACTTTAAATTGTATTAATAGTATTTTTACACATACATTAGGAATTGATTTTGAAGTAATAGTTGTTGATAATAATTCTGATGATGGAAGTGGTGAGATATTGAGACTTGATAAGCGGATTGTGTTTATCCAGAATTTAGCGAATGAGGGCTTCGGAAGTGCGAATAATATAGGTTATCAGTATGCAAAAGGTAAGTATCTGTTTTTATTAAATTCTGATACTATTCTTTTAAATAATGCTATTAAATTATTTTATGATTATGCAGAACAACATTTATCTTCTTGTGTATATGGAACAATGTTGTTGAATCCGGATAATACTTATGGACACTCTTACGGGAAATTCCCCACAATTTTAAATCGTTTAGGTTTTATATTGACTCTCCCATTTCCTAACAAGAAAAGTGAAGAGAAATTATTTGAGGGGGCTTTCCATGTAGATTATATAACAGGTGCAGATATGTTTTTGACTCGTGAGACATTTGAAAAAGCCGGTCTTTTTGATACAGCTTTTTTTATGTATTATGAAGAAACTGATTTGCAAAAGCGGATGAGTCAGATGGGAATTGAGCGGATCATTATTGATTCACCTAAGATTGTTCATTATAATGGAGGGAGTTCTAAAAGAAAACGCTCAAATAGAAATGATTTTCGTGGCTTTGAAAGTTTGTTCCGATATATGAAAAAGCATAATTCTTATATGAGCTATTTAAGTTTTAGAATTTTGTCATTTTTGATTTTATTCCCATTGGTTTTTTATTGGACTGGAAGAAAGGCTAAACTGCGATTTCTACATACTATTTTAACTTCAATAAATTGATATGTCTAAAACGGTATTTTTTTATTCAAGTGTACAGACAAAGAAAATGTTTTCTATTCAAAGTTATTATCGCAATGATATATTAATTTTGAAAGATTTGGGTTATAAAGTTGCTTTGAGTAAAAAATCTTTTGATTTTTTATTGTTCTGGAAATATGATATTGCATTTATATACTTCTATAGATATGGGTTGATAGCTGCTTTGTTTGCAAAACTATTCGGGAAAAAGGTTCTTTTTACAGGAGGTATTGATGCACTAGACAAGAATGTTGCTACTCCAAGACAAAGATATATTCAGAAGATTCTCTTTAAATTATGTAACTTGTTTAGTGATACAAGCATCTTAGTCTCACAGACAGATCAATCTAATGTGAAAGATATTTATGGGGGAAAATTACCTTCTAACTGTGCGCTTTCTTTTCATGTTATAGATTTTGATAGTTTTGAGTTTAAAGGTGATTTCTTGGAGAAGAAACATTATTTTGTAACAATAGCTTGGATGGTGAGTATAGAAAACGTTTATCGTAAAGGGGTAGATAGGGCAATACGTATATTTGCATCAATAAGGGAAAGAATTCCTGATTATAAATTTTACATAGTTGGACCATCTGGGGCTGGGAGCGATTATATTCAGAGTTTGATTTCCGAATTGCATTTGGAAGAATCAGTCATATATTTGGGTACTATCCAAGAGCACAACAAGATAAATCTGTTGAAGGAGAGCCAATTTTATATTCAGCTATCTGCATATGAAGGGTTTGGTATAGCTGCTATGGAGGCTTTGGCTGCAGGATGTTGCGTAGTGCATAGTGGAAGGGGAGGACTTCGTGATTGTATGGGAAGCTTTGGATATAAAGTAGATATTGATAATGAAGATACAATATCCCGACTTATATTAGAGTTGTGTAGGAAGAAAACTGATGTGGAGCATTTAAAGAGTGGTATTCAATACGTAAAAAGCAACTTCTCTTATCAGACGCGTTTGGGAAGTTTTAAACAAATATTCAGGAAACTATAGACTATGTGGTTTGCTTATTACATCATAGGGTCTGTTTTGTTTTTTTCTTTCCTGTTTTATTCGGTAAATGGCTGGAAACGTTCTATAAGAGATATTTTATATTTGTTCTTTACTTTTTTTCCACTTCTACTGTTTAGTTCATTGAGGTATCCCAAGTATGGTACAGATACGTATGTATATTCTGATATGTTTGGCGTTTTTGCTCATGGGAATTATGCTTTTTATGAAAATCCTTACACTTATGAAGCAGGTTTTATGCTACTGTCTAAAATAATTTCCTTGATGACATCCAATTTTCAGATGTTCTTATTGGCTTTGAATCTTTTTTATATTTGGTCATGTGTTTGTTTTATTAGAAAGTATTCATCTTCAGTTTGGTTGAGTGTATTTCTATTTGTGGGAATGGGGTTCTTCGATCAGAGTATGAATGTTCTGAGGCAATTTTTTGCTTTATCTATTATTTTATGGGCCTATAGATATTTAGATAGAAGAGTTATTGGGAAATTCTTGCTTCTGGTGATATTTGCTTCTTTATTCCATTTATCATCAATTATATTTATAGTTATGATCTGGATAGACCGAATACCTCTTAACAGGAAAGTATTTTTAGGTTATTTAGCTATATTACTGATTTCATTTGCTTTTTCAGGAAAAATACTACAATTTGTTTTAATGGAATTCGGTGTGTATGGACAGTATTTGATGAGCAGTGATTTTGGAATAGTCGAAGAGTCGAAATTAGCCAGTGTATTGCATTTGCTTGTCGATATTGCAGTGTTGTGCTTTTGCTTTTGGGGTTGGGGAAATGTAGCTGTAAGAACCCGGGGTAATATATTGATGGTGAAGTTATTAATGGTGAGTAGCATCTTTTGGGCATTAGCTACTAATTTAGGAGTGTTGGGAAGGATAACCGCATATTTTGACATCTTTGCTATTGTTCTTTTACCAAATGTTTTATTCTCTTTGGGCAATAATACGAATAAATTGATATCGGTCATCATGATTGTATCACTTTTTGTTATGAAATATTTCGTTATTTCTTATTTGCGTCCTGAATGGTTTGGTATCTATCCTTACCATTTCTACTTTGAATATTTATAGTGTATGAAAAAAATTGTTTTGGTCAATCAATCAACGGGATATTTAATGATTGATATAGTGAATGCTTATGCCGAGAAATATTCCGATGTTGTTTTGCTTGCGGGTAGTTTTGATACGTTAGGGAGAACATTGAACAACTCTGTTAAAATACATAAAATAGTTACTTATGTTCGTACTTCATTTTTTATGCGCACATTAACGTGGTTTGCGGCTACTTTGCAGGTTTTTTTCTTATTACTTTGGAAATATCGGCATTATAGGGTCGTTTATGTAACTAATCCACCAATGTCTTATTTCCCGTCATTAATTTTGAAACACCAATATTCTGTTATCGTTTATGATGTATATCCGGATGCATTGAGTAATGTTGGAATATACCAAGATTCCTGGATATATAAAGTGTGGGCTAAAATTAATAGGCGAATATATAGCAATGCTGATAAGATATATACGCTGAGTAGTGGAATGGCAGCTTTACTATTAAAATATTGTGATAAAGATAAAATAGTTGTGATTCCGAATTGGATGGGTATGGATTCTTTATTGAGGATTGAAAAAACAGAAAATCCATTCATCTTAAAACATAATTTACTCGACAAATTTGTTGTCATGTATTCTGGCAATATAGGATTTACTCATAATGTAGAATCTATTATTGAAATAGCGGAAGAGATTAAAGAAAATGAAGATATTATTTTCCTTATTATTGGAGAAGGGTTAAAAAAGAATGAGTTAATGTCATGGGTGAAAGATAAGAATTTGAAAAATTGCTATTTTTTACCATGGCAACCTTCGCAAGATTTGAAATATTCGTTGAGTGCTGCTGATATATCAATTATTACTCTAACTGATGAAACAGCTTTGGTAAGTGTTCCTAGTAAAACATACAATTTGCTCGCTGTCGGTACCCCTTTATTATGTATAGCATCTGATGAATCCGAGTTGGCGCATTTGGTTGCAGCATATGATTGTGGGAGATGTTTTACAAAAGAAAAAGTGGCTGCAATGGCTGGTTTTATAAAAGAATTGAAGACAGATAATATGCTTTGGAGAACTTATTCCAATAATTCAATGAAGGCATCCTTAAATTATACCTATAAAAATGCGGAACAATATGTATCGTAGTTTCATAAAGCGTTTGATGGATGTGCTTATAGTCTTTCTTGGCTTACTTATCTTTTTACCTATTTTATTAGGAAGTGCTCTTTGGCTTCATTTTGCCAATAAGGGGGCTGGTGCTTTTTTTTTTCAGGAGAGGCCCGGAAGGCATGGTAAAATCTTTAAAGTCATCAAATTTAAAACGATGACAGATGAACGTGATGCAGAAGGAAACTTACTTCCGGATGATAGACGATTAACTAAGATTGGTAAGTTTGTTCGTTCTACTTCGATTGACGAGCTTCCACAATTAATCAATGTTTTGAAAGGCGATATGTCCTTGATTGGGCCACGTCCTTTGCTTCCTCAGTATTTGTCTCTATACAATAGCGAACAGGCCCGCCGTCATGAAGTTCGTCCCGGTATTACCGGATGGGCCCAAGTGAATGGACGTAATGCTATTTCATGGACAAGGAAGTTTGAGTTGGATGTTTGGTATGTAGACCATTGTTCTTTCTCACTTGATTTAAAAATTATCTTTTTAACAATAAAAAAAGTTTTCGTACGTGAAGGAATCAGTTCTGATACCTGTTCAACGATGGAAGCTTTTAATGGAAATAATTAAGAAATGAAGAATATAGCAATTTATGGAGCCGGAGGCTATGGGCAAGAAGTAGCTTGTCTGATCAAAGCCATTAATGCAATAGAATGCCAATGGAATCTTATTGGTTTTTTTGATGATACCAAGCCTATTGGATGTGAGGTTGCATATGGTAAGATATTAGGTGGTATTCATGAATTGAACCAATGGACTGAAGAATTGTCTGTCGTTATGGCAATTGGGAATCCTGTTGCATTGGAGAAACTAACGATGCAGATAGTGAATCCGTTGATCGATTTTCCCAATTTGATAGCTTCGGATGTCTGTTATCACGATAGAGAGAGTGTAAAGATGGGAAAAGGTAATGTCATCTTTTTTCGATCATTGGTGAGCTGCCATGTAACGATGGGGAATTTCAATTTATTGAATAATGATGTTTTTGTGGGGCACAATTCAATAATTGGTTCATATAATGTTATGAATCCTTCGGTGCGTGTATCTGGTAATGTGAGCATAGGTAATACAAATTTTCTAGGTGTTTCGTCTGTTGTGTTACAGACATTGAAAATAGGGAATGGTATTGTTCTTGGGGCTGGAAGTGTACTTATTCGTAAGCCGAAGGATGGAAATACCTATGTTGGTAATCCTGCTACAGTAATAAAATATTAATGAAATCATAAGAATATGGAATTGAGTAAATTTATAGAAAATTTTGCAGAGCAGTTTGATGATCTTGATATAAGTTCTTTATCAGGAGATACTGTTTTTAAAGAGTTAGATGAATGGTCATCTTTAATAGCATTATCCGTAATTGCTATGATAGACGAAGAGTACGATGTGCATGTGGGAGCGAAAGAGATTGTAGGTTCGGGTACTATCGAAGATTTGTATAACGTAGTAAAAGAATTAAAATAATGGAGCTTGGAGGGAAGCATATATTGGTTACAGGAGCTTCTTCGGGTATAGGAAGGGTTATAGCCCAATTCATTTCTAATGAAGGGGGAAGGGTAACTTTATTAGCTCGAAATAAAGAAAGATTAGAAGCTGTTTTCCATTCTCTAAATGGTGATAGTCATAGCTTTACTTGTTGTGATTTGAATGACAATGAAAAAATGCAGGACACAATCAGTCAGATTGATAATGTAGATGGAGTTGTTTTTTGTGCGGGGATAAATGAATTTATTCCTATAAAATTTATCAAACAAGAGAAAATAAATTCAATCTTTCAAACAAATTATTTTTCTCAAATATCTTTGATTCGGACTCTGTTGAAGAAAAAAAAGATAAATAAAGGGGCTTCTTTAGTTTTTATATCTTCTATATCTTCTTTGATGGGAGTTCCGGGTACTTTGCTTTATTCTGCTTCTAAAGCGGCTGTTAATTCGACTGTAAAAGTCTTGGCAGTGGAACTTTCTGGTCAAAAGATAAGAGCAAACGCTATTTGTCCGGGAATAGTCAGAACTCCTATGCTTGGTAGTACAAATATTTCAGAAGAGCAGTTTTTGGAACAAGAAAAACAATATCCTTTAGGTATAGGAACTCCGGAAGATGTGGCAGAAGCTGCTGTCTTTCATCTTTCTGATAAGAGTAAATGGCTGACTGGTAATATCATGATCTTGGACGGAGGTTTCTCATTACAATAAATTTAGTATGGCTACAATAACATATCATAACGTAGGTGTGAAAGCAATGGCAGCTTGTGTTCCTTCAGCGGTTGCCTACAATAAAGATCTGGCTTGTTTAATGAGTCAGGAGGAAGTTGATAAAATGATTAATTCTGTCGGTATTCATGAACGCAGGATTAGTCCGGTGGATGTATGTGCATCTGATTTATGCTATAAGGCAGCATTAAAATTGATGGAGGACAATCAGATTGATCCGGAATCAATCGATGTGCTTTTGTTTGTGAGTCAAACATCTGACTATCGTATTCCTGCTACTTCTTGTGTTCTTCAACATCGTTTAGGTTTGTCTAAGGCATGTGCATGTTTGGATTTGACTTTGGGATGTTCAGGCTATGTTTATGCGTTGTCTACAGCATATGCTTATGCTTCGATGGAAGGTGTAAACAGAGTATTGCTACTTGATGGTGAAACTTTTTCTAAAATAGTGAATCCTAGAGATAAAGTCAATGTACCTTTATATGGTGATGCGGGAACAGCCACTTTGGTAGAGAAAGGAGCCTATAAAGATTCTGTATTTATCTTAAATACAGATGGAACTGGGGCAGATGCAGTAAAAATACATGGTGGAATGCGTCATCCTATTACGTCTGATTCCTGTTTGGAAAAAGAACGTGAAGATGGTAACTATCGTACGGATATGGAAATCTTTATGGATGGGATGGATGTATTCAATTTTGCTATAAGTGTAGTGCCCAAAGGAGTAAAAGAGGTCATGAAAATAACTGATTCCTCTTTAGAGGATATTGATTATCTGGTTTTTCATCAATCTAATAAATTTATGACTGATTTCTTTGTAAAAAGATTGAAGTTTGATGAAACTAAAGTGCCCTATTGTATTGCTAAGTATGGAAATACAAGTTCAGCCTCTGTACCTTTAACTATCGTTTCTGAACTCTCGGAGAAGCTGAATGAAGAAAAAGTAGTAGTGATGTGTGGTTTTGGTGCCGGATTGTCATGGGCAACTGCACGCATTGTTTATAACGAGTGTCATATATCACCTATAATAGAATATTGAGTTATGCTTCCTGATTTTAAATTTCATCATATTGGAATAGCTGTCTTTGATATAGATGATACTGCACAGTATTATATAGATGCAGGGTATCAGAAAACAGAAACTGTAATTGATGCAATACAGAATGTGAAAATCTGTTTTCTGACGAAAGAAGGTATGCCGATGTTAGAACTGTTGGCACCTGTAGATGAAAATTCTCCGGTAAACCGAACGTTGGATAAAATGGGAGTAACTCCTTATCATTGTTGCTATTCGGTAGATGATATGGAAGGGGCTATTGCTCGTTTAAAGAAAATAAAGTTTGTGCCACTTATCAAGGCTGTGGAAGCATGTGCTATTGGTGGAAGGCGTGTTTGTTTTTTATTTAATAAGAAAGTTGGTTTAATAGAGTTAGTAGAGTCTTAATACTGCTGTTATGAAGTATTTTATTTTTCGTAATAACACATTAGAGAATCTGTTTGGCACGACAGATGTAGGATATTCCGGTTATGATGACATTTCATATGTCCCTTTGGAGGTAGATTCTTATGTGTGGTTTTATCAGGTTCCTATAAAATTTGACATTGATTCTTTGACAGAAGAAGTAAATGGATACTTTGATAAGTTGCAGATTGTTTATAAACAACTTCCTGCTCACAGTCAGCTGATCGTTTTTTCTTTGGAGAATCTTTATAATTTGAATTTTTGTAGTACAAATTATGAGCTCAAAAATTCGATTATAAAATTTAATATGGATATTCGTGATTTTTGCAATGCATATGCAAATGTAAAATTCATTGATTTTTCTGAATTCTTATCGGATTACTCCAAAGATCAATGGATCGATTGGAAATATTATTTTCTTTCCCAGATGGTGATTAATCCTAAGTTGGCAGGGGCTTTTCGCAAATGGTTCACTTGTAAAACAAGAGAGCTTGCTTTAAGCAGGAAAAAATGTTTGGTTCTTGATTTGGATAATACACTTTGGAGTGGTGTACTGGGTGAGGACGGTATTGGAGGTATTGGTATCGGAGGAGATTACCCCGGAAAGGCTTTTCTTTATTTTCAGGAAGCTTTGATTGAATTAAGCAAACAAGGGGTTATCTTGACGGTTTGCAGCAAAAATAATGAGGCAGATGTGCTGGAAGCATGGAAAAAGAATCCGTTTATAAAACTTAATCAGAAATATCTCTCTGCTTATCGAATCAATTGGCAGAACAAAGCTGATAATATAAAAGAATTGGCTCAGGAATTGAATATCGGTCTGGATAGTTTTGTTTTTGTTGATGATAATCCCACAGAACGAGAATTGGTGAAGCAACTTTTGCCGATGGTGGAAGTTCCTGATTTTCCGAAGTATCCTTATCTGTTGCCGGTATTCTTTTTCAACTTGGTTGAACGTTATTTCCGAGTCTATGCCATCACGGAAGAGGATAAGAAAAAGACGGAACAATATAAAGCGAACGTTAGCAGGACACAGGAAAAAAAGAAATTTACAGATCTCGGTGCTTACTTGGCAAGCCTTGAAATTGAGGTTACGGTAACGGAAGCAAACGAATTCAATATTCCTCGTATTGCACAGATGACTCAGAAAACAAATCAGTTTAATCTGACAACTAAACGTTATACTGATGTGGAAATTCGTAGTCTTATAGAAAAAGGATGGTCTGTCTTTTGTATTAGTGTAAAAGATAAATTCGGGGATAATGGTATCACCGGAGCTATAATTTTAGAACCTCTTACTGATGGAATGAGAATTGATTCATTGTTGTTAAGCTGTAGGATCTTAGGTAAAGGTATCGAGTTAGCTTTTGTACATTTTGTTTTAAATCGCTTGCACAGCTATGGAGTTGGCAAGATATATGCTGACTATTATCCGACATTAAAAAATGCCCAAGTAGCTGACTTTTACGATAGGGTGGGGTTTGATTTGTCAGATCAGAAAGAAGATGGGGCAAAAGCATATGTACAATGTTTGTCGAGTAATTATCAAATAGAATCTTATTATAAAATAAATATGAACTGATATGGAAGAGAAAATATTGGAGATACTGAAACAGGTATTTGAGCTGGAGAATGTGGATGAAAGTTGCGCCCAAGTGAATTGTGAAAAATGGGACTCTTTGAAGCATTTGGAATTAGTGGTTGAGATTGAATCGGCATTTAATATAGAGCTGGAACCTGAAGAGATTGCCGAAATGAAAAGTTTTAAGGACATTAAAAGGATACTTCAGGGGAAATAGATGGAGGTTGTTCGTTTTGTAAATTCAGTTTTTGAATCTAACACTTACCTTATTAAAGATGATTGCCAGAGTCAATGCTATTTAGTTGATTGTGGTGATCCGAAACCTATATTAGAAGAGTTGCAGCGCTTTGATTTAGAACTTGCGGCTATTTTTATCACTCATTCACATTTTGACCATATTTATGGATTGAATGAAGTGGTATCTAATATTCCCATTGTTAAAGTGTATCTTTCATTACATGGAAAAGAAGGACTGTTTTCCGACCGATTGAATATGTCCAGATACCATTCTACTTCTTTTATATATGAATATGATGATAATATTGAAGTAGTAGGAAACAATAGTGTCATATCTTTATTTGGTAGAGACGAGATGCAGATGAAAACTTACGAAACTCCCGGACATGATTGGAGCGCCTGTTGTTTTCAGATAAATAATTGTTTGTTTACCGGAGATTCCTATTTGCCTCAACACAAAGTGGTAACGACTTTTCCAAAAAGTAATAAGAGGGAGGCAGAGAAGTCTTTAGAGCACATTAAAAAAATTGCTGTAGGATGCAACCTCTATCCGGGACATGGAGAAATTATATATGCGTAAATATGGGCTGCTGCTGTTAAGTGTTTTTTCTTTTCTTTTTATTCCTTACTACGTAAGAAAATCAAATAAACATAGATAATTTCGTTATGAACAAACGAATCTGGCTTTCGCTTGCTCACATGGGTGGCCGTGAGCAAGACTTTATAAAAGAGGCTTTTGATACGAACTGGGTTGTCCCTTTGGGACCTAACGTGGATGCCTTTGAGCAATCTTTGGTTGAATATTTGCATGAAGACCGCTATGTAGTGGCTTTGAGTGCCGGAACGGCTGCACTTCACTTGGGCTTGATTCTTCTGGATGTGAAGCCCGGTGATGAAGTGATCTGCCAAAGCTTTACTTTTGCTGCCTCTGCCAATCCGATTTCTTATCTGGAGGCCAAACCTGTTTTTGTGGACAGTGAGAAGGATACCTGGAATATGGATCCGGTATTGCTTGAGGAGGCTATAAAGGACCGTTTGCGCAAGACGGGTAAGCTCCCGAAGGCTATTATCCCTGTCCACCTTTACGGTATGCCTGCCAAGATGGACGAGATCATGGATATTGCGGGTCGCTATGGTATCCCCGTATTGGAGGATGCCGCGGAGGCTTTGGGTTCGGAACTGAACGGACGGAAGTGTGGCACATTCGGTGAACTGGCCGCTCTCTCTTTCAATGGCAACAAGATGATCACGACTTCCGGTGGAGGTGCTCTGGTCTGTCGTACGGAAGAGGAGGCCCGACAGACAAAGTTCTATGCGACGCAGGCTCGTGATGCCGCTCCGCATTACCAGCATACCCATATCGGTTACAACTATCGGATGAGTAATATTTGTGCGGGTATCGGTCGTGGGCAGATGTTTGTCCTCGATGAACATGTTGCCCGAAGACGGGCTATACATACTCTTTATACGGAGTTGCTTAAGGACGTTCCCGGTATAACGGTTCTTCAAAACCCTGATGGGAGGTTTGATTCAAATTTCTGGTTAACTTGTATCCTGGTTGATCCTAGTGTTGCCGGTAAGACTCGTGAGGACATTCGTTTGAAACTGGATGCTGAGAATATAGAGACTCGTCCTTTGTGGAAGCCGATGCATCTTCAGCCTGTATTTGTAGATGCTCCATTCTATGGAAACGGTACGAGTGAACACTTATTTGATATCGGCCTTTGTCTGCCTTCAGGACCGACATTGACGGATGAAGATATCAGGAGAGTAGTAGATACGATCAGACAAGATATGTAAAAGTATACCCGTTGGGGTATAAATAAATACTGTGCTCCCACTTTTATACCATATCGGGTATAAAAGTGGGAGTCTTTTATTATACTTGTGCCCCAACGGGTATAATATGGAAAATCAAACGATAGCAGAATACGTAAAACAAATGCGTAGGGAAACCGGACTAACACAGGTGGATCTGTCAGAGAAAGCCGGTGTAGATTAGGTTTTGTACATGCGTTGAAACTGTTGATAATGTGATACTTGTAACTTTTCCTGAGGAATCGGCTCCGGAAGCCCTATTTCCCTTTGTCATCTTCCTGTAAATGTTCACCTTTGCAATGTTGATCAACGAAATGTGAATAAAATCAGTAGTAATAACATTAAAAAAAAGGAGATATAGGAATATGACTTTATTTTATAAAGCAGTGCAATCGACCATGGCAACTAAGGCCGGTGACAAGAAGTGGCATTTGAATCTGGTGAAGATAGGTAAAACGGTGTCCACCCAGCAACTGGCAGAGATGATTGCGGAGAAGTCGTCATTGACCCCGGGTGATGTGCATAATGTGGTCCGGAACTTAATGACGGCAATGCGCAGCGAGTTATTGAACAGTAAGACGGTACGCCTGGAAGGGTTGGGTACTTTTACGATGAAGGCGCGTAGCCGGGGGAGGGGAGTAGACAAAGAGGAGGATGTCAATCCGAACCAGGTGGGAGCTCTTCTCTGTCACTTCACACCGGAATATACCCGGCCTGCCGCTATTGGCACTACCCGTGCATTGCTTCAGGGTGTTGAGTTTCAGAAGATAGGCAGTATCGGCATTTCGGGCGGTCATGATTCCGGTAATGGTGATGGAGACATTGTGGATGATCCGACTGCATAATAACTTTAATCAGATAAATACATGAAGAAGAATAGCTGGAATATCCTTTTAAAGGTGATTATAGCTGTGGCAAGCGCCATTGCAGGAGTGATAGGAGGGCAGGGATTGCTCTGATAGCTGACCGATCGTTTCGGTTGAAAAAATAAATGCCGGTATCTGTTCGGAAGAATGGGTACCGGCATTTATTATTATGGTTAGCAAAACCGATAATTAAGAATAATCTTGTATATTTGTGAGTGAAACGATTAATAGAAATGTGTTATGGCTAAACTTTACCCGATTGGGATACAGAACTTTGAGAAAATACGTAGGGAAGGCTATCTTTATATAGATAAGACTGCATTAGTCTGTAGATTGGTAAAAACGGGTTCATATTATTTCCTGAGCCGTCCCCGTCGCTTTGGCAAGAGTCTGCTGATATCTACTCTTGAAGCTTATTTTCAAGGGAAAAAGGACTTGTTTCGTGGTTTGGCTATGGAGGAGTTGGAAAAAGATTGGATAAAATATCCGATTTTACATCTGGATCTGAACACCGAAAAGTATGATACGCCCGAAAGCCTGGATCGAATATTGAACGATACGTTGGCTAAATGGGAAATGGTGTACGGGACTGCTCCTTCTGAAACTTCTATTCCTTTGCGTTTCAAGGGTATTGTACAGCGTGCCTGTGAACAGTCGGGGCAGCGGGTGGTGATTTTGATTGATGAATATGATAAACCGATGTTGCAGGCTATCGGTAATGAGGAGTTGGGAGAGAAGTATCGTGATACACTGAAAGGTTTTTATTCTGTGCTGAAAACGATGGACGGGTATATCCGCTTTGCCCTTTTGACGGGAGTTACCAAGTTTGGTAAGGTAAGTGTGTTTAGTGACCTGAATAATCTGAATGATATCTCTATGGACGAACCTTATGTGGAGTTGTGTGGAATTACAGAAAAGGAAATCCATCATTATCTGGAACCGGAAATTCGTCAGTTGGCGAAATATCAAAAGATGTCGTACGAAGATGCTTGCCGGGAGCTGAAGGAACGGTATGATGGTTATCATTTCACGGAAAATTCTATCGGTTTATATAATCCGTTCAGTATACTGAATACTTTTTATAAGATGAAGTTTGGCAGTTACTGGTTCGAAACAGGTACTCCGTCTTATTTGGTAAAACTTTTACTGCGTGATAAATATGACTTGCAACAGCTGGCACACGATGAGGCGACATCAGATATGCTGAATTGCATAGATTCTACTTCGAAGAATCCTCTGCCGGTGATTTATCAGAGTGGCTATCTGACGATAAAAGGGTATGATGAACGTTTTGATATCTACCGCCTGGGATTTCCCAATCGGGAAGTAGAGGAAGGATTTATCAGGTATTTACTTCCTTTTTATGCAAATATTGATAAAGGACAAACAGGGTTTCATATAACCAGGTTCGTTTCTGAAGTGGAACAGGGAGATTGTGATGCTTTCTTTCGTCGTCTGCAAAGTTTCTTCGCCGATACTCCTTATGAACTGGTACGTGACTTGGAGTTGCATTATCAGAATGTTCTTTTTATTGTTTATAAGTTACTTGGTTTTTATGTCCAGGCGGAGTATCATACTTCTAACGGGCGCATCGATATGGTTTTGAAGACAGACCGATACATTTATGTGATGGAGTTCAAATTTGACGGGAGTGCGGAAGAGGCTTTGAAACAGATAGAAGAAAAGGGATATGCCGCTCCGTTTGCCAATGATCCCCGTCAACTGCTAAAGGCAGGAGTGAACTTTAGCTCGAAAACAAGGAATATTGATTGTTGGGTCGTGGATTGACTCTAAATTCCATATGATAATCTGAATACACATCTGTGTGATCTGTTAATCTGTGGTGAAAAAGAGTTCATTGAAGAATGTTCCCGATACGTTGAATCTCGTCTGTACTGAACTTACAGTTTTCCGTTACTTTCAGATTGTCTTCCAGTTGCTTGACGGAGCTCGCGCCGACGATAACAGAGGTTACCAGATCATCTTTCAAGACCCAGGCCAATGCCATTTCGGCTAAGGTCTGTCCCCGACTACCTGCCACTTCATTCAATGCTTTGATTTTATTGAATACTTGCTCGGTCAATTGCTCTTTCTTCAGGAAACCTCCGCGGGCTATTCTTGAGTCTTCCGGAATTCCATTTAGATACCGGTTGGTGAGCAGACCTTGAGCCAGAGGAGAAAAGGCGATAAAGCCCGTACCATTTTCTTTGGCTTGTTGCAGAATGCCTTGTTCTTCCGGTTCGCGGTTAAACAGGTTGTATCGTCCCTGATAGAGTAGACAATGCACGTCTCGTTCTTCCAGATATCGGTAGGCGAACTCTGCCTTTTCTTTGGGGTATTTGGATATACCGATGTAGAGGGCTTTACCTTGCCGGACAATATCGACGAGCGCCTGAAGAGTTTCTTCAAGTGGAGTTTCGGGGTCGTAACGATGGGTATAGAAAATATCGACATACTCCAGATTCATGCGTTTTAAACTCTGGTTGAGACTGCTCATCAGGTATTTCCGGGAGCCCCAGTTTCCGTAAGGACCTTCCCACATATCATGGCCGGCTTTGGTGGATATGAATAGTTCATCCCGATAGGGCATAAAGGATTTCTTCATGATGAGTCCGAACGTTTCTTCGGCTGAGCCGTAAGAGGGACCGTAGTTATTAGCCAGGTCGAAATGTGTGATACCTTTGTCGAATGCAAAGTGAGCCATCCGGAGGCTGTTGGCTAATGTGTCAACATCACCAAAATTATGCCAGAGGCCCAGAGAAACTTCCGGTAACAGTATACCGCTTTTACCACAACGACGGTACTTCATCCCACCGGAGTATCTTGCTTTATCGGCTGAATAAATAGGATTGATCATATGCTGAGATCTTTTGAAGATTAACTATGATGCAAAGATAATCGATTTATGGAGCAACATAGGTTATCAAAATAATAATTGTATTATGAATGGATAAAATAATACTGGATGGTTTGATGGAATCCCGATAATTTTGCATTATTGAAAAGCGTATGAACTAAAAACAGTGGAGACAGAATATGAAAGACATGCAAACAAAAATAGTAATGATAGGGATTCTACTTTCTACAGGTATAATGTTGAGGGCTCAGGACAATGGAGGGTGTGAGGATTGTCCGGCTTTTAATGCAGGAGGAAAAGTGGAAGTCCGTGGTGTAAAAGAGAGGATTATCGGAGATTTGTCGCAACCGGTCGCGGTTCGTGTAAGGACGTTGATTCAACAGATGACATTGGCAGAGAAGGTAGCTCAGTTGGTGAGCGAAAGTGATAGCATTCCGCGGTTGAATCTTCCTGCTTATAATTATTGGAATGAATGTCTTCACGGAGTGGCTCGTGCCGGTGAAGTGACAGTCTTTCCGCAAGCCATTAATCTGGCTTCTACCTGGGATACGGTGTTAGTCAAACGGGTGGCTTCTGCTATTTCTACGGAGGCACGGTTGAAATATCTGGAGATAGGAAAAGGGCTCACTTACTGGTCGCCTACTATAAACATGGCGCGTGATCCACGCTGGGGAAGAAATGAAGAGACTTATGGTGAAGATCCGCATCTGACTTCGCGACTTGGAGTGGCTTTTGTTAAAGGCTTACAGGGGGATCATCCGACTTATCTGAAAACTGTCGCAACAATCAAACATTTTGTGGCCAATAACGAAGAGAACAATCGTTTCTCCAGTTCTTCACAAATACCGACGAAACAGCTATATGAATATTATTTCCCCGCTTACGAGGCTTGTGTGAAAGAGGCAAACGCACAATCGGTGATGACGGCTTATAATGCTTTTAACGGAGTACCACCCAGCGGTTCGCATTGGTTACTTGATGATGTGCTGAGAAAAGAATGGGGATTCGATGGATTTGTAGTTTCTGATTGCGGGGCTATTGGGGTGATGAATTGGCAGCACCGGGTGGTAAACTCGCTGGAGGAGGCAGCTGCTTTAGGAGTAAACAGTGGTTGTGATCTGGAATGTGGTACTACTTATAAGGAAAAACTTGTTCAAGCGGTAGAACAAGGATTAATTTCAGAAGCTGCTATTGACCGGGCTTTGACAAGAGTATTAACGGCACGGTTTAAGTTGGGAGAGTTTGATCCGATGGAACTTGTCCCATATAATCATTATGATAAGAAACTATTGGCAGGAAAGAAATTTGCAGAACTTGCTTATGAGGCTGCTGTTAAGTCGGTCGTGCTATTGAAAAACGATGCTTTGTTACCTTTAAATAAAGAAAAGATTAAATCTGTAGCCGTAGTAGGACCGTTTGCCGATTACAATTATTTGGGGGGATATAGCGGACAGCCTCCTTATTCGGTTAGCCTTTTGAAAGGAGTGAAAGAGCTGATAGGTAAAAAAGGGAAAGTCACTTATCTGAACGGAATGGGAACCTCTGCGGATTCTATAGCGCAAGTGGTAAAAGGGGCAGATATAGTACTTGTAGCTTTGGGTAGTGATGAAAAAATGGCACGAGAAAACCATGATATGCCTTCTATTTATTTACCGGAGGAACAAGAGAAGCTTCTAAAAGAGATTTATCAGGTGAATCCGAGAATTGTATTGGTTTTCCACACGGGAAATCCGTTGACTTCCGAATGGGCGGATACACATATACCGGCTATTATGCAGGCTTGGTATCCGGGACAGGAAGCGGGTAGGGCTTTGGCCAATTTGCTGTTTGGAAATGAAAATCCGTCGGGTAAGTTGCCTATGACTATCTACAAAACCGAAGAACAGTTACCGGATATACTGGATTTTGATATGTGGAAAGGGCGTACTTATCGTTATATGAAAGGGGAACCTTTATATGGTTTCGGCCATGGATTGAGTTATACATCTTTTGAGTTCGATAATATACAAGGGAATGATACTTTGCAGCCGGATGCGATTTTACAATGTTCGGTCGAGTTATCCAATTCAGGTCAGTTAGCAGGAGAAGAAGTGGTTCAGGTCTATGTTTCGAGGGAGAATACTCCTGTTTACACATATCCGTTGAAAAAATTAGTGGCATTTAAAAAAGTAAAACTTGCTTCAGGTGAGAAAAAGAAAGTGGATTTTACTATAGCTCCCCGGGAGTTATCAGTTTGGGAAGATGGGAAATGGAGGATGCTTTCCGGAAAGTATACTTTGTTTATCGGTTCCGGACAACCGGGGTTGGCGAAAGGTATTACGAAAGGTTTTGAGGTTAAGATAAGGTAAAGTTAGTTTTTACAGGTTCTGGGGTAGTAGTTGTTTTTTAAGGAAAGATTGTTTGAAGGTGATTTCTGTATGTACTTGTTCTCTGATGTAGAGGGTGTGCTGATTGTATCAGTATCAGATAAAATAATACTGGATTGTTAATAATAACTGCACTAATTTTACATTTGAGAAAGTTCCCCGATATTGGGATGAAATAAGTCTCAATTTCGTCTTTTAGATAAACTATGGTGGAATAACGGATGCATTAAAGGCAAAAAGCGAATAAAGAGTGTTTGTTTGAATTGCATAAGTGAATGATAAAATCATATTTGTTTGTTCTGCCGGTTGACTCTATTTTTGCATTATCACAAAATTAATCATTTAAAATCAGTGTAATAGTATGAAGAACATGATGTTGTTTCTGATGGCACTCTTAATGAGTGGCCATATGATGGCTCAGCAAACCATTGTTACAGGTGTAATTACCGATGCTAACGATGGATCTCCATTGATCGGAGCCAATGTTCTGGTTAAAGGTGCCGGAACCGGTTCTATTGCCAATGTGGACGGTAAGTATAGTGTTAACGTCCCAAATGGTAAGAATGTATTGGTCTTTTCGTGTGTAGGTTATAAAGAACAGGAGATCACTTTAAAACCCGGACAAAAAGTGCTCAATGTGACCATGAAAGAGGATACTGAACTACTGGATGAAGTAGTAGTTATAGGCTATGGCTCCATGAAGAAGAGTGACTTGACTGGTTCGGTCACCAGCATCAAAAGTGAAGATTTAATGAAAACAAACCCGATTAGTATTAATCAGGGACTCCAAGGGCGTATTGCAGGTGTGCAGGTTAACCAGAATGATGGTGCTCCCGGAGCCGGGGTAAGTATTCAGATTCGTGGTGCTAATTCATTCTCCACCTCTACCGAACCGCTTTATATCGTGGATGGTATTCCTTTTACCAGTAGTGGAATGCCGGGAACAGGCAAAGACGGTATGATGCAGACAGCCAATCCGCTTTCGACAATTAATCCGTCGGATATCGAATCTATTGAGATCTTGAAAGATGCCTCTGCCACAGCCATCTATGGATCGCGTGGTGCAAATGGTGTGGTATTGATTACTACCAAACGTGGTGCAAAAGGAAAAGATAATATCAGCTTCAGTGCTAATTTCGGAATATCGAAAGTAGTGAAGAAATTGGATATGTTGGATGGATATGCATATGCGATGTATAGGAATGAAGCAGCGCAGATGTTTAATGAATACGAGAATGCGAATGAAGCAATTCCATATCCGGGTACTTCCAAAGTAGATCCTAGTACCGGTGAATCTGTTTATTCTCCTGGACCGGAGGACTATCGGAATGGTACATATCCTAGCGTAAATTGGCAGGATGAAGTATTTGAAACAGCATTTTCCCAGGAATACAATCTGAGCGTGAACGGTTCGAATGATAAAGGATATTATGCAATCTCCGGTAATATTTTGGATCAGAGTGGTATCATTCATAACTCCGGATACAAACGTTATTCATTCCGTGCGAACTTGGCTCGTAAAGTACATGAATGGATTGAAATAGGTACGAATATGAGTTTTACCAATTCGCTGAATAAACTTGCTAAAACGAATTCTGTCAGTGACGGTATTATTCGTGGTGCTTTATTTTATCCGGCTACCGCTCCGCTGGATGATGAAACGAATAATGCTCAGTTGAACTGGTTCTCTTCTAATCCTTATGTATATACACGTGCTGCTAAAGATGAACTGACAACGAATAGTTTCTTTTCTTCTTCATTTGTAGAGATCACTCCGTACAAAGATTTGAAGGTTCGTCAGAATGTTGGTTTCTCCTACAATATCAATGAACGTGATGTGTATTACAACAGGGAAACAGTAGAAGGTAAAGATCCGACAAACGGATATGCTTCCAAGGCAGATAACTGGTCGAAAAACCTGGTACTTGAAACGATGGCAACTTATAATAAGACCTTTAATAGGAATCATTCGCTAAATGTAGTCGCGGCTTTCTCTTATGAAAGAGGGGATTATGGTAATAAGGCAATGGTAGCTACCGGATTTCCGCAAGACTTGACAGAAGATTTTGATATGAGTGCTGCTGTGAATCCTCAGAAACCGACTAGCGGGCGAGGAATGACTTCTTTGGTTTCCTTTTTGGGACGTGCCAACTATAATCTGATGAATAAATATCTGTTTACTGCCTCTTTCCGCCGAGATGGTTCCAGTAAGTTTGCGCCTGGTAATAAATGGTCGAACTTTGCTTCAGGGGCTATTGCCTGGAGAGCATCAGAAGAACAGTTTATTAAAGATCTGAATGTGTTTAGTAACCTGAAATTCCGTGCAAGTTATGGACAAACAGGTAATCAGGCGATTGGGGCATATGCTACCCGTGACTATCTGACTGTGGCCAATTATCCAATTAATGGTGCACTTGCCAGTGGATTTGCTAATCTGACTTGGAGAGGACCGGCCAATCCGGACCTGAAGTGGGAAACTACCAGCCAGTATAATGTAGGAGTGGATATGGGTTTCTTCCAGAATAGAATTAATCTGACTATTGATCTGTATTATAAGAAAACATCTGATTTGTTACAGAATATACAGATACCCCAAAGTACAGGTTTTTCAAATATGACGACAAATTTTGGTAACGTAACCAATAAAGGACTTGAAATTACGGGAAAATTTTATGCAATCACCGGAAAGAATCTCAATTGGGACTTTGATGCTAATATTTCTTTTAATCGTAATAAAATCAGTGGTCTTCCGGGCGATCAGTTTGCTCAAGGATGGAGTAAGGCTGATAATGTGTTCTTACAGCGTAACGGAATGCCGATCGGAACCATTTATGGATTTGTGGAAGACGGCTTTTATGATAATATAGCTGAGGTGAGAGCTGATCCGTTCTATGCAAAAGAGTCGGAGGCTGTATGTAAAGCAATGGTAGGTGAGGTAAAATATAAGGATTTTGATGGGGTAGCCGGTATTACGAATGCCGATCGTCAGGTAATTGGTGACACGAATCCGGACTTTACGTTTGGTATGACTCACAATTTTACTTATAAGAATTTCTCTTTGAGTTTTTTCCTGCAAGGCTGTGTCGGAGGTGATATTTTTAATGCAAACTTGCTTGAAGTGACTATGAGTGGTATTGGTAATATTCCTCAGAATATATATGAATCCCGTTGGACACCCGAAAATCGGGAGAATGCCAAATGGCCGAAAGCTTATGCCGGCTATGGGAGAACAATGAAGTTGTCCGACCGCTATGTAGAAGATGGATCTTATCTGAGAATGAAGAATATTAATCTGGGCTATAAGTTTATTTCTCCATTCAAAGGAATCGAATCTATCAATCTGTTTGCTTCCGTTAGTAATGTATTTACCATTTCGGGATATAGTTGGTATGATCCGGATGTAAATTCTTTCGGAAGTGATGCTTCCCGTCGTGGTGTAGACTTATTCTCATATCCAAGCAGTCGCACCTTCTCATTTGGTTTACAATGTACATTCTGATGTTTAACTCAAATCAAGAAAAGTCATGAAAAAAATAATATTCAAATCGTTTTTATTGTTATGGACGGTCTTGTTGGCATGTTCATGCAATGATTTACTGGATGAAAAGGCCTATGATTTTGTGTCGCCTGAGCAGTTGGGCGACAGTGAAAGTGCAGCTTCTCAGCTCGTGACAGGAGCCTATAATACGGTGATCACCAGCTTTATTGCTCCGGGATCTTATCTTTACCTGACCAATATGGACTGTGACTACGCATCAGGAGCTTCATGGGCATTCGGTAATGTGGGAGCGGGAAACCCACAAGGTTTTTGGGGGATAGACCACATGTGGCAAGGTAGTTATACGTTAATCCACCGGGCAAATCTGGGTATATCCAAGATTTCGGCAATGAGTAATCTGAGCCAGGAGAGTAAACAGGATGCTTTAGCTCAACTCTGTTTCCTTAAAGCATGGGCTTATTTTAATTTGGTGAGAAATTACGGTCCTGTACCTATTTTCCGGAAATCCATTTCGGAAGGAGAAGCTATGAGTCAACCTCGTGCATCGGTTTCGGATGTATATGCACATATTATCGAATTGTTGGAACAGGCTGAAGGTATGTACTCAAAAGATGATGCAGGTTTCGTGGTGGGGCATGCTTCAAATGGAACTGCTAAAGCATTGTTGGCGAAGGTATATGTTACTATGGCTTCCGGGGCGATGTCCGGTGTGCCTATCGTGGTTAAGGGAGGAAATCCGAATATATTTGAACCACAACCTATCACGCACATTGCAAAGACTGTTGCAGGTTATGAGTCTTTTGATCCGGCCAAGTATTATGCGTTGGCACGTGACAAAGCTTGGGAGGTGATAAACGAATATACCCTGTTTGATAATTATATGGACGTATGGGCCATAGGAAACCGTAATAAGGGAGAACACATCTGGATGGCACAGGCCATCAGCGGTGATAAGGACTTTGGAAACACGATCTGTCAGGATTATGTGGGCATTTTCAAAGAAGACGGTACGATGGAAGGTAACTGGTATGGTATGCGCGATCACTGGTATCTGCTTTTCGAAGAACAGGATAAGCGTATTGTCGATGGAGTTATTCATCGATATGCGTCGGATGGTATATCCAATGGTAAGGTTATCTATAACTATTATCCCCGTTGGTATGCAGATAAAGTGGAGAATAAGGAGGTATATGACAGTCAGGGCAATGCTTTTGATGGTACGGAAGTCTATCATGAAGGTCAGGGGTGGACATTGGCGAAGTTGACAAAATTTACTTTTGTTACAGACCGGAAACAAAAAAACAGTGATTTTCACTTTCCGTTACTCCGTTTGCCGGATATCATGTTGATTTATGCTGAGGCTGTCAATGAATTGAATGGTGGGCCGGACGCTGAGGCCTATAATCAGGTGAACCGCATTCGTACGCGTGCACATGCCACTCCGTTCTCCGGAATGAATCAGGATGAATTCCGTTCGGCTGTACTGGAAGAGCGTGCCCGCGAATTGGCCTATGAAGCTGACCGCCGTTATGATCTTTTCCGTTGGGGTATCTATCTGGATGTGATGAATGCCATCGATATGGATGAGCATAATGTGACTAAACGTCGTTTGGAACGAAATCTTCTTTATCCGATACCTACCAGTGAAGTGAACTCTAATGATAAGATTGATTCTAATAATCCGGGATGGTAATGAATACATTCGTAACATTTAAAATTGAAGATGCAATGAAAACATTTAGATATATTTTATTCGTGTGGGTGATGCTGGGCTGTGGGCTTTTTGCATCATGTGAGGACGATGAAGTGGAATATGCTCCTTTGGCGGTTACAAGGGTATCTACCGTACTTGACCGTGAGCAGGGCATTGATCAGGCTAATCTTGCACAGTACATCATAGTGCAAGGTACGGGACTGAATGCTGTTAATTCAATTCTGGTGAATGATGTGCAGGTTGATTTGAAAGACGCATACATCACTTCCGGAGAAATTACTTTTCCGATTCCAAGAGTGATTCCGGGAGAAATAAATAATCTGATAACTTTAGGGAGTGGAAATTCTACAGTGACAGCTCCGATATCAGTGTTTATCCCCGAATTGGAAGTGAATGGAATGTTCAATGAATTTACACCGGCCGGTGATACAATGAAAGTAGTCGGCGATTATTTCGATCTTTATGAGATAACGACCGAATCGGGACAACTGTTCTTTGGTGGTAAAGAAGTGAAAATTACAAAATCAACGGGCAACAGCTTGAGTTTTGTATTGCCGGAAGATGCTGTAATGGGATCAAAAATTAAATTAGTCAGTCCGGTTTGTGGAGAGGTAACGGTTCCAGGTAAATATATGGAAAAAGGCAACATGCTGTGTGACTTTGATCCGTTTACCGGTTGGGGAGGTAGTAAATATGTGATAGATGGTCCTGTGCCTGCTCCGTACAGTGGATACTTCTCCCGTTTCAAGATCAATAAAGGGGATGCGAACGATTGGGACTGGAACGAGGTGACTACTATTGCACAGTGTGCTGTCGAATATTCTCCGGAGGTTATTGCCGATCAAAATAAATATTTGCTGAAGTTTGAAGTAAATACAATCAAACCATTGACTAAAAGGCAGATTCGTTTCTATTTTTCACAGATCAATTACGATTGGGAACCTTTTGCATCGGGACTTGCTCTGAATACAAATGGAGAATGGAAAACCGTTTCTATTGATCTGGGAGAGATGTGGAAAGGAGATATTCCTAATGATGGAGTCCTGCAGATTATGGGTAATAGTTGGGCGGAAGATACGGATATCTGTTTTGATAATTTCCGTATCGTTCCCAAAGATTAAGGTGTGCTTAGCAAAAAGCAGATTATAATCTGCTTGATGTAGGGTAGAGTTGGTAAAAGAGGGAAGTTTTTATGGAACTATCCCTCTTTTTAACTCAGCTTGCAATATAAATCTAACAAAAATGATAATGCGAAAAATTCAATATCTGTTTATTGCTTTGTTTATCTGCCTGGAAATCCAGGCACAAGACAAATTTAATATCAGGGGAGTGTTGCCCTGGCATAATTTTCTATCGGGACCTACTTCCTGGAATCTGTCGGATTACCGGATTTATCTGGATGAATGCCGGAAGAATGGTATCAATTTTATTGGTTTTCATAATTATACTGGTGGTGGAGAACGCTATGCCACCTATGTGGAACCTATGATAAAAATAGAATATAAAAATATTCTTCCGCAAGCTTGTTTTGATAATTCGATGACAGCCCGTTGGGGATATCTTCCGATGGCTGTGAAAGACTTTGCTTTTGATACGGGAAAGATATTTCAATTGCCTGTTGGTGCAGAAGCTTTTGGCAATAATGGTTCGATAACATCACATTCTTCTCGGGAACATTATGAAAAAGCTCAGTCCTTGATGAGGGATGTTCTGAAGATGGCACATGAACGGGGAATCCGAATGGCTATGGGATTTGAATTTGGAGTGATCCCTCCCGAATATTTTTCTTTGAATGTAGCCGGAGATTGTTTTTATTGGGCAGGTGAATCGAATATGATCCCCAATCCGAAAAGTCAGATAGCTGCCGAGATACATTATGCGGCAATTGATGATATCCTAAACACTTATCCGGATATCGATTATATCTGGATGTGGCTGAATGAACATTCATTTATGGGTGTCGATGTTCAGAAAGCACTTAGAGATAAACCCTTTGCCCGGGCTTATCAAGAGAATCAGGCACTCTTTAAAGAGGCTGCCGATTCATCGGCTCGTTTTGTCGGGGTATGGGCATTGGAATACATGAAATTGACTTATAAACATTTGAAATCAAAAGGCTCTCGTGCAAAGTTAATCCTTGGTGGTTGGGGAGGGGGACATCAGTTGCCTTCTTTATTGAAAGGACTGGATAGGGCCTTACCACAAGATATTATTTTCAGTTGCCTTAATCCGGATTTAGGAAAAAGTCCGCAACCTGATTTCTTGGAAGAGATTGCCCGAAACCGTAGTGTTTGGGCTGTACCCTGGTTGGAGGGGGATCATCAACTCTGGCATTTTCAGCCGAGGGTCAATATGATGCGTGAACAGGTAAAGCTTGCTGCCGAACAAAATCTGGACGGAGTAATTGCTATTCACTGGCGTACAGAGGAACCCCGTTTTAATTTTCGAACGTTTGCCCGTTTTGCTTCGGATAAGGGTGCTGACGAGAGTGTAGATCAATTGTATGACCGATATCTGACAGAGGAATTTGGGGAAGAAGCCGCAAAAGAAATGACTCCTTTACTTGCCAGAATGGATCGTGAACAGATTCAATGGAATGTACCGTCACCGGAATTTTATGCATATACTCCGGAATGGGGATTATTAGATGAAAATAATGTGCGAATACGACAAGAGTTGGTGTCTTCGGGAGAATCGTTATTGAAAAAGTTAAGAGGAGAGAAACGGGAGAATCTGAAACGTTTCATAGCAATGTTCCGTTTTGAACTGTTGTTGGGTGAGGTAGATCGGGCTATGATGCCTGCTTTTATCTTAAAAAAGAAGGAAGTGCAAGGTGAGAAAATAAATGGTTCGCAGGAGTATATGGACGCATATCGGCTGTTAGTTTCAGCCCCTGTTAAAGAAATGTTTGATACTTATATGGAACGTGTTCATTCTCGTGGAGAATTGGGAGTACTTAGCTCTTTGAATCAACGTGTGTGGCGCGAATATAATGATCTTAAAATTTATCTGGAAAATAAAATAAAAGAAAAATGAAACGAATGGCATATCACCTGCTGGCTATCTTAATTTTGGGGATGGCAGCATCGGCTGTCAAAGCACAGATTTTGTTAACAGCTTCTGCTACGCCGATTGAAGAATATGCGGCGGTAGAACTTCAGCGGTATTATTATCAGCTGTCCGGACGCTTGTTGTCCATCGATCATGAAGAAGTACCGGACAGGAAAACGGAATTTGTTCTGACAAGACTGGATCATCCGTTAGTGAAGTCTTGGAGAGACAAAGGAGTATTACCTCTGAAGTCCATGCCGGGAGAGCAGGGATATGTCATTCGGACAGTAAAAGAAAAAGGCAGGGAATTGGTTGTCATTGCAGGTGTTGATGCCAATGGATTGCTTTATGGTGTATATGGGTTGCTGGAAGATCACTTAGGAATGCGTTTCTATATGAATGGAGATGTATATCCTGATAGGAAAGAGGTTCAGACGAGAATACCGTTGATTCAAGATGAACGAACTCCGACAGTGGCTATCCGTGGATTCCTTCCCTGGACTAATTTTCCGCAATCGGCTACCATTTATTCTTGGGATGATTGGCGTTACATCATAGATCAGGCAGCACGGATGCGTATGAACTTCATTATGATTCATAACTATAACGGGTTTTGCGGACATAATGAACTGTTTCATAATTTTGAATACAAAGGGCATTTATCGCGTGGATGGATGCCTACTATAAAGACAGGACACGGATGGGGCTGTCCCGGATGGAATATCAACGAATATCTTTTCGGGGCATCTGAAGTTTATGATGATTATGATTTCGGGGCAGACTATGGCTTGCATAATGAAACGTTGACGAATGGTCAGATCAAAGAGAAGGGAGCAACTATATTCCGTAAGGTGATTGCTTATGCACACTTACGTGGTGTAAAAATAGGTTTAGGGTTAGATATTGATGTCGTTTTGCCGGAATATCAGTCTGAACCGGATAACAAAGACTTGATAAAGGTACAGGTCGCAGAAATAGCTCGTGAGTATCCGGAATTGGACTATCTGCTTTGTTTTCAATCCGAAGGTCAGAAAAATGAGGCTTTTTATGCCCGTTGGCGAAGAGTCTTTGATGGATTTTATGAAGAGATGAAGCGGAAGTCGCCTTCTACCCGTATAGCTGTATCGGGCTGGGGGCTAACTGCGGAATCGGTGAATAGTCTGCCTGAAGATGTCATTTGTGCCCCTATATCTTACTATTCGGCCGCTTTTGAGCCGGGAAGTGTTTATGGAAATCGTGAATACTGGGGATGTCCCTGGCTGGAACGTGATTTTAACAGTTCTGAGTATTACTATCCTTATAATGTAGATCTTTCGGAAACAATCCGGGCCTTTGGAGATGCTTCTGCCAATATGAACGGATTTTATGCGCTGACATGGAGATTGGCGGATGCTATTTCTCCAAAGATGTGGTATATCAGTAAGGCTCCTTGGTATAATCATGAAGTGCTGGACTCTTCGGAGAAAGTGTATCGGGATTTTGCACTTGCCAATTATGGAGAAAATGCAGTGGATGCCATTACTGACATTATCGATCAAAACGAACCTTTTGCTACCGATTTCGGTGAGTGTCAGGAAACACCCGGATTTAATCAGATGGTACATACTTATCCGTTGATGAATCTTTATTCGATGACTTTTGGGGGAAAGAATGGAAAGGATGTGGAGATAAAGGCCACCGGATATGCAGAGAAAAAAGGTACAAAAAATGCTCCTTGTGATGAAGGAGGAGAGTGCGTGGGATATATTATGGCTGATGACTGGTTGCAGTATCCGGCAGTTGATTTTAGTAATAGTCCCGAACGAATGTCCATACGGATTGCTTCTGCATCTTCGGGTGGTGTTGCTACTGTTTATCTGGATCGATTGGGAGGACCTGTTATCGCTCGGTTTGAAGTAAAGAACACGGAAGGTTGGCAATCCTGGAAATCATTGACCGTTCCGGTGAAAGGGTTAAAAGGTGTTCATACGCTTTATGTTCGTTTTCAACCTTTTAATGTAATAGCCAAAGCTGGGAAATTAGCTGATAAACAGCTGAAAACAATTGATAGTTGTATGGCCGTTACTTCGGATGTACTTCAACAATTGCGTCTCTCCCGATTACGAGCACGTATTCATGGAGCAGCATGCCATATAGCTTTGAATACTGATTTTGAAAATTATCAATGGAATGATTTACCGGGGAAAATGGATGAATGGGCGCGTAGCTTTTTGTATCGTATTGAAGATATTTCTTCCTATGGAAACATTATGAGTACTCAGAATCGATTTGTGAAACAGAACTATGTAGAGAAGATCAACCAGCTACGTAAACAGCAACGGGTACAGGCTCCTTCGCATATTATAGCTAAAGGTACTCTTGAGGGAGCACAGATTAGTTGGCGTAATGAAGAGCCGGCAGTAAGTTCCTTCGTGGTTTGTCGTAATGGAGAAGAGATTGATACATTGGCGTCTGATGTGAATTGTTATCAGGATAAGTTTCATGGAGCAGCTTCGTATACGGTATATGCAGTGGATATTGAAGGGCATAAAAGCCCTTTGGGAATACCTGCCGATTGTCTGGCCGGGAGTGCTGACCGGGAAGCTCCGGTTATTGTGATTAATTCCCCGTTGACTTCAATAATGGAGGGAACTCCGTTGCACATTCGGTTTTCAGTCGTTGAAAATCGGTTACCGGAATTTGTATCCGGGATATTTCACTATCGGAGAACAGGAGAGAAAGTGTGGAAAAAAATACCATTTAAGCACCGGACCAGAGGTGTCTTCACATTAACCTTACCTGCTTCTGAGATTACGCGTCAGGGAATAGAATACTACATTTCGGTTTCAGATTCTGACAATGTATTTTGCTATCCGGGTTCGGCTCCGGCTCGGAATCATACGGTGGTAGTAACTGAGGTACCGGGAGATGATAAACCCGAAGTTCCGATGATAAAACCAATTTGTGGTAAACGTATGTTTTGGAGTCGTGTGCCAAATGTGGAAATGTATCGCATCTATCGTAGCAGAACTCCTGATTTTAAAATCGGAGCAGATACGTTTGTGACGTTTGTAGCGGGAAATACACAGAGTTTTGCCGATAATGGATTTGATTTCGACGGGACTTCTCTGAAAGGAACTTATTATTATTGCGTGACTTCCGTATCCTTTTGGGATCATGAAAGTGAGGCATCAGAAATCATTCAAATAGATTATTAATGAAAAGAATTGGAATATATATTGTTATTGTAGTATGCATCCTGTCTTGCATATCTTCGCGAAGGAACCTCTTGACAGAAACCAGATTGATGTTGGTTGATACGAGAGCAACTGAACATACGGCGGCATTGTTCTATAACTTGCGGCAACTGACCGGAAAACGGGTGGTTTATGGACAACATAATTATGAAATGGATGGGTTCGATTCGGATAGTACACGCTGGAGGGATGAGGCAAACCGATGTGATGCGTATGATGTGACGGGGGCTTATCCTGCTTTGGCTAGTTTTGATTTCCTTCATTTTACGAATCCTCGTAGTTGGGAAACAAAAGAATTGAATTACATACAGGAAAAATTCCATGTTGCATATAATCGGGGAAATGTTATTACGTTCTGTTGGCATTATTATAATCCGGTGACCGGAGGAAATTTTTATGATACAACACAAGTGGTTCGTCATATCTTGCCGGGAGGTTCTTATCATGCTACCTTCAAAGCCGATTTGAAGATCATTGCTGATTTTGCACACAATGCAAAGGGCGATGACGGAGAGTTGATTCCGATCATATTCCGTCCTTGGCATGAGTTTGATGGTAATTGGTTTTGGTGGGGAAAAAATCATTGTTCGGTTGAAGAATTTAAAAAATTGTATCGGTTTACAGTCACTTATCTCAGAGATTCTTTAGAGGTGCATAACTTTTTATATGCATTTTCTCCGGACTGTGGTTTCACTACTGAGGCCGAATATCTGGAACGTTATCCGGGAGACAAATATGTAGATGTTGTAGGTATGGATAATTATTGGGATTTTCGTCCGGATGGGGGAGATACCTCCCTGGTAGTTCTGAAAGCCCGTATCCTTACACAATATGCGCAAAAGCATGGAAAACTTTCTGCCATTACTGAGACAGGTACACAGACACGTGATTCATTGTGGTATACACAATTGTTATCTATTCTGCGTTCGGAAGGGGTAGCCTTGAATTATGTATGCACTTGGTCGGGGTTTTCTCCTTATAAAGGGCATCCGGCAGCAGCCGATTTTTGTCGGTTTAAGAGGGACACTTTGGTGCTCTTCGCTGATGAAATTCCTAATTTTTATACTTGGCACTGAACCTGCTTATAAATAATATCATGGAATGCTAAGATAGTATTAGGTATACATCCATCCAACGCCTATCTTTGCAATATCACTTTCAGGGTGGAAAGAATCTTATAAATAAAATATCTGATGATTATGAAAATCCTATCGACTATCCTATTAACCTTGTTGATTGTGCTTGGGGCGTGCACTTCTCCTCAGGTTTCTCCTGATCCTTTTGTCCGTGTGTCAAACGGACGTCTGACGGTGAATGGAAAACCCTATTATTATATAGGAACTAATTTTTGGTATGGAGCTATTTTGGGGTCACAGGGACAGGGAGGTAACCGGGAGAGATTACTTCGTGAACTGGATTATTTGAAGGCTCTTGGTATTAACAATTTGCGTGTTCTTGTTGGAGCAGATGGAAAAGATGGGATTCCGATGAAAGCTGAGCCTGCACTTCAGGTGGAAGCCGGTGTGTATAATGATACTATTTTTGACGGGCTCGATTTCTTCCTGTCGGAGTTGGATAAACGGGATATGTATGCCGTACTTTTCCTGAATAACAGCTGGGAGTGGTCGGGCGGATATTCCCAGTATCTTTATTGGGCGGGACATGGTGAAGTGCCTATGCCGAATGTAGCCGGATGGGATGCTTTTTCGAATTATGTGGCACAATATGCTAAGTCGGAAAAAGCACACCATTTGTTCCGGGATCATATTACTCACGTTGTAAATCGTGTCAATCGGTATACTGGAAAAAAATATAGTGAAGATCCTGCAATTATGTCTTGGCAGATAGGTAATGAACCCCGTCCGTTCGGTGAGGACAATAAAAAGAGTTTTGCAGCCTGGATTGCCGATTGCGCTGCTCTTATTAAATCTATGGATTCTAACCATCTGGTTTCTATTGGATCGGAAGGAATGGCCGGTTGTGAGGGGGATTTGTCACTTTGGACTTCTATCCATGCCGATGCGAATGTTGATTATACTACGATTCATATTTGGCCGAATAATTGGGGATGGATCGATAAGAAAGATATTCCGGGTACCATCGGGCAGGCAATAGAAAACACCTGCTCTTATATCGATATGCATGTGCAGGAAGCTTTTAAGATAAACAAGCCGCTGGTACTTGAAGAGTTTGGTTTACCGAGAGACAGTGTGAAGTTTACTTCGAATACTTCCACTGTTCAGCGGGACCGGTATTACAGAGCTGTGTTTGATATCGTCGAAAAGCATGCTGCCGAAAAGGGTGTTTTCCAAGGATGTAACTTCTGGGCATGGGGTGGATTTGCGGAACCTCAACATCTCTTTTGGCAAAGGGGAGATGACTATATGGGAGATCCCGGGCAGGAGGAACAAGGGCTGAATTCGGTTTATGCAACTGATTCGACGATAAATATGATAAAGGAGGCGGTAAGTGATATTAACCAGATAATTCAGAAACAATGAAAATGAAATTAATATGCTTTTTGATGTTGAGTGTGTTTTTTATTTTTCCGGTTCGGGCTAAAAACACATTCGGGAAGAAAAAAGACAAAGTGACGCGCTTGCATTTTTATGACCTGAATAAGAATGGGCGGATGGACACTTATGAAAACCCTTCTGCTCCTGTGGAGTATCGTGTGGAGCATCTTTTGTCACAGATGACTTTGGAGGAAAAGGTAGGACAGATGCTTACTTCATTGGGGTGGCCCATGTACGAACGGGTGGGAGAGGACATCCGCCTGACCCCTCAGTTGGAGAAAGAAATCGGAGAGTACCATATCGGATCGCTCTGGGGTTTTATGCGGGCTGATCCGTGGACGCAACGTACGTTGCATACCGGACTCAATCCTTCGCTGGCTGCCCGAGCGTCCAATCGTCTTCAATCTTACGTCATAGAACATAGCCGTTTGGGTATTCCGCTGTTTCTGGCGGAAGAATGTCCGCATGGCCACATGGCGATTGGTACAACAGTATTTCCGACTTCCATCGGTCAGGCAAGTACCTGGAATCCGGAACTGATCCGGCAGATGGGACGTGTCATTGCTATTGAAGCAAGTGCTCAGGGAGCACACATCGGCTATGGACCGGTACTCGACTTGGCCCGTGATCCGCGTTGGTCGCGTGTAGAGGAAACTTATGGAGAAGATCCTTATCTGAATGGGGTGATGGGAACTGCTCTGGTACGTGGTTTTCAGGGAGAGACATTAAACGACGGTAAAAGCGTGATAGCGACCCTCAAACATTTTGCTTCGTATGGCTGGACGGAAGGCGGACATAACGGAGGTACTGCCCATATAGGCGAGCGCGAACTGGAAGAGGCTATCTTTCCTCCTTTTCGTGAGGCGGTAGGTGCCGGGGCATTGTCTGTGATGAGTTCATACAATGAAATAGACGGAAATCCATGTACTGGAAGTCGTTATTTGTTAACGGATATCCTGAAAGATCGTTGGCAATTCAAAGGTTTTGTCGTGTCCGATTTGTATGCTGTCGGAGGATTACGGGAACATGGTGTTGCCGGCAATGACTATGAGGCGGCCATAAAGGCCGTGAATGCCGGAGTGGATAGTGATTTGGGAACGAATGTCTATGCTGAGCAGTTGGTTGCTGCGGTCAAAAGAGGGGATGTTGCTGTAGCAACGATAGATAAGGCGGTACGTCGCATTTTATCTCTCAAATTCCAAATGGGATTGTTTGATGATCCATTTGTAGATGAAAAGCAGGCAGTACAACTTGTTGCCTCTTCCGAACATACCGGACTGGCTCGTGAAGTAGCCCGTCAGTCAATCGTTCTGCTTAAGAATAAGGACAAGCTGTTGCCGTTGAAGAAGGATATTCGTACCCTTGCTGTTATAGGTCCCAATGCCGATAATGTGTATAATATGCTTGGAGACTATACCGCGCCTCAAGCCGATGGGACTGTAGTGACAGTCTTGGATGGAATTCGACAAAAGGTCTCTAAAGAAACTCGTGTGCTGTATGCCAAGGGGTGTGCAGTGCGTGATTCTTCCCGTACCGGATTTAAAGATGCTATAGAAACAGCCCGTAATGCCGATGCCGTAGTAATGGTGATGGGAGGATCGAGTGCCCGGGATTTTTCCTCGGAATATGAAGAAACCGGTGCGGCAAAAGTCACTATAAACCAGATCAGTGATATGGAAAGTGGCGAAGGCTATGATCGAGCCACACTTCATCTTATGGGAAGACAACTGGAGTTGTTGGAAGAAATCTCCAGGTTGGGTAAACCGGTGGTATTGGTATTGATTAAAGGGCGTCCGTTATTGATGGAGGGAGCTATTCAAGAGGCAGAGGCAATTGTGGATGCCTGGTATCCGGGCATGCAGGGAGGGAATGCTGTGGCCGATGTACTTTTCGGTGATTACAATCCCGCAGGACGTCTCACTCTTTCTGTGCCACGTTCGGTCGGTCAGTTGCCGGTATACTACAATACAAGACGGAAAGGAAATCGTAGCCGATATATTGAAGAACCGGGTACTCCTCGTTATCCTTTCGGTTATGGTCTTAGTTATACAACTTTTTCCTATACGGATATGAAAGTGCAGGTAACTGAAGGAAGTGATGATTGCCGGGTAGATGTAACAGTAACCATACAAAATCAGGGTACTGCAGATGGTGATGAAGTGGCACAACTCTATTTCCGGGATGACGTAAGCAGTTTTACGACTCCTGCCAAGCAGTTACGGGCGTTCAGCCGTATTCACCTGAAGGCTGGTGAATCCCGAGAAGTAACTTTTACTCTTGATAAGAAGTCATTGGCTCTGTATATGCAAGAGGGGGAATGGGTGGTCGAACCGGGACGCTTTACAATAATGGTGGGAGGCTCTTCCGAGGATATTGCCTGCCGACAAGCATTTGAGATAAACCGAAAATATACTTTTAAAATGTAAACGTCATGAACAGATCAAGAGATAAAGTGCGTTGTGCACTCAATCATCAGAATGCAGGTAGTATACCGGTTGATTTCGGGTCTACAGCAGTCACGGGTATCCATTGCCGTATTGTGGAAGCGCTAAGAAACTATTATGGACTGGCACCCCGTCCGGTGAAGATTGTAGATGCTTTTCAGATGTTAGGAGAGATAGATGCGGAACTAGCCGAAAAGATCGGAGTAGACTGTATAGGTATAGGTGGACCCAAAGATATCTTCGATTTGGATACGACTCGTATGCACGAACAGACGACCCCTTGGGGGCAACGGGTGTTGGTGCCTGAAGCAATGGATTTAACTCCTGATATGCGGGGAGATGTATATGTGTATGCCGGTGGGGATCAAAATTATCCCCCCAGTGCCGTGATGCCCAAAGGATGTTATTTCATTAATGCTATTGAGCGTCAGCAGCCCATTGAAGAAGATCGTTTGGACCCGGAAGACAATGTAGAAGAGTTCGGGCTATTGACAGAGAATGATCTGGCTTATTACTGTGCTGAGGCAGACAAGGCATATCAGACCGGCAGAGCTGTTGTTGCCAGTTTCGGGGGAACGGCTCTGGGGGATGTTGCTTTTGTTCCCGGTATGGGATTGAAGCAGCCCAAGGGGATTCGTAGTGTGGTAGAATGGTATATGTCTACTGCTATGCGGCAGGACTATTTGCATCAGGTATTTGAGAAAGAGATCGACATTGCCATTGCCAATTATGAAAAACTCTGGGCTGCATTAGGAGATAAGATAGATGTGGTGTTGACATGTGGGACCGATTTCGGTTCCCAGGAATCACAGTTTTGCTCTATAGATACCTTCCGTGAGCTTTGGTTACCACACTATCGACGGATGAATGATTGGATACATCAACATACTACCTGGAAAATCTTTAAGCATTCCTGTGGAGCTATTATCCCGATTCTACCCGGATTGATCGAAGCCGGATTTGATATTATCAATCCGGTTCAGATTAACGCCAAAGACATGGATTCCAGAAGATTGAAAGAGGAATTCGGCAGTCAATTGACCTTTTGGGGCGGTGGGGTAGATACGCAAAAGATACTGCCTTTCGGTACTCCCGATGAGATACGTCGCCATGTAATGGGGCAGTGTGAGATATTGGGCCGTGACGGAGGTTTTGTTTTCAATGCTGTCCATAATGTTCAGGCCAATGTTCCGGTAGACAATGTAGTTGCGATGTTCGATGCTCTAAAGGATATCTCTTGATAATCTTCAGAAAATACTATTCCTACCATGTTTTGCCTGTATTGATCATCAGATGGCTTTGAAATTCTCTTAAAGTCCCCTGATAGATCGGTTGGCAAATCGTAAAATCATCTCGCTGTACAATAAATTTATGTTAGGTAATCTTTAAGAAAGAGTATCTATATATTATTAATCTTATAAATGATAAAAGCTATGAACAACCTCAATGAATTATATGAAGCCATTTTGGCCGGTAAATTGGAACAGGCAGTCAGTGTTACCCGGGAAGCTGTTGCCGGAGGAGCAGCACCCCAGGAAATCATTAATGAATATATGATTAAAGCCATGGAAGCCATTGGAGCACGTTTTGAATCGGGACAAGTGTTTGTTCCGAACCTCTTGATGAGTGCCCGTGCCATGCGTGGTGCCCTCGATATACTCAAACCACTGATGCAAGGGCAGGTCAATTCGTATATCGGTCGGATTGTGATTGGTACGGTAAAAGGGGATTTGCATGATATAGGTAAAAACTTGGTTGCTTCGATGTTTGAAGGATGTGGGTTTGAAGTCATCAATTTGGGAGTGGATGTATCGAGTGATAAATTCATTTCTGCGGCATTGGAAAATAAGGCAGATATTATTTGCATGTCCGCACTGCTCACCACTACCATGAATTACATGAAGGAAGTGATCGATGCCCTTGAAACCTCCGGGTTGAGGGGAAAAGTAAAAGTAATGGTAGGAGGAGCACCTGTCAGCGATGCCTTTGCCAAATCTATCGGTGCCGATGCCTATACCAGTAATGCCAATGCAGCCGTAATAATGGCCAAGAAGTTGATAAACGCCTGTTGAATATGCCACTGGTGAATTCCCATATTGTTGAAGAGTGTCTGCCTTTCACTTCGTTGAGACTCGATCCGGAGGATATTAATCTTTCAATGGGAGCCGGTTACGTGCCTGATGCGGAGATACAGGCAATATCTGATGCATTGGAAACAGAGATTGCCGGAATTTGTACACCCCGCTTTCTGTATGCTCTGTTCGATGCCGAGCCGGCCGGTACTTGTGAGGTGGGAGTAAACGGTATTTCTCTGAAAACAGGATCTGTTATAACTCCTTATCTTAAAGATGCTGCGGGCTATGTACTCTTTGTTGCTACTGCGGGGTACGAGTTTGAGGCTTTTCAGCATAGGATAGGCAGTCAGGGAGACATCTTACGCGAATTTCTTCTGGATGCTTACGGTTCGGCAATTGCTGAAGCAGTTGTCCGTGAAGTATGCCGGAAAGTGGAATCCCGAATGTTTCCTTTGGGATACGGAGTCAGTCATCCTTACAGTCCCGGTTATTGCGGATGGCACGTCACGCAACAGCAGTTGCTTTTCAGCTGCTTGCCTGAATTTCCCTGCGGGGTCCGATTGAGTGATTCTTCGCTGATGTCGCCTATTAAATCGGTCAGTGGTATTATTGCTTATGGTCCATGTATTGTCAAACGGAAATATGGATGCGAACTATGCGGCAAAGCCGATTGCTATAAAAACAGAAATAAACTAAACAGATAGAATGTTATGGAACTATCATTATATATAAAAGATAAATTAGTATCAGGAAAACGGGTAGCCATCCCCATTATGACCCATCCGGGTATTGAATTGTTAGGGAAACGGGTATTGGATGCCGTAACGAACGGTGAAATTCATTATCACGCTATCCGTGCCTTGAACGAATGTTTTCCGCAGTCGGCGGCTTGTACCACTATTATGGATCTTACCGTGGAAGCAGAAGCTTTTGGAGCTCGACTTAGTATGTCCCCCAATGAAGTACCCAGTGTTTGCGGACGTTTGCTCACTGGATATGCAGATGTTGAGGCTTTGCAGATTCCTTCGGTCGAATCGGGACGCATGCCTCAGTATTTGCTGGCCGACCGCCTGGCAGCAGAAGGAATAGACAAGCCCGTGCTGGCCGGTTGTATCGGTCCCTATTCTCTGGCAGGTCGTCTATACGATATGACGGAAATTATGATGGCTATCTATACCGAGCCCGATACTGTCCTGCTTTTACTGGAGAAATGCACGGAATTCATTCTCCGTTATTGTCTGGCTATCAAAGAGACCGGAGTGGCCGGTGTTATTATGGCGGAACCGGCTGCCGGACTTCTTTCGAATGAAGATTGTCAACGCTATTCTTCGGTCTATGTGAAACGTATTATCGATGCTGTCCAGGATGATTCGTTTGCAGTTATTCTGCATAATTGCGGTAACACCGGACATTGCACTGCTGCTATGCTGGCTACCGGTGCTAAAGGGTATCATTTCGGAAATAAGGCGGATATGATAACTGCTCTCCGGGAATGCCCTTCGGATGTATGGGTGATGGGTAATCTGGACCCTGTAGGAGTGTTCAGGGTACTGACGCCTGAAGATGTTTTTGCACGGACAGAAGAACTTCTGACCTGTACCGGAGAATACGCTAACTTTATTATATCCACCGGTTGCGATACTCCGCCCGAAGTACCTTTTGACAATATTCAGGCCTTTTATCTGGCTGTAGAGAAGTACAATAAGGGTAGGTGAATGATAATACCAGTATTGGATAATATTGTACTTGTTTTCAAGGGGGAACCCTCGTACTTTTGCATAGTATTCATCGTTAAATAAACGAATTATGATAAAGAGAATAAAGATATTAGCTACAGGTGCACTGCTATTGGCAGGATTGGGTGCCTGTTCACCTTCCGGAAAGAAAACAGGAGCGGATTCGACTGTCGACACTCTGCGAACGACGGAAACAGTGAATTTACTGAATAATCTACGGAAGGTTCCCACACAGGGGATTATGTTTGGTCATCATGACGATCCGCTTTACGGTGTCGGCTGGGAAGGTGACGAAGATCGCAGTGACGTGAAAAGTGTGTGTGGTGATTATCCGGCTGTCATGTCGTTTGATCTGGGCCACATTGAACTGGAAAGAGAGAAAAGTCTGGATAACGTGCCGTTTCGCAAAATACGTCAGGAGACGATTAATCAATATAAAAGGGGAGGAGTGGTTTCTTTTAGCTGGCATCTCGATAACCCCTTGACCGGTAAAGATGCGTGGGATGTGAGTGATACGACGGTTGTAGCTTCCATACTGCCCGGTGGTGTACATCATGCGAAATTTATAAGTTGGCTCGATGCTGTTGCAGCCTTTATGAATACTTTGGAGACGGAAGAAGGTACAAAAATACCGGTTATTTTCCGTCCCTGGCACGAGCATACCGGCAGTTGGTTCTGGTGGGGACAAAATCTTTGCACGGCCGACCAGTATAAGGCTCTTTGGCGGATGACGCATGATCGTATGCATGCCCGGGGAGTAAAGAACCTGCTTTATGCTTATTCACCGGGATCGGAACCCAAAGATTCGACTGCTTATCTGGAGCGTTATCCGGGAGATGATATCATCGACCTGGTGGGCTTTGACACCTATCAGTTCGACCGGACACAATATATGGAGCAATTGGATAAGTCGCTTGCTATCCTGACTGAAGTAGGTAAGGCGCACGATAAGCCTATAGCCATTACCGAAACCGGTTTCGAGGCTATTCCCGATTCTGTCTGGTGGACACAGACTCTCTATCCGGTAATCAGCAAGTATCCTATCAGTTATGTGTTGGTGTGGCGCAATGCACGTGAAAGGGTAAACCACTATTATGCTCCTTATCCCGGACAGGTGTCCGCCGATGACTTTGTGAAGTTCTACCGTGAACCGAAAACTCTGTTTGTGTCGGACGTGAAGAACCTTTATAAATAGAAAATCAAATAAATAACGATAAAAACACTGTCCATTATGAGTCTGTTTAATGATAAAGTTGCTAAATTGCTTGCCGGGCATGAAGCACTGCTGATGCGTAAGAATGAACCGGTAGAAGAGGGAAACGGAGTGATTACGCGTTACCGTTACCCTGTACTGACTGCAGCGCATACTCCTGTCTTCTGGCGATACGACCTGAACGAGGAGACGAATCCTTTTTTGATGGAACGTATCGGTATGAATGCGACGTTGAATGCCGGAGCCATTAAGTGGGATGGGAAGTACCTGATGTTGGTGAGAGTGGAGGGAGCAGACCGCAAATCTTTTTTTGCTGTTGCCGAAAGCCCGAACGGTATTGATAATTTCCGCTTCTGGGAGTATCCGGTGACCTTACCCGAAGATGTGGTTCCTGCAACCAATGTATACGATATGCGTCTCACTGCCCATGAAGATGGGTGGATATATGGCATCTTTTGTGCCGAACGGCACGATGACAATGCTCCCATAGGTGATTTATCGTCAGCTACAGCCACTGCCGGCATTGCCCGTACCAAAGACCTGAAAAATTGGGAACGTCTGCCGGATCTGAAAACAAAGAGTCAGCAACGTAATGTGGTGCTGCATCCTGAGTTTGTGGATGGAAAGTATGCACTTTATACCCGTCCGCAAGACGGATTTATCGATACCGGTAGCGGAGGTGGTATCGGATGGGCATTGATTGACGATATAACCCATGCCGAGGTTGGAGAAGAGAAGATCATCGACAAACGATATTATCATACCATCAAGGAGGTGAAGAACGGTGAAGGGCCGCATCCTATCAAGACTCCTCAGGGATGGCTTCATCTGGCACACGGAGTACGCAATTGTGCTGCCGGGCTCAGGTATGTATTGTATATGTATATGACATCGTTGGATGATCCCACCCGGCTGATAGCTTCTCCGGCGGGGTACTTTATGGCTCCGGTAGGAGAAGAGCGCATTGGGGATGTGTCGAATGTGCTTTTTTCGAATGGTTGGATAGCCGACGATGACGGAAAAGTATTTATCTACTATGCTTCGTCGGACACCCGTATGCATGTAGCTACCTCAACTATCGAACGGTTGGTGGATTACTGCCTGCACACTCCTCAGGACGGCTTTTCTTCCTCAGCTTCGGTAGAGATACTGAAAAACCTGATTGAACGAAATCTGAGATTGATGAAATAAGAAAACCAAGAATAGAATGACTGCCATGATTACACTGAAAGAGAAGATCGGTTACGGACTGGGCGATATGGCTTCGTCCATGTTCTGGAAACTGTTCGGGTCCTATCTGATGATTTTTTATACCGATGTATTCGGCTTGCCTGCTGCCGTGGTAGGAACCATGTTTCTGATTACCCGGGTATGGGATTCGGCTTTCGATCCGATCGTGGGAGTGATTGCCGATCGCACACAGACCCGCTGGGGGAAATTTCGTCCTTATCTGCTGTATCTTGCCGTTCCTTTTGCACTGATTGGTATTTTTACTTTCACCACTCCGGAGTTGAATGATACCGGAAAACTGGTCTATGCCTACATCACCTATTCTTTGATGATGATGGTATATTCGGCTATCAATGTGCCTTATGCTTCACTGCTGGGAGTGATGAGTCCTGACCCGAAAGAACGGAATACCCTGTCCACTTACCGTATGACTTTTGCCTATATCGGCAGTTTTATTGCTTTGCTGCTCTTCATGCCGATGGTCAACCTGTTTGGTGGTGCAGAAGACGAGCAACGGGGATGGATGTTGAGTGTGGTGGTGATTGCTGTGATGTGTGCGGCTCTGTTTTATCTTTGTTTCGCCTTGACACGTGAACGGGTAAAACCGATCAGGGAAGTACAAAACTCCCTGAAAGACGATTTGAAAGATTTGCTTCACAACCGTCCGTGGTGGATTCTGCTCGGAGCCGGAGTGGCAGCTTTGGTATTCAATTCTATTCGTGACGGAGCTACGGTTTATTACTTCAAGTACTTTGTTGTGGAAGAGGATTACTCCACGGTTTCCTTCTTTGGCGTTTCTTTTGTGCTGAGCGGCCTTTATCTGGCAGTGGGACAGGCTGCCAATATTGTGGGAGTGATTCTTGCAGCTCCGGTCAGTAACCGTATTGGCAAAAAAAACACATACATGGGAGCCATGAGTCTGGCTACTCTCCTTTCCGTTATCTTTTATTGGTTTGGGAAAGGAGACATCACCCTGATTTTTGTTTTTCAGGTGCTGATCAGTATCTGTGCCGGAAGTATTTTCCCTTTGCTCTGGTCCATGTACGCCGACTGTGCTGACTATTCGGAACTGAAGACCGGCAACCGGGCTACAGGTCTGATCTTTTCGTCTTCGTCCATGAGCCAGAAGTTCGGTTGGGCTATCGGAAGTGCACTGACCGGTTGGTTGTTGGCTTACTTCGGCTTTCGTGCCAACGAAGTGCAGAGTGTAGAGGCTATTCATGGGATTAAGATGTTTCTCAGCTGGTTGCCCGCTGTCGGAACAGTTCTGTCCGTCGTTTTCATCAGTATGTATCCGCTGTCGGAGAAGAAGATGAGAGAGGTGACTTCAGAGTTGGAGAAGAGAAGAAAGGCTATTCAATCATAATTCAGACATCATATGGACGAGATTCTTAAACAAGAAATGCAGAAAGAGCTTACTACCCGTATTCTTCCTTACTGGATGGAACGGATGGTAGATCAGGAGAACGGTGGATTTTACGGACGCATCACCGGACAGGAGGAATTAATGCCCCGGGCCGATAAAGGGGCTATTCTGAATGCGCGTATTTTATGGACCTATTCTGCTGCCTATCGTCTGCTGGGTAGAGAGGAGTACAAAGAGATGGCAAACCGTGCCAAACGATACCTTATCGACCACTTTTATGATTCCGAGTTCGGAGGGGTCTACTGGTCACTCAACTATAGAGGTGAGCCGCTGGATACCAAGAAACAGATTTATGCCATCGGCTTTGCCATTTACGGACTGAGCGAGTTCCATCGGGCTACCGGAGATCCGGAAGCATTGATGTATGCCGTCCGTTTATTCAATGATATAGAGTCCCACAGCTTTGATGGGCTGAAGAACGGTTATTGTGAAGCGCTTACCCGTGAATGGAACGAAATAGCCGATATGCGCCTCAGCGAGAAAGATGCGAATGAACGCAAGACTATGAATACCCATCTGCATATCCTCGAACCTTACACCAACCTGTACCGGGTCTGGAAAGATGCACGGCTGGAACGTCAGCTCTACAACCTGATAGGACTTTTTACAGAGAAGATACTGGATAAGGACACATCCCATTTACAACTCTTTTTCGATAACGACTGGCAAAGCAAATACCCGGTCGTCTCTTATGGACATGATATCGAAGCCTCATGGTTGTTGCATGAAGCCGCCCGGGTATTGGGAGACGCCGGACTCATTGCGGAGATAGAACCTGTTGTAAAGAAGATAGCTGCGGCTGCATCCGAAGGACTTACCTCCGACGGAGGAATGATATACGAAAAGAATCTCACTACCGGACACATCGACGGCGACTACCATTGGTGGGTGCAAGCCGAAACCGTAGTCGGATACTATAACCTGTTCCGATATTTCGGTGATCGAGGGGCTTTGCAACATTCCATCGACTGCTGGGAGTTTATTAAACGGCATTTGACTGACGATGTGCATGGCGAATGGTTCTGGAGCCTTCGTGCCGACGGTAGCCTGAACCGGGATGATGATAAGGCCGGCTTCTGGAAATGTCCTTATCATAACGGACGTATGTGCATCGAGCTGTTGGGCGAATAACTGTATTGTTTCCTGTTTCGTTAGATTGTTTTCCAAACTTTTTGTACTTTTGGGCACAATTTACCGAATATGAAAAACAAGCACGTCAAAAGAATAAACCTGCTTTTGTCCATCTTATTGGGAGCAGGTGTCTTCATTTTCTTCGGAGTATACTACTCCTACCATCTGCATTATCAGGAACAGTTCCAGATGTTTCTCTTTACATCCGACTATTTTGTCGAACAAGTATCCCATCCCGGGGGAATGGCGGACTATCTGGGAGGCTTTCTCACCCAATTCTATTATTATTCGTGGGCGGGAGCCGCTATCTTGACCGGTGCAATAGGGGGTATTCACAGGTTGATGGTTTGGATTGCAAACCGCCTGGGCGGACACCCGGCATGGTATCCGCTTACTCTGCTACCTTCTTTATGTTTCTTTATTCTGTTCTGCGACGAAAATTTTCTTCTTTCCGGAGCCATCTCTGTGGGAATGGTGCTGGGAGCACTCATCGGATATACATTTATTGAGAATAGGCGGATACGCCTGATTTATTGGGGAGTCGGCATTCCGCTGCTTTATCTGCTGGCGGGAGGATGTGCATGGCTTTTCATTCCATTGATATGGATAACTGAGTTTTGCCGGTTTGCCGGAAGGCGTCTGCCTTGGTGGATTCTGGTGGGAGGTACATTGGGAATTGCCGGAGTGACCTATTGGATATCCTTGGCTGTATTTCCATATCCGGCCGACCGCCTGTTGTGGGCGATCGGAAGTTATCGTTTTCCATTAGTCTTTCCACAAATGCAGGTGATAGCCTGGCTGGCTGTGATTCTGGTACCGTTATTGGTAGCCTGTTTGCCTGAGAAGATGACTTGGAGATACTACTCGGGAGCATGGGTTCTGCAATTTATCCTGATGTTGTTTGTTTTGAATCTGTATGGCAAATACGGTATCGGGTTGAATAAAGAGGAAGTGATGGGGTATGATTATCATGTGCGCATGCAAGAATGGGATGAAGTGATTGCGATGGCGGAAAAGAAAGCACCCGATACACCGATGTCGGTTTCTTGTCTCAATTTGGCTTTAGCAATGAAAGGGCAGCTACCGGAACGTATGTTTAGTTTTTACCAGCGGGGGAAGGAAGGACTACTGATGTCATTTGTCAACGACTTCACCATTCCTTTGGTAGCCGGTGAACCTTATTATTACCTGGGATTGGTCAATGTGGCGCAGCAGTTTGTCTTCGAGGCTATGGAGGCCGTTCCGGATTACCGGAAGAGTGTGCGTTGTTTTAAAAGGCTTGCTGAGACCAATTTGATTAATGGCAGGTACGAAGTGGCCCGGAAGTATCTGCGTATCTTGCAGCATACCCTCTTTTATAAAGATTGGGCTACTGAAACTCTGGCTTGCCTGAATGATGAAGACCGGGTCAATGCACATCCGGAATACGGGAGATTGAGGAGGCTTACTCCGCGAACCGATTTCTTCTTTAACCCTGACCTGCCGGAGATGACATTGGAGTTCCTGCTTCATGCAAATCCCCGCAACCGGATGGCGTATGAGTATTTGATGGCTTGTACACTCTTGAAGAAGGATGTGGGACGTTTTGTGCATTATTATCCTTTGGGAGCCGATCTGGGATATTCTTCCGTTCCCAAGGGCTATCAGGAAGCGTTGTTGTTCTATTGGCTTATGAGCAAACACACTGCAACAGATACAATTCCCTGGAAGATAGACCCGCAGACAGAGAATAGATTGAGAGAATACGCACAGATTTTCACATCTGCCCGTTCGGCAGATGCATTGTCTGCCCGATTCGGAGATACATATTGGTTTTATACAGACTTTAGATAAGATGGAAAAGATAAAATACTGTTTTAGCATGATAGGGCTGCTCTTCTTGTTTGCAGCTTGTCAAGAGAAGGTGACATCCCCTGCCAGGGTGGATACATTGCCATCGATATTCCCCGATTATGTCGGGGTTACCATTCCCTCTACCATTGCCCCGCTTAACTTCCGGGTGACGGACGATGGGGTAGAGGCGGTTGATGTCGTGATTGCCGGTACGAAAGGAAAGCCTGTACGGCTGAATGGAAGATCGGTAGACATTCCCGCCAAGCAATGGCACGAACTTCTTGAAAGTAATAAGGGAGACAGCATCGAGGTGAAAGTCTCTGTCCGCCAGGGGAAGAAGTGGAAAGAGTATCGTCCGTTTCCGATATATGTCAGTCCTTTCCCGATCGATTACGGGTTGGTATACCGTTTGCTCGCACCCGGATATGAAGTGTACAGCAAGATGGGGATCTACGAACGTGAACTTTCAACATTCCGCCAGACTCCTTTATTTGAGAACACGCAGGTGACGGCCGCCTGCATCAATTGCCATGCTTTCAACCGGACGGAGCCCACACCGTCGAGCGTACATGTAAGAGGCGGGCATGGAGCCACTGTAATCGACACAGGAGATCGGTTGGAATTTCTCGATACCAAAGCCGACGGGCAATTGTCGGCCTGTGTCTATCCGTACTGGCATCCTTCGGGCGAATACATCGCTTATTCGGTGAACAAAACCAATCAGGCCTTTCATCTGGGAGGAAAGAAGCCGATAGAGGTATTCGACCAGGCTTCGGATGTGGTGGTTTATCATCCCCGGTCCCATCGGATACTGACTACTCCTTTGCTGAGTACGGCTTCGTTTGAAACTTTTCCGGCATTCTCGCCCGACGGACGGACGCTTTATTTCTGTTCGGCCGAGCAGAAAGAGATGCCTGTCCGATACAAAGACGTGAAATACAACTTGTGCAGCATTGCTTTCCATCCCGAAGACGGAACGTTCGGCGACCGGATCGATACGTTGATCTCAGCCCGCACGCTGGACAAAAGTATCTCTTTCCCCAAACCTTCGTTCGATGGAAAATACCTGATGTTCACGCTTTCCGATTATGGGAACTTCTCCATCTGGCACAAAGAGGCCGATCTCTGGCTGCTGGACTTGAAGACCGGAGCCTATCGTAACCTGGAGGAGGTGAACAGTGACGATACGGAAAGCTATCACAACTGGAGCAGCAATTCACATTGGTTTGTGTTCAGCAGCCGGAGAGGTGACGGGTTGTACACCCGCCTTTATATCTCCTCGGTGGACGGACAGGGGCGTATAGGGAAACCTTTCCTGCTGCCTCAGCAAGATCCGTATACGTTCTACGATCAGTTGATCTATTCGTATAATGTTCCCGAGTTTGTGTCTGCTCCGGTGCAATGGGACAAGCGGGAGATGGCCAAAGGGCTGATGTCGAAAGAGCGAGTTAAAGTGAAATAAAAGATGAGTAAGAATATGGAATACAGAAAACATAGAATAGAGTATTTAAGGACTACTGTTGAATATTCCCTTTTTGGGGGTGAGGGAGGAACGAGAGAGGCGCATTTGATGTTTCATGTCGATCCGGAAGCGGGGAGTTATGAAGAGCAGCTGACGGCCATTCGTAAAGCATACCATAGGATACTGAGCAGGAAGGTGAAAATCAGGGGAATGGTACCCGTGTTTTGCCGTTACTTCCTGAGTGATGCCGCCAATCAGTGGGAGGCTTTGCAGGCTGTCTTGCAGAAAGAGCCGTCGTGCGCTGTCTCTGTCGTGCAACAGCCCCCGTTGGATGGAAGTAAGATTGCTTTGTGGGTCTATCTGACCTCCGAACCGAATGCCGCTTACAAGCATTACTGGACAGCCGGTGCGGGTGTGTCTTGCGGCAAATCGGAGCGGCAGATGAAAACCTTGTTGAAATCTTATGAAGCCGATCTGGTAGGAAAAGGCTGTACGCTGGCTTCCGATTGCATCCGTACCTGGATCTTTGTGCAGAACGTGGATGTGAATTATGCCGGCATTGTCAAGGCACGCCGTGAAAACTTTCTGGGGCAGGGACTGACCGAATCGACCCATTATATAGCCAGTACCGGCATAGAGGGACGGCATGCCGATCCGAAGATACATGTGCTGTTTGATGCCTATGCGGTAAAAGGATTGCAGCCGGGACAGGTGACTTACCTGCATGCGCTGTCTCATCTCAGCCCGACAGCCTTGTATGGAGTGACTTTCGAACGGGGAACTTCCGTGGAGTATGGCGACCGTCGCCATCTCTTTATCAGTGGTACGGCGAGTATCGATCATCGCGGTGAAGTGGTTCATGTAGGTGATGTCCGGGAACAGACCCGGCGGATGTGGGAAAATGTAGAGAAGTTGCTCGAAGAGGGCAAAGCCGGTTTTGAGGATGTGGCGCAGATGATTGTTTATCTGCGGGACGCTTCGGATTATCCGGTTGTGCGCGCTTTGTTTGCCAAACGCTTTCCTGATACACCGATACAATTTGTTGTTGCTGCTGTATGCCGGCCTGCCTGGCTGATCGAGATGGAGTGTATAGCGATCGTCGCTAACAGTAACTCCTCTTATGAATCATTCTGATAGATTATATTCGATTGTTCTTTCAAAAAGGTATGAAATGCGCTGTTTGACAAACAGCGCATTTCTTTTTTCAGGTCCGTCTGGGAGAAGAAAAGCCCGACAAAAGGACTTTCTGCTCCGGAAAGCCAAGGTCCGGGGCTCCGAAAGCCGGGATTTGATGAGAATAGGCCGGAGTTTCGGAGAAAAGAAGCAAGCATTTGCTCCGAAAGAAGTAAGCGTTTCCCGAAAATGCTTACTTCTTTTCGAAATATCTCCTAATGTTTTTCAGGATTACTCCTATTGTTTCCGATCGGAGGCTCAAAAGTGGACGGAATCTTTCCGGTTACTACTCTGAGATGAACAAAGCGGAAGTGATAAAAAGTTGTGTTTAGAGGGGTATCACTGTCTATCGGTTGCCTGTCCTCTGGAAAGTAGTGCGGTTTTGTTTGTCTTTGGCTTGTTTGGCCTACGAAAGCAATCATACCCGATTGCCATAGGAGGCGTTTTTCGCAGAGTGCCTTTCCCTCGGGCCGAAAGAAAGCAATCTGAGAGGATTGAAATATCATTTGGACAGAATGTCAAAACCGCTCTGTTAAACGGCAATGAATAAGACTCTGTGGTGAATTCAATACTCTGTCTCTTGCGGGTTGAAGTTACACCATCTTTGGGTCCACTCCGGATAACCGGTTTCTTCCCTTTCGCTGAATACTACGTTATCCGCTGAGGCCGGTGTGCCCTCCATGTCCGACGGATATCCGCTGATCCGGCAGTTCCGGAAAGTCACCGATGTGTTGTTGCCCATATACAGTGCCGCGCCGAATAGCCCGAGCATGCTTTCATTCTCAGGCCGGAGGCCGCCGCCATTGATAAAGTCGGGATGATTTACGAACGAGGCATCCCCTGAGGCAGGGCCATAGATCGTGACATCTTCAAAGGTGGCGGCTGTGGTAGGTGTCGCAGGAGTGTTCGTGCCATTATTGCTGCATTCGAAGGCATGAGAACCTGTGATGTCCGCTATTCGCGGATGGCGGATGCCCAGCAGATGCCGGCATGTGCCGCTATAGCCGTTGTCTATGTCGAAATCGTCGTCCCAGCAGTGATAGGCCACCAGATATTCCGCATGAACCGTTCCGCCGAACCATTCGAAGGCATCGTCGTTGGCATACGATACTTGCAGGTGGTCTATTTGCGTGCCGTTTCCTACCGAACCGAAGGTGATGCCGTTGATCTCCTGGTTTTTCTTGAACGGATATCCCGCAAACTCTACACGGACGTAGCTCAGGACGCCCGAATTATCCGCGTTGTTCGGACCTCCGTGCATGGTACGCGGGCCTCCCTCTATCTGCATGATGTCTTCATTGTTCCGGGCATAACCACATAAAATCAATCCTCCCCAGTCACCCGGTTTCCGTTTCCCGGCGGGCATTTCGGAGGTGAATACGATGGGAGCATCTACCGTTCCCCTGGCAATCAGTTTCCCGCCCGGTTCTACAATCAGGGCGGCGCGGGTTTCCTTGTCTCCTTTGATAACGGTGCCCGCTTCAATGGTCAGCGTCGAACCGTAAGTGACGTAACACCATCCCTTCATCAGGTAAGTGCCCCGTTTCAGGTATTGATGATCTTTTATCTCGAAGGTCTGTTCTCCGTTTCCGATGATATTCTCACCATAAATAATGTTATTGCCCTGTCCGTTGTTCTCGTCGTCCGTACAGCTGCTGCCGGTCAGGCACACCAGTGCTGTCAATGCGATGATCTTTAGTCTGTATCTGTCCATAGTTTGAAAAACAGGTAAAGCACCGGGCCAGCAGGACTGTCCGGTGCTTCATTCTGTGAGTGTATACGTGATTTATAACTTGGTCCAACCTTTGGTCCATTCATTGTCTGCTTTCACTGCACCTTTATAAGCCGCTTTTTCAAAGAAGCTGTCTGCTGACAGGTCGGCTCCTCCGTCCTGTGTTCCGATAAAGATATTGCTGAAGCTCAAAGTCTGGTTGATGGCATTGTGATTGCCTTCGGCTGTGAACAGGGCAGAAGAGTAACCGCCGTCACCGCTTGCCTTGATATCTCCCGCGATAGCGATGTAGTTCAGTACCGAAGGACCGTCGATCAGGAATTTCTCGGTCTGTTCTGTTTCGGTAGTCAGGTTGTTGGCCTTGCCTGTAACGAGTGCATTGTAGATCTTGGCCTGAGTTCCGGCACGCAGGCGGATGCCTCTTTTGCCTTCGTCGTTGTTGGCGCCTATCAGTGTCAGGTTGGCCAGTGTCGGGCATGAGATCGGAGCGGCATCCATATTCTTGTCATAGTTGTCGGCCTCGATCAGGCAGTCGCATGTATATCCCAAAGTGGCGGGATCTTCCTGGTAGGCGACAAAGAATTGCCCTTTTCCGCTCCATCCCTCTGTCCAGTCGAATGAATCGTCGCTGTTGCTCACCGATACCAGATATTTGGCATTGACCGTACCTCCGAACCATTCGAAGCCGTCGTCGGTACCTTTGTATGCTTCGAGGTATTCGAGGGTCGTACCGTTTCCTACACCATAGAAGGTGAAGCCGTTACACTCCTTTTCCGTAGTGAACTTGTATCCGGCGTATTCCAGGCGAATGTACTTCAGGATACCCGAGTTGTCCGCCGGATCGGAACCACCGTAAGCGGCATCTCCGACTTCCGATTTACCGGTCGATCCGATATTGATCGGGGCTTTGCCGCAAATGTGGATGCCGCCCCATGCTCCCGGTTCTTTGGTATCGGCAGTCATGACAATCGGTGCGGAGGCAGTACCTACCGCTTCGATCTTGGCTCCCTGTTCCACGAGGATGTAGTCGATGGTGGCATCATCGCTTTTGGCGCTGATTGTCACACCTTCGCCGATCTTCAGGGTAGAACCGGCTTTGACGATATATTCTCCGTCGAGGGAGAAGTTGTAGCCTTTGGTCAGGATGACGGTTTTCGACCCGTCTACGCTTCCTTTCAGTGTTCCGTTGTTGGCGATCACCTCTTCGCTGTCGCCGTTTCCGCCGCCTTCGCCGCTGTTGTCGTCACTACAAGCTGCAAGTGAACACATTCCCATCAGGGCTGCTACGGCCCAAGAGTTGAGTTTTAGATAATTCGTTTTCATATTCATACTGTTTTAGGTTTATACTATCTGTTTGATTATTCATATAAATATTCTGTGTGACCCTGTGGCGAGCCTTAGAATCTGTACGAGACTCCTATTTCTGCACTGGTTCCCGGACGGAATGATTCTACTTCCACCTTTTGTCCCGTTGCCGGCAGCTCCTGCTTGAAGCGGATGGTACTGTTCAGCAAGTCTTTCATCTGCAGGCGCAGGCTCAGGTGTTTGTTGATGGCATAGCTTGCTATGAAGTCCATCGTGTGCAGGGTCTGTTGCTTGATGTTACCTGTACCGTAGATACCTACTGTCTCGATGCGCGGGCCTTGCACATTGTAAACCAGTGCCAGTGTCAGGTCGCTTTCTCCTCTCAGTTGAGGAGTGTAGCTGAGATCTGCATTGATCAGGAACGGAGAGGCTCCTTGCAGAGCGCGTTCCGAGTCGGTATATACCCCGCCTTCGGGCAATACGACGTTTGTGTACATGTATGAACCGTTGGCTCCGATACGGAAGTTCTTGAACAGTTCTTTGCGGAATTCTATTTCCACTCCTGTGGCTATTCCGTCTTCGGCGTTGCGGAAAGAGCGGATCACTGTGCCGCCCGAAGACTCCTGAGTCTGTTCAATCGGCGATTTCAGTTTCTTGAAATAACCCGTGACAGAGAACATATCCCCGTTGTTGCGTTTCGGAAAGAAATCATAGCGCAGGTCGATGTTATAATTATAAGCGTTCTTCAGTTCGTTGTTACCGCGGATATAGGCACTTCCGTAAGATTCCTGGTAGAGGAACGGAGCCATTTCGATAAATGAAGGGCGGGTGACAGTGCGTGATACGGAGAGGCGCAGGCTGTTGGTTTCGTTCAGGCTGTACTTCAGGTTCAGTGCCGGGAAGAAGTCGCCTTTGTCCAGGTTCGTTTTCTTCTCCTGTCCGCCGTCCGTCCAATAGCGTACCCATTGTTTGGCCTGCTCGTAGCGCAGTCCCACGTTGACCAGCAGAGATTCCATCGGGTAGTACTCTATTTCTGCAAACCCTGCCCACACATCCATTCCGGCGTAGTAGTTGTAACGGGGCTGTGCATCGATGTTGGCTTTTATCGTCCCGTTGGCTATGTTTTCCTGATTCAGATATCCGTTGGTATCATAAATGTTGGTGACGTCAGCGTTCAAAGCATTGATATCGTAGTAGAAGTTCACGCTTTCAAAGTCGCGTTTTTTGCTTTTGTAAGTACCTCCCACACGAACCAGGTTCGCATCTCCCCATTTGTACGAGGTGCGCAGATCTCCTACAATCTCTTTCTCTTGCAGTTCTCCGAAGTAGCGGTTGGTAGTCTGGTTGAGTTTAAAGAGGTTCAACTTATCGCTGCCTTCGTTACGGAAGAAGACCACCTGCCGGCGATCCGGTTCGTCACTGTTGGTCAGTCCGTACGAAGCGCTCCAGTTTACATCCCACTGAGAAGTCAGTTCGTGGTGTCCCAGCAACTGGTTGTTCAGTAGTGAGTAGGCATGGAAAACGCTGTTGCTCGATGTGATGTTGTTCTTTTCGGCATCGATCCCCTCGCGGGACATGTAATCGTTGATGGCATTGCGTGCATAGAACACGGTGAAGTTGATGTGGTCCGCCTGCCGGAACGAGTAGCCGATGTTGCCCAATCCGGCTATTTTCAGTGCGCTGGAATAACTGTCATAATTGAACTTGTCGAGGTGTGTGCCCTGAGCGGTCATAGTGGTCACGTAGGCGTCTTTCAAGATTTGGTTTTCGTTGCTGACACCTACCGAGGCAAGCACGCTCAGACGGTTTCCGTTGGGGAGTGTCCAGCTCTTGCCTCCTCCCAGGTTACCACCGAATTCGGGTAGTGAACGGTGCTTGCTGATAGCGAAGTTTGTGCCGAACGGGTCATTGTTGCGGGCGTAATCGCGGAACTCGCTTTTACCCATAGCCAGAATCCGGTCTTTATTCCTGAGGTTTCCCGTACTGAAGAGTCCGCCTTTCCGGTCGCTATAATAGAAATCTTTTCCGACAGTGTTGAAGCGTCCGCCCACGTTGAAGCCGATGGAGAAAAAGTCACTTCCCGTGTTCTCCTTGGTGCTGATGTCAATATGTGCGCCCGAATAGTCGGCAAAGGCTCCGGCGGCATATACTTTACTGACGGTGATGTTCTTTACGGTAGAGGCCGGGAAGAGGTCGAGCGGAATCAGCTTGTTGTCCGGGTTGGGCGAGGCGATGGGCAAACCGTTCAGGGTGGTCGTGCTGTACCGGTCACCCAGTCCGCGTACTATCAGTTGTCCGGCGCTTGCAATGGAGATACCGGTTATTTTCTTGACTCCGTCCTGTACGTTCGATATACCTTTCAGGGTCATCTCTTTGGCTCCCATGTTTTCGATGGCAAGCGTTGCTTTCTGTCTCTCTTGCAGTAAAGCCTTTTCGCCTTCCAGGTTTTTCCGGGCCACTACGGTGACGGCGTCCAGCGTTTGTGCGTCTACTTCCAGTTCAAAGTTCAGTGTCGCATTGGCTTTCACTTTCACTTCATTCATCCGGAGTGTTTTATATCCTATATATTTCACTTCAATGGTATAGGTGCCGTTGCTTAGCGTCAGTGTGTAGTTACCTTCTACATCGGCTACGGTTCCGGTCGTGGTTCCGGCAATCTGTACGGTAGCTCCGGTCAGGGGTTCTTTGGTCTGTTTATCAATGATGGTTCCCTGGATGACCCCTGCTGTGATTCCTAAGGAAAATGTTGCGAGAAGAAGAGTGGAGAGAAGTCTCCCGATTTGTTGTTTCATGTCTTTTTATCTACGTTTTTCTGTCGGTGCAAAGTTGCACGATTCAGGTTACGGGGGTGATACATGCCCTATACGATTCGTTAACATCTGTGTTACATTCCTGTGTACCCTTTCCGCAGTGCTGCTCTCAGCGTCTGCTTGCCACAAATATTTAATCCATTCTCTTGGTGTGAATGGATAATTTCCTAAATTTGCGTACTAACAGCAAACAAACATATACTCCTGTAAACTACTTTTATGGATAACGATATTGAACGATTTCGGCAAATGGCGTCCATGGCGCAACTCGGATGGTGGGAAGCTGATTTCACAGCCGGGCATTATGTATGCTCAGAATACCTCTGCGATTTATTGGGACTTGAAGGAAATACCATATCTTTTACGGACTTCAGGAAACGGGTGCGTGAGGATTATCAGGAACAGATAGTCCGGGAGTTCAATGCTTCCATCCATAGGGAGTTTTATGAACAGACTTTCCCTATTCACTCCAAAGAGGGAATCGTGTGGTTGCACACCCGTTTGGGGGAGCGTGAAGAAATACCGGGCAGGGGAGTCGTTTCATTCGGTATCATGCAGCGGGTAGAAGCTCCCAATGATACTTCCGAGCGGGTTCTGGAGCGTGTCAACGACTTGCTGTACAGGCAGAACTCCATTTCCCATTCACTCTTACGCTTTCTCAAAGATGATAGTGTGGACCTCTGTATCATGGAGATATTGAAGGATATCCTCGATCTTTTTCATGGGGGACGCGTGTATATCTTTGAATATGATGAATATTACCGCTATCAGGACTGTACCTACGAGGTGGTGGCCGAAGGAGTGTTGCCGGAGATCGATAGCCTGCAACGTATCCCGACTGACAGTTTACCTTGGTGGAGGCAGCAGACCCTGTCGGGTAAACCGGTGATACTGGATTCATTGGACCAGCTTCCGAAACATGCAAAAGCGGAATATGCGATCCTGAGCCGCCAGAACATCAAGTCACTGATGATCACTCCGCTGATAGCCGGCGAACATGTATGGGGGTATATGGGGATCGATCTGGTGAAGAATTATCGCAACTGGAATAATGAAGACTTCCAATGGTTATCGTCTCTTGCCAATATCATCAGCATCTGTATCGAGCTGCGTAAAGCGAAAGACGAAGCTGTGCGCGAACGTTCTTTTTTGCGTAATCTGTTCCGCTTCATGCCGATGGGGTATATACGTATGACTATGGTCCGGGATGCTGCCGGACTACCTTGTGATTACCGGATAGCCGATGCTAATGATTTGAGTTCGGAACTCATAGGAATGTCTCTTTCCGATTACGTGGGATGCCTTGCCAGCGAGTTGCATGCGGACTTTAAGGCCAAGGTGGATTATCTTCTCGATGTGATGGAGGGCAGTGTGCACAAAGAGACTGATGTCTACTTCCATCGCACCCAGCGCAGTTCCCATTGCATCGTGTATTCTCCGGAAAAGGACGAGGTGGTCGCTCTGTTTCTGGACTCTACCGAGACGATTCGTGCCCATAGGGCTTTAGATCGCAGTGAGAAGCTTTTCAAGAATATCTTTGCCAATATTCCCGCGGGAGTGGAGATTTACGATAAGGATGGCAATTTGCTCGACTTGAACAACTGGGATATGGAAACCTTTGGTGTAAAAGATAAAGCCGATGTAATGGGAGTCAACTTCTTTGAGAATCCGAATGTGCCTCTTGAAATCAGAGAACGGGTACGGAACGAAGACCTGGTCGATTTCAGACTGAACTACTCTTTTAATAAGGCTTCCGATTACTACCATTCCGATAAAAGTAATATAATCGAGCTGTATACAAAGGTCAGTAAACTCTTTGACAGCCAAGGGAACTTCAACGGCTATGTGCTGATCAACATCGATAATACGGAGCGTATCGATGCCATTAACCGTATCCGTGATTTTGAGAACTTCTTCCTTTTGATATCGGACTATGCAAAAGTAGGTTATGCCAAACTGAACCTGCTGAGTAGACGCGGCTATGCCATCAAACAGTGGTTTAAGAATATGGGTGAGACGGAGGATATTCCGCTTTCATCTGTTGTGGGCGTTTATGATAAGATGCATCCCGAAGACCGGCAGAAGGTCTTTGACTTTTACGAGAAGGTATTGGCGGGTGAAGAGAAGGACTTCCGTAGCGAAATGCGTATCCTGAAACCCGGCGCTACCAACGAGTGGAACTGGGTACGGATGAATGTGGTAGTGACCAAGTTTGAACCGGAGCATGGGGAGGTGGAGATTATCGGCATTAATTATGATATTACGGAACTGAAGGAGACGGAAGCCATGCTTATCGAGGCGAAAGAGAAAGCGGAAACCATGGACCGGCTGAAGAGCGCTTTCCTGGCGAATATGAGTCACGAGATACGTACACCACTCAATGCGATTGTCGGTTTCTCGGGCCTCTTGGTCGATACGGAAGACATGGAGGAACGCTGCGAATACATCAAGATCGTACAAGAGAATAATGACTTGCTGCTGCAGCTGATCTCGGACATTCTGGACTTATCGAAGATTGAGGCCGGTACGTTTGAGTTCACCTACGGGGAGACGGATGTGAATATGCTTTGTGAAGATATCGTTCGCAGCTCTCAGATAAAGGTTCCCCAGGGAGTTGAATTAGTATTCGATCCGCATCCTTCGGATTGCACTGTGATAAGTGACCGGAACCGGTTGCATCAGGTCATCTCCAATTTCGTGAACAATGCCCTGAAGTTTACCTCCTCGGGCAGCATCCATGTGGGATATGAAAAGAAGGAAGAGGGTGTGGAGTTTTATGTAAGCGACACGGGAATCGGAATCTCTAAAGAGCAACTGACGCATATCTTTGAACGCTTTGTGAAGCTGAACAGCTTTATCCACGGAACCGGGCTCGGACTCTCCATCTGTAAAAGTATTGTGGAGCAGCTGGGCGGCGTCATAGGAGTGGACTCGGAAGAAGGGAAAGGGTCCCGTTTCTGGTTCACCATTCCCTATATTAACAGCGAACAGTCAATCGTTAACGATTGATAGACGGTCCGGCTATAAACAACAAACGGTGAACAACACATACTATATTGTATGCCTGTTCACCGTTTGTTGTTTATAGCTGATCGTTTACCGTTGATCTTTACATTCCCATTCCGAATGAGAACTTGTCAATTCCCTGATAGATGCAACTTGCAATACCCAGAGCTATGATACCCAAAGTACAAAGTACGAGACTCACTTTGGTGTAGTTATCACTGCGGAAAGTGGGGATCGGTTCTTCATTGGGATTGATATACATGGCCTTTACAATCAGTAAGTAGTAGTAAAGCGATACGACTGTATTGATCAGGGCAATGAATACCAATAGATGGAATCCGCTGTTGAATGCAGCCATGAAAATGAAGAACTTTGAGAAGAAACCCGCAAACGGAGGGATACCGGCCAGTGAGAACAGGGCAAGGGTCATGATAAAAGCCAGTTTGGGATTGGTCTTGTACAGTCCGTTATAGTCGTCTATCTCCACTTTGTTGCTACGTTGTTCCACAATTGAGATGACTGCAAATACGCCTAAGTTTGCTGCCAGATAAACCAGTACATAATAAACCAGGGCAGTCATTCCCATTTCACTGCCTCCGATGACACCCAGCATGATGTATCCCGCTTGGGAGATAGCGGAGAATGCCATGAAACGTTTCAGGTTCTGTTGGCGGATAGCAAAGAGGTTGGCAATGGTGATGGAAGCAATGGTTACCCAGAACAATACTTCCTGCCATTGTGCCACCATCGGTGCGAACACTTTCATCAGGATGGTCATCAGCACGAAAGCTGCCGATCCTTTGGAAATCACACTTAAATAAGAGGTTACGGCTGTAGGCGCTCCTTCGTATACGTCGGCTGTCCAGAGGTGGAAAGGAACCAATGAGATTTTGAATCCCATGCCGGCAAAAAAGAACACGAATGCCATAATCTGAAGCATATTGCCTGTGATGTGTCCGGGGAGGTCATTGAAATAGAGCGTACCGGACGTACCGTATATCATTGAAAGACCGAATAACAGCAATGCACTTGAGAACAGTGCGGTCAGGATGTACTTGGCACCTGCTTCTGCGGAGTGATGACGATATTTATCGAATGCCACCAGTGCGGCCATCGGGATACTTGCCATTTCCAATCCGATGAAGAACATCAGGAAATGTCCTGCAGAAATCATAAAGTACATACCCAGCAGGGTAGAGAGTGTCAGTACATAGAACTCTCCCTGCTTGATGCGGGTGTCTTCGCGTTTCAACCATTCATGGGCCATCAGTAGCACGATGATGGTACCTACGTTGAGCACTGCCTTGATGATGGTTTGCATCGGTGTGTACTGATACATTCCGCCGAAAGCCTCTGCCGGAGCTCCGGGAAAGAGGTTGATTACGGTGTGGAGGGTCATCAGGATCACAGCCGGCAAGGTGAGCGACCTGACGTTCACCTTAGGAGTGGCACCTTTTTGGTCCGGACAGGTAAACAGGTCGACAACAAACAGGATGAGGATAACTGCTATCAGTGACAGCTCCTCTTTCATATATAGAAATTGTGAATAATCCATCTTCTTTTAGGGTATTAAGTGTGAAACAACGGGCAATACACTCTCGCCAATCATGTGGCTGACCCAGAAAGGAGCCATACCCAGTCCGGCGACACAAATGATGAGACAGATGACGGCAAAGCGCTCGTCCCAGGTTGCATCCGTCAGTGCCAGATGATGTTTGTTGGTACACGTTCCATATAGAATCTTACCTACCAGTCGGAGGATATAGACTGCCGTGATCACGATGGACGAGCAAGCGATGATGGTCAGTGTACGATGGAATACATCGAAGTTCTGGAATGAACCGACGAAGATAGTCATCTCGGCTACGAAGCCGCTAAGTCCCGGAAGACCCAGGTTGGCAAGTCCGGCAATCACATAGCAGACACTGAGAAACGGCATCACTTTCATCAGTCCGTTCAGCTCGCGTACGTCACGGGTATGGGTACGTCCGTATATCATACCGATGAGGGCGAAGAACAGAGCTGTCATTAATCCGTGGCTGAGCATCTGAAGCACCGCTCCGGTAGCTGCTGTCTGGTTCATCATCAGGATAGCGAAGAGCACAAGGCCGCAGTGGCTTACGGAAGAGTATGCGTTGATGTACTTCAGGTCTGTCTGTACGCAAGCACTGAAAGCACCGTATACAACGGAGATACCTGTCAGGATCAGGAAGATCCAGCCCAGTTCGTTTGCAGCTTCCGGCATCAGGTACATGGCGATGCGGAAACAACCGTAGCCTCCGAGCTTCATCAATACGCCGGCATGCAGCATAGAGACAGCAGTCGGTGCCGAGGCATGACCGTCAGGACTCCAGGTATGGAAGGGAAAGAGTGCTCCCAGTACACCGAATCCCAGGAAAGTGAGCGGAAACCAGATGCATTGCTGCGCAAACGGAATGTTATGCAGTTGAGCTATTTCAAGAATGTTCATGGTTGTTCCGCCGGCACCGAAGAAGATACCCAGAATACCGATCAGCAAGAATGCCGAACCACCCATTAGCATCAGGGTCAGCTTCATGGCTGCATATTCTTTGCGTCCCGAACCCCATACGCCGATGAGTAAGTACATCGGTATCAATGCGATTTCGTAGAACATGAACATGGTGAATAAGTCGATGGAGATAAAGAAACCGAATACTCCCATCGACAGGAGGGTGAACCACAGGAAATATTCTTTTGTCAGCGGCTGCAACTTCCAGGAGGCAAAGGTGCCGGTGAACACGATGACAGCGCTAAGCAGCAGCATCGCTACCGATATTCCGTCTACTCCCACCGAGTAGGCTATGTGAAGCGGTGCATACCATACCGTATCGGCACGGAACAACATCTCGGCTGTAGCTCCTGCCTGGCGCTCGCCCAAATAAAGGAACGTCAGCACAACACTCAGGATCAGCAACGCCGTACTTCCCGCTACCATCACTCCGCGGATGGCCTTAATGCTTTTGGCAAGGTATAACCCGCCAAGCATCAGCAGAGGAATGAGTACGAATAAGGATAAAAAGTTCATATCTTTTGTGCTTTATAAGATTAATATTAAGATAAGTATCAGCGCTCCGAGCAGGAATACATAAGCGTATTGCTGTACACGTCCGCTTTGCAATCCCCGTATCTCATCGCTTGTAGCATGGGTACCCCAGGCTATGAAGTTGAAGAATCCGTCTACCACGTGGCGGTCGAACCAGGCGATCGGTGTAGAGATGCAACGGAAGATAATCCGGTGTGTGATGAACTGATACACCTCGTCGATGTAGAAACGATGATAGGCTGCACGGTGCAGTCCGGCAAAACGTTTGGCAAGTTTATCTGCCAGAGGTTGCTGCTGACGCAGGTACATGCAAGTGGCCAGGACGATGGACGCCACAGCAATCACTACACTTGTGACGGCTACTGATGTCTCAAGATGGATGGTATACGATTCACCGTTGGAGCTGATGAAATGTCCGAAAGGAATGAAACCGGCCACGCAAGTGACGGCGGCCAGGAAGATTAACGGAACAGTCATGGTCAGGGGAGATTCGTGGGGAGTATGTACGTGGCTTGTACCATCGCTTGTCGACTTTTGCCCCGGTGCTGTGCCACCCCAGAAGATGCCGTAGTAGAGACGGAACATATAAAAGGCGGTCATAGCTGCGATGACGGTCATCACCCAACCCATCGTCGGGCTATACTGGAAGCAAGCTGCCAGAATTTCATCTTTGGAGAAGAAACCCGAGAACGGAGGAATACCTGCAATGGCGAGACAAGCTATCAGGAAGGTGATATGCGTGATCGGCATGTATTTGCGTAATCCTCCCATAGCCGACATCTCGTTGGAGTGAACGGCATGGATAATGCTGCCTGCACCCAGGAAGAGCAAGGCCTTGAACATGGCGTGTGTGAAAAGGTGGAACATGCCGGCCATGTATCCCAACCCTCCGTGATGCGGATCGGAAGAGGTACAAACACCCAGTGCCACGATCATAAATCCGATTTGTGAGATGGTCGAGAAAGCAAGTACACGCTTGATGTCACTCTGTACGCAAGCCACGCTGGCAGCATAAAAAGCGGTGAAAGCACCTACCCAACCAATCAGGTGGAGTACGTCCGGAGCATATTCGATGAAAAGCGGGAACATGCGTGCCACCAGGTAAACGCCGGCTACTACCATGGTGGCGGCATGAATCAGTGCACTGACGGGAGTCGGACCTTCCATGGCGTCCGGTAACCAGATATGCAGCGGGAACATGGCACTCTTGCCGGCACCGCCGACAAACATCAGCCCGAGTGCCAGAGGCAACATACCGGCGCCACCGCTCAACATTGAAACTGTGTCGGGAGTAAATCCGAAAGTACCTCCGTAGTATCCGTATATCAGGATACCGATCAGGAAGCCCAGGTCGGCAAAGCGAGTCACGATGAATGCTTTTTTACTGGCGGCAATAGCAGCCGGACGGGTATAGTAGAAACCGATCAGGAGGTAAGAAGATACACCTACCAACTCCCAGAATAAGTACATCTGGAAAATGTTGGTTGCCACTACCAGTCCGAGCATAGACATGGTGAATAAGGATAAGAATGCGTAGTAGCGCTGGAATCCCCGTTCGCCTTTCATATAGCCGAAAGAGTAGATATGTACCATCAGGCTGACTGTAGAAATTACGATCAGCATCATCACCGAGATGGGGTCGAGCAAAATGCCCAGGTTGAACGTTAGTGTTTCCGTGAACGGAAGCCATTCAAAGTTATAAGGAATGAGTGTGGCAAACGTTCCGTCTGCCAGACGGGGTGCCGAGAAGTAATGTACGGCCGTGACGTACGAGAGTACTGTCACTGCTGCCAATACCAGCGTGCCTATGGTGCCCGCTGTTCGGTGGCTCATCCACTTGCCTCCTATCCCTAATGCCAGGAAGGAGAGGAAGGGGAGAAGAAGGATCAGAATTGTATATTCCATAATTTAGTTATTATTTCTATGATCATAATGACGTATTTACCACTTTAATTCATCCAGATTCTTTACTTGAATACTACGTATATTCCGGTAAATATTAATCATGATGGCGATAGCGATAGCCGTTTCCGCTGCCGAGATGGCAATGGAGAACAGGGCAAAGAAATACCCTTCGAGCTCTCCGGGAAAAAGGAAACGGTTAAATACGGCAAAGTTGATATCTGTAGCATTCAGCATCAGTTCTACAGAGATGAGGATAGCAAGTGTGTTGCGGCGGGTGAAGAACCCGTATATTCCCGCAAACATCATGATGGTAGAAACCACCAGGTAATATTCCATGTGTATCATCATATCGTCCTATCTTTTACGTGCAATTAATAATCCGCCCACGATACAGGCCAGCAACAGAATGCTGACTGCTTCAAAAGGCAATACATATCCATATTTACCACTGCTTAACAAAGCATGTCCGATGGTCTTGATACTGATTTCTACAGGTTCCGGATCGCTTGTCGGCACAAATTTGTGTGTCAGTGTAATGAAGAGCACCAGGATTGCACCTATAATCGTAGTGACAAGCCCTGCCAGGAATTTACTCCGTTTCAGGTGAGCGGCCCGGTCGCCTTCTCCACTCGTCAGTAGGATGGAGAATACATAGAGCACCACGATACCTCCGGCATAGACCATGATCTGTACCGATCCGAGGAAAGTGTATCCTAACAGAAAGTAGATACCTGCTGTGCCGAAAAGCACGAACAGCAGGTAAGTGGCCGAACGCACGATACGCTGCGTGGTCACTGTCAGTATGGACATGGCAATGATGAACACTGCCAGAAAGTAGAATACTACTGTTTCAAGTGTAAGTCCCATATTCTTTTATTCTTTTTTCTTTTCGATTACTTTACTTCCTTCGCGGTTGAGTTGCAGGACAAGTTTGGTCCGGTCGAATACGGCATGCTCAAATACCTGGTCGAAGGTGATTGCGTCGTGTGGGCAAGCGTTGACACAGAGCTGGCAGAAGATACACGAACCAAGGTCGTATTCATACTTTGCCAGTATTTTCTTCTTTTTGCCCTCTTCGGTTTCAATGGTTTCGCTGGTCACTTTAATGGTATCATTGGGACATGCCATCTGACACAACCCACAGGCTACACAACGGTGCTCATTGTTTTCGTTGTGAGGCATGTTCAATGTACCGCGAAAGCGGTCGAACATTTTGAGTTCGGCGCGGTTCTCCGGGTATTGTTCGGTCACTTTCTTTCGAAAATATACCTTGATGGTGGTTTTCATACCCGTCAGCAGGGAGCCGATGCCTTGCATCAGGCCGCCTAGATATGTATATTCTTCATTTTTCATCTTTCAGCCCTCCGGGTTAGAAGTGCAGTCCGAAGACTACGATTAATACCATGATTACCAGATTGACCATTGAAATAGGTACCAAATATTTCCATTCCAGGTTTAGTATCTGGTCAATACGCAGACGCGGGAAAGTCCATTTGATCCACATCAGCAGGAACACTACGAAGAATGCCTTTCCGAAAAACCAGATGAATCCCGGAATATAATCCATCACTGCATTGAATCCGTCCAGCCCGACAATGTGCAGCGGCATCCAGCCTCCCAGGAAGATGGTGGCGGCTACGGCAGCTACGATGAACATATTCAGATATTCGGCCAGATAAAAGAAGCCGAAGTGCATACCCGAATACTCGGTATGGTATCCTGCCGTCAGTTCACTTTCCGCTTCGGGAAGGTCGAACGGACCACGGTTACATTCTGCGTTGCCGGCTATCAGATAGATAACGAAAGCGATCAGGGCCGGGATGTGTCCTTTGAAGATAAACCATCCGTTAGCCTGACTTTCCACAATCTCAGAAAACTGCATGGTACCCATCAGGACCACCATTGTGAGAATACTAAGTCCGACAGACAATTCATAACTGATGATTTGTGCACCGCTTCGCATAGCACCGATCAGTGAGAACTTATTGTTCGAACCCCAGCCGGCCAGCAGGATACCCACTACGCCTATGCTCGAAGCTGCCAACAGGAAGAAGACACCTACGTTGAAGTCCAGCACTTCCAGCCCTTTACTGATAGGCAGGCACGAAAAGGTGAGAAATGAGGCGATAATCACCATGAACGGAGCCAGGTTATAAAGGAATTTGTCCGAATGCTTCAGTTCGATGATCTCTTTGGTCAGCATCTTGAGCACATCGCAGAGCACCTGGATGCTTCCCCACTTTCCTACGCGGTTCGGACCCAGTCGGCACTGGAAGAAACCGCACACCTTGCGTTCCATATAAATAAGGAGAATGGCAAGTATGGCGTACAAAGCCACAATGCACACCCCGATAACGACACATTCTATGAATACAGCCAATCCCTCCGGCATGACGGAGGTTAATGTCTGGTGTATCCAACTTGTTATTATACTAAAGTCAAACATATACTATATTTACGATTAGACGATTTACTATTTACGATTGGAGTGATCCGGATTTAGGATAAGAGCCGTCAGGGCTTCCTTATCTGTCGATGTCCGGTACCACATAATCCAGCGTTCCGCCGATAGCGATCAGGTCGGCAATCTTAGCTCCCCGGCAGATGGTATCGACAGCCGAAACCAGTGGCAACCCCGTCGAACGGTAGTGCAAACGGTAAGGTGTCTTGTCGCCATGACTCTCGAGGAACACTCCGAATTCACCGCGGCTGCCTTCAACGGCGGTATAGTAACTTCCTTCCGGTACCCGGATGATGGGTTTCATTTTCTCCTGTATCGGTCCTTCCGGAATATTGTCAATCAATTGCTCGATAATGTTCAGGCTCTCCATGATTTCGTCCATACGCACCATGTAACGGGCAAAAGAGTCGCCTTCGGTATAAACGATTTCTTTAAAATCCACCTTATCGTATACGCCGTAAGGCATACGTTTGCGTACATCACATGCCCAGCCGCTGGCACGGCCTGTTCCACCGGTACATCCGAAAGAAATGGCATCTTCGCGACTCAGCACCCCTACACCTTTCAGACGTTGCCGGGCAATGACATTGCCGGTGAATACGTCGTGATATTCGTGGATGATTCCACGCAGGTAAGGGATGAACTTCTTTACTCTCGGGATGAAGTTCGGGTGCAGGTCTGCCTGTACGCCTCCAATGGTATTGTAGTTCATTATCAAACGTCCGCCGCAAGTTTCTTCGAACATATCCAGAATCATTTCACGGTCACGGAATCCGTAAAAGAAAGCTGTCAATGCGCCCAGGTCCATGGCAAGACAGGAGTAGAATAGGAGGTGAGAGTCGATACGCTGAAGTTCGTCCATGATGGTACGGATGTATTTCACGCGTTCGCTGACCTCGATACCCATTGCTTTCTCGATGCACATGCAGAGTGCGTGGCGGTTCTGGTGTGCTCCCAGATAATCGAGCCGGTCGGTCAGTGCCAAAGTCTGCGGATAGGTGAGGCTTTCGTTCATCTTCTCGATCCCACGGTGTATATATCCGCAGTTGGCGTCGAGCTTTTTGATGGTTTCGCCTTCAAGTGAGACGCGGAAGCGCATCACTCCGTGGGTTGCCGGGTGCTGTGGCCCGATGTTGACTACGTATTCACGGTCATCGAAGATCACATTCTCCTGAGTTTGATACGTTCCGTCCGGATTCAGCTCTATTTCCCGGGTCGTATCATACGTCTCTTCATTGTCCATACGTAGCGGATTGTCTTTCTCCGGGTTGTTATCTTTACGCATCGGATGGCCTACCCAGTCATTACGCAGATAAAGACGTCGCATGTCGGGATGTCCGATGAATACAATGCCGTAATAGTCGAAAACTTCACGCTCGTTGAAGTCGGCCGCTTTCCAGATGTCACTGACGGAAGGTATTTCCGGAGTTTCGCGGTTATTTGTGGATGTTTTTATCGCGATGCGTTCGCCGGTTACGGTCGATTCCAGATGATAGACTACTCCAAGTCCCCGGGTTACGTTCGGTGCGTCACCTTCGTCTGCCACTCCCCAGTCCATACCCGTTAGGCTTTCGAGGAAGTCCATCTGTTTTTCGTTACGCAGACGCAGCATTTCGTCGTGTAGTGCTGCGGGTTCTATGTATTTTATTTCTTCCATATTTTACTAATTAAAGCAGATTCATTTCCCTTCAGGTTTTTTCTCTTTCCGGTTTACTCCTCCGAAGAATTTCTCTATCTTCACTTTCCGTTGCAGTTGCATCATACCGTAATAAAATGCTTCCGGGCGGGGAGGGCATCCGGGAATATATACATCGACCGGGAGAATCTTGTCTACTCCGTTCACCACATGATAGGATTTGCGAAACGGGCCTCCGCTTACTGCACATCCTCCTACGGCAATTACATATTTGGGATCTGCCATCTGATCATACAGACGTTTCAGTACCGGAGCCATTTTGTTGGTAATGGTGCCGCATACCATGATCATGTCGGCTTGGCGCGGACTGGCACGGGCTACTTCAAACCCGAAGCGGGCCATGTCGTAACGCGCGGCACCCAGTGCCATGAATTCGATACCGCAACAGCTGGTTGCGAAAGTAAGTGGCCACAGCGAGTTGCTGCGTCCCCAGTTGATAAGATCGTCAAGTACTCCCACAAAGACGTTTGCACCGCCTTCATTGAGTTCTTTGACCATCTTTTCCAACGATTCGTTGTCGATGAAGTCTTCATACGGGATAGACTTTATTTTAGGCTTTTTCATTATTTCCATTCCAGTGCTCCTTTCTTCCAGGCATAGGCAAGGCCCAGAACCAACACAACTAAAAAGAAGAGAATACTAATCAATCCCTGAGGTCCCAGGTCACGGGCTATGACGGCCCAGGGAAACAGAAATACTGTTTCGACATCGAACATCAGAAACAGAATGGCAAACAGGTAGTACCCTACACGGAACTGCATCCATGATTTACCGCGCGTAGGGATACCACATTCATACGCTTCGAACTTTTGTGCATTATACGACCGCGGCGAGATAGCGTTTGAAAGGGCTATCACCACACCGACAAAGGCAATTGCGGTCAGCAGAACGACAACTAACAATGTAAAATTCATAATCCAATAGTATGTTTAGATTGAATAATCTGAAGTAAGCAATAAGTTGACACACCTCTGAGTGACAACTGATTGAAAGAGTATTGACAGCTATCAGTGAAACAGTTTACATGATAGCATGGCTACTCGTGGCTTGTGACTCTTTAAATGATGATTTTCCTTAATCCGTAGACATAGTAGGTCAGTGGATCAGACGGATTGTATGTATGTGAGTGATTTGAATGGACAGAAAAAGGATTATTTCTCATTCTGTATTTATGAAAGATCATTTCAGGACGGATAAAACTTTTGTCCGTTGGTACATGAGAAATATCTGCATGCCCCATTTCACAGGGCATAATGGTACAATAGAAATGAAAGCGTTCCAGGATATTCCGGCTTGCAGGAGTAGCTTGCGAAATGAAACATTCTTCCTGGTCCGGATCTTCTATTATATAAGAGGTGTTTGCCGCTTTCATCGTTACCGAATGAAGCAGCACGGCAAGCACTATTATTATATAATATTTTAAGTTTTGTTTCATTCCTATTTCTTAAACGGTTGCAAATATAGAATTTAATTTTATCTCTTTTGCAAACTCCACGTGACAAAAAAGGTTTTTTAATAAATCAAGGGAGTCAGAAGTTGGAGGGATTATCAACCGATTTCTGACCCGCCTCTACTATATATTATCTTGTATGATACAACAATGAAGCTTCTTTACTTGTTTCTAATTCCTTTTCCAAAAGTCAGAACTGAATAAAAGTAAGACGGTGAATAGTTCCAGACGTCCCAGTAACATCAGGAACGACAATAACCATTTGGCCAGATCAGGGAGTCCGTCCCATGAATAGGCCGGACCGCAGCTCCCCAATCCCGGTCCCATATTTCCGATACTTGAAATCACCGTCCCGATAGATTCTGTGAAACCTACGCCCATTGCCAGCATCAACAGTACACTGACAATGATGATGACGGCATAGATGAATGAGAATGCCAGTACCGTCGACAGGATGGCAGGAGAAATGACCTGTTTGTTCACCCGCACCGGAAGTACGGCGTTCGGATGTACGATGTGTTTAAATTCATTTCGTGACACTTTGGCCAGAATCACCATTCGGATGCATTTCATACCTCCTGTGGTGCTTCCGGCACAGGCACCTATCAGCATGATGACAGTCAGGGTACCCCAAAGTACCGGTACCCATTGCATGTAGTCGGCTGTTACAAATCCGGTGGAAGTATGCAGCGAAGCTACTTGAAAAAAGGCTTTGCGGAAAGATTCCTCAGCTCCCATCGGGGTGGTGCGGTAGAGCACTGCCGCAATGAATGCGGTAAAGAGAATCACTGACATCACGTACCACTTTAACTCGGCATTTTGAGATACTTTCTTCAGTTTACCGGTAAATAGCAGGAGAAGTAGCGTAAAGTTGATTCCGGAGAGAAACATAAAAACACCTATCACATATTCTATATAAGGTGAATTGTAATAGGCTATGCTGTCTTGCTTGGTAGAATAACCTCCTGTACCGGTCGTGGCAAATGAGTGGCAGATACTGTCGAACAGTCCCATGCCTCCGAATAACAGAAGAATCACTTCAATGGCTGTCAGTCCGGCATAGATAGTCCATATCCATTTGGCCGTCACACCGATACGGGGATGTACTTTATCGTAGGTAGGCCCGCTGGCTTCGGCGGCAAAGAGTTGTACGCCGCTCACACCGAAAATGGGCAGTACGGCAATGGTAAAAAAGACAATGCCCAATCCGCCTATCCACTGTGTCATGCTTCGCCAGAAGAGAAGTCCGTGGGGCAGTGCTTCGATATCGTCGAGAATGGTGGCTCCGGTACTACTGAATCCGGACATCGTTTCGAAGAAGGCATTGGTTATGCTTGGTATATAATGGCTGAGGTAGAACGGGAGCATTCCAAATAAGGAAAACACGACCCATGCTACACTGACAATGACATATCCGTCTCGGCGGTTAAGTTGTTTTTCGGCTCCTTTGCCAAGAGCCAGCAGAAGGATGGCGACTAAAGTAGTCAATCCTGCCGACAACAGGAAACTGCTCAGGTCATCCTCGCGGTATATCAGCGAAACACCTGCACAGCAAAGTAACAGGCCTGTCTCTATCAGTAAGAGGAAACCTGTGATGCGATATATCATTTTAGAGTTTATCATACCATCAATTAAAGTACTTTTCTATCTTCTTGATCATCATGCTGAGGCAGAATACGACGACGTGGTCACCTGCCTGAATAAGGGTATCACCCGTAACCAGTATACCTTCTCCGTTGCGGATCAGGCCACCGATAGTGGTCCCTTTGGGCAGTCCCAGGTCTTTCACTTTGTTTTTGGTAATTTTGGCGTTTTCGGGTACTGTGAACTCTGCTACGTCCGCATTGGCAAAGGTCAGGCACTTCACATTCGAAACGTCTGCATCGAGCATCATCTGGTAGATGTGGCTGGCGGCAATCATTTTTTTATTGATTACCGTACCGATGTCCAGGCTTTCCGCCATACCGATGTAATCGATATTTTCCACTTCCGCCACTGTTTTGCTCACTCCCATGCGTTTGGCGGCAAGGCAGGCCAGGATATTGGTCTCAGAGTTACCGGTCAAGGCTACGAAAGCTTCCGTGTTTTTCAGTCCCTCTTCAATCAACAGGTCCATATCTCGTCCGTCTCCGTTGATAATCATGGTCTTATCATCGAGCAACTCTGTCAGGCGGTTACAGCGGTTTATGTCGTTATCCACAATTTTTACCTGCATGTAATCCGGTACATATTGTGCTGTACGGACTGCGATGCGGCTGCCGCCCATAATCATCACATTGCGTACGTCGGCATATTCTTCCTTTCCGGCAATTTTTCGGATGTAAGGGATGTATTTCCGGGTAGTGGTGAAGTATACGATATCGTGCAGTTTGATGGTATCGTCTCCACGGGGGATAATGGTTTCGGTGCCCCGTTTGATGGCTACTACGTGATAGGGAATATCCGGCGCACCCAGTTCGGCCAGCGTGACATTCAGTATTTCGGCTTTTTCACGCATCTTTGTACCGATCAGGATAAGTGATCCTCCGCAAAATTCCCACCATTGGCGCACCCAACTCATACGCATGGACGATACGATCTCCTTGGCAGCCAGCATTTCCGGGTAAATAAGGGAGTCGACACCCAGTTTCTGGAAGAACTCTTTGTTCTTTGGCAGCAGGTATTCGTAATTGTCGATGCGGGCTACTGTCTTTTCGGCTCCCAGATTGGTGGCAAGCATGCATGCGGTCATATTCCGGCTTTCATCGGGAGTGACGGCGATAAAGAGGTCTGCCTCTTTGATGCCTACCTCTTTCAGTCCTGATATGGACGAAGGAGAGGCCGTAACAGTCATCAGGTCGAAGTTAGAACTAAGCGTACTTAGTTTCTCTTCGTCATCGTCCATCAGGATGATGTCCTGTTTCTCGCGTGAGAGTAATTTAGCCAAATGGGTGCCTACAGCTCCGGCACCAGCAATAATTATCTTCATTGTGATTGCAAATTGCGGTTCTATTGCGTATTGGGGGATTAAGAATGGGTAGCCATGCAGCTTTCCACAGGAGCATCCATTCGTAATTCGTTTTTAGTAATTACCTTGTAAATTCCTTCTTCATCCATCCCGCACAAGTGGTAGAGTTGCTGCACCGATCCGTGTTCAATGAACTGATCCGGTACACCGATGCGCCTGATTTCGGGATAATATCCGTTATCGGCCATAAATTCGAGTATGGCGCATCCCATACCTCCTTTAATGATTCCATCTTCTATCGTTACGATATGGCGGAACTTTTTGCCGACTTCGTGCAGTAGCTCTTCATCGAGCGGCTTGAGGAAACGAAAGTCATAATGCGCTACGGAAATGCCGGTATCTGCTTCAGCACGTTCGATGGCACGGGCAGCCAACTTGCCGATAGGGCCGATTGTAATTACTGCCAGATCGTTTCCGTCCTTTAGTTTCCGTCCTTTTCCCACCGGAATCTCTTCCAACGGACATTCCCAGTCCACCAACGAACCCCGCCCGCGCGGATAACGGATGGCAAAAGGCCCTTTGTCGGGCAATTGGGCAGTATACATCAAGCGCCGCAACTCATGTTCGTCCATCGGTGACGAAATAGTCAGGTTGGGGATCGGGCGTAGATAAGCCATGTCGAACACACCGTGGTGCGTAGGACCGTCTTCACCTACCAGTCCGGCGCGGTCAAGACAGAATACTACATTTAGTTTTTGTATCGCTACGTCATGGATAATGTTATCGTAAGCCCGCTGCATAAACGAGGAATAGATGTTGCAGAAGGGCAGTAATCCGTCTTTTGCCATACCTCCGGAGAAGGTCACGGCATGTCCTTCGGCAATGCCTACGTCAAAGGCGCGATCCGGCATACGATCCATCAGCATGTTCATGGAGCAGCCGCTCGGCATGGCAGGGGTGACTCCCATGATCCGTTTGTTCTTTTCCGCCAGTTCTACCAGCGTATGCCCGAATACATCCTGAAACAGGGGAGGCATCCCGTCCGTATTGGCTACAATACGTTTTCCTGTTACCGGATCGAACTTACCCGGGGCATGCCATATAGTAGCCTGTTTTTCTGCCGGACCAAATCCCTTTCCTTTGATGGTGTGGAGGTGTAGAATCTTTGGTCCCTGCATATCTTTAATATCATGCAGGATACGGGCTATGTTTTTTACATCGTGTCCGTCGATGGGACCGAAGTATCGGATATTCATTCCTTCGAAGATATTCTGCTGTTGGGCTGCCAGAGATTTCAGGCTGTTTCCCAATCTTATCAAGGCCTTCCGACGTTCTTCATTGAGTAATCCCATTTTGAATAACAGGCGGGATGTCTTGAAACGCAGTTGGTTGTATCGGTTCGAAGTAGTGAGATTGAACAGATATTGTTTCATGCCGCCTACGCTGCGGTCGATGGCCATGTCATTATCATTGAGTATGATCAGCAGGTTGTTCGCAGTCGATGAAGCATTGTTCAATCCTTCGAAAGCAAGTCCTCCGCTCATGGATCCGTCACCGATAACGGCTACTACATGGCGGTCTTTTTCTCCTTTTCTCTCGGCTGCCACTGCCATACCCAACGCTGCCGAGATGGAGTTGGAGGCATGACCGCAAGTGAATGTGTCATATTCACTCTCTTCCGGTGAGGGAAAAGGACGGATACCGCCTAGTTTACGGTTGGTAGAGAAAGCTTCACGCCGTCCGGTCAGTATCTTGTGTCCGTAGGCCTGATGTCCCACATCCCAGACAATACGATCATAAGGAGTGTTGTACACATAGTGCAGTGCTACAGTCAGTTCTACCACACCGAGGCTGGCAGCGAAGTGTCCCGGGTTGCACGATAGTTCCTTAATGATGTCCTGCCTTAATTCCTCGCATACCTCCGGCAATTGATCTACGCTCAGTTGGCGCAGGTCTTTGGGATAATTGATGGCGTTTAGCAAGCTATATGTTGGTTCATTCTTCATGATTCGGGCAAATTTAAATGCAAATTTAGTAAAAGAAAGCGGAAGGAGCATCTTTTTGATTGGAAATTTAATAAGTAAGAGTGGAAAGGGAGGCGGACTGACAACCTTATGGACTTATAAATGTGGTCTCCTCTTTCGTTAACATTGTTAATGCGGTTTTCCGGGTGTTTTCTTTTTGTTGGCAAAGAAGAAGTGTTTTGTGTTTAAAAGACTTGTTCTTTGCAAACAAAACACTTGTTTTAACACTCTGTTAAATCAAGCATTTTATATACTGAAAGTGAAGTCGTTTAAGTTGTTGATACAGAGTGGATCGTTGTTGTTTCTAGTTTTTCTGCTATCCTGCTTGTCCGGGTGTGATGATAGATGGTATTTATCAAAACCACAATGATACCGATGCCGATTTTCAAAAAAGGAAGGGGCGATTGAGAAGGATGGGGGATGGGTGATCTTGTACGGATAAATAACGTTTGTTTGTTGGAACTGTTGTTTCCGTTGTCATCAGTTACCGGGCTTGGGTCGGTTGATGAAAGCTGCGATGTCATCCGTCACGTAAGAAGGAATAGAGGAGGGACGGCTGTATTCAAGAGGGGTTGACTTCCCTTCTCCTTCCTGAAACAGATGATTGAGTCGGGGATAAGATTTAAATATCGCATTCGGATGCTTTGCCAGGGCGGATTGCCATAATTCGAAATCTTGCATGGTGACCTGATAATCACGTTCGCCTTGAAGGACAAGTATGGGGAGAGTCAGTTTTCGGACCACTTCCAAAGGTTTATATTGATTGGCAAGCATCCAGTAAGCTTGAGAGAGATTCATGGGCAAAGGAGTTGTAATGTCGAATGTGTCTGTACCCAGCCTTTTCACGTTGTCCACTTGTTTCTGTAATTCGGCTATTTCCTTTTCAATATCTTTAGCCGATGGGAGTGCAGAGGCGAGAAACTTCACCTGACTTATAAACAGATCTTCGAGTGGACGGGCTGCACCGGCAAGCAGAATAATCCCTGCCGGAACTTTATCGCTACGTTGGGCGATGCGGGGAGCCAAGGTGCCTCCCAGGCTATGTCCGAGAATGTAGATCCGTTCGGGATTTATTGTCGGTATGGAACGGGCAAGTTTAATTGCCGAAAGGGCGTCATCCACTGATTCTTCATCGAAAGTAATTTCTTTGCCTGCAGGTGCGCTGTCGGCTCCATATACTTTGGTGCGCTTGTCATAACGGATCACGGCTATTCCACGCTCGGCCAGTCCATACGCGAGGTCCCGAAAAGGTTTATTGGCCCCTACCGTTTCGTCCCGGTCGCTGGCCCCCGAGCCATGTACCAAAATGACTACCGGCAGATCTTTGCCGTTTTTAGGAAGAGTCAGTGTGCCGGGAAGCTTGAAATTCCCCGTACAAACCTGTATGTCTGTCTCTTTTATTTTATCTTGTACCGATGTCGTCGGGGGAGTGGTCTTTTCAGGCGGAACAGGTACGAAACGAATGGTATTCACCTTTCCGTCCGGATTGAACGCTGTGAGAAAACGCAATGGTAAGCGTTCGAACTTAACGTCGCAATAATAAACAGTCATACCGTTTATTGGTTCGGTGTTCCACTCTCCATGCGACTGATACTTACCTGCTTGTTGTTCCAATTGCTTGAACAGTCCGTTCAACATCTCTACGGAAAGCATTTTCCGGATGTTATCGTCCAGATGTACATACACACTGTCTCCTTGGCCTGCAATCAGTCGGTCGAGAAGTTCGGATGCCTGTTGCGCACGATCCTGGGCTTGCAATACAGGAGTTACTGCCAGCAATAGCCATAGCAGGCAGATTCCTTTGAGTAGATTTTTCTTTATCATAACTTGTTTATTAAGAAATCTCCGATAAAAAATAGAGTTCCGAGGAAAAGGATTCCGTAAATCAGCAGGGAGATAGAAGTCAGCCAACGGGGCTGTTTTTGCTCTCCGACCGCACGGATGCGTGCAAACGTACTGAACAGACATTCGGCGGCGGCAAACAGGACTATCAGATAGATGATCAGGTCGGTCCACGATTGTAGCCAAAGGTCTTTGAGATTACCTATCAGACATACCAATATCACGATGGCTACAAAATATGAAATACGCATTAAGTCTGTTTTCTTTGATCCCATAAGCGTCTCCTTTTCAGTTTTTAAGTTCAAATTCTTCCCTTTTTGTTGCTATTTCACAAACTTAAAATATTTTCTTTGAAAAAGGAGCTTTTCGGACTGATTCTGTTTTTCCGTTAACAATTATTATAAAGCTTGTAGGTGGGATGGCAGTAAAGTTACCGCTGAATTATCCGTATCTTTGTCGTAAACATAGAGGTATAAAGATATGAAGAAACTGATAATATTCGATTTGGATGGTACTTTATTGAATACCATTGCCGATTTGGCACATAGTACGAATCATGCTCTGCAAACTTTGGGATATCCGACTCATGAAGTCGCTTCCTATAACTTCATGGTAGGTAACGGCATCAACAAATTGTTTGAGCGTGCATTACCCGAAGGAGAGAAAACCGAGGAGAATGTGCTCCGCGTTCGTAAAGAATTTCTTTTGCATTACGACCGGCATAATGCCGACGAGAGTCGCCCTTATCCGGGAATTCCGGAATTGTTGGAAACATTGCAGCATAAAGGTTATAAATTGGCCGTGGCTTCCAACAAATATCAGGCAGCCACCGAGAAGCTGATAGCACATTATTTCCCAGGAATCCGGTTTGTTGCTGTATTTGGGCAGCGTGAGGGAGTGAAGGTGAAGCCGGATCCTGCTGTGGTGCATGATATTTTGCGGATTGCCGGTGTTTCGAAAGACGAAGTGCTGTATGTCGGCGATTCGGGAGTGGATATGCAGACGGCTATCAATAGTGGAGTTACTTCCTGTGGAGTCACGTGGGGATTCCGCCCCCGTACGGAGCTTGAATCATTCTGTCCGGATTATATAGCAGACAAGGCGGAAACTATTTTGTCTATTGTTTGATAGAAAACAGAAAGGAGAACCGAAAGATGCGTAATGTCTTAGGTTCTCCTCTCTATAAAAAGTAATTATATTCGCTCGGTTATTTGATTTCGTCCGGCCATGGGCATGGCTTTCCGGTTGATTTGAATGAAGGGCGTTGGCCGCCTACTTTGCGCAAATAGTCACCCAGCTCTTTAGATAAACTTTTCACAATGTCCGGATGTAGGGCTGCCAGGTCATTCTTTTCTCCTATATCTTCCGGAATATTGAACAACTCTTTTTTACCGCTGTCATAGTAGTAAATCAACTTCCAGTCACCTTTGCGTACGGTACAAGTCGGGCCGATGCCGGGACCGTCGTTTCCCCAATGATTAGGGAAGTTCCAGTGCAGGCTGCGTCCTTTGGACGGATCACCGGTATGTGTCAGCAGAGGCATAAAACTAATTCCATCGATCGGCTGTACCGTCTTATAATGTTTGATTTGTGCCATCTCGAGTATGGTCGGATAGAAGTCCTCGATAATTAAATATTTATCACATTTGGTATCCGGTTTTACAACTCCCGGCCAGCGGACGATCATCGGTTCGCGGACACCGCCTTCGTAAGCCGATCCTTTCCCACTGTTGAGAGGAGAGTTCTGCGTGTGCAGTTTTCCGTCACGCCATTCCGGTTCGCTGGACAGACCGCCGTTGTCGCTCATAAAGATGACGATGGTATTGTCTGCTTCTCCGTTTTTATCCAGCCAGTCCATCAGGTCACCCAGACTTTTGTCCATACCTTCGATCAGGGCCGCATAAGCAGCTTCTTTGGGAGTCAATCCTTTATTGATATATTTTTGATAGAAGCGTTTGTCTTTATCGATCGGAACATGGATAGCGTAGTGAGCCATGTAGAGGAAGAAAGGCTGATTGTATTCTTTGGCATGATCGAGTGCTTTGATAGCTTCGAGCGTCAGAGCTTCACTGACGAAAGTATCGGTTCCCCAGTATTTCTCTAATCCCGGAACGGCAAACCAGGGATTCGGTTTACCGTCCGTCCGGTTTCCGTAATTATTTTCACCCAGGTAGCTTGCCAATCCGCCTCCTGCATGTCCGGCTATGTTGACTTCAAAGCCCATGTGATAAGGACTTTCTCCCGGAGTGTTGACGGCGCCGAAATGTGCTTTCCCACAATGAATCGTGTGGTAGCCATTGTCTTTCAGGATTTCTGCCAGTGAGGTTGCCTGAAACGTGTGGTCGATATTGGGAACCTGGCAAACCCCGTTTACATTCCAGTCCGCTACATTGAATACATCGCTCGGGCGGTCTGTTTGCTGGCCTTTGGGATATGTCCAGTTGGTTACCCGGTGACGCGCGGCGTTAGTTCCTGTAATCAGGCTACAACGGGTGGGCGAACTGATGCTGCTGGCATAGGCTTGGGTGAACATCATACCTTGTTTGGCAAGGCGCTCCATATTAGGAGTTTCGTATACCTCGTTGTAGTGTGTCTTTTGGGTCCAGAAAGGCAGGGATGTATCTTGCCAGCCCATGTCGTCTACCATGAAGAGAATGATGTTGGGGCGTGTGTCCGTACGTCCGTTCGGCTGCTGGTGCTGGGCTTGCAGAGCCGGGGCAGCCAATGGAGCCAGTGCGAGGGGGATAATTATTTTCTTATTCATCGTAATTATATATTAGAGGATTATTTTCTGATGGTTATTTTTCCGGTTTCCTTTACCTGAATGTTTCTCAGTTCTTGTTTTCCGGAGTTCTCTGTCCATATTTTCAGAGTTCCCGGAGAAAATACATTGAGAACCAATTTGTCCGGTGTCGAAGATAGAATCCGGACGGCCGCAGGTGACAGATATTTTTCCTGTATCCCGATAACGGCCCATCCGTCATGGATCGGACAGAGATGGAATAGACGGTCGGTAAAGCCATCCAGTTCTACAGTCTGTTTACCGGTCAGTTCAGTGGCTGTCCGATTATTCCAATCGAATAGAATCACTCGTTTTTGTTGAGGTGTTGGTTTGCCGGTCAGTGTTTCGCGTAACAGATAATCCTTCGGGTCTATTTCGGCGGTTACTTTCCGGTGTTTGGGTGAGGTGTTGAGGTTATAACAAATGACGGATACAGCCTCGTCACCGGTAGGAGCGAATACCCGGTATGCCTTTCCGTCTTGCAGTGGATTGGTCAGTACCGATTCCGGGGTCGGAATGGCAGGGGCTTCCGGGCGGAATATTTTGCCCTCTTTATCGATCAGTGGGAAAATATTCTCTTTTACAAATTCTTTCGGAGAATCGGACAGGTAGACCGGGCCGCCTGAAATAGCCTTGGAACGAGCCATCAAACTGCCACAGATCGTATCGCTGGAATGAAACATATCGTGATCCGGCCATACGGTTTGCCCTTGCAGTAATGTGTTGGTGTATGACTGGAAGAGATGCGACTTTGCCATGTTCTCATTGTATTTCTTATAGTCAATGCTGACACGGGCAACTCCGCTATGCAGGGTGTGGTCCGTGTTAAGTACGTTTTGAGCCATGCAGTTCATCAGTCCCACCTGCTGTGCGTGAGTTTGCTTTTCCAATGCCAGATTACACTCTTTCGCCTGACGTACGACTTCAGTAGAGCCCATGTAAAGCGGTAAGGTGAATGCCTGATTGTCTACTTTAAGAAAATCGAATCCATGGGTTTTCAGAGAGTGAACGTAATACTGGTAGAACGTGTCGATATTCGGGGTGCTTTTACCGGGCAAAAGACTTCCATTGAAAGAATAGAGGCTGTTTTTTACATGGGTTGGAAAATCATTATCGGGGGAGATTCCCATCCAATATCCGGAGAGGGCATACCACAATCCTATCCAACGTATTTTATCTTTGTTTTTGTGTGCCATGATCGGAGCCCATCCGTTCGGGAAACGTTGAGGATCGGGGGTAAAACTTGTCAGTTGACGATTCTTGTTGGCCAGGTGACCATCGTCGATCAGTACGTAACGTACAGGAACTCCGGAGGTTTCGATGGCATCCAGGTCATTCAGGATTTTTGTTTCATCAATATCGAAATGGTAATGTTCCCAGGTACACCATCCCAGATAGTTCAGAGCCTCAAAATAGTTCTTTTCCGTGCGCTTTTGCAGGGCCGATACGTTCCGGTCGGATATCAGGGTTTCGTAAGCCTGCCGGAATACCTGATAAATGTTGCCGGCACTTTGAACCAGTGCTACAGGTACTTTGTGTTCGAGCCGGTCGGTTCCCAATGTCGATACATATAAATTGAGCGAGCCGTCGGTATTTACCTGAAACCAGCTGAGGCTGTTATCACCCGCTACTGCTTTGGTGAACAGATAGCTTCCATCGGTCAGTTGCAACAATAAAGCGTCTCCCAGTGTAGAAGGACGTGCGTTGGAAGGAATACCCGGATAGTCGTCCCGGGTAAGGTCTGTCAGATGATTGAACATCCAAGGTAAGAGGCGATTGGTATTGTTGGGCCATTCGTAATCTCCGGGGCGGGAATCCCGACTGAAGAATGTCCCCCGTACATAAGACGGCAGTTGGATGCGGTAGCATATAGTGGTTGCATTCTCAGGAACTGCATTCTCATAAATGACCGGTTCTGCCGTTCTGTCCAGGCGGATGGTCTGAGGCATTGGAGAGGCGTTTACATCTTTAAACGATTTACCTTTTTCGTAGATAAAAGAACTTTGGGCAAATACAGCCGTCAAAGGAGCGACCGTACTTGCCAAAGTAAGCAAACTTATGATGAAATATCTTTTCATGCGTATGAATTAGTTGACAGAAAAAGCACTGAAATTTATAATATCGGGTAATGCAGTGGATTGCAGTACGGTCAGCCGTAATGCCGTAGCTTCTACCGGATCGAATTTTTCGATGCGTTTGTGTCCGACAGATTCTCCGGAACAAACTGTTTGCCACTTTCCATTTACCTTGGCTTCTACTTTATATTGGCGGATACGTTCTCCGTTCTGTATGTTTTCTTGAATGATGCAGTAGTTTACCGGTTGCTTTTTGTCCAGTTTCAAGGTCAAACTTTTTTTCTGTCCCGATGTCTGGGCTAATGGAGAAGAGAAGCGACGATTGATTTCTGTACCGAATTCTTTCAGGCGTTGTTCGTCTCCTGTAGGTATTAATCCGTTCGGGTCGGGTGTCAGGCCTAAAATCAGGGTAGCGTTCCGTCCTACTGATTTTTCATATTTATCCATTAGTTCGTTCAATGGATAGATGTTGTTTTCGTCATCCGGTTCCCAGAACCATTCGTGACGTCCGTTGGCTCCACGTAAAGGAGTATCTGCCATGGCCGGTACCCAGTATTTCCCATCTTTGTCGCCATGCTTCAACAGTTCGATTTGATCGACATTGCTTTCTATCCGTTTGTGATGTGAACAGGGAGCGGGGAAGGTGGACCAGCAGGGATAACCTACGGTACCGGTCTCGGAACCACCCCAACGGAAATCTGCACGATCTATATTATGATAGAACAGGCAATTAGGCTGATATTTATTCACAATAGGCTCTACGTCCGGTCCGTCTCCACGAGGATCATCGGCGCCGCCGTCAAACCAAATCATGTATAGATCTCCATAACGGGTACAAAGTTCGGTCACCATCTTTTCACACAGTCGTTTGTACCATGTTTGCCGGTTGTGAGCAAATTCTCCTTCTCCTTCTGCCTTAAAGTTATGTATGCCCAAAAGAGAATTCCACCGGATACCGATGTAGATACCCGGTTGTAAGCCGTATTTGCGGCAAGAGTTGACAAAGTCACGGACGATATCACCTTTGCCGTCTCTCCATTTTACGGCTTTGAGGCAATAAGGATTTACGTCACTCTGCCAGAGACCGAAACCGGTTTCATGAGTGGCAGTCAGTACGGCAAACTTACATCCGGCTGCTTTGGCTGCCAGCACCCACTGGTCTGTGTTTAGTTCCGTAGGGTTGAATATGTTGTAATCTTCTATCGGATTGATGCGGTTGTTGCCTTGTCCGTAGCGTACTCCGTCGAACACATGCAGATCATAATGGAATACGGCTCCCATTTCCGCTTGATGCCATTTCAACTGAAAGGGCTTGGGAACGGGGATAGTAGCCTGTTGCGCCAAGCAATAGACTGAGCAAAAAAGTAAGAGTAGGGTGGTGTTGATTCTGTTCATGATTATTTAAGCTTTATATATTGGGCAAATGGGTCATTGGTCTTTTCAAGCCATGTTTTCAGTTGCCGGTTAAATGTATGGGTAAGTTTCAATTGTTGGCTGGCAATGTTATTCATTTCATGAGGATCATTGGTACGGTCGAAAAGAATGACATTATCGATCTTTCCGTCTGTTGCGTGTACGGCATATGTATATCGGTCGGTACGGAGTCCGCGATAACCTGTTGCATGGTTATCGAATTTTACGAAATAGTATGGTTGTACAAGATCTTTTTTGTTTTTTCCGGTCAGTACTTCATTGGACAGGTCGAATGTCTGTACTGTTTCCGGGATTTCTTTACTGAATCCCATCATTGACAGGAGTGTGGGGTATAGGTCGGCAAAAGCAATCATCAACGGGTCGCTTTTACGTGGTTTTATTTGATCCGGCCAAGATAGAATCATGGGGATACGCATAGACTCTTCATAGAAGATATCTTTTCCGGCATTTTCGTGAGCACCCATACAGATTCCATGGTCAGAGGTAAAGACCACGATCGTATTATCAAATAAATTATTTTGTTTAAGGGCCTCGATGATTCGCCCTACATTTTCGTCTACACCGGTGATGCAGGCATAATAGTTCCGGATGTTATTTCGGAAGTAGTCTCCCATTTCCGTACCTTTGGCCGGGATATCGGGACGTCCTTTGCAAAGCGCCTCTACATCCAGATCTTTGTATATCTCTTTATATCGGTCCGGCACCAATTCATATCCCGTGTGTGGAGGATTCATCGATACCACCAATGCAAACGGTTGTTTTTGGTCTTTCTGTTTGTTGATGTATTCGATAGCTTTGCTTGCCTCGTATTCCGGCCCCCATTGGTTGACATAATAGAAGCTGTCTCGTGGAGCAGTGGTATTCCAGTACATCGGTTTCAAATGGTAATCATATGTTCCATAAGCTATCCAATGGTCGAAACCGTGGCGACGTTCGGGTGGACACCATTCGTTCCATGCCACTTTCCCGCGATTATTGTAAGTGTCTACATAGGGCTTGTAGGGTGCATCCAGATGCCACTTTCCGATGTATCCCATATTGTATCCTTGATCTTTAAGCACATCGCTCCAACAGCGGGCGTTTTGGGAAAGTTCCACTCCGTAAGGAGCGGTTTCGGAGTTACAGTTCCCGGTTACTTTACTGCCAATGGGATACATACCGGTCATTAGCATTCCTCTTGCCGGCGATGATACCGGATAACTACTGATAGCATTGGTGAAGTTAATTCCTTCGGAGGCAAGCTTGTCCAGGTGGGGAGTCTTTACAGGTTCTTTACCGATGCAACCGATGGCATCTCCACGATATTGGTCGGCCATGATGAAGACTAGATTGGGAGTCGGTTGCTTTTCTTGTGCTTGTAGTCCAGTGCTCAAAATAGGCATGGTAAGCAGTGCTTGAGGGATGATATTTTTCATAATGCTGTAAAGTTACTCTTTTTGGGGTAGAATACAATTTTTATTGATAATAATAAGATCTCCTCCTTTTGGGGGGAGGAGATCTTGTCTTGAGTAAGATATTTAATCTACTGAAAACTAATCTCCTTCAGGGAGACTGCTCGTTTCTATCTTCCATCCTGGATTTTGATAAATCGTAGAGGTTGTATAGTCGGTTGATCCTTCTTCTGCTGTCGTCAGACGGAAGTGGTCAAAAGCAATTGGATTTAAATATTTATTTTGGTTCCAATTATAGCCATTGTATGCAATGTTGTTTGTATTGATCCGGTAAGGACGTAAGTACCGACTTTCTGATTTAGCTGATACATTAGCATTATTGTTACCTGATTCAATCAGATTAATGACAGAGAGAGTGACGTCTGCAACTGGTATTGGGCTAGGAGTTTTGTAACGTTGATAATTTTCACTCCATAAATCGAATCCTTCTACGTGATAACCTTGCATCATGTCTAGTGCACGCCAGCGTTTCAGATCATTTAGGCGTAATCCTTCGGCCGCAAATTCGATGCGACGTTCCCGACGAATATTATACAAAGTGGTTGAAACAAATTCAGAACCTGAATAGCGGGCAAAATCGATCTCTTTACTCAGATCTGTAGCGTCTATTGTTTTTTGAAAATCGGTATCCATTCCTGCTCGATTTCGTAAAGCTTTCCAGTATTTGGAACTGTTGGCATCAAGCGAGTTATTCAGTTCATAATCAGCTTCCATATAATTCAAGTATGCCTCTGCTGCACGGAATATGACACAGGCTGTAGTTGATGGGAGTGTAGGTCCTTGTGCGGCATCTGTTGCTAATCCCTTTTTTACTGAATAGCCGGTGGGACATTTGTTTTCGTTCTGTCCAAGTACAATTGGTGCACGATAATAATAACCATATCCTTTGACTAGATATTCAATGTTACTTCCCCCTTCAGATAAGAGATCTCCAGGTAATAAAGTATTATAAGTTAGTCGTGGATCACGATTGGTTGCAACTGCTTCATAAGTTTTATCTCCTTGATAACCAGAATTGTTTGCGTATATCGGCAAGCCATTTTCCATCAAATAACTTTGCATCATACTACGAGTCCATCCGGTATTTCCACCTCCATTGCGTTGGATGTAACCGACAACAAAATGGTTGACTGCCGGAGTTAAACTGGCGTCGTAGGCTCTCCACAATAACACTTCCGAAGCGTTAGCTAATGATTGGCTGTTGAATAACGACGGATAATCGTTAAATAAAGTGTATTTATCAGCTACTATTTGAGCGGCAGTTTTAGCTTCTGTCAGGAAGTATTTAATTTCAGAATCAATATTGATAGTGAAGTCCTTTAAATAATCTTTGTTTGCTCCTGGCCATCCCGGACCTCCTGGTACACGTGCGGTCCCTTTGTGGTATTTTTCCCAAGTACCTTCAAATAATGCCACACGACTTTTCATGAGGGCAGCACAGTCTTTGGTTAGGCGATTGCTCATTGGTGGGGTTGCTTTCATATAATAGTAAGCAGAATCTAAATCTTGTATGATGAAACGTGCTACTTCATTGCGTGGGCGCCGTTTACTTGCCTCTCTAACTGTTTCATAATCTTCCGAAATCCAATGTTTTAAGATAGGGAAATCACCGAGTGCAACTAATTTAGTAAAGTAAATATAAGCGCGAAAGAAATACATTTCTCCCAGATAGTGCATATTGTTAGCTTCTACTCCACTAAGTTCGCCGGCTTCCAGTCGGGGACGTACCTTATTGATGAAATAATTGACATTCCGGATTTTCCCAAAATCCCAAGCACCTCCACTTTGAGCCACACGTGTTTCTCCCTTTACAAATGAACCGTTTGGATTACTTGCTGCTTGGTTGTCACTATTATTGTCTGTTGCAAATACTCCCATACTGTATTGGCCTGGAGTGTGGGATGGAAGTTGATCATATAGATTAGCCGAATAGGCTGCTAAATCGCTTTCTGCCAAAAGATATTTGTCGGTAGGTACGGCATCTAGTGGCTCTTTGTCGAGAAAGTCATTGCAAGAGCATAAAACACTTGCTAAACTAAAAATATATAATAGATTCTTTTTCATTGTTCTTGCTTTTTAAAGAGTAATATTTAATCCAAATGAAATAGTCTTTGACAGCGGATAAGTCTTTCCGTTGCTAAATCCGTTACCGGCTGTTGCTTCTGGATCGAACATATCGGCAATACCACTGATTGTGAATAAATTCTCTCCACTGACATAAATGCGGAGCTTTTCAATTTTTGCTTTATTCATCCAAGCTTTGGGGAATGTATATCCTATTTGCAAATTTTTCATACGCATGTAAGCACCATTTTGCAGATAACGCGTTTGAGTTTGCTTGTTTTTGTTTCCTTTGTCTCCTAAGTAGGCTTTGGGATAGTAGGAGTTCAAATTTGCTCCGAATATAGAAGTTGTATTTTCAGGACGGAAATAATCAAGATGTTCGTCAAAACCTACTGATTGCCATTCTCCTCCATCTGCTCCCCAGAACATTGGTCCGCTCAACCATAAATCACGTTTCATAACTCCTTGGAAAAACATTTGAATATCGAAACCCTTCCAGTCAGCTCCTAAGCTTAAACCGAAACGAAGGCGTGGAGTGCTATTTCCGATTTTCTTTAAATCACCATGGTCTGTGGCAGTACTGTTTCCTTTGTCTACTATACCATCACCATTAAGGTCTCGATACATGATATCACCTGCACCCCAAACTGAACCTATTTTACTCTGATCATTGCTAGCCAGCCATTCGGTCATCTGTGCGTCTGTTTGGGCAATACCTTCAGTTTCATACCCCCAAATTTCTCCGATAGTCATTCCGTTGTAATAAAGAGTATTTCCATTAGAATCCCATAGGGCTTTAGAAGCGTTTGGATATGAAATTACTTTGGCACGGTTGTCAGAAAGGTTAAATCCTATATTATAGTTAACTTTTCCAATATTATCTCTCCAATTGGCCTGTAGTTCCCATCCTTTATTTTTCAACTCAGCATTATTGGTATTTGGCAGAGCAGTTCCTAATATTGCACCGACTTCGGCTGCAGGACCTACCATGTCTTTCGTTCTACGTATGAAGTATTCAAAAGTCATGTTCAGACGATTGTTGAACATACCAAGGTCGATGCCTAAATTGGTATTATAGATTTTTTCCCATGTAAGTGTACTGCTGACCATTCCAGGAACTCCGGCTGTTGTTGGTCTACTGCCGTCCATTAGCCAATTGCCACCATTGGCTGTTACACTTTGTGTTAAATAGAACGGATAGTAAGAGTCTGTGTTCTGGTTACCGAGCATACCCCATGATACGCGGGGTTTTAGTGTATTAATAATGTTGTTAATTGGTTCAAAGAATGATTCACGCGCTAAGTTCCATCCCAAAGAGAAAGAAGGAAATACGTTCCAACGCTGATCTTTTAAAAAGCGGGATGATCCGTCGTAACGAACATTTACTTCAGCCATGTAGCGGTCTTTGTAACTGTAGTTGAGACGTCCGAAGAACCCGGCTGTAGACCAATCATTGTATTTTGAACTATTGATTTTATCTTCTCCCGTTGCTGCACTAATTTCTGGAATGAGACTACTAATCACGTCAGGACGTTGTGCGGCAAGTTCGCGATATACATATTCTTCGGTATTCATTCCGACTAAAGCTTTGAAATAATGATCTTTTATTTGTAATGTGTAATCGGTGTACACACTTGTCGTATAAAAGTTACTATTGTGGTATGCTGAACGTGCAAATGAAGATCCTGGTGAGTAACTTCCGCTGAAAGCCAATGCTAATGGATTACCGTTTACGTCGTGCTCATAGATTGGATTAAGGTTGGTTTGCTTATTTTGGTTGATGACTCTCATACCTGCTTCTGCATAGATATTCCATCCTTTTAGCGGATGAATAACTAATTGTCCCTGAAGATAAATATTGTCATTATGTGTTTTGGCACGTCCACCGTCAGTCAATTGATTGAGTTTTCCATTTCTCATATAATAACCGTTCGGATCTTTAAAAGGCATCATAGGCCACATACGTGCAATGTCATGATAAAGAAGTCCACCTTCCTCAAGATATACTGGATTGTCAAGATCAAAACGAACAAATTTGGTATTAATGTTGAAATCTACATATTTGTTGATTTGGGTATTGACTTTTGCTGTTGCGTTGTAACGTTTATAATTATCATTTCCATAACGAAGATTACCATCTTGGTTTAAGTAGCTCCCTGAAACATAGTATTGTAACTTCTCTGTTCCTCCATTTAAACTGATATTATGTTCGTTTGACCAGGCCCATTGAAAATGTTTTTTCCACCAGTTTACGTTATCATTTGCTTTTTCGTGGAAATGCCAGTTGGTACCGTTAGCTATGGTGGTGGTTGTAATCTCGCCTGCCATATACTTTTGGATACGGTCAATGGTCTCTTCATCAAAGATCACACTTCCTCCCTGATTAATGGCTGCATCATTGAAATAATTGGCAAAACGATAGGAATCAAGTTGATTAGGAAGGTTGGTTGGTCCGGAATAGCGGAAACTATTGTTATAGTTCACTTGCATTTTGCCCGCTTTTCCTTTCTTTGTAGTGATTAAGATAACACCGAATGCAGCACGTGAACCATAGATGGAAGAAGAAGCAGCATCTTTCAAGACAGAAATATTTTCAATATCTTCTGGATTCAGATTATTCATATTGCCTTCCATTCCATCAATCAGTATAAGTGGTGAGGCACTTGATCCTTTACCAATGGTTCCTGTTCCGCGAATGTTTACGTTCATTGTTTGTCCCAACTGTCCCCCTAAATCAGGAGTCGATAGATTTAAGCCTGGAACTACACCTTGCAGGGCTTGGCCGACTTGTGATACCGGACGTGATGCTAGTGCTTTGGTATCTACACTTGTAACCGCTCCGGTCAGATTTACTTTTTTCTGAGTACCGAAGCCTACTACCACTACTTCATCAAGAGTTTTTGAATCTTCACTTAACTCAATCCTGAAGGATGTTTGTGTACCATTGAGAGGAATTGACTGAGTGGTGTAACCTATGTAGGAAACAGTCAGTATACCTCCTTTGCTAACGTTTTTCAATGAAAACTTACCTTCCATGTCCGTGATGGATCCATTGTTCGTCCCTTTTACTTGGACTGTGGCACCGATGATTGGCTCGTTGAGCTTTTTGTCAATCACAGTACCCGTAATGTTCAATTGCTGTGCATATAATGTAGTAATGCCAAGCAACAACATGAATAAGATTGAAATTTTTTTCATTCGTTTCTTATTTAAAGTTATACATAAGGTTTAATTACATGGCAAATGTACAGGGATTGAGAGATTACGTAGGGGCATGTCTATATCATTCAGCATACACGTTTAATTCAATACCATGTTTTTTTTGAATCTCTTTTGTATGTTTAGGCTTTATTTCGTTCTTTTGCAATAAATTGATTATTAATATGAAGAAGCTAAATCTCTTTTTATTGGTTTTGTTTATATGTAATTGTCCGGTCGTTTCTGGTTATGCTTTTTTTGATAGAGATATTCGTCTGTTAACCATGCAGGATGGGCTGGCGGATAATACTATTACATCTATCTACAAAGATCGGGATGGCTTTATGTGGTTTGGTACTAATAATGGCTTGAGCCGTTATGATGGTAAATTAATAAAAAACTTCTCTTCTTCACCAGCGTATATGTATGTTTCCGAAATTGTAGAGATGTCAGATCGATATTTGGGAGTTATCGCTGGAAATACTTTATATTGTTTTGCTCGGTCGCTGGAGAAATTTATACCGATCGTCCATGCAACGGATTATAGTTCTGTACATGTCTCTCACTTATTACCTATAGATAATAACTCTTTTTGGGGACTGTCAGGGAATAAATTATATCTATATACACAGGAAGAAGTTAAAAATGAGAAAGGAGAGGTTGTTCAGATTAAATTGAAATGTGAGAAACAGTATAAAGATTTGATTGATTCTGGTGATAATTTCTGTGCAATGTGTTATACTGATAATCATGAAATGTTATGTTTGGTTACACAGCAAGGAAATTTGCTATTGTTTCAGCCTGAATCTTCGGAGAAATCTAAAAAGATATCTTTGTGGAAAAATAAAACTTGGGATGCAACTTCGGTATTATATGATAAAGGAGTGGTATGGGTTTCTACTATTGGACACGGTATTCTGCGTTATTACGTTTCTTCTGGGTATATAGACAGAATTACTTATAAGGAAAATAATAAAGAAAACAGTCTATCCCATACAGATGTTTTTCAAGTTATTCCAATTAATAATAATCGTTATCTTGCAGTGACTTGGAGTGGGTATACTTTATTATTTCAGGATAAGAATGATCCGAAAAGAATGATGACAGAAATATACTATAATACAGCTTCACAACTTCACCGCAACTTAGAAACAAGAATGATTTCAGCGTATTACGACCCCAGTGGGATTGTTTGGATAGGTACTAATGGGGGAGGAGTGATTTATTCTGATCTACGGTCACAATTTTATAACCAATTTCATCAAGAGAGGCATAATGAAATTTGTGGTATAGTCATGGATAATAGAAAATATGTTTGGATGGCTACGTTTCATCAAGGGATTATGAAAAGTGAGCAACCTTTTGAACCAGGAAGACGAATGAATTTTACTAGGGTTGGTACTCCGGATATTCAAAGTAAAAATACAGTTCTTTGTGCCATTAATGATAATAGAGGTTCACTTTGGTTTGGAAATAGGGATGGAACATTAACTTCATATAATGAGGCAACAAAACAATTTCGATTACATTTTTTACAAGATAGAGGTAAAGTGAATACTGTGTCAATTTGGGCATTATATTGGGATACTAATCGAAATTTATGGGTAGGTACTAATGATGGAGTTTGGAAATTGAATATAGATTCTGGATTTTGCAAAAAAATCCCTATTGAGATTTTGTTTAAGGACCCTACTCCTATTTGTATACGAGCTATTGCCGGCACGAAGGACGGAACTATATGGTTAGGTACAAGTAATGCAGGAGTTTGCAAATTGAAAATTGATTCTAGAGGAGAGATGTCTTTAGAGACAGGCTATGAGAAGAAAGCGAATATCAAAAATAATTCGGTTCGTTCTTTGTTAGTATCTTCTGATGGTAATGTATATGTAGGTTATATGGATGGTTTCGCTATTCTTTCACCTAAAAAGGATGCAATACGTGAGTATTATACAACTAGAAATGGATTATGTAGTAATTTTATAGGATGTCTGGTCGAAGATAACCGAGGACATATTTGGTTGGGAAGTAATTCGGGAGTCTCTCGTTACAGTAGGCATCAGCACCTTTTTTATAATTATTATATAAGTGGAAGCAATCGTTCGGCATTACTTGCTGATAATACACTATTTTTTGGCAATAATAAATCGCTCACTTATTTTGATCCGGATGACGTGGGTGGTCATTTGGATGAAGATCAGGTTCTTATTACTGGACTTGAGGTAGATGGTCGTCCTGTAGGGATTGGGGATAAAATAAATGGGCAGACTGTATTGGCAGAAGGCATTTCATATACTAGTTCGATTACTTTGAATAATGAAAATCGTGACTTTGTTTTATCTTTTAATAATCTTTCTTATGCAGAGGAACAACAGAAGTACAATTACCGCTTATTACCATATCAGACGCATTGGTTGGTTTCTAATGATGGAGAGAAGGCTACTTATATGAACTTACCCGAAGGGGATTATACATTTGAAGTGAAGAATATTTATCCTGACGGGAAAGATGGAAAGGTTACATCACTCCAAATACATATTCTACCGCATTGGAGTCGTACATTGCCTTTCCGATTATTTATTTTACTGTTATTGGCCGGTGGTGTGGCTTATTTGATTCGTCTTGTCAAACATCGTCAGATGCGTATGGAACGTGAAATGCGCATGGAACATGAACTTCTGTCAGTAAACTTAGAGCGTGAGAAAGAGCGACAGATCCGGATGGAGCGTGAGAACTTCTTTACAAGTGCGGCACATGAACTACGTACGCCGCTAACCTTGATTCTTGCCCCATTACAGGAATTATTGGAACACATAAAGGCATCCGATCCGCTGTATAGCAAGCTATATACTATGTATAAAAACAGCTCCTCGCTACATACACTGGTCGATCAGTTGCTCTATGTACAAAAAATAGAGGCCGGGATGGTGAAACTGCGTTTGTCAGAAGCGGATATTGTGGAGCTAGTGAGAGAAGTAGCAGAGTCTTTTCGCCAAATGGCAGGGATAAAAGGATGTACATTTCAGGTAAGACTTCCGGAAGATCCTGTTTTCCTATGGATAGATACGGAGAAAATAACTTCGTCGGTCGGAAATCTACTATCTAATGCTTTTAAATACACTTCTCCCAATGGAGAGGTATTGCTCACTCTTACCCGTATGGAACAGGATGGAAAGCCTTTTTGCCAGATAACAGTATCGGATACGGGTGAGGGAATACCGGATGAGTTTCAGAAGCGCATTTTTGACTCTTTCATTACGGGTGATAATTCACCGGCTTTCTCTACCAAAGTAGGCATTGGACTGCGGATTGTGAAAAATACGATGGATCTGCATCATGGACAGGTCATTCTTGATAGTGAGCCGGGAAAAGGTTCTACATTCGTATTATTGATACCGGAAGGTAAATCTCACTTTACCGGTGATTTATATGAAATAGTAGATTATCGCGGGCATGAAACGGAACCGCAGTTTCAACCTCTATCTGTACAGGAAAAATCGGAAGAAGGAGTTCCGGTCACAAAGAAAACATTGCTGATTGTTGAAGATAATGTAGATGTCCGTCAGTATATTCGCTCTTTGTTTGTGACAAAATACACGGTACTTGAAGCGGCTGATGGTGAGGAAGGGGTCCGGATTGCTACCAATGAGATACCCGATCTGATTATCTCGGATGTAATGATGCCGGTTAAAGATGGGTTTGCCTGTTGCCGGGAGGTACGTGAACGGCAAGAGACCGCTCATATTCCTATCCTGATGTTGACGGCTAAGGCAGAAGATGCAGATGTATTGCAAGGATCTTATAGTGGGGCGGATGACTATATGATGAAGCCTTTCAATCCGGAAGTATTGAAAGCAAAGGTAGAGAACCTGATTCTTCAGCGCGAACGTCTGAAACGCATTTATACCAAAGCATTGATGTTGAAACGAGAATCGGTTGAAGATGAAGAGGCGGATGACGAATTTATACAAAAACTCATTCACGTGGTTGAGAAGAATCTGTCTAATGAGAACTTCAACGTTAAGATATTGGCCGAACAACTTCACATGAGCCAGCCTACTTTATACCGGAAGGTAAAGCAACGTAGTGAGTTATCTGTGGTCGATATGATCCGGAGTGTGCGGGTGAGTAAGGCTGCTTCGTTGATTATGGAGAATCGTTACTCCATTCAGGAGATTTCCGAAAAAGTAGGATTCAGTGATGCCCGGACATTAAGGAAGCACTTTACGGAACAATTTGGTGTGCCCCCTTCAAAATATATGGAGAATAAATGAATAAATTTGAAGGAAAGAAAGCTCATCACAGATTAACAGATTACACTATGAGAAGATCGGCCGGATTGATAATCTGCACATTGTAGGTTACTGTAATCTGTTGATCTGTGTTGAGAAAGACTTTCGACTTCATTCCTAAAAGTTAATCCTTCTTTTAAGTTGGTTTTTAATTCAGGATAATGGGTTTATATTTAGGAACTAATGCCTTCATAACGATCCATCCAATCAGGTAGGCTACCGAGCAGATACAAAAGATAACGAAATAACCAGCCGGTTTCCCGATAAAGCCCATAAATACCATTTGAGTTTTGTCGGCATGTACAAACAGCTCGCCGGCTGAATACTGGAGAATCATAGAACCTACTCCTCCTGCCATACCGCCAATACCGGTGATGCTGGCAATGGCGCTTTTAGGAAACATATCGCCTACGGTAGAAAAAATATTAGCCGACCATGATTGGTGGGCAGCTCCCCCGATACCGATCATAATAACCGGAAACCAGGGAGAGATGGTTCCTAATGGCTGGGCAAGTAATACCAACAGAGGAAAGAATGCAAAGATCAGCATAGCTCTCATACGTGCGGCATACGGGTTTAGCCCGGTTTTATGAATGATGATCGTAGGGAGTTTCCCTCCATAGATCGATAACATTGTTATAGCGTAAAGTGTAAAGATCAATGCTCTTCCCAATCCTTCGGAGGTTTTGATGTCGAACTGGGTATTCAGGTAAGAAGGTGCCCAAAAAAGGAAGAACCACCACACTCCATCCGTCATAAACTTACCGAATGCAAATGCCCAGGTTTGTCTGTAGGTGAAACATTGCCGGAAAGTCATACTTTTCTTTTCCTCGTTCTCTTTTACAGTTGCTGTGTAGGTTTCATGTTTGTCTTGCTCGATATATTCGAGTTCGGCTGAGTTTACAAATTTGTTTTTAGAGGGAGCTGTGTACATGAATACCCAAAATCCCATCCACACGAAGCCAAGAGCACCGATGATGACGAATGCCATTTCCCATCCCCAGGCTTTAGCCAGTAATGGAATGCTGAGAGGGGCAATCAGGGCACCGATAGAAGCTCCGGCATTAAAAATGGAAGTAGCGTAAGCCCGGTCTTTTTTCGGGAAATATTCGGCGGTAACTTTAATGGCAGCCGGAAAATTGCCGGCTTCACCGAGTGCTAAAATACAGCGTGCGACTAAAAAACAATACATGCTTATGGTGGCAAGTACCACTACTACATCACCGGTAGCAGCAATTAGTTCGGCTGCGCTATGCATTCCTACATATTCTTCGGTTATAATTCCACAGAAAGCGTGAAGGCAGGCACCGGCCGACCATATACCGATGGACCAAAGGTAACCTTTCTTTGTTCCCATCCAGTCGATAAACCGGCCAGCAAACAGCATACAAATGGCATATACAATAGAAAAGACAGCAGTAATGATGCCATAATGTGACTCGTTCCAATGAAATTCGGGTTTGATAAATTCGTCCCAGGTCAGCGATAGTACTTGGCGATCAAGGTAGTTTATAGTTGTTGCGAAAAATAACATGGCGCAAATCGTCCATCTGTAGTTTGTCATTTTCCCCATTGCATTTTGGAGTGTACTCATACTATTTGATTTAAAATTTTCAGGTTTAATTTCGGACCAAAAATACACATTATTTGATTTTATCCAATAATAACTGCTATTTAATTTGATGCTTCAAGGGATCTTTTTATGATAAATACACTAAAAGGAATAATAATTTCGTTATCGAACACAATAATTATCGTTTTCGCACACGACTATGTTTGTTCTATAATTGGGAGGAGGTGGCTGTTATAGCTCTTTTTCTTCGGATGAATCTGAATATATGTGCAGGGGATATATTCTTTGTAAGATTGTAATTGTAAATTATTAGTGATTTGTTTGGAGTGCTGACTCCGTATGTGTCTCGGTTGGTGGGTGAGGCCGGAAGAATCGGCTTGCTTTTATGTTCTTCCTTTTATTTTGTATTTTAAGATAGATATTTTATCTTTGCCTTAATTGAGACAAAATATAATTGAGATAAAATGAAAAACAACCGATTGATCATTACCCTTATTGCCTTGTTTCTCCTAGGATTCGGGCTGAAAGCCCAAACTGCTTCTACTGAAGAAACTGCTGCTCAGAAAGAGAAAAGAATGGAATGGTTTGCCCAGGCCAAGTTAGGAATCTTTATCCATTGGGGAATCTATGCCGTGAACGGAGTATCAGAGAGCTGGTCATTCTTCAATAACTATCTTCCTTATGAAGAGTATATGGCTCAGGAAAAAGGCTTTACGGCATCGGCCTATAATCCTCAGGAGTGGGTGAAACTGATTAAAGAAAGTGGTGCACGTTATACGGTCATTACCACCAAGCATCATGATGGCGTAGCTCTTTGGGATACGAAGGCGGGTGACCTCAGTACTGTGAAAAGTACTCCTGCCGGGCGTGACCTGATTGCTCCTTTTGTGAAGGAAGTACGTAAACAAGGGCTGAAGCTCGGGTTCTACTATTCGCTGCTTGACTGGTCACATCCGGACTATCCCAACAAAACCCGTACGGAAGTACGTTACAAAAACGATCCGGATCGTTGGGCTAAGTTTGTTAAGTTTAATTTTGGACAGCTTTCCGAGTTAAACAAAACTTGGAAACCTGATCTTTACTGGTTTGACGGAGACTGGGAACAAACTGCTGAGGCTTGGGATTCGAAGGGCATCATCAACCTGTTGCGTTCTACTAACCCGAATGTTATAGTAAACTCCCGTATTCAGGGGTATGGCGATTATGCTACACCCGAGCAGGGAGTTCCTGTAGTACGTCCTGCCGACAAGTATTGGGAGCTTTGTATGACCATGAACGATTCATGGGGGTATCAGCATGCCGACACTAATTATAAGACTCCGTTTATGCTGTTGCGTACTTTTGTCGATTGTCTCAGTATGGGAGGGAATCTGCTATTGGATATTGGTCCGAAGGAAGATGGAACTATTCCTGCCGAACAGATTGCTGTTCTGAAAGAATTCGGCCGTTGGACTAAGAAGCATAAAGAAGCTATCTACGAAACACGTGCCGGCATCCCGTGCGAACATTTTCAGGGATATACCACACTGAATAAAGCGGGTGACATCCTTTACCTCTATTTACCCTATAAGCCTAATGGCCCGATCGAAGTGAAAGGTCTTGTCAATAAGGTAAATCGTGTATGGGTAGTGGGGAATGGAGCTATGCTGCCATATAAGGTTTATAATAAGAACTACTGGAGCGAGGTGCCCGGAAACCTCTATATTGATATACCCGAACGTGTACAGGATGAGCAGATCACTGTGATTGCCGTATTGCTGGACGGCCCTATCAAGCTTTATCGCGGAGTGGGACAAGTGATTGAAAGTAACTAAATAAAAAAATAAATTCTTATGAATATCAGATTAACTTCTTTATTCGTTTCTTTATTCCTTTCTGTTCCGGTATGGGCGGGCGGGCATAAAAATCTGCCCGCTAAAGGCGATCTTCATATTCCGGTTTTTGAAAATGTGAATGTGCGTTTCTCTCCCGATACGTATCCTGATAATTATAATGAAGCAGATGGTACGGGCGTATACCATTTGGTCAACGGACGTATCATTCTGAAAAAGATTACTCTTCCCGAATACAAACGAAATGTGTCGGTAAGCCTGAAAGTAACCCTTGCCTCCAATGGGGATCGTTGGGACAAATCGGGTTCTTGCTTTGTATTGCCTAAATCATCGGCTATTAACCTACTGACTATTGCCCGTGACGGCATGAAGTTTCCTTCGGTAGATAGTTTGAAGCTGGAGAAAATGGTAGGTATTGTTCCCGGAAAGGATTATTTACCCACAGTGGAGCTGATGCGTTTCATGACTCCGTTCGGTGTAGGACACTATAGCAATAATAATGATTCGCTGAGTAGTAAACGTCGTCCGGTCTATATCCCCAAATGGGAAAGTAATGTCACCTGGCAACAAGATATAACCGATCTTTATCCGTTGCTTGAAGGCGAAGCCTATGTCGGTATTTATATCGATACATGGACTTCTGAAGGATATTTGGTCAATGCGGATATCGACGTAAAAGAGAGTCGTCTGGCTTGTGACGTACTTCCAAAACGTCATGTGGAGCCGTTGATGAATACGGTTTACTACATGGGACAAAGTTATCCCGATATCTTTGCCCGGAGAGATGTATCTACTGATTTTACAGTTCCGAAAGGTGCCAAAAATATCCGGTTAAAATATATAGTGACCGGACATGGCGGACATAGCGGCGGGGATGAATTCGTGCAAAAACGCAATATCATTTCTGTAGATGGAAAAGAGGTGCTCAACTTCATCCCTTGGCGTGATGATTGTGCTTCTTTCCGTCGTTTCAATCCGGCTACCGGTGTTTGGTTGATTAAGCGCTTGGCTTCTTATATTGGTGAGAAAGGATATACGGAGAAAGAAGTGGAAGAACCTCTGGCTTCTTCAGACCTATCCCGTTCCAACTGGTGTCCCGGTTCGGATGTTGTACCCGAAGAGGCTGTTATCGGTACACTTGCTCCCGGCAAGCATACTTTTACAGTCAGTATTCCCGAAGCTCAGGCTGTGGATGGCAATAAATTGAACCACTGGTTGGTTTCGGCCTATCTGGTGTGGGAGGAATAATTATAGTGAATTAAGATTCACTGCGGTGACCCGTTCAAAGCCATAAGGAGATGATCGAACCCTGTATCTGCCGAATGGAAGCATAAAAAAAAGCCTCTTCTCACGAAGGGGCTTTTTAGGTTTACTTTCTTTTTATGCTTTTGCTCAAAAAGAAAGCAAACTTTAAGATGAAAAAAAGGGAAGTCTCACGACTTCCACAATTCTTCTAACCTTAAATCTAAATCTCTATGAAAAAAACGTAGTGCAAATATAGCGGTTTGCAATATACTGAGGTGTTAACGAAGTTCAGAAAGAAAGAATAAAAGCTAAGGACTGCAAAATTAAGATAACGGTTCCTGTTGTTTTATTAATTTTATCAAACTGTCATAAATCGGGTTTTGTTCCAATAATCGGGGAACCCCGGTGATGAACATTTGCTTGCGTGCTCTTGTCAATGCGACATTTAGTTTTCGATCTATGAATACTCCGTTTTCCTCTGTCAGGTTGGAAAGGAAACGGAGTTGATAAGGATAGTTCACACAGAAAGAATAGATTATCACATCCCGTTCGCTGCCTTGAAACCTTTCTACCGTATCGACTAAAATGGAGTTTAGTTCCGGAATACCCATTTTGACAATCTCTTTTCTTATTAATGCGATCTGACTCCGATAGGGAGTAATGATACCCAGAGTACGCATTCCGTCGAATGTTCCACCATATTGCTGGTAAACGTCGGCTGCGATTCGGGCGACGATCCGTGCTTCGGAATGGTTGACTTTGGCCGATGTACCTTGAGGTTCGGGTTCGGAAGGTAGAAAAACCATTCGTTGCACATCTTGGTTGTCTTCCATTTGATGAGGCAATCCCACCGGTAACAGGCGTCCTTCATAAAATGCCTGATTGGCAAAAAGAGCTACTTCCGGATGCATACGTCCTTGTTTGCAAAGCATGTCGAAGGAGCGATGGTTCGGAGCCGATACCGATGCTGAGTCGGGAAAGAGATCCTCGGAAGAGGTTTGCAGGGTGCGGTAGAGGCGTTCGAAAAGAGAATCCTTGAGATTTTTCAGTCCGGCGCTACGTAAGCCTTCATCGTAGATTTCCGATTGTTCGGTATTTTGCAATACGACGGCAGGCAATTGTTTATGATCACCGATCAGTATGAACTTGCCGACGGCATTCTCTCCATTTTCGCTCCGGGCACATAGGATACCTAATAGTTGAGGTTCCAGGATTTGGGTCGCTTCATCGATAATGGCTACATCGAATCTCTTCAGGCGGAACAGTTCGGGTTTTCCGGAGATGGAAGCAACTGTGCCTACAAAGATACGGCAACGGGCGATGCGTTCTGCTACTTCCGAGCGGCGGGTACAAAGAGAAAGTTCGTTTTCAATCAGATGATGCCGGTAAGCTTCGTCACAAGACAACTCACTGCCGACACGAATAAAGTCGACCTCCGGCCGAATGGATGAGATGGCTTTGCAGATTTCGTCCACAGCCCGGTTTGTATACGAGAGCAGGAGGATTTGGGTCTGCGCTTCGCAATGGAAAGTTTCCACCATTTTTTTCAAGGCGCATGAGGTCTTGCCCGTTCCCGGCGGTCCTACCAATAGGAAAAAGTCTTTGGCAGCCAGTGCTTTTAGTGTGACCCGTGTAAAATCGTCCGGGGCGGTTAGAATCTGTTTGTCAAGTCCGTACTCGAATTCGGGCATTCGTTGTGCCAATAAAAGATCACGCCGTTCTTTGGTTGCCGAAGCGAAAGCCGATAATGCCTGGTACATGCTCCGGAAGGTAGTATCCATTGTGTCGTGCTCTATTGCATAGAGGCTGTCCGGCGGAAGCACGGAACTATTCTGCTGAGTGGCACGCAGGCGTATACCTATCTCTTCTTCTGTGATGAACTCGATATTGCCTTTGAATACCATCTTATTGGTGACGTTATCTTCGTTCCGGTTGCGTTCATAAAGTACAATGGCATCCCCCTGACGGAAATTAGGCAAGGCCTGTGCTCCTTTTTCTACCTCAGAGGATATTTCGTTAGGTTCCGGGGATAGTTTATTTTCTCCGTATCCCTCTTTTCTTTGCTCAAGGAGGATATATGCTTTATGTTCATCGGCAGCATGATTCTCTTTGATGCGCAGATCGTAAAGAATCTCACCGGCTTCGCATTTCTCTGTCAGGGTAGATAGCCACAGGGCGGCTGCGCCGGTACGTCCTTCGTAATCGACGTCTCCGGACTTGGAAGTATACAACTCTTTGGTTATGAAATTATAGAGTGCGTAGAAGTACGACTGTTCCAGCGGGGTAAGTGAAGCCAGTTTCTGCGATAGATTATCAATGGACGGGCGGAGATATTGTTCCCAGAACCGGCCGGATAATCCTCGTTCGTTGAGTATGTCGGAACGTATGGCTTGGAGTTTGGAGGCGGTATACTCCACACTGTTTCGTAACTGGATTCCATATTCATCAGATACGATCCGGTTGCGCAGATTGATGATCCGGCGCACCATGGCCCACGACGGACGTGCCGGATAAAGTAAAGGGTAGCGTGTGTAGAGCAGATAGGCTTTTACCCGGTGATGGTCCATTCCCATCGAGTATTGCAGCACTGCCTGGTAGAGCAGCATTTGTACTTTATTGTTTTCTTTGGGCTCTACTTTGTTGCGGATGGAGAATTCGTCTGCTTTCCCCGATTTCATCTCAATAAACGATGACATGTCACGCTGCATGTAGTCCAATCGTCCTTGCAGTCCCAATGCTTCGCAAATGTACGAGGGCTCGAGCACTGCATCAGTCTTATCCAATTCATAGCCCGGTGCACGGAAGGTGTCTGTCACCACTTCGCGGATATGTTCGAAGTGTAGTTTGCAATCGTCAAAGAACTGTCGTTCCTTCTCTCTGTCACGTAGGTCGGTGCAGGCAGCCAGTTCAATCGGGTAACGGCGAAAGGCTTTTTGCATACACTCTCTGTAGTCCGGTTCGTTTTCTGCATGAATCCATTCGTCCAGGAAAAGGTTGGCAATGTTTCCCAGTAATAATGGCCGGGCATTGTCGATGGGTTGGAGGCGGGCCAGTACATAGTTGGCGGGATGATGTCCGTAATCACGAAAACATTCTGCCAACGAACTGATGTCGATTAAGTAATCCGGTTCGAGTACGATGAACGAAGGAGTCAGGACACCGGTTTCGTCAATGGCCACATCAAGTAGGTTGAGTTGTGCATGACACCATAAAATTTCGCAGGTTTGAGCAAACTCCTCGTTAATCTGCGGCACATTATAACGTATCTTCAGATATTCGTCAGCAATGGTATCGACCGGAGTTACATATAGATACTGCTCGTCGGCATATTGATAGCATACACGCATTCGCTCTATTCGCTTTTTAGCCGGAGGTGCTACGAGGTAAGTTGCGTCGGCACGCGGCAGTAAGTGGTAGAGTTCGCCGGGAATCTCGACTTCGTAAAGTTTACGTATAAAAAAGGCAAGTGTCTTGGCATCCCGCAGTAACTTTTCGCGTACAGGTTCCTCTTTTCGATTGAGAATAGCGTTTGAGGTCAGGCGAAAAGTGTGTAATCGGTTTTGTTCAACAATTGTCAGCCCTGCCCGTGCCGATACAAAACTGATCCGTGCTGAAAGGTCAGTCATCTGAAGACTTTCATCCTGCATTTGTGCCCGGCACAATCGTTCGAGCAAATCACGCAACTGTTTGTAAGCCACCGCCAGATTGCTGTCTGCTGTCTGACAGGCTGCAAGCAGGATTTCAAAAGATTCGTTTACCTCATTTTCCATACAGCAAAAATACATGATAATTCCCGGATTTTCATGCGGACGGATGAAAATGTGTACGAAAGTATCATTACTTCGATATCGGAGTTTCTGTAGGCAATTTGTTTTGTGAACTATCTGTTTAGTAATGTTTTTACTCGTTTATTCATAGGCTTCTCAAAATAGTAGTAAGAAAGCAGGCTTAATAGAATGATGATACTGAATAGAATCGGGACGGAAATGTACCATTCCGTATGGAGATTATTTTCTTTTTGCCATTCTGAATATGTCAATAAGACAAATAGATGGATCAAATAAAAACTGTAACTGATTTCTCCCCCTATCACTAGAAAACGGTTGGATAAAATGCGGGAAAAGATACCTTTCTGAAGTGAAAAACTAATCAGAATCACCGCAACAGGGAGCCAATAATAACATGAATATCGGTATACTTTAGGTATATCGGTGGCATAGAGGTAGAAAATTAAAAATAAGATAATAGATGAGATTTCAATGATACTTCCTTGCAAGACAGTGATATTCTTGTTTTTCAAGCGTTCATACAATTGGAACAGTAACATGCCGACAATGAAATCCGGAAATCGGGTAATTGGATTGACATACCAGAAGCCTTTTATTTCATCTTCCGGAGTAAAGTACATGCCGACGACCATTAGTATCGCTACAATTCCAAAAACAGAAAGCAAATACTTGTAATTTTTTGCTAAAGGTATAAGGAATGGGAAGCAGATGTAAAAAAGCTGTTCACAGCATAAACTCCATGAAGGGCTGTTGAAAGAGAAAAAGTAGTCGGCTCTGGGAATATAAGCATTTGTCAAAGTGAGCGAAGCTAAGAAATGCTTAAGCCAATCTAAAGTTCCCGAGGCTATAACGTAACTCCCTAAAATAGCAGCAATAAACAATGTCAGCCAATGTAAAGGATAAATACGCGCAATGCGTGCTACCCAGAAAGTGCGTTTGTCTATTTTGTTGTCTTTCAGTTTCTCTTGATAATTATATGCTATAATAAAGCCGCTTAGCACAAAAAAGAAGCTGACGCCTACAAATCCCTCTTTGAAAAAATGGGTATTGAAAACATTGTCTATAACATAGCAATGTGCTCCAAAAACCATTATTGCAAATATGAATCTCAACGATGTTAAAGTATTAATCATAATTTCGTATTGTCTTATCGTTTTTTTATTTTCATCATTAAAGATGTGATGTGTGTTGAATACTGCAAATATATGGAAAGTATAGTTAGTATGAATCAAGAAGTATGCTTTTTTCTTGTATGATACTGGAATAAATGAATTGTGGCTTGATATTCAAGCCGTATCGAGAGAAACTGATATATGCAAAGAAGAGTAGGTAATCAGGATCTACGAGCGGTTTTTGTCTTTAATCATCAATATGCTCATTTCATAAAGCAGATAGAGGGGAATAGCTACGATGCTGAGTGTGAAAGGGTCTCCTGTTGGAGTAATGACAGCAGCAGCGATGACAATCAGGACAATGGCATGTCTCCGGTATTTTCGTAAGAATGATTTGTTTACCAATCCAAGCAAGGAAAGCAACCAGGTTACCAAAGGTAGTTCGAAAGCCAGCCCCATGCAGAGCACCAGCATCATAAAATTGTCGATGTAAGAGTTCAGGGAGATCTGATTCTCTATTTCTACGCTGAGTTGATAGGTAGAGAGAAAACGAAGGGTGAGCGGATAGACCATGAAATAACCTAAAAGGACTCCGATAAAAAACATGACCGTGCCGATGGTCAGGGCTTTGCGGACTCCTTTCCGTTCATTAGGGTAAAGGGCAGGACGGATGAAACGCCATATCTCGAAAAACAAATAAGGTGTGGCAGTGACTACAGACATCCAGAAAGCGGTGGACATGTGGATAAAAAAAGGTGCTGCCAGATTGATATTTACCAGCTTGACTTTAAACTCACGGGTAAAGAAGTCATCGGTAAGGTCGAATGCCTGTCCGATGTCCCGCAGAAGATGGTAAAAGATGAAATCGTTGTGGCAGGGAGCCAGAATGACATGGTCGAACAGATAGGGCATAGCAATGAAATAGCCTACAGCCAAAACAAACCATACACCTATAATTCGAAACAGCACCCGGCGCAGTTCATCCAGGTGATCCCAAAAAGTCAGTTCTTTAATTTCTGCCATTATTAAGAGAAAGGCGGTTGAAATTTACTTTCGTTCTATTTTCATCTCATGTAAGAGACGGAAACAAAACAGGATATCAGTTATCTTTCTTTTCTTTGTTTTCCGGTTCGTCGATTTCTTCTTTTGCTTTGTTTATTTCCTCTTTGGCTTCATTCACCCCTTCTTTAAAACTTTTCACTCCTTTGCCGAGCCCGCGCATCAGTTCGGGAATCTTTTTACCACCAAAAAGCAAGAGTATAACCAACAGGATGATAATCCATTCGGAACCACTGGGCATGAATCCTAATAAAAAAAGGTTTGTCATAACGGTATTGTATTAGTTTGTGTGCAAAGATAGACTATTTTGAATGAAAAAAGAAAGGCAGAATCATAAAAGCGAAAACCGGGCTCATAAAAACGAAAAGTGAAAAGCTGCAGGAGGTTAATGTCCGTTACTTTTCACTTTTCCGACTGAATCTTTTGGAGTTAATCTTGATAATATACTCTCTTGACCCGGGTTGAAATACCTGTCAATACTTCATAAGGGATGGTTTCGAGCGCATCCGATAAGACGGTAATCGGTAATTCGTCACCGAAGATGATAGCTTGATCACCTTCTCTACAATCAATATCCGTTACGTCGATCATGCACACATCCATGCAGATATTTCCTACGTATGGGGCTTTTTTGCCATTGACAAGGCAATAGCCATGTCCGCATCCCAAATGGCGGTTCAGGCCGTCGGCATATCCGATGGGTATAGCAGCGATACGTGAGGGACGTATCAGATGCCCTTTGCGGCTATAACCTACAGTATCTTCTTCCGCCACGTCCCGTATTTGGAGAATCGTTGTTTTCAAGGTACTCACGTTGTTGATGATTGAGTTATCGATCGGACTGATTCCATACAATCCGATGCCAAGACGAACCATGTCGAACTGTGCACCGGGGAAGCGTTCGATACCGGCTGTGTTGCAGATATGGCGCAGTATTTTGTGCGGGAATGCATCTTGCAGTTCCTTTGACATCTTTTCATATCGTTCTATTTGCTGCCGGGTAAAAGCGTCGAACTGGGCAGAATCACTGCCTACGAAATGGGAAAAGACAGAGCGGGGAATCAGTGCATTCTGGTTCTTTAACCGGCGAATCAGTTGCGGGATGTCTTTCTCTTCGAATCCCAATCGGTGCATACCCGTATCCAGTTTTACGTGAATGGGGAAGTTGGTGATACCTTCTTTTTCGGCGGCTTTTATCAATGCGTCGAGCAAATGGAAATTGTATACTTCCGGTTCCAGTTTATAGTCGAACATGGTTTTGAAAGCGGTCAGTTCGGGATCCATGATGATAATGGAGGCTGTGATCCCTGCTTTGCGAAGGTCGGAACCTTCATCGGCTACGGCCACTGCCAGATAGTCAGCGTGATGCTCCTGAAGGGTTTTGGCTATTTCGTACGAACCTGCTCCATAAGCAGACGCTTTCACCATGCACACCATTTTAGTTTCCGGTTTGAGCATCGAGCGGTAGTGATTCAGGTTGGTTACCATAGCTCCCAGGTTTACTTCCAGGATGGTTTCGTGTACTTTCAGTTCCAGTTCTTCCGAAACGAGGTCGAAACCGAAGTTGCGGGAGCCTTTTATCAGGATGATTTCATTTCTGAGTTTCTTAATTACATCTGATGCCAGAAGTGCCTTGGTATCGGGGAAGAAATATTTTTCTATATCAAACTTTGATGCGCATGAGGATATTTCGGCACCTACACCGATAATCTTTTCAATGCCGCGGCTGTGAACCAGTTGTGCCACTTTGCGGTAGAGTGTTGTCGTGCTTTGTCCGGTTTCCAGGATATCCGAAAGGATCAAAGTGCGCTTTAGGCCTTTTGACTGCGAACGCCGGTAAAGAAAGTCGAGAGCGATATCCAGCGAAGCAAGGTCCGAATTATAACTGTCATTGATCAAGATACAGTTGTTCTTTCCGTCTTTTACTTCAAGGCGCATCGCTACAGGTTCGAGCCGGGCCATTCGTTCGGTGATCTGGTCGGCCGGTACCATCAGGTACAGGCAGGCAGCGAGGCAGTTCAGTGAGTTCTCTATGGAAGCATCATCGATAAAGGGAATACAGAATGTATTGTCCATCTCCAGATAGCGGTAGGAGATGACGGTATGATCTTCTTTCTTCTCAACCCTGCTGATATAGAGCGGACGTTCGATATCCCTCATGCTCCATGCGATTTCACGGGCAGTCAGCATTGACTTTCCTACGCAGTTGCTTATCATTTCGTTGTCGCCATTGTAAATGACTACGTCGCAATCTTTAAACAGGCTTAGTTTTTCCATGCACTTCTCTTGCAGTGAAAAGAAGTTTTCCTGATGTGCTCCGCCAATGTTGGTCAGGATGCCTATTGTCGGCTTAATCATATTCTGTAACGGACGCATTTCGCCCATTTCCGAAATGCCGGCTTCGAAAATGCCCAGTTCGGATTCCTCGTTCATTTGCCAGACTGACAGCGGGACACCGATTTGCGAATTGTAGCTGCGCGGTGAACGCACGATAACCCGGTCGGGGCTGAGCAATTGGTGAAGCCATTCTTTTACAATGGTCTTTCCATTGCTGCCCGTAATGCCGACTACCGGAATCTGGAAGGAACCACGGTGTTGTTCGGCCAATTTCTGAAGTGCTTTTAAAGTATTGGGGACAATAAGGAAATTGCATTCCTGAGCCATTGTCACTTTTAGTTGCTCACTGTCCATGGTGAGCCCTTTGAAATCTTCGCTTGTGACTACAAAATTGCGCACTCCCCGTTCATAAAGGTCAGGGATGTAGCGTGCGCCGTTGTTCCTTTTGGTGGGAATGGCAAAAAAGAGGGTCTCTTCCGGAAAGCATAACGAACGGCTGTCAGTCAGTAGCCAGTCGATGGCAGCAGGCTTGTTTCCCAGACGCCGTGCACCTATTTTTTCAACGATTGATTCAATTGTATATGACATAATATTAAAGCATTGGCATATTTGCACATTTATTGAAGCGCCAATCGGCACATGTTTGTTTCTTTTTCGAAATCTAAGTACGGGTATTTTCCGTTAAGTCGTTCTATTTTTAACACAATTTGTCCTAAAAATCTTTTATGCTCTTCCGACTCGGGATGGAAAGGTTTGTGCGCAATCGCTTTTCGTATCGTTTCACACTCTTTGATTAGGCTTTGGGTTTCGGGGGTGAAGAAAGTCTCCGAAAAACGCTCCCATAGATAATTGACGGTCAACGTGGATGGGTGTACCATGTCATCTGCATAGAAGCGATAGTCCCGAAGTTCATCCAATACTATTTCATAAGAAGGAAAGTAGCAAGTGACCTGTGGATAACGTTGCATCAGTCGGTCGATGGCAAGCAGCAGCACGCTTTTACTGAGTTGGTTGGCATGCATTCCGTCTCGTATGTGGCGAATGGGGCTGACTGTGAACAAGATCTTTAGTTGAGGATTCAAAGAGATCAATTCGTCCAATAGCAGGGTATAGTCTTCTACTATCTCGTCTATCTCAAGGCGGCGGCGTATAAAATTCTTTTCAGGCAATTTGTGACAGTTGGCCACTACCTTTCCTGTCTCTTTTTGTTCGTATACGTATGCGGTGCCGAAGGTCAGCATAAGCCGGTCAAGTTGTTTCAGCTCTTTATGTGCCTGTTCCAGACGGGATTGGATATTCCGTAAGGTGTCTGCAAGGGTGGCGGCGGAGAAAGAGCCGTGATGCATCGGGCTGTGCCAACATTCACGATGCAGAAACAGATCGGATGCTTTGTATTGCTTTTGGCTGATGATTTCGCGCAAAGCCATTGAGATGGATCGTGGATTATATAAGATACCGAATGGATTGATATCGATCCGGAATTTATTTTCAGCAAGCAGGGTACCGATGTTCTCTGCAAAGCAGGAACCCATAATCAGCAGTTGCTGGGCATGGCTGATGGGGGTGAATCCAGATGGAATCTCTACCGGAGTATTCAGGTTCATAATCAAGTAATTCTATAAACGGGAGTACAAAGGTACATGATAATTTCGGGAAACGTATGCAAGCAGCTGAAAATATGCCGTATCGTTGTTGCGGATACCTGAAACGCTTGCCCTCTTGCGTAACCCTACGCATTCACGCTCCTGATTTGAAATACCATCTCCTGCAAAAGATGGTTCTTCTTCAAATTTGGTGGTAAATTCTTTATTTCTTTATTTCCAAGTTGATAATTGTCCTTTTTGCTTGCTTTAATAAGAAAAAACAGACACCGGCTGAATAAGATAACTTAAGTTTCGGAAGTGAGTTTACGCCGTCTGAACCGGTATCTTCCTCCTTATACCTTTCTTCAATTAACATTGTTAACGTCTTTTGCAGGTTGTCAGGTTCTTGTGCGCAAATAACAAGTCTTTTGCATTTAAAGAACTTCTTATTCACATCCAAAGAACAAGCTTTAACTCTGTGTTAAAACAAAGCTTTTGAGGATAGAAATCTTACTTTTTTAAGACGTTGATTTTCAGAAGTTTTAGCCTAAGATTAGCTTCTTCACCTCACGGATGGACTCTTCGGGTGAAAACCGGGATACCTGCTTTTTTGTCAACTATAAACGAGGGCTTACCCTTCCGAAAACTGAATTAGATTCCATGAGTAAAAGAAAACTTACCACCAAATTTG